>CAXXDB010000009.1:0-680065 GCA_963666645.2 uncultured Tenacibaculum sp. | reverse complement strand
TGCCGTTTTTGTTGTTTGGAAAAGAATTATTCGTTTTTGTACTGGGAGATCAATGGGAGTTATCAGGTAAGTTAAGCAGTTTGTTTGCTGTTTGGTTTATTTTTCTTTTTGTTAGTTCACCAATGGCATATATTTTTTATATAAAAAAAATACTGCCGAAATTATTTTTCTTTGTTCTTCTTTCATTCTTAATAAAAACAGGAGGCCTATTATATCTTATTAAATTTCATTCACAAATAAACGCTCTCACTCTTTATTCATACGGATGCACCACCTTGGAACTAATATTAATACTTATAATTATTAGAGAAAAAACACCTCAGGTTTAGAAACGGTTGATTCTATATAGACTTAGAGGAAATATATTTTTTTGAAGAATTAAGACCATTCAGGATTGAAGCACCGGGTTTTATATGTTTTTAAGAGATTACTCAAAAAAACATAGATAACATAGTAATTTTTATAAATAAAAAGTCAGACCTGCAGATATTCTGAAAGTATTATTATTTACATCTATATCCTCTAAATTGTAAAGAGAGTAAAACTCGTCGCTTTCAGATTTTAAGTATGATAATTCTACTTGAGTATTCCCGAAATTATACCCTAAACCCACAGTAAAACCTCTTAAATTATCTGTATTTGTATCTCCTCCTTCTCGCAGATTCGGATTTTTTTCATAGAAATACCCACCTCTTAAACTCAATCGGTCAAATATCCATTCGGTACCCAGATTAAAGGCATGGATCGCTCTGAAATCTATTGAAAAAATTCGATTAGCATCCTGTAATATAGGATCCCCTTCATTATATCGCACATTTCTGAAATCTCTGTAGGTATAATCAAAGCTAACCAATCCTTTTTTTTCCAAAAATTAAAGCTCCACCGGCAGTAAGTTTTGCAGGTGTTGTGAATTGTAAAGAATAAGGACCCTCTACACTTCTTTCTTCTGCCCCTGAAATATTTAAATCCGGAACATCAAACATTGTTAAATTGGATATTTGATCTTCAAAAATTTCTTGATACCAGGCAGGTGATTCATAGGCACCACCAATACGGATGTATTTATTTAACTTATAAATAAAGCCAATATTAAAAGAAAATCCATTTCCGTCAATGAAACGCTCATTAAAATCTTCAACTTCTAGCTCATTTCCATTGATGTCATCGTTAATCTCTCTTAAAAATGCTGTTTCTTTATATTCCAAGTCATGTAATTTTAAAGCAGCCCCAATAAAGATCTTATTATCATGAACTGCCGAGAACCCTATACTGACGACTCTGTTTATTCCGCTGGTTTCTTTTGAGAAATCTTGTGATACTGATCTGTCAAATGTATTTTTAGAATCATTTACATCATTAATATGCTCGTCAAAGAATAAAAAATTACTATTTCCGCTTCCTCTATATAGATTGTTAAAATCAGCTTTCACTTTATAATTGAAAGTTAACCCAAACCTGTTCCAATCTTCATTATTTGATATCTTTGCTCCATCAAAAATAAATATAACTCCTGCCTGACTTAAATTTAATCTTTCATGTTTAAGATTATCAGAACTTCCATAGTAATTTACACCAAAATCTGTACTTATGTTTTCTAATGTTATAGAAGCTTTACTCTGTCTTGCTACTGCAGCACCAGCAGGATTAATATCTGTTGCAGAAATATCGCTACCAAGTGCACCAAAAGCACCTGCCATCGAATTGAATCTGGCTGTTCCGTTTCGCTCGTCTTTCGAAAATAAGATTCCCAGATCATTATAATTTGAAAATTGCGAATATGAAGATTCTGTCATAGTAATAATTAATGCTATAAAAAATATAATTTTTTTCATGTTTTTTTATTATTAGACGTAAATACTAAGAATTGATTATCTTCTTGAACTTCTGCTCCCGGAAGAAAACCCTCTTGATCTTGATAAGTTCGATGATTTTGAAGAAAAGCTTCTGCTTCCGGAAGGATATGTTCTACTTCTAACATGCCTGTTTGAAGGTCTATAACTTCTGTATTTATTATTATCCGGGGTACTTCTGACAGGGTTATAAGTTTTTGTTCTGCCGGAATTCCTGTTGGTTTCTGAATCGGATTTTCTTCTTACGGAATTTAATCTCCTGTTTCTTGAAATACTTCTGTTTTTCTGGATATTTCCGGGGGTTCTTCTGTAAATATTTGAAGAACGCCGGGAAATGATCTTTGATTTATCTCCGGAGTATAATTTTCCTGAATTTGTTGTTATTGAACGATTTCCTTTATAAGTACCTTTTCTATAACCTCTATTATAATACCTCTTTCTGTAATTATATCTGTATGGACGATAATTTCTGTAACCATATCTGTAATTGTAATAAGAAAGACAGTAATATGGATTATAAAAACCGCCTGTTCCTGCATAAAATGCAGAATTCCGGTAATGAGAAAAGGGGTAAGGATACCAATAAGAATTGTACCTCCCCCAACGATTCCCCCATCCGAAACTCCATGGTCTTTCCCAATAGGGATCCCAAAAAGGGTCATATATTCCCCATCCAAATCTGCTGTAGCCTCCAAAAGTATTAACGTTAACTACAACATCAGAACTGCTATTATATCCCCAGGGTTCTTTATTAGTGGAAATCTGAGTTTCTAATTCTCGATTATTATTATCTAAGGTACCTTCGAAATCATAGTCTTCTGATTTGTAATTTTCAATGTCTGTTATAATATCTATATTATTTAGATTATCTAACCGTTCAAGTTCTTTCGTAAAATAATTTTCATCATAACCATCATACTCTTTTTTATCAATCGCAATTATTTTACGCTGTGGCATTTCCAAATCATCTGCATAAATCCCATCATCATTGCCTGAAGCCCTCTGAGTGGTGCCACAGGAAACTATACTAGTTATCACCAGTAATGATATGAAATAAAGTGAGAACCCGGTTTTAATATGATGTGACTCCATAATCCTTATATTTTTTAAAGTTAACAGTAAAAATAAATCTGTTGTAGCAATTACTAATTTAATGTAATTTTGTAACTGTGAATTAACATAAAAGAATAAACAATTTTTGTGCCAAACTTTTGATTATGAATAAACATTTAACAAAAAGAACAGAAGATTATTCAAAATGGTATAATGAATTAATAGTTAAAGCTGATTTAGCTGAAAACTCTGCCGTCAGGGGATGCATGGTAATTAAGCCCTACGGTTTTTCAATCTGGGAGAAAATGCAATCGGAATTAGATAGAATGTTTAAAGAAACAGGACATCAAAACGCATATTTCCCTCTTTTTGTTCCTAAAAGTTTATTTGAAACAGAAGAAAAAAATGCAGAAGGCTTTGCAAAAGAATGTGCAGTAGTTACCCATTATCGTTTACAAGCTGATCCTAATAATAAAGGAAAATTACGAGTAGACCCTCAGGCAAAATTAGAAGAAGAACTTGTCGTGCGACCTACATCTGAAGCAGTTATATGGAACACATATAAGGGTTGGATTCAATCCCACAGAGATTTGCCATTACTAATAAATCAGTGGGCAAATGTTGTTCGCTGGGAGATGCGTCCCCGTCTTTTTTTACGCACCTCAGAATTTTTATGGCAGGAAGGGCATACAGCTCATGCTACTAAACAAGAAGCTGAGGCTGAAGCAAAACAAATGCAGGAAGTATATGCAACATTTGCTGAACAATTTATGGCAATGCCGGTAATTAGAGGTATTAAATCTGAGAGTGAGCGTTTTGCCGGAGCTGATAATACATATACAATTGAGGCATTAATGCAGGACGGAAAAGCATTACAGGCAGGAACATCACATTTTTTAGGTCAGAATTTTGCTAAAGCTTTTGATGTAAAATATACATCCAAACGGGGAAAACAAGAGTATGTTTGGGCAACTTCCTGGGGAGTGTCAACCCGGTTAATAGGAGGATTGATTATGACGCATTCAGATGATGCCGGATTAGTTTTACCTCCAAAATTAGCACCAATTCAAGTTGTTATTGTTCCTATATACAAAGGAGAGGAACAGTTGAATATTATCTCTAAAAAGATGCAAGCAGTGATTGAAGAATTAAAAGTTAAGAAGATATCGGTTAAATTTGATGATAGAGATACGATGAGACCCGGAGCTAAATTTGCTGAATATGAACTGAAAGGGGTACCTATCAGAATAGCTATAGGAAATAGAGATATTGAAAATGGAACGGCAGAGGTTGTTCGCAGGGATACTTTTGAAAAGCAAACAGTAACTCAGGAAGAATTGGTCAATCTTATTGAAAAATTGTTACTTAATATTCAGGATGAATTATATAATAAGGCTATAACATATAGAAAAAATCATTTAACGGAAGTAACCTCCTTTGAAGAATTTAAAGAGGTTGTTGAAAATAAAGGAGGTTTTATTTCCGCTCATTGGGATGGAACTGAAGAAACAGAAGATAAAATTAAAAAATTGACTAAAGCTACTATACGATGTATTCCAGATAATTCAAAAGAGAAGGAAGGGAAATGTATCCTGACGGGAAATAAATCGAGTAGAAAAGTTCTTTTTGCAAAAGCATACTGAAAATGGTTTAAAGCCCGAAGATTTATTCTGTTTTTTTGAATTCATTTGCATTTCCGTGAATCGATCTCAACTCAAAGAAATCATCCGGGTTAATCTCCTGATTAAACTGCTCTTTACTGTAAATGGTATTTACTTTGTTGTTGTAACTGCCAAAAACCAATAAGATTTTATCTATCTGGCTGTTTACCTCTTTCGCTTTAACAGCAGGGATAAGAGCCATATCATTTAATCTTAAAACTTCATTTTCAAATACGTTAACCCGTGCTTTTAAAGCATCAATTTTTAAAATGTCAATTTTTAAACTATCTTTTAAATTTTTAGTAAGCCCTTTTAACTCCGTTGCCATTTGTAAGGCTTCATTAGGAGATATAGAATTAAAATGAGTCAGAAACTCATTAAGTTCACTATATTCTCTCCAGTCTCCAATTTTTTTTTGAGCTAAATCAGAAAACCCGGCAACCCTTTTATGAGTTACTTTAGTATTCATAGCAGATTCTGTTAGAGTTGTGTTTTGAGATTGTGTTACTTTCTTACAACTAAAAAAAAGTAAAACGATTACAAGGTATGGGCTATAAAATTTAAACATTTTAAAAAAATTACCTGTGCAAAAATATGCTTTTTCTGCTATTTTTTCTAAAAAGAAAATACAAAACAGTAAATAAACAGTATGACTTTTAAAATTATTAACTTTGTGAGCAACTGAAATAAATTTTATAAATGAATGATACTATTTTAATTATTGGAGCATGTGGGCAAATTGGCACTGAACTTACTCAGAAACTCCGTAAAATACATGGAAGCAATAATGTAATTGCTTCTGATATTAAAAAAGGAGAAAGGGACTTTGTAGAATCGGGACCTTTTGAAATTGTAAATGCAACGGATAAAGAGAGAATTTTACAAATAATTATAAAATACCAAGTTACTCATGTTTATTTAATGGCTGCAATTCTTTCTGCTACGGGAGAAAAAATACCTTTAAAAGCATGGGACTTAAATATGAAATCTCTTTTAATTGTATTAAATCTTGCTAAAGAAAAACATATAAAAAGAGTTTACTGGCCAAGCTCCATGGCTGTATTCGGAGCTACTTCACCTAAAATGAATGCTCCTCAACGAACCATTATGGAACCTTCAACTGTATATGGAATAAGTAAAATATCAGGAGAACACTGGTGTAATTATTATTTCAGGAGATATAATGTTGATGTTAGAAGTATTCGTTACCCGGGAATTATAAGCTGGAAAACAAAACCGGGAGGAGGCACTACGGATTATGCGGTAGATATTTACTTTAAAGCTATAGAAAAAGCAGATTACGAATGTTTTTTAGAAGAAAATACACGCTTACCAATGATGTATATGGATGATGCAGTTGACGCAACCATTCAGTTGATGGAAGCTGATAATAATCAAATAAAAATCAGAACATCGTATAACTTGGCGGCAATGAGTTTTACTCCCAAAGAAATTGCTGAAGAAATTAAAAAACATATTCCCGGTTTTACAGTTAGATATAAACCCGATTTCAGACAACAAATTGCTACCGGCTGGCCTCAGATAATTGACGATGCCAAAGCCAGGGAAGATTGGAACTGGAGTCATTCTTTCGATTTGGAACTGATGACAAAACAAATGTTGAAAAATATTCAGTCACAAAATAATGAACCCGCTAAAACTTTGTGACCCTGAAATAAATCAAAGGCAATCTTATACAGATTGCCTTTGATTTATATTTTATTCTCTGTTGAGGATATGTCTTGGTGTCAGCTAAACATAGCTACAACTATTCAGTAACGACAACCATTTTTATCCTAAAAACGGATAACGATAATCAGACGGAGAAACAAATGTTTCTTTAATTAAGCGGGGAGATACCCAGCGTAGTAAGTTTTGAGCAGACCCTGCTTTATCATTCGTTCCGGAAGCTCTGGCACCTCCAAAAGGTTGTTGTCCTACCACTGCTCCGGTTGGTTTGTCATTAATATAGAAGTTACCTGCACAATTTTCCAAAGCTTTAGTAGCTTCGGCAACGGCATACCTGTTTGTTGAGAATACAGCCCCTGTTAATGCGTATTCTGAAGTTTTATCTACTAATTTTAAAGTTTTAGCCCAGTCAGCATCTTTATAAACATAAATCGTAACTACAGGACCAAATAACTCTGTACACATAGTAGTATATTTAGGATCTTTAGTTAAAATTATCGTCGGATCCACAAAATAACCTTTGCTCTTATCGTAAGTACCTCCGGCAATAATTTCTGCATCGTTATCATTTTTAACTCTGTCAATGTACCCGGTTAACTTATCGAATGATCTTTCGTGAATTACAGCAGTAATAAAATTACTCATATCCTCCGGAGAACCCATTTTAAACGAAGCAATATCTTCTTTTACAAAATCTAATACTTCACCGGCAATAGATTCAGGTAAATACACTCTTGAGGCAGCTGAACATTTTTGACCCTGAAATTCAAAAGCACCACGGCTAATTCCTGTAGCTGTTTGCTTTGGATTTGCTGAAGGATGAGCAATAATAAAATCCTTACCTCCGGTTTCTCCGACAATTCTGGGATATGTTTTATAGGTGTGGATGTTTTCCCCTGTTTTTTTCCATAATTCTTTGAAAACAAATGTTGACCCGGTAAAATGTAATCCGGCAAAATCAGGCGATGATAATACTGCATCAGTAATTTCTTCAGGGTTACCATAAACGACATTAATAACACCGTCGGGTAAGCCTGCTTCTCTGAATACTTCTACAATTACATTCGCAGAAAATACCTGACTGTCTGAAGGTTTCCAAACTACAGTATTACCCATCATTGCCGCAGAAGCAGGTAAGTTAGCAGCAATTGCTGTAAAGTTAAATGGAGTAATTGCATATACAAACCCTTCCAAAGGCCTGTATTCAACTCTGTTCCAGATACCTTCACCAGAATCAGGTTGCTCACTATAAATTTCAGACATATACTCAATGTTAAAACGCAGGAAATCGATTAGCTCACAGGCAGCGTCTATTTCCGCCTGATAAATGGTTTTTGATTGTGCTATCATAGTCGATGCATTCATCTTTGCACGGTATGGTCCGGCAATTAACTCAGCTGCACGTAAAAAAATGGCAGCCCTCTGTTCCCATGGCATTTGAACCCATTCTTTGCGGGTTTCCAAAGCAACATCAATTGCTTTTTGAGCGTGTATTTTGTTTCCCGTATGATATTGTCCTATTATATGCTGATGATCGTGAGGAGGAGCTATATTTATGGTGTTATTCGTTCTTACCTCTTCACCGCCAATATACATTGATACATCAACAAAGCCACTGAAATAAGCTTTATATTGGTTTAGCACACTTTCTCTTTCCGGAGAACCGGGAGCATATTCTTTTACAGGCTCATTTATTGCCAAAGGCACATTGAAAAATCCTTTTCCCATGATTTTGTTTGTTTATTGATTATATAAGTGATAACTTTGGTTTCACAAATATACAATTTTTTATACTTTTTTTGTAATGTTTAGTCACTAACTAACAACTATAACCTAATTGTTAGAAATTATAAAAGAAAACTGAATGTGTACAGTTACCTATCTCCCTTTAGAAAATAATGGTTTTATATTAACATCAAACAGGGATGAGAATCCCAAAAGAAAAACTATCTCTCCCAGGAAATATATAGAAGATAATGTTGAGTTGATGTATCCGAAGGATGAACTGGCAGAAGGAACATGGATTGGGGTAAGTGAAAAAAACAGAATAATCTGTTTGCTGAACGGAGGCTTCGTTAAGCATGAAAAAAAAGCAGGTTATAAAAAAAGCAGAGGCGTTATCGTTAAAGAATTATTAAAAACTGATACTCCTGTAAAAGATATTGAAAAACTGGATTTGTCAGAAATTGAACCTTTTACTATTGTTCTGATAGATTGGAATACTTACTTAAATGTTTATGAACTGGTGTGGACCGGAGAGCAGAAAAGTCTTATAAAATTAGAAAAAAAACCTCATATCTGGTCAAGCTCCACACTCTATAATTCTGAGATGAAAAAGTTAAGAAAAAAATGGTTTCATAATTGGTTGCAGCAAAACTCCAATCCAACACAGGAAGAAATCATACGTTTTCATCAGAATGAAACGATTGGGTGCTTAGAAACATCTTTAAAAATAAAAAGAAATAATACAGAAACAATTAGTACAACTTCAGTAGAAAAAAAACGAAAAGCAATTTCTTTAAATTATACAGACTACGTTTCTGATACAATATCAGAAATCAGATTTGTATAAACCATTCTCCTAAAAAATATTTAAAATCAACGGATTAAGAAAGTTTTTTGTTGGCTCACTAGGATTCGAACCTAGAATAACGGCACCAAAAACCGGTGTGTTACCATTACACTATGAGCCAATGATTCATCAGCGGATGCGAATTTAAGATAAATAATTAATTTTACAAATATTTTCTCTTTTTTCTTTAGAGCAAACTCATATTCTTTAGCTATTTTATTTTTATCAGAAAAAATACAAATAACTGATAATCAAATTAATAATAACTTACCCTTTAAAAAAGATAAGAAGCAAAAAGACTAAAATTCTAAAAAAGTTACCCCTTATCTAAAACATAAAAAACACTAAAACTGTATCCCGTTACCTATAGCTCTCGCAATAAACAAGTTAAGATCCGTAATCTGCACCTCGCCGTTCATATCGGTATCACTCCCGAAATATCCCGACTGCCCGATGCGGGTCGCCGCAACGTTATAGTCTCCTGTCTGCACCTGATTGTTGCCGTCCGCATCTCCTGCAAATAAAGCATATTTTCCCGTACTCACTTCCGCCATGGCATTGGTGCCGCCGGTAACGTTTGCCACGGCGGTAAAGTCTATGGCGGTGGCTGTTGCACTTAAAGTCAGGGCGGCGGTTGTAGCAGCCGCAATATGGTTTCTGTGATTCACACTTACATAATAATCTCCTCCCGTGCCGTTTATCGTTACATCGGAAGTCCCGTCGGGAGCTACAATGTCTCCGTCACGCTGAATCAATGCCGATGCAGTCGTCAGTACCTCGGTAATATCGGAGCTGTTGCGTAATTCTATCTGTACCCAATCCACAATATCGTTGCCATCATCGGTATTATCAAAAACAGCGGTGCCGGTTACGGTCGCTCCGTCATTATAAGGAGAGGTTAGGGGAATTCTGTCTGCCGTTCGTAAATCATCATTCATCATACCGGCAGTGCTGTTATAAGGTCCCTGTAACAGGGCATCGGCAGCAATGTTTAAACCCAGGCAGTCGGAATCAAGACTATCTCCTTTAATTCTCCAGCCATAGGTATCGGTCAGTATATCTCTGGCTGCTTTTCCGAAGCAATAACTCACAGAGGGGGCTGTGAAAGTAACTCCGTTTTGTAAAGTAAGTTCAGACCATCCTGATAGTAATTTCTCATAGTTTTGTCTGCTAAAACTGGTAGCATTAGAAAACATAAAATTCATATCAGTAACCTTAGATACATTCCAGGCACTGAGATCACCGTTAAAACTGCGAGCAAGACCAAACATCAGGTGCATATTAGTCACATTCGCGACATTCCACGCACTTACATCACTGTTAAAGCCTGTGGCACTACGAAACATCTCCCTCATATTGGTTACGCTTGCCACATTCCATGCACTTAGATTCCCCGTAAAACCTATAGCACCACGAAACATATTACTCATATCGGTTACCTTCGCAACATTCCACGCACTTACATCCCCGTTAAAAACTCTGGCAGCATGAAACATAGAACTCATATTGGTTACATTCGCGACATTCCACGCACTTACATCACTGTTAAAAATACCACCATGATGATGAACAACATAAAACATGGCACTCATATCGGTTACGCTTGCCACATTCCACGCACTTACATCGCTGTTAAAACCGGCAACATTATGAAACATGGCACTCATATCGGTTACCTTCGATACATTCCATAAACTTACATCGCCGTTAAAAACAGTAGCTCCCTCAAACATAGAACTCATATTGGTTACGCTTGCCACATTCCACGCACTTACATCGCCGTTAAAAACGACAGCGTTCTGAAACATAGAACCCATATCGGTTACGCTTGCCACATTCCACGCACTTACATCGCCGTTAAAAACGGTAGCGTCCTCAAACATGCTGGCCATATCGGTTACCTTCGCCACATTCCAGGTGCTGAGATCGCCGTTAAAAACAGAAGCCATTAAAAACATCGCGTTCATGTTGGTTACTTTCGACACGTCCCAGGTACTGAGATTCCCGTTAAAAGCAGAAGCCTCTAAAAACATATCCCTCATATCGGCTACCTTCGCCACATTCCAGCTGCTGAGATCGCCGTTAAAAGCAGAAGCCCCTAAAAACATCCCGTTCATATCGGTTACGTTTAACACATTCCAAGTGCTTACATCCCCGTTAAATTTAGAAGCTCTGTAAAACATATTGGTCATGTTGGTTACCTTCGACACATTCCAGGTACTTACATCTCCGTTAAAAGTGTCAGCTCTCTGAAACATCTGGCTCATATCGGTTACGTTCGCGACATTCCAGCTACTGAGATCACTGTTAAGACTGGCAGCTCCCCGAAACATCCCGCTCATGTCGGTTACCTTGCTTAAATCGGGAGTGTCCGCTGCCGCGGCAATGTTCATGTTGGAGCATCCCCGAAAGGTCTTACGCATGGATTTCCAGACAATGGTACCCCAGTTGTTTATTGTGGTTAGCTTGGCAGCCTTGTTTCCGTTGGCAAACAGGATTTGTAATTCATTTTCTCTGTTGGCGGCATTGGGGCGTACGGCAATGGTATGAACCCCCGCACTGCCTAAATCGAGGGTTTGTGTCCCTGTAAGATTCAGCCTGTCAAAAGTACCGTCGTTGTCGGTGTCCACATCATAGGCTCCTGTAACTACGGGCAGGGTAATCGAGGTGCTTCCGCTCTCACCGGCTTGGGTATTCCAGGTAGTTACAAAATGATTCATATCTTTCACAAGTGCCAAGGCACTGCCGTCGGTATTGTCTCTTCCCGGGGAAAAACGAACATTGTTGGTTGTGATGGCGGTATGTTTTACAAAATTACCCGTAAAGTCGGGGTTTCGGGCTATGGAACGGTCATCACCGGCTTCCGCACCGTAGGTTACTGATGTGATGACCGTATCAGAGGCATTTTTCAGGGTAACGGTATCCCCGGTGTCGTCCAGAAATAAAGAACTTCCTTCGGAAGCCGTTTGTAGCAATCCGGGGGTATTTCCGGGAGTCCCTCCGCCGAAAACAACCAAGGATTCTTCAGGGGGAATGAGAGTTCCCTCCGGGAAGATATGCCTGTCTTGAGCGGCATCCGTCAGTTTCCATCCGGAAAGATCGATGGGGGTTTTACTGGTATTATACAGTTCTATAAATTCATCCTGCAGGGGATTTCCCGTTCCGTCTCCGTTGGCATCTCCGGCAATTGTATTTAAAGGATCTGCAAAAATTTCGTTAATCACAAGGGTATTCGGCGGTGTAGAGCGTTCATAACTGAAACCGCCTCCGAGATTGTCATTAGTCCAGGAGAGAAACTTGATATCAATATAAATATCATCGGTAATAAGGTGGAGTACCATATTTCTGTTACCAGCAATGTGTCTAAATCCATTACCGTTTATTAAGGCGGGCAGACTTTTATAAGTTAAAGAAGTATAGTCTGCTGTTGTGCCGTAGGCCCACTCCGTATCTGCCGGTGCGGCACTACCAGCGTTGGTATTTCCGGCATGGGTCTCTTTAATAATATTAAATAAGGCTTTAGTCCCCTTTCTTGTTAACGCAACGTTGTCGGTAATTCTGTCCTGATTAGCCGGGAGATTCCAGTCCGCACCATTGGCTTTTGTAAATGTTACTTTGGATCCGGTCCAAATCGAAGTGCTTTCGGCATCCCCGGTTTCGGTGTTCCAGGTAGTTACAAAATGGTTTTGGGCGTAGCCCGTAACGATACTTATAAAATAACAGAAATATAAAATTTTTTTTAGGTACATAGTAAAATCATTTGATTGTACAAATATAGTCATAAATTGAAAGATTTCCTTACAGGGTATTTTTTTTCCGGGGAATTTCGCTTTCGGAATCCAGAACACTTACCGGGGTTATTTTTCTGTTTCCGGAAGGGGTTTTATTGAGTTTTTGCTTTAAGGGAGGAGCGGGAGATGAAATCAACGGGGTGTTTTGTGGCTCCCGCAATAAGCAAGTTACAATCTGAAATTTGTACTTCATCGCTCATACCGGTATTAATTCAAAAAGATAAGAGGTACAAGGACTCCTATTTTAAAAAGTCCGGTACCTCTTATCCGAAAATATGAAAACATACTAAAATTGTATCCCGTTACCTATGGCTCTTGCAATAAACAAGTTAAGGTCTGTAATCTGCACCTCGCCGTTCATATCGGTATCACTCCCGAAATATCCCGACTGCCCGATGCGGGTCGCCGCAACGTTATAGTCTCCTGTCTGCACCTGATTGTTGCCGTCCGCATCTCCAGCAAATAAGGCGTATTTTCCGGTACTTACTTCCGCCATGGCATTGGTACCTCCGGTAACGTTTGCCACAACAGTAAAGTCTATGGCGGTTACTGTGGTACTTAAAGTCAGGGCGGCGACTGTGGACGCAGCAATATGGTTTCTGTGATTGACGCTTACATAATAATCTCCGCCCGTGCCGCTTATCGTTACATCGGAAGTACCGTCGGGAGCTACAATGTCTCCGTCACGCTGAATCAGTGCCGAAGCAGTGGTTAGTACTTCGGTAATATCAGAGCTGTTGCGTAATTCTATCTGTACCCAGTCCACAATATCGTCATCATCATCGGCATTATCAAAAATACCGGTATCGGTTACGGTTGCTCCGTCGTTGTAAGGAGAAGTTAAGGGAATTCTGTCTGCCGTTCGTAAATCATCATTCATCAAAGTGGCAGTGCTGTTATAAGGACCCTGTAACAGGGCATCGGCGGCAATGCTTAAATCCAGACAGTCGGAATCAAGACTGTCTCCGGCAATTCTCCAGCGATAGGTATGGGTCAGTATATTTCTGGCTGTTTTTCCGAAGCAATAACTTACAGGAGGTGCCAAAAAAATAACTCCGTTTTGTAAAGTAAGTTTAGACCATTCTGACAGCAATTTCTCATAGTTTTGTTTGCTAAAACTGGTAGCCCCTGAAAACATAGAATGCATATTAGTAACCTTAGCGACATTCCAGGTACTTATATCCCCGTTAAAATCAGAAGCATTAGAAAACATGAAATTCATATTGGTAGCCTTAGCCACATTCCAGGCACTGAGATTACCGTTAAAACTGGTAGCACTATTAAAAATAAATTGGAAATCAGTAACCTTGGACACATTCCAGGCACTTATATCACTGTTAAAATCAGAAGCATGGGAAAACATAGAATTCATACGGGTAACTTTAGCGACATTCCAGGTACTTATATTCCCGTTAAAATTGGAAGCACCATCAAACATAAAGCTCATATCAGTAACTCCGGTAACATTCCAGGCACTGAGGTTACCGTTAAAACCGGAGGCATCCTGAAACATCTCATTCATATTAGTCACATTCATCACGTTCCAGCCATTTATGTTGTTATTAAAATTAGAGGTTTCGCGAAACATTCTTCTCATATTGGTTACATTACTTACATTCCAGGTACTTATATCCCCGTTAAAGTTAGAGGCATTATAAAACATGGAACTCATATTGGTAACCTTAGCCACATTCCAGGTATTTAGATCATTCGTAAAAATAGCGACACCAGAAAACATAGAATTCATACTGATTACATTTGAGACATCCCAGGCATTTAAGTTACCCGTGAGACCGGTAGCTCCCTTAAACATTTCTGTCATACTGGTTACCTTGCTTAGATTGGGAGTTCCTGCAAAAGATGGAATTCTTATACGGGTACAGCCTTCAAAAGCTTTGTTCATCGATGTCCAGACAATCGTTCCCCAGTTTTCTATGGTGGTTAGTTTCCCGGGGTTGCTGCCACCGGCAAATTGTATTTGTAACTCATTTTTTGTATTAGTGCTGTTGGGGCGTACGGCAATGGTATGAATCCCCGCACTGCCTAAATCGAAGGTTTGTGGACCTGTAAGATTCAGTTTGTCAAAAGTACCGTCGTTATTCGTATCTACATCATACGCTCCTGTAACTATGGGCAGGGTAATTGAAGTGTTGCCGGCATCATCAGCTTCGGTATTCCAAGTAGTTACAAAATGATTTACATTTTTTATAAACGCCAGCACATTGCCGTCGGTATTACCTTTTCCCGGTGAAAAACGGACGGCATTGGTTGTAATGGTGGTGTGTTTTACAAAATCACCTGTAAAGTCGGGGCTTCTGGCTATGGATTGATTATCTCCGGCTTCCGTGCCGTAGGTTACTGTTTTAATGACCGTACCGGAGGCATCTTTCAGGGTAACGGTATCGCCGCCGTCATCCAGAGATAAACTCCCGGTGGTAGCTGTTTGCACCACTCCCGGGATGCTTGTCAGTGTACCCCCCCCCCAAAAACAACCAGAGAGCCTCTGGCGGGAATGACTGTTCCCTGTAAAAAAGTATGCCTGTCCTGATCAGCATCTGCCAGTTTCCATCCGGTAAGATCGATGGCTGTTTCGGCGGTATTATAGAGTTCTATAAACTCATCCTGCAGGAGGCTTCCTGTTCCGTCCTCATTGGCATCTCCGGCAGAGGTATTTAAAGGGTCTGCAAAAATTTCATTAATCACAAGTCCATTGGGTGTAGAACGTTCGTAGCTGAACCCTCCTGCACCACCATTGCCATCCACACTTCCTGCAGTCCAGGAGAGAAATTTGATATCAATATAAATATCATCGGTAATAAGGTGAAGTACCATACTTCTGCCGTCAACAATGTTTACAAAATTACTATCTCCTATTAGAGTATTCAAATTTACGTAGGTTAAAGAAGTATAGTCTTCTGTTGTGCCATAAGCCCATTCCGTATCTGTTGGAGCGAGGTTTCCAGCTTCATAAGCATTTCCAGCATCTGAATCTCTAAGAATATTAAATAAGCCAGAACCTTCATCCTCTCTTGTTAATGAAACGTTACCGGTGATTCTGTCCTGATTAGCCGTCAGATTCCAGTCAGCATTATCAGCTTTTGTAAATGTTATTTTAGATCCTTTCCAAATCGTTTGGGTATTCAATGAGGTAAAATTAAGACTACATGCCACAATGCAAATAATTATAAACTTTGTTTTCATAAGATTGTATACTTTAAAATATCTAATATATTCATTATTATAATGTTATGCTATTTTTGCCGTATTTCTTATTTGTATTGAAAAAGTGTATTTAACTATTTTGCTTCAGCATATTTTCTTTGAACTTCATTCCAGTTTATTACATTAAAGAAAGTTTTAATGTAATCCGGTCTGCGGTTTTGATACTTTAAATAGTAGGCATGTTCCCACAAATCCAATCCTAAGACGGGGGTTCCCCCGCATCCGATACCGGGCATTAGCGGATTATCCTGGTTTGATGTTGAACAGACTTCAACTTTTCCTCCTTTATGAACACATAACCAAGCCCATCCGGATCCGAACTGAGTTGCGGCAACTTTGGAAAAAGTCTTTATAAATATTTCTTCAGAATCAAACTTTGCTTCAACAGCGTTTTTTAATTCTCCTGATAAAGAACCTTTGTCCTCAGGGTTCATTATTGTCCAGAATAAGGAGTGGTTATAAAAACCACCACCATTATTACGAACAGCAGTGTTACTCATATCTAAGTTTGTTAAAATAGCTTCAATTGATTTTCCTTTCAGGTCGGTTTTTTCGATTGCAACATTTAACTTATCTGTGTATCCGTTGTGATGCCGGGTATGATGAATTTCCATAGTTTTGGCATCAATATAGGGTTCTAATGCATTATAAGCATATTCTAATTTTGGTAGTTTGAAAGTCATAATTATTGTTTATTTGAGGTATGATTAGTACAATAGAACGAAGTTAAAATTTAATTATTGTATTATTTAGTTAAGAAAATTCTTTCATAAACTCTTCTATTTTCAGAACCATATTTTTACTTCCGCAGAAAAAAGGAATCCGCTGGTGAAGCTCTTCCGGGTGGATATCCAGAATTCTGCGGAATCCGTTGCTTGCTTTGCCTTTAGCCTGTTCTGCTAAAAATGCCATAGGATTACATTCATATAAGAGCCGGAGCTTACCATTAGATTCTTTGGAGCTTTTCGGATACATATAAATTCCTCCTTTAATCATATTTCTGTGAAAATCGGAAACCAGAGATCCAATATATCTGCCGGTATAAGGTCGGTTCCCTTCTTCTTTCTGACAATATTTAATATATTTCTTTACCCCTAACGGAAAAGAAATGTAATTTCCCTCATTTACGGAATAAATTTTTCCATCCTCCGGAAACTGCATATCAGGATGTGACAGATAAAATGTACCAATAGCAGGGTTTAATGTAAATCCGTTAACCCCGTCACCGGTTGTATATACCAGCATTGTAGAAGTGCCGTATGCTACATAGCCTGCAGCGACTTGTTCACTGCCTTTTTGTAAAAAATCCTTTAATTGTACCGGAGTTCCGGCCGGAGTAACACGTCTGTAAACAGAAAAAATAGTTCCCACAGAAACATTAACGTCAATATTAGAAGATCCATCCAGAGGGTCGATTAATACGACATATTTATTCTGATGATTTTCATCCTGACTGTCTACGATGATAAAATCGTCTTCTTCCTCACTGGTTATACCACAAACGATATTTCTGTTGGTTAATGTTTGAATAAATTTATCATTAGCATAGACATCTAATTTTTGCTGATTTTCTCCCTGAACATTGGTTTCGCCGACAGCTCCGGTAATATCTACCAAGCCTGCTTTATTTACCTCATAGTTTACAACTTTGGCTGCTAAACGAATAGAATTTATAAGTCTTGATAATTCTCCTGAGGTGTATTTGAAAGAGGATTGGTTTTCAATAATAAACTCACCAAGAGTTTGATTTTTTTTTGGCATAAAAAAAAGAGTATAGTTCTATCTGTTCGCAAATATGAAAACTTTTTTATGTAACTACAACGATTTTGAAGAGTATTTTCTATTTTCATCGGGATAAAAAATCAACAAATAAAGAGTAAGTGTTGTAAATTGCTATTTTTTTTAAGGAAGTGATATAAAGATTATTTTTGCTGAAAAATTTTAAAATGAGTTTTCAAATTCGTCAGGGAGAAAAGAAAGATGCTGAAGCAATTTTTAATTTAATAAGAGAATTAGCCGTTTTCGAAAAAGATCCGGAAGCTGTGGAAATTTCTGTTCAGGATTTAATTAATGATGGTTTCTCCGAGATTCCCCGCTTTATGACATTTGTTGCTGAGGAGGAGGATGGAAAAATAATCGGGATGGCTTTGTTTTATGAAAGATATTCTACATGGAAAGGGAAAACAATTCATTTAGAGGATTTAATGGTTACAGCCGGGAAACGCGGAAGAGGAGCAGGAAAAGAATTGTACGGGGCGGTAATGAAATACGCATATCAAAACGGGTATAATCGGGTTGTCTGGGAAGTATTGGACTGGAATATGAATGCAATTGAATTTTATAAAAATACAGGTGCCGTGGTTTTTGATGAATGGAGAGTTGCTCAAATGGATCAACAAAATTTAGAACGGTTTATACATGAGAATTTTTAAGTTTGGAGGTGCATCAATTAGAAACTCTGATGCAGTAAAAAACATCGTAAGAGTTTTACAGCATGAGGGGACAGAAAACACAATGGTTGTTATTTCTGCAATGGGGAAAATGACCAATGCGTTTGAGCGTCTGATAAAAGTGTACTATAATAAATACGAGGAAGTTAATGAAGAATTTCAAGTCATAAAGGATTTTCATACCGGGATGTTAAAGAGTTTATTTGATGAGGGCGATGAGGTATATAATAAGGTTAATCTTTTGTTAGGAGAACTCAGCAGATTTATGATAAGCAATACATCAGATGATTATGATTATGTATATGATCAAATGGTAGGTTTTGGAGAATTGCTGTCAACAACAATAGTGAGTTCTTATTTAACATGGTCGGGAATTAACAATACCTGGTTGGATGTAAGAAATTATATTATAACAGACAGTAATCACAGAGATGCGAGGGTTTATTGGGAACTAACGGAAAATAGAATTAAAGAAAAAACAGATACTTCAAAATTAAATATTACTCAAGGTTTTTTAGGAAGTGACGGGAATAATACAACCACACTGGGAAGAGAGGGTTCTGATTATACTGCCGGAATTTTTGCGTATTGTTTACAAGCAGAGAGTGTAACTGTCTGGAAAGATGTAGAAGGTGTTTTAAACGCTGATCCAAGGATTTTCAGTGAAACGGAGCTCCTTAAAAAGATATCATACACAGAAGCCGCTGAGATGGCATTTTACGGAGCTTCCGTAATTCATCCCAAAACAATTCAGCCATTAGAGCAAAAACAAATCCCTTTATTTGTTCGTTCTTTTGATAATCCTAATAAAGAAGGAACAATGATATTAAAATCGAAAGGAACAGAACCGGAAATTCCTTGTTATATAGTAAGGAGGAATCAAATATTAGTATCAGTATCAGCTAAAGATTTTTCATTTATGGTAGAACATAATATTAGTGATGTTTTTAAAAAATTACATGATTACAGATTAAAAGTAAACTTAATTCAAAACTCGGCAATTAGCTTTTCAGTTTGTATTGAGGATAAATTTAATAATTTTAATAGATTCTATAATGATTTAAAAAGCTCCTTTAATATAAAATCATATAAGGATGTTACACTATATACAATTCGACATTTTGATGATAATGCCGTTGAAAAGATAAAAAAGAAAGGAAGAGCTATTATAAGACAAGTTAATACAGAAACTGCACAACTGGTAATCCAGGAAAACATCTGAACAAATTATTTTTTCTCCTATATTTGCAATCCCCTTAATTATCAAATTTTACTATGGGTTTAGTTACATCTAAAGAAATTGCGAGAATAATAAAAATTGATAAACTAGGTTTTATAGGAACGTTTACAGGGTGGTTACTAATGAAAGTTTTACGAATTTCAAAGGCAAATGAAATTTATGATAAACACAAACATTTACAAGACTTACCGTTTTTAAAAGCAATCTTAAATGAGTTTCAAATTGAATTTGAAATTCCTGAGGAAGACTTGAAACGTATTCCTGAAGAGGGAGCATTTGTCACTATTTCTAATCACCCGCTGGGAGGAATAGACGGCATTCTATTATTGCGGTTGCTGACAGAGAATAGACTCGATTATAAAATTATTGCTAATTTTTTGTTACACAGAATAGAACCTTTAAAGCCCTATGTAATGCCTGTAAATCCTTTTGAAAATCATAAGGATGCAAAATCAAGTGTAACCGGTATTAAAAATGCCTTATTGCATTTACGTGAAGGAAAACCATTAGGAGTTTTTCCGGCAGGTGAGGTTTCAACCCACCGGGATGGAAGATTAATGATAGATAAAGAATGGGAAGAAAGTACCGTTAGATTAATTAAAAAGGCTAAAGTACCTGTAATTCCAATTTATTTCCATGCTAAAAACAGTAGATTATTTTATATACTATCGAGAATTAGCGATACGTTAAGAACAGCGAAACTTCCATCAGAATTGCTTTCTCAGAAAAATAGAGTAATAAAAGTAAGAATAGGAAAACCTATTTGCGTTAAAGATCAGGATGCCTATACTGAAATACCGTTATTTTATGAGTTTTTAAGAAAGAAAACGTATATGTTGGCGAATCCTTTTGAAAAAAACCGAAAACTTATTTCTACGCAAAAATTAAAATTATCTAAAAAAGCAAAAAAAATAAATTCACAAAGAAATCCTGAATTATTTGTTAAAGAGATTGACAGGCTTAGAGGCACAGGAAAACGGCTACTGGTAAGTAAAAATTATGAAGTATTTTTTACGGAAACTAAAGAAATTTCTAACATACTGCATGAAATAGGTCGTTTAAGAGAAATGACTTTCAGAGAGATTGGAGAAGGATCTAATAATTCCTTAGATTTAGACAAATTTGATAAGTATTACCATCATTTAATATTATGGGATAGTAAATTAAATAATGTTGCAGGAGCTTATCGAATGGGAATAGGGAGAATAATTTTTAAGAAATATGGAATTAACGGATTCTATATACATTCACTTTTCAAAATTGAACCCGAACTGTACTCAATGATGAAAGATACTATAGAAATGGGCAGAGCTTTCATTATTAAGGAATATCAGCAAAAACCACTGCCTTTGTTTTTACTATGGAAAGGAATCGTACATGTAACACTCCGTTATCCTAATCATAAATACTTAATGGGAGGCGTAAGTATAAGCAATCAGTTTTCTGATTTTTCAAAGTCGTTAATGATTGAATTTATGAAATCACATTATTATGATCCTTATATAGCTCAATATATTTATCCTAAGAAAGAATTTAAAGTGAAATTGAAAGACGAGGATAAAGACTTTGTGTTTGATGCTACTCAGTCGGACATGAATAAGTTTGATAAAATTATTGATGAAATAGAACCGGGAACATTAAGAATTCCTGTATTAATAAAAAAATATCTAAAGCAAAATGCCAGGCTAGTTGCATTTAATGTTGATCCTAAATTTAATAATGCAGTGGATGGCTTAATGTATATTAAAGTAGCAGATTTACCCGAGAATACTGTAAAACCGGTACTGGAAGAATTTCAGGCTGAACTGGAATGTAAAGCTTCGGAAAACTCTGATAAGGGCTAATCAGGCAGACATATTCAGAAAACAGGTATCAGACCGGTTGGCGGATTAAATAGCTTAGTTATCTGTTTTAAAAGACTTTCTCTTCTTTCAGGACGAATCTCTTCATTATTTTATAAATCTATCTGCCAGTGAATTTATTTGTTCAGAAATTTTAAATTTCACAACTGCATATAAATAAATACTTGTTATTACCATACTTTTAAGAAGAATATTTATTATTGGATGAACAGGGATGTTATATAGATATATTTCAGGTATCGAAAAATTCCAGAAATAGCATGTAAGAAATAAAACTGATATAATTGAAAAGATTAAAATTGTCTTGCTTGTAAAGGGATTTATCTTCATCTTTTTATGAACAAACCAAAGTTTAAAGCTGTTGAATACAAAAATGGTTAATAACGTTGCAAAAGCCAGTCCTTCGGTATTATAGTTCATTTTAAAATAAAATAATTTATTCAATATATATACAGAAATTGCCATTCCCAGTCCTACGGGAAGTGTAATTCTGTAAAACCTGGAATTATTTATAATATCTCTGTTATTTCCTAAAAACACAGAATACATTTTAGCGAATGAAATCATTAAAACTACTTGTTTACCTCCTGAATATCCTTCCGGTATTATTCTAAATAATTCAG
The DNA here is from genome assembly GCA_963666645.2 of uncultured Tenacibaculum sp. Taxonomy (GTDB): domain Bacteria; phylum Bacteroidota; class Bacteroidia; order Flavobacteriales; family Flavobacteriaceae; genus Polaribacter. The sequence goes on along the minus strand of CAXXDB010000009.1, from coordinate 658,052 downwards.
TTACATTACAATTAACCAGTAGAAAAAATAACCCACTTATAATCAATAAATTAACAGAGCTTTTTTTATATAAATTTTCTACTTCTTTTAGATTATTTTCATTTATAGATTTAGAGGTTAACGGTTGTAAAATTTGAGACATTGCTCTGCCCGGTGCTTCTATAAAAGATCCTATATATACAGCCACGGCATAATAACCCGTTACTTTTATAGCTTCTTTGCCTGGGATCATTAATTTATCGATATCTAAAATAATGGCACTCGCACTTCCGGCTAAAAATATATACCCTGAATACTGTACTATTTCTTTTCCTTTTTTTGGAAATTTAAATACGATATCAGGAATATAAACTTTTAAGGCATAGAAAAGCATAATTAAGGTTCTAAGAATATAAAAGCCTGTCAGCAAACAGATAAACCCGGATTTTGTTATGAATTCAAAAAACACCGCAATAAGTAACAGCATGACTACTCCTCTGTTATAAAACTCCTTCAAAACATTTCCTAAAACAGTTTTCAACTGCACTTTTGTCCATGCATAAAATACTTCAAAATAGGCACAACATACAGCTATGATATATATTGAAAATGTATAGTTTTCTACTTTTTGGTTTTCTGCATTTAGTTTTGAAACAATGAATTCATGAAAATAATTCCAGAAAAAACCAATAGGTAAAGCTATTAATAAGGGAATAAAAATTATTGAAAATAAAAAACTATCTTTTTCTTCTTTTGTTTGATATGATGAGAAAAACTTAATAATCGTGCTATGAACACCTAGTGCAATTAAAGGCATTATTAAATTTGAATATGACAGCAGAAAGATTACTAAACCGTGGTATTCTTCTTTTAAAAAATTGGGATAAAATATAACAGCATTTATACCTCCTATAATAAAGCCTGAATAAATAATTAATGTGTTTTTAAATGATTGTCTGAAAATTATTCCCAAATTTCTATTGAATTAAATCTTTTATAATAATTGATAATTTTTTTGTTAATTGTTTTCTATGATAGTTATTAAAGTTTTTAGAGAAATTCTGTAAAGTTCCATTTTTGTATTTACTATAAAGCCGTGTGATCTCTTTTTCTGCTAATTCTTTATTTGCAAAGTCAATAGCAATTCCTGCATCAGTTTCAGACAAAATATCTGCTAAATCCCCATCCTCAGGCGCAAACGCTATGATGGGTCTTTGAGCTTGTAAATACTCAAATGTTTTACCGGGAATCATCCCTTTTGAATCTGGATAATTGTTTACAACAATTAATAGCACCTGAGCTTTTCTTTGATAATGTTTTGCTTCTGCATGAGGCACATAGCTAATTCTGCTTACATGCCTGAAATTTCTGTGCCGTATTTCATTATTCCAAATAGAGTCATCAGTTTTTCCTATAAGTTTTATTTCTAAATCTTCAGCAAATTCTTCATTTGTTTCTGATAATTCATCTAAAACGTTCCATAAGATTACCGGATTTCGTTCTGAGTTCATCGATCCAATATGGGTAATGGTAAATTTTTCATCTAAATGAATTGGTTCTCTATTAAAACCTTCCTCAGTATCAAAACCATTAGTAATAACATGAATTGAGTTTGTAAGACCTTCATATTTCTTTTTAGCGTGATTACTAACCATAATTACCTCATCAGCACTTCTTACAACCTCTTCTTCTAAGCGGAAATGCTTTTTTCTTGCTGATTTTGATAAAGGGAGTAAATGAAAATAGTCTATACCAATCCATGGATCTCGAAAATCGGCAATCCATTTTATATTCAACTTCTCTTTAAGTTTTTTTCCTGTTAAATGGAGACTATGTGGTGGTCCCGTAGTGATTATTGCATCAATATTATTTTTTGATATATAATTCTTTAACATTTTTACAGCTGGTTTTACCCAGAACATTCGGGCATCAGGAATAAAATAATTCGCTCTTATATACAGTAATAATTTAGAGAAAAACGATGGATTTGAATCTAAAAAACCTGCACTTCTCTGAGCTTCCTTTTTTTTTAATTTTGAAACAATTGTGTTAGGGTCGAATATTGGACATTTAATTACTTTTATTCCTTCGGGTATATCTTCTCCTAAAGTTTCGTCTATTGTTGGATAATATGGATTTTCCGGTGTAAAGACGATGGGTTCAATACCAAAATTTCTTAGGTATTTAACAAATTTCAGCCAACGCTGTACTCCGGGACCTCCTGCCGGCGGCCAATAATATGTAACTATTAAAACTCTCAATGTATTGTAGTATAAATTTCTAATAATTCTTTTGAGGTTTTATCCCAGGTAAAATGATTTCTTACGAACTCTTTCCCATTTTCACCTAATTCTTTTCTTAACGATTCATTTCTATAGAGCTGTAATAATTTTTCAGTAAAATCATTTACATCTCTTTCTTTATGTACCAAACCCGCGTTAAGCTCTTTTATTAATGCTTCTTGTGCTACTACATTGCTGACCAGTAATGCTTTACCAAAACTCATGTATTGGAATATTTTATTGGCATAAGTAGTATCGTGGTGTATATTTTTATGTAATGGAGAAACACATATATCGGCTTTCCGGATCCATTCCGGAAATGTAGTGTCTGTTTGCCATCCATACAATTGAACCTGATTCTGGATATTATTTTCAATAATTATTTTTTTTAAATAATTACTTATCTTTCCAACTATAATAAATTTAATATTCTTAATATTCTTCTCCTGTTTTAATTTAAGCAAAGACAAAACAACTGTTTTTAGCCCTCTGCGTACTCCTGTATCGCCTAAATAAAGTAGTACGAAGTCGTTTTCATTTTTTGTATATGGAATTTTCTTTTGATTATTTTTCTCATAGAATGAAGTTCTGATAGTATTAGGAACTATTGCTATTTTTTTTGATGCTGTTCCTGTTCTGTAAATCAGTTCTTCTTTAGCGTGTTTAGTGACCACAATTATTTTATTGGCTTTTTTTACAAATTCTTCTTCTTTTTTTTTCCATTTTTTAATTGAAATCAGGAATTTACTATATAATTTCTGCATGTGAGGATAAAACCGCATAATTTCCGGTCTGTTTTCATGCAAATCTAAAACTACCGGTAAATTAAACTTTTTATTTGCCTCAAAACATGCACCCGCAATTTTCATATCGTGAATATGAATAATATCTATTTTGTTTTTTATGATGAAATCTTTAATTTTTTTTTTCATAAAAAACGCATACACTGAGATTGTATAAGCGAGAGCGGATAATTTGTATTCTAATGTGTTACTTAGATATCTGCGAACGTGAATTCCGTTTATAATTTCTTTTTTAATCTCATTCTTATAGGTTAAGCAACATAAAAAAACGGTATGTCCTTTTTTTATTAATTCAATTGCTTCATTTTCTACTCTGGGATCGGGTGGATAAACATTATCTAATATCATTCCTATTTTATAACTGCGATGTTTTTTCTGCATAAACTGCGTAATATCTGGGTGTAAACTTTCTTAGTATTGGTCTGAATCCTATTTTATTTACCGGATGTGTCCATTTTTCTTTTTCTTTAATATCCCAACCGGATTTTTCCAGTAGCCAGTCGAATTGCCAGTCTTCAAACTCATGATAATGACGATCCCGCGGGTCTGTTTTACTTCTGTATGCTGAAGAGAACCATAGTTTTAAAGGAATCGTTGTGATTAACTTATTACATTCAATAGCTCTTAAGACATTAAATGGGGAAATAAGATGCTCAAATATTTCAAAAGAGGTAACAGCATCTGCTTTAAAATTCTTAACTATTTCCGGTACAATATCTAAATCCTCGCCATTGGTATTAAACACAGCATATCCGTATTTTTCCATAATTTTACTAAATGGGTTTCTAACTCCTAAATCCAATACTTTAGCGGGAGCAGGTAATACTCTTTGCAATAAATTAATTGTTTTATTATATCTGTTTTCAGGTAATTTAGAATACATATACGGTATAATTAAACAAAACGAATTTACATATTTAAGAATATAAAACCTAAATTAAATTTAAAGGAAGGGTATTGTTAAGTTAAAATAGTTTTGCTTTTTACTTAAAAACCGTTATATCGTCCAAAAAGCAGTCATTCCAAAGAATTAGTATTTATAGTATTTTTTAAAAATTGTTTTTCCAAGCTTATCTAAAATTTATTTTTCTGATTCTTAAGCTTTTCGGAGTTACTTCCAGATACTCATCATTTTTGATATACTCCATACATTCTTCTAAGGACATATCTATTTTTGGGATAATTCTTACTCCATCGTCAGATCCTGATGCTCTTACATTGGTCAGTTTCTTCCCTTTAATTAGGTTAACTGCCAAATCATCTTGCTTTGCATTTTCACCTACTACCTGACCTTTATAGATTTCCTGATTCGGGTCTATAAAGAACTTTCCTCTATCTTGTAACCGATTGATGGCATAGGAGGTAGCTTTACCGGATTCAGAAGAAACAATAGCACCATTTACTAAATCAGAAAAATCACCCTTATGTCGGTCGTATCCTCTCAACCGGTGATTTATAACTGCTTCTCCTTGAGTAGCTGTTAGTAACTTATTACGTAATCCGGTTAATCCACGAGAAGGAATATCGAATTCTAAATGTTGTAAATCTCTTTTAGGTTCCATTACCAACAAATCTCCTTTACGCATGGTAACCAGATTAATAACTTTAGAAGCTAGTTCTTCAGGTACATCAATTACTAGTGTTTCATACGGTTCGCATTGTTTTCCGTTAATTTTTTTCAGGATTACCTGCGGACATCCTACCTGTAATTCATATCCTTCTCTGCGCATGGTTTCTATTAAAACCGATAAGTGTAGAATTCCGCGACCAAATACATTGAATTTATCTTCCGTATCCGTGTCTTCAATTTTTAAGGCTAAGTTCTTCTCTGTTTCTTTATATAGCCTGTCTCGTAAATGTCGAGAGGTTACATACTTTCCTTCCTTCCCGTAAAAAGGAGAATTATTGATTGTAAATAACATACTCATGGTAGGTTTATCTACTTCAATTTTCGGTAAAACTTCCGGGGCTTCTAAATCAGCAATCGTATCACCAATTTCAAAACCATCAACTCCTGTTATTGCACAAATATCACCACTTCTGACGGTAGTTACTTCTGTTCTCTCCATTCCTTCAAACAGATGCAATTCTTTAATCCTAACTTTTTTCTTATAACCATCTGCTTTGCAAAGCAGATAATCTTTATTTTTCTCCAGGTCTCCCCGATATACACGTCCGATAGCTATTCTCCCTTTAAAGGAGGAATAATCTAAAGAAGTAACTTGCATTTGCGATGCTCCTTTTCTGTAAGGAGCTTCAGGGATGGTTTCTAAAACAGCATCCAACAGAGGGGCAATATTATCAGCAGGTTTCTGCCAGTCTTCACTCATCCATCCATTTTTAGCTGAACCATAAATTGTCCTGTATTCTAATTGTTCTTCTGTAGCATCCAGGGCAAACATTAAGTCGAATATTTTCTCATGTACTAAATCCGGAGTGCAGTTTTTTTTATCTACTTTATTGATTACTGCAATAGGTGTTAATCCCAGCTCTAAAGCTTTTCCTAATACAAAACGTGTTTGAGGCATAGGACCCTCAAAAGCATCTACCAATAATAATACACCATCTGCCATTTTCAGCACTCGTTCCACTTCTCCGCCAAAATCAGCATGCCCCGGAGTATCTATTACATTAATTTTTATTTCCTTATAATTAACAGATACATTTTTAGATAAAATGGTGATTCCTCTTTCTCTTTCCAGATCAATATTATCTAAAAGCAAATTTTTACGATTCTTACGTTTATCTAAAATTTCAGCTTGATCGATGATTTTATCAACTAAGGTAGTTTTACCATGATCTACATGTGCTATAATTGCTATATTTCTTATTGATTGCATAGTGTCCGATAATTTGCGGCAAAGGTAGTATTTCACTTTGAGTTATATTAAATAATGAACAATATAAAATTTAATACAAAATAGCTATTTTTTTAACAGCCAAAGTTTGCCATGAATAGAAAAAAATATGTAGATTTGATGAAATAACTAACGATAATCTAAATGAAAATAACAGCTAATGACCCAAACAGAAAATCATGGATAAAAGTTGAAGATAATTCAGATTTTCCTATTCAAAATATACCTTTTGGAGTTTTTGTAACTCATGATGATATTACTACTATCGGAACCAGGATTGGTAATTATGCTGTTGACTTAAGTGCATTACATCAATTAGGTTACTTTGACGGAATTCCATTAACGGATGATATTTTTTTACAAGACACTTTAAATAACTTTATTACTGAAGGGAGAAAAACATGGCGTTTAGTAAGAAACAAGGTTGCCGATATTTTTGATCTGAAAAATGAAAAGCTACGAGACAATGTTGACCATAAAGATAAAATTATCTTTAGAATAGATGAAGTAGAGATGCTGTTACCTGTCCATATAGGAGACTATACTGATTTTTATGCCAGTAAAGAACACGCTACCAATGTAGGAAGTATTTTTAGAGGTCCTGAAAACGCATTGATGCCTAATTGGCTACATATACCCATAGGATACCATGGAAGAAGCTCTTCTATTATTCCTTCCGGGACTCCAATTCATCGTCCTGTTGGTCAATCCAAACCTTCTGAAGGGGAGAAATCTCCCAATTTTGGACCTTCAAAATTATTGGATTTTGAATTAGAAATGGCTTTTATTACCACGGTTTCTAACGATTTGGGAAATCGTATTTCTGTGGAGGAAGCAGAAGATTATATTTTTGGACTGGTACTTTTTAATGATTGGTCTGCCAGAGATATACAAGCCTGGGAATACCAACCTTTAGGTCCTTTCCTTGGTAAGAATTTTGCTTCTACTATATCTCCCTGGATTGTGACCTTAGATGCTTTAGAATCTTTTAGAGTAGAGAATCCTGAACAAATTCCAAAACCTTTATCATACTTACAGCATAAGGGAAAACATAGTTTTGATATTAACTTACAAATGGCTATTCAACCTGAGAATGAGAAAGAAACGGTTGTTTGTAATTCTAATTTTAAATATATGTACTGGACAATGGCTCAGCAACTGGCTCACCATACGATAAATGGTTGTCCTGTAAAAGCCGGAGATATGATGGGAAGCGGAACTATTTCCGGCACTACCCGCAATAGTTATGGTTCTATGCTGGAGTTAACATGGAAAGGTCAGAATCCAATAAGAATGAACGGCGGAAGTGAGCGAAAATTCATTCATGATAATGATACCGTTATTATGAGAGGGTATTCTAAAAATAATACAATCCGAATTGGGTTTGGAGAATGTGCCAGTAAAATCTTGCCCGCCATAGAGCCTTACTAAAAGAATATGGAGAAAATTTAGAAGTTAGAATACTTGATTTTGAAATAGTAGAAGAATAACGCTACACAACAATGGCTATAAGCAATTGGTAAATAATTGATTAAACGAAATAACAAATATAAAAGAGAGGTTGGTGCTAAACCGGAAAGTTAGGATGTAAAAACCTCAACTACTCATAGCCGAGATCGTTAGCAGCAATTTAAAACAAACGACATGAAGAAATATTTTTACTCTGATGGAAAAGAAAAGCATGGACCTCTAGGTCTTGAGGAACTAAAACAAGAGGACATTTCAAAAGAGACTTTGATTTGGTTCGAAGGACTTGACGATTGGACACCAGCAAGGGAGCTTGATGAGATGAAACCCATTTTAGAACTCCAACCTCCTCCAATTTTAAATGAAGGAAAAAACGAATCAGCTGAACCAGAGGAAAATACGGTAGAAGCTACTAAAAAGAATGAAAGTCAAGGCAGACCAATTAAGAAAGGAATGTTTACCAGTCCATTTTCTTTTGACGGACGAATAAGGCGAACAGAATACGGGATAAGTCTTATTATTTACGTCATAGTTGCAACTTTTGTAAATGCAATTGTAGAATCAGGTGAAGCCCCAATTATTGGACTTGCATATATACCAATGCTTTGGTTTTTATGGGCTCAAGGAGCAAAAAGATGTCATGATGTCGGAAACAATGGATGGTGACAGATTATTCCATTTTACGTCTTTTGGTTGTTGTTCCAAGACGGTCAACCAGGGCTAAACGAATACGGGTATAATCCTAAAGGCTAAACCATGAGAATTTTTGTTTTCATAGTATTATCATTCTTTTCACTTACACTATTCGGACAAACATTTTCTGAATCAGACATAAAAAAACTTGCTAATCAGGTAAACGAGCAATTAAGGGGCTTGGATATTGGCAATGGGATTACTGCTAGAGGATGTTTGTCAATTGGTAGAACGCTAATTTATCAATATGATGTTCCTTCATATTGGGAGCCGCCAGTTAATATTAAGGAAGAAGTCATTGCTAACCTAAAAACAGCAGGTGCTGCAAAAACCTACTTTTTGTATGACATAGACGTTGATTTCTATTACTACAAAGGAAATTCTTTGGTCAAAAAAGTAAGTGTTAAATCAAATGAATTTTCAACATTCAACTATAAACTTGGAGAGTACTTGAGTATCAAAGGCCACGTGAAATCGAAAGATGTCAATTTAAAACTGAAAGTCCCACAAGGTTGGGAAGTCAAAGAGGGAGATAGGCCGAACATTGTTAAGAAGTTTACCAAAGATGGTAATACCTATTTAATCTCTATAAAAGACAGAATGACTTTCTTTTCTCGAAGTGAGAATAAAGAATTATTGAGTGATGAAAGTTTCGTTAATGAAATCGTTGAAGAATCAATTTCTTTTATGAAAAATTCAGACGTCATTGACAAATCAGTTGTGACGATTAATACCTATCCTTCTGTAACTTTCAAGGTTAGAGGAAAGATGGAACGTTTGGGTATTACCGTACCAATGATAACGAAATGTTGGGTAGTCTTTTATGAAGATAAATTCGTTTTTCTTCAGTCAGTGGGAATTGATAATGCCGAGTTCCGAGCTCTTGAACAATTTTATTTTCTCGTTACTAATTCTGTAATTTTTCCTGACCAATACAATTAGCAATGGGCAAATATTTTTACACAGTAAGGAAAGAAAAATATGGACCTTACTCAATGGAAGAGTTAAGAAATCAGCCAATTTCTCGAACAACTAAGGTATGGTGTTATGGAATGGATGAATGGACAGAATTATCTCAAGTTCCTGAACTAAGTACCGTCCTGAATTCGATTCCTCCAGAACTCAATACGAAAGCTACTTTAGAAGAAGAATCAAATACAGTTAAACCTAAAAATGAACCAATTTATAATTCAGAAACTAAAACACAACCGTCTGTAAAGATTAAAAAATCTTCGTCTTTCTCGAAGTGGTTGATAGCAATCATCGCTGTAATACTTATTTCATTATTCGCTTACAGGTTAATTCAAAACCAATCAGAAGTAAATCAATATAATAATGAAATAGCTGCAAACTCTTATGATTCCGATGAAGACTTTGATATGTATGTACAAAAATTTTATCGGGACTTAGAGTTCTATGGAGTCTATCCTAAGAAACCTAAAGTACAAATCATTAAATTTTCAAAACTTGACCAACTCGACAACACAACACATATTCATGGTCTTTCCTTTGGAAGTGGTGATGACGACAGAATTGAAATTTATATCAATCCCTCAACTTGGAAACAGTTTAACAAACCCATGAGATACTTTTTAATGTATCATGAACTTGCACATGATGTTTTGAATTTGGACGACTTAGAACCAAAATCGTGGCATGAAGGCAAACTGATGTACCCAGCAATTTCAAGTTATGAAAACAAGAATATGGATGACTTTATTGAAAGTGTACATGCTTTATTTGAAGAACAATATCAAAAAGCAAATGTCAGTAATCATAAATATGGCAAGAAAAGTGGCAGATACAAAACTGTAAATAAATTGAAATTCCCTATTCCAAATGGCTGGATAATTAAGACAGATATTCATATTCCCGAATCTTCAATCGATTTGTTTAGCATAATCCTTGAAAAAGAAAATGGTAATGGGATTATTTCAATTATGTCTCGTAGTCGTCACGAATACATAAGAGGTTTAAAAGACTATTCCGATTACCAAAATGAAAAACTTGTTAGAAATATGAAACCAACAGGCTTAATTTTAACTTCTGACGGTTATTTTGACGAAGAATTTATAGGAGTTCGAGCTATTTACGAATATTTTGATGGATTTTATAAGCAAACAAATGAAACGGTTAGAATAGTAGCAATCAATTTGTATTATAAAGATTATGCTTATACAATCTATTATACCCATGAAGAGGATGTTGTTAATGCAATTTATAATACAGAGTTAATTGAATAAAAACGCAATATAAACAATGAAAATTGAGGAATTAATTGAAGATACTTTAAATAAATATTTTACCGATTATAAAGATTATCATTTGATAATTTTAATTGCTTTTGTAGTAATAATTGCTATCATTCAAATCGCTCAAGGACTTTGGGTTAATCAAAGAATTAACAAATTTAAAAGTGCTTTAAAAAAATCGGAAGTCAAATTTTCAAAATTTTCAGAGATGTAAATAGAAGCACTTAATGAAATTTTTGAATTACTAATTGACTTTAGACAAATCTCATTATTGACAGAAAAAAACTTAACACTTAATCGCCCGAATTGACTAAAAAATCACAGAGAAATGGTTGATTACTTATAATAATGTTTATTCGACCTTTTTCAAAGCGTTATAAATTGGGTAAAAGCAAATTTCACAAAATATCGCAGAGAAATGAAAGGTATAAAATGGGGAATTCTTTACAACGAATTTAAAGACGAGAAATACGATGCAAAGAAATTAGAGAAACAAATTGCAATTCTAATGGAAAATGAAGATGTAGGAAATAAAAAAGGAATATATTCTTACGTTTTAACTGGTAAAGAAAAACACCTAAACATAAGAGCATTTAATGACAAACAAAAAAGAGAAGCATACGAAAGACAAAAAGAGATTTGTGTTTTTTGCAAAAAACACTTTGAATTAAACGAAATGGAAGCTGACCATATTGACCCTTGGCATTCTGGAGGAAAAACAATAGCGGAAAATTGCCAAATGCTATGTAGAGAGGATAATAGAAGAAAAAGTGGAAAATAAAAAACGGAGGGGTACAACCACGTACATAAAAAATAGCGGTTTAGGCGCTAAAACGATAATGAATTTTATAAATTTAAGGTCAGTTATAAACCTAAAAATTAGTGTTTAAAATACGCTACTTTTCATATACTAGACCGTTATGCCACATAAATCAAAAGAACAAGTTGCTCCGTAAAAAACACATATATCATTTGCAGAATTTATTTTAATGTGTTAACTTTATTGCACACAATCTGAACGTTATGAGCAATTAAATTCAAGACGGGAAGAATAAGCAATAAGAGACTAACCATCTCAAAGCAGTTGGATTTCCTAAGGTCAACTGAAATCTAAAAAGGTTTAAAACAACAAAATGGAAAAAAATATTAACCAAGAGTTAAAAAATGAAACTCTCAAAAATTTTAAAAATGAGAGAATTTAAATTAAGCATTTTACAAGTATTTATATTACTTTTTTGCACTTCAACATTTATTACAAGTTGTAGGCAAGAAAGTAACGAGATAGAAGATTCTCCATTGAGTGCAACAAAATCATTTGAATCTTATATTAGCGATACAAATTCTTTGAAGAATTACACAGTTGATTTATTTAATAACGCTGACAAATCTGATTTAAAAACAGCAAAAGAAATTGAGAATTATTTATTTAGCAATATTAAAAATTCACAATATGGCTCAATTGAGTATTTGAACACAAATTTTTATCAAAATATTAACAATACCCAAAATAAATCTTCTGATGAGGAAATAACAATTGAAGGCACAGGATTATCTGAAAAAACAGTAAATTATTTTAATCAACTAATCTCTCTGAATGAAAATCAAGATTATTCAGGAATGGTAACCCTACTCAATCAATACAAATCTGAATATGATAGTGACCCACATCTTGAAAGCCTTGCAGGTGTGTTTTCTACAATAGAAGTATATCAAGATGACTTATTAAATAAGATAGCAAATAAAAGTTGTGAAGGTGACGTTGGTTCATTAGCTGAAGCAGCAGTTTCAGGGGCAATAAATGGTGTACGTCTCGGATGGTTCGCAGGCTCTGTTTTTGGTCCTGCAGGTACGGCTGGAGGTGCAATAGGTGGAACAATTGCTGGTGCTGTAATATCTTCAATATTAAATATTGGTTTTCAAATTTTAAGTAGTGATTGTGTCTAATAAAATAAGAAAAATAGAACTTTTTTTTCTAAGAAAATTTGCAATTCCAATTGCATTAACTTTCAATCATTTCTTTTTTGGGAATATTGAAAATGAAGATGTAAATATTAAGAATATTTTGACTGTTTTTTGTATTTTTTTTACTTTAAATTGGTTTGGTGATGAAACAATTATGGAATGGTCAGTTAGAAGAGGTCAAAAGCTGACAAAAGAAAGAAAGGAAAGAAAAGAAAGAAAAGAAAAAAGCTCATAACACAGTATATGAAAAATAGCAGTTAAATAAAGACTTTAAAATTTGTATTTTTTTGCTGTCTTTGTTTATAGAACGAAAGTAAAAAAAGCAAATTTATTCTGCTACTATTCATACACAAACCGTTGTGGTTCATATAGCTCACTCAAACGGCTGAATTGTAAAAATTGCAGTTTGTTAAAACAAGACTGAATATTAATCATTAATTTTAACAAACATGAAAACAAAAAGAAACAAAGCAACTAAACTTTTTAAAATAGGAGTACTCCTTTTGGGAATATTCCTGTTATCGAATTGTGAAAAAGAAGAAATACTCACTTCTTCAAGTCAATTAAACACTAATAATGGAGATGGAGTTGCTAAAATTGAAACCATCTCTTTTAACCAACTACCCAAAGAATTTATTGATAATTATATTGATTATCAAAATAAAACAGGAACTACTATTTTATCTAAAAACAGTAATAAAGAAGCTTTAAAGCAAGAGTTTAAAGAAAAAATAACCAAAGTTACTGCCGAAAATGGTGTCATTACCTATAATGTTATTCCCTTAAAAAAAGAGAACTCCAACAGCTTAAGAAAATCAAATGAATGTGAAGACCCCGACCCCGATCATTCTGTAATTAGTATGAATATTGGTGCTGATGGTACTCGTAGTGATTTATACCAAACTGATTTTTATGGAATTGGCACTCCTTTTTTAAACAATAATAATAGTCCGAATTCTCGATTTAATTTCTTCACAAATGTTGTTAATTTAGGTTTTGGAGGCTCCCTTGTAAATAATAACCCATCTAACTCTAATATCACAAAATGTAAAAAAAGAAGAAAAGGTAGTGGTGGCGGTGGATTAAACATCAATTTTAGAAGCTTTTGGGGTTGGATTAAAGGAATTTTTAGATCCAGAGGAAAAGTAATGCATGGAGGGTGTCCAACAACTGGCATTGATCAAGAACAACCTGGAGGTGGTTTTAGTAATATGGCAAGGTTTGACGATGATCTTTTATATGATTTTAAAATCCCTTTAGAAGCATCCGATTTTGCTTCCAAAACACGAAAAACGCTAACAATAGAAGATTTTGATTGTGCTTGTGAGGATAATGATGTTATTAGTATTAGTAATTTTTTAAGTTTAGGCTATGAAGAAGCTTCTTTTCTATTAGAATCTGAAAATGATTTATTACAACAAATTTGTAAATGTGTAAAAGACAATGATTATTCCATAGAAATTAAAGAAAAAATAAAAGCTGATTTAATACTTATTGTTCAACAAAAAGCAAGTCCTCTAAACAGCTGCCTTAAAATAGATGATTGTGGAGATAACTATGTAAAAGATAAAGATGGAAAATGTGTGAAAAAACCTTGTAAAGGAGATCCTGTTCCTAATCCTGAGATTGTTTCTTCTAGTAAATCTGGAAAAAAAGGTGGTACGTTTGGTTGCACTAGAAGTAGCTGGAAGAAAATATGCAGTGGAGTTAAAGGAAAGAAAAAACATGATGGTGTAGATATAAAAGCACCTGTAAATACTTCAACTTTTGCTATGTATGATGGTATAGTATCTGGTATAAGGAATACTTTTTATCCTGGTGAATATAAAGAAAACTCTTATGGTAATTATATTGTTTTAAAGGTAAAAATTGATGGAGTAGTTATATTTATAAAATATAATCATTTAAATAAAATAAATGTAAAAAAAGGAGATACTATAAAAGCTGGAGATATTATAGGTCTTAATGGTAATACTGGTAACGCAAACCCTCCAAAAGGCAAAGTTACTCCACACATACACTTACAAGCCTTTAATTCATCTTGGAAAAGCGTAAACCCTATGAGTTATTTAAAAACTAAATTTGATAATCAATTTAACCCAATAGATAACAATTGTAATTAAAATATTAAATGATGAGAAAAATAATATTAATAACTATTTTAATAGTTTCATATAGCTGTAAAGCACAAGAAAATAAGATTTTATCAGAAGATTTAACTATAAACGAAAGACTCATTTTCGGAATGAATAAATCAGATTTAATTTTAAATTTTGGAGCCCCAAGTAAAATAGAAAAGGGATTTTCAGAAATGGACGAAAGTGATATGTATTTTTATAAATATGGTAATGACCTTGATTTTACTATCATTGATAATACTGTTGATACATTTAGAATTTTAAGTAATAAATATAATTTCACAAAGCATAACATAAAGATAGGTGATGATATAAATAAATTAAAAAGTCTTTATCCATTGAGTTATCAAAATAAATCAAATAATGGAATTAAACTACTTTTTAGTGATTTAGATATGTTTCTAATTATTTCTTTTAGTAATAATATTATTGATAAAATATACTTACACAATTATTAAAAATACGAAACCACAACCACGTATATAAAAAATAGCAGTTAAATGCAAACTACAAAGTTTGTATTTTTTTGCTATCTTTGTTTGTAAAACGAAAGTAAAAGCAAATTTACTCTGCTACGTTTCATATACAAACCGTTGTGGTTCATATAGCTCACTCAAACGGCTGAATTGTAAAAATTGCAGTTTGTTAAAACAAAATTGAATATTAATCACTAATTTTAACAAACATGAAAACAAAAAGAAACAAAGCAACTAAACTTTTTAAAATAGGAGTACTCCTTTTGGGAATATTCCTGTTATCAAATTGTCAAAAAGAAGAAATACTCACTTCTTCAAGTCAATTAAACACTAATAATGGAGATGGAGTTGCTAAAATTGAAACCATCTCTTTTAACCAACTACCCAAAGAATTTATTGATAATTATATTGATTATCAAAATAAAACAGGAACTACTATTTTATCTAAAAACAGTAATAAAGAAGCTTTAAAGCAAGAATTTAAAGAAAAAATAACCAAAGTTACTGCCGAAAATGGTGTAATTACCTATAATGTTATTCCCTTAAAAAAAGAAAATTCCAACAGCTTAAGAAAATCAAATGAATGTGAAGACCCCAACCCCGATCATTCTGTAATTAGTATGAATATTGGTGCTGATGGTACTCATAGTGATTTATACCAAACTGATTTTTATGGAATTGGCACTCCTTTTTTAAACAATAATAATAGTCCGAATTCTCGATTTAATTTCTTCACAAATGTTGTTAATTTAGGTTTTGGAGGCTCCCTTGTAAATAATAACCCATCTAATTCTAATATCACAAAATGTAAAAAAAGAAGAAAAGGTAGCGGTGGCGGTGGATTAAACATCAATTTTAGAAGCTTTTGGGGTTGGATTAAAGGAATTTTTAGATCCAGAGGGGAAGTAATGTACGGAGGATGTCCAACAACTGGCATTGATCAAGAACAACCTGGAGGTGGTTTTGGTAATATGGCAAGGTTTGACGATAATCTTTTATATGATTTTAAAATCCCTTTAGAAGCATCTGATTTTGCTTCCAAAACACGAAAAACGCCAACAATAGAAGATTTTGATTGTGCTTGTGAAAAAGATAAATCCCTTACTATTGCTCAGTTTTTAGAATTAGAATTTTAACAAATGCTATTTTTAGCTGAGGATAATCAAAAAAACCTTAGAGACAAAATATGTAAATTTGTTAAGGATAATAATCATTCTGATAAAATTAAAGAATTAGCAAATGAAGTTGTTAATATAAATTATGGTTTAAACGAATTTAATACTCTTCTGGAAAGCCCTACTTTCAATGCTTTAGAAACTCCCTGGTTAAAAGCATTAAGAGAATATGCTAAAAGACTTGAACAGCTAAAAGATAAAATAGCTAAAGAACGGTGGGATGATTTAAACAAATATTTAGATAGACTACTTACAAGTGCATTAACTAAAACTGCTTTTAAGCTAAACCTAGATGCAGATCAAACCAAAGAATCTAACAAAGAACATGCTTTTAAAAACGATGGTAAAAAAGGGGTTGGATATTTACTTTATGAATTTGCCAACGGTACAGGTAAAGACGAAAAACATTTCCCTTTTGATTATGATATAACACAACAAATGTTAGCAGGCAATGTATCTAATGATATAAAAGTTGACTTTGAAGCTCAATTAAAAGATGAAAATTTAACATTTAATCAATTTGTTGCTAATGGAGAATCTTTAGATGGAGGGTATTCTTTCAGTCCAGATCATACAGGCGTAGTTGATTCTTTTAATAAACACATTAATGCAAATTGGGTACAATTCTTCACAGGGGGAACAAAGACTACATATTATCCAAGTAACGAACCAGGCTGGATTATTGTAGAAATGAGAAATCCTACTAGTAGATATTCTTTATTACTTCATATAGGAGATGAATACAAGAGAGATGGCTCAGGAAACAATAAACCTCTTTCAACAATAGAACAAGTTTTTAAGTTTAAATTAAAAGTTAGATAAATTATGAAGGCTTTTATATTTTTTACATCATTATTGCTGTTTACTAGCTGTAAATACTTTAGAGGAGATCATTGCAATAATACAAAACCTATTATTGGGATCTATGAAAATGTTTATGATAAAAAATCAAAAAATTTATTAATAATTAAAGAAGATGGTACTTTTGAACAAAAGTTTATAAAAGATGGTATAACCCAAAATAATTTTGGCTTTTGGGAGTTTTTTGATGAAAGTTGTAATGTAAAATTAATTAATCTTAAACTAATGCATAAAGTTCCCAATCAGTATAGAAAATATTTCGGACAAAAAGGAAAATACAGGCTAAATAAAATAGTTTTTATCGAAGATCTACCTAAAGAATTTGATTTTTATAGAATTGAATAAAAATACGAAACCACAACCACGTATATAAAAAATAGCAATTAAAGTGCAAACTACAAAATTTGTATTTTTTTGCTGTCTTTGTTTGTAAAACGAAAGTAAAAGCAAATTTACTCTACTACTTTTCATATACAAACTGTTGTGGGTCATATAGCTCACTCAAACGGCTGAATTGAGTACTAAAAATTGCAGTTTGTTAAAACAAAATTGAATATTAATCACTAATTTTAACAAACATGAAAACAAAAAGAAACAAAGCAACTAAACTTTTTAAAATAGGAGTACTCCTTTTGGGAATATTCCTGTTATCAAATTGTCAAAAAGAAGAAATACTCACTTCTTCAAGTCAATTAAACACTAATAATGGAGATGGAGTTGCTAAAATTGAAACCATCTCTTTTAACCAACTACCCAAAGAGTTTATTGATAATTATATTGATTATCAAAATAAAACAGGAACTACTATTTTATCTAAAAATAGTAATAAACCCGTTGTGCATTAATAATTGAATAATAAAAGATGTTCATTGATTCATTAAACCCGTATATTTATTTGAATATCAATCAATTAAATATATGAACAACTTTACAGCAAATTACAATAAAATTTTAGAAACATTAAAGTCTATTACTGAAAAAGAACAATTTTCAAATCAAAAAAGGAAACCAAAACTAAAAGACATAGAATTAATTGTTTCGAGAGCTTTCAATTGATTTAAAAAATAAGATTGAGGTTCTGTTTATAATAGAAGGAAGCGAGAATTATTTTTTGCAATGGAGTTTATTAGAAATGAATTATCAAATAAGTTTAATGAATTTGAAAACTATTTTGTTGAAGATAGTATGTCTTTAGAAGTGGTCAAATTATCAAGAAGTAATAGTAGTAAAATTTGTAAAGAAGAATTTTATAGCTCACCAAATAGAAGTTTTTGTGCAAGTCAAAATACGCATTATCATGGTTACAAAATTCATGCAGTTTGTTCTATTGAAGGGGTATTCAAAAGTTTTGATATAAGCAAAGCCTCCGTTCACGATATTCATTATTTAAAAGATATAAAACAACCGTTTAATAATTGTGTGATTTTGAGAGACAAAGGTTATTTAAGTGCTGAATATCAATTATATATGCTTGAAAGCAAGCAAATAAAACTGGAGGTTCCAAAACGTAAAAATCAATATAATTACAAAAAAAAACCTACATTTTTAGAAAGAAAAGAAAGCGAATAGAAACTTTGTTTTCAGAACTTTGTGGTCAATTTATGATACGATGTAATTATGCTAAATCTTTTAAAGGGTTTAAAACAAGAATACTATCAAAATTAACATCATTAACAGTAATTCAGCTTATTAATAGGTTTGTTTTTGATAGAAATATAAATAATTTAAAAATTAACATTATTTAAATGCACAACGGGTGATACTTATGTAAATTTAAGAATTCTAAAACTTGTGTCAGAGTATTTCTCATCAGAGTTAAAAAATTAGCTTTTTATTTCTATTTTTGCGTTCACATATATAATAAGATACTAATTTTAAATGTTATATGTTGTAGAATATATCTTATGAAAAAACTATTTGGATTATTAACTTTAGGAATAGCTTTTGGCTTAATTTATTCTTGCAGTACCAAAAAAGATACTGTTATTAATAGAAACTTTCACGGATTGACAACAAAATATAACGTGTTATTTAATGGAGAACAAGCTTTTGAGAAAGGAATAAAAAATATTGAGACTAACTATTCAGATAATTTCTGGAAAAGACTACCTATTGAGCCTATTAAGTTTGATGAACGCAATATAGGAGAATTTAAATTTGGTACTCCCGGAAGTGGTTTTAATGATGATAACGATGATAATCAAAAAGAGAAAGAAACGATAACTCCTTTTGATACAGCAGAAGAAAAAGCAATAAAAGCTATCCAAAAGCATTCCATAAATATTAACGGATATGAAAAGAACAGACAAATTGACGATGCTTATTTATTATTAGGAAAGTCCAGATATTACACACAACGCTTTGTCCCGGCAATAGAAGCATTTAATTATATCATTGCCAATTACCCTAAGGCCAGTTTGATTTATGATACAAAAATCTGGAGAGCAAAAGCCAATATACGATTAGAAAATGAAAAATTAGCTATTGAATCTTTAAAACTTTTAATAGAACTAGATAAAAACGAAAAAAATTTAACCGACATTCAGCGTCAAAATACCTTTACAGCACTGGCTATGGCTTATGAAAAAACAGATACCCTTCAAAAAGTTATTGATAACCTAAAAATAGCTACATCATTTTTAAATAACAGTCAAACTTCAAGAAATAGATTCATACTAGGTCAAGTTTACAGTGAACTCAACAGAAAAGATTCAGCAACAATGGTGTTTAAAAAATTGACAAGTCTTAAAAGAATATCCGGAAAATATAAAATTCACGCATTCATAGAACTGGCAAAAAATGTGGAGAAAGAATCCTCTAACCTTGGTTTAATACAAAAATTTAAAAAACTCATTAAAAATTCAGATAACAGGAAATATCATAATGAATTATACTATCATCTGGGAGTTTTGGAAGAAAATAGAGATAGTACAAATCGGGCTATTCAACATTATTTAAAATCTTTAGAATCAAAAGAAAATGACAATTACCAAAAAACATATGTTTACGAACGATTAGGAAATATTTATTTCGACAAGCAAGATTATTTATTAGCAGGGTCTTTTTACGATAGTGTTTTACAAGCAACCACAGAGGATTTTGAAAATGAGAAAAGAATTCGAAAAATAAAAAGAAAACAAAAAGGGCTCAATAACTTAAAAAAGTATGAAGAAATCGTTGCAGAAAATGATAGTATTCTCAATATAATTAATATGAATCTGGCAGAACGAACAGTTTATTTTGAAGATTATATTGAAAAACTAAAAGAAGAAGAACAACGCAAAAGACAACGTTTAGCCAATGCACAAAATCTTGGAAATAAATTTGAAGGAGGTTCTGTTTTTAACAAGAATCAGGGGAAATGGTATTTCTATAATTCAGAATCAAAAGGATTTGGAAAAATTACTTTTACAAAAGTTTGGGGAAACAGACTTTTAGAAGATAACTGGAGATGGTCTGATAAAACTCAAATCTCTGAAAAGAAAGAAGAACAAGATCAAATTCAAAAAATAGAAAGTAAATATGAAGTGGTCACCTATTTAAATTTGATTCCTGAAGATGAAGAAACGATTAAAAAACTAAAAGAGGAGAGAAATGATGCTTTATATCAATTAGGTCTCATCTACAAAGAACAATTTAAAAACAATAGTTTAGCAGTTCTTAATCTTGAAAGATTACTTACTTTGAATACAAAAAAAGGATTAATTTTACCGATTAATTACCATTTATATCAATTGTATAAAAACTCTGGAAACACTATAAAATATGAAGAAAAGAAGGATCTGATATTAAATACCTATAGAGATTCAAAGTTTGCTCAAATCATTAAAAAACCTAATATTAAGCGAAATACAGATTCTGAAATAAGTGAAATACACGAAAGATATAAAGAAATTTACAGAATGTATAAGCTCAATATGAACGAAAAAGCTGTAAGTCAGATAGATAAATTGAGTTCTGAAATTGAAAAGTCAAAATTAATTCCTAAATTTGCCCTTCTGAGAGCTTTGTGCATTGGAAAATATAAAAATAAAGAAGAATACAAAAAAGCCTTAGAATTTGTTGCTTTTAAATACGCAAATAAAATAGAAGGACAAAAAGCAGGCGAGATAATTAAACTTTTAAAATAATCCCTTATTATGTTTAGTAATAAAAATAAAAAAGAGACTATAGTTGAAAGAAAATCAACAAGTAGAAACGTAATTGGCAGAGGAACTAAAATCACGGGTGATTTTATCTCTGAAGGAGACTTTAGAATTGATGGAATGTTGGAAGGAACATTAAAAACCAATGGTAGAGTTATTATTGGTCAGGAAGGTTTCATTAATGGAACAGTAGAATGTAGTAATGCAGATGTAGAAGGTAAGTTTTCAGGAGATCTTAATGTATCAAATACACTTACAGTTAAATCTACTGCTAATATCACCGGAAATGTAAATGTAGGTCAAATTTCTACAGAACCGGGGGCAACTTTCAATGCAACATGCAATATGAAAGGAGCAATTAAAGAGTTAGGAAAAGAGACCAGTACTCAAAAAGCAAAGCAAAAATCAGCTTAATAAGATATGCAGTTTAGTGATACTTCCACTCCATTAGTGCTGTTATCTATCCAGAAAATCTGCCAAATAAATGGTTGGATGATAAGTACCCTAAATCTAATGAATTATATACAAAAAATTGTACTTTAGCAACTATGTTTTTGGCAATGTATTCAGTATGCTACAAGTAAAATTTCTCAAAAAATAGTGATTAAACGCATTTTATATCTTTTAATTATTTTAATTGTATTATTTTCAATAAGCTATTCTTTAAATAATTATTTATCAGGAGAAACAGTACTTTCATTTTCACTTTTAAAAGTATATCTTTTCCATGCTATTACAGCATTTACTGTATATGTAATTGTCGAACTTATTGCTGATAAAATGACGAACCAAGCCGGATATGCATATTTAACTTCTGTTTTTTTTAAAATAAGTTTGTTTGTATTGATATTTCAAAATTCAGTTTTTGCAAAAGAAAAACTTTCTAAACTTGAGGAAATTTCTTTGGTAGCACCTTTATTCCTGTTTTTAATTGCTGAAGCAATAGCCGTTTCCAAACTCTTAAATAACAAGTAGTTTCTGCATTTTTCCCATTTAAACATTAGAAGAAACTATATCTTAAAAAGAGTTTGTAGTTTTAATTAAATGTGTAACTTTGCACGGAAATTCAGAAACCATAATTCTACATTTAATAAAGTGTGATGGTAGCAAAAAAACCTATCAAATTTCTAGCAGTATTAGCAATAA
This sequence comes from uncultured Tenacibaculum sp., assembly GCA_963666645.2. Classification (GTDB taxonomy): domain Bacteria; phylum Bacteroidota; class Bacteroidia; order Flavobacteriales; family Flavobacteriaceae; genus Polaribacter. The sequence goes on along the minus strand of CAXXDB010000009.1, from coordinate 635,815 downwards.
TACTATCCTCATTAAATGTTTTTACTCACAGTGAAAATAAAATACCCTCAGATAATGATGATGGAAGAGTAAACACTCAAGAAGAAATCAGAAATTACATCGGACATCACTTGGCAGAATCTCACGATTTTACTTTGTATTCATATACAAACGATGCAGGAGAAAGAAAACATTTCGGTTTTTCATTACCAGTGATTATTTGGACAAGCAAAGGATTGAAAGCATTTATGTCTTCAGCATTTCATCATAATGATGACGGTCGTGTAATAGTCGAAAAGGGAGGAGTGAAATTAGCAAAAATCCATAGTAAGATATATGAGTTAAATGAAGGAACCGCACAAGTTACTTTTGATGAAACACATCATCCTGCTAATGTTCACAGAGTTTTAGATTTTTCCATTACAAAAAGTGTCTTGGGTATATTGTTAATAGGACTATTAATGCTATTGGGATTTTCTTCTTTAGCAAAACAATACAAAAACAAAAAAGTCCCTACAGGTTTTGGTCGTGTTCTGGAACCCTTGATATTATATGTACGTGACGAAATAGTACGCCCCAATATTGGAGATAAACATTACAGAAGGTTTACAGGATATCTGTTAACAGTTTTCTTTTTTATCTGGATATTAAATTTAGTAGGGTTAATGCCATTTGGTTTTAATGTTACCGGGCAATTAGCAGTAACTGCTGCTTTAGCAATTTTAACCCTAATTATATATACATTTAGTGCTAATAAAGATTATTGGAAGCACGTATTATGGATGCCCGGAATTCCTGTACTTTTAAAACCAATATTAGCAATTATTGAACTGGCAGGTCATTTTTTGATTAAACCATTTTCATTATTGATACGTTTATTTGCAAATATAACGGCAGGTCATGTGGTAATAATGAGTTTAATTGCTGTAATATTTACTATGAAAGAAGATTTAGGGATAGCCGGAGCAACAAGTATATCTTTATTATTATCAATATTAATAATATTAATAGAGGTATTGGTGGCGTTCTTGCAAGCTTATATATTTACAATGCTTTCAGCATTGTTTATAGGTATGGTAGTAGAAGAACATGAACATCATTAAAAAAGTTTGTTTAATTATTTAAATCAATTATTATGTACAATTTGATTGGAGCAGGATTAGTTGTGATTGGAGGAGGCATTGGCCTTGGACAGATTGGAGGAAAAGCAATGGAAGCTATTGCTCGTCAACCGGAAGCAAAGGGTAAAATCCAAACAGCAATGATTATTATTGCATCACTTTTGGAAGGCTTAGCATTCGGTGCTTTAATTTTAGGACAGGCTTAAGAGCTAAATAACATTTTCTGCAACGGTTGGTTGCAGGAAATGTTCTAAAAAAAGTTATAAAATACAATGGATCAATTATTAAACGATTTTTCACCAGGACTATTTATAGTGCAAACAATTTTATTTTTAACATTAATAGGGGTAATGATAAAATTTGCCTGGAAACCTATTTTAAACTCACTTAATGACCGTGAGGAAGGAATTCAAAAGGCGTTAGATGAAGCAGATAATGCACGTAAGGAAATGCAAAATTTACAGGCAGATAACCAGAAACTTCTAAAAGAAGCAAGATTAGAAAGAGATACTATGATAAAAGAAGCCCGCGAGATAAAAAATAAAATTATTACCGATGCTAAAGAAGAAGCAAATAAAGAAACTTCTAAAATGATTGAAAATGCAAAAGCTACTATTAAACAAGAACAACAAGCTGCAATCGCAGAGTTAAAAAAGAAAGTTGTAGACTTATCAATCGGTATTGCTCAAACAGTTATAAAAAAAGAGTTAGCCTCGCAGGAAGATCAAATAAAATTTGTTGAAGAAATGTTGGAAGAAGTTACTTTAAGCTAGTTGTTCAATGAAAGAAACAAGGTCTTCATTACGTTACGCAAAAGCAATTTTGGAACTTGCCAAAAAGGTAGGTTCTGAAACAGAGGTAAACAATGATATGAAATTAATTGTTGACACCATTGCCGGAAGTGATGATTTAAAAAGAATGCTTAAAAGTCCTGTAATTAATGCTAGGGACAAAAATAGAATTTTAATAGCACTGTTTGGTAAAAAAATAAACAGTATTGTAAAAGGATTATTCAATCTGTTAGAAGAAAACAAACGCATGATGATTTTAGAATCTATTGCAAAACAATACGCAGTAATCTATGATTATCACAAAAGAATTCAAGTTGCCAAGATTATCACAGCAACCCCTCTAACAGTAGCTTTGAAAGAGAAAATATTAGCTAGAATAGTAAAGCTAACAGGTAAAAAAGTAAGTATGGAAGATATAGTAAATCCGGAGATTTTAGGAGGATTTATTTTACGTGTTGGAGATTTACAATATGATGCAAGTATCTCTAACCAATTTAATGAATTAAAAAAAGAATTTGACGATAGTCATTATATTCCAAAAATTTAATTATACATCAAAAGACATAAGATGGCAACAATTAAACCAGCTGAAGTATCAGCAATTTTAAAGGAACAATTAACAAATTTCGAAACAAAAGCTACTTTAAATGAAGTAGGAACTGTATTACAAGTGGGCGATGGTATTGCTCGTGTATATGGTTTATCGAACGTACAGTACGGAGAACTAGTAGCGTTTGATAACGATTTAGAAGGAATCGTATTAAACTTGGAGGAGGATAATGTTGGAGTAGTGTTATTAGGTCGTTCAACAGGCGTAAAAGAAGGTTCAACAGTTAAACGTACTGAAAGAATTGCTTCTTTACAAGTAGGAGAAGGAACTGTAGGTAGAGTTGTAGATACTTTAGGAAACCCGATTGACGGTAAAGGTCCAATCAAGGGAAAAACTTTCGAAATGCCTTTAGAGCGTAAAGCACCTGGTGTAATTTATCGTCAGCCAGTAACTGAACCACTACAAACAGGTATTAAATCTGTCGATGCAATGATACCTATCGGTCGTGGTCAACGTGAGCTAATTATTGGTGACCGTCAAACAGGAAAGTCAACTGTTGCTATTGATACAATCTTAAATCAAAAAGAATTTTATGATGCAGGTAAGCCTGTATTTTGTATATATGTTGCTATTGGACAAAAAGGCTCTACTGTAGCAGCTATTGCAAATATGTTAAAAGAAAAAGGAGCATTAGCTTATACAACAATTGTTGCTGCAAATGCTTCTGATTCTGCACCAATGCAGGTATATGCACCATTTGCAGGGGCTGCAATCGGAGAATATTTCCGTGATACCGGTCGTCCGGCATTAATCATTTATGATGATTTATCTAAACAAGCAGTTGCTTACCGTGAAGTATCATTACTGCTACGTCGTCCGCCGGGGCGTGAAGCGTATCCTGGAGATGTATTTTACTTACATTCCAGATTATTAGAGCGTGCTGCTAAGATTATTGAAGACGATGTTATTGCTACTGATATGAATGATTTACCGGAAACACTGAAAGGTAAAATAAGAGGAGGAGGCTCTTTAACAGCCTTACCAATTATTGAAACGCAAGCAGGCGATGTATCAGCATATATTCCAACAAATGTAATTTCAATTACCGACGGTCAGATCTTCTTAGAATCTGATTTATTTAACTCAGGTGTACGTCCTGCAATTAACGTAGGTATTTCTGTATCGCGTGTAGGAGGTTCTGCTCAGATTAAATCCATGAAGAAAGTATCGGGAACGTTAAAGTTAGATCAGGCTCAGTACCGTGAATTAGAAGCTTTTGCTAAATTTGGTTCTGATTTAGATACTGCTACAATGAACGTAATTTCCAAAGGTAAACGGAATGTTGAAATTTTAAAACAAAATCAGGGAGATCCATTTACAGTAGAAGATCAAATCGCTATCATTTATGCAGGTTCTGAAAATTTATTAAAAGAAGTTCCTGTAGATAAAGTAAAAGAATTTGAGGTAAATTATATTGAATTCTTAAATGCGAAACATAGAGATATATTGGATGTACTAAAATCAGGAGAATTAACGGATGAAGCTACTGATGTATTATCTGAAGTTGCTAAAGAAATTTCAGCTAAATATACAGCATAGTAAAAGAGTTATCAGTTCTGAATTTCTGTTGTAAAAAATGAAAATAACCTGACAAGAATCAAAAGTTTTGAATTTTCTTCTCAGCTTTCAAAAAATGAGAATAGTATTGAATCTAACACGGGAGGAGTACAAAGAGAGGTTAGTTCAAAAGATTTTAAAAATAAATTTGATATAACTAAAAGAACCTAAATACTAGCCAGGTTTTCGAGGCAATTCATCAAAAATTAAAGATAAATGCGAGGAGTTGATAAAAATTTCAGCAAAAATTATTAAAAACTTCTGACTAAGCACTCATAATTCAAAATTTTAAGATGGCAAACTTAAAAGAAATACGAAACAGAATTACTTCCATTAAATCAACAATGCAGATTACATCTGCCATGAAAATGGTATCTGCCGCAAAGCTGAAAAAAGCACAAGATGCAATTACAGCAATGCGTCCTTATTCTTCCAAATTAACTGAGCTTTTACAAAGTTTAAGTGCTTCTTTAGAGGGAAATACAAGCGGAGCATATTCTCAGCAGAGAGAAGTAGATAAAGTTTTACTAATTGCTGTGACTTCCAACAGAGGTTTATGTGGAGGGTTTAATTCATCAATTATTAAAAAGACCATAAATACAATTAATGAAACATACAACGGAATAGAGGCAGATGTTGTTACTATTGGTAAAAAAGGAAACGATATTTTATCTAAAGAATGTAACGTAGTTGAAAACAGAAGTGATGTTTTTGATGATTTAGCGTTTGATAATGTGGCTGTTATCGCTGAAAAATTAATGAATTTATTTACTGAGAAGGCATATGACAAAATTGAAATTATTTATAATCGATTTAAGAATGCAACCACACAAATAACAATGATAGAACAATTTTTACCAATTCAACCTGTAGAAACTAGTGAGGGTGTAAATTCAGATTACATTTTCGAACCCTCTAAAAAAGAAATTGTTTTACATTTAATTCCAAAGTCTTTAAAAACTCAATTATACAAGGCAGTTCGTGATTCATTTGCTGCCGAACACGGTGCCCGTATGACTGCAATGCATAAAGCAACAGATAATGCTAAAGAACTACGTGACGAATTACTATTAACCTATAACAAAGCACGTCAGGCTACAATTACTAACGAAATCCTTGAAATTGTTGGCGGTGCAGAAGCATTGAATAATTAATTTTTAAAAAAATTATATACCTGAGAAAGTGAATCAAAATTGATTTGTCTTTTGATATGGGTTTAAATCTACTGAATTTGTTACATAGTGCTATAAAATATTCGTAAGCAGTTATTATGTTGTCATTAGTAATTGTGTCAATTTTCAAAAAACAACTATAACGACTCGCAAGATTATCTGTGTAGAGAGTATAAAAGAAGTTTTCAACTCAACTATGAATATAAGACCGGAGAACCTGGGGAAAAACAAAACAGACAATTTAATTCTTAATAAATTCAGGAGTTCGGAATACGGCAAGAATATTGAGTATTAGCAAAACAACCAACGTTGAATCTGGTATGCTATGAACAAGAATTAAAGTGCTATTTTAGATTGGGTCAATGAACTAAATAAATCAAAGGTTGACCAAATCTCTTCATTTACTTAAAGACACTTCTTACAGGACACTATCTTATGGATAATCGAGATGTATAATAGATTACTACCTAAAAAGTATTCATACAAGTATGTATATTGAAAATTTAATAAAAATGATTTTACTTAAGGTTGATTATTGGATCACAGATTTAATTCACTAAAAAGAAATCTTAATTTTTAAAATTATTTATTAAATACCAATTGAATTTAAGTTATAAATTTGTAGCTACTACAGACATATCCAATGGAGTTAATAATAGATGTTGGTAATACAAGGGTTAAAGTTGCTGTCTTTGAAAAAGATACAATAATTGATCTTTTTATTTTTAATGAAACCAAAATAATACCCTCAATAAAAAAAATTTTAAAAAGCTATAAAATTGAACAATCAATTATTTCTTTAGTAGCTAAAATTTCCAACAAAAAAATAGAAAAACTCCATGGATTACTAAAATTAAAAGAATTAAATTACAAGACTAAAGTGCCGTTTTTTAATTTATATAAAACTCCGGAAAAACTGGGAGTTGACAGAATTGCACTAGCGTCATTTGCCGTCAGCAAATATCCTTACAAAAATACATTAATTATTGATGTTGGAACCTGTATTACTTTCGATTTTGTAAATGAAAAAAACGAATATTTGGGAGGATCAATATCTCCGGGGCTAAAGATGCGATACCAATCATTAAATAATTATACATCTGAACTACCATTATTAGAGGCTAAAGAATTTCCGGATTCTATTGGAACCAATACAGAAGAATGCATACATTCCGGAGTTGTAAATGGAATTTGTAATGAAGTTGACGGAGTTATTAATGAATATAAAAAAAAGTATAGCGGCTTAACAGTAGTTTTAACAGGAGGAGATACGATTTTTTTGGCTAAACAATTAAAAAATCACATATTTGCCAATCCAAATTTGATCTTGGAGGGATTATATAAAATATTGATTTATAATAAAGCGAATGATTAAGAGATTTCTCACTGTAGTTTTAATAACAGTTTCGATAAAGAGTATTGGACAAAGAAACAGTTCCTCACCATATTCTTTTTTTGGTATAGGCGTGGAAGTAAGCAGAACTACAGTAGAACAAGCTTCAATGGGAGGTATAGGAGTAGGTTTAAAAGACTATAATCACTTAAATTTTATTAACCCTGCCTCCAATGCAGACATAAGATTTGCTACCTATGCCTTAGGAGGAGAGCTATCACTTTTAAATGTATCTAACGAAATTACAAGTGAATCTAACAATACGACTAGTTTACGATATGTAGCTTTAGGATTACCACTGGGAAATAAAGCAGGATTTTCAATTGGATTACAACCCACATCTTCTGTAGGATATGCTTTAATAACCGAAAGTAAAGATGCTGATGGCAATAATATCGAAGCAAGTAGATTTACAGGAAATGGAGGAACAACAAGGTTGTTTGGAGGTTTTGGAATTAATGTATTTAAAGAATTAGCATTAGGAATAGAAGTCGGCTTTCTTTTTGGAAATATAGAAAATAATATTATTAATCAAAGAGCCGACGTATCACTTGCCAGTAAACATGAGGAAGATACAAGAGTGCGTGGAAGGCAGTTTAAAGCAGGAGGGCAATACAAAAAAAAAATAAAAAAAAACTTAGACTTAAATATAGGAATGACATTACAGCTTGAAAATGATTTAACATTATCTGGTAACGAAAGATTATTCTCATTATCATTTACAGGCAACGGGCGTGAAATTCCCAGAGATATACTGTATGACAGAAGTATAGAAAGAATCTTATCTACACCATTAAAAATCATTATTGGGGTTGGATTAGGAGAAGAAAATAAATGGTACGCAGGAATTGATTATGAAACTGGGGAAGCATTTGATAATGAAGGAATTATACCATCAGGCTCTGCATATAAATTTGAATCTTCAAACAGAATATCGTTAGGAGGATATTATATTCCAAAAAGAAATTCCATTTCAAGTTACTGGGATAGAATAACTTATAGGACGGGTTTGCGTTTTGAAAAAACTGGATTATTAGTCGATGAAACCGGAGGTGGAGATAATTTTAATTCTATTAACGACTTTGGCATAAATGTTGGTCTGGGTTTACCAATGCCAAGACAGCTATCTAATATTAATATTGCATTTGAATACGGGCAAAAAGGCACAACTAATAATAATTTAATCAAAGAAAATTATTTTAATATAAAATTAAGTTTATCTTTGAACAGTGGTGGTTGGTTAAAGAAAAGACAAATAGATTAATTAAGAGCGATAATTATGAAAAAAATTACGTATTTGCTGTCGGGTTTGCTGTTTATAGCAATAATAACAGTTAAAGGACAAGACAAAAGTCAGGAATGTAATAATAAATATTATTTATTTAAAGGAGATGTTACTTCAAGAAGATATAAGGATGCAAAACCAAAATTAAATTGGTTAATGAATGACTGTCCTTCCCTTTCAATAAATATCTATAAATATGGAGCTAAAGTAGCAGAAAAAACTGAAGACATAGCACTTGCTGAAAAAGTCTATAAAACAAGACTAGTTAATTTTCCTAATAAAGGAGTAGCAAAAGCTCACAGTGATTATGCAACTTTTTTAGCAAAAAACAAGTTAAAAACTGAGAGAGAGATATTTAATATTCTACAAAAAGCCTATGAGATTTCTCCTAAAGATATGGGAGTTAAAAATATCTTTAAATACTTTAAAGGAATAATTAGTATGTATGAAGACGCAAATCCTCAAAAAGTATTTGATACCTATGATGATGTAATGGAATCTGTAAGTGAAAAATTAGATGACTATAACAAAAAATTAGCTCCGTTATTAATCAAAGATTCTTTAGGGACATTAGATGCAAAAGAGAGAAAAAGATTAAATATTTATAAGATAAACTCGAATGCCTTAGGTATGGTAGAAAGCGGATTAGACGCTGATATATCTGCAATTGCCACTTGCGAAAGATTAATACCAATATATTCAAGAGATTATGAAGCTAACAAATTGAATGGAGTTTGGTTGAAAAGATCAGTATCAAGAATATATAGAAAAGGATGCCAAACAGATCCATTATTTGAAAAATTAGCAAAATCATATGCTGATGTTACGCAATCTGCTGATGCCTTTAACTTTATTGCCAGCATTTTAGAAAGAAATGGGGATAGCCATGAAGCTAATCAAATGAGGAAGAAAGCTTTCAATTTAGAAACGAATCCTTTAAAGAAAGCCAGACTAAAATTAAGAGAGGCTCAAGGCACCGGTAATAAAACAAGAGCAAGAGCTCTAGCCTATAAAGCATTAAGATATAACCCTAATATGGGCAAAGCATATTTATTAATAGCAAGTTTATATGCTAAGAGTGCAAATTCCTGTGGCAGTGATGAATTTTCTAAAAGAATGGTATATGTAGCTGCTTTAAATAAAGCATTAAAAGCTAAAAGAGTAGATCCGGGTTCCGGAGCAGGTAGGTATATCAAAAACTATAAAGGAAACATACCTTCTAAGAAATTAGTTTTCCAAAAAGGTATTGCACCAGGAAGCTCTCACAGAGTTGGATGCTGGATTGGTGAAACCGTTCGTGTACCAAAATACTAATGAAGAATTATTATAAAAGAGTGTATAAAAACATTGCTGTCATTGGTTTGACATCAATGTTTTTTTCTTGTACTAATAACATTAGAGAAGTAAGAGATTTTTTAGCAGATAAAAATTTGCCGATTGGCATTGCTAAAAATACATATCATGTGTATAAAGATTCAGGCGAGGTTACTTCTAAATTAATTACACCGTTATTATACGATTTCTCAAATAGAAAACAGCATCCTTATAATGAATTCCCTAAAGGGGTTAAAATTGTTACCTATGAAAATGATGGTAAAGATTCTATAACTATTACAGGAAATTATGCATTGTCGTACTCAAAAACAAGAGTTTCTGAGATAAAAGGGAATGTAATAGTTCTTAATCATTCGAAAAAAAGAAAATTAGAAACAAATCAATTATTCTGGGATCAAAAAGAAAAATATTTTTTTGCCGAAGATAGCTTTAGAATTACTGGTGTTAAAGATACTATAAATGGTTTTGGTTTTGAATCAAAACAAGATTTATCAAAATGGATTCTTAGAGATATAAATGGTAATATTCAGATAAATAACGATGAATTGTAATGAATAAAATCTGGGCATATACACAATACGGTTATTTAGTAGTAGGAATTATTTTTTCAGCAGAAGGAATTCTTAAGTGGAATTCTGATAAACAACAGGCATCGATAATGTTTGGTCTTACTGTTTTTATTATCATCATTTTCTTTTTTAAACGCAACTTTAGAAAAAGGACAGAACAAAGGAATACTCAAAGAAAATGAATTATGAAGTGCTAATCATTCTTGGATCTATACTTTTTTCAGCTTTTTTTTCAGGAATGGAAATAGCTTTTGTTTCTGCCAATAAGCTCCATATAGAACTTGAAAAAAAGAAAAAAGGAATACTATCCGGAATTTTATCTAGAGTTACTCAAAAATCATCAAAATTCATTACCACAATGCTAGTGGGAAATAATACTGCGTTGGTTATTTATAGTTATTTTATGGGGGAATTACTAATGAATTGGTTTCAAACTTTTTTACCTTCAAGCTATATACTAGTTAATACACTTTTGAAGGATCTGCAGTTATTAATTCAAACAGTAATATCTACAATTATAATATTGGTTACTGCTGAATTTTTACCAAAAGCTATTTTTAGAGTATATGCCAACGAAGCCTTAAATTTTTTTGCAATCCCTGCTTATTTTTTCTTTTTACTGTTTTATATACTATCAAGTTTAATTTCTAGAATATCAGATTTTTTCTTACGTATTTTTTTTAAGACTGGGGAAACAGAGGCTCAAACTCAGTTTAGCAAAGAAGAATTGGGGAATTACATTTCTGAACAATTAGAAACAAATGATGAAAATGAAGAAGTAGATTCTGAAATTCAAATTTTCCAGAATGCGTTAGAATTTCATAAAGTAAAAGCGAGGGAAATTATGATTCCCCGTACCGAAATTATAGCTGTAGATTTACATGAATCGGTTACTAGCCTAAAAAAAACATTTACAGAGACAGGTTTCTCAAAAATCTTAGTATACAAAAACTCTTTAGATGATATTATCGGATATGTGAATGCATTTGAGTTGTTTAAAAAACCAAGAACTATAAAATCAATTTTATTACCCGTTGAATTTGTACCTGAATCAATGATTATTAATGATGTATTAAACGTTTTAATAAAGAAGAGAAAAAGTATTGCAGTAGTTGTTGATGAATATGGAGGAACTTCGGGAATTATAACTGTTGAAGATATTGTAGAAGAATTATTTGGTGAAATAGAAGATGAACACGATAATCAAGAGTTGCTGGAAGAAAAAATTAATTTCAATGAATATCACTTTTCTGCACGTTTGGAAGTCGATTATTTGAATGAAGAATATCATTTGGACATTCCGAAAGAGGAAGCTTACGAAACCTTGGGAGGGTTTATTATTTACCATACAGAAAGTATCCCTGATCAGGGAAAGGAACTAATTTTAGATAAATTTCAGATAAAAATAACTAAAGTAAGCTCTACTAAAATAGATAAAATCTATATTAAAACTCTTGCTAAAGGAAATTAAGGTAAATCCTGCCAGGATTATAAAATTTCAGATATATGCTTATAGTATTGTTATGAGTTATACACAATTTTTGTTATATTGCTGTTTAATGCCATTTCTTTTAGTAGTTTATTCAATAATTTATATATTATTATATGGTAAAACAAATTAAAAGATCTGCTACTAATCAAGTAAGATAAGGTAATTTATAGGCTCTTACTTAAAAATAGAAATCATAAAATCTTGTAAATCGAAAACCTCTGATATCGTTAACAAGGTATCTCAAACTGCCGGATCTTCAACTTTCATTACCGGCTATGTTGAGCTGTCAGATAGAGTGCTATTTGCTATAATTTAATCTTAAATTACAAAGCATTTTGACCACATAAGACACATGTAAAATATACTAAAAGCAACGTGAAAATTACATCATAAGAAAGATAAACAGGATTACTTTCTACCATTCTTTTTATAGTTTTATGAAAGATATTGACTTTAAATTGAGAACGGTTTATCCTGAAACAGAATTCATTAAAATAAGATCGGATATAGCATTTACCCAGATAGGTAGGTATTGTCTAATCCATTGCTTTACTTACATAATCATATCATGTAGTTCTTTAAAGTTGACATTATTACTATATATTTGTTCCATATTATATATTTCTTTTAAAGGGTGATATTTTCTCCATTTACCCGGCAATAATTTTTGCAGATGTAGAAATTTCTACATGATGGCATCAGTAGCAGTGATAACTATTTTTAACTTTGAAAATAAAACAAATTAAATCGTCTTAAAAGTGACTGTCCAATTTATTCAATAGAATAGAAATTAATATAAAAACATATGCCGGACAGTCACTAAAATACTTCCTATCCCATAAGTTGTTTCGTCCGTAAGTAGGATTTATAGGAAACATCCAAACATTTGGAGAAGCAACTTCTTTTAACAAAATACTCTTGTTCTCTCTTTACTGATAGAATTGTGTTTACCTTAAAATAGCTTAGCATTAGCAAATAGATTGGAGTAATTATAGATTTCAAATAGTAAGTCTGAATGTCTTTTATCCCCAATCCCTGTTTGTAGCTATTTGTGAGTAACAGCATATATACAAATTTAGTTTTAATTGGATATCCTTTATTCAGCAGGGTGTTAGGACAATATGATACTTCATAAAAATATAGAAATCTGAGTTAAAGCAAAAGAAGATTACCGGAATTTGACAGAAAGAGTAAGAGAAGCGAAGAAGAATTCTTCGCTTCTCTATTTGGGTTAAATAAATAAAAAAAGACGTTTAGTCGATATATAACAAGTCAGTATTAAAATTCCCTACCTTGTTTGTTGAAAAATTATTTTTTTATTATATTTTGACAAAGCTCTATTAAAATTCCATTAGTAGATTTGGGATGTAAAAAAGTGACTAATTTATTATCTGAGCCTTTTTTAGGAATCTCATTCAAAACAATGAATCCGTTATTTTCTAATCGTATAATTTCGCTTTCAATATCTTTAACGGTAAAGGCTATATGATGAACTCCCTCTCCTTTTTTTTCTATAAATTTTGCAACAGGGCTGTCTGATTTTGTTGCTTCAAGAAGCTCTATTTTGCTTGAACCCGTTTTAAAAAATGAAGTTTTTACACCCTCACTTTTTACTTCTTCAATTTTGTAATGTGATTTTCCAAACAAAGAAGCAAATAATATGTTTGATTTTTCTATGCTTTTTACGGCAATACCAATATGATCTATTTTATCCATAAAGTAAAAGTAATTACTTTTTTTATATGACTATCTGATTTATTACACAATTTCTTAAATATTCACTCAGGAAATAAAGAATAATAGCAGAAAACTGAAACGAGTAAAAAGAACCAAAATAAACATAAAGCTTCAAAGAAAGCGGGTTTTATCAAAATCAAGGTTATGGGAAATCTTAAAAAAGAAACAACTAACAACAGCGTTGAGTTGATTGATTATTTTGATACAATTTTAATATTAATTGATTTAGCGTTTATATCATTTAGTTGAGTCTAATTAAGTATTTATTAATACAAATAATTTTACTTTATCAATTGATATTCAATATATTAATATTGCAACGATTTTAATTTACTCTAAAAGCTCAATGAAATTAACAGAGATAATATTTTTAAGAGAACAGCTAATTATTCCACTCCAATGTTTCCATCATACGAATCATATCTCTTTTTATATATTCTGCTGCCGGTAAAATACTATCATAGTTAGGTTTTGAAAAAAAAAACAAGGAGATTTTTAAAAAATGTTTTGTGCTGTCAGTTGCATGAAACTGCACTTGAGAAGCGGCATTTCCGGAGATTTCATACATTTTCCCATATACTTTTCTCTCTGAGTTTGAGTAATTTCTCCAGAAGATATTATCAGCTTTTATTGTATGCTCAAAAACCAGCTTTTCAGCTTCTATTAATAATTCTTTTAAATTATCATTGATGGGTCTATAAGTAATATCTATTGAAGCTTTTAATTCGGGATACTGAATTTTTAACCAGTTTTCAGGCAATTCTTTAATTTGTGTATTTACAGGGATTTCCAATAAATAAGGTCTGTTTATTTTTAGTTTTTCATATTGTTGTTTTGGATATCTCAGACTCAGATATCCTTTAGGTTTTGGTAATGTTTCTTGATTACACCCCATTAACAACAAAACCCCTAGGATAAAATATTTATACATTTCTACTTACCTTAATTTGTTTAATTCTTTTTCTGTCCAGTGTTTCAATTGTAAAAGTATAATTAGTAAAGTTTATTTTCTCTCCTTTTCTCGGGAATTTACCTGATATTTCTAAGATAAACCCTGCCAGTGTTTCACTTTCCCCTTTTTCATCTTCAAAAAGTTCTTCATCCTCTTCTAAAATTCTGCATAAATCTCTAATTGAAAGTTTACCTTCAAAAATAAAATTATTGCTATCGAGTTTTGAATACAATAAGTCATCATCGTCAAATTCATCATTGATGTCTCCTACAATTTCTTCAATTACATCTTCCAGAGTTACAATACCGCTGGTTCCTCCATATTCATCAACTACAATAGCTAAGTGATTTTTTCTTTCCTGAAAATCTTTTAACAAATCGTTTAACTTCTTATTTTCCGGAACAAAAAATGGTCTTCTTAACAGGGATTGCCAATTAAAATTTTCCTTATCCAAATGAGCTAATAAATCTTTGGCATATAATATTCCGGTAATATTATCTATGCTTTCCCGGTAGACGGGATTTCTGGAGTATCCGTTTTTTAATATGGTATTTAAAACTTGCCTGTAATTATCTGAGTTGGAAATTGCAGAAACATCCGTTCTGGGTTTCATTATTTGTACTGTTTCTGTATTCCCGAACGTAACAATTCCTTCTAATATTTTTTGCTCATCTTTTGTAGTAGTATCATTGGACGTTAATTCTAATGCCTGAGACAGTTTTTCTACAGACAGATTATTTTTTTTAGCACCTAGCTTGTTTTCTATTTTATTGGTTAACCTTATTAAAGGAACGCTTAACGGACTTAAAACTGTATTTAATACATTAATGGGTTTTGCCATAAAATTAGCAAACTGTAATGATTTTCTGCTCGCATATAATTTGGGTAAAACTTCTCCAAACAGCAATATTAAAAAGGTTACCAATCCTATTTGTATAAATATTTTTACCGGTGATGCCGGTAATTGAAACACTATTAAATCGATAGAAAAATTAATATTTCCAAACATAAATTCATCTAAAGAAGCAAAAATTAATACTACTAAAATATTAATGAAGTTATTGGTAATTAAAATTGTACCTAATAATTTTTTAGGCTTTTCTAAGAGTTTTACAACAATATTTTTTCCTTTTGTTTCTTCAGTAAGCTCGCTTAATTCTGTTTGTGATAATGAAAAGAAAGCCACTTCTGCACCGGAAATTAATGCCGAGCAAATTAAAAGGATGAGCAATACAACTATATTTACAAAATTAAAAAAGGATGTACCAATCATTATAAATAGAAACTCCGGATTCAATTTTCAGACTTTAATTAAACTAAAATGATAAATCATAATCTTCTTTGAGTGATGTTTTGATTTGTATTCTGTGAAGAATAGTTATCCGAATCGTTTTTAATATTCAAATCTTTTTTTATAATTAAAAAAGTCATTTCCTGAACATGAATTTCTGTTGTATCTCTTTTCTGTCTTTCAACTTCATTATGGATGGTTTTTTATTCTTCCTTTTAAGATATATTCTCCCTCTGTTTAGTTAAATATTTTTTACAAATCCCTGCCAATCTGTATCGTGATTCGTTCTCCGATTTACTTAATTTGGTGTGTATTTCATCTGTTGCCAAAGGAAATAAACCAATTGAATTTCTTTTATTAAAGCGATGGCTTTTTACTTCACCTCCTGGAAACGACCAATTAAAATAACTTTATTAATAATGCCTGCCATAGCTCCAACTTATCTGATACCAAATATACGAATTTAGTTTTCTACTCTTGAAAATCGTTCAAAAAATTATTAACCAACACCGGCACAGGGCATGTTTTGATAGTTTTCCAACTTGTTAATTTCTCTTTTACCATATCCGTATAAATAATCCAGAATTTTGTATATAAATGCTGATGAGAGAGCTTGTGAATTATTTCTTTGGAATTGTACAATTTTATTTTAGTTTCATTGGTAAATAGAGAAGTAAATTGTTTGTGATGTATTAATGCTTCTACATCGATGCTTTGCTTTGTTTCTATTAAAGGAAATTCAAAAAGCCCTTCCCAGATTCCTTTCCCTTTTCTTTGTTTTAATATAGTTTGCTCATTGCAATTTACTACTAAGTAATTAAAATATCGGTTTCTGATTTTATTTTTTTTCTTTTTAACCGGGAAACTTTTAATTTTATTTTTCGACAAAGCTACACAACTATCAGATAAAGGACATTCATTACACAATGGATTCTGAGGCTTACAATGTAATGCTCCAAAATCCATTATTGCCTGATTATAAATTCCGGGTTGTATCTCGTCAATTAAACTTTGTGCTAATTCTTTAAACTCCCTGATGCCCGCTGCGGAGTTGATGGGTGTTGCTATACCAAAATAACGTGAAAGAACTCTATATACATTCCCATCTACTACTGCTGACGGTTCATTAAAACAAATAGAAGCAATAGCGGAAGCGGTATAATCTCCTACTCCTTTTAGTTTTAATAAACCTTTATAACTATCAGGAAAACTCCCTTTCAATTCATGAACTATATGCTTAGCGGTATAATGTAAATTTATTGCTCTGGAGTAGTATCCCAAACCTTGCCATAATTTTAACACATAATTTTCATCTGCCTTTGCTAAATCAAAAACACTTGGAAATGCTTCTGTAAATTTTAAAAAATAGGGTAACCCTTGTGCAATACGAGTTTGCTGCAATATAATCTCACTCAACCAGATATGATATGGGCTATTAGTTTTTCTCCACGGTAATTCCCGATGGTTTTTTAAATACCATTCTATTAAAATATTTGAAAACATTACTATTTTAGAGAGTTAAAATATGTTAAAGTTTATGTTTAATCTTACCTTTAGTTTGGATTTTAAATAAAAAAACTCATCTTTGTTTCCGATATTAATCATTAATAAAAACCAAACAATGATTTTGAAAATTACTAAAAATTTATTACTCGTAGTATTTGTGCTAATGGTTACTGTTGCTTTCGGGCAACAAAAAACTGTAACAGGTACTGTATCAGATGATACAGGAACATTACCTGGTGTTACTGTTCTCATACAGGGAACTACAAGAGGTGTTGATACCGACCTTGAAGGAAATTATAGTATTTCCGTTTCTAAAGGAGACACAATTGTTTTTAGCTTCATCGGAATGGAAGATGTTAGAAGAGTAGTTGGAGATTCAAACGTCATAGACGTAATTATGAAACAATCTTCTGAAATACTGGAAGAAGTAGAAGTTATAGCTACCGGTTTTGATAATATCAAAAAAGGAGCTTTTACAGGAGCTGCGACTACCGTTAAAGCAGAAGATCTTAAAATTGAAGGAATTGTAGATGTTTCAAGAATGATTGAAGGTAAAGTTGCCGGAGTGAATGTTCAGAACATTACAGGTACGTTTGGAGCTGCTCCCAGAATAACAATCAGAGGGTCATCTTCAATATTCGGAAATAACACCCCCCTGTATGTTATTGACGGGGTAATTCAGGAGGATATTGTTGAACAGAACCTAGATCAGTTAACCTCCGGAGATTCCTCTACGTTAATTAGCTCTACTATTGCCGGTATAAACGCAAATGATATCAGTAAAATAGACTTATTAAAAGATGCTTCAGCAACCTCTCTTTATGGTGCCAGAGCAAGAAACGGAGTTGTAGTAATTACCACTAAAAGCGGTAGAAGATCTTCTCCTATAAAAACTAAATACACTTTGGAGCAAACAATTAGAGATATTCCTAATTATTCTCAGTATGATATTGCAAACTCAAAAGAAGTTATTTCTGTACTTGAAACTTTAAGGAGTCAGGGTTATTTGCAATTTCCTGATGTAGGTAATGCAAGATTTTCCGGAGTATATGGAATTTTGGAGAGAAGACTTAATACCTTTGAGAATGGACAATTTGGGGTACAAAATTTAGTGGAAGCCAGAAATTTATTTCTAAGAGATTATGAATTAGCAAACACAGACTGGTTTAAAACATTATTTAATCAGTCAATTTCCTTTAATCATTCATTAAGTTTTAATGGTGGCGGAGAGAATAATGCCTTTTATGCCTCTGTAAGTTATTTTGATGATCCGGGATGGACTATTGCCGATAAAGTAAACAGAATAACGGCAAATTTAAAAAATACATTTTATCTGTCGGATAAATTTAACCTTACATTATCTGCTCTGGCCTCAGTCAGAGAACAGAAAGCTCCCGGAACATTTTCAAGAGAAGCAAATGTAGTTGATGGACAGTTTTCAAGAGATTTTGATATTAATCCTTTTAGTTATTCTTTAAACACCTCAAGAGCCTTGAGACCCAGAGATAATGACGGGAATTTAGAATATTATACGAATAACTGGGCACCTTTCAACATACTTGAAGAATTAGAAAATAATTCTATTGATTTAAATGTGAAAGACTTTCGCTTACAATTAGATACTTCGTATAAACTTACCGATGACATTACTTATACTTTTAACGGATCTGCCAGATACGTAGTTAGTTCAAGAGAACATCAGATAAGAGAAAATTCAAATGTGGTAAGAGCATACAATGCTAATGATACACCAATAATTGCCAATGCAAATATTTTCTTGTATGATGACCCTAACGATCCTATCGACATACCTACGCCCGTTTTGCCAGAAGGAGGAATATACAGAAAATTTGATAACACCTTAGCCTCAGTCTATGTTAGAAATAGTTTTAAGTATGTCAATACCTTTAATGATAAACATAATTTGGATGTTTTATTAGGTCAGGACTTAAGATATGTTGACAGAGACGATAACAGTTTTTTCGGGTATGGTTTGCAATATGATAGCGGGTATGTCCCTTTTACTGACCCAAGATTGCTTGAGAAAATTATCACTGAAGGAGACAATTACTTTACTGTTGGTGCACAAAGAGAAAGAACAGTAGCTTTCTTCGGGAATGCTGCTTACAGCTATGACGACAGGTATGTTTTATCTCTTACAGGCAGATATGATGGCTCTAACAGACAAGGCAGAAGTCAAAGCTCCAGATGGTTACCAACAGGAAGTATAAGCGGTAAGTGGAATGCCAGTAATGAAAAATTCTTACAGGATTCTGAAACTATCAGCAGTTTACAATTCAGAGCTTCCTACGGTTTAGTAGCTACTCCGGGAAATGCAACCAATGCGTTGGCTATCTACAGAAGTCAGATTACCAACGCACCTGTACCTACAGAAAGAGAAACTTTCTTAAATATAGATGCTCTTCAAAACTCTGAGTTAACTTGGGAAAAGCAATACGAATTAAATTTTGGTTTTGACCTGAGTCTTTTTAATAACAGAATCGATGTTGTTGTTGATGCATTCTCAAGAGATATTTTTGACAATATAGATATAGTACGTACTTCCGGTATTGGAGGTGAGCTATTTAAGCAAGGAAATAATGCTGATGTTGAAACCAAAGGAATTGAATTTGCAATTACTTCAAAAAATATTGTTACCGATGACTTTAGTTGGTCCTCTTCGTTCAATTTCTCTTATTATGATCAGGAAATTACAAACCTTCAGGATTCACCCAGAGTTATTGATGTTGTCGGACCCCAAGGAGGGAATGTTGTAGGCTATCCTATTAATTCTTTATTTTCTTTTGAGTTTACGGGCTTGAATGATCAGGGGATTCCTACTCACAGAGTACGACCGGAAGAGGACAGCATTGAAGATATTAACTTTCAGGATATTGATGATATTACAAGTTATTTAAAATTTAACGGATCTGTAATCCCTAATATGTTTGGGGGAATTTCTAATAATTTTAAATATAAAAACTGGGACTTAAATGTGCTTATTACAGGAGCTGGCGGTAATGTTGTGAGGTTAAACCCCTCTTTAGATAACTTTTATTCAGGATTTAACACGTTCTCAAAAGATGTTATAAACAGATGGGTTATACCGGGAGACGAAAATACTCCGGGAGTTCTTCCTGCAATAATCGACGTCAGAAATGATCTTTCATACGGCACAGGAACTCTCTCCAGAGTATATAATGCATATAATTTTTCTGACCAACGAGTTGCAAAAGGCGATTTTTTACGTATGAAAAGCATATCTTTAGGCTACAATCTTAATAAAGAACTGATTGAAAAATTAGGATTAAGTTCATTTAGAGTACAATTACAGGGAACAAACTTATTCCTTCTGTATTCAGATTCTAAATTAAACGGACAAGATCCTGAATTTTATGGTACCGGTGGTGTAGCACTGCCTATTACAAGACAATATACTATGTCATTAAATATTGGAATTTAAAGAAATAAAAAATGAAGAAATTTATTAAATACACAAAATTAATCACGTTAACCGTGCTATTGACTTCCATAACCGGCTGTAGTGATTATCTGTCTGAACTACCAGACAACAGATCGGAAATAAACTCTCCGGAAAAAATCAGTAATTTAATTACAGGAGCCTATCCGGATGCCAACTATATGACGATGGCTGAGTTAATGTCGGACAATGCATTGTCTAAAAACAGAGTTTATGATGGGTTTCGTCAAATACTTTCTGAAGCAATGTTTGCCTGGGAGGACAGTGATGAAATCAATCAGGATACCCCTACCTTTTATTGGAATAATTGTTACGGAGCTATAGCACAGGCAAATGCAGCTTTAGAGGCTATTGAAGAATTAGAAGGGCAATATGATCTGGATTCTCAAAAAGGAGAAGCTTTACTCGCCAGAGCATATAGCCACTTTATGTTAGTTAATTTTTGGGGAAAGCATTATGATGCCGGCACGGCAGGTTCCGATTTAGGAGTTCCTTATGTTACTGAACCTGAAACGTTGCTCCTCAAGGAGTACAAGAGAAACACGGTACAGGAAGTTTATGACCTTGTTGAGAAAGATATGCTGGAAGGTTTGGAATTGGTTTCCTCACCTGAACGCAATGCTAAATTTCATTTCTCAAAAGAGTCAGGTTATGCGTTTGCTACCAGATTTTACACTTTCAAGGGAGAATGGGAAAATGCTGTAGAATACGCATCAAAAGTCTTAACAAATCCAAGAAATGAAATAAGAAATGAGATTGAACTTTCGGGCTTAGGATATACTGAGCAAGTAAATAGATATAACAGTTCTTTAGAAAGAGCAAATCTATTAATAGGCTCGACATCTTCATGGTGGGCTCGTCTTTATCCTTTTTATGCATACGGTTTGCGTTCAGATTCAAATATATTCTCCTCAAACAATCCATTAGGTAAAGATTGGGCTTATGGTATTTTTGGTGGAGGTGCCAATTTGGCAAACAGACCTAAATTTGATGAATATTTTAGAATTACTAACCAAAGTGCCGGTACGGGTTTTGGATATACTCCGTCAGTTTTATTCGGTAGAGATGAAGTATTGCTGAACAGGGCAGAAGCATACGCCATGTTAAATGATTTTACGAATTCGCTAAAAGATTTGACAGATTTTTTATCACAGAAAACCGAAGGGTTTGATACGAGCAGTGATATATTAACTCAGGATATGATAACTGCTGAATTTCCTTCGGCTCCTGCTAATCCTAGTAACCCTACCCCTGATGAGTTATTAGAGCTGGATCCTCCATACCCGCTGACCGATCTTCAGAAATCTTTTGTAAAAGCTGTTCTCGATTTCAAACAGAAAGAATTCTACCATGAAGGAATGCGTTGGTTTGATGTAAGAAGATTTAATATTGAAATTGTGAGAGATTTTAGAAAAGATTCTAATGTAACTGAAATCAGATTAGAGAAAGATGATAATCGCAGACAATTGCAGATTCCTGAATCTGCTTTAAAAAGCGGCTTAACCGAAAATCCTAGATAAAATGAAAAATATATATATATACACAATAGCAGCTTTATCAATACTATCATGTGATTACAAAGAAGATTCACTTACTGGTAGTAATTTAGAGACTGGAACACCACAACTTAGCGACACAGATAATTGGTTAAGAGAGAATTATGCATTGCCCTATAACATTAATGTTATTTATGAATGGGATGAAGGGAGAGTAGATCTAAACAGATATTTGCATCCTCCTTTTCTTGAAAATGTTATTCCTGCCATGGAAGCCATAAAAACTATATGGATTGATGGATATAGTCAGACCGGTGGTGAAGATTTTATAAAAGAAATAGCTCCCAGAGAAATCGTATTAATCGGGGGGCTTAATCTCAACGAAAACGGCACCCGGACATTAGGATTTGCTGAAGGGGGCAAAAACATTGTTTTCTTTGAAGTGGATTTAATTGACTATACCAGCAGGAACAGTGTTGTCAGGTTCATTCAAACAATTCAGCATGAATATACGCACATATTAAATCAAACCGTTCGTTTTGATGAAACGGCTTTTCAGCAAATTACACCGGGAGACTATACTGCACAATGGTTTAATCCTGCTAACGGAAACGAGAGGCTTCTTAATGCTTACAAATTAGGATTTATTACTGATTATGCAAGGTTAAATCATACAGAAGATTTTGCTGAAATGGTTGCCACAATGCTTTCTAATTCTCCTGCTGACTATAACACATTAATTAATAATATTAGGCAAAGAATAGTTGATGACGAGGTAGGAAGTAATCCAACGACAGCTTCGAGAACAAGAGCAGAAGGAAGAGCAGATGAAATAATAGATTTAATACGACAGAAAGAAGCTATCGTAGCAGATTATTATGCAAGAGAGCTTAATATAGACATTTATGAGCTTCAGAGAATAGTTTCTGAAAATGTATCCAAAGTTATTCAATAAAAAATTAGAACTTATGAAATCAATAAAATTATACATAATAACTCCGCTTTTGGTAGTTTCTTTTTTACTACTCAATAGCTGTAAAGAAAATAATGACCCTGAACTTCTTTTTGACGGCACTCCTTCAGAAAGAGTTGACAGAGCAATAACTGAATTAAGAACTGCATTACAATCTTCTGATAATGGGTGGAAAATTACTTATTTTACCGATGACACCCAATTAGGAGGATACACGTTCTTATTCAATTTTATTAATGATAAAGAAGTAATAATGGATGCTGATTTCAGTACTCCCGATCCAACCAAAGCCAGCTTGTACGATATTACTCTGGGTTCAACTATTAAACTTACATTTACAACAAAAAATATCATACATGAACTTTCTGACGGTGCTAATTTCACGGGAAGTTTAAGAGGAGAAGGATATCGAGGTGATTTTGAATTTTTACTTTATGCTTATGAGGGCGATGATATTATTTTCAGAGTAAACAGAGATACTTCAAATTTCTTAAGATTTACCAGAGCTACAGCTGATGACTGGACCAATATAGATAATCATCAAATGATTATGGATAAAATTGAAAATGATTTGACCAGACCTGAGAATTTCAGATCTTTAAAAATAAAGGAGGAATCATATTCTTTTTCATATAATCCTCAGGGAAGATTTGCATCTACAACGTTTCTCGATTTTGGAATAGGGTTTACTGATACAGGAATTATTATTAGCCCGAGCTTAACTATTGATGATAATCAAGTTTCGGAATTTACTTATGACTCAGGTACCGACAGTTTTATTGCTGAGGTAAATGGTAATGAAGTGGCATCAATCATATATACCAATACAGTTCCACTTTTAAATCCTTATGACTTTGGAAGGGCGGCAGGAAATATAAGAGTGATACGCACTAACTTAACTAGCGCACCAGACGACAGATCAAGTCAGGAATTTATTGATTTCTTTGAAAACTGGGGGACTACATTTCCTGCGGCCAACCCTTTGAGCAGGGTGTATGTTAGAAACCTTAACGGATCCAGAGCAGGTGATCCATTTTTAGAAGTCTGGGCCGGTAGAGCAATAGCTTGGTTTGACTGCACATATACTGTTACAGAAGATACAGTGGGTAATAATATAGTAAAATTCACACCTACCGGTGCATCAAATGATTTCGGGCTTCCGGATCTTTTTAAACCATGGTTAGATTTTATGTTCAGAACTGAAGGCTTTTATGTGCAAGATATGGGTACTATACCTACTGTAGGTAATGATACACTTGGTCTTATTGCTGTTGACAGACCAACGACATTAGTTCATTGGTACGATTTCTAACAGTCAGATTAATATAAACTTTCTGCGAACCTGTGATTTATAAATCACAGGTTTTTTTATTATGTTTAATTTTTAACCTCTTAACCTTTTGAAATATATATAATTATCGTACGTTTGTATTCTTATAAAGTTAAATTCATAAATAAAAATATATACAATGACAAAAGCAGAGATTGTATCGAATATTTCAGATAAAACAGGAGTAGAGAAAGCAGATGTTTTAGCTACCGTAGAAGCATTTATGTCTGAGGTTAAAGGTTCTTTAGAAAGAGGAAACAATGTATATTTAAGAGGTTTCGGAAGTTTTATTATTAAAACCAGAGCTGAAAAAACAGGCAGAAATATTTCTAAAAATACTACAATTAAAATTCCTGCACACAACATTCCGGTTTTTAAACCTGCAAAAACTTTTACTGAAAGTGTGAAGGCTAAAGTTACAGTAAAGTAAAATATTAACATACTCTTGCCAAGAGTTTTTAAAAATATCTATATGCCCAGTGGTAAAAAAAGAAAGAGAGTTAAAATCTCTACGCACAAAAGAAAGAAAAGAGCAAGAGCGAACCGCCACAAAAAAAAGTAGGTAAACGTACTTACTTTTTTGTTTGTTTTAAACACATTAAGTTCTTTGAAATTGAGGTTTATTAACCTCATTTTGGTATTATTATGATACCTGCTTATAATAAAATCTTAACCGGTCTTTGCAAAATTGCATAGACATAAAATTATTCAGATGAAAACAGGATTAATTATTCGCTCAAATTCTTCTGATATTGATTTTGCCTTATTAAGAGATGGTAGGCTTGTTGAATTAAATAAAGAAACGGGTGACAATAAATTTTCGGTTGGTGATATTTTCTTAGCTAAAACAGGAAAAATAATGACCGGATTGAATGCCACGTTTGTAAATGTAGGATATCCCAAAGATGGTTTTTTACACTATCACGATTTGGGCCCTCAGATACAATCTTTGAACAAGTTTATAAAAAAAGTAAGTACGGGTAAATTTAAAGAATTCACTTTAAGAAATTTCCGTTTCGAAGATGATATAAACAAGGACGGAAGTATTAATAATGTACTAAAATCAGGTCAGAATTTATTAGTACAAATTGTAAAAGAACCTATATCTACTAAGGGACCAAGAATAAGTTCCGAATTATCAATAGCTGGTAGATATTTAATTTTAGTTCCTTTTTCAAACAGAGTATCGGTATCTCAGAAGATTAGCGATAGTAAAGAGAAGGAACGATTAAAAAAGTTAGCAAAAAGTATAAAACCAAAGGGGTTTGGTCTTATTTTGCGTACTGTTGCTGAGGGTAGAAAAGTAGCAGAACTTGATAAAGATTTACAAAATTCACTTAATCGCTGGAAATCTTTATGCAGAAGAATAACAAATTCTAAAATTCCAACAAAAGTTTTGAGTGAATTAAGCCGTGCATCTTCTATTTTAAGAGATGTAATGAACGATTCTTTTACAAGCATAGTAACAAATGATGAGAGTTTAAAAATAGAGATAAAAGAGTATTTACAGGAAATATATCCTGAGAAAGAAAATATCGTAAAACTCCATAAATCTAAGATTCCGATTTTTGAAAAATATGGTATAGAACGCCAGATAAAGACTTCTTTTGGTAAAACGGTATCGATGAGTAAAGGTGCTTATTTAGTTATTGAACATACTGAAGCACTGCATGTTATTGATGTGAATAGTGGAAATCGTTCTAACAAATCTAAAAATCAGGAAGAAACAGCCTTAGAAGTAAATTTAATTGCAGCTACCGAAATTGCCCGACAATTACAACTTCGGGATATGGGAGGAATTATTGTTATTGATTTTATAGATATGAAGTCTTCAGTAAACAGGCAAAAACTATATCAACATTTAAAAGAAGTGATGTCTTTAGACAGGACAAAGCATAAAGTTCTGCCTCCCAGTAAATTTGGGTTAGTACAGATTACAAGACAAAGAGTCAGACCTGAACTCGAAATTAAAACTAGTGAACCGAATCCTAATAAAAACAGGGAAGTTGAAGCCCCGATTGTCTTAATTGATAAAATTGAATCCGAATTGGATAAGATAGTTAATAGTGAAACTAAGTATGAGGATATTACCTTGAATGCACATCCTTTTATTACTACTTACTTAACTAAAAATATAAATTCTATTCGTTTTAAATGGTTTATAAGACATAAAAAATGGATTAAAATTATGCCCAGAGATGCTTATCAGTACTTACAGTACCATTTCTCATATAAAAAGAAAAACAGATAAGGCAATATTCTTATTAAGTAAGAAATTAAAAACCTACCTGAAATATTTCAGGTAGGTTTTTTTGTTTAAAACCAAAAGCCAAGGTTGAACAACCAAAATTTTTCATTATGTTTCGGTGACCAACTATATTTTAATTCTATAGGTCCCAAAATTGTTTCTAATCCATAACCTATGGCATACCCCGGTTTTATTTCTTTTAGCAATTCTCTTTTTTTTAAAACATTTTCGGCTGCTTTTCCGTAGTTGGCAATAAAATTTAAGTGATTGTTTTTTATAAATTGATACCTTAGATTAAACTCTGATCTTAGAAATGATTGATTTACAAGTGATGAAATATCATATCCATAGAAAGGGATAAAATTATTAATGTAGTTTTTATTGTAGCCTCCCATGCGATAATCAAAAATTTCAGAATCTTCTTTTCCTAGTGTAAATCCTGCCTGATAGGTGTTTTGAAATGTAAACTTATCCCAAAATGTGGTAGCAAAACTAAATTTCCCATCAATTTGAGAGTATTGATTAAATTCTAAGTTACTTGAAGAATTAGCAGATTTGTTACCCCTGTCAGACCACATAAACCACCTGAAATTGAAATCAACTAAAAATCCTTTTGACGGAAATATACTTTTATCATAATTATCAACTCTTAAAAAACCGAAAGAATTCACATAGTTGCTATTATCAAAAATGGTTTCCTCATTATTTGTTAAAAATGTATTTGATGCAATTTTCAGATTTTTAAATTCTAAACCTACTCCTAAAGTAGCCTGTTTATTTATATTCATCAGGGTGAATATTTTATTGGTGAAATCTCGATAATTGGCATTTATTTTATTCAGATTATTCTCATCGAATAGCACAGTCTCTTCAAAGGAATTAAATCGTGAGGCTAAGCCATAGCTCAATAAATAACCATTATCAATAAAATATTGCAAATCATACCGAATACCATCACCGACAACAAAATCTAATGATAGTTCATCATTTATAAAAAGTAATTTTTTATGATTGTAATTTAAAAGGACGCCTGATTTATATAATAAGTCATAATGTAAACCAAAATTTAAAAATGTATTTATTTCACTTTCTTTTATAATTAATTCTAGTTTCTTTCCTTTAAAAGAGTTTTTCAGGCTGTAGCTTACTCGTTGGAAATTTCTGGTTGCTGTTAATGTATTTATTTTTTTAGAAATATCACGATATGATACTGAATCTCCCTCTTTTAAGCGTAATTTACCTAAAATATAATTTTGTGTATAATTTTTATTTCCTTTTAGAATAATTCGGTCTATTAAAAAATATTTTTCTTTATAATCAATCTTGTTAACTGCTTTTTTATTTTTTTGTTTTTCAGAAATCTTTTTAAAAATATCTTTATACGATTTAGCAGTTTTAATTCCTTCTTTAATTATTTCTTCTTTTTGATTAAAAGAAACTATTGTATAATCATCAATATCGGGGCGGATGTGTATGTCGAGTTTTTCTATCTGCTTACCTGATTCTCTATACACCTGGAAATTGACTACTTGATTTAAAATAGAGGCTATAGAGGATAATTCATCTCGTTCTAAAAGTGTTCCCTGAACATCAACCCCTATGATAATATCTACTTTTTTTCCTTTCATTCTGTCAACAGGAAAATTATTAGCTACTCCTCCGTCAATTAATAGTGTGTTATTCATTTCCACAGGATTTAATAAGGTAGGAAGCGAAGCACTGGCTCTGAGTGCTAAAGGAAGAGACCCTTCCTCTATGATTACTTCTTCTCCTGTTTCTATATTTGTAGCGATACAAAAAAATGGAATCGGGAGCTGAGAAAAATTATGAATAGTATCTACCGGTGAAAGTAATTCTGTTAAAAAATTCAATATATTTTGCCCCTTAGACAGCCCCAATGGTAAGGAAATATTTCCATTTTTCACAGGTAAACTTATTGCTGCCTTTTCAAAATATGTTTTTTCAAAATACGTTTTATCTTCTCTTAAAATATTATCCTGAATTACAGAAAGAAGATCAATATCCATTATGATTTTTTCAATTTGTGAAGAAGAATATCCTGAGGCATACATTCCACCTACAACAGCTCCCATGCTAGTCCCTCCTATATAATCAATCTGTACCCCGGCTTTTTCCAGTTCTTTAAGTACTCCCACATGGGCAAAGCCTTTTGCACCACCACCGCTTAAAACTAAACCAACTTTAGGTTGTTGTTGTCCGAACAGGAGAAGCGGGAAAATTATGAATAATACTGTTTTTTTCATAGTAATTTATTTGAATTGTAATAATCGTAAATTTTCTTTCCTCTTGTATTACCAATCATATTACTTAATTCCTGCAACGTTGCATTTTTAATTCTTTTTACGGATTTAAATTGTTGTAATAAATTTGTAATTGTTTGTTTACCTATATCGGGAATTTGTTCTAATTCAGATTGAATAGCATTTTTACTTCTTTTGTTTCTATGAAGAGTAATACTAAAACGATGTGCTTCATTTCGTAAGTGCTGAATAGCTTTTAATGTTTCAGATTTTTTATCCAAATACAGAGGAACACTGTCTCCGGGATAGTAAATTTCTTCTAATCGTTTTGCAATTCCAATAATTGCTATTTTACCTCGTAAACCTAAAAAGTTTAAACTTTTTAAAGCAGAAGAAAGTTGTCCTTTTCCTCCGTCAATAACAATTAAGTCAGGCAATGTTTTACCTTCTTGTAAAAGTCTTTTATATCGTCTGTAAACCACCTCTTCCATCGAAGCAAAATCATTGGGACCTTCTACTGTTTTAATATTAAAATGGCGATATTCTTTCTTACTGGGCTTACCGTCTTTAAAAACAACACAGGCGGCAACCGGGTTTGTTCCCTGTATATTTGAATTATCAAAGCATTCTATATGCTTGGGAAAAGTATTTAAGCGTAAATCTTTTTGCATCTGTCCCATAATCCTTTTTGTATGGCGATTCGGATCAACAATTCTTATTTGTTTAAACTGTTCTTGCCTATAGTATCCGGCATTGCGCAGAGAAAGTTCAACAATATGTTTTTTGTCTCCCAGCTTAGGTACTGTCACTTTTATGGTGTTTCCTACTGCTACTTTGAAAGGTACATAAATTTCTTTTGATAAAGAATTAAATCTTTGCCTGGTTTCAATAATAAAAAGCTCTAATAATTCTTTATCAGTTTCGTCTAATTTCTTTTTAATTTCTGTTGTATAGGATTGTACTATAGCACCATTCATTATTTTAAAAAAATTAGCATATCCGTGAGTTTTATCAGAAATAATTGAAAAAATATCTACATTGTTTATAGAGGGGTTAACTATGGTGGATTTTGCCTGATAGTTTTTTAGCGATTCTAGTTTTTCTTTAATTCTTTGTGCTTCTTCAAAGTTCATTTCTGCCGCATAATTCATCATGAGTATATGCAAACCTTCAATACTTTCTTTAAAATTACCTTTTATGATATTTCTTATCGTTTTAATCGCCTCTGAATATGATTTTTCATCCTGATAAGATTCACAGGGACCTTTACAGTTTTTAAGATGATACTCTAAACATACTTTATATTTACCGGAAGCTATTTTAGAATTACTAAGATCGTAGTTACACGTTCTTAAAGGATATAATTGCCTGATTAGTTCTAAGAGTGTATGTACCGTTTTGACATTCGTATAGGGGCCATAATATTCTGAGCCGTCTTTAATAACTTTTCTTGTAGAAAATATTCTGGGAAAACGTTCTTTCTTAATACAAATCCAGGGATATGATTTGTCATCTTTTAACAGGATGTTATATTTTGGGTGGTATTTTTTTATTAAATTATTTTCTAATAAGAGAGCATCGGTTTCTGTGTCTACAATAATATGCTCAATTCTTGCAATTTTTTTTACCAATATTTTGGTTTTACCATTGTCATGATTTTTAGTAAAATATGATGCAACTCTTTTTTTTAAATTTTTAGCTTTTCCAATATAAATGATGGTATCTTCTTTATCAAAATATTGATAAACCCCGGGTAAATCAGGCAATGTTTTTATTTGAAGTTCTAAACTGGCAGACATATAACGAAAATACAACTTATTCAATTAATTTAAGTTGAATATAGCAATTTCCTGAACATTATAAGCTACTGTCAAAAAGAAAAAAGTTACCCTACTCTTTCTAAAGTAAATGAAAACTGAGAACCTTTTCCAAAAGTGCTTTTAAGAAGTATAATTTCGTTATGAGCTTCAATAATATGCTTTACGATTGATAAACCAAGACCGGAGCCTCCCTGTTCTCTGGATCTGCTTTGATCTACACGATAAAATCGCTCGAACAATCTTGGAATGTATTCTTGCTTAATTCCTTCTCCATTATCAGCAATTTTTATAATAAATTTATTTTCGTTATAAGTTTCTACACTAATAGTGGTGCTGCCTCCTATCTTTCCGTATTTTATCGAATTAACTATTAAATTAATTAATACCTGTTCAATTCTTTCAATATCTCCTCTCACGAAAATGGGAAAATCATATATTCGATTGAAAATTAATTTAATATTTCTTTTTTTTGCTTTCATTTCTAATAAATCAAAAGCAGATTGAATGAGTTCAAGAATATTAAAAGACTCTATCTTCATTTTCATTCCATCGGTTTCTAATTTGGCAATCATATCCAAATCTTTAACAATGGAGGTTAATCGTTCTACGCCCTTATTAGCTCTTTTTAAATACTTCTCTCTGATTTCTTTATCTTCAGCAGCTCCTTCTATAAGTGTTAAAACGTATCCTTGTACAGTAAAAAGCGGGGTTTTTAACTCATGAGCAACATTCCCTAAAAAATCTCTGCGAAAGGAATCTCTTTCTGTTAAATTTGCTATTTCTTCTTTTTTACTTTCAACATATTTTTGAACTGTTCTGGTAAGATCATCAATATCTGTGGTGATATTGTCTCTTTTCAAATCATTAATGTCTAAAAAAGAAATGTCTTTATATAATTTTTTTACTCTTTGATAAAGAAAATGCTCTGCTCTGTATTGTATAATAAAAAAAGAAATGGTAAAAAGAATTAGCCCAAAAGTAATAATAGTAGTCAGTCCTGAAGAATTAAAAAAAGAAAGATACGAAAAAATAGCAATAACAACCGAAATGACGGTTAGATATAGAGCAGATATTAAAGCATACTTATATGTCTTTTTTAATTTTTTCAAAGATTATGAATCTTAATTTTTTATTTATCTGTTTCTAAAACAAATTTATAACCTACCCCTTTAACTGTTTTAAAATGATGATTCCCTATTTTCTCTCTTAATTTTCGAATATGGACATCGATGGTTCTGCCACCTACAACAACTTCATTGCCCCAAACACTATCTAAAATAGTTTCTCTTTTAAATACTTTTTCTGGTTTAGAAGTTAATAATGAAAATAATTCAAATTCTTTTCTGGGCAAAGTTATTTTTTTTTCTCCCTTAAAAACGACATACTCATCTCTGTTAATTAAAATATTACCTATTTTAGTGGTAGCTTCATAGGAAGTATCTGTTTTTAAACGTCTTAATAATGATTTAACTTTACTAACTAATACTTTGGGTTTAATTGGTTTTGTAATGTAGTCATCTGCTCCTGCATCAAAACCGGCAACTTGCGAATAATCTTCGCCTCTGGCGGTTAAAAAAGAAATTATTACATTTTCTAAAAATTCTATATCTCTAATTTTTTCACAAGCTTCTATACCATCCATCTCAGGCATCATAATATCCAGTAGTATTAGATGAGGAATGATTTTTTTAGCTGCTTTAATGCTTTCTAATCCATTAGAAGCGGTAAACACTTGGTATCCTTCATACCTTAGATTATAAGCAACAATTTCTAAAATATCAGGCTCATCATCGACTAATAAAATTTTAATGTCACTGGTATTCATATCTTTTGATTTTTATACAAAGCAACCCAAAAGTAACAATAAAATAACAAAAACAATTATTAATACTCTAATCTTAATATTGATTTAAGACTAAGTTCGTTTAAAACTTTTTTCTAAACCCGGAAAAATTGTTCAAAGAAAACTGAGAAATCCGCTATTTATAATTTTAAATTTGACAAAAATCTAAATCGAACATTAATTTTTTCAAAAATTCCTGTGCGGTTTTTATTGCATTTTGATTAAAACATGACGAGATGTTTTTCCAACAGATACTTTATACAAGGCAAAAACTTAGTTACATACGTTCCAAACAGAATCGTTTTCAGGAGTAGGAGCAGTTATTTTAATTTTTTCTTTACTAACGGGGTGGGTAAATTCTACTTTTCTGGAATGTAGATGAATGCCTCTATTTTTATTACTTTCCGGAAATCCATATTTTAAATCTCCTTTTACTGGAAATCCAATATGAGAAAGTTGACATCTGATTTGGTGATGCCTTCCTGTTTCTAAATCTATTTCTAATAAAGAATAACAGTCCAGTTTTTTTAATAATTTATAATGAAGAATCGCTTTTTTACTCCCTGTAATTTCTTTTTCATAAGCTTTTGATTTATTATTTTTTGGATTCTTTCTTAGGAAGCTGACTAATGTTTGTGATTCTTTTTTTAAATCCCCTTTTATTATTGCCCAATATGTTTTTTTAATTTCTTTTTCACGAAGCATTTTATTTAATCTTTCTAAAGCTTTAGAAGTTTTGGTAAAAATAACAATACCAGAAGTAGGTCTGTCTAAACGATGTACAGTACCTAAGAAAACGTTACCGGGTTTGTTGTATTTGTATTTAATATATTCTTTTACAACATCACTTAAAGGTTTATCGTCAGTTTTATCCCCTTGCACAATGTCTCCGGATTTCTTGTTAACAATAATCAAATGATTATCTTCATAAAGTACTCGAAGATTGTTTGCTGTAGAATACACTAAATTTTATTTAAAATCGTTGGCAACATTTTTATTTACCTGATTAATAAAGTTTAATATATCATCTCTCCCTAATTTAGAGATGGAAGAAGTTAAGAAATTAATGGGTAAACTTTCCCAGCATTGAAGTAATTTTCTCTTGCAGGACATAATTTGCTTATTCAGTTTAGAGCAGGATAATTTATCTGTTTTGGTAAAAATGATAGCAAGCGGAATTCTTTTCTTCCCTAAGAATTGCATAAACTCCAAATCTGTTTTCTGAGGGTCATGCCTGCAATCAATTAAAATAAATGCACAAACTAACTGCTCACGTTTTAAAAAATAATCAGTAATGTATCCTTGAAATTTTTTTCTTTTTGTTTTAGAAATTTGTGCATAACCATATCCGGGAAGGTCAACTAAAAACCATTGGTTGTTAATTCTAAAATGATTAATGAGCTGTGTTTTCCCAGGTTTTCCGGAAGTTTTAGCAAGACCTTTATGATTTATTAGCATATTAATTAATGAAGATTTTCCAACATTAGAACGACCAATAAACGCATATTCAGGAATGCATTCATCAGGGCATTTTTCTACGTTGGTGTTACTAATAACAAACTCAGCAGATTTAATCTTCACTGTTTATATGTTACGGTTTTTAAACCAATGTTCAAGAATTGCATTAAATTTATTGGGATGTTCCATCATAGCAGCATGACCACATTTGTCAATCCAGTATAAATCACTGTCGGGAAGTAGTTTGTGAAAATCTTCTGCCACATCTGGTGGAGTTACTGTATCGTTTTTACCCCAAATTAAACAAGTAGGTTGATTCATATTTGGTAAATCATTAGCCATATTATGGCGTACAGCACTTTTGGCGATTGCTAAAGTTTTAACTAGTGTATTTCTATCATTAACAACATTATATACTTGGTCTATCAATTCATCAGTTGCGATAGATTTATCATAAAATACTCCCTGTGCTTTTTTACGTACAAATTCCTTATCTCCGCGTCTGGGGTAGTTATTCCCCATAGAATTCTCATATAACCCCGAACTCCCTGTTAATACCAGAGCGGAAACATTTTTCGGATAATGCTTAATATAATAAAGTGCTATATGACCTCCTAAAGAATTGCCTAATAAGACAACATCCTTTAAATCTTTAAATACTATAAAATTATGAAGAAATTTAGCAAGATTCTTAACGTTTGTCTTTAGTATAGGTAGTGTATAAAGAGGAAGTTCAGGAATTAAAACCTTATATTCTTTACTTGAAAAATAATTAAAGGTATTATTAAAATTACTTAAAGCTCCCATCAAACCATGTAATACAATAATTGCTATACCTTCTCCTGCTTCAGCATAAGTAAATTTATCTTCTTTCTTTAAATTGCCCATTAGCTAACATTTAATTGCAAAAATAGCCCTTTTTTTTTAGATGTCAAATTTCTTTTAAAGTATGGATTTCAACAATATTAATCGTATAAAATGCTAATTAACACCTGAATTGTGGAAAAAATTATTAACAATATGGTAAAAAGTGGTAAAAAGTGGTAAATATTTTATATTTTTGAATCATAACTATATAGTGAATCGTGATAAATCTTATTGGAACATATGATTGTAAAGCCGATGCAAAAGGAAGACTTATGCTTACTTCCGGTTTAAAGAAACAGCTGTCTTTAGTGTTACAAGAAAGCTTTGTTATTAAACGATCTGTATTTCAGATGTGTTTGGAATTATATCCAATGCAGGAATGGAACACTATGATGAACAAAATTAATAAGTTGAATCGTTTCGTTAAAAAAAATAATGATTTTATACGAAGATTTACTGCAGGAGTAAGAATAGTGGAAGTTGATGCAGCCGGAAGAATATTAATTCCTAAAGATTTATGCGTTTTTGCAGGAGTTAAAAAGGAAGTGGTAATGGCTAGTGCTGTAAATATTGTTGAAATCTGGGATAAAAAACGATACGAAGAGGTAATTGAAGATTCAGCTGCTGATTTTGTAGATTTAGCTGAAGATGTGATGGGAAATTTTGAAATAAATGAATAATTATCACAAATCTGTACTACTTAAAGAAAGTGTTGATGCACTTGAGATTAAAGAAAATGGAACTTATGTTGACGCAACTTTTGGAGGAGGAGGACATTCAAAAGAAATCCTGAAAAGACTGGGAGAACGAGGAAGATTATTTGCCTTCGATCAGGATATAGATGCAAGAAGAAATATAATCGATGATAATCGGTTTGTTTTGATTGGAGAAAACTTCAGGCACATACACAGGTTTTTACGATTTCACGGAATAAAAGAAGTAGATGGAATTTTGGCAGATTTAGGGGTTTCCTCACATCAATTCAATGAAGCATCCAGAGGATTTTCAATTCGATATGACGGAGAATTAGATATGAGAATGAATCAAACAGCAAAAATATCTGCTAAAGAAGTCATTAACACGTATGAAGAGAAGGAAATATCCGATATTTTGTATTACTATGGTGAATTAAGAAATGCCCGTGCAATTGCAAAAACAATCGTAAATGCCAGAAAAGATAAAAAAATAACAACAAGTTTTGAATTGAAAGAGATTTTGAAAAGATTTTTACCTAAAATGAAAGAACATAAAATTTTGGCACAAATCTATCAGGCAGTTCGAATAGAAGTGAACGAAGAATTAGAGGTGTTGAAAGAATTTTTGAATCAAATACCTCAATCATTAAAGAAAGAAGGAAAATTAAGTATAATCTCCTATCATTCATTAGAAGACCGATTGGTAAAAAGATTCATACGAACAGGATTATTTGAAGAAGCACCAGAGAAAGATTTTTTTGGTAATGTAAACGTACCTCTTAAAAAAAAAGGAGGATTAATAATTCCGGGACCGGAAGAAATCAGTAACAATAACAGAGCCCGAAGTGCAAAATTAAGAATAGCAATACGATTATAAAGATGACAGAAAATTCAGAAGGAATATATGATGTATTAAGAAGAAGTTTTTTAACAGGCGATTTAGCAATTAAAAACTGGAAAGTGTTCGTCTTTGTTGTTGGATTACTGTTAGTCATGATATGGAGTGCTCATTCAATTGATGAAAAAGTGGTAAAAATTGCAGAATTGAATAAAATCAAGAGAGAATTACGAGCAGAATATGTAGACACAAGTACCATTTTAATGCGGATGAAATTAGAAAGTACTATTCAGAAAGAAGTAGTATCATCAGGGTTAAAGCCAGTTCAGGATTCTCCACAAAAAATTAAAGTAATTATAAAATAAAAAACGTTGTCAGCACTTAAAAAAAACATAATAAACAAACTATATGCAGTTGCGATTTTAATGTCGTTTTTTTTACTGATTATTGCTGGTAAAGTGTTCGAAATTCAGTATGTAAAAGGAGAAAAATATAAAAAACTTGCATTAGAGACCAATATAAAAAACGATACCATTGTAGCTAATAGAGGAAATATATATGCTTCTGATGGTAATTTGTTAGCAACTTCAATTTCCAGTTACACTATCCGTATGGATGTAATGGCTGTAAATGAAAAAATTTTCGAAAAAAATATTTTTGATTTAACAAAAGAACTCTCTAAAATGCTGGGAAAAAAACCTAAATATTATGAGAAAAAATTAAGAAGTGCAAAGAAGAAAAGAAATAGATATCTGCTAATAGCAGGAAACTTGGGGTATAATGATTATATAAAAATAAAAAATTTCCCAATATTTAAGTTGGGAGTATATAGAGGAGGTTTTATAGCTGAACAAAAAACAGTAAGAGAACATCCAATAGCCAAAATAGCTGAAAGAACAGTAGGATATAATGATCATAGAGGAGAGGCTGGTATTGAAGGGGCTTTTTCTAAATATATGAAAGGAGAAAATGGATGGAGATTAAAACAAAAAATAGCAAAAGGACAATGGAAACCTTTAAAAGATATTAATGAGAAAGAACCTGAAGATGGTAAAGATGTAATCACAACAATAAATGTAGATATTCAGGATATTACACATTATGCATTATTAAGACAACTAGAACATTTCGAAGCAGAGCATGGTTGTGCGGTAGTTATGGAAACCTCAACAGGAGAAATTAAAGCTATTTCTAATTTAGGACAAACATCACAGGGAAAGTATTATGAAAAAAGAAACTATGCAGTATGGGAAAGCCATGAACCGGGTTCTACTTTTAAATTAGCAAGTTTAATGGCTGCCCTGGAAGATAAAGTTGTCGATACATCAGACGTAGTTGATACTGAAAATGGAAGAATATTTATTAATAACAGAAAAATAGAAGATAGTCAGCGAGGAGGTCATGGAGAAATTTCTTTAGCCAGAGTGTTTGAAGTTTCTTCTAACATAGGCATAGTGAAAGTAATTCAAAAAAACTACGATCGAAAACCTGAAAAATTTATAAAAAGAATTAAACAATTTGGTTTAGATCAACAAACAAAGGTAAAAATAACCGGAGAAGGAAAACCTTTTATTCCATCACCTGAAAGTGATAGATGGAGCCCAATAACTTTAGAATGGATGGCTTGGGGATATGGGGTGTCATTAACCCCGTTACAAACACTAATGTTTTATAATGGAGTAGCCAATAACGGAGAGTTGGTAAAACCCAGATTTGTAAAAGCATTAAAAAAAGGAAATAAAACGGTAAAAAAATTTGATAAAATTGTTTTAAATAAAAAAATAGCCTCTCAAACAACAATTGATAAAGTAAAAAAAATTATGGAGAATGTTGTTAAAAAAGGAACAGCAAAACAAATCTATTCTTCTAACTTTTCTATGGCAGGAAAAACAGGAACAGCTAAAAAATGGATTCCGAGAGAGAAAAATGAAAAAGGAAAATATGAAGGAGGATATTATTCTAATAGGAAATACGTAGCTTCTTTTGTAGGCTTTTTCCCGGTTGATAAACCAAAATATTCATGTATTGTAGTAATTCATCAACCCAATCCTGTAAAAGGATATTACGGAGCAAAAGTAGCAGCTCCGGTATTTAAAGAGATAGCACATAAAATACATACATCAACCACATCAAGTGTGCAAAAAGTAACTGACCCCGTTGTAACGACATCAGTTAATAAAGATTACAACACCTACTATAAAGTTTTAAATAAATACAAAACAATTATGCCTGAAGTAATCGGGATGTCGGGCATGGATGCTATCCCTGTTCTTGAAAACTTGGGACTGAAAATTAAAATTTCCGGTACGGGGAAAGTAAAGGAACAATCAATAAAAAAAGGAATAAAAATTAAAAAAGGAGTAACGATATATCTAAAACTATCATAATTGAAAATATTAAAAGACATATTGTATAGAGTAGCGGTAAATTCAATAACAGGAAATACATATATTGAAGTGAATACTGTTGTTTTTGATAGCAGGAAAGTGAAGAAAAATGATGTCTTTGTTGCTCAGAAAGGAAGAAACGCAGATGGTCATCAATATATAAATAAAGCAATTGAATTAGGAGCAACTACTGTTATTTGCGAAATTGTTCCAAAAGATAAAAAAGAAAGAATAACCTATGTTGAAGTAGAAAACTCAAGTAAAGCCTTAGCAAATTTGGCTGCTAATTATTACGATAATCCTTCCGGAAAAATAAAACTGATTGGAATTACAGGAACCAATGGAAAAACTACAGTTTCAACACTTTTGTATCAACTGTTTAAACGATTGGGGCATAAAACAGGATTACTATCCACCGTAAAAATTATAGTAGATGATATCGCTTATAAAACCACACATACAACTCCGGACTCTTTAACGATAAATAACTATTTAAAACAAATGGTTGACAGTGGAGTCAAGTATTGTTTTATGGAAGTAAGTTCTCATGGGATTCATCAAAACAGAATAGAAGGATTAGAATTTGCAGGCGGAGTTTTTACCAATTTATCACACGATCATTTAGATTATCATGAAACTTTTGCAGAATACAGAGACGTTAAAAAATCTTTTTTTGACGGATTACCAAAATCATCATTTGCATTAGCAAACATCGATGATAAGAATGGAAATATCATATTGCAAAATACAAAAGCAAAAAGAAAAACATACACTTTAAGAACATCCGGAGATTACAAAGCTAAAATTTTAGAAAAGAGTTTTTCAGGGTCATTGATAAGAATTAACACAATAGAAGTCTGGACAAAGCTAATTGGGAATTTTAATGTGTATAACTTATTGGCAATTTACGGAGTAAGTGAGTTATTAGGATTAGGAAAATTAGAAATCCTGAAAACAATAAGTGAATTAGATAGTGTAAGCGGTCGGTTTGAGCATATAATCTCGAATGATAAAATCACTGCCATTATAGATTATGCACATACCCCGGATGCCTTAAAAAACGTTCTGAAAACAATTAATAATATCCGTACAGGGAACGAGTGTGTAATTACAGTTGTAGGATGTGGAGGAGATAGAGATACAACAAAAAGACAAAAAATGGGATACATAGCATCTCAGCTAAGTAATCAAGTCGTCTTTACATCAGATAATCCCAGAACAGAAAACCCTCAATCCATAATTGATGAAATGGAAGCAGGAGTATCCCCTGAAAATTTCAGAAAAGTAATTTCAATTTTGAATAGAAAGCAAGCAATTAAAACAGCATGCAAACTGGCACAATCAGGAGATATTATTTTGATAGCAGGAAAAGGACATGAAAATTACCAGGAAATTAATAGAAAAAGACATCATTTTGATGATTTAGAAGAAGTAAGACAATGGCTTAATCAATTAAAAAAAATATAAAGAATGTTGTATTATTTATTCCGGTACTTAGAAGATGAGTTTAATTTAACAGGAGCAAGTGTATTTCAATTTATTACATTTCGATCTTCTGTGGCATTCATCCTTTCCTTATTAATATCGACTATTTTTGGAAAACGAATTATTAATTTTTTAAGAAAAAAACAAGTTGGAGAAAGCATAAGAGATTTGGGATTAGAAGGACAATTGCAAAAAGCAGGAACACCAACAATGGGAGGTATTATAATTATATTGGCAACATTAATACCTGTATTGTTTTTAGCTAAGCTTGAAAACATATATATAATTATTCTTCTGATAACCACGATATGGATGGGATTAATTGGTTTTACCGATGACTATATTAAGGTATTCAAAAAAGACAAAGCAGGTTTAAAAGGAATCTTTAAAATTGTAGGTCAAGTAGGTTTAGGAATCATTGTGGGAACAATGTTATATTTCCATCCGGAAGTGACAATAAAAGAACAATTACCAGAACAACAGCAAATCATATTAGCCGGCGGAAAGAAAAAAGTATTTAGAGAAGCACATAAATCTACAAAAACTACAGTCCCGTTTTTCAAGAATAATGAATTAGAATATGCCAAAGCATTATTTTTTTTAGGAAGTGGATATGAAAAATATGCGTGGTTGATTTTTATACCAATTGTAGTTCTCATAGTAACAGGGGTTTCAAATGGAGCTAATTTAACAGATGGGATTGATGGTTTGACAGCAGGATCTTCCGCCATTATGGTGGTTACATTAGCAATTTTTACCTGGGTTTCCGGAAATATCATTTTTGCAAACTATTTAGATGTAATGTACATACCAAACTCAGGAGAAATGACCGTTTTTATCTCCGCTTTTGCAGGATCTTTAATCGGATTTTTATGGTATAATACATATCCGGCAGAAGTATTTATGGGAGATACAGGGAGTTTAACTATAGGAGGAATTATTGCGGTAATTGCAATTGCTATCCGAAAAGAATTGCTGTTGCCTTTATTAGCAGGAATTTTTGTAGCAGAAAACCTTTCGGTAATTTTACAAGTCTTCTACTTTAAATACACGAAGAAAAAATATGGAAAAGGAAAAAGAATATTCAAAATGTCTCCATTACATCACCATTATCAAAAGTCAAACTATCACGAAAGTAAAATTGTAACTCGTTTCTGGATTATAGGAATTTTACTGGCCGTATTTACTATAGTTACACTTAAATTGAGATAAGAAAATTTTTGATAATTATGATGTGGTGATTTTTTGAACAGGAATAAAAAATGAAAGAGAAAATAAAACAGAACAAAGAGATTTCATATTGATTTGTTGAAAACTTTGCTCGAAGTACATAGAATATAGAGAATACGATGCAAAAACAATAAAAAACAAAATCGTAAATCGAAATTATGAAGAAACTTGTTGTTTTAGGAGGAGGCGAAAGTGGAGTAGGAGTGGCTATTCTGGGAAAACAAAGAAGATTTAAGGTTTTTGTTTCAGATAAAGGAAT
This sequence comes from uncultured Tenacibaculum sp., assembly GCA_963666645.2. Taxonomy (GTDB): domain Bacteria; phylum Bacteroidota; class Bacteroidia; order Flavobacteriales; family Flavobacteriaceae; genus Polaribacter. The sequence continues at coordinate 594,354 of CAXXDB010000009.1, read as the reverse complement.
AATTGATGAAAAATATATAAAAATTCTTTTACATAGCGAGATAGAATTTGAAGAAAATAAGCACACTGAAAGCAGGATAAAAGACGCTGATATTGTAATGAAAAGCCCGGGAATACCTGATAAAATACCACTAATTCAGGAATTGCGTAGTATAGGAATTAAAATTGTTTCTGAAATTGAGTTTGCTTCAGAATTTACAAGTGCAAAAATCATAGGAATTACGGGTTCTAATGGTAAAACCACTACTACGATGTTAACGTATAATATATTAAAAAGCGATGGGTTGAATGTTGGAATTGCAGGAAATATTGGAGATAGTTTTGCCAAACAGGTAGCTGAAGAAAATTACCGGAATTTTGTGCTGGAACTGAGCAGTTTTCAGTTAGATGGAATCAATAAATTTCACTGTCATATAGCTGTGATTACTGGTATTACCCCGAATCATCTCGATAGATACGACTATGACTTTAATAAATATATAGCTTCAAAATTTAGAATTGTAATGAATCAAACAAAAAATGATTTTCTGATTTACGATTCAGATGATGAAGTGATTGTAAATTGGTTGAATACACATCCTGTTCAATCAACATTAGTCCCGTTTTCAATTACAAAAAAATTAAAAAACGGAGCCTATATAAAAGATGATATAATAACAATTAGACTAAAAGAAGAAGAATTCATAATGAACAAATCTTATTTAACAATCCAGGGAAAACACAATATGAGAAATGCAATGGCATCAATGTTAGCCTCAAAACTATTACAAGTACGTAATGAAAGAATAACAGAAAGTATGTCAAACTTTGAAGGAGCTGAACACCGCTTGGAAAAAGTATTAAAAATAGAAGGAATTTCCTATATAAATGACAGTAAAGCAACAAACGTAAATGCTACATACTATGCGTTAGAATGTATGGATAAACCAACAGTATGGATTGTTGGAGGGGAAGATAAAGGAAACGATTATACGGATCTGCTTCCATTGGTTAGAGAAAAAGTAAAAGGTATTGTATGCTTAGGATTAGATAATCAAAAAATTATAGAAACTTTTCAAAACGTAGTAGATATCATTGTTGAAACAGCAGGTGCAGATGAGGCCGTAAAAGTTTCACAAAAAATAGCACAAAAAGGGGATATAGTTCTACTATCTCCGTCTTGTACAAGTTTTGATTTATTTGAAAATTATGAGGACAGAGGAAGGCAATTTAAAAACGCAATAAGAAATTTATAACTAGTGAAAACTGTTTTAGAACATATCAAAGGAGATAGAGCTATCTGGGCTATAGTTGGAGTACTGGGAATGCTGTCTTTTATGCCTGTATATAGTGCAAGTACTAATCTGGTGTATGTAGTAGGAAATGGATCAACCTCCGGGCATCTGATAAAACATATTGCATTACTAATCATGGGATTTGGAATATTATATGGAACTCATAAAATACCTTACAGATACTTTAGCGGAGGATCGGTTTTAATGCTTCCTATAGTTATTTTGCTACTTGTGGTAACTTTGGCTCAGGGAACAACTATTGGAGGAGCTAACGCAAGTAGGTGGATACGAATCCCGTTCGTTGGAGTTGGTTTTCAAACATCAACACTGGCAGGTTTGATAATACTAGTATATGTAGCAAGATACCTGGCAAAAAATAAAGAAAAAAAAATAATATTTAAAGAAAGTTTATTGCAATTGTGGTTGCCGGTTGGAGTGATTTTAATATTAATTCTTCCAGCAAACTTTTCCACCACAGCAATTATCTTCTGTATGACTCTAATGCTAACATTCATAGGAAGATATCCTTTAAAATATATTGCTAATATTTTAGGAATGGGCATTGTAGCTTTAGGTCTTTTTATTTTAGTTGTAAAGGCATTTCCAGAGGCAATGTCAAACCGTGTTAATACATGGGAAAATAGGTTTGCAGGTTTTTTTAATTCAGAAGAAGCAGAAGAAAATTACCAGGTAGAAAAAGCAAAAATAGCCATAGCCACAGGAGGCCCGTTCGGAAAAGGAGCAGGGAAAAGTGTGCAAAAAAACTTTTTGCCACAATCATCATCAGATTTTATATATGCAATTATTGTAGAAGAATATGGAATGATGGGGGCATTATTAGTCATATTTATGTATTTCTTGTTGCTCTTTAGAATAGTGATTACAGCCAGAAAAGCAACCACAATTTTTGCAACATTACTGGTAACAGGAGTAGGAATGCCAATTATTTTTCAGGCCATAATTAATATGGCTGTCGCAGTTAATTTATTTCCTGTAACAGGACAAACATTACCTCTAATAAGTAGCGGAGGAACCTCTATATGGATGACTTGTTTTGCCATAGGAATGGTGTTGAGTGTTAGTGCATCTAAAAACGAAACAGAAGAATCAATATTAGATGACAATCCGTTAGATATTTTGCATGAAACCATATAAATAAAGAAACGTGGAAAAATCAATAAACATTATAATAAGCGGCGGAGGTACAGGAGGACATATTTATCCTGCTATCGCTATTGCCAATGAATTAAAATTGCGATACCCAAACGCTAATATACTGTTTATTGGAGCAAAAGATAAAATGGAAATGGAAAAAGTACCTAAAGCAGGGTACAGAATTAAGGGGTTATGGATCTCTGGTTTTCCAAGAAGACTAACTATTAAAAATTTATTATTTCCATTTAAACTATTAAGTAGTTTATGGAAAGCAAACACAATTATTAATAAATTTCAACCGAATGTAGCTATAGGTACAGGAGGGTTTGCAAGTGGCCCGGCATTACTCATGGCAAACAGAAAAAAAATCCCCACAATTATACAAGAACAAAATTCATATCCGGGAATCACAAATAAATTACTGGGAAAAAAAGTAAATAAAATTTGTGTTGCTTATGATAATTTAGAACGATTTTTTCCATTAGCCAGAATTGTAAAAACAGGAAATCCGGTACGTCAGGATTTATTATTAGTACACGCAAAAAAAGAAGAAGCAATAACATTTTTTGAATTAAATAAAAATAAAAAAACAGTTTTAATTATTGGGGGAAGTTTGGGAGCAGGAAGAATAAATGAACTTATTGCCACAGAATTAAAATTTTTCAAAAACCAGGAAATACAGCTTATATGGCAATGTGGTAAGTTATATTACGAAGAATATAAAGAATATAACGAGAAAAGCGATGTACAAGTACATCAATTTTTAGACAGAATGGATTTAGCATACGCTGCAGCTGACTTTATTATTTCCAGAGCAGGGGCAAGCTCAATATCTGAACTATACATTGCAGGAAAACCTACACTGTTTATTCCTTCTCCAAACGTGACAGGAGATCATCAAAACAAAAATGCAAAATCAGTGGTAAACAAGCATGGGGCAATCATGCTCAAAGAAAACGAATTAGATACATTTTCTGTAGTATTCGAAACTTTGTTAAGAGATAAAGAAAAACAGGAAAGTTTAAGTGAAAATATAAAAACATTAGCATTGCCTAATGCAACAAGTCATATTGTTAATGAAATAGAAAAATTAATTAATTAGTGAATTTGAAGAGAATACATACAATATATTTTATAGGGATAGGTGGTGCAGGTATGAGTGCTTTAGCTCGCTATTTTCATACGAATGGAAAAAAAGTAGCAGGTTATGATAAAGCACCTTCTCCGGTTACTGATGATTTGAAACAAATGGGAATTCATATTCACTTCGATGATTCAATATCAAACATTCCTGAGAACTTTGTAAATAAAAAAACTTCGTTAATAATATACACTCCTGCAATTCCTGAAAACCATGCAGAACTCAATTATTTTGTTGATAATAATTTTAAAGTATTAAAAAGAGCAGAAATTTTAGGGAAAATTACTGAAGATACCCATTGTTTAGCAGTAGCAGGAACTCATGGAAAAACGACAATCTCTTCTATATTAGGTCATATTATGCAACCTTTTGGCTCGACTGCCTTTTTAGGAGGAATTGCAGAAAATTATAATTCGAATTTAATTTTAGGAGAAGATAAAATTTCAGTAGTAGAAGCTGATGAATTTGATCGATCCTTTTTACAATTATCACCTGATATTGCTTGTATTACCTCTGTAGATGCGGATCATTTAGATGTTTATGGAGAGCATGAAGCATTGTTAACATCATTTAAAGAATTTGCAGCGAAAGTTTCCGATACATTAATAGTTGCCGAAGGATTGCCAATTGATGGCTTAACATACGGTTTAGAAGAAACAGCAGATTATAAAGCGTATAATCTTGAGATAAAAAAAGGAACGTATGTGTTCGATATAAAAACACCTGAAGAGGTTGTAGAAGATGTTGAATTTCACCTGCCCGGAAAGCATAATGTAATGAATGCTTTGGCTGCATTAGCAATGGCAGATATATATGGAATTCCTTTAAATACTATCAAAACCAGACTGGCTACTTTTTTAGGAGTACAACGACGATTTTCATATAAAATTAAAAGCAATAATTTTGTATTAATTGATGATTATGCACACCACCCGACAGAAATTAACGCCATTGAAAATTCTATTAGAGAAATGTATCCTGATGAAAAAATAACAGTAGTATTTCAACCTCATTTATATACTAGAACCAAAGATTTTGCTGATGATTTTGCAGAAGCACTCTCCAGATTTGATGAAGTAATCCTATTAGAGATATATCCGGCGAGAGAATTACCTATTGAAGGAATAACCTCTTCCTGGTTGCTAAATAAAATTAAGACAAAAAACAAACAACTTTCCTCTAAAAAAGATGCAATTAATAAAATTAAAAAATCTTCCGTTAAAATCGTTGCTATGCTTGGAGCAGGTGATATAGGATTATTAGTAAATGATGTGAAAGAAGAATTAATAAATAAGCATAAATTACAATGATTAATAAATTAATAAAATACTTGATTTTAATAGGCTTGGTAATAGGCATACTAGTACTGTATAGTTTTACTAAAGCCAGAAATCAACGAAAAAAAGTTAAAACTGTTGCTGTTGAATTTAATGAAGGATCCAACCCGTTTTTAACACATGAGTCGGTTAATAAATTGTTAATACAAAGTCAAACGACAGTTAAAAATCAATCAAAAAGTATCATAGATTTACATCATCTGGAAAAGAGGGTATTATCGAATCCATATGTAGAAAAAGCAAGAGTTTTTATAACACTTGGAGGATTATTAAAAGCTCATATAAAACAAAAAGAACCTATTGCCAGAATTATTTCTGATAAAGAGATGTATTATATTGATAAATATGGAGTTAAAATTCCGTTATCAACAAGTTTTTCTGCCCGGGTACCTATAGTAAGTGGAGTAAATTTATCAGAAAAAACAGAAGAAATAACTCAATTGATACTATTTATCTCTAAAGATCAGTTTCTTCAAAAAGAAATAACAGGAATCCAAAAGCTAAATTCCGGTGAGTATATTTTTACCGTTCGAAGTGGAGATTATAGAATTGATTTCGGAGAGTATGCCAATGTCAATTTAAAATTTAAAAAACTAAAAGCATTTTATAATAAAGCTTTAAAAGATAAAACAATTTACAGGTATAAAATAATAAACATTAAATATCACAACCAAGTGGTATGTACAAAACAAGATCAAGATGGAGTACAATAAAATCGCAGTTGGTTTAGATATCGGAACTACCAAGATTGTTGCCATGATTGGGCGTAAGAACGAGTATGATAAAATTGAAGTTCTTGGTATTGGTAAAGCAAAAAGCTTGGGAGTGAAACGTGGTATAGTAAACAATATCACACAAACGATTCAATCAATTCAACAAGCTGCTGATGAAGCAGAAAGTGTTTCCGGTCAAGAAATAAGAGATGTTGTAGTAGGAATTGCAGGACAACACATCAGAAGTTTACATCATAATGATTATATTACCAGAGAAAATGCCAATGAGGTAATTGAAGATGATGATATAGAAAACCTGGTAAATCAGGTATATAAGTTAGCAATGCGTCCGGGAGAAGAAATAATTCATGTATTACCACAAGAATTTAAAGTAGATAGTCAACTGGATATTAAAGAGCCTGTCGGAATGTATGGAGGCAGGTTGGAAGCAAACTTCCATTTAGTGGTCGGAGAAGTATCTTCTATCGGAAATATTGGAAGATGTGTTAAGAGTGCCGGATTAAACCTTTCTGATATTACCTTAGAGCCACTGGCTTCAGCATCAGCAGTATTAAGTCAGGAAGAAAAAGAAGCAGGAGTTGCCTTAATAGACATAGGTGGAGGTACTACCGATTTAGCCATTTTTAAAGATGGAATTATTCGTCATACTGCAGTAATACCTTTTGGAGGCAATGTAATTACTGAAGACATAAAAGAAGGATGCTCAATCATCGGAAAACAAGCAGAATTATTAAAAATTAAATTTGGATCTGCATGGCCTGGAGAAAATAAAGAAACAGAAGTTGTCTCTATTCCGGGACTAAGAGGCAGAGAGTCCAAAGAAATAACATTAAAAAACTTGTCAAAAATAATTCATGCCAGAGTTCAGGAGATTATTGAACACGTACACTTAGAAATTAAGAATTATGGTAATGAAACTCAAAAAGGTAAATTAATAGCAGGTATCGTATTAACCGGAGGAGGCTCTCAATTAAAGCATCTTCGTCAGTTAGTAGAATACATTACGGGAATGGATACACGTATTGGGTATCCAAACGAACATTTGGCCGGCGATAGCGATGATACTGTATCCAGCCCTTCATATGCTACTGCGGTAGGGTTATTAATGGAAGGTTTAGATAAATACAAAAAAGAAGAACAAACTGCTGCAATTACTGAAAATGTAGTTGAAGAACAACAGGAAAGTATTGGAAATGAGGAAGAAAAAAATCCAATACAAGAGGAGGTAAACTGTAAAACTAAAACAAAAAGAAAATTTTTTTTTGAAAAATTTTCTTTTTTTGAAAGAATTAGAGAGTTTTTAGATAACGCAGAATAAAAATAGTAGTAAGGATTAAGAGGATAAAATAAAAAGAAGAGTTATTATGAGTGCAGAATTTGATAACATTTCATTTGATATGCCTAAAACGCAATCTAATACAATTAAAGTAATTGGTATAGGCGGAGGCGGAAGTAATGCTGTTAACCACATGTATAGTAAGCAAATTCACGGAGTAGATTTCGTGATTTGCAATACAGATGCTCAGGCATTAGAAAATAGCCCGATACCCAATAGAATTCAATTAGGGGCACACTTAACCTCCGGGTTAGGAGCAGGAGCAAACCCTGAAATCGGAGCACAGGCAGCGGCAGAAAGTATTCAGGAAATTCAACAGATGTTAAATACACATACCAAAATGGTATTTATTACTGCTGGTATGGGAGGGGGTACTGGTACGGGTGCTGCACCAATTATTGCAAAAATTGTCAAAGAGATGGATATTTTAACAGTAGGAATCGTTACAATGCCATTTGAATTTGAAGGAAGAATGCGTTCAGAGCAAGCTCAAAAAGGAATTGATGAGCTACGCAAAAATGTTGATTCTTTAATTGCTATCAATAATAATAAATTACGTGAAGTATATGGGAATTTGGGATATAAATCAGGGTTCTCTAAAGCAGATGAAGTGTTAGCAACAGCGGCAAAAGGAATAGCGGAGGTAATAACGCATCATTACAAACAGAATATTGATTTGAACGATGCTAAAACCGTACTGGCAAATAGCGGTACTGCTATTATGGGATCTGCTAAAGAGTCCGGAACCAGCAGAGCTAAAAATGCTATTGTTAAAGCATTAGATTCACCACTATTAAATGATAATAAAATTACAGGTGCCAGAAATGTACTGCTGTTAATTGTTTCAGGAATCAATGAGGTAACTATAGATGAAATGGAAGAAATAAATAATTATATTCAGGCAGAAGCAGGTTATAATGCCAATATTATTATGGGTGTTGGAGAGGATGAAAGTTTAGAAGAAGAAATCTCTGTTACTGTTATAGCTACGGGTTTTGCTGCAGATCAGCAAAATACAATTAATAATACAGAAACTAAAAAGATTATCCATACATTAGAGAACAATCAAAAGGCAACATACGAATTTGAAAATAAAACTATTTCTGAGCCAATTCTGGCTTCCAGTGAAAAAATAAGACATGCTTTAGACACAGAACAACAACAAGAACCTGTTAATAAGTTAGTAAAAACTACTGAAAAGATTAAGAATATAGAGATTGTTTTCGATGAAATTAATTATAATGAAGTAAAAGAAGAAAATTTTATTATAACTAATGTAACAGCTTCAGAAACTTCTTTAGAGGAAGAGACAAAAGAAGAAACACCTCACACTCAACAAAATCCTTCGCTCGATTTACCTTTTAACTCATACGAGGAAGTAAAACCGGAGACAACTGATAACCAGTTAACCGAAACAACAGAAGCGATTAAAAATATAGATGCTGTTTATGAAAAAGTAGAGTTAGATCAAATCATAGAAAAACGGCATATTCTTGAAGATTTTGATGTAAAACCCACTATAGGGAAAAGTTCAACACCTCCACCTGTTGTTAAGGAAGAAGAAGAGGTATTAAAGTTTGAAGTCAGAACTCAGAATAAAAAAGAAGAAATTGATAATGAGGAAGATATTGAAACTTCTCCTTCAAATGGAACAATTTCTGAACTACAAAAAAGAGTTAAAGAGAGAAAAGAAAAAATGAAAGGATTTAACTATAAATTTTCCGACAAAGTAAGCAAAAATATCGATGACATTGAAAAGAAACCTGCATATAAACGCTTAGGGATAGATTTAGATACAGGTACAAAAATAAGCGAGAAACAAACTCCTTTAGATACAAATTCAGAAGAATTACCATTACAATTTAACAATTCTTTCTTGCATGATAATGTTGACTAAATATCATAAATTTCTATAAAATGAGATTTTGAATCACTCAATATTTTTTTTATTAGTATATTTGAATATTAAAAAAATATGAGTATACAACAGAAAGTAGTGGCTGATTTTAAAGGAAGCTATGAAGTATAAAGATATGGGTAATAAAGAGAAATGAATGAAGGATATGGAAGAGGAATGAGTGTCGTTTCGAAAAAATTGGTCGGACAGACAGACGGAAAAGCAAGAATTCAAAGATTCAGCAACTCAGGAATTCATAAATTAAAAAAACTATAAAAAGGCTCAGTAGTTCAATTGGATAGAATATCAGATTTCGGCTCTGAGGGTTAGAGGTTCGAATCCTCTCTGAGTCACAGAAACCCACTATAAATTATTCAGCAATAAAATTAATACTTTACGGATTTGTAAATGGATGGCAATATCTGATGCTATTACTCTATTTTAATAAAAATATTTGGAATCTGTTCAAAAACAAATGCTTAAACAAAAATATTATTTTTATATTTACCCAGTTCCCACTACTCAACTAACATATATTTATTCATATTCTTTTTATAACGGGAAAGCATAGAAAACATCGCCGGGATTTGGCTCTCAGAACAAAATATATACTCTCTAATCATTCCTTCACTCATAAAGACCTATTTCTTATTACTAACTATTCAATTTTCTATATTCATATTTTTTATTTTAACAATCACACCTGCCTCTGGTTACTATAATTTTTTATCTAAAAAATAAAATAATTAACTTTGTTTAGCCAAAAATTAAAGAATAAATACCAGCTACCGACAATTAAAAATAAAAAGATTAAATAACTTTGTTTTGATTACGAAGTTAAATAGCATGGATTATGGATTGGGAGCGATTACTTTCTTTAAAACGTTTTGGTGACACTCAAAAGCGTGAACGAGCAAAACAAGATGAAACTCGATTAGGATTTGAAGTAGATTTTGATAGAATTATATTTTCATCTGCTTTCCGAAGTTTACAGGATAAAACACAAGTAATTCCATTATCAAAAACAGATTTTGTTCATACAAGGCTAACTCACAGTTTAGAAGTTTCAGTTGTAGGAAGAACCTTAGGGAGAAGAGTTGGAGAAGTACTGCTAAGTCGTTACCCTGATTTAAAAAAAGGAGGATATACTTTTAATGATTTCGGAGCTATTGTTGCGGCAGCTTCAATAATGCATGATATAGGAAATCCCCCTTTTGGTCATTCAGGAGAAAAAGCTATTGGAGAATATTTTAAAACAGGAAATGGAGATCAATATAAAAATCTGTTTACTGAAAAACAATATCAGGATTTAATCGATTTTGAAGGTAATGCCAATGGATTTAAAATAGTGACAGAAAATAAAAAAGGAAGTTCCGGAGGCTTACGGTTATCTTATGCTACATTAGGAGCTTTTGTCAAATACCCGAAAGAAAGCCTTCCTAAAGAGCCTACCAAAGATATTTCAGATAAAAAATATGGTTTTTTTCAATCGGAAAGAAACTTCTTTTCAGATATTGCTGATGAATTAGGAATGCTTAAAAAAGAAAGGAATGAATTAGCTTTTTTTCGCCATCCTCTTGCCTATTTGGTAGAAGCTGCAGATGACATTTGTTATACAATTATCGATTTTGAAGATGGTATTAATCTTGGTTTAATTGATGAAAGTTATGCCTTAAAATATATGTTGGAACTAGTTACCGATATTAATATAAAAAAATATGATGCGTTACAATATAAAAAGAACAAAATAGCTTATTTAAGAGCAATAGCTATTAACACATTAGTCGGTGAAGCAGTTGACATTTTCTTAGATAATGAAACAGCAATTTTACAGGGAATTTTCAATCGAACTTTATTAGATAAATGTAAGTATGAAATTCAAATAAACGATATCATTAATATAAGTATCAATAAAATATATAAAAGTAAAGAAGTAATAGAAAAAGAAGTTTCCGGATATAAAATAATTGCTGATTTATTAGATGTCTTTGTAACAGCATTAAACAATAAATATAGCGGAACCCAATCTAATTATGATTTGTTAGTTTTAAATATGCTTCCCGAAGAATATCAGTTAGTTAAAGATAACTTATATGAAAGAATCATGCAGATTTGTAGTTATATTGCAAGTTTATCAGATAGTTATGCTATTAGACAACATAAAAAAATTATTGGAAACGTTAGCTAGCTAGTCATCTGAAGCCGGGAAAAACTCATTATATAACACTTCTAATAATGATGAAGTTACTCCAATTTATTAATTTTAAATTATCCAGAAATACCTGAATTAAATATAAGTCAGGTTTATAGATAAATCCAATATGGGACAATATTGAATAGAAATTTTAAAAGCATTTGCATAGGTAAAAAAGATATCTGATGACAGTGGGAAATATTATTTATAAAACTTGAATTAAAGCCGGAAGTAAAAGAAAAGTAATCGGCAATCATATTTTTCATTCAGACAGAGGTGTATAGCACTAAAAGATTACACTCTGCTTTAGAGATAGAAATAGAATATTATAATAAACCACTATAGATTTGAGATCCATAGTTTTGATTAGTGAATGAAATTCATTTTTTTCTCATTCCAGTATCCAATTCCCTTTTTCGAAATTCGGCTTTCCTTTGTGATGTTCCAAATATTCTTGAACCATCTTCATCAGTTGTCTTGCCTGTACCTCATGTACCATATTCAACAGTCTAAAAATGGCGGCTTCAATACAGCTTTACCTAGAGAAGGATACTCTTGTTGAAGCAAGTGGGAATTGCTTTTGAAGATTATCCTTACCTGAGCATGAATAACTAAGAAATAGTGTAATTACTAATAATTTAAAAAATATTTTCATGTTTGTCTAGTTTATAATTCGTGTGAATTTATAAGATCGATTTCGTGTTAATAAACTAAACAATTTATAGTGTATTGATTAAAAAGTATATTTATATGTGGGCTTATATTCTTTCTTATCGATTACAATTTTAGCAATAATTTCTTTAAGAATTTCAGAAGTTCCTCCTCCTATAGATCCCAACCTGCTGTCTCTAAACATTCTTGCTAAAGAATAATCCTCCATATAGCCGTAACCGCCAAGTAGTTGTAACGCATCGTAGATTACCTCATCTGCCATTTTAGTTGATAATAATTTACTCATACTTGCTTCCTTAACTACATAAATACCATCATTTAATCTTTTTGTAATAGTGTAATTATATTCTTTACACATATCTACTTTAGATGCCATTTCTGCAATTTTATGTCGTAACGCCTGAAATTTATTAATTTTTTTTCCAAAAGCTTCACGTTCTTCCATATATTGTAATGCGTATTCCACAGCAAATTCGGATCTGGCATGTGCATTAACAGCCATTATTAATCTTTCAAGGGCAAAATGTTGCATAATATAGGAAAAGCCTTTTCCTTCTTTTCCCATTAAATTTTCTTTAGGTACAGTAACATTGTCAAAGGCTATTTCCCCGGTGTCTGAAGCTCTCCATCCTAGTTTGTTTAATTTTGAAGAGGAAATTCCATTTGTGTTTCTGTCAATTACAAAAATACTCATTCCTTTGTGTTTATCCTCAGGATTTGTTTTAGCAGCTACTATCAGATAATCGGAGTATACTCCGTTTGTAATAAATGTTTTAGATCCATTAATAATATAGTTATCTACATCTTTAACAGCTGTTGTTCTCATTCCTGCTACATCACTTCCTCCAAATGGCTCTGTAATACATAAGCAACCTATTTTTGTTCCATCGATACTTGGGGTTAAGTATTTTCTTTTGATATGTTCGTCTGCTTCCTTCTCTAAATGCGTCATTGCTAAATAAGCATGAGCCCACATGGCAGCGGCAAACCCTCCTGAATTAATTCGCTGAAGTTCTTCTAAAAAAATTATGGTATAAAATAAATCTAAATTTAATCCTCCATACTCTTCAGGTTGGTTTAAACCGAAATATCCCATTTTTCCAAATTTCTCCCAGATAAAGCGATCAATTGTTCCTGCTTCTTCCCATTTTTCAATGTGGGGAACTACTTCTTTCTGTAAAAAATCTTTAAAACTTTTACGAAATAATTCGTGTTCTTCGGTAAAGTACATACTGTCATTTTTATTTTGTTACTTATTCATTCTGCTTTCAAATATAAGACTATTCTATCGTATTTGTTTTGGGGAAAATCTTCAATATTTCTTAATTCTGAAATATTCTGAAACTCGGCTACTTCATCTCTGTAGTCAAAAATTTTCTTACATAAATCGTAATCTATATAGGGTAACTTTAAAACTTCCTTAAAACCGGCGGTATTTATATTAATTTTCTTAATTTCAGGAAGTGTGTGAATTTTAAAAATTCTTAATATTTCTTTGACTAGCTTTTCTTCTAATCCCCAAACTTCATTTAGCTGGTCGTTATAAGTAAATCCTTTTAATTTAGAACGATATTTAATAATTCTGCCTGAAAACACATTCCCTACTCCGGTAATAGTCATAAAATCTTCTTTGGTTGCTAAATTTATATCTGTTGTAGATATTATTTTTCCGGAATTATTTTTTTTCGAATCAAAATATTTTGGTTTTTCGGTTTTTTTCTTAGTCCATTCAGGGAATTTAAAGTAAGGAGAGATTACATGTAATAAACTATCGGAAATACGAGTAACTTTTTGAAAGTCTTTAGTTGAATTTACATAGCTATTTCGGCTTCTGAATTTATGAAGCCTATCAATTTCTTCAATTGACATTCCCAATGTATATCCTTTATAATCGGAAATAAAGTTTGGATTGAACGGATATATTTTTATCTTCTTTTTTTCTGTTTCAATGATTTTCAAACTATCTATTTCTGCTTGAAAAGCCAGTATTTCTTCAGATGTTGTATCAATTAATTCATCAGAAGAAGTATCAATATAAAAATAAATTATTTGTAATACAACAATGAGTATTATTAAAAGCAAAATCCCATTTCGTTGGCTTTTAGTATACAAGAAATGGGATTTTATATGTTTCATGACTATTTAATTTGATTAACTTTTAATAGCCTCTAAATATCTTTTTAACTGTTTTTTAACTACCGGCATTAAGAAATATAACCCTACCATATTTGGGAATACCATTGCAAAAATCATTGCATCAGAGAAGTCCCAAATTGATTTCATACTTGCAGCAGCTCCAATTATAACAAAAGTTAAAAATAATAACTTATACGTTAAATCAGTTTTTTTACCTCTACCAAATAAATATTTCCAAGATTGTAATCCGTAGTAAGACCAGGAAATCATAGTAGATACTGCAAATAATACAACTGCTATTGTTAAGAAAACATTAGAATATGGGATATACTGTGCAAAAGCTTTTGAGGTAATTCCTGCTCCTTCATAGGGTAATCCATCAATTAATACTCCACCTGTTTTTGTTCCATCTCCTCCATAAGTGAACTCGCCTCCGAAATTGAAAATAATAATTACTAAAGCTGTCATTGTACAGATAACAACTGTATCAATAAAGGGTTCTAATAAGGCTACTAATCCTTCAGAAGCAGAATATTTAGTTTTCACTGCGGAGTGTGCAATAGACGCTGAGCCTGCTCCTGCTTCATTTGAGAATGCTGCTCTTCGAAACCCTACCAATAAAACTCCTATGACACCTCCTACTCCAATCGCTGTTGGGTTGAATGCTTCACTAAATATTAAACCAAAGGCATCATCAATTAAAGAGAAGTTGCTTAGAATGATATACAAACAAGCTATTATATATAATACTGCCATAAAAGGAACTACCTTTTCAGTTACTGTAGCAATACGTTTGATTCCACCAATAATAATAATACCAACAACTATTGCTAATACTAAACCAATAATAGCTCCAGCCCCCGTACTTTCTAAACCTAGCAACTCTTTAATTACAATTGTTGCTTGATTAGATTGTGCAGCATTACCTCCACCAAAAGAACCTCCAATACAGAAAATAGCAAATAAAACAGCGGTAATTTTACCTAACATTCCAAATCCTTTTTCTTTTAATCCTTTCGAAAGATAATACATCGGACCACCATATACTGTACCTTCTTCATCTACATCTCTATATTGTACACCTAATGTACACTCTACGAATTTTGTTGACATTCCTAATAAACCACAAACGATCATCCAGAAAGTAGCACCAGGACCACCTAAAGCAATTGCTAAAGCTACTCCCGCAATGTTACCATTACCTACGGTACCAGAAACTGCAGTTGCCAAAGCTTGGAAGTGAGTAACCTCTCCTTCCTGACTTTCATCTCTAATTGTTTCAATTGAATCTCCTCCAGGAGTAGAATCACCATAAGCAGTTTCTACTACAGCTTTATCTACCTCATCATACTTTCCTCTTACAACATTAATAGCAGTAAAGAAGTGACGAACGTTTGGAAATCCAAAATAAATTGTAAAAAATACAGCACTGAAAACTAATAATACAAGAACAAATGGAATCTTAACGGTACCATTGTCATATACTAAAAAGAAAATCATTTCGCTGAAAAAATCAGAAAATGGTTTGAATGCCTCATCAATCTTCTGATCTAAACCTTTCTCTTGAGCAAAGGTTAACATCGGTACTATGGCAAATAGTAACGTTAAAAGTTTTTTATTCATAATATATAGATAATTTTATTGGATTAGTAGTTTGCAATATCTTAAAAAACTGATTTTTTAACAAGTTTTTCTAGTTAAAACTGATTTTTAGTTTAATTTTTTTTTAAATCTTTGTAAATCTTCTTTGAATGAATTAGGTTTCAAGCCCAGAATTTTTTTAGTTTTAGTTAAATCAAATCCGGTTTTTGGTGGTCGTTTAGCTCTTTGGTTTAATGTTTTAGAAGAAATATTTTTAATCAGCGATGTGTCTAACTCAAAAGTTTCTGCTATTTGTTGTGCTATTTCATATATACTTAACAATTCATTAGAAGAAACATTGAAAATTCCTGTCGCATTTTTTTCAATAACCAGTTGGCAAGCTTTAGCTAAGTCAGCTACATAGGTAGGCATTCTATACTGGTCATCTACAATACCGATTTCTTTCTTTTCTGTTAGCATTTTTCTTATCCATAACACAACGTTACTTCTACTCATATCATATACTTTTCCATACACTAAAATAGTTCTTAAAATAGTGTATTGTACAGCAGAGTTTATAAGAATTTTTTCTGCTTTTAATTTTGACAGCCCATAATAATTTAATGGACTGGATTTATCTGTTTCTTTATAATAACCTTGGTTTCCATCAAAAATAAAATCGGTAGAGATGTGAATAATATGAAGATTTAATTCTTCTGCCATACGTACTAAATTTTTTACTAGTTCGACATTAATTTTATCACATTCTTCTTTATTGTCCTCACAGAAATCAACTTGAGTTATTGCTGCTGTATTGATAATTACATCAGGCTTGTATTTTAGTACTTCTTTAGTAAGTTCTTTTTCATTGGTAAGATTAACAGTAACATATTCAAAATCATTGCGTCCGCTACGATTATTTCCGCGAGAAAAACCAATTATGGTGTAATCTTCTTCATATAGTAATACATCAATTAATGTTTGTCCTAACAAACCGTTACTTCCTGTAATCAATATTTTTTTCATTAAAATAATTCTCTTAATTTAACAATCTTGTTCAGGGTGGTCTAATACGGTCAAATTATCTCCTGCCATTAATTTCATTGATGATTCCGGGTTAATGATGTGTTGTTTGTCTATAACTTTATAACTAATAACGGTACATCTCGTTTTTTTCTTAAATCTAAAATAGCTTTATTGATGTATTTTTTTTGTAAATCGTTTATAACTATTTCTTCTAAATTGACTGTTGCATTTCCTTCAATAGTTAGCCGATTAACAAACTCTATTAGACCCGATTACTGATGCCATATGTTTATCTTCCAATTTATACGGCTTAATTACATTATCGACTCCGGCAATTTTTAATTTACTATATAAATTCTCTTACGGACTTTGCTAGTAATTTTACAGTTTTTATTTAGTTGATGTGCTGTTAAAATTATAAATAAGTTATCTGCATATGAAGGTAGAGTCGTTATTAAATATTTTGCATTTTTAATCCCTGCCCTTAATAAAACTTCATCGGAAGTGGTATCTCCCTCTATATTAAGAATTTTGTTGATATCTAAATCTTTAAATTAGCTCATTACTTTTCTCTGTTACAAGAACATCTCTTTTATAATTTTTAGCTTTGTTAACACTTGTTTTCCATTTCTTCCAAAACCGTAAACAATCGTATGTTCCTTAAGTTCTTCAATTTGTTTTTGCACTCTTTTAATTTTTGATTGTTGAAAAAACTGTCCGCTAATTAAATATTCAGAAAAAGAGGACGCTCATAATCAAAAGTAAATAAACTTGAAATAATTAAAAAATGTGGTAACTATTTTTTCTTCCAGAGTGAATGGATGAATTTCTCTGAAACCAACCGTGGTAATGGGGGATAATAATCATACTATAATTCATCTATAAAAGAATAAGTTAAACAACACCAAATGCGGGGTCAATCTGTTAAGAAGTGTTGGTAGTGTAAAAAGACAGTTTTATATAATCGCGATTTTAAAGTTAAACTCATCATAAATCAAATACCGAGCTACGCTTAGTATAAATTTTATCTTTCAGTTTCAGTAAGAAAGCTATTGTTAAATATAGCCCAAACGAAAGTCCTGCCATAGCAAAAGAAATGTAAATAAAGAAGAGACGCACATTTACAGTTCTAATTCCCAGTCGATCAGCTAACCGGGAAGAAACATCAAATCCGTTTTTTTCAAAAAAATACCGTATAGAATGTATAAACCTCATTTTCTTTTTTTGCAAGATACATTTAAATTTATTGAATTCTGAAATAATTTCAACCATTTTAAAATGTCAGATAAGGAAGTAGAATTTTTATTTTAACAATAAATGACCTAAAGCAAATCCATTGGGATAGTTTACTGTTTACCAATGTTTAAATATATGGAATATTCAAAATTTCGGAAAGAATTAAATTTTTTGTAAAAATTATTTTTATAACATTTTACATTTTTTATTCTTTTTAATCTACCAGAATAATTATTTTGTTTTCTTTTATTTCAAGAGTCCCGGAATTGATTCGAAATTCTAATTTTCTATCATTTACCTTATCAAGTTTATCTTGAAATTTTTCTTCAATTTTCACTTCATCAAGAGTCTCAGCTTTAATCATACCAAATGCTAACAATGATACTATTGGAGCATGGTTGTTTAAAAGTTGGAATTCTCCATTAATGCCGGGTACTGCAACTGAAGTAACCTCAGATGAAAAAACTACAGCTTCTGGTGTAACTATTTCTAAAAACATACTTTAAATATAATTATTAAGCCTCAGCTAACATTTTTTCTCCGGCTTCAATAGCATCATCAATAGATCCTCTTAGATTAAACGCTGCTTCTGGATATTTATCTAACTCACCATCCATAATCATGTTAAATCCCTTAATCGTATCTTTAATATCTACTAAAACTCCGGGAATTCCTGTGAATTGCTCCGCAACATGGAAAGGTTGGGATAAAAAACGTTGAACACGACGTGCTCTGTGAACCACTAATTTATCTTCTTCAGATAATTCTTCCATACCAAGAATAGCGATAATATCCTGTAATTCTTTATAACGTTGCAGTAGTTCTTTTACTCTTTGTGTACAGTTATAGTGTTCATCTCCTAAAATTTCAGGTGCCAAAATTCTGGAAGTAGAATCCAAGGGATCTACAGCTGGGTAAATCCCTAATTCTGCAATCTTACGGGATAATACTGTAGTTGCATCTAAGTGAGCAAATGTTGTTGCGGGTGCCGGGTCAGTTAAATCATCCGCAGGTACATATACTGCCTGTACAGAAGTAATTGATCCTTTTTTAGTAGATGTAATACGTTCCTGCATTGCTCCCATTTCTGTAGCTAATGTAGGTTGGTATCCTACTGCAGAAGGCATACGCCCTAATAACGCTGATACCTCAGAACCTGCCTGAGTGAAACGGAAGATATTATCTACAAAGAATAACACATCTTTACCTTGATTTTCTCCGGCTCCGTCACGGAAGTACTCAGCAATTGTTAATCCAGACAGAGCAACCCTTGCACGTGCTCCTGGAGGTTCATTCATTTGCCCGAAAACAAAAGTAGCTTTAGATTCTTTCATGGAAACTTTATCTACTTTTGATAAGTCCCATCCTCCTTCTTCCATAGAATGCATAAAATCATCACCATATCTGATAATTCCGGATTCTAACATTTCACGCAATAAATCATTTCCTTCACGTGTTCTTTCTCCTACTCCGGCGAATACTGAAAGACCTCCGTGTCCTTTGGCAATATTGTTAATTAGCTCTTGAATTAATACTGTTTTACCTACTCCGGCTCCTCCAAACAATCCGATTTTACCTCCTTTTGAATAAGGCTCAATCAAATCAATTACTTTAATTCCTGTAAATAAGACTTCTGTAGAAGTCGATAATTCTTCGAATTTTGGTGCCTGACGATGAATTGGCAGACCATCATTTCCTGATTTTGGTAAGCTTCCTAAACCATCAATAGCTTCACCGGTTACATCAAATAATCGTCCATAAATGTTCTCTCCTATTGGCATTTGGATTGGATTTCCTGTTACCAATACTTCTTGACCTCTTTGTAAACCATCAGTAGCATCCATAGATATAGTACGTACAGTATCCTCGCCTGTGTGTTGCTGAACTTCCAGAACTAATATTGAGCCATCAGGTTTTTCAATTTCCAACGAATCATAAATTCTTGGAAGTTCGGTATTTTCAGTATTAAACTCAACATCGATAACCGGACCAATAATCTGAGAAATTTTACCTTTTGTTGTAGACATTACTTTACTGTAGTTAAATTATTGTATTTATTAAGTGTTTTTATGTTTCATTTCACTTTTCAGTGTGCAAAGGTAATTTTTTTATAATGATATAAAAAACGTTTATTAAGAATTTTTACGGAATTAAAGCAAACAAAAAAGCCTCGCAAAAGCGAGGCTAAATATGGTAAAACCTAATTTAGAAATTACTTTTTTAAGTTAATTTCTACGCGTCTGTTTTGTGCTCTACCGGCTCTGGTTGAATTTGTAGCAATTGGATAATCTTCACCTAATCCTACAGAGGTTAGTCTACTTGAGGTAACACCCCCTTTAGTAGTTAAGTAATCTAATACTGCTTTAGCTCTTTTTTCAGATAGTCTTTGATTAGCAGTATTTCTCCCCTGACTATCTGTATGACCTTCGATATTAAAATTAGCATTTGGATATTCTTTCATTATAGAAGCAATTAAATCTAATTTACCTGTTACACCAGGTCTAAATGTAGATTTACCTGAGTTAAAATAAATAGCTCTTGCGAACTCGTTGATTTTTTTCTCGGCTGCTTTTTCAATTACCGGCTTAGGCTCCGGGCATCCTTCTCTTGAAGCAACACCAGCTACTTCCGGGCATTTATCTACATTATCTTTAACCCCATCATTATCTTTATCTCCCCAAGGACATCCTCCGTTATCAGATGGACCAGCTTCGTTTGGACATTTATCGTCTTTATCAACAATTCCGTCTCCGTCAGTATCAGGACAACCATTCATTGCCTTAGTACCGGCAACAGTTGGGCAAGCATCATCTTTATCAGCGATACCATCATCATCAGAGTCAGGACAACCGTTTAATTCAGCTTTACCAGGTTCATTCGGGCAAACATCATCAGAATCTTTGATTCCATCAGCATCGGTATCAGGGCAACCATTAAATTGTTTTAAACCCGCAATTTCCGGGCAGACATCGTTTTTGTCATAGATTCCGTCTCCGTCAGTATCTTTACCTCCAAAACGGAAAGCTAATCCTAAACTGTGTTGGAAATGATCTTTAATTTTATCTGCAAATTCTTTCTTGACAGTAGTTTGAAAGTTTAAACCTACATTTTCGTTAAACCATAAGTTGAATCCACCACCGGCATTTAAGGTACCTTCACCGGCCTCGTTGAAAACATCGTCTTCAACTCTCCCAAAGTCAGTATAACCACCACCTACAAACACATATGGATCAAACCATGCAGTATTTCCTATCAGGTGATTTAAATCCCACTTAGCAGCTAAATCTATTGACCAATATAATTCATCAATACTTTCTTCAGAACTGTAAGTTTTAATTTTGTTAATAGATCCTGCCAGCTGTAATGTAAAACCATCGCTCAGGTATCTTTCGACATTAATTCTGGAGATTGAAGGTAAAGTGTTGTCAGTCCATTCTGTAGGTCCTAAATAATCTTTTAGGGAATCACTAAATTCATCAGGGATTCTAACATCAACAGCATTAATACCGAAACCTACAACCCAAGGATTGCTTTCATCTTGCGCACTAACGTTCCCAAACGTTAGAAGTGCAACCATAGCTAACATAGCTAATTTTAATTGTTTCATTATCAAAAATTTAAATTAAAAGTTCGTTTATATATAGTACAAATATAAGTTCTTAAAACTTATTTACAAAGGCAAATCTACAAAAACTTATAAAAAAAACAAGTTTTTGTTTTCTTTTTATGAAAGAATATCCAATTGTCTTCCTATTTTAATAAATGCACTTATTGCTTTATCCAGGTGTTTTTTCTCGTGTGCTGCGGATAGTTGAACTCTTATTCTTGCTTGTTCTTTTGGGACAACTGGATAGAAAAATCCAATTACATAGATTTTTTCTTCTAATAATTTATCTGCCATGATTTGAGATAATTTTGCATCGTGTAGCATTACGGGGACTATTGCTGCATCTGCTCCTGCCAGATTAAAACCTGCTTTTTCCATTTCTGTTCTGAAATAATTGGTATTCCATTCCAGTTTATCTCGTAAGCTGGTATCATCAGATAATAAATCAAAAACCTTTAATGATGCTCCAACGATGGCTGGTGCTAAGGAATTAGAAAATAAGTAAGGTCTTGAGCGTTGGCGTAAAATTTCAATGATTTCTTTTTTAGCGGTCGTGTATCCTCCCATGGCACCTCCTAAAGCTTTACCTAGGGTTCCTGTAATTATATCTACTTTCCCTAAAACATTTTTCAATTCTAATGTTCCTCTTCCTGTTGCTCCGATAAATCCTGCTGCATGACATTCATCAATCATTACCAGTGCATCATATTTTTCTGCTAGATCACAGATTTCATCAAGCTTGGCTACAATACCATCCATAGAAAACACTCCGTCGGTTACAATAATTTTGAATCTATGATTTTGTTTGTCGGCTTCAATTAATTGTTCCTCTAAAGAAATCATATCATTGTTGTTGTATCGATATCTGGCTGCTTTACACAAACGGACTCCGTCGATAATAGATGCATGGTTTAAGCTATCTGAAATTATTGCGTCTTCTTTCGTAAGTAATGGTTCAAATATTCCTCCGTTGGCATCAAAGGCTGCGGCATAAAGAATTGTATCTTCTGTTCCGTAAAATTCTGCAATTTTAGCTTCCAGTTGTTTATGTATATCTTGTGTTCCGCAAATAAATCTTACTGAGGACATTCCAAAACCATGAGTATCCATAGTATCTTTGGCTGCTTGAATTACTTTCGGATGGTTTGACAACCCTAAGTAGTTATTTGCACAAAAGTTAATTACTTCTTCTCCGGTTGAAATTTTAATTACTGCATCCTGAGAGGATGTTATAATTCGTTCTGATTTATATAATCCGGCGTCTTTAATATTCCGAATTTCTTTTTGTAAATGTTGTTTAATCTTTCCGTACATGGTTTGTTTGTTTGAGCGGTAAAATTATGGAATTTCCTGAACTAAAATTTCATCATTTATATAGATTAGTAGTTTTTTATCTATTTTATAGCCTAGATCAACTAGGGTATTTGCATATTTATTAATTTGCTTATTATGAAAATTTGATAATTTTCCTGTTTTATAATCGAGTATTATTACTTTAGTATTGTTAAAAACTAGTCTGTCGGGGATTATTATTTCATTGTTTTTTGTAAGAATTTCTCGTTCATTATACCCTTTGACTTTATTCGAATAATAAAATTTCAACAAATCGTGATTCACAATTTTTATAATTATCTCTTTTATTTTTTCAAATTGCTGATTTGTTAATTCTCCTTGTTTTTTTAGAAATGATAGTATCGTTTCTAGATCATCGGAAGTTTCGATTTTTGATAATATTTCGTGAATCATATTTCCATAATTTATTTTCTCTTCTTTCTCTGTATTCCATAACCTGGAAGCTCCGGAAAGCAATACTAAATTATGATTATGCCACGGGACGGAGATAATTTTTTCTTGTGCTAATGAATCTTCTTCTTTTTCTTTTTTGGGAATCGGGCGAGATGAATTTCCAAAAGAATATTCTAATTTATGATCTTCCCATAATTTTTCTTCTTTCAGGAAAGAAATAAAAATATCTGAATAGTAATTTGTGTTATTATCTGTTTTAGTGATTTTTTTATTGGTTATTATATGCAGTTGTTCAACAGCCCGGGTTAATGTAACATATAAAAGGTTAAAGTTATCTAATTCTAATTCTTCTCTTTGTTTATAATAAATTTCACTTCCTCTATCATTTACATAGGATATCGATTTATTATAATCGATTAGCAGTTCTTCAAAGTTCGTGTAGTCATCCGGTAAATTATCAAACCAAACCTTGGGCTTAACTTGTCTGTAGATATCTAAATCGCAAGGAAAGATAACCACCGGGAATTCCAATCCTTTAGATTTATGGATTGTCATTATATTTACTGCATTTGATTGTTCCTGAGATATAATAGCAAGTGAGTCTTTTTTTGTTTCCCAAAATTCTAAAAAATCCTGAATATTTGTTCCTCTGATTCCTTGATCTAAAACAACATCTAAAAAAAACTGAACATATGCATCAGATTCATCAGCCAGTTGAAATTCTCTTATTAGATATTCGATTTTTTCATAGAAAGGCAATTCAAAGAAATTGTATATATTAAAGTTAATTTTGAATTCTTTTAAATTATCAGTTAATTGATTTAATGTATTTTTATTATTCTTACTCAGAAAAATATGAATGGGAGAGCTTATTTGTAAGTGTTCATAAAGAAAGTATAAGATTTCAAATCTGGCATCATCATCATCGGGGTATTGAATAAGTTGTAAGATGTTAATTAAAAAATTAACTTTTTTACTTTTACATAATAATAGTGTTTCTGACGAAATGATGGGGATTTCTTTTTCTGAAAGATAATTTGCAATAGTTATTCCTTCTCTTTTTTTTCTGACAATAATACAAATTTCATTAAGTGTGAAATCTTTTTGTAATTCAATAATTTTGGCATAGGCTTTCTTTGCATATTTATTTTTCTCTTCCTCTTTATCTTCAAATTTTTCCAATAAAGAAACAGAAACAAAACCTCCTTGTTTTGCATCTTCTTTTTGGTTACTGCCTTTCACAAATAATTTTTTATATTCCTCATTAGCAAAAAAACGAGCTGTATATTGAAAGAAACTGTTATTAAATTTTATAATTTGCGAATAGCTCCTGAAGTTTCGTTCTAAATTTTTAACCTCTTTTTCAGCCTGAAACAATTTTTGTGTTCCTGTACTTAACTCAATTAATTGTTCTGCTTTTCCACCTCTCCATCTGTAAATAGCCTGCTTTGCATCTCCAACTAATAGTAAACTACTGTTTTCTTGTGCTAATGCATTATCTATTAAAGGAATTAGGTTTTGCCATTGCAATACTGAAGTATCCTGCATTTCATCAATAAAATAGTGCATAAACTGTTGCCCTGTTCTTTCATATATAAAAGGTGCGGGCTGGTCTTTTATATGATCTGAAATTAACTGATTAAATTCTGCGTTTAATTGAATATTATTTTCTTCTTTTAGATGAGTCAATTCCTGATTAATATTATTCAAAACTGCTAAGGGAATAATGCTTTTTAAGGTGAGCTGACTTAAAGTTAAAGCTCTGAATAACTCTTCAGAATCTGAATATAATGAAAGTAACTCAGGTAATATTTCTTCAATTTTTGTTTTAATAGCATCAGGTTTTGATTTTGAATAAAATAAATTCTCTTCAACTCGTTTCCGAAGCTTACTTTGGTCAAAAAACTTTGCAGATAACGGATTGTTCTGAAGTGCAAGAAAATGTTTCGGCAATAGGGAGTAATAAAAATCTTTATGTTCTAATTCCATTAAATTAATTATCTCCAGTCCTCTTTCTCCTTTTTCTTTCAGTTTAGCAATATATTGGTTTTTATTTTTCTTTATTTTTTTTTGTAACCGCTTAAAATCATTGATTGTTTTATCTTTTAGTTTTCTAAAATGGTTAATATCATTTTCGTTTAATAAAATCTTAGAAAACTCTTTTAATTCGTGAGAGATATCCCATGATTTATCTTCATCAATTTTTGATAATGAGTAATCTATTAACAGTTCAGTTAGATTATTATGTGTCCCTATTTTAGACATTAAAATATCTACAGCCTCATTTAATAATAAAACTGCATCCATTTCCACTTCAAAATTTAATGATAGCCCGAGGTCGCAGGCAAAGTTTTTAATAATTTTATGTGTGAAACTATCAATGGTTATAATTGAAAAGGCTGAATAATTTTGTAATACAGCATCTAATATTTCTTTACTTCTTTGTTGAATCTTCAGGGTATCTAAAGAAGTTTCTTTAAGGATTATTTGCAGGAGATTATTTGACTCTCCTTTAGAAAAAGTATTCAGATTTTTCAACACTCGTTCTCTCATCTCTCCTGCTGCCTTATTTGTAAAAGTAATTGCTAAAACTTTTTGGAAATAAAAAACATTATTTGATTGTAACAACACTTTAAGGTATTCTTTTACCAGTGTAAATGTCTTACCACTTCCGGCAGAGGCGTTATATATTTGAAAAACCGAGTTATTTTGCACTTACAAATTTTATGCAATTAACTAAAAATGCTCTAAATAATAGCGTATTTTATTTCTTAATTTTATTCTAATTCAATAGTAATTTTAAAGTTCAATTTAATAAAGCCACCTTATGCTTACCATAATTATATTAATACTAAACAGAAAATACAAAAAACAAGTTAAGATTAATACCAATTCTGATATAATATAAATCTTGGTAACTTAACATAAACTTTTTCTATCATCTGCTCTTACTTTCTTCGTACCGTTTTTAGAGTATCTATAGCATTCCCTCCTCTAACCTTACAGAGTTTTGAACATTAAAAAACGGCTCAGTTTATTTTCTTCTCAGTTAATTTTTTATCCTTCAGATAAAACTATATTAGTACATTTTAAAGGATTATTTATATACTCTGTAACAAACCCTCTGATTATTATTTGCGGGAAGACAGAATTACAAAATAAAGAAAGTACGGAAGGTAATTTAGACTTCCTTACTTAACTTATTGATTCATAAGTTTTATCTAACTTTGATAAATGAGTTTGACTGTTACCATTCTATGTATTGTTTTATCAAATTTACCTCTATGATAACTATTAAACTGACAAACAGATGATTAATTAATTGCCTTTATCACTGTTTTAGGAGCTTCTTTTTTCGTTCCGTCAAAACCCTGCACTCCTGAAACAGTTGTATATTTCATCACATATTTTTTATCTGGATAAATTCTCTTATAAGCACTTTGACACATTAAGGTAGCTTCATGGAATCCACATAAAATCAATTTTAATTTTCCGGGATAGGTATTTACATCTCCGATAGCATAAATTCCCGGAATATTGGTCTGATAATCTAATACATTATTTACTTTAATTGCATTTTTCTCTATTTCTAATCCCCAGTTTCCTATAGAGCCTAATTTAGGTGCTAACCCGAATAATGGAATGAAATAATCGGTATCTGCAATAAATGGTTTCTTCCCCTTTTGGGCTATTACAACTCCCGTTACATGATTGGTTCCTAAAATTCCTTTTACTTCTGATGACGTTATTAAATTAATTTTACCTAAATTTTTTAATTCCTGAACTTTTTCTACAGAATCCAAGGCACCTCTAAATTCATTTCTTCTATGAACTAATGTTACCGATTTCGCTACCCCTGTTAAGAATATTGACCAATCTAATGCTGAATCTCCACCTCCGGCAATCACTACATCCTTATTCCTATATAATTCCGGTTCTTTTATCATATATTCCACGCCTCTATCTTCAAATTGAGTGATGCTGTCTATCTGAGGTTTTCTTGGTTCAAAACTTCCCAGTCCGCCTGCTATTGCCACCACAGGAGCTCTATGCTTTGTTCCTTTATTTGTCGTTATTATAAACGTCCCATCATTTTGCTTATCGATGGTTTCTGCACGTTCACCGAGTGTGAATCCCGGTTGAAATTGTTTTCCCTGTTCCAATAATTTTTCCGTTAAATCTCCTGCTAAAATCTCAGGATAGCCTGGAATATCATAAATTGGTTTTTTGGGATAAATCTCTGAGCATTGCCCTCCTGGTTGTGGTAATGCGTCAATTAAATGGCAACGCAATTTTAATAATCCCGCTTCAAAAACTGTAAACAACCCTGTTGGACCTGCTCCTATAATTAGTATGTCTGTTTCAATCATTTTTTACTTTTCTATTAAACTCTTTGTGAATTCATTTAATGTTTCTACTTTTTGTTCAAAATTTCCTTTTATTGTTTTTCTGTAGCTATTTAAATTTTTAACTAAGTCATCTATTGTATCCGGAATTACTTCATTGAAAAACTGACGTAATCGCTTGGCTGTTGTAGGAGATTTTCCGTTAGTTGAAATCGCAATTTTTACATTGCCTTTAGTTACTATTCCTCCCATATAGAAATCACAATACGGAGGATTATCTGCCACGTTTACTAACGTATTTTGCAATCTGCAATCTTGGTATATCTGCTTATTTACTTCAGCTTTATCGGTTGTTGCAATCACTATGTGTTTTCCCTGCAAACATAACGGATTGTAAACATCCTTAACTAAGACTACAGTCCCTCTGTTTGCAGCTTCAATAGTTCCTTCTCTAAACATCGGAGCTACAATAGTTACTTTTGCATCCGGACTTGATTTCAGTAAAAAAGTAAGTTTCTCTTCTGCTACAAATCCACCTCCTACAATAAGTACTTCCAATTGTTTCATTTTAAAAAAAACAGGATATAGATTATTTCTTTCTTCATTCATCACACCACTTCTTTTATCCGGATTTCTTCTTGAATTTTTATCAATTGCCGGCGATGATTTACTGTTTCGCCCAATACTATAATAGCTGGGTTACTTAGTTTATTTTCTTTGACGACAGCTTCAATAGTATGTACGGTACCTATTCCTGTTTTTTCCTGAGATGTTGTTCCATTTTGAATAATGGCCACGGGTAAATCATGTTTTCCTTCTTCTTTAAATAAAGAGATAATTTGAGAGAGTTTTCCCATTCCCATTAAAATAACAACTGTTGCGTTTGATTTTGCTGCCAGAGTTATATCATTTGACATGTGATGTTGTTTTGTTGTTCCTGTAATTACCCAAAAACTTTCAGAAATTCCTCTTTTGGTTAGAGGAATGTTTTGATATGCCGGGACTGCCAATGATGAAGAAATTCCCGGTACTACAGAAACAGGCATTCCATGTTTTGCTGCATACTCCATTTCTTCTGCTCCTCTTCCGAAGATAAAAGAATCTCCTCCTTTTAAGCGTACAACATGTCCGTGAGAGTACCCTCTCGACACAATTAGTTCATTAATTTGTTCTTGCTGATAACGATAACAGCCTCTTCGTTTTCCTACGAAAATTAATTCTGCTTCCGGGTTTACATGTTCAAGTAATTCCGGATTTACCAACGCATCATATAAAACAATATCTGCTTCTTTTAAAGTCTTAATTGCTTTTAAAGTAATTAATTCTACATCACCCGGTCCTGCACCAACAATTGTTAATCTCGGTTGTATATTCATCATTCTTCAATTAAGCTTTCTACATCTATTTTTCTAAAGGTATCTATTTTTTTATAAAAATCTTTCGCTTGACTTAAATAGGTATATGCGAATTCTTCTGTGGGTTCATTTTTATTAACCTGATATACTACATCTGAAAAAGAGCCAGATATTGCTACTCTATTCGTAGTTACAAAAACTTCATCAAAATTTTTGATAATCCCTGCATGAGTATTAGTTTTTGCATTTTCAACTGTTAGTAATGCTTTTGCTGTATTAATTAACGCAGCATAGGAATGATAAACGCTATCTGACCATTGCTTTTCTTTGATTGCTTCTTCAGCTTTTTTTATTTTTTCTTCACTTTCAAATAATAAGGTAATGACTAAATCGATTGTTACTCCTGCACATTCTCCAATACCAATGGCTTTGACATAGCTTTTATTATGTCCCCAATCAATGAAATCATCTGCTGTTAAATTATCCGTATCTGATAAGTGTTTTAGCAAGTCGTAGAAATATGTTTTCCTCTGTCTGTCATAATAGTTTAAGAAACTTTCCCGTTCATTTTTTCCGGATTCAAAATCATTTAATAATAGTCGTAAGGCTTCCGGTCCTCTTTTACTTGGAATTTTAATCAATTTGTCAGAAAAACGACCTTCTCCGTTTCCTGATATTCCACCTCCCAGTAAAATTTGTAATGCAGGGGCTACTAATTTTCCTGATTTAATTGACATTCCCTGAAACCCAATATGTGCTATATTATGTTGTCCGCAGGCATTCATACAACCACTAATTTTAATGGTTACTTCCTTATTGTGTAAATATTGTGGGTATTCTGTTTTTAATACACGTTCTAATTCTGCTGCAATTCCTGTACTGCTTGTTATTCCTAAGTTACATGTATCAGTACCCGGGCAAGCAGTTATATCTGCTAAGCTGTTATATCCTGTATCTGAAAAACCCATTTTTTTTAATTCTGTATAAAAGAATGGCAGAAATTCTTCTCTTATATGGCGGATTAAAATATTTTGACGGAGTGTAAACCGTAATTCATTTGCTCCATATTTCTTTATGAGATTAGCTAATTTTCTTGCTTTATCTGTATAAAAATCTCCTAGATACACTTTGATTCCCACTGCATACAATCCTTTTTGCTTCTGAGAAATAACATTTGTTGATTTCCATTCCTGATATGCTGCTTCCTCATCAATAGTTACTGAAGGAATTTCAGAAGTTTCAAAGACAATATCCCTTTCAAAATCAGAAGTATTGATTGGGTATGTTTGATGAGTTAACGCTCTTTTTTCATTTTCGATTAAGGTTAAAAATTGATCTAATCCCATATCTTTCACTAAAAATTTTAAGCGTGCTTTTCCTCTTTTAGCTCTTTCTCCGTAACGATCAAATACTCTTAGAACTCCTTCAATTGTTGGAATTAACAAGTCTGTTTCCAAAAACTCATACATCACAGTTGCATGTCTGGGTTGTGATCCTAATCCTCCTCCCATCAACACTTTAAACCCATGTATTTCCTGATTTCCTATTTTTTTTGTTTTTGTAATAAAGCCCAAATCATGCATAAAGCTTATTGCAGTATCTTCATCTGTGGCTGAGAAAGAAATTTTAAATTTCCTCCCCATTTCCTGACAAACAGGATTTCTTAAGAAGAATTGAAATGTAGCGTGTGCATAGGGAGTTACATCGAATGGTTCATTAGGATCTATTCCTGCTGTTTCCGATGCCGTTACATTACGAACTGCATTCCCGCAAGCTTCTCTTAAGGTAATATCATCTTTCTCTAATTGTGTCCAAAGTTCAGGAGTTCTTTCTAAGCTCACATAATGGATTTGAATATCCTGTCGGGTGGTGATATGTAATCTTCCTCCGGAATATTCATCTGAAACATCGGCAATACGGTGTAATTGTTCGCTTGTAATTTTTCCATAAGGTATTTTAATGCGAACCATTTGTACGCCTAATTGTCGTTGCCCGTAAATCCCTCTTGCTAAACGCAAACTTCGGAAACGTTCTTCATCTATTTGGTCTTTTTTGAAAAGGTGTATTTTTCTTTCCAGCTCTATGATATCTTTCTCTACAACCGGATTTTCTATTTCGCTTCTAAAACTCTGCATAGGTTTAATTATTTACTGATGCAAAAACTGTTGCTTTTTTAATAATTTTTCTTCTGATTCTATATAATTTTCATCTGGAACACAGCAATCTACAGGGCAAACTGCGGCACATTGAGGTTCTTCGTGGAATCCTTTACATTCTGTGCATTTATCCGGCACAATAAAATAGTACTCATCTGAGATGGGTTCTTGTTCATCTTCTGCATTGAGTTTTGTTCCGTCTAATAGTTCTACTTCTCCCGAAAGAGAAGTTCCCCGGCTATAATTCCAATCCTCTGCTCCTTCATAGATTGCTGTATTGGGGCATTCCGGTTCGCAAGCTCCGCAGTTTATACATTCATCTGTTATGATAATTGCCATAATTTTCTTTTTTTATTTTAATAAAACTAACTCTTTGGCGTGTTATTGGTTTTAGGATTAAATTTCTTTTTTTCTTTAGAACTATCAACAAATAACGGGTTACTTGCTTTTAGTTGTATTGCTCTTATTTTATTTAATAAGGATTGTGATAAATCTTCTTTTTTCCCGAGAGTTTGTATGTATGGAGTATGAGGGTGTAATTTTTGCTTGTGCATCACTAATATCCTGTTTGATATAATAATATTTTCTGCTCTCATACTTTCCTGTTTTTACTTTACCTGTATACTGCTTATATTTTGTGAATTAACCGAACTCCTGATTTTTTATTAATCAATCTCCAAGTTCAATAGTTTCAATAAAACTACATCTTGTATAACGGAAAAATATTTTTTGTAAGATAAATGTTTTTTTGCAAATATCTCTTAGCATATAAATTGCTTTATTTTCTAAGGTCGTTATTCTTGAAATACTGTTTTTCATTACTCTATTATTCAAATATGTAAACCGCATTCTCTGTTACTTTCTACTTTTGTTGGATCGAAATACTTAAATTCATTGGGTAAATCAAAGTTCTCCAGATAGTTTTCCAAATCTTTGTCTGAAAAATTATAAAACGGACTTACTTTAATAATTCCATTTTTACTAACAGATACTGTATCTATACTGTTTCTAAATGTTGTTTGCCCTCTCCTTAAGTTGGTAAACCACAGATCTGGTTGGTGTTCTCTCATTGCTCTTTTAAATGGTTCTAATTTTACCTGTTCTGTAAAAATTGCATGATTGGAATCTCCTACATTTGGAATACCACCGAACACAACGTTTCTGTATGCAACTGTTTGTTTTGGTACATATAACTGAATGTTTAATTGCAGATCAGCTATTAGTTCTTCTGCATGTTTATATGTTTGAAGTGTATTGTATCCTGTATCGCACCAAATCGTTTTAATATTTGGGTATTGATTAGCTACTACATGAAGAATTGCCCCTTCATAAGGTCTGAAGTTTGTAGTTATTAAAGGGTTCTTAGCTACATATAATGCCCATTGTACAATTTCTCCAGGTGATTTACCTTTTAACTGACTGTTAATTTCTGTTATATCAATATTTAATACCCTCATTTTTTCCCCATTTAATTGTATTCCAAACTCTTTCATGAAAAAAGTATAATACCATTTTAGTTGCCAGTTCTATGATTCCTATTGATAAAGCAGTATTTATCTGCCTTGTTACTACCCAAGAAATAACTACTGTATCCACAGTTCCTACTGCTCTCCAACTAATTGATTTTATCACACTCCTTAAAGGATTTTCGGAATACTTTCTTTTTTTATAATTTGTTTTATTTTCTAATATTTGCTCTATAATCATATTTATCCTATCGGAATTATAGGTTTTAAAATATGCAAATATATATATTCATAATTATTATCAACTAAAAAAATAAAAAATTAACATTATTATAATATTTTTTTAACTAAATAGCATTCATCAATAAAACTATAAAATTATAATATTCAGAGTTTTAAATAAAAATATTAATCTGTTTATAGCTAATCACACATACTTCTGCTTTGATAAATTTTATCATTACCTCTAATCTTAGCGACAGTTTCATGTATGAATAGTAACGGATTTCCGCCACTTACTTTTCAGTTTTGTACAGAACTTTTATTTGTGTCAATACTTCCGTTTAAGTCGTTTAAACGGTTATTATTTATATACGATTCCATACAACGAATTTTTTTTCGGAAACTTGCCGACATTCACATTAGTCAAACAGTTTATTAAATGGTTTCCAATTTTTTGTCAATTTCCCTGGCGTATAATTGTAGTTAAATTCCGCTTTCGGTTCTAAATACTCTTTGTTATTGAAATAATACCATTGGTTACTCTCCAACACTACAAGTCCGCCAACATATTTTCCACCGTTTTCATTTAATTCTTTCAGTTTATTGGCAAGCCCTACTGCACGTCCTTCTGGGTTTTGTGCTGTCTGTCCGCTTTTCGTGTCAAATATTCCAATTCTACCATCTTTGAATTTCAAAATCCAATCTGGATAAAAGAGTGCTTCTTCCTTTTTTGCTGTGTTATAATATTTTAAGCAATAAAATTCTTTTCCTGAATCTCCATTTTTAAACCACCAATATAACTTGTCTTTTTTCTGTTCGAGGTAGTTCAAGAATTTCAATTCGTTGTCTCGCCCTTTGTACTCTTTTTTCAAGTAGAACGGTTGAATTGCACTTAATTCCGAAGCTCCTTCCTGTGCAGTTAATTCTGCATAATCTTCTGTAAAAGTGTATTCTTCCTTTATCTCAAAAAGGGGTGCTTCTCGTTTTTCTATGTCCTTTTTACGTTTTTCAAGATATTCTTTTTTAACGGGATAATATTCTTTCAAAGTTTTGGTCAATGCTTGTCTGAAAATACTTGACTGCTCTCTGTTTAAGTCATTTATTAAAATGCGGTAATACAAATTGCTGTCTTGGTCAAATATGCTTTTAAACCAAACTCTAAATGCTGATTTTAAAGGCGACCAAGAGCGAGAAACGTTTGAAACTTTGGCTTCTGTTTCTGTCTGTTCCGATAAAAGCTGAAAACAAAACCAATTAAATAATTTCTCAACATCATTTCTTGAAATTTCGTAATCTTCTTCATATCCTTTTTTGGCAAAATCTAAATTGATTTTATCGTAATCCGAAAACTCTGCATCAACAATTAATTTGTTTGTCAAAGTTGGATTTATATCTATGCCTTTTGCTTGAATTTTTTCTCGCATTATGGCTGGGTGGTCTTTCTCGTCAAAGCCAAAATAATTATCAAATGATTTTAAGAAAACCATTTGAAATTTTACTGCGTGACCTAAATCTCCATAATCTACACGAGAAACAAAATCAGAAAATAAGTCTTGAATATTTTCTAAATCTTCTTTTCGTTTGGAAGTATAGATAGAAGGTTTGTTTTTAGTGCCTTGATCGGGGATTTCTACATCATTACGCTTATAGTTTGTGTATAAATATCCTGTTCTTAAATTAGGGTTGTTTTTGTAATCGTCTTTACGATTTGGTTCTGCCATTCGCAAAATTCTACCAATGGTTTGAACATAAAAGGAAGCCGAATTTATTTCTCTGAACATTACCAAAATATGTGCTCTCGGACAATCCCAGCCTGTTCCTGCTGCTTGTTTGAAAAGCATAAAATCTACATCACTTTCATTGTGGGTGATGAACGCCATATTTTTTTGCTTGCCGTCAAACCATAAAGCAACTTTTCTATCAATGTCAATTTTCTTTTTTTGCAGATAGTTCAAAACAATTTCTTCTTTTGTTTTTTGTCCTACATCTTTTAAACGACTGTCATCATTTGGTAATTGAATTAAAACTAACGGATTTATGTCTTTGTCTAAAGTATTATATTCTGCTCTAATTTCTTTTTGGCGTTCTATTGCCAAATCTAAAAGCAACTCATCTAAATCCTTGTTTGGATATTTTGCTAAATCTTCTTCGGTTTGGACTGCAATTTTTTCTTTGATTAAACCTTCTTCAACTACTTCTTCACGGTTTACACCAACATAGCCTGCTGTACCTTCTTCTATTTCGTCAATACCTGGAATATTTTTAGGTGTTGCGGAAACATTGAGAATTACTTTTGGGTTTATTATATCTATTACTTCTTGTGCTAAATCCGTGTCTCGGTTTTTATGGCTTTCATCAATGATTAAGACTAATTCTCTTCCTTCTTTATGCGTATTTTCGATTAAGTCCTCAAAGTAATAGCCTTGTTCTTTTAAAAACTCTTCTTCGTCTGGTCGTCTCAATAAGCGGTTCTCTTTTTTAGAAGCAACTAACTTTTGCCAATTGATAAAAAGAATATCATTTTTGTAGAGTTTTCCTTGTTTAAAATCGTTAACCGTGAGCAAATGGTTAGTCAAGTTATTTTCAAAATACTGCTGAAACTTGTCTTTGCTTTGCATTGCCAAATTTTCTGAAAATGTAATCCATATCAATGCTTTATCATAATCCCATTGTGGTAAATAATTTAACCTATTTACAAAATGATCCACCATAAATGTTTTTCCACTTCCTGTTGGTGATTTGAATGCTAAAGGTCTTTGTTGCTCTTTGTTGCTCCACAATTTTATAAAAGTATCGGTAAGCTTCTGAATAGCTTTACTTTGAAATGCTAACGGACTATATCTGCTCATACTGTAGCTATATTATAAATTTTTTTGTAAATATCTAAAATGGGTTTTGGAATAGTCTTTACTTTTATATGATCTAAATGGTCAAATAAAGGTTCAAATTCACTTTGTTCGAGCCAACTAAAAAGATACAAGACAATTGGCTTATCTATATTTTCTACTTTTCTTAAAAAGGTTTCCATTTCGGTCATTTTTTCTTTGAAATAAATGGCTGTTACTTTTTTGTCGTTTTCAAAGAGCTGATAACAAGTACTTAATTCTATTTCCTCTAAAGTGTTTTCTGCAATGGAAAGCAAATAGCCTGCCTTGTGAGCTAATGAAGATTTGTCTTCATCTGTTGCGGAAAGTATATTGTTTGTACCTACAAAGTCGGTTTTGTAATACTTTATTGAGTTACCTAAACCTTCTACTTGGTTTTGTTTTTTAATAATTCCACTTATAACGAATTTGTCTTTTCTTACCTCTTGTTTTACTTCGTCATATCTTGATTTGTAATCATCATTATCAAAATCATCGATTGCTTTTAAAATAGTCGAATTATTCTTTAGGTTGTTTGGTTTCAAATCTAACTCAAAGAGAATTTCTTTTTGATTTTTCGTTTGTTGGTACCCTTTTACAACATTTGTTAATCTTGGATATGTTATTTCGGTTGCAATATTTGCTTCATTATTTGTACATAGAATTACCTGCCTTTTACCTTTATCAATATTGTTTTGCTCCATTACTGCTTGACCCGTAGAACCACTTCCTGCAAAAAAATCAAGAATGACAGCGTTGTCTTTTGAACAGCCAATATTTATTAAGAACTTTATAAAATCCGTTGGTTTCTTGCCATTTCTAAATGTAATTCCGCCTTCATATCCAACATTATTAAAAGCTTCTTCAAAATCTAAAAAATTAGGATAAGGAACTTCCTTTATGTCAGATTTACCTACTGGAACTCCCTGAAAATAACTTCCGTTCAATAAAGTCGATTTTTCTCTTGTTTGGAAATATCGATAGGGAAGAGGGTCGTCTCCTATTTTTGGTACTTTATATAAATACCCAAGTAAATCATTTCTTTCCTCAAGATATTTCATATGAAATCTCCCTGAACTATTTCCTTCTTTAATTGACCCTCGAATGTTGATTTTTTGAACATTATCAACTGAGGGCTCTGTTGTAATTACTTTGTACTCGTTTGGTTTGAAAACTTCAACTTCTTTATTTCCAAATGTTATTTTCTCAGGGTTATCAGTCAATTCTTCTATTTGATAGACATATTTGGCAATTGAAGTGTTGTCTTGTAGTCTTTTAATAGTTTTAAACTTGTTTGTTTTTCTTAATAAAAGTAGCTGCTCTGTCGTCTCGTGAAAATCTTTATCTCCTTTTAGTATTCTATCTTCGTGTCTTACTTTAACTGTAAATGTTGTTAAGTAATTAGACTCTTGAAAAATTTTATCACATAACAACTTTAACGAAGCATACTCTTCTTCATTTATAGATATAAATATTACGCCATCATCTTTTAATAGATTATGTGCTAATTCTAATCTTTTGCTCATAAAAGAAAGCCAATAACTATGTCTTAGATGGTGGTCTTTTGGAACTTCTGTGCCATCAGGATATTTATCTAAAACACGTTTGTCTTTATATCGAAATCCATCAGACCCTGTGTTGTAAGGCGGGTCAATGTAGATAAGGTCAATTTTGCCTTTGTGTGTATAGTTTAAGCAGGTAAGAGAATGGTAGTTGTCGCCCTCAATTAAAATGTGGGTTGGTTTTCGGTCTTTATTTTTTATGGCTTTTTCTTTTACCTCTGTTAAAATAGGAAGTTGGTTTTCGCTTTCTTCCTCAAATGCTTCCGGCACATCCAACCAAGTAATTCCGTATTTCTCGGTTTTAATTCGGTTGTTGGCAACTTCCAGTTTCTTCTTTAGTGCCTCTATTTCAGCATATAGTTTCTTTTCTGTTGCCATTAGTATTCTCTTTGTTAGATATCATCAATTCTTTTACGTCCATATTCAAAATTTCTGCCAGAACCTTTTTTGTTATTTATCTTTGATGTTGTTTTTCAATCTGCTAATATAATTCTATGTCTTAAAATATTGGATGAGAATTTAAAATATTTAGGGTGTGAGTGGAGGAGATGAAAGTTTTTTCTAAATATGCTTATTTAAACTCCATCTAAGAAATACCTAGTACTTCAAAAGGCATATCTCTGGCAATAACAACTTTTTTACTATTTCTATTATCATCATTAGAATAGTCAAAGTATTCTTGCCATTGAGCTGTTAATGATATGATTTTGTACTTGTTTCTTCCAGATATCATTGTTACGTATATCCTTGACATTCAATAAGCCCTGATTTTTTAAATTATCAAGTTTTAACCATATATGATTATCATTCCAAGGTTCTCCAATTCCAAGAGAAGAATATGATTCGTAGTTTTCTTTGATAATAGTAAGTGTTTCTGAATTACTGAGTTTAGAATCTTTGCAAGGCATAATCAAACTAATCGATATTATGTTATGAAAGTGCTTTATACTATGCTATCAAACTTATTTATACCTTGTAGTGATATATCATAACATTAAATTATCAGATAGTTCGATAGTATACTATTGTTCTGATTGATAGTAGGAAGAACATATTCTCCTGTACTATAGAGAGAGAAACATTACAAACATCCCTGAAGATTTATTACCCGCCGGAATGACCGTCTTGATTTTTAGAAAGTATTGTATTGAAAAGCATACTCCTGCAGTCCAGCGGTTTTTCTTAGAATAATGAATCGAACTTCCAGATGAAACCTCCTGTAATTTGAACCCCTTGTGCATTAAAATTTGTATAGTGCTGATAGTTACTGTTTGTAATATTATTAGCTCTTAAAAAAAACGAAAATAAATCATTAAAATGATACCCTCCATTCAGGTTTAAATCAATATACCTGTCTAAATCTATCGAAGTAAATGTTGTTGCATTGTGTTGTACTCCTTTTCTGTTCCCTATAAAATATAAATTGGTGGTAACGTACCATTTTTTTACTGTGTAATTGATAAATACATCAGCTTTTATTTGTGGTAAGTTCCATGCTTCTTCTTGTGTGCTTATATCATATGTATTAAATTCAGCATTCAAACCTAAGGTTAGCTTTCGAGAGAGATCCCAGATTAATTCTCCTGAGAAACGAATTGTGGTTAGATTATCATAAATTACATTGAAAGAATTTCCATAATTATATCCTTTCAGCGAAATCCCACTTGTTGAAAATGTTGTGGTAATTCCATTAGAAATCGACTCATTTAAAACAAAAAAAGGTCTGTTTTCTTCCTTTTTAAAGCTTCCTCTAAGGTTATAATTTATATTCCCTTTCAAAATTCCTCTGAAACCGGCAAAGGCATCAAATAATTGATTGGTTTGAGTAAGATTTAATGTTGGCGACACATGAGGGTTTTTTGACGACAGGCTTTTATATGAGTTTATTTCCAAATCTCCTTTTGACCCTATATAGAGATTGGCATATCTTGGAATTATCGGATAGTTAACCTCCACATCCGGATAGGCAAAAAATCGCCCCGAGCTATTTTCTGCATCAAAGGAATAGTAGGCACTGCTTCCTAATTTTATATCGAAGTTTTTTATATGAGAATGCGTATGAAGGGTGTATTCCTGCTGTTAAAAAACTATAGTTAATTTTTTGTGTCGGATTGTTATAAGTATTATCAAAATTTCCTGTTATAAAGTTAGTGGATACTGCCAACTTTGCATCTTCTGAATTTAAGCCGAAACGCCCTAAAGGAAAAGTAAATTTTGCACCTGCATCTCCATGAATTTCATTGGAATCTAAGGCATCTCTGAAATAAGCTACAGAACTGCTTATTTCTTTTGTATTTCTGTTTTCAGGATATACAAATCCAAAAATGTTATAGAATTGATAAACTTGACTTTCTTCTATTGCATTGATAGTTAGTTCTTTAAAATCTATGTCGGTAGGCAATCCATACCAATTGTACTTATTTCTAAAAGCCTTTAAGCCTGCTTTCCAATCGAAA
The DNA here is from genome assembly GCA_963666645.2 of uncultured Tenacibaculum sp. Lineage (GTDB taxonomy): Bacteria > Bacteroidota > Bacteroidia > Flavobacteriales > Flavobacteriaceae > Polaribacter. The sequence continues at coordinate 554,856 of CAXXDB010000009.1, read as the reverse complement.
TAATACATTTCCTGTTTTAAGAATAAATCTATACCGGCGTTGTAATAACTGCTGTTTAATACTGCATTCTGAACCGGATTTGTTGAGGATATAAAGCTTAATTTTCCGCCATATTCATATTCAAAGGCGTTGGTATTTTGAAAATACATTTCTGCAAGTGGTGTGGTGTTATTTCCAAATCCGGAAGAAAGGTAATTGTTAAATAATCGTTCTCTGTCCCCTAGGTCAATTCCTTTTAAAACTCCACTCCCGGGAGTGAATCCTGAGGCTACCGGCAACGATTTTATTTGATAGTTTAAGGATTTGCGTTGTACTTTCTTTGATAATTTAATAACGGGTTTTCTTTTAATTTTAAAAGCATCTGTTATTTTAGGTGTATAGGATGTTATAACTTCTACTACTTCTGTTTTTATGATGGTATCTTTAGCTTTCTTTATTTTTGTTTTCTTTTGAGCTGTACTAAAGTTTATTGCTAACATCAATATTATTAGCAGTATTCCTTTTTTCATTCCTTTTTATTTTTTAGAATTGATGGATTCGTTTGTTTGTGCTTCTTTACTCCTTATTTTATTTAGCTCATTTTTAGCTTCTTCTGTTAAACTTTTAAATTGAGTAAAGTTTTTTGTGATATTATCTAAAATATAAGTAGCCTGATAGGCATCTTTCAGAGCGTAATAATTCTTAGCCATTATAATATAGCTTTTTACTCCCCAATATTTATATCTGGAATAGTTTGCGATTAAATTTTGAATCTCCTGATTTGATTCTTCAAATGCTTTTTCTTCATGTAAAAAAAATGCTTTATAGTATAAAGTTTCTGCTTTCAGTTGTCCTGTAGCTGTTCTGTTCAATACATTATAATAGTCCTGAGCGGTCAGATAATCGTCGGTTTTAATTGCTGAACGGGCTAGAATAATTCTGGATTCTTCTTCCGTCACTTCATCTATTTTACTACCGACTAGTACTTTTTCCGCATAAATTACTGCTTTTACATAATCTTCTTTATCATAATATCCTTTCATTAAGTTACTTTGGGCAAAGATGATGTTTTGATCTATATTTCCTTCTTTTTCCAATCGTTCAAGAATAGGAATTGCCTTCTCCCATTTTTCTTTTTCTAAGTATAACTGACTTAATTTTGCTAATGATTCCTCAGAAAATTTACTGATTCCTTTTTGAATTATATAGCTGTAATGTGAAGCTGCATCTTGTTTTTGATTATTATTAAAATATAGTTGTGCCAGATAAAAATTAGCTTCTAAAGCGTGTAGTCCGTTTGGAAAATTTTTCAAATATTCCCGGAATCCTGCAATTGCTTTTTTCTTATTATTCTCTAAGAATTTATTTTCTGCAGCTTCATAGGTTGTATTATCGATATCATTATTTGAGATATTTAGAAAATCGATTGTTTTTACCCAAGTGGCATATTCATTTACTTTTCCTAAGTCTATATATACGTTTCTGACATTGGCAGCTGCCTGTTTTGCTTCATTAGAATTTGGATATTCGACTACTACTTCTTTAAATTTAGATAATGCTTGTATATTGTTCCCTTGACTGTATTGTAATAACCCCTGACGTAATAGAACACTTGGAACATAGCCACTTTGTGAATGCTCTTTTAATAATTGACTATAAGCATTATTTGCTTCATTTATTTTTCCTCCACTTGTGTAGGTAGTTGCCAACTGAAAAAGTGCATCATCCTTTAAGTTAGAGGTTATATAATCTTTAATTAATGTTTTTAAATCTTTTATTTTAGCATTACTATTTCCTGTAAAACCATTACTCATTGCTTTCTGATATTGTGCATAATCTGCTCCTGATTCTCCGTTAATTACTTTTTCATAAGATTCTATTGCCTTTGAATATTGCCTGGTTGCAAAAAATGAATCTCCTAAACGATTTGAAGCGTCATCGTTTAAATCGTTATCATCAATTTTCTCATTTAAAAACTCTTCAAAGTAATTTGCAGCATTATTATAATCTTTATCTTTAAAATAAGCATAACCTATACTATAGTTTAGCGTTTTAGCTTCATCAAAATCAGAATTGTCTATTGCTGTAAATGATTGAATTGCATTTTCATAATTTCCTGTCAGGTAATTAGTTTCTGCCAACCAAAAACGAGCTTTATTTCTGATGGTATCATTCATAGCATTTGTAGCTGTTAAAAAAAAGGGTAGTGATTTTTTAAGCTCTTGTTCATTGAACAATTGAATTCCTCTATACAATGAAACTTCATTTGCCAATGCTTTATTTTCAGAGTTTTTATTTGCATTTAGATAATCGATAGCTCCTTGATAGTCCTGCTGGTGCAAGTAAGATGTAATTAATAAACCGGCAATTTCCTGTGATTCCGGAGATTTTGGATATTTTGCTAAATATTCTTTGAGTACTTCCGGTACATTTCTGTATGGGTTTCCTTCCTCATAGCTTAGTTTAGCGTAGTTTAAATCTGCATCGGATGCTATAATTGGATCAAAACTCATTTCACCGGCATTTTTAAATGCATTTAACGCTTCCACTTTCTTATTAGCTTTTAAATAACACTCTCCTAAATGATAATAGGCGTTTTGTGCTACACTATTTTGACCTTCTATTATTTTATTAAACTGATTGATTGCATTTTCGTAATTCTTCAGTTTATAATACGAATATCCTAAATAGTAGTAATCTACATTAGTCCATTTTCCATTCTTTCCCTGGTATTCCTGCAGATAAGGAATTGCTTTTTCATATTGTTCTGAATTAAAATAACTTTCTCCCAGTATTTTACTGATATCCGATTTTTGTTTCTTTTTTGCAGTCGATAAAATCTTTTCTCCAATTTGTATAGCTTTTTCAAATTTTCCTCCTTTAAAAGCCATATCCAAAAGATAGTAATTGGCTTCAGCTTTATAGGTTTCGTTATCAGCTAACTGACTTAAATTGTCTTCTGCCTCACCAAAATTTTCCTGTTTGTAAGAAATATATCCATAAAAATAACGTGCATCTGTACCATATTTAGGGTCTCCTAATAAGGTAATAAATTTCTTTTTTGCATCCTCAAGATAGTTAGATACTAAAAGTGCATACCCCATTTTATAGTTCAATTCTTTTTTCTCTTTTACATTTAAAAATACCGGATTTACTTTTGAATACCACTTTAATGAATGAGATGCTTTTCTGTTAGCAAAATAATAATTTCCAACATTTAAAAAGGCTTTCTCTTTTTTACTGCTGTACGGGTGTTTTTTTATAAAATTTAAAACTTTTTCATCTGCCCCTGTCTGATTTAACTTAATCGAACACATGGTATCATAAAAATCAGCATCAATTCTCAGGTTTTGTTTTGAGGTATTTATAGAAACTTCTTTAAAAATTCTTTGTGCCCCTGAATAAGCCTTGTTATTGTACAAGGTAACTGCCTTATGAAATTTAATATCTGTATTTATTTGCATTTCAGTATTTTGAGTCCAGGAACTAAAGACAGCCAAAAAGTAATATAGTATTATAAATAAATATTTATGTCTCATGTTAAAATCTATCTTTATTTGTTGTTTCCAGCAAAATAACGTTATTTTTTTTGTTTTGTTTGATTAAACTCGCTCTCAAAAATAAAATAAAGTAGTTGAAATGAATAATAAATAATAGATTTGTGAAAAATGTATTTTTATGGGGCAACCAATATTACACTTAGAAAATGCAGATATTTATCAGCGTAACATACTGGTTCTGTCAAAAATAAACTTCACACTTAATGAAGGAGATTTTTATTATTTAATTGGGAAAACCGGAAGTGGTAAAAGTAGTCTACTTAAAACATTATATGGTGATTTGTGGCTACAAAGAGGATTGGGTAATATTGTTGGTTTTGACCTGAAGAAAATGAAAGAAAGGAATATTCCTTTTTTACGAAGAAAACTGGGAATTGTTTTTCAGGATTTTAAATTATTAAATGATCGAAATGTTTTTGATAATTTAGAATTTGTATTAAAAGCTACTGGATGGAAAGATAAGAATGAGCGTAAAGAAAAAATTTATGAAGTTCTTGATAAAGTAAGCATGAAAGAGAAGTACTATAAGAAAACATTTGAGCTTTCCGGCGGAGAACAACAACGAGTAGCTATTGCCCGTGCTTTGTTAAATGATCCTGAGTTAATTTTAGCAGATGAACCTACCGGAAATTTAGACCCGAAAACTTCATTAGAAGTAATGGAATTACTCAATAAAATTCATAAAAGCGGAAAGACTATTCTCATGGCAACTCACGATTATCAATTAATTGTAAAATTTAAACAAAAGACAGTTAAGTGTGAAAGAGGAAAATTATTTGAAGTTGTACAGCAGCAACCTTTGTCATCTTAATGCTTTCCGTGTTAGTTCCTACATATTGCTGGAATTCTTTCCCTTTAATTAAAAAATTACACTTTCAACTTGTCCGGGAGCAGATTCCTTTTGAAATTATTGTTATTGATGATGCTTCAAACGATGAAAGTTATCTAAATAATCAAAAATCAGAACAGCTGTCTAATACAAGTTTTGAGGTTTTAAATAAAAATATAGGTCGTAGTGCTGTTCGAAATTTACTAGCCGCAAAAGCATCGTATTCCTGGCTGTTATTCTTAGATGCAGATGTCATGATTGATGATGATAATTTTATTAGAAGATACATCAGGCACATAAAATATCATAATTCTGATGCGGTCATTGGAGGAACAGTCTATAAAAGAAGCAAGAAGAGTTTATTGCGTCTGAAGTTTGGAAAAAAAAGAGAAGAGGTTTCACTAAAACAGCGAGTTACCACACCTCTTCGTTATTTTTTTACTGCTAATTTTTTAATCAAAAAAAGAGTTTTTGAATTGGTAACTTTTAATGAAAACTTACAAGGATATGGCTACGAAGATTTACTATTTGCTATCGATACACAAAGATTTGATTTTTCTATTTCTCATGTTAACAACCCTGTCCTTCATTTGAAAATAGATTCTAATGATGTGTTTATTCGTAATACAAAAGAAGGACTTAGTAATTTAGCATATCTGATAAAATCAGAGCAACTTCCTTCAGGCACAATTAAAATTATCTGTATTCTTAAAAAATACAGGAGAATTATTAACTTATTGACTCCGTTATATTCTTTATTTGAAAAGCTAGCCAATCGAACTTCTTCTTTAGTTTTTTTTGATTTATTTCGGATTACTTACTTAGCGAAGATTCTTAAAAAGATGCAATAATGTTACTTCCTCTTTTCTCCAAGTTAATTCTTTCTTTGCTTTAGCTATGGGAATTGAAAAATCTTGTTTTTCCATATTTTTAATCTGATTTGCAACTTTTTTAGGGTTTCTTTCTCTCACTATTTCTCCGACATTATAATTCAGGATTACTTTTTTCATTTCGGGTAAATCAGCACATAGCACCGGAATTCCTGCCTGAATATAATCGAATATTTTATTCGGCAATGCATATCGATAATTTAAGCCCAAATCTTCCTCTAAAGAGATTCCTAAAACAGCATTGGGAGTTATTTTTTTTAATTCTTTCGGAGTTACTTTTCCATAAAAATGAACTTTTTCCTTTAGTCCCTCATTCTCTGATTTTTGAAATAATTCATTGGTTATGTCTCCATCTCCGACAATTAAAAATAAATAATCATCTAAGTGTTTCATTGCATCAATCATCAACTCAAGACCCCTGCCTATATTTACTGCTCCTTGATATATAATTAGTTTTTTATCAGTAGAAAAATTCAATCCTCCTTTTTCATAACTTGATGCCTTAGGTAAGTTTCTAATAATTTTAAATTCTGTTTTGTACCGATTTTTATAATGTTCGGCAATACTTGCACATACAGTATATGCATTTTCCAGTCTTGGTAATAATTTTTTCTCAAAAACTGACCAAACCTTTTTAATGAATTTCCTATCTGTTAACTCCGGTATTTCAGAGAATAGTTCATGGCTGTCAAATACAAGTTTTTTATGTTGTAGCCTGCTTACTAAAAAGTTTGGAAGTAATGTGTCCATATCATTAGATAGTACTATATCTTTCTTTTTAAATAAGAGAAAGAAAAATAATTTTATATTGAATTCTGCATAAAATAGAAACCCTCTGGTAAAAAATAAGTTGAGTCTTACTATTCTGTAATTTCTATATAAAGGGCTTAAATTATACATTTTTTTACATCCAACTAACAAAATATTATAGCCATTATTATATAGAGAATTACATACTTTATCTACACGCTGATCGGTTATTAAATCATTAGATACAGAAACTATAATTTTTTCCAAGAAAAGATTTTTGATATAAATATAAGAATAAAAACCCGCTTCGAAGTAGAAGCGGGAAATTGCTATGAAAAACTATGAAAAGAAACTTTAAATACGTCTCTGGTATTATAGACTCAAATACTTCTTACTACTTACAATTATTTTTTATTTTAACATATTTTAAGTTTTATTTCACATAATTTGCTTTACCATCCAGACATTACAACTGGAATGCCCGGAATTTCCCAGCTGCTTAACAACAGGATTAAACCCTGTTTTTTTGTACATTTCTATAGCTTTTGAAAAATGGGGTAAGCTTTCAAGATATATATAGTCATATTTCATTTCTTTTGCTGATTCTATACTCTTTAACATGAGTTCTTTTCCAAGACCTTTCCCTCTTACAGTATCAGAAATATAAAACTTTACCAATTCACAGTAATTCTTCTTTAATCCCTCAGTAGGAAAAACCCCGCAACATCCCACAGGTTTCCCTTTATCCTCGGCTACCCATAGTATTGAATTAGGTTCTTCAAACAATTCAAAAAGATAATCAGTAGAACTATCGGAGTATACAGTTCCAACTCGAGGGGCATCAAATTCTTCAATCACATTCCTAATAATTTTTGCTAAATATGGATTGTCTTCAGGTTTTATTTTCCTATATAAAATACTCATGTTATTCCTAATTTTAAAACTGAAGTAATTTGTTTTTTTGAAAATTATAACAAAGAATACCAAATAGTTAGACCCTTTACGGCTTTCTGATGCTGTATCAAATCCGTTTAAAAGAGAGTGAAGCTATCCTATAGGTATTTTCTGTGTTTCCATTACACTTATTGAGACATGTATTAGCATTAACCCGTTGTGCATTAATAATTGAATAATAAAAGATGTTCATTGATTCATTAAACTCGTATATTTATTTGAATATCAATCAATTAAATATATGAACAACTTTACAGCAAATTACAATAAAATTTTAGAAACATTAAGGTCTATTACTGAAAAAGAACAATTTTCAAATCAAAAAAGGAAACCAAAACTAAAAGACATAGAATTAATTGTTTCGAGAGCTTTCAATTGATTTAAAAAATAAGACTGAGGTTCTGTTTATAATAGAAGGAAGCGAGAATTATTTTTTGCAATGGAGTTTATTAGAAATGAATTATCAAATAAGTTTAATGAATTTGAAAACTATTTTGTTGAAGATAGTACGCCTTTAGAAGTGGTCAAATTATCAAGAAGTAATAGTAGTAAAACTTGTAAAGAAGAATTTTATAGCTCACCAAATAGAAGTTTTTGTGCAAGTCAAAATACGCATTATCATGGTTACAAAATTCATGCAGTTTGTTCTATTGAAGGGGTATTCAAAAGTTTTGATATAAGCAAAGCCTCCGTTCACGATATTCATTATTTAAAAGATATGAAACAACCGTTTAATAATTGTGTGATTTTGGGAGACAAAGGTTAATTAAGCACTGAATATCAATTAGATATGTTTGAAAGCAAGCAAATAAAACTGGAGGTTCCAAAACGTAAAAGTCAATATAATTACAAAAAAAACCTACATTTTTAGAAAGAAAAGAAAGCGAATAGAAACTTTGTTTTCAGAACTTTGTGGCCAATTTATGATACGATGTAATTATGCTAAATCTTTTAAAGGGTTTAAAACAAGAATACTATCAAAATTAACATCATTAACAGTAATTCAGTTTATTAATAAGTTTGTTTTTGATAGAAATATAAATAATTTAAAAATTAACATTATTTAAATGCACAACGGGTAGTAATAAAGAAGCTTTAAAGCAAGAGTTTAAAGAAAAAATAACCAAAGTTACTGCCGAAAATGGTGTCATTACCTATAATGTTATTCCCTTAAAAAAAGAAAATTCCAACAGCTTAAGAAAATCAAATGAATGTGAAGACCCCAACCCCGATCATTCTGTAATTAGTATGAATATTGGTGCTGATGGTAATCATAGTGATTTATACCAAACTGATTTTTATGGAATTGGCACTCCTTTTTTAAACAATAATAATAGTCCGAATTCTCGATTTAATTTCTTTATAAATGTTGTTAATTTAGGTTTTGGAGGCTCCCTTGTAAATAATAACCCATCTAATTCTAATATTTGGCAAGTATTTAAATTTAAATTAAAAGTTAGATAAAATGAAATACACTATATATTTATTATTATTTTTAATGTTCATCAGCTGTAAGTATTTTAGAGGTGATCATTGTAATAATACAAAACCTATTATTGGAGTATATAAAAATGTTTATGACAAAGAAGCTAAAAATATACTAATAATTAAAGAAGATGGCACTTTTGAACAAAAATTTATAAAAGGTCGTATAACACAAAAGAATTTTGGTACTTGGAAGTTTTTTAACGAAAGTTGTAATGTAAAATTAATTAATCTTAAACTAATGCATAGTTTAGGAATCTACGAAAGAAAGTTATTTTCAGAAAAAGGAAAATACAGATTAAACAAAATTATTTTTGTAGAAGATTTACCAAAAGAATTTGATTTTTATAGAATTGAATAAAAATACGAAACCACAACCACGTATATAAAAAATAGCAGTTAAAGTGCAAACTACAAAGTTTGTATTTTTTTGCTATCTCTGTTTGTAAAACGAAAGTAAAAGCAAATTTACTCTGCTACGTTTCATATACAAACCGTTGTGGTTCATATGGCTCACTCAAACGGCTGAATTGTAAAAATTGCAGTTTGTTAAAACAAAATTGAATATTAATCATTAATTTTAACAAACATGAAAACAAAAAGAAACAAAGCAACTAAACTTTTTAAAATAGGAGTACTCCTTTTGGGAATATTCCTGTTATCAAATTGTCAAAAAGAAGAAATACTCACTTCTTCAAGTCAATTAAACACTAATAATGGAGATGGAGTTGCTAAAATTGAAAACATCTCTTTTAATCAACTTCCCAAAGAATTTATTGATAATTATATTGATTATCAAAATAAAACAGGAACTACTATTTTATCTAAAAACAATAATAAAGAAGCTCTTAAACGAGAGTTTAAAGAAAAAATAACCAAAGTTACTGCCGAAAATGGTGTAATTACCTATAATGTTATTCCCTTAAAAAAAGAAAATTCCAACAGCTTAAGAAAATCAAATGAATGTGAAGACCCCGACCCCGATCATTCTGTAATTAGTATGAATATTGGTGCTGATGGTACTCGTAGTGATTTATACCAAACTGATTTTTATGGAATTGGTACTCCTTCTTTAAACAATAATAATAGTCCGAATTCTCGATTTAATTTCTTTATAAATGTTGTTAATTTAGGTTTTGGAGGTTCACTTGTAAATAATAACCCATCTAATTCTAATATCACAAAATGTAAAAAAAGAAGAAAAGGTAGTGGTGGCGGTGGATTAAACATCAATTTTAGAAGCTTTTGGGATTGGATTAAAGGAATTTTTAGATCCAGAGGGAAAGTAATGTATGGAGGATGTCCAACAACTGGCATTGATCAAGAACAACCTGGAGGTGGTTTTAGTAATATGGCAAGGTTTGACGATGATCTTTTATATGATTTTAAAATCCCTTTAGAAGCATCCGATTTTGCTTCCAAAACACGAAAAACGCTAACAATAGAAGATTTTGATTGTGCTTGTGAGGATAATGATGTTCTTGGTATTAGTAATTTTTTAAGTTTAGGCTCTGAAGAAGCTTCTTTTCTATTAGAATCTGAAAATGATTTATTACAACAAATTTGTAAATGTGTAAAAGACAATGATTATTCCATAGAAATTAAAGAAAAAATAAAAGCTGATTTAATACTTATTGTTCAACAAAAATTAAGTCCTCTAAACAGTTGCTTTAAAATAGATGACTGTGGAGATAACTATGTAAAAGATAAAGACGGAAAATGCGTGAAAAAACCTTGTAAAGGAGACCCTGTGCCAAACCCTGAAATTGCACCGCAAAAAGGAGCATCTGGTGTTAAAGGAGCTATGTATGGTTGTACAAGGTTTAGTGAAAAGGAAAGTTGTGGAGGAATTAGAGGAAGAAAAAAACATGGAGGAGTAGATATTAGAACATCTTGTGGTGACCCTATTTTTGCTACACATGATGGAACTGCTCGATTAATCACACAGTATAATGAAAAAAGAACTAAAATAATAGGGGCAGGACATTATGTAGAAGTAACCTCAATAATTAATAATCAAACTGTCAAAATATTATATTTCCATATGCAAAAAGACAATAGAAAATCTGGAATAGTTAAAGCTGGAGACATTATTGGTTACCAAGGAGATTCAGGAAATCTAAAAAATGGAATTGCTGAAGGATCTGCCGAATCGCATGTGCATATAAAAGTGAAGGTTAACGGTAAAACAGTTAACCCTAACAATTATTTAGCAACTAAATTTGACTCTAATACAGGTGCATCACAAAACTCAACAAATTGTAATTAAAAACATAGTATCGTGAAAAATATAAAATATATACACTCAATTATCATTCTATTTACCATTCTTTCTTGTAATAGTCAGGAAAGAAATTATTTAACCTTATCTGAATTTAATAACATGACTATAGATGGTGTAAAATGGAAAGATATAGATAATACAGAAGGTGATTTAACTAAAATGAGAACTCTCTTTGGCAATAATTTAAATTATAAAACAGCAGACGACCCAATGCCAAATATTGGGTTTTGGAATAATGGGCTTTCCTTTAATTTTGAAAGCGATGTTAGTGATAGTCCTTATACTTTAGTTCGCTTTGAAATTGATAATGCTTCATCAACTATATCAATTAAAGGAATCTCAATTACGCTAGGAGACAATATTAATAAGTTGGGTAATATTAAAATCAATACCTATAGAGATGGGACAAAAGGAGCCATTTTTATTTTAGAAAATTCAGACAGTGAAGGATTATTTGTTAAATGCAATCCTAGTACTAATAGAATTACAGAAATTGAATATATCTTGTTCAATTAAATACGAAACCACAACCATGTAGAAATAACTTCAATAATTAATAATCAAACTGTCAAAATATTATATTTCCATATGCAAAAAGACAATAGAAAATCTGGAATAGTTGAAGCAGGAGATATTATTGGTTATCAAGGAGATTCCGGAAATTTAAAAAGTGGCATAGAAGATGACTATGCCGAATCGCATGTGCATGTAAAAGCTCAAGAAAATGGTGCAGATGTTGATCCATTAAATCATTTTAAAACAAAAATAGATCCTAGTACAGGTAAAGTAACAAATCCATGTAATTAATTTTAAAACTATAAAAATGAAACAAATACTTATAATACTAATAATCAATTTACTACTACCTATTTCGTGTAAAGCACAATTAAATAATATTAATAATGATGAATTTGGTGAGAGTATAAAATTCAATAATGTAACTTTAGGTGAAATTATGGTAGCCGGTGGAAATTTAAATAAAATGAAAACTTTTTTTGGTAATGATATTCAAGAGGTAGTAAATGACACTGCTCCTTCTTTGGCTAAAGATTTTTATAATGATAATATTTCTTTAGGTTTTGAAGATGAAAGAGATTTGGGAAACAATTACGACTTAGCTAGGATTTATATACTTAATTCTAGTATAACGGTAAAGGTAAAGGAACTAGTTATAAAAATAGGAGATGACAAAAGAAAATTTAACAATTATTTATTTAACTCAAATAGTAGTAGTTATAATTTTACAGATGCAGATACTGGTAGTGTAGGCTTGTCATTTAAAATTAATAATCTAAATAAAGTTTCAGGAATAAAATTGATTTGTTTTTAACAAACCATATATAAAAAATAAAAGCTGATTTAATACTTATTGTTCAACAAAAAGCAAGTCCTCTAAACAGCTGCCTTAAAATAGATGATTGTGGAGATAACTATGTAAAAGATAAAGATGGAAAATGTGTGAAAAAACCTTGTAAAGGAGATCCTGTTCCTAATCCTGAGATTGTTTCTTCTAGTAAATCTGGAAAAAAAGGTGGTACGTTTGGTTGCACTAGAAGTAGCTGGAAGAAAATATGCAGTGGAGTTAAAGGAAAGAAAAAACATGATGGTGTAGATATAAAAGCACCTGTAAATACTTCAACTTTTGCTATGTATGATGGTATAGTATCTAATATTAGAAATACCTTTAACCCTGGAGAATATCGAGTCAATTCTTATGGGAACTATATTATTTTAAAAGTAATAATTAATGGAATTACGATTTTTATAAAATATGGTCATTTAAATAAAGTATATGTAAAAAAAGGAGACAAAGTAAAAGCAGGAGATATTATTGGTGTCAATGGAAACACTGGAAATGCAAACCCTCCTAGAAGAAAAGGACAGAAAAAAGTAATCCCCCATATACATCTTCAAATATTTGATGCTAATTGGAAAAGTATCAACCCTAAAAATTATTTAAAAACAAAGTTTGATAATCAATTTAACCCAATAAGAAATAACTGTAATTAAAATATAAAATCATGAAATATATGTATATAGTGATAACGTTTGTATTCCTTTCTCTTAATTGTAAGGGACAAAACACAATCAACTCCGATGAGTTAACTGTTAATGGAGTTATTGTAATTGGAAAAGATAAATCAATATTAACAAGTAACTTCGGTAAACCAATTGAAATTGAAAAAAGTTTTTCTGAAATGGATAATGTAGACATGTACATCTATAAATATGACGGAATTATTTTTTATGTTATGGAAAACAGAATAGACGATTTTAAAATAACAAATAACAAATATAATTTTACTAAGCATAATATTAGAATAGGTAGTAATATTGATGAGTTGAAGAATATTTACCCTTTAAGTTATAATAAAAACTCGAGTTATTTTTTATTAAACTTAATTAATCCAGATTATAAGTTTCTTAGTATTGATTTTAATGAACATGAAATAATTACCGAAATAAGCATAGGAAGTTACTAAACACAAACCACAACCACGTATATGAAAAATAGCAGTTAAGTGCTAAAATCAAAGTTTGATTCTTTTCTGCTATTTTTATTTTTAAACGGAAAGCACCTCGTTTTTTACTCTGCTACGCTTCATATACTCACCGTTATAGGCAAGCTAAAAAAAACAACTAGCGGAAAAGAAACATTAACTTTGAAAAGAAAACAGAAGAAAGTTTGAAACAGAAGAGAGACAGATACGAAATGCACAAATACTGGGGAAAAAAACCCTCAAACGATTTAAAGGGACTTATTGAAAAGTACTCTAAAGAAGGAGATACTGTTCTCGACCCATTTTCTGGTTATGGTGTATTCTGTTCAGAAGCATACATTTTAAATCGAAACGTAATTTCAAATGACCTAAATCCAGTTGCTAATTTTATTAATGTTCAACTTCTTGAAAAAAATACTGACTTAGAGCTTCTCAAAAAACAATGGGAACTAATCAAATCTGAATTTGAATCGTATAATTCAGAATGGTATAAATGGAAGCACAATGGACAACCCGTTCAACTTATAACAATTCTAAGAGATAAAAGTAATGTTCCTATCAAATGTAAATTTAAAGCTCTTGGTCAAAGCAAATCTAAGGAAATTTATATTAGTGAAATTGAATCAAAAAAATATTTGGAATTTGAAAACGAGCAAAAAATAATCGATTGGTTTCCAACAGTAAAGCTTATAAAAAATTCACGTATTTCTGCAAAAGAAGGAATGGATGTTTCTGACTTATTCACTAAAAGAACTCTTGCGTGTCACGCAAGACTCTTAAGTTTAATTGAAAAACATTCTAGTGGAAATGAAAAGAATCTCTTTAAAGTCGCTTTTACGGCAAATTTAGCAAATTGCTCAAAACTCTTGCCACCTATTAAAAGCAGAGGAGAAATGGCGCCTGGAGCATGGATGACTGGCTTTTACATTGGAGAAACCTATTTAGAAAACAATGTTCTACATTACTTTGAAAATAGGTTTTCAAAAATTGTCAAAGGAAAAGAGGATTATTTGAATCAGTTTGGGAATAAGGAGGAATTTAATTTCTTCCCAGTTGAGTACTCGAACAATTACCAAACACTTCAAAATGATGCCAAGAAGCTATCATTAAAAAACGAATCCGTAGATTATATATTTACAGACCCACCTTATGGAGATGCTGTACCTTATTTTGAAAAGAGTGTAATATGGAATTCTTGGCTTAAACTTGAACCAGATTACAAAAACGAAATCGTAATTTCTGATAGTAAAGAAAGGAAAAAGGACTGCAATACATTTGAAGAAGAAATCAATTTAGCTTTCTCAGAAATTCGGAGAGTTCTTAAAACTGACAAGTACTTTTCGCTTACTTATCATTCTCTATCTGGAAAAGAATGGAAAGCAATTACGAATGCTTGCATTAAAAACGGATTTGAATTAATTGATTATGAATGGCTTGTTCAAAAATCTTTTACCCCAAGGCAAATCAATCGTTTAACAAGTATTAAAGGAGACGTACTCGTTACTTTTCAAAAAGCTTCTTCTATCAAACCTGTTATTTGTAAATCAGATAAAGAAATTACTCAATTATTTATCAATCAAATTGAAGAATGGTTGGAGAATGGCGGTCTTGATACAAATGAAATTTTTCTAAAAACTATGAAAAAAGTCTTCTCTGAAAAAATACTCATAGGAGATGTAGACCTACTTAAAATATTAATTGAGAATTTTAAATTCTCAGAAAACCAACAATGGCAACTTAATGACCAACTTGAATTTTACATAGCTTGATAAATGCTTTAGGAGTAATGACTTCCCGAGCATAGAAAACGATAATAGAGGAATACGGTTTTTAAAGCTTCGTAGTATGTCCAGAAAGGATACTATGGAGGAATTCGGAGAACTACATAAAATTGACCTTTCAGAATTAAAATCTAAAGAGTACTTCGGGTATGTTTTTGGTCTAGAGCAAATTACTGACGCTCTAATAAATGATTTTATAAATGTAAAATATCAAGAAGAAAGGGCTTCAAGAATTGACAACCAAGATTATTTAGTTGACCAACTTACCAGGCTACAACATTTTGATTGAGGAGGTTCGTTTGGCAATAGTCTTGAAAAGAATATTGTTAATAATTACATTAAGAAAATTCAATCTTATGATGCTATAAACGAAGAAATAGAAGGAAGCCTTTTAACTAGTTTAAGAGGGTACACACTCAATTCTTGGTACAATCATTGGACTTCTATTTTAATTGAAGACTTATTTAAAGACCACGCAACAGTACTTCCAACAGTAGGATTAGTAAAAAAGATAGACTTTTTTATTAATGACATACCTTTCGATTTAAAAGTTACATATTTTCCGGAGCAACTATTAGCAGACAAGTTAAAAGCAATTGGCTATGGAAATGAACTAACAATGCTAAAACGTATCTGTAGAAAACTAAAAATTTTCATTCCAACCGACATAAAAGATAAAGCTTTAAAACTTCACTTGTTTAATAAAGTTTCAGAAGACCAAAGACAAGAAGCAAAAGACTTTATAGCTACTTTAAAACAACATAAGAAAGATATAATTGCTGAAGCAGAAGCAAATCCGACAGAGTTGAAAAAGTGGTTGTATGAAAATCAAGGAGAAGCACGATTTGATGCTTCTAACAGGTTCTTTTTAGTTCTTACTGACGAAATAGATATGGCAAACAGTTGGAAACTAAAAAGGAATGTTGTTTTCTTAAGAGAAAAGATAGCTGAACACTTGACGAACCTATCAATGGATATGTCTAGTTTAGAAACAGAGTTCTATTGGAAACTTGACCAAAAAACATATAATTGTAAATCTGACATTCTATTTTTAAAGTACTCTGAATAGAAAAGCCAGCAGGTAACAATGTATATAAAAAATAGCGGTTTAAGCGCTAAAACGATAATGAATTTTATAAATTTAAGGTCAGTTATAAACCTAAAAATTAGTGTTTAAAATACGCTACTTTTCATATACTAGACCATTATGCCACATAAATCAAAAGAACAAGTTGCTCCGTAAAAAACACATATATCATTTGCAGAATTTATTTTAATGTGTTAACTTTATTGCACACAATCTGAACGTTATGAGCAATTAAATTCAAGACGGGAAGAATAAGCAATAAGAGACTAACCATCTCAAAACAGTTGGATTTCCTAAGGTCAACTGAAATCTAAAAAGGTTTAAAACAACAAAATGGAAAAAAATATTAACCAAGAGTTAAAAAATGAAACTCTCAAAAATTTTAAAAATGAAAGAATTTAAATTAGACATTTTACAAGTATTTATATTACTTTTTTGCACTTCAACATTTATTACAAGTTGTAGGCAAGAAAGTAACGAGATAGAAGATTCTCCATTGAGTGCAACAAAATCATTTGAATCTTATATTAGCGATACAAATTCTTTGAAGAATTACACAGTTGATTTATTTAATAACGCTGACAAATCTGATTTAAAAACAGCAAAAGAAATTGAGAATTATTTATTTAGCAATATTAAAAATTCACAATATGGCTCAATTGAGTATTTGAACACAAATTTTTATCAAAATATTAACAATACCCAAAATAAATCTTCTGATGAGGAAATAACAATTGAAGGCACAGGATTATCTGAAAAAACAGTAAATTATTTTAATCAACTAATCTCTCTGAATGAAAATCAAGATTATTCAGGAATGGTAACCCTACTCAATCAATACAAATCTGAATATGATAGTGACCCACATCTTGAAAGCCTTGCAGGTGTGTTTTCTACAATAGAAGTATATCAAGATGACTTATTAAATAAGATAGCAAATAAAAGTTGTGAAGGTGACGTTGGTTCATTAGCTGAAGCAGCAGTTGCAGGGGCAATATCTGGTGCACGTTTCGGATGGTTCGTAGGCTCTTTTTTTGGTCCTGCAGGTACGGCTGGAGGTGCAATAGGTGGAGCAATTGCTGGTGCTGTAATGTCTTCAATAGTAAATATTGGTATTCAAATTTTAGGTAGTGATTGTGTTTAATAAAAATAAAATAAGAAAAATAGAACTTTTTTTTCTAGGAAAATTTGCAATTCCAATTGCATTAACTTTCAATCATTTCTTTTTTGGGAATATTGAGAATGAAGATGTAAATATTAAGAAGATTTTGACTGCTTTTTGTATTGCTTTTACTTTAAATTGGTTTTTTTATGAACCAATTATGATGTGGTCAGCTAGAATAGGTCAAAAGCTGAGAAAAGAAAAGAAAGAAAGAAAAGAAAGGGAAGAAAAGAAAGGGAAGAAAAAAGCTCATAACACAGTATATGAAAAATAGCAGTTAAATAAAGACTTTAAAATTTGTATTTTTTTGCTGTCTTTGTTTATAGAACGAAAGTAAAAAAAGCAAATTTATTCTGCTACTATTCATACACAAACCGTTGTGGTTCATATAGCTCACTCAAACGGCTGAATTGTAAAAATTGCAGTTTGTTAAAACAAGACTGAATATTAATCACTAATTTTAACAAACATGAAAACAAAAAGAAACAAAGCAACTAAACTTTTTAAAATAGGAGTACTCCTTTTGGGAATATTCCTGTTATCGAATTGTGAAAAAGAAGAAATACTCACTTCTTCAAGTCAATTAAACACTAATAATGGAGATGGAGTTGCTAAAATTGAAACCATCTCTTTTAACCAACTACCCAAAGAATTTATTGATAATTATATTGATTATCAAAATAAAACAGGAACTACTATTTTATCTAAAAACAGTAATAAAGAAGCTTTAAAGCAAGAGTTTAAAGAAAAAATAACCAAAGTTACTGCCGAAAATGGTGTCATTACCTATAATGTTATTCCCTTAAAAAAAGAGAACTCTAACAGCTTAAGAAAATCAAATGAATGTGAAGACCCCGACCCCGATCATTCTGTAATTAGTATGAATATTGGTGCTGATGGTACTCGTAGTGATTTATACCAAACTGATTTTTATGGAATTGGTACTCCTTCTTTAAACAATAATAATAGTCCGAATTCTCGATTTAATTTCTTTGTAAATGTTGTTAATTTAGGTTTTGGAGGCTCCCTTGTAAATAACAACCCATCTAATTCTAATATCACAAAATGTAAAAAAAGAAAAAAAGGTAGCGGTGGCGGTGGATTAAACATCAATTTTAGAAGCTTTTGGGATCGGATTAAAGGAATTTTTAGATCCAGAGGGAAAGTAATGTATGGAGGATGTCCAACAACTGGCATTGATCAAGAACAACCTGGAGGTGGTTTTAGTAATATGGCAAGGTTTGACGATGATCTTTTATATGATTTTAAAATCCCTTTAGAAGCATCTGATTTTGCTTCCAAAACACGAAAAACGCCAACAATAGAAGATTTTGATTGTGCTTGTGAAAAAGATAAATCCCTTACTATTGCTCAGTTTTTAGAATTAGAATTTGAAGAAACCTTATTTTTAGCAGATGATAACCAAAGACAACTAAGAAAAAAAATATGTGCTTTTGTTAAGGATAATAATCATTCTGATAAAGCTAAAATATTTGCGAAAGAGTTAATTAAATTTACTCATTTAGAAATAAATGTTGATTTTAACACATTAGATTTTGTTATTAAGGCATTTAATCAAAATAAGATTTATAATCCTTTGGACAGTTCTTTTTTAAGTTCTGTAAATCAATTTGTAGATTTAGATGTCGCTACCGCAAATCCTGCATTGGTTTTACAGTTACAAATTTATTTTACAACAAAATGTGCTGTTTTAAGATTTAATCATCCTGATTGGTCAGATGCCAAAATTTATTGGGAAGCATCAAAAGATTTTGTGCATATCGCTTTAGATGGTTTTGGAATGATTCCTGTTGTAGGTGAAATTGCCGATTTAACCAATGGTGTACTTTATTTAATAGAAGGAGATGGTGTAAATGCTACTTTAAGTTTTGCTGCTACAGTTCCTATTGTGGGTTGGGGTGCAACAACTGGTAAAGATGTCTTTAAAATAACAACTTCTACTCTTGGCACAAAAGTAAGACTTACTTGGAAAGTGTTAGCTAATGGAACAGTATATTTTGGTTCAACTGGTAATAAATTAAGAAAAGTCTTGGGGATTACAGATGCTACTTTACAGGCTCATCATATAATGCCTTGGACTGATGTTATAAAAAATCACGATATAATACAAAAAGCCACAAAATCTAGAAGTGCGTTTCATATAAATGAAACACTAAATGGTATTGCACTTGCAACTTGGAGAAATCAACCTAATCATCCAACATATACAAATTTAATTAAATCAAAATTAGATGCATTTAAGCGACGTAACCCAAATGCAACAGTTGATGAAGCCTATAGTTTTGTAAATAGTTTAATTAGTAACATTAGAGATTGGGTTATTAACAATCCTAATTCTCACTTAAATGGTTTAGTATTACCATAATGAAATATTTTATTTTAGAAAGTAGTTTAAACCAAAAGATTGTTGGTAAAATCCCTCAAGTTAAAAAGGTAATTCATAATTGCCACGTTTGGGATAATCCTAATTTTATTGAAAGGTTTCCATATAAAAAAACAGATAAAGAACCAATACTATCTAACGCTGTTCTATATGCAAAAGCAAAACAGACTGATTTAATTGAGGTTGGTGGTATTGGATTTTCCTTGGGATCTGCAGTAATTAGTTATAAATTGAAAAAGATTTTAGAGCAGTTTAATTGTTTTGGTGTACAATTTTTTTCAACACATATTATTCATAAAAATGAAAAAATTTATAGTTATTGGCAAACTCATATTTATGATATCCCATATGATTTTGTAGATTTTAAAAATACTGATATTTTATTAAAAGATATAGATAAGAATAATAAGCCTATCCAAAATTATTTGGAAAAAATGGACAAAAAAGGATTTTTAGATATGGCAGCATCTATGAAATACCCTAAAATGCTTTTTCTAAAAAACATATCATTTAATAACAAAATGAATATTGATTTTTTTTTTCTTAGATATTCTGAAGGAGATAGTTACGGAATAATCTCCGAAAAATTAAAAAACGAAATAGAAAGACAGGAACTTACAGGTATGGAATTTAGACCTTTTGAATTAACATTACAGGAATGGTTTCATAGTGGGAAAAGAGATGAAATATATCAATAAATATAAATACAACAACCATAAAAAAATATAGGGAGTTTTGGTCATTTATTCAGGTCGAATAGAGCTAGTAAATGCCCTGATAACGTTAATCGTCCTAAAGGGGATGACGATGATGACAGTTTTATGAATACAGATATTCCATGTTCAGAAAGAGTAAAAGCTCAACAAAATTCTAAAATAATGTCTTTAGGCGAATTTGAAGATAACTATTTAACAGAAAAAGATAAATTATTCGATATTCCACTACCTAAAAAGATGTTTAAAAAGAGCCCTTCAAAAGATACTAAAACACTAACTACAGAAGATTTTGATTGTGCTTGTGAGAATGACCAACCCACTACGATTGCTCAATTTTTAGAATTAGAACTTGAAGAAACCTTATTTTTAGCAGATGATAACCAAAGACAACTAAGAAAAAAAATCTGTGCTTTTGTTAAGGATAATAATCATTCTGATAAAGCTAAAAGCTTTGTTAAAGATTTTATAAATATTGCCATTAACATACCTAAAGCGAAATTCGAAAGGTATCAAGAATTAATGGAGTTAATAAAAGATAACCCTTTTGTTTTACTTGAAGATTGTATACAACGAAACGGTCTTGATATTGCTAATTACCAATTTTTATATGACCATACTTTGCCACAATCTTGCAAAGACAGACTTGATAATCTTGGAGATGGTTTTAATGACCAGCCACTTAACACAGGTAATGCTGCTGTTGCAAATGTAGATTATTATGGAGTTAAAATAACTACCAACCCTGATTTTAATGGAGATGGAAACCCAGACTCTAATGCTGATGTTTATCAAAAATATAGAGAAAATTTTACAGAATTAGCAAGTGGTGGTAAAGATAATTTTCAGTTTAGTTGTGATGTCCCTAATAATAGTACAGATACTGGAGATATTACTTGGGAATTTTCACCTTATTTTCCAGTTGATGCTACGCTTTGGAACTCTTCAAACCCATTAACTGCAATATTTCTAATTGAAGCTGGTGCTGATATTCCAGGTCTATATACCTGGCTGGAAAATCTTTCTGAAGATGATGGAGCAATAATGATTTCTGCATATACACCTAATTATTGGATTGGTTCAACAATTGCAACAGAAGATTCTAAAACACAACCTTTTTCTGGAAATAGACAATGGGGTTGGTTAGTAAATCAAAATAATAAATTAGAATTATATGCTAGAGCTCTTGACGTTGCAAGGGTTTCAACATTTACTAAATATGGTAACTTTTTATCCGGAAATGAATGCAAAGAAGATACTTACTATAATATTGGAGAGGAGACGTGGTCTAATTTACAAAATGAAATTAAAGAATGGGTTAATGATAATGGAGGAGGAGCAGAAGTTATTCCTAAAACAGCCATTCGTTTTGACAAAACAAAACTTAAAGAACTATTAGAAAATAACGAGACAATAGACCAAATAAATTGTAACTAGATTTTTTATGAAATATATTAAGCTAATATTACCCGCAATACTATGTGTAATAATAATTCATATTACAAAAATGGAAATTTACTACTACCCTTTATCATTTGGTATTATCATAGGTCTAATTAACTGGGAAAAGCATAAATACAACCCATATATTGGCACATTATTAAGTATATTTGTTTCTTTTGTTTCTTTTTGGATCGCTTTTTTTAGTATGAGTATTTTTGGAATTTTTAGAGATTTTATATTACAAAATACAGAATATACTATTAGTAAAGATTTGGTTGGAGAACTATCTTATATTATATCACCTTTTCTGTTTGCTCCTATATTAGTTTTTATTATATATAAATTTGTATTTAATTTTTCAAAAACAAAATTCGCAAAGTATATAATTATAGTTTCAATTATTCTATTAGTATTACAAAGTTCTTTTTTTTACAATAATGAGGAGTTTTTAAAAGACAGTATACAAATTCCATTTGTTATTTGGCAAGTAATTATGGCGTTAGCAATTCAATTAATCATTAACCAAGATATTTTTAAAAAAAAGGTATAAGAAGTTTATTTAAAGGCTGGATATTTTATTTAGCCTTTTCTCTGTAAGAAAAGTTGAGGCTCTATTTACAAGTTTAACAAAAGATGCTATTAATATTACGACAGCTGTAAATAATCCAGCAATTAAAGTTGCTCATATGGGAAATGGAATGAAAATAATTTTAAGACCCTATTCAACTACCGTTCCAAACGCTATTAGAGTAATAGAATATCAAAACTTTAACTCTGTTTTAGGGACAAATAAATATACACTAAAATTCATTATTAATAATAGACCCAAAAAATAAATGAGTAAATGCAAATAACGGTGAGGCTAGTGTTGTACCAAAGACAGCAATTCGTTTTGATAAAACTAAATTAAAAGAACTATTGGAGAATAATGAGACTATTAATCAGATTAACTGTAATTAATACTATATTTTTTGGAGATGAATAAAATTAAAATATTTTCTGGAATTATGTTACCAGCAGTACTATGTGTTTTTATTATCTATATTACCAACTTATCAATAGAATATTATCCTATACTCTTTGGCTTAATTATAGGTTTAGTAAATTGGGGTTTTCATAAAAAAGAACCATTATTAGGGGTAGTATTTAGTATACTAGCTTCATATATTTGTTTTTATTTAACTTTCTTAAGCATGTACTTTGTAGGTTCTTTCTTTGAACTAATAAAAGGTAATATAAATCATTTAATTGATAATGAATTGATAGCTATAATAGCTTTTAGCATTTCACCATTTGTTGTGTCACCTATATTATTATTTTTTGCATATAAATTCATTTTTAATTTTCCAAAGAAAACAGTAACATTTTTTATAATCATTAGTGCTATTATTTTATTGTTCGCTTACAATATTTACATTAATTTTTATTATGAATCTTTATTAAACAATAGAATATTGAATCCATACACAATTTGGCAAGTAGTTATGGCATTAGCAATTCAATTAATAATTTATCAAAAAATAATTTGGACTAAACAAAAACCTGAATAAATACAAACCATAACACGGTATATAAAAAATAGCAGTTAAGTGCAAACTTTAAAGGTTTGTATTTTTCTGCTATTTTTGTTTTTAAGTTGAAAATTATTTATAACTTCACAATCACAACATTTATTCAACGAGTGCAATAATTTTAATACCACCACCACCTATACAAATTTAAATGATACAGGTAATTGGAATATATTTAATGGAATATGGAGTGGTATTGAAGACATAGGCACTAGCATAGACAATGGAATAGGAGATTTTGGGAGTTGGATTGGTGGTTTATTCAGGTCGAACAGAGCTAGTAAATGCCCTAGTAACGTTAATCGTCCTAAAGGGGATGATGATGACGATGATGACAGTTTTATGAATACAGATATTCCATGTTCAGAACGAGTAAAAGCTCAACAAAATTCTAAAATAATGTCTTTAGACGAATTTGAAGATAACTATTTAACAGAAAAAGATAAATTATTCGATATTCCACTACCTAAAAAGATGTTTAAAAAGAGCCCTTCAAAAGATGCTAAAACACTAACTACAGAAGATTTTGATTGTGCTTGTGAGAATGACCAACCCACTACGATTGCTCAATTTTTAGAATTAGAACTTGAAGAAACCTTATTTTTAGCAGATGATAATCAAAGACAACTAAGAAAAAAAATCTGTGCTTTTGTTAAGGATAATAATCATTCTGATAAAGTTAAAATATTTGCGAAAGAGGCTATTGTTGCTATAATGGATACAACAAATTTTATAAATACTTTTGAAGAATTCAAAACTTATTATTGTGATTGTAATTGTTCTGGTTCCGAAACTGAATTCACAAACGATTTAGCTAATAATATGGAACCAAAGTGGGGGCAATTAGCTAACAAACAAGAAATTTTAGCAGAAATCAACTCAATACCTAGCCTTAGTTCTTTAACATTTGACAAGCAAATCTTAGCTCTTGAAAATCATTTTAATCAAAATTTAAAATATGGAATAAATCAAAATAATGAACCTTATATAATAAACCCTAGCCATGACATTGATAAATACATATATACTGAGGTTGCTGGTTGGTTAGATTTTCATCATATTTTCAAATTATTTAAATGGGCTAGAGAAAAAGGGCCAACTAACGCTCTTCTAGGAGGCGAAATGGGAGAATTAGTTCAAAGTTTAGCAGGAAATTATAGTGCATACAGTTATGAAGACTTACCTTCTAATAATGTAGGAGTAGCTTTATTTATACGTTTTGGTCAACAATTACAAGCAGGCACAATAACATGGAATGATGCTGTTAATATTGCGTTAGATGAAATGAAATGGATAGAGCCTGAAAAAGCTCCTAACTTTGATTATATCCCATACATCCATAATGAATTCTATCCGAAAAATTTCACTTATCAACCTCTTTTAGGAAATTTATTAAGAGAATACCACAAGAAAAAGTTTTGTGAAAGACCACTAAAAGAACAACAAAGAACCAGAGAAGTACATGAAAAATTTCATAGATAAAATAATATATTTCGCCTTATTCTTCATACTCATTTTAACTAGTTGTAAAAATGGTTGTCGACAAAATGAAGATCTGTTTTTAACTAAGATAGGTTTGTTTTCAGAAATAATTAATGAAATAAAAGTTAACAATTCAAAAAAAGAATGGAATAAAAAAGATTTAGAAAAAAATATAAACTCGAAAACTCTTGAAATTTTAAATAAATTAGATTTCAACAATATCGAACGGTTTAAAGATGTTTACGTCCTTAGCTTTAAAACTAAGTATCAAGCAGGGTTTTTAGATAATTTATCTAACAAAAATATGACATCATGTAATGTTTATCTTTTTTATAGTAAGAACTTAAAAAACAGAGAGAATATCATCAATTATCCTCAATATTCTGAATGTAGGTATAAAAGAAAAGAACTTACTTCGAATTGGACTTATACATTTCAAAAGTGGTATTGTGCTGATTAAATTCGAAATCACAACAACTCATATAGCTAACTCAAACAGCTAAATGAAAAACAACTCGTTTTAAAAAAATGCCTATTAACATTTAATTAATAAATCTATGACAATTATGAAAAGAAAAAAATTAACTAAACTTTTTAAACTTGGAATTTTATTTTTTGGTATTTTAGTAACATTATGGGGTTGTGAGAAAGAAGAAATACCAATACAAAATAAACAAAAAAATACTAATAACGGAGATGGAGTTGCTAAAATTGAAACCATCTCTTTTAACCAACTACCCAAAGAGTTTATTGATAATTATATTGATTATCAAAATAAAACAGGAACTACTATTTTATCTAAAAACAATAATAAAGAAGCTCTTAAACGAGAGTTTAAAGAAAAAATAACCAAAGTTACTGCTGAAAATGGTGTAATTACCTATAATGTTATTCCCTTAAAAAAAGAAAATTCCAACAGCTTAAGAAAATCAAATGAATGTGAAGACCCCGACCCCGATCATTCTGTAATTAGTATGAATATTGGTGCTGATGGTACTCGTAGTGATTTATACCAAACTGATTTTTATGGAATTGGCACTCCTTTTTTAAACAATAATAATAGTCCGAATTCTCGATTTAATTTCTTCACAAATGTTGTTAATTTAGGTTTTGGAGGCTCACTTGTAAATAATAACCCATCTAATTCTAATATCACAAAATGTAAAAAAAGAAGAAAAGGTAGTGGTGGCGGTGGATTAAACATCAATTTTAGAAGCTTTTGGGGTTGGATTAAAGGAATTTTTAGATCCAGAGGAAAAGTAATGCATGGAGGGTGTCCAACAACTGGCATTGATCAAGAACAACCTGGAGGTGGTTTTAGTAATATGGCAAGGTTTGACGATGATCTTTTATATGATTTTAAAATCCCTTTAGAAGCATCCGATTTTGCTTCCAAAACACGAAAAACGCCAACAATAGAAGATTTTGATTGTGCTTGTGAAAAAGATAAATCCCTTACTATTGCTCAGTTTTTAGAATTAGAATTTGAACAAATGCTATTTTTAGCTGAGGATAATCAAAAAAATCTTAGAGACAAAATATGTAAATTTGTTAAGGATAATAATCATTCTACAGAAGCTGAAAACTTTGTTAAAAATGCTATTAGTATTCTTTCCGATCCTCTTTTACCTTTAGGACAAAATTCTGTTGGCTACACAGCAAAAATCCAAAAAATGATTACTCATTTAAGACTATTTGGAAGCCCCGAAGATGAGATTTTTGCAAACTATATTGAATCTTTAATACCTGATTTTAATTCAATGACTGTTGGTGATGTATACGATATTTATAAATTAACAAAAGAGCAAACAGACAACCTTATTTATAAGTATTTTGATGCTATTATTACTCCTGTTGCCGAAGCTGCCTATCCTTTTATTGTATATGCTCTTACCGAAGCTACTCTTGGTGCAGCTTTGCCTCTTTTGAGCAGAATACCTTTAGTAATGGTTACACGAGGGGCTAGATTAAATAAGGTTATTTTGCAAACTACAAAACTTGGAAACCCAGGAGTTTTAAACTCTAGATTAATTCCTAGTTCAACCGTTCGTAAAGTTGAAGTTCTATTTACAAGTTTAACAAAAGATGCTATTAATATTACGACAGCTGCAAATAATCCAGCAATCAAAGTTGCTCATATGGGAAATGGAATGAAAATAATTTTAAGACCTAATTCAACTACCGTTCCAAACGCTATTAGAGTAATAGAATATCAAAACTTTAACTCTGTTCTAGGGGCAAATAAATATACACTTAAATTTTTACCGTAATGAAAATTGATGTTTTTTCAAAAAAATACAGCTTAATTCTAAATCCTTATAGTTTAGAAAGTTTTGAACAACTAACCATTTTCCTAAGTGAAAAAGATAAAACTATTACATTTAAAAAGTTAAAAAATAATTCTATTGATGTTTTTTCCTTCTTACTTGAAAATAAAATTATTTATGTGTTAGAATCAGATTGGATGAGAAAGAAAGGATATAAAAACACAAAATTAAATAATGAAGAAATAATTAAAACATTAAAAGAAAAATGGAATATAGACACCTCTTTTGAAGTGCTTTATAATTTATTTTGGTTTAAGTATCAAGATTGGTATACTGAAAGCTTTGTTCAAAAAGGATTAACTATTTATACAACAAATTGGAATCTTTTTTTAAATGAAAAAATAGGTGATTTAGATAAGTGGATAGAAGAAAATAAACCAAAATAAATACAATACATATAAAACATAGTAGTTAAAAAGTTAATTCTTTTCTACTATGTTTATTTTAATAACTGAAAATTAAATGCTAATTTATTCTACTACATTTTATACACTCGAACGGTTACACGAGGTATAAAGCTTGAAAAAATGGTTAAACAAATTGGGGTTCTAGGCGTTAGAGGAAGAGCAGGAAATCATATAAGAATTGTTACAACTTCAAATCCTATACAAAAAGCAGAAGGTATATTTGCTACTCTTACTAAAGACGCTATTAGTAAAACTACTCAATCTAACGGAACAATTATTGCTAATATGGGAAGTGGAAATTTAATTAAATTTAGACCTTTAAGCGCTTCACATAGTGGTTTTAAAGCAACTATCGAATTAGATTTTAAAGCTGCAGGAATATGGACTAAAACAAGAATCATAAAATTTCAATAGCAATGAGCATTAGTATATTTGACAGAAAAAACATACTTCTCTTTGAAACAGAAGATGGGGTTGAAACAATAGAGAAAATTCTAGAAAATACAAATCACTATAAAAATTATACAACAAAAGAGGTAAGAAGAGAGGGGCTAAGAATTATAAATAAACTTTTTGAATTAAACTTGATAGAAATATTTCATTGGGGAAACTATGAAAATGAATTAAAAGGAAAGAACTTATCTACATTCGAGAAAATGATGTACTTGCAAGAACTTTGGTTTATTGGAGCAAACTCTATAGATCTTTCAGGAATGCCAATGTTTAAGTTCAAAGATTGGTATATTAATAAATTAAATGATTTAGGTCTTCAAAAATACAATGATTGGACAAAGTTTGTAAATGAAAAAGTTGATAATCTAGAAAAATGGATAGAAGAAAATAGACCAAAATAAATACAAACCATAATTATATAAAACATAGTAGTTAAAGATTAAACATAATAACTAATTCTTATCTGCTATGTTTATTCTAAAAATTTAGAATTATTAAAGGAACTACTAAAAATAGAATTGGAAATATTAGAGAAGTTTTACCTAATGTTTTTCAAGCTAATATGGGAAATGGAAATTTTATAATCTATAGAACAGTTTCTAGATCTGGATTTGAAGCAACATTAGAATTTAATTTTCCTCAATTTATAATTAATAATAAACCATCAATTCTTAAATTCACAAGATAATGGAAAACATTAATATCTTTGAAGAAAAATATTCTTTTGCTGTTTGTTCTGAAATTGTTGAATATTTACCTCATTTATTTCATTTAGAAAAACATGAAGATAAATCTATACTAAAAGAAAGAACGCTACATATTTTGAAAAAAGTATTAGACTTAGATATTTTAAAAGTCTATGAATGGCTTGCTAAACCGGAATTGAATGGTAAATTTTTAAGTACAGATGAAATAATAGAAAGTATAGATGAAATTTGGTTTGAAGGAGCAGAATTCCCTGATTTTTATGCTATGGTAATTTTTGAAAGTACAAAATGGTATAAAACAAAATTAAACGCATTAGGTTTAACTCATACAACTAATTGGGATTGGTTTATTAAAAATAAAATCGGTAATCTAGAAAAATGGATAGATGAAAATAGATCAAAATAAATACGAGACCACATATATAAAAAACAGCAATCAAATGTTAAATTTAAAAGTTTAGTTCTTTTCTGCTATTTTTGTTTTAAACACTGAAAGTAGAAGCATATTTATTCTGTTACCTTTCACATACATCAACGTTACAAATGCGTAAGAGATAATGATTATTCCATAGAAATTAAAGAAAAAATAAAAGCTGATTTAACACTTATTGTTCAACAAGGATCAAGCCCTCTAAACAGTTGCCTTAAAATAGATGACTGTGGAGATAAATATGTAAAAGATAAAGATGGAAAATGCGTGAAAAAACCTTGTAAAGGAGAGACCCTGTGCCAAACCCTGAAATTGCATCGCAAAAAGGAGCATCTGGTGTTAAAGGAGCTATGTATGGTTGTACAAGGTTTGACCCAGACAGAGCTTGTGGAGGAATTAGAGGAAGAAAAAAACATGGAGGAGTAGATATTAGAACATCTTGTGGTGATCCTATTTTTGCTACACATGACGGAGCTGCTCGATTAATCACACAGTATAATGAACAAGGAACTAAAATAATAGGAGCAGGTCATTATGTAGAAATAACCTCAATAATTAATATTGAGTTAGTCATTTAATTTCTGTTTTATTCGATTTTGATATATTGGTTTAGTGTGTACCATTCTGGTAATTGTTTTGTGAAAGATACTGGTTTTAAATGGAGATCGATTAATTCTATAACAAAACTCATCAAAATAAGCTTGAATATGCCATTTACTTACGTGAGTTGGTATTGCTCTTAACCAGGATTTAACTTGCATAATTATAATATGCAGCTGTTTAAAATTAGTACCATTATTACTATATTTCTGTTGAATATTAAAAACTTCTTTTAAAGGTTCATAACCTCTCCATTTATCGGTTATTATTTTAGCAGAAGTACTTATGTGTTCTTCAAATATAGGTGTTAATGATTTAGCAGAATAGTCATCAATAGATTTTATGTAAACCCTTTTTACCTTATTATCATCGGTCAATTCCACGGCTATGACTGCTTTTTTCTTTTTTGAATCGTAACTTCTACCTTGTTTTCCTTCTTCTTTACCTCCAACAGTAAATTCATCAACATGAATTAATTTTTCTAAAGGATATTTCTGACTGCTTTTCATTGATTTACGAACTTTCTGCATAAAATACCAAGCTGTACCTTGACGAATACTAAAACGTTTACCCATTTGAATACTCGAAATACTTTTACTACTGGTACTCATCTCAAAAGCAACACAAAAAGCTTTTTGCAAACCAAATTTAACCTTATGAAATAGCGTGTTTGCTGTTGCACTTTCTACATGGTGACAAGAATAACAATGATAATTGTAACCAGATTTTTCGCATCCTTTTGTATGACCACATTTACTACAGGTAAAACCATCTTGCCATTTTATTCTTGCTAAATAAGCTTTACAAGTTTCATCATTAGGTAATTCTTTTATAAAGTTTACTATATCTTGTCCTTTAAATTTATCCATCTTATTTAATTTAAAGGGCTCAATATACGGAAATTAAATGATTAACTCAATTTTTTTATAAAACACAAAAAGAATTTTTAATTTCTTTCCGTTTTAAAATTAAAAATAACAGAAAAGCACAAACCTTTGTAGTTTGCACTTAACTGCTATTTTTTATATAGATGGTTGTGGTTTGTGTTATTCTAAATATATGGGTGTCATTTTCCAAAGGTTGTAATTATATTTATCTTTTTCAATAAAGACAACGGAATACCTGTAATTATCCCAAATCTTCCTAAAAGCTTTTATATTTTTACTGATATCTTCAATATTATATACTTTAAAGGTGCTTATATTATTTATTACTTTAGGCTTTTCATAAGATTCAAATTCATAATATCTTGGTATAATAGGTTGTGCTTTTACAACTATAACATCATTATCAGATTTTTTTGAATTATTTTCAACTATAAAACCAGTTTTTTTATACTTATCTTTTAAAACTTTAATAGATGTAAAAGAATTATTTTTATCTTTTTCAAATTTGAACAGAGAATTAAATTCATTATCAATCATTACATAGAAACTATTCTTTTGAGCATAAATATTGAGACTAAATAAAATTAATAAAAAAAATATTTTTTTCATGATTTTCATTTTTTAATTACAATTTTCACTTCCTTGACTGTCAAATGATTTAATTAAATTGGTTATTGTAGATTTTTCAGAAGATGATAAAGAGTCCCAAGCTTCTGTTCCTTTTAATCCAGCCCATGCTAAAGAATTATATGTTTCTTGTGGTAAACCAGGTTGAAATTCTTTTAACAAACTACTAATTGTACTTATATAATGGGCTGCCATCTAATGTTATAAATTTTTCATCTTCTTCCTTTACTAAATAATTTTCATCTAATACTATAATTTCTGTTATTTTTGCCTCTATAAAAACTTTTTGTTTACTCTTTTGAGAAAAAATAGGAGAAAAGTATAGTAATATCAAAATAGTCGTAAGTAATTTAATTACATTTTTTGTTTCCATTCTTTTTAAATTCTTCATTGATTTTGTTTATACTATTTCTTTTAGTTAGACTTAATGCATTCCAAGCAGTTGTATTTTTTAGCCCAGTCCAAGCTAAAGCATCATAGATATTTTGAGAAAGTCCAGGTTGAAATTCTTTTAACAAACTACTAATTGTACTTATATAATGGGCTGCCATCTGTTGATGCTGCATTTCCTTTCCATATCTACTGTAATAATCAAATATTCCCGGATAATCCCCATTTGAAAGTTTACTAATCCATTGACTTCGAGTTAAACCTTTTAAATCTCCACCATTATCTAATATAGAAAGAATTTTTCTAAACATTTCTGCGTGTATTGTTTCATGAATAATTGTTCTTGCTATTGATAAATTGGGGCGATTTAATTTATTTGAATTTATAGCTATTGTTATAAGATAGTTTGAAGGTGGACTTGTTCTTGCATTAACATTTGAAGGAAGGTTTGTGCTTCCTATTAATTTCAAATGACTCACAGGAAAATCACCATCAAATTTTTTAATAGCATTTTTAAAATCTGTACTAGATTCTGTTAGTTTATCATATACACATTTCGCTTTATCAGTGAGATGATTTATAATTTTATCATCTCCAACACATACACCATTAACGCGTTTATTAGGACATTCTTCATCGGTTAACAGAACTGTTACAATTGTGCCATCAGGACATCTAATAGTATCAGGAGATGCACTCTTATTACGATTGACATTCCCTAAAGGAGGAAAAGTAAAAATACCAACACCAACTCCTATGATAGCTGGTCTTCTGCCACCACCACCTGTGTTGATAAATAAAAAAGGTCTAACACCAATATTAATACCATAATTATTAACAGGTTCACTACTGTTAGTACTCCAAATACCTCCGCTTCCAGAACTAGAACTTCCTCTGGAATTATTGTTTTTTGTTACCTTTTTTTTCATACAAGGATTATCATCTGTAACAACACCTTTTGCTCTTATATCAGGATTCTTAAAATTAGCTAAGCTAAAAACAGAAATAGTTCCTACAAATGGATTTTGGCTACTTACTTTATAATTTTGTTTGGTACCTTCTGCTAATTCATACTTAATAATAAAAGGACTACTGATAAAACTATGTGCTACTTTTTTAGGAATTACTAAATTATAAAAAACATTATCAGGCGTATTGTTGATATATAAAGAAGTAGTATAAGCTTGATTACCAATAGAATCAATAGTTTTTATAAAGTTATTAGGATTAAAATGATACTTGTTTTTTTTAGCCCAAGAAATTAAGTCAGTATTATTATCTTTATTAGCAATAGATTCTCCTTGACTAAAAAAAGGAATTAGGTTATAAGAAGTTTTTTCAAGACTCACATAATCTAAATAAGAATTTGTTAAATCCTCTGGTACTTGAGAAGAATCATCATTTTCACAGTTCCAAAATAATAAGAGAGCTGCTAGTAGAATACTACTAGTTTTAAAAATGTTAGTTAATTTGTTTCTTTTTGTTTTCATATTTGTTAAAGTTAGTAATTAATATTCAGTTTTGTTTTAAAAAGTTTAAGAATTTTTTATGAAACATCAAAAAGAATTTTTAATTTGTTTCCGCTTTAAAATTAAAAATAACAGAAAAACACAAACTTTGTAGTTTGCACTTAACTGCTATTTTTTATATACCGTGTTATACCACGTTACTTATTTTTTATTTTAAATTGAAGTTTTTTGAGATATTTTGGAATACTAAAAATTAAAGCCAAACAAAGTGCAATTATTTTAACAATTGAAGTAGTAGCATTTTTGAAACTTATTATATTTAAAATAAGAATGATACTAATTAATATAATTAAAAATATTGAGTTAGTCATTTAATTTCTGTTTTATTCGATTTTGATATATTGGTTTAGTGTGTACCATTCTGGTAATTGTTTTGTGAAAGATACTGGTTTTAAATGGAGATCGATTAATTCTATAACAAAACTCATCAAAATAAGCTTGAATATGCCATTTACTTACATGAGTTGGTATTGCTCTTAACCAGGATTTAACTTGCATAATTATAATATGCAGCTGTTTAAAATTAGTACCATTATTACTATATTTCTGTTGAATATTAAAAACTTCTTTTAAAGGTTCATAACCTCTCCATTTATCGGTTATTATTTTAGCAGAAGTACTTATGTGTTCTTCAAATATAGGTGTTAATGATTTAGCAGAATAGTCATCAATAGATTTTATGTAAACCCTTTTTACCTTATTATCATCGGTCAATTCCACGGCTATGACTGCTTTTTTCTTTTTTGAATCGTAACTTCTACCTTGTTTTCCTTCTTCTTTACCTCCAACAGTAAATTCATCAACATGAATTAATTTTTCTAAAGGATATTTCTGACTGCTTTTCATTGATTTACGAACTTTCTGCATAAAATACCAAGCTGTACCTTGACGAATACTAAAACGTTTACCCATTTGAATACTCGAAATACTTTTACTACTGGTACTCATCTCAAAAGCAACACAAAAAGCTTTTTGCAAACCAAATTTAACCTTATGAAATAGCGTGTTTGCTGTTGCACTTTCTACATGCTGACAAGAATAACAATGATAATTGTAACCAGATTTTTCGCATCCTTTTGTATGACCACATTTACTACAGGTAAAACCATCTTGCCATTTTATTCTTGCTAAATAAGCTTTACAAGTTTCATCATTAGGTAATTCTTTTATAAAGTTTACTATATCTTGTCCTTTAACTTTATCCATCTTATTTAATTTAAAGGGCTCAATATACGGAAATTAAATGATTAACTCAATTTTTTTATAAAACACAAAAAGAATTTTTACTTTGTTTCCGTTTTAAAATTAAAAATAACAGAAAAGCACAAACTTTGTAGTTTGCACTTAACTGCTATTTCTTATATAGATGGTTGTGGTTTGTATTTTATTCAAAGGTTATAGGATATACTTTTCTCATTATATATTTATTATCACATTTGGTAGATTCAATAAAATAATAAGTAAAACCTAATGTTTCGAAATTGTGACCTTTCTTTTCAAGTTTTAAAAAATCTTCCCTATCAGTAATTAAATTTAAAGTTTTTAAATATTCCTTAGTAACAATCGTATCTTCTTTTCTATCAAAATTAAATGGAACTGAAACATATTTAAGAGTTTCATAATCATATCTACTATCATTCCCCCAAATTTTACCTTCTAAAATTGGTGTGTTATTCATTATAACTTTTTTCTTTTGAGAATAAAAAATATTATACCCTTCATAAGGATTATTTTTAGTTGCTATTTGTTTTTTAATTAGAGAATCTGTTTTTTTGATTATAAAATAAATAGTATCTTTTGATTGAGAAAAACAATTAATTGCAAAAAGACAAAATAAGAGATTAATTAAGTTTTTCATAATTGACAAGTTTTGGATCCATTATCTTTTTCACTTCTCATATTATTTTTAATTCTACTTTGTTCAATTGTAGTTAATTTATTCCATGCTTCAGTGTAAATCATTGCATTACCGCTATTACCATTTAAATCTTTTATAGCTATCAATCCACGCCAAGCTAAATCGTTATAATATTCATTAGTATGCTGTCCATTATCATATTGTTTTAAGCCTTTAGCTATTGTGCTTCTATAATGATCTGCCATTTGTTGATGATCCCAATTCTCTTTATATATCCTATAATAATCATATACTCCAGGAAAAGTTGTGGAATTACTGTTTTCTCTTCGAGCAAATTCTCTTAATCTAGCATGAATACCTTCATGTAAAATAGTACCAGCTACTTCTAAAGAAGTTCTATCAGATAGTCTATTAGCATTTATTTCTATGGTAAAATCATTTCCGCTTTCAGAAAACTTTCCATTTATAGAATTAGGCAAGTCAGTTGCCATTACAAATTTTAAATCAAATTCAGAAGGAGTATCTCCGTCTTTAAAATTATTTAGTATCCAATTAATATTCCCTTTAGAATCAACCATTTTTTCATATACACATTTTGCTTTCCCAGTAAGTTTATTAATAATTTTATCATCTTCAACACATACACCATTAACACGTTTATTAGGACATTCTTCATCGGTTAACAGAACTGTTACAATTGTGCCATCAGGACATCTAATAGTATCAGGAGATGCACTCTTATTACGATTGACATTCCCTAAAGGAGGAAAAGTAAAAATACCAACACCAACTCCTATGATAGCTGGTCTTCTGCCACCACCACCTGTGTTGATAAATAAAAAAGGTCTAACACCAATATTAATACCATAATTGTTAACAGGTTCACTACTGTTAGTACTCCAAATACCTCCGCTTCCAGAACTAGAACTTCCTCTGGAATTATTGTTTTTTGTTACCTTTTTTTTCATACAAGGATTATCATCTGTAACAACACCTTTTGCTCTTATATCAGGATTCTTAAAATTAGCTAAGCTAAAAACAGAAATAGTTCCTACAAATGGATTTTGGCTACTTACTTTATAATTTTGTTTGGTACCTTCTGCTAATTCATACTTAATAATAAAAGGACTACTGATAAAACTATGTGCTACTTTTTTAGGAATTACTAAATTATAAAAAACATTATCAGGCGTATTGTTGATATATAAAGAAGTAGTATAATCTTGATTACCAATAGAATCAATAGTTTTTATAAAGTTATTAGGATTAAAATGATACTTGTTTTTTTTAGCCCAAGAAATTAAGTCAGTATTATTATCTTTATTAGCAATAGATTCTCCTTGACTAAAAAAAGGAATTAGGTTATAAGAAGTTTTTTCAAGACTCACATAATCTAAATAAGAATTTGTTAAATCCTCTGATACTTGAGAAGAATCATCATTTTCACAATTCCAAAATAAGAAGAGAGCTGCTAGTAGAATACTACTAGTTTTAAAAATGTTAGTTAATTTGTTTCTTTTTGTTTTCATATGTATTAAAATTAGTGATTAATATTCAGTTTTGTTTTAAAAAGTTTAAGAATTTTTTATGAAACATCAAAAAGAATTTTTAATTTGTTTCCGCTTTAAAATTAAAAATAACAGAAAAACACAAACTTTGTAGTTTGCACTTAACTGCTATTTTTTATATACCGTGTTATACCACGTTACTTATTTTTTATTTTAAATTGAAGTTTTTTGAGATATTTTGGAATACTAAAAATTAAAGCCAAACAAAGTGCAATTATTTTAACAATTGAAGTAGTAGCATTTTTGAAACTTATTATATTTAAAATAAGAATGATACTAATTAATATAATTAAAAATATTTGAAAATAAAACGATTTAATAATCTTATTATCTCTCTTATATTTAATAAAATAAATAAAAAGAGCTAAAATAACTAAAGATATTATTGTTAAACTATTCATATCAATTTTTTAACAATCTGTAACCGTTAATAATGCCATAAATACAAATATGGTTAGAAATTTTATTTTATTCATTGTGATTTGGTTTTTAAGAAAGATTTTAATTTTTACTTTCCTTATATTATACTTAAATTTTTAAAGTGATTGATATCACTTTTATTCTTTTCATATTGGATGGTCAGTCCTTTTTCAATCGTTATTTTGAGTTTATGTGGCATAACGGTCTTGTATAAGATTAGTTACGTGTTTTAAGCACTAAAGTTAGTAAATAAAACTCATATTTAAAGTCTGTGAGGACTTTCGTAAGTAGGCAATTAGTAAGCAATTAATTTTATACGGTGTTGTATGCAGTTATAAATTCAGTTTTACAATCGCACTAACAAGTAGTGGGATACTATCATTATTATAAATTGGGTATTCAGCACCTATATGAAGTCCTCCATTGTCTTTCAAGGCTTGAATTCTAATTACATCTTGATTAGACCAATTTTTCGCAACTGGTCTTCTAATTTTATTTACATAAGTTATTCTTACATTTTCAATTTGAATATACTTATTTCCTTTAGTATCAATTTCTATATTCATTAAAAGATTGGTTTATTATTTGAACAATATTTACACTTTGAAATAAATTATCTATTAATGAAACATAATGCTTAATATCATCAGGATTGTATGGGTCGACTTTAAATTTATATGTTAATTCCTCTAAAAGTTTATAGGATTCTTTATTTAAATTAGACATTACTTTTTCGTAAATATCATTTATGATTATAGATTTTTTTTGTGATTCAAAGCTATACAACAGTTTCATTTCGTCGGAAGAAAGATATTTGCTAAACAGTCCTAATTCAAGTAAGTTAACTAAACTTTCGCTTATTTGCTCTAATCTTTTTCTTTTCTCATAATCAGGGTTTCCGTCTCTTGTGTACTCTAAATTAAGAAGTTTATCCATTTGCGTGTATGATAGTATATTTTTTAAACTTTGAGGTTCGATTTTCTTGTAAAAATAAGGTGGCTTTTTATCATTTTTCAATAAATTTAAATTGTTATCAACCGTATAATTTATAACATTTTTCTTGTTTAATAGCTTCTCAATTTTATTTGTCTCTCTATTTCTGACATATTTATAGCTTTTAAAAAGGTGTTGACTTATAATATTGTTATTATAATCATAGTTATTCATTTCTATAATTCTTTGTTTTTTATCAAATACTTTTAGAGACTTAATCTGATTTTCGTTATTATAATTATAAATCAGAGTGTAAATTATTTTATCACTACTATTATGTCTTATTTCTGATATAATTCGTTCTTTATTATCAAATTTATATTTTGTAAAGCCATCATATCCATATTTAGCATATTTTTTTACATTAAGTTCGTTGTTCTCAATTTTGCTGAATTTATATAGTCTTTCATCTCCGTAACCAAATTTCACAGATGAAATATTCCCATTTGAGTCCAATTTCAAATCTTTGAGTTTTTCTTTAAATTTTGAATAATTACCTCTATCCTCCCTAACATTGATTATATGACCATTGTCACTTACCAAAAACAGTAAGTTTTTGGAATCTTCATTTAGAACTAATTCATCAAAATTATACTTAGAATCATAAGTTCTAAATGTTAGGTAAGTATCAATAGTACCAATGCTATTAATGTCAAATTTCAAATAATCAGAAAGTCCAAAAAAAATCAAATCATTGTTAAATTTTATTTTCGCACTCTCTTGTGAATAAATACTTAAATGAATAAAAGTAAATAGTAAAAATATTTTCCTCATAGTTTTTCCTTTAATTGCATACAACGGTCGCGTGTAATGTTTGTTCCGTTTTTCAATTGGATAAAATAATAAAAAAACCAAAGCCATCATAAAAAATCCTTAGAGTTTTTTAAAACAATTCTCTTAGCAATAAATTTTACACGATGTTGTGTGCAGGTAAATAGAAATTAAAAAAATGGTTAAAAATCTATTACTTTTCTAAAAAATTCATTTTTTTATGATAAATAATCCTTCTGCTCAACGCAAAGATTGGCTCTGACTAGCCTTTGTAAATAAGACACAAGCCAACATTAAAAAACTAAAATTAATGCTAAAAGATCATAGGAAATGACAAACTAAAAACCGCAAACTTGCTATTCCCAAGAACTTAATAAAAAAGCGAATACTTTGATTAAATTTTAGTTTTTGTACGCCAAAAAATGAATTTTTGAACACTAAATTTCATAAAAAAGCCAAAACTAAAAACCTCTTAAAAGCATGTAAAATAAAAGTAATATTATTCTTATGAACACTTGCCCACAACGGTTTGGTATAAGAATAGTAGTGGGTTTTAGAAACCTAGCCTTTGGGTTAAAGACTGAGCTTTGTTAAATGTAATAACCTTTGAATTTAGCACAAAAACCACTATTATTTTTATACTGTGTTGGTAGCCGTTATTATTCTTTCGATATTTTGTAAACAGTAGTTTTGCCATAAAAGCCATTATAAGAAAATACTTTCTCTTTTTTATAATCTTTAAAATTTATTCCCAAATCGTTTGAAGTCATTTTTTCTTTATTAAATATTTCAGGTTTAAATATTATATCTGTATATATATCATTATTGACATTAATTATTTGATCAAATTCATCTTTGTTTAATTTATTATATCTGAATATATTTTGAGGATTATCTATTCCTGTTTCGTAAAAATATTGAGAAATATTTGTATGATTTTTCACAATAAATGTTTTCTCTTTATTTTCAATCATGTAGTTTACTAACTCTATATCGTTATAATAGTTATACTTATAATTTGGGAAAATTCCATAGGATAAATTCCAAATAAACAACAGCAATACTATTCTTTGAGAAAATTTATAATTTATATCATATTTAATTGCAATATAAAGGATTAGAAGAAAAGGAAGCATCACCATAAATTCAATATTACCAGCATTATAAAACGCAAATAAAAAGTTGGCTATGAAAATAAATATATGAATCTTGATAAATTTTTTTAAATGATTTTCTTTTTTTATAATTAGGTTTTTATCTGTTCTAAACAAATTAAAGAGTTTGTAAGAAATGATTAAACATAAAATTAAAGGAATTAGATAAAACCAATTATTCTGTATCAAAAAATAAATATTTGGGTGTATTTGAAAATACGTTCTGACTGTATTTATGGCTTGAAAGAAAAAACCTTTCCAGCCAAAGTCCGTCATTACACTTCCTTGATAAAAATCATGAAAAACAAAATGTTGTAAGTTAAAGAATGTTAACTCTTGCTTTTCATAGAATACCAACACTAAAATATAACTTAATGACACTAACAAAGCAGGAATTAAATATAAATAAATAGTCTTAAAACTTCTTCTGTAAAGAAAAAATCCAAATAATACACCAAACCACCAAAAAAAATGTATCTGATGAAATAAACAAGCTAAAACACCAAAAATGCTACTTAAAATAACATATAAGGTTTTACTTTTATTTATGTTTTTAAGAAAATAGTAACTCCCTAATAATGAAAAGCCTATTGGAATAATATAAGTTTCGTTTTCCGTTCCATATCTCCATAAACTAAAGCTAAAAGCAAGAATTAGGATATATAATAATTTTGTTTTCTCTTTAATTTTTAAATAGGTTAATATTTTATAAAAAATAAATAGATTTATAAGTTGAAAAACACTATTAACCAGTTTACTAAAAAGAAGTATATCAATGCTAATACCTAAATATTTGAAAGGAAGTAACAAAACGTAAATGATTACATTACTAAAAAGATGATGAGGTGTAAATAAATAATAATTGTATTTTACATAACCTGCATATGCATATGAATCTAAAGAAGAATTATTAGTAGGGAATAAAATGTATGTTAAGAAGATTAGTATAAATACTAATCTTCTATCAAAAATAATGGATTTATTAAAAATAGTATTACTCATCTTTTATAAAAAGTTTACTTTCTTTACCTATTAAGATTGTCTAGTCCTGAAATATGGCTTGTAGCGTCTAAAAAGACGATATCCTTTCGGTTTAGCACCACCATTTTTTAATGAAATATTCCGCTAACAATTCCGTTCGCTCTTCAATGTCCTTTTTCTTAAATTCACTTTTAGTTGAAATTTGAGAAGCTATGTTTTTGGTCATTTTAAAAATACTTTTATCGTAAACTTTTACTTTTTCAAATGTGCTTTTGTTTTGTGCTCCACTATTTAGATTTTTTTCTAAAACACATAAATTGCCTAAACTATGTTCGTATTCTAAATATTCCTCTGTGCTTTTAAATCCGTGACTTTTTAAAGTAAACTTTGGTTTTTGAGATAAAATATGTTCAATTGTAGGATTAAACCTTCTATCATTTGCTATTTTTTTCAATTCATCCATTGTGAATTCAGTTCCACTTAAATTCTCTGAATATTCAACAAAAACGTGCGGTAAGGCACGATTTCCGTAAATATATCCGTTTAAATAATTCACAAAACTCGGTTTATTCATCCAATGCTTATTGTACCATAATAACCAATTCTGAATATCTTCATCTTTTGAATGTTCATTTAACCCACAAGCAAATCTTGAAATATCTGCTCTTGGGTCTGTACCTCTGGTTTTATAGATTCTAACGTCAATAAGCTCTACTAAATCGAGAAAAGTAAATTTCTTGTAATCCTTATTTGGAAGTTTGTTTTCTAATTTCCCAAGCATTTCTAACTTAACAATTAATGGATATAAAGTTGCGGAAAGATTTAAGATTGAAAACAGTTTAAAATACTGTTTTTTCTTATCTGCTCTCTTGATTAAGGTGTTTAAGCTTTGAAAGAAAAGCTGTAAACTCTCCATATAATCTGTTATGAAATCTTCTACTTTTTGGTAGCCAATTTTTTTTCCAACTTTTCTATAGCTATTTAGTCTCTTTTTTAGAAAGTTCAGCACATAACCTGCGGTTGCATCATAATCTTCATCGTTGTAAGCCACAAAATGATAACGCATAACAGTATCTTCACTAAACTTATCGCTACCTATTAAGGTTATTCCTAATTCTTCTCCCTTAAATTTAATTTCGTCATACATTTGGAAAATCTCTCCAAATGCATCATTAATTTTATCATCTAATTTTTTATCTAAATAACGATTAGAAAAATAAACAAGTAAGCTTTTAGCTTTTTCCATATTCGACAAAGGTTTTCCTCTGTCATTTACTGTTTGAAATATTCTAATTGCATCTCCTTCGCTTTCTTCTATAAATTCTAGAATTTCAAGACTTTCTATCATACTTAGAAAACTCAAAGGGTCTTTTATTTGTTCGATTTGTTCTTCAATTTCTTCGTAAGCTTGTATCAAAAGTCTTTGACTTTTATTTTTAGGTTCTAAAGATTTACCTTCTAACAATTTTTCAAAAAATTCTTTTTCTTTTCCAAGTGGTTTCAGTCGGTTTACATTATTTTCAGTTATGTAAAATCTTTTATAAAATGAAGCGTCTTCGGGCGATAATTTTTTTATCAAAGCATTAATTATCATCGTTATTGTTGTGGTTCTTTGTTGTCCGTCAACTATAAAAAACACTCTGTCGCTTTTTTTAGATTTTGACAACACAACAGTTCCGATGTAGTGTGAGGATTTTACTTCTTCTGCCTCACGAATATCATTAAAAAGGTCTCTTACATTATCTTTGTTCCAGGCATAACCTCTTTGATATTTAGGTATTTCAAAAAATTTTCGGTTGAAGAAGTCTTGGATTTTGCTATTTGCCATTCTTTATTTCAGTTAGTTTATTGTTATTA
Organism: uncultured Tenacibaculum sp.; assembly: GCA_963666645.2. Taxonomy (GTDB): domain Bacteria; phylum Bacteroidota; class Bacteroidia; order Flavobacteriales; family Flavobacteriaceae; genus Polaribacter. The sequence continues at coordinate 512,022 of CAXXDB010000009.1, read as the reverse complement.
CGAATGTTTGTCATAGTGTGCCACAACGGTTAGTATATGAAAAGTAGGCGATTTCGCAGCACGAAACATTCGGTTAAGCACGAACTTTGATACGAGCTAAAAGCCTTGAATTTACTACTGTTTCGCCTATTTTTTATATACATTGTTAGGGGCTTTTTTTCCTTATTCGATATTTCCAATTGCTATTAAATCGGACTTATTCGAACGACCGGGACGGTAATAAGCAGGACCTTTTATTTCACTTGGTATTTTATAAACAAGATTAGTCGTTTTTGATGTCAAAGGATTTAGTTGGTCTAACATTGTTCCCCAACCTTCAAGCATTACCGTTTCGGATTTGTCAAAAAGATAATCTTTGCCGTTATAGTTGATTATCACTTCTCCGTCCGAAATCATTCTGCTTTCGCCATCGGTGTTTTTGAAAGTCGTATTTAAAATCAAATACTGGTTTCCATCTTCTTTTTTCAAGTCAGCAAATTGGTTTCCTGTATTTACTCTATCTTGAAGACTTGCTTTATTGACTATTACGTCAAAATATCGAGTAGATAAGGTTTCGCCAAGTTGTTTTGTGTTTGCAGAATTGTCTGCGTTTACAGTAGTTGATGACGATGATGAAGAATCGCCTTCATCGTCCATACTACCAAAAGCGATAAATGCAAAGACAGCTAAAACCGTAGCTGAAAGAATGTGTCGTAGATTTTTTTTCATTGTTTTTGTGAGTTAAAATTAAAATTGTAATTAATTGAATTGTGGTAAAATATAAATGGCAAAGTCATTCCTAAAATGTAAAATACCAAATCAGCAAAATCAAAAGTTCCTGAAACTAAGCCGAGTAATTGACCGATTTCCGAACCGATTGCTAAAATCGGGATTATTAAAATCCAACTTATATTTTTGGAAGAAATTGAATTTTGCCAAATGTAAAGCATTAAACTTATGTAAGAGAAAATCCAAAGTCCGTCAGGTAGGGAGTATAAAAACCAATGCGGAATATCATTTACAATTAGGTTTGCGTATTCTCTCAAATTATTAATCGAATTTGAAAGTCCTATTCTATTGTACCAATCAAACATTAATAATGAAGATGTCCTAAATAGAATATAGATTAACCCACCTAAAAGTAAAGTACCAATATGACCAAACGTTATTTGCTTTTTCAATTGATGAGTTGTTTTACTTCTTTGCTCGCGTTAATAAAGTCATTAGTCCAAGTACAACGTCTCCTGCAACCCAAATAAAAATCATCATCATTGCCCCTAATCCTGTACCAATAGCTGCACCTATTTGTTCTGCTTCGCTTGTTGCATTGTTTATACCTTCAGAAGCACTACCAATGCCTCCTACAAACCAAATCAGCATTAAAATATTAAAGCCAATGAAAGAATACTTTACTAATTTCCCAAACATTGACCGCTTTGGTTTTCTCAACTTTGCCCCACATTTTGGACAACCTAATGCTTTTTCGCTTACTTCAGCGTTACATTCTTTGCAATTTACTAATGCCATTTTTTTTTGTTTTAATTGTCAATACCTACTCCCGTTTAAAGTCTGTTTTCAGTTTAGTCCGACTTTTTGGGTTTTTTTCAAAATTGCCCCTAACAATTGTATAACCACAATATTGTGGTTATATCGTTTAAATCCGTAGGGTATTATTTTTCAATAAATAATCCAAAGGGTTTACAATATTTTTGTTGTTAATTTCTAGGGTTCTCTATACAACTTAAGTTTATTTTTTAATAAATTAGATATTTAGTCGAACCTTAAGAAATAGTTTTTAAAGATAAATGTTTAGATCCAATTTCATTGTAACTAATTGGAAAGATATCTTTTAAAGTATTAATATTATTACCAACCTTTATTTTATTACTTGTAAATAAAAAGTTAGAATTAGAAATTTGAAAAGTATCAATAATATTGTCTATAACGACAAATTTAGTGCCGTTGTATTTATAATAATACATATCTTTTTCGTCCATTTCAGAAACACTTTTTTCAATATTGTTTGGTTGTCCAAAATTTGAGATTAGAATTGATTTGTCTTTTCCTAGAATATTAACTCCATTAATAGTTAATGTATTAGAATCAACAACATTTTGTGATTTACAGCTAAAAGATATTATAAGGGTTAATATTATAATTATTTTTTTCATGATTTTATATTTTAATTACAGTTGTTTTTTATTGGATTAAATTGATTATCAAACTTTGTTTTTAAATAATTTTTAGGGTTGATACTTTTCCAATTAGCATCAAATACTTGAAGATGTATATGGGGAGTTACATCAGGGTCTGCTGCATTTCCAGTATTTCCATTGAGACCAATAATGTCCCCAGCTTTTATAGTATCTCCTTCTTTTACACGTACTTTTATTTAAATGATTATATTTTATAAATGTAATTAACTCCATTAATTACTACTTTTAAAATAATATAGTTCCCATAAGAATTGTCTCGATATTCTCCAGGGTTAAAGGTATCTCTAATATTAGATACTATACCATCATATATAGCAAATATTGGAGCTCCTTGAGGATTTTTAATATCTACTCCATTATGCCGTTTACATCCTATAATACCTTCGCAAGTGTAATCATCATTCTTTCTAGCACAAGTATCATGTAGTCCACCTTGTATTCCAGAGTTAGTTTGCGGTGCAATTTCAGGGTTTGGCACAGGGTCCCCTTTACAAGGTTTTTTCACACATTTTCCGTCTTTATCTTTTACATATTTATCTCCACAATCATCTATTTTAAGGCAACTGTTTAGAGGGCTTGATCCTTGTTGAACAATAAGTGTTAAATCAGCTTTTATTTTTTCTTTAATTTCTATGGAATAATCATTATCTCTTACGCATTTGTAACGTTGATGTATGTGAAAGGTAACAGAATAAATATGCTTTTACTTTCAGGTTAAAAACAAAGATAGCAGAAAAGAACTAAACTTTTAAATTTAACCTTGATTGCTGTTTTTTATATATGTGGTTTGGGTTTAATACGAATTATATTCAATTTCTGTAATTCTATTAGTAGTAGGATTACATTCTATAAGCAAATTACCTCTATCTGAATTTTCTAAAGTAAAAATAGCCCATTTTGTTCCGTCGCTATAGGTATTAATTTTAATATTACCCAACTTATTAATATTGTCTCCTAGCGTAATTGAAATTCCTTTAATTGATATAGTTGATGAATTATTTTTAATTTCAAAATAGACTAAAGCATAAGGACTATCACCAAAAACACTTTCAAAATAAAAATAAAATCCATTATTCCAAAAACCAATTCCAGGCATTGGTTCGTCTGCTGTTTTATGAATTAAATTATTACCAAAAAGATTTTTCATTTTAGATGTATCTCCATTTGATCTAAATATATCTTTCCATTTTACACCATCTATAGTTATGTTATTAAATTCAGATAAGGTTAAATAATTTCTTTCCTGACTATTACAAGAAAGAATGGTAAATAGAATGATAATTGAGTGTATATATTTTATATTTTTCACGATACTATGTTTTTAATTACAATTTGTTGAGTTTTGTGATGCACCTGTATTAGAGTCAAATTTAGTTGCTAAATAATTGTTAGGGTTAACTCAGCTTTTATTTTTTCTTTAATTTCTGTAGAATAATCATTATCCTTTACGCATTTGTAACGTTGATGTATGTGAAAGGTAACAGAATAAATATGCTTTTACTTTCAGGTTAAAAACAAAGATAGCAGAAAAGCACAAAATTTTGAAGTTTATACTTAACTGCTATTTTTTATATACGTGGTTGTGGTTTCTATTTTCTTTTTATTAGCTCATTTAATTTTACTGTAATCGAAATATTAAGTATTAGAGAGGTTTTTCTTTAAATTACTAAAATTCCCTAAAAACATAACTAATGAGCTTAAAACCCATAACCAATACCCTAGGCCATAAAAGACGACTTTTGATTTTGTCCCAGCTTCGTTTGATATAATTTCATCAACTAATAAAAAAGATATCATTAAAATAAATGCTATAACACTTAATATGAATGATGCTTTTGGTTTCTTTTTTGAACAAGACCAAGACACGAAAAGAAAAAGGTTTGCTAACCAAGGAAAAGCAGGGATGTGTAACATAAATACACCTAGCCAACCAAAAATTAAATCTAAAAACCCTGAGAAATACCTACAAGGTTCTCCATTTATACAAAAACCTTTTTGTGTTAGCGATATTATATAGACTCCTACACTTAAAAATAGAAATATTTTTTGTTTTTTACTTTTCATTATTAATTACTTTTATATTACTCGCAATCTAAAATATCTATAATTGCATCAATTGAATGCAACCTTCCTGTTTTATATGCTTGAAGAGCTGGAGATTTTTTATTAAAAAAATCTTGCCAATAAGTACTTTCTTCTTCAATATAATTTATTGTATCAGAATCTTCTGCCTGAATACCAAATCGACTTTGAATCGTATCAACTATCTCCCCTTTTACAACGGTTGCATTAATTTGTGGGTTTAATCCATTATTATATAAATTACGAGTGTGATTACTCAACCCAGCTGCGTTATAAGTAAATGATGTTCTACCCGTAGCAAGTGAATTAACACTTGCCAAACCACCACCTAAAGAATGCCCTGAAAAATATAATTGTTTATTGCCTACTAAATTATGTAATTTTTTAGCGTTTTGCACTGAAAGTTCATACTGTGCAGAATTCCCTGAAATCTGCCTTATATTATTATACCAATCTTGGATATCTCTAAGAGTAGAACCCTCTGTAACATACATATATTGATAGACTCCGTTTACAAGTTTTTGATATACCGCAGAATTAAACCCTGATGAGTTTTGTGTTAAAGTCATCGTAGAAACATCTAAAGTAGTATTAAGCTCCCATCCTCCACTAAGCTCAGTTGGTATTGGTTCTTCTCCTAACTTTTGTTGCCCATTAGTTGTACTATAAACATCTCGAGATAGCAATGCTGTCTCACATGGTGTTGGTACGCTTACACATTTTCCGTCTTTATCTTTTACATATTTATCTCCACAGTCATCTATTTTAAGGCAACTGTTTAGAGGACTTGATCCTTGTTGAATAATAAATGTTAAATCAGCTTTTATTTTTCTTCAATTTCTGTAGAATAATCATTATCCTTTACACATTTGTAACGTCGATGTATGTGAAAGGTAAAAGAATAAATATGCTTCTACTTTCAGGTTAAAAACAAAGATAGCAGAAAAGCACAAAATTTTGAAGTTTATACTTAACTGCTATTTTTTATATACATTGTTGTGGTTTCGTATTTATGTTTGTTCAATGTAAACAATTTTCGTTATTAAATTATTAGAATCTAAATAAAGAGATAAGAAATTATTACAGCCATCACAATATTGATAAACAATACTTTTTTCACCATCAGTTTGATTATTTAAAATCACACTACCTAATTCATCTTTATGACTTCCAATAGTTACTGTTTTACCTTGTATAGTTATATTCCAATTTGTATTAGTAATTTCAAAAGCAGAAATTTCATTTTCTGAAAATCCAATAGTAAAGCCATCATATGTATAATCATAATAATCTTCTTCAGGTTGTTCAGTACTCTGCAAAATAGAAGTAGGAAATAGATTTGTTACTCGAGAAAGTATACCGTCAGTAGTTTTAATATTACCAATCTTAACATTGTTAATTTTAATATTATTAAACTCTGTTTCAGAAATAATATTAGAAGTTATTTGACATTTTACTAAGCTTGGAAAAATTAGCAATAGTGATAAAATTATATTTTTCATTTTTTATGTTTTTAATTACAATTGTTTTCAATTTTATTACCTTCTGAATCAAATTTTGTATTCATATAATCAGAAGGATTTACAGGATTATTTTTAAAATTGGTAGAGTAATCGTTTGAGTCACCTGAACCATCATATAGATTCATTTTAATGTGAACATGAGAATCTACATCTCCGTTAGAAACAGCCGCTTTAAGGTTACCTGAATCTCCTAGATAAGCAATAATATCTCCTGCTTTAACTTCTGTGCCAACCGATAGTCTACCGTTTTCTTGTAAATGAAAATATTGATATATAATAATTTCACCACTAGGTAATTCACTTCGTATCCTTGTAACATAACCTGCTTTATTGTTTTGAGTATAATCACTATGAATTATGCCGTCAAATAATGCAAAAACAGGAGAATTTTTTGGAGTTTTTATATCAATACCAATATGCGATTTGGTTCTTCCTCCCGTTAACCCACTGCATCTTGAGCCGTATCTTGTACAACCATGAAGAGCTCCTTTAACACCAGATGCTCCTTTTTGCGGTGCAATTTCAGGGTTTGGCACAGGGTCTCCTTTACAAGGTTTTTTCACGCATTTTCCATCTTTATCTTTTACATATTTATCTCCACAGTCATCTATTTTAAAGCAACTGTCTAGAGGACTTAATTTTTGTTGAACAATAAGTATTAAATCAGCTTTTATTTTTTCTTTAATTTCTATGGAATAATCATTGTCTTTTACACATTTACAAATTTGTTGTAATAAATCATTTTCAGATTCTAATAGAAAAGAAGCTTCTTTATAGCCTAAACTTAAAAAATTACTAATACCAAGAACATCATTATCCTCACAAGCACAATCAAAATCTTCTATTGTTAGCGTTTTTCGTGTTTTGGAAGCAAAATCGGATGCTTCTAAAGGGATTTTAAAATCATATAAAAGATCATCGTCAAACCTTGCCATATTACTAAAACCACCTCCAGGTTGTTCTTGATCAATGCCAGTTGTTGGACACCCTCCATGCATTACTTTTCCTCTGGATCTAAAAATTCCTTTAATCCAATCCCAAAAGCTTCTAAAATTGATGTTTAATCCACCGCCACCGCTACCTTTTCTTCTTTTTTTACATTTTGTGATATTAGAATTAGATGGGTTATTATTTACAAGTGAGCCTCCAAAACCTAAATTAACAACATTTGTAAAGAAATTAAATCGAGAATTCGGACTATTATTATTGTCTAAAAAAGGAGTGCCAATTCCATAAAAATCAGTTTGGTATAAATCACTACGAGTACCATCAGCACCAATATTCATACTAATTACAGAATGATCGGGGTCGGGGTCTTCACATTCATTTGATTTTCTTAAGCTGTTGGAATTTTCTTTTTTTAAGGGAATAACATTATAGGTAATTACACCATTTTCAGCAGTAACTTTGGTTATTTTTTCTTTAAACTCTCGTTTAAGAGCTTCTTTATTATTGTTTTTAGATAAAATAGTAGTTCCTGTTTTATTTTGATAATCAATATAATTATCAATAAATTCTTTGGGAAGTTGATTAAAAGAGATGTTTTCAATTTTAGCAACTCCATCTCCGTTATTAGTATTTTTTTGTTCATTTTGTATTGGTATTTCTTCTTTCTCACAACCCCATAATGCTACTAAAATACCAAAAAATAAAATTCTGAGTTTAAAAAACTTTTTTAAGTTGTTTCTTTTTGTTTTCATAATTGTCATAGATTTATTAATTAAATGTTAATAGGCATTTTTTTAAAACGAGTTGTTTTTCATTTAGCTGTTTGAGTTAGCTATATGAGTCACTATATTTCTATATGAAACGTAGCAGAGTAAAATTATAAATAATTTTCAACTTAAAAACAAAAATAACAGAAAAGTACAACCCTTTAAAGTTTCCACTTAACTGCTATTTTTTATATACCATGTTGTGGGTTGTATTTATTTAAATTGTAACATTTCAATGTTCTTTTGAGTTCCTTCATAGATTAGAGGAACATATACATTTTCTGAATACTTATTTTTATATACTAAAAAAAGATTTTTTCTGATGCTTAAATTTTCATGTAATTCACAAGGTTTTATTTTTTTTAGATAAATTACATTTATCAAATTGCTTATTGTATCGATAGCAATTTTATTTTCTATTTTCTCTAGTTTATTAAATTTATTAAATCCGATTTTATTTGGAATAATAAATTTATATGCATCATTGTCAAAAGTTTTGTCAATAGACGTAATGCTTAAAACATAATATAAATTCCCAAATTCATCACTATTTATAATAGGACTATAATCATTTAAATATAATGTGCTTTTTTCATTTTGTCCCAAAGTTGTAGATATGATGCATAAAGAAGTTATTATAATTAGTAAATATTTCATATTAATTACATTTTTTATTGTATTTACTTCTAACATATTGTGATATATAATCTTTTTTAGTTTTACTATTAACATTTAAGTTAATATACTCTTGAGTACCCTCTAAACCTTCCCATGATAAATAATTAAAAAAATCATTTAAATCGATTATAAATGGGTTAGAATTTATAAAATTTATTAAAGGGTTACTTGAATTGTCTAACCATGGATGAACTTGTCTTAAATTTTCACTCAACTTTTGTCTATAACCAAAAACATTAAACTGATCATGATTCCATTGAGGGTTTCCGCCTCCTAAATTTTTATAATAAGTAGTTAGAGCATTGAAGATAGTTATATTATTGTAAATACTAAGATTACCATAATTTTGAAAAGTGTAACTACCGTTAGGTTTAATATTTAGAACAAGTCCAGATTGCATACTTCTATCAAGTAACTCCGCATGTATAGTTTCATGTATTATTGCTAAAGCAATTTCAATTAATGAAGCATTTTCAACAAAATCAGCTTTTAGTCTAACTCTATAAAATCTTTGAGTACCATTATAAGCGGGGTAAGTTCTTGCTTTGTATGTAAAATTATTATCATCTGGTATATTTCCAATTTCGAATTTAATATGTGCATTTTTAGAGCTTTTAAAAAAATCATTAATTAGATTTGAAAAAAAAGTAGAGTTTAATTGTTTTAATTTATCATATACACACTTCGCTTTCCCTGTGAGAGAATTAATAATTCTATCTTCAAAATCAATATCATTTATTGTCATCCAATTATTTGTGAATAAAGCAACAATAGCCTCTTTTGCAAATATTTTAGCTTTATCTGAGTCGTTGTATTTCTGTATGAAACGTAGCAGAGTAAAATTATAACTGTTTTTTATATACCTTATGTAGGCAGTATTTATTAACAACCAGGGCAACTAATTACCTCAAGATTTTTAAATGGTTTTATTTTTAAAAGTTTCCAGCCTTTCTCTTTCGACCATAACACTCTTCTTTTTTCAACATTATTTATCCTTTTTTTTGCTTCATGACTCCAAAAAGAATTTGGGAATTTTTTAATTATATTCTGATATATTGATATGATACTATCAGGGCTTCTTTTGTATTCATTCAAAACTGCTTCTTCATAAGTTAAATATGGAGTTATAAATTTTGAATCTATGGAGTTGATACGTTTGATTAATTCATTATTGGTTATTAATACTTTATTCAACTTCTGATTTAATTTTCCTATTTCGGAATTATTGTTTTTACAGCTAATTATACTAAAAACTAATATCATAATTACGATTATTTTTTTCATATCATTGACAATTGGGATTATTATTATTAAAATTATTTCGAGTATTTATTATGTTAAGTCTTTGTGTTTGCGTCAGGTTTGACCAAGCAACTGTAGATTTTGAAAAAAGACCAGTTGATGCATTAAAAGTTCCTGTACCCATTAGTCCAGTCCAAGACAAAGCGTCATAAACCGCTTCAGTTTGACTATTATCAAATTCTTTGAGGGTTTGTTTGATAATATCTCGATAATGGGTAGACATTAAATTATGTTGCACGTTGGATGGAGATTTCCCTGGTGGAACATTCCATTTTAATCTCATATAATAATCATATAATCCTTCAAAATTATCTTTTAAGTCTATGAGAAAGTTATACCAAATTTGTGGGTCTTGTGCATACCATCGAGTAAATTGTAAATTAGATTGTTGTCCAACTGACAATAATTTTCTAAAAATTTCCGCATGAATTATTTCGTGAATAAATGTTCTAGCAACAGACAGACTTGGTCTATCTAAATTATTTTCATTGAAAGTAATAGTGATTAAATAGTTTTCTGGCACACTTGTTTCTGCATTCGTATCACTAGGTAGAGTGGTGCTTGACGTTAATTTTAAATTAGCAACAGACATATCTCCATCAAAGTTATTTAAATAATTTGCAAAAGCAGAAACTTTACTCATTTTGTCATATACAGATTTTAAGCAAGGATTATCTTTAAAGTCATTATCAATTATAATTCTATCTTCAAAATCAATTTCTGTGTTAGGATTCTCCTTTTTAGCTTTAACAACCTCTTTCGCAAATATTTTAGCTTTATCAGAATGATTATTATCCTTAACAAAAGCACAGATTTTTTTTCTTAGTTGTCTTTGGTTATCATCTGCTAAAAATAAGGTTTCTTCAAGTTCTAATTCTAAAAATTGAGCAATCGTAGTGGGTTGGTCATTCTCACAAGCACAATCAAAATCTTCTGTAGTTAGTGTTTTTGGTGTTTTGGAAGCAAAATCTGATGGCTCTAAAGGGATTTTAAAATCATATAAAAGATCATCGTCAAACCTTGCCATATTACTAAAACCACCTCCAGGTTGTTCTTGATCAATGCCAGTTGTTGGACACCCTCCATGCATTACTTTTCCTCTGGATCTAAAAATTCCTTTAATCCAATCCCAAAAGCTTCTAAAATTGATGTTTAATCCACCGCCACCGCTACCTTTTCTTCTTTTTTTACATTTTGTGATATTAGAATTAGATGGGTTATTATTTACAAGGGAGCCTCCAAAACCTAAATTAACAACATTTGTGAAGAAATTAAATCGAGAATTCGGACTATTATTATTGTTTAAAGAAGGAGTGCCAATTCCATAAAAATCAGTTTGGTATAAATCACTACGAGTACCATCAGCACCAATATTCATACTAATTACAGAATGATCGGGGTCGGGGTCTTCACATTCATTTGATTTTCTTAAGCTGTTGGAGTTCTCTTTTTTTAAGGGAATAACATTATAGGTAATGACACCATTTTCGGCAGTAACTTTGGTTATTTTTTCTTTAAACTCTTGCTTTAAAGCTTCTTTATTACTGTTTTTAGATAAAATAGTAGTTCCTGTTTTATTTTGATAATCAATATAATTATCAATAAATTCTTTGGGTAGTTGGTTAAAAGAGATGGTTTCAATTTTAGCAACGCCATCTCCGTTATTAGTGTTTAATTGACTTGAAGAAGTGAGTATTTCTTCTTTTTGACAATTTGATAACAGGAATATTCCCAAAAAGAGTACTCTTATTTTAAAAAGTTTAGTTGCTTTGTTTCTTTTTGTTTTCATGTTTGTTAAAATTAGTGATTAATATTCAATTTTGTTTTAACAAACTGCAATTTTTACAATTCAGCCGTTTGAGTGAGCTATATGAACCACAACGGTTTGTATATGAAACGTAGCAGAGTAAATTTGCTTTTACTTTCGTTTTACAAACAAAGATAGCAAAAAAATACAAACTTTGTAGTTTGCATTTAACTGCTATTTTTTATATACGTGGTTGTGGTTTCGTATTTAATTGAACAAGATATATTCAATCTTTGTAATTTTATTAGTAGTAGGATTGCATTTAACAAATAATCCTTCACTGTCTGAATTTTCTAAAGTAAAAATAGCCCATTTTGTTCCGTCGCTATAGGTATTAATTTTAATATTACCCAACTTATTAATATTGTCTCCTAGCGTAATTGAAATTCCTTTAATTGATATAGTTGATGAATTATTTTTAATTTCAAAATAGACTAAAGCATAAGGACTATCACCAAAAACACTTTCAAAATAAAAATAAAATCCATTATTCCAAAAACCAATTCCAGGCATTGGTTCGTCTGCTGTTTTATGAATTAAATTATTACCAAAAAGATTTTTCATTTTAGATGTATCTCCATTTGATCTAAATATATCTTTCCATTTTACACCATCTATAGTTATGTTATTAAATTCAGATAAGGTTAAATAATTTCTTTCCTGACTATTACAAGAAAGAATGGTAAATAGAATGATAATTGAGTGTATATATTTTATATTTTTCACGATACTATGTTTTTAATTACAATTTGTTGAATTTTGTGATGCACCTGTATTAGAGTCAAATTTAGTTGCTAAATAATTGTTAGGGTTAACTGTTTTACCGTTAACCTTCACTTTTATATGCACATGCGATTCGGCAGATCCTTCAGCAATTCCATTTTTTAGATTTCCTGAATCTCCTTGATAACCAATAATGCCTCCAGCTTTAACTATTCCAGATTTTCTATTGTCTTTTTGCATATGGAAATATAATATTTTAACAGTTTGATTATTAATTATTGAGTTAATCATTTAATTTCCGTATATTGAGCCCTTTAAATTAAATAAGATGGATAAATTTAAAGGACAAGATATAGTAAACTTTATAAAAGAATTACCTAATGATGAAACTTGTAAAGCTTATTTAGCAAGAATAAAATGGCAAGATGGTTTTACCTGTAGTAAATGTGGTCATACAAAAGGATGCGAAAAATCTGGTTACAATTATCATTGTTATTCTTGTCACCATGTAGAAAGTGCAACAGCAAACACGCTATTTCATAAGGTTAAATTTGGTTTACAAAAAGCTTTTTGTGTTGCTTTTGAGATGAGTACCAGTAGTAAAAGTATTTCGAGTATTCAAATGGGTAAACGTTTTAGTATTCGTCAAGGTACAGCTTGGTATTTTATGCAGAAAGTTCGTAAATCAATGAAAAGCAGTCAGAAATATCCTTTAGAAAAATTAATTCATGTTGATGAATTTACTGTTGGAGGTAAAGAAGAAGGAAAACAAGGTAGAAGTTACGATTCAAAAAAGAAAAAAGCAGTCATAGCCGTGGAATTGACCGATAATAATAAGGTAAAAAGGGTTTACATAAAATCTATTGATGACTATTCTGCTAAATCATTAACACCTATATTTGAAGAACACATAAGTACTTCTGCTAAAATAATAACCGATAAGTGGAGAGGTTATGAACCTTTAAAAGAAGTTTTTAATATTCAACAGAAATATAGTAATAATGGTACTAATTTTAAACAGCTGCATATTATAATTATGCAAGTTAAATCCTGGTTAAGAGCAATACCAACTCACGTAAGTAAATGGCATATTCAAGCTTATTTTGATGAGTTTTGTTATGGAATTAATCGATCTCCATTTAAAACCAGTATCTTTCACAAAACAATTACCAGAATGGTACACACTAAACCAATATATCAAAATCGAATAAAACAGAAATTAAATGACTAACTCAATAAAATTAAACTATAAAATAAATAGATATAATGACTTAATTGATTATGTAGTATCAAGAACATTAATTGTTTTTTTCTTTAAAATAACTCTTGGGGTATTAAAGAATATTTGTCTTCAGGAAATTTATGGATCAGGTTTTTTTAAAGTGTTAATGGGATCATTAATAGGTTTAAGCATACTTATTACAACTTTAATTCTTATCAATGTTGCTTTTACATTAATAAGAATTAAGTTTGACTTTACGTTGATAAGAACTAAGTTTGAAAATTTCAAGCAATTTTACAATGAAGGAAGAAATGAATATGGTTTAGGTTTAGTTATATCCTTGATCATTTTTTTAGACTACTTCTTTTATATACTTATAAATAATTTTAACCACCAAACTTATAAAGATGGTAGAAAATATTTTGACAATGATTTACAAACACAGGAATCTATTGTTTACAATTATGAGAAAAGTAAAAGTGGAAAATTTATAATAAGAGAAAATAAATTAAGTAAGATATTTTATGTAATTGCGATTATATCTGTTTTGTTTTTTAAAGGTAATCCATTTGTCAATAATTACTATGGTGTATATAATCTATACATCAGGGTACATGGATAATTTGATGGTTATTGACAAAGAAGATTGGGAAAGTTATGACTTAGAGGTGAAATATTTTGTGGATAATTATTCATATAACGATTACAAAGAAAATATAAAATATAAACATTTAACAAAAGAAGATAAACGAGAGTTTGATTATTTAGAATTAGATTTTGGCAAAAGAGGTTATCTTTTTCAAGAATCTGCATTTTTTGATGGTTTTGATTTTTACCCTAATGATTCCGTGTCGCAATACAAATATTTTGGTTTTTACATAATAGAAAAAGCTCTAATAACATTACTTTTTTTCTTTTTGCCTTTTATTGCTGCGTTGTACTATTTTGTGATTGAAAATAGAAAAAAATATGCAATATTATTTGTTTTAATAATTCCTGTCATTTCATTCTTTGGATATCCAAGTGAAACAATGCAAAGTGATATATATACAACTTGTTTGTTGCTTTTTATTGGTCTAATAAATATCTTTCCAAGAACTTCAATTTATTCTAAACTTCAAAATAGGTTAAATGATAAAAAATTAATTGATAAAATTTACGTGATAACAATTATATCAATAGTTGTATTTGTAATTATTAAAGGCTATCTAATCTTTTGGGGTAAATTACTTTTAATTATTCCTTTAATAATATGGTGGCTGGCAGTTAAGGAATTAAAAGAATCAGTTGACGAAAAGTAAAAGATGATTAGATTGCATGAAGATGATAAAATTATAAATCATCTCACTGATAAAGCGAAATGTGTATATGAAAAAATGGTTGATTCTAAAGGGAATATTAATTGGATACTCAAAAATTTTAAAGATAGTAATAAACCTTCTCAATTTAATCTAAAATTTGAAATGGGATCTTTTACAAACCCTAAAACAAATGCAAGTACCTCAAAATCAGGAAACACTTTTACTATTAAAATCAATAAAAACACATTATATAAAAGAACTTCGTTAGGTCTAGCCAGAACAATTATACATGAAGGAATACACGCAAGATTAAGAGAATTCTTACATAGAAAAGGCGGTATGCTTAGTAAAAAAGATTTTCCAGGTGTATACGAATATTACCGAACCTATGGGAAGAATTGGGATCATCAACAAATGGCTGATTTTTATAGAACAACAATTGCTAATGGTTTAAAACAATTTGATAAAGGAAATCACTCTGGTCAATTTTATCGTGATATGGCCTGGGAAGGTTTAGCAAATATAGTTGACGCTAATAATAAACCTAATCAAATTTATACAGAAGCTTGGAAAAAACTAACACCAACTGAACAAAATAGAATTAAAAAAATCATTTCAAATGAAAAAAAGAATGGAAATAAAACTTGTCAATAATGAAAAAATATTTATTTATATTTATTTATTTTATATTACTTAAATCGTATTCTCAATCTAAAAATACTATCTATTTTTATATTAATCCAAAAGACACACTAATAAAAAAACAGATTGCCACTAAAACAAATGAATATGAAGGATATAGAATAATCAATGAAAAAAGAATTGTGAAAAAAATTAAAAGATTAACAAAAAAAAAACCATTAAATAAAATATTAAAAAAGGGAGAAATATGGGTTTTTGAGGGTGATGATATTGAGTATGATACTTTTGACTCTTTTTCGTTTTCTTTTGATAGGAAAAAAGATTCTATAATTTCTAAATCTTATTTAAATACTTTAAACCCCATTAAAGATAGAAGAAAACTTATAGATTCTTTTTATTTGGATAACGCTTGGATAGAGTATATTTTTATTGAACCAATAAAATGTGATAAATTTATTTTAAGAAAAGTGGAAATTTTAACCTTTGAATAAAATATAAACCATAACCATCTATATAAAAAATAGCAGTTAAGTACAAACTACAAAGTTTGTGTTTTTCTGTTATTTTTAATTTTAAAACGGAAAGAAATTAAAAATTCTTTTTGATGTTTTATAAAAAAATCTTAAACTTGTTAAAACAAAATTGAATATTAATCACTAAATTTTGCGTACTCAATAACTTAATGCAACAAAAATTTAGAATTATGAGAAAAATTATTTTAACGGTCATTTTAACTTCTATTTCTGTGTTTAGCATTAAAGCACAGGATCTTAAAGCGATAACAAATGGATTTCCTATTGAAATTCAGAATGTTCCCTATCAAGTTAGTATTCAAAACAAAAGTAATGGAAATCACTTTTGTGGGGGAAGTATTATCAACAACAAATATGTTCTTACTGCAGCACATTGTGTAGATGGCACAAATGCTTCGGACATAACTTTAAATGTTGGTTTTAGTTTACAAAACAACCCTGGAAATAACTTACAGTGTTACAATGCAAGGAGGATAGTGATCCATCCGAATTACAACAATGGGACAAATGACTTTGATATAGCTGTAATTGAAATAGATGGAACATTTTCTTTTAATGGTTTTGTTCAACCAGTTGAGCTTATTTCTCCTCAAAGTTTAGTTTCTGAAATGATTGGAAATCAAGTAAGAGTTAGTGGTTGGGGCTGTACTGTTCCTAATCAAAGTGAGGTAGCAAACCAACTTCAAGCAGTGGACGTTCCAATTATAAGTAATCAACAAGCAGATAACCAGTTAGATATTTCATTTCCAAAACATTCTGAACTAACTCAAAGAATGTTAAGTACGGGAGCAGTTGGAATAGATAGACAAGGTGCTTGCTATGGTGATAGTGGTAGCCCTTTAGTTTTTAGACAAAATGGACAGAATGATATTCAAATTGGAATTGTAAGTTGGGGCGTTCCAAAGTGTGCGGGAAATGAAAACTCACCCTCTATTTACGCAAGATTGTCCCAATTTATAAATTGGATAAACGGTGAGATTTGGAATTTTGCAGGAATTCAAGGGGGTAATGATGTGTGTTATAATTCTTCTAAAACTTTTACGTTACAAAACGTTCCAAACTTTGTGAATGTTACAAATTGGCAAGTATCGTCTAATATAACCATATTATCAAGCAACAACAATTCTATTACTATTAGAGCTTCTTCTTCAAGTTTTATAGGAAATGGTTGGGTAAAAGCTATTCTGAGTAATGGAATTATTTTACGTGATGATTTTAAAGTTGGTGTTCCAAACATATCTAGTTATGATATAACAAACGCAAGTCGAGGCGGTTCATATATTCTTGATAATAGAGTTTGGAGTAGGATGGATATATCCAAAATAGATCTTTAGCTTATGATTTAAATTGGGAAGTGACAGCAACAAATAGCTTAATTTCACATAATGGAAATCGTCCTAAGTTTAATATTAATCCTAACCAAAATTATAGAGGAATAAAAATTGGTATTAGAGCAAGAAATAATTGTGGTTGTTCTGATTGGAAATGGAAAGGATTTACGGTTCAAGGAGGAAATAAAGGAGACCCAGGTGGTTCATTAGTACCTGAATAATAATTTAAAAAAAGTATAATTATGAAAACATATAAACATATGTATTTAATTTTAGTAATCTTCTTCTTTACCACAGGATGTAGTGAAGAAGAAACAAAACAACAAGAAAATATAATAACTGAAAATGCAACAGTATGTTATGATGCTTCAGCAATAGATAGCTGTATTTATACAATTAGAACTGAAAACAATAATTTTTACACAGTAGAAAACCTTGACGAAATATTTAGAGAGAATAAGTTAACAACAGTAAAAATCTCCTACACTGAAACTAATAAAAGACTAAATTGTGGATTTTCAGGTGGTTTGATTGTAATAAAGATTGTAACAATAGATAAAATTTAACTGCTTGTAACAAAGTATAAGCATAATAAGGGTTTAAGGCGAAAAACTAAAGATAGTTTTGTGCTTTGTAAGAGTAGTTTATAAACCGAAACAAATAGCTTGCCAATCCCTTACTATCCTTATACTAACCGTTTTCAATAATCGCTAAAATCAAAACTTGTGAAAAATCTCACTGTGGAGGATTTTTTTAATCATCGAAAAATCCAAATTTAAAACGTAAGAAAACGTGAGACAAACCTTATCGTGGAGGAATTTTTAAAATCACAGAAAATTGGAAATTGGAAACGAAAGCAAAACGCGGGATTTCACTTCTACTCTGAAAAATATGAACTTGGATAAATTTTTATAAAAACTGAATCTCATCGAAAATTGGATAAATAAAAACGATTGATTTTGGAAAATAAAAACGCAAAGAACATGGCTGAACTGAACGACTAAACTTTGTTGCTAACTCAAAATCGGCAACAAAAAAAATAACAATGTGTATATTTTATAGCTTATTCGGTTTTTTTTCGGAAAAACCTCGCAAATCTCCAATTTTTGTGTTTTATTTACTAAATGTGCAAAATTAACGCTACAAAACATACACGAAGAACGTTGGCATTCATTAAAAACCCAAACCTATGAAAATTAAAAAGTTCAAAGACTTTATTAGAGAATTACCTTATTTGCACCAATCATTTGATATAAAAAAACAAAATTGGAAAATTGAATCTCAACAAGAGAAAATTGATTGGATATTTAATGATAGTGAAATTATAACACTAAACCGATTTGATTTAATAAATTCAAGACATGATTTAGAAAGTTTTGTTTTTAAAACTTTAATGTGGGGATATCCAACAAAAGGAATAGGAAAAAATATTGAAAATATGCTCGAAAATGGAAATTTAGAGCGTTTGATAAAAATACTTGCGAATTATCAAGATAATGAAATAGGAGTTGAACAATTAAAGAAGGCCATAGAATTAATTCAAGGTCTAGGACTTTCGACAATTACTAAATTCATTTACTTTTTAAATACGACAATTAACGGAAATAAAGCCGTAATTCTAGATATTCGAATTATTAAAACTATTAATACAGGACGTTTTGAAGAATTTAATCACTTAAATCACTTAAAAGGAATTACATACGGAAATGCACTTAAACACTATCCTGGATATTTAAAAACAATAAATGAGTTATCTAAATCAATGAATGTAGAACCTGACCAAATTGAAATGTTTTTATTCACTTTCGGAAGAACATTATCCGAATTAAAGAGGAGAAGAATGTTATGACTACGACTAGAAAAAATAACGAAATGCCAACACCGTATAAAATTAATTGCTTGGTTAAAGCCTACTTACGAAAGTTCTCGCGGACTTTCTATCTGTGATTTATTTGCTAACTTAAGTGCTTAAAACACGCAACTAATCTTATACAACAACGTTACCTGCAAGCTGAAAAAACCGACCTAATTGAGAAAAATGTACCTTTGTAAAAGTCAATAGTGATAAATAGAATATGGCAAAAAAGAACCAATCAAAAAGATTAACAAATCAACATAAACAGTCACAAGGTGTAGTCGGCATATTTGGAGACGAAGCAAAGCTACACGACATTACGGTTGGTAAAATATCAAACCTTACTATTGAACAACTTGAAAAAGAATACCCTCAATTATCTTTTCGTTATAGAAAGACTATAAAAAAAGAAGAAATAAACGAAGCTCTTCAAAAAGTTGATAAAGATTTATGACAAACACTCTTTGTTTCAAATTCAAGCATAAAACCAGATGGCGGTATAATTGAAGTAAAAGACGACAATGATAATTGGAGAATAGTATTAGTATCAGAAGCTAAACACCAAGGAAAAGACATTGAAAACATACGGAAAGGAAAGCTTGTAGGAACAGCAAATAATCAAGATGTAATGGCTGGTGGTAATGCGATAGAAAGGTCACATAAAAACATATCTGAAATTGCTAATTTTATGTTATCCGAATCTCATTTTCCTTATGTTTTATTTTTAGAAGGCTCAAATTTCTTAACGGAAACCGTTTCAATTAAAAGACTAGATGGGAGAATTGTAAGACTTGAATACAATTCAGGAACTTTGAATAGATTAGACAGATTAACTTCTGCAAACTATGGAATGCCTATTAATACCAATTTGTGCAAGAATAAATTTGTGAAACATAAAGATAAAACAATTATGCTTCAAGCAACTTCTATTTATTCACAAGGAAATGGAGGAAAATGGGATGTTAAAAATATGTTTGATATTATGAAAGAAGTTTCTAAAACTTCTCTTCAAATTTTGGGTAGTGATATATTTAATCAGATAACCAAAAAATAAAAGTTGAAAATGGGAAGAAACGCAACAAATAAATTACTACAAAAAGCTAAAAAATCAAAAAGTGATGAGTTTTACACACAGCTTTCTGATATAGAAAGTGAATTACAACACTATAAGAATCATTTTGAGAACAAAGTAGTTTATTGCAATTGTGATGACCCAACAATTAGTAATTTCTTTAAATATTTTGCTGTAAATTTCAAAGAATTAGGTCTAAAAAAATTAATAGCTTCTTGTTACAGAGAACAAGAAATTGATTTATTTAATACAGAAAAAACTGAAAATGGTTTTTATTATAAATACACCGATACAGAAAAAGACAAAGTTAAACCAAGTTCAACAGACATTATTCACTTTAAAGGAGATGGAGATTTTCGCAGTCCAGAAAGCATTGAACTATTAAAACAAGCGGATATTATTGTTACAAACCCACCATTTTCACTTTTTAGAGAATATGTTGCTCAACTCATAAACTATGATAAAAAGTTTTTAATAATTGGTACTATTAATGCTATTACTTACAAAGAAATTTTTAAACTAATCAAAAATAATAAAACTTGGTTGGGAATAAATTTAGGTAGAGGAGTTTCTGGGTTTATTGTACCTGAACATTATGAACTTTATGGAACTGAAGCTAGAATTGACAAATTTGGAAATAGAATAGTTTCGCCAAATAATTGTCTTTGGCTAACAAATTTAGATACTTCTAAACGACACGAAGATATTGAACTTACCAAACGATATTATGGGAATGAAATAGAATACCCTAAATACGGCAATTACAACGGAATAAACGTCAATAAGACAAAAAACATTCCATTAGATTATAAAGGATTTATGGGAGTTCCGATAACATTTTTACACAAATTCAATCCTGAGCAATTTGAAATTGTCAAGTTCAGAAAAGGAAATAACGAAAAAGACTTGTCCATAAATGGAAAATGTCCATATTTTAGAATACTAATTAGAAATAAACGAATACAACCCGAATTAATTGAAAAAGAAAAAAGCCAGCAGGTAACAATGTATAAAAATAATAGCGGTTTTAGTCCTAAATCAAAAGTAAGTGAATCTAAAAAAGTTTGTACATAACCGCAAAGTAGTGCATTTTAATCCGCTACTATTCTTATACTAACCGTTAACTGTAATAGCGCTTTAACAACAATCTCTACACCTCAACCATGATTTGTGATTTAATCTAAGTGCAATATCTATTTACTAAAACTCGGCTTGATGTTTTTTTGGGAACTAAAAGCGACAAAGGTTTTTTTGTACTTTTTATTTTTAACGAATAACCCCAAAAGTATAATAGCTAAAAAAGATACTCATTATTTATAAACAACCCTTAAAAACTACAAACTAGTAGATTTCCCTAAAATCAGAAATTCTCTATTTATAGATAATCGATAGCTTTTTTGGTCGTTCTTTTTCCAAAAAAAGGTTAGTAAATTAATCGTGTCGCAAACTAAATGCTTTAATTTTAGCTTATATCTACTAATAATACTGATTAATTGATTAAATAATGATAATATACATAGCTAATCTTTGCATTTTGCCTCGTTTGCTTTGTCTATAAAAGTATTTATAGTCTTAAACTAAAAAGCCTCTCTAGCGCAAAATACAGCTAACATAGGCTATAATTAATTACTAATATAATAATCCCCTTATCTTTAGTTTTTTTACTTAATTTAGTCTTAAAATTAAACATCACAACTTTTAAACACGTAACTAACCATAGCTACGGCCGTTACAAGCAATAATAACAGAACCGAATGAAAAATAAATTAGAAAACGATTTTACTCAATTATTGATTTTAAATACTTTTTTAGAAAATCATAGTAACGAAGAATTACAAAATCTTTCAAATACAAAAGTAAGTGAACTACATAATTTAAATGACTTTAATAGTTATCAAGAAATAATAAAGTCAAAAGAAATTTGGCATAGGTTATTTGAACAAAAAGATTATGATGTAGATATATTATCCTTAGTCGATAATAAAAAAAGAAATTTATTCAGATTTTTAAGCAGTTGGTTTTTATTATGTCTAATCACTATGCTTGTAATTCCTTTAATTCTATCTAATTATTGGCTATATCTTTTTCTTTTATTACTTCCAATATCTGCACTAGCAAGTGGACCAATTAAAACACCAATTAAACCGTTATTTTGGCTAATAATAATTGGAATTGGAGTTTATGGAATAGCGATGGAGAATTATGACCTTTTAATTATGCTTGTGCCATTATTGATACTGAAATATTCTGTAACAAAAGCACGAAAAGTATTTCAAAAATCAATTATAAAAGCAGCGAAAAGTCATGAAATATTTTTTAAATTCTTATATATTACGGGAAATATATCAGTTTATGACTCTGAAAAAGACGAATTATATAATGTATAATAAATACTGCTTGTAACAATGGCTATAAGTAATTGCTTGTTCTCGCCTACTTTGGAAATTCCTGCGGTATTTCCAACTTGGTGTGTACTTGCAAAGTTGAGTGCTAACCCACGCAACTACTCATAGCCGAGACGTTGTTTTCAATAATCGCTAAAATCAAAACTTGTGAAAAATCTCACTGCGAAGGAATTTTAAACGAAAATGAAAATATATGGAATCTTCTCATAATTTTGGAGAAATATTAAGATTGAGAATTAAATCTGAATAATAAAATTTCATCTCAAAAAAGACAATTTGAAATATGAAACTTCTCGCCTATTTTATGATAATTAGTGATTTTAGTGAATTAAAAATCATATCCTGAAAATCTAATTGTATCAAGAACACGAAAATTTGACAATTCTAATAATTGGAAAATAAACTGCAAAATTGAAAACAAAAGGATAAAGTAAACAGCGGAATTTTTAAATATCTAAACGAAAGTATTACGGCAGATATGAACGACTTAGCTTTTTCGCTCACTCAAAATCGGCAACAAAAAAATAACAATGTGTATACTTTATAGCTTATTCCATTTTTCTTTCAGAAAAATCTCGCAAATCTCCAATTTTTGTGTTTTATTTACTAAACTAGTGCTAAAATAACGCTACAAAACATACACGAAGATCGTTGGTAGCCATTAGAACCGAGTAAATAGAGTAAATTCCAAGACCATCCGATTTACGGAATTAAAACAAAAAGGAAAATACTCTCTGAAAAAGTGAAATTTGGAAACCTAGAAAGTCGAAACCGTGAAAAGATCACAACGAAGAATAACGACTTAACAATTTATTCTTCAAACTAATTTTATAATCTATATATTATGAAAAATTTATTTTTAACATTCGCTTTACTATTAATCGCTTCTTTTACTTTCGCAACAAATAGTATCGAAAAAGATTTATTAAATGAGAAAGAATCAGTTCTAAAAATTGAAAAGGTAGAACTGAAAGAAAAACCAGTATGTACAGTAACTGTAACTGTATATATGGCTGATGGTTCATCATATTCAGCTACTGCGGGTAATTGGTTTTCGACATGTGCTGGTGCAGAAAGAAGAGCAAAAGCAAAAATATTTGACCAAATGTTCAAATAAGAAAATCTTACAGCAAAGTTTAACGACAAAAGCAAGACCTTTTGTCGTTAAACTTATAATAACTAATATAAAACAGATTTATGAAACCTATTTTTACAATTATTACACTTTTTTACTTTTCATTTAGTTTTTCACAAAATATTTTAATAGAATATAACTTAACAGTAAATAGTAATCAAAAAGCATTATCGTATTCAAAAGACTATACTTTATTAATAAACAATAATAAATCATTGTTTTACAATGGTAATAATGATATTGATAAATTAAATGATATTCATTATATAAAGAAAGAATTTAAAGCAGGTGATGTTTCTATTATAAAAATAGATGACTACCATTATGGGTATGAAAAAAAAGATGCTTTTTATAAGGATTATGTAAAAGACACTTTGCTATATAATGAAGTTCTCTCTACAAAAAAAAGAATTTTAGGCGAAAAAATTAATCTTTTCAAATGGGAACTACAATCTAAATCTGATACTGTTATCCTTGGCTTTAAATGTCAAAAAGCATTAACAAAATTTAGAGGTAGAAATTATGTAGCTTATTTCACTAATGAAATAGCACATTATGGAGGACCGTGGAAATTTGATGGTTTACCAGGAGTAATCCTTTCAGTTAAAAGTACTGATGATTACTTTATTATTGAACCCAAGAAAATAATTTTAAATAAAAAAATATTTTTTTTAAATCCATATTCTGAGGCAACAATTTATAGTTGGTTAGATTTTAGGAATCAATACATATCACTGTTTAAAAAACAATTAAAAAGAGCAAAAGCATTATCTGAACCTGGTGAAACAGGAAGTATTAAAATTTCAGATAGAATAGAAGATTTAAAAATACCAGAAATGAAATATTAATGAAGTATATAAAATTTATTTTAATTACTTTATGCTTACCATTTATCTCACTTTCTCAAACTATAAAAGGAACTGTTACAGATAACTTTAATGTACCAATAAGTTATGCTAACATAGACTTCAAAGATTTTGAAAACCCAAATGAAATAAGTGAATATAGTATTTGTAAAAATGGTAAATACTTTAAGAAAATAGAGAAGAAATACAAAAAAATTATAATTGAAATTAATGTATTCAATTATAAAAAGGAAATCTTTATAATCGACAATCTAAAAAAAGAGAAAACTTATATTATTAATTTTAAACTTTCTAAAAATGAAAATAGCACAAAACTTGATGAAGTAGTAATTATTGCTAAGAAAAAGCCTTTTATTATAAAAAAAGACACCGTCAAATATAATGTTAAATCCTATTTAAATGGTTCTGAAAGGAAAGTACAAGATGTTATTAAAAACTTGCCTGGTATAGAAGTTAATGAACAATCAGGTGAAATAAAATATAAAGGAAAATCTGTAGAAACTGTATTATTAGAAAGTGATAATCTTTTTGGATATAATTACTCTTTGGGTACAAAAAATATTAATGTAGATATGGTACATCAAATTGAAGCCATTGAAAATTATTCTGAAAACCCAATATTAAAAGGTATCGAAGGCGGAGATAAAGTAGCTCTAAATTTAAAATTAAAAAAAGGAAAAATAGATTTTTCTGGTAATTTTGATTTGGGTTATGGTGCTTTTATAAAAAATAAACAAACATTAAACATCAATTCAAACATCCTAGGAATTACTAAAAATTATAAATCATTTGCTACACTAGCTTATAACAACATAGGTATTAATCATTCAACGTTTGATTATTTTGGACACAATTCTAATATTGAGCAAATCAAAGAAAAGGATTATTTTGCAGAGAAAATTATTCCTGAAATTAATTTTTCAACCGTTTTAAATAATAATAGAGCTAATATAAACAGCCAATATTTTGGCAATTATAATGCAATCTTTAAAATTAACAAACAAATAAAAATTAAAACTAATTTATATTACTTACAAGATGAAATTCAAAGTAAGCAGATATTTGAAAACCTGTATTCAATTAATGAAAATTCTTTTAATACAAGTGATACTTATCATATAAACAAGCAACCCAAACAATATCGAGGAGATTTAGAAATTAAATATAATAGCTCAAAAAAATCTTTGCTTGAATACAATTTAAGAGTTCGACAAGAAAATATAACAACAAAATCTGGTATTTTCTCTAATAACAACAGAAATTTAGAATCTCAACTTAAATCAGAAGATTTTTATTTTAAACAAAATTTATTATTTACAAATAAGATTTCAAAGAAAAAAGCTTTACAATTTTCTTTTTTTCAATCTACAAATAGGGTTCCTCAAGAGTCTTATTATGTAATTGACCCAACTAATAAAGATATTCAAAACGCAAAATTTAAAAAAAATTATATTAAAACAAAAGCAACATTATTAGGTACTACAAAAAATAAAAAATATACTTTTTCTATTGGAAATATAATTAATTATAATGTTCTTCAATCTGATTTATTTAACGAAAGTCAACCTTCTTTGTTCTCAAAAAACAACTTAGATTATCAGAAAACCACTTTTTATCAACTAGGAAGTTATACTATTAATAGTGGGGAATGGTCATTTTCATCATCTTATTTAATTAATTATATCAAACAAATGTTAGATGATAAAATCAAGAACACGTTAAAAAAACAAAATAATTTTATTATAGAACCTTCAATAAAAATTAAATATAAGTTAAATCAGACATCATTTCTTTTAGGAAAATTAGGTTACAATCAAACATCAAACATCGAAAAACATCTTTTTTTAAATCAAATTTTAATAAACAATCGTATTTCTATTAATAATACGCCTAGTTTTAATTTTCAAAAAACATTAAGTTATGGTATTTATTATTACAATAATGACTTATACAATCAATTGCAGTTAAAAATGGGAATTAATTACCAAAATAATAAAGGTAATTATTTTACGGATTCAGAATTCACAGAAAACACTACATTTATTAATTACTTTTTTCTACCTAAAGACAATAAAGATTTAACCTTTAGTTTTTTGATAGACAAGTATGTTTCTTTTTTAGAATCTACTCTAAAATTAACATCAAACTACTCTATTTCAGAATACAAAAATATAGTTAATGACTCTGATTTAAGAAGTAACAAAAACAAATCATTAGAAACAAAGTTTTATATAAAAACTGCTTTCAACGGTTTATTAAATTTTAAAAATACGTTTCATCTTTCTAACTCAATTTCTGAGAATTCGAATCGTAAAATATTTAGCAACACTTCATATAATAATAAATTTGACATTATATTAAACCCTTCAAAAAAGTGGTTAGTATTATTTTCTTCAAATTATCTTCTTCCCAACATAAAGAAAAAAAATGAGCGTTTCTTTTTTCTTGATTTTTCAGTAAGGTATAAACCTAAAAATGAAAGGTTAGAATTTAATTTTAGAGCAAACAACATACTCAATGAGAATAACATTGAACAAATACAAACATCGGATTTCTCTACAAGTATTTTCAGGACTAACATTTTACCAAATCACTATTTATTAAATATGACTTACAGTTTTTAAAATAAAATCAGCAATAACGGCTACCAACACCGTGTATAATTAATTGCTTGGTTTTAGCCAATTTACGAAAGTCCTCGCAGACTTTCTATCTGTGTTTATTTGCTAACTTTACCGCTTAAAACACGCAACTAATCATACACGTATTCCAAGATCAAATCCTAATAAAATTTAAAGTTTTTTTAAGCTGCGTGATTTTGAAGAACCACATAAGGCGTCCCTCTTTTTATCACGGCAAAAGCTCTGGCAATTAGTTTGTTTCTAACATTATTTATCGCTAACATTTTGTCTTTTCCTTCTGCTAATTTTCGATTATAATATAATCGTAATTCACTATCATGTTGTATCGCTGAAACACTTGCCATACTCAATAAACTCTTCATTTTCCTATCTCCTAAATAGTGACATTGTTTTCGCCTTTTTATACTTGTTCCTGACTCATGGGCAAAAGGTGCAGTACCACAATAACTAGAGAAAGAACGCCAATTATCAAAGCGAGTAAAATTTCCTGTATGGTAAATAAGTTGACAGGAAACAACGAATCCTACGCCTTTTAAACTTGATAATAATTCGTAATTTTTTGCCATCAGTTTATCATCAAATATTAGCTCTTGAATTCTAAGTTCAATAGACTTTATTTGTTTCGATAAATAATCAATACTTCTTTTTAATATAATACAACCTGGATCTGTACTCACATTACTTAATAGTGATTTTAACCTCCCTAACTCTAAATGGGATTTACTTTTAACTGTACTTGGGCTTAACTCTTCTCTATAAAGCCAACCATAACGTGCTATTATACTTGCATCTAATCGATCTGTTTTCTCCTTTACAATCCCTGACGATCGCTTTATTTTCAAAGGACTTTCTTCGACATAAACAATCTTTTGACTTGTCAAATAAAGAGCTAATTTTAAAGAGTAATAACCTGTATTCTCAAAACAATAAAAAACACTAACTCCTTGGGTTACTTTTAAAACCCATATTATTAGACTTTTATAGCCAACAATATCGTTCTTAAACTCTTTGTGAGATTGAGATTGATGACAATAAGCATCTATTGTCTTTTTTGACACATCAATTCCTACGACTTCTTTGTAATTTTTCATATTTTTACATTTATAGTGAATAAATTGTTGCTTTAACTACTTCCTTTATCGGGAGATTTTTATCCTGGTATTCCAAATGGTTCTTCGCAACTTTATAGAAAGAGAGGACTCGTACGTGTACTGGAGCTTCAAATCTAAAACACGTTATAGTTCTCCTCTTTTTCTATATAAAGATATTTATTACAAACTAAAGAAACATGTTGTTTTCAATAATCGCTAAAATCAAAACTTGTGAAAAATCTCACTGCGAAGGAATTTTTAAATCATCGAAAAATCCAAATTTAAAACATCAAAAAATGTGAGTTAAATCTTATTGCGGATGGATTTTTAAAATCACATAAAATTGGGAATTGGAAACGAAAGCGAAACGTGGGATTTCACTTCTACCCTGAAAAATATGAACTTGGATAAATTTTTATAAAAACTGAATTTCATCGAAAATTGGATAAATAAAAACGGCTGACTTTGGAAAAGTAAAACGCAAAGATCATGGCAGATTTGAACGGTACAACTTTTACGCTTACTCAAAATCGGCAATTAAAGAAAAACAACAAAACCTATAATTAATTAAGGTGGAATTTCCTTTTTTATGAAATTCCTCGCATATTTATAATCTTAAAGCTATGGCGGAAAATTACTGCGTACTTTTCCTTAAATAATCATAGCTAAAACGTTGTGGTTTATATTCGAGAAACATTCGGTAAAAATTACAGCTGATTGAATTAAAAGTAAATATTAATCTTAAATTTAACCAATTATGAAAACGAACAAAAACAAACGAGCGAACTTTTTAAAAACAGGAATTCTACTCTTTGGGATTTCCTTGTTGTTATGGAATTGTGAAACAGATGATACTATCATTGAGCAACCTAGTATTCAAAACGAACTCTCTCAAATTTTTGAAAATAAATTTAACTCAGATGATTTCCGAGAAACATTAAAGTATCAATATACTGTAGATTGGAGTAATCCAAAAAAAGAATATTCAGAACAATTAAATTCAAACTTTTATGAATTTCCAGTCGTTTATTCAAATGCATTTAACCCAGATGTTTTTAACAAACAAGTAAAAAGAAGTTTCAAAGAGAAATATAAAGTAGTTGTCGTTGAAAATAATGATAAAGAATTTGAATTTTTTATTGCAAAATATTCTTTAAGAAATGCAGAGAGTATTCCATACAAATCTTTAAGTATTCTTAAAAACTTTGGTTATGACGGGACTCTAAATTTGTACAACAAAAACGCCGAAATGACTTTTGCTAAACATATCTCAAAAGAAAAAGAACTAGACGGTTTTTATCTAAAAAATAAAGATTTACAACAAAGAGGTTGGGAAACAGTTTGTACAACAACAACTATATATCATTATAAAGATTGGTATTGGGTTGTTTATGATGGTTATGGAAATATTATATCTTCTACTTATCAGTATACAACTTTTGAAGGAACAAGTCAAGAAAAGAAATGTCATCAAAAATGGATTCCAG
Organism: uncultured Tenacibaculum sp.; assembly: GCA_963666645.2. Taxonomy (GTDB): domain Bacteria; phylum Bacteroidota; class Bacteroidia; order Flavobacteriales; family Flavobacteriaceae; genus Polaribacter. The sequence continues at coordinate 482,415 of CAXXDB010000009.1, read as the reverse complement.
ACCCTGTTAGACCAAGGACACCAAGATGTGAATATGAATTAGTTGATGGTAGGTGTCCACAAAAATTTGATGAGATTGAACCTGTGGTTATGTGTCAAGTAGGTTTTGAAGATGATGGTTTTGGAAATTGCGTAGAAATTGAAAAACTTGAAGAAGATGATTTGGAGGATGACCAAATTATTAACAATCTTACAGGAAAAGCAAAATGTGTTTATGAAAAACTATAAAAATTAAGTAGTGGCTTTAAAAATGCTATTAAAAAATTTGATGGTGATTTTCCTGTAAGTCATATTTCCTTTAAAATAAACAATACTCTTGCCTCGGGGAATTATGGTATTACTAATCCGCCAAGTAATTTTAATATAACAATTGAATTTAGCAACATTCAATTAGGTAATATTTCAGATTTAGGTGGTGCTGTAGCATTTGCTCACGAAATGATTCATGCTGAAATATTTAGAAAAATGTTATCTGCTGCACAACAAGGAGATTTAAATGCTGGACAATACACAACACAAAACAGGGTTAATTATATAAATTCATTACAAAATAATTTTCCTGGAATTTACGATTATTACATTGAGAGATACAAACCTACTTGGAATCATAACCTAATGGCACAACACTATACATCTACAATAGCTGATATAGTTGAAGAATTTGATAATAATTCATTATCAAGACAAGTATATGAGGATATTGCTTGGGCTGGGTTAAGAATTATTAATAATCCTGTTACTAACGGAACAGAAACTTCTATTGCTTGGGACAATTTAAGTCCACAAGAAAAATCACGTGTAATATCAAACTTATCAAATTATTTTCATAATGGAACGAAAAATTGTAATTAAACACCTTTTGTCTATTTTAATATATTTAGTTGTAAATTTAGGTTATTCACAAACCAACAAGGATTTTTATACTTTGAGTAAAGACGGAAAAAAATATAAAAAAATTATTGGGTATATTATGTTAAATGATAGTGTAAGAAAAGTAAATAGAAATGAAAACACTATACATTACTACATAAATCAAGCTAGACTTGAATATAGAAAAAAAGATCATTTAATAACTATTTGTAATTCAAAAGATGTGAATCAACTTAATATAACTACTTTGGGAGAATTAGGAAAAATTGAAAGCAAGGAACTTGAAAAAAGGTTACAAGAAGAAAACATAAAGATATATCCACGACCTTTTGATCATAAAATGTTAAAAATATTTTTATTAGAGCCTATTGATTTTCAGAGTTTTAGAAAAATTGAAGTTGAGTGGAAATATTTATTAAAGTAAATACAAACCACAACCACGTATATAAAAAATAGCAGTTAAGAGCTAAATTAAAGTTTAGTTCTTTTCTGTTAATTTTAATGATAAATTGAAAATAACAGCTTTTTTATCCTGCTGCTTTTCATATACCCAACCGTTATTTTTAATTGTCGCTAAAATCAAAACGTGAGACAAGTCTCACTGCGGAGGAATTTTAAACCAAAATGAAAAATAGATGGAATCTTATCATAATTTTTGGAGAAATATAAAGATTGAGAATTGAATCTGAATAATGAAATTTTACCTCAAAAAAGACAATATGAAATTTCTCGCCTATTTATGATAATTATTGATTTTAGTGAATTAAAAATTATATCCTGAAAATGGAGTTTTATGAAAACAAGACAATTCAAATAAGTGAAAAATTAAATACAAAAAACAAAATTCAAACAGCAGAATTTTAAGTAATTAAACGCAAATATTACGGCAGATATGAACGGCTAAGCTTTTCCGATCACTCAAAATCGGCAACAAAAAAAATAACAATGTGTATACTTTATAGCTTATTCCATTTTTCTTTCAGAAAAATCTTGCAAATCTCCAATTTTTGTGTTTTATTTACTAAACTAGTGCTAAAATAACGCTACAAAACATACACGAAGACCGTTGTGCGGCATACTGAGAAGCCCACGCACAAACAGCACATTTGGTTTTTGCCGACACAAAAGCCAGACCTAAAAAAACCAAAAGAGCTTTTTTTTTGCCAACGCTGATTGATTAAAGACTAAAAAGGAAATAATATGGAAGAAACAAATATTTTAAAACCGACTGCTTCTCTAAGCTATTCAATATTCAGCAAGCTTAAAAAATTTATTGGAGCCTATTTATTAGCAGGAGCAGTATTCGGAAATGCAATTCGTGTTTTTATTGAAACATTGAACAAAAAAGGGTTACTTGGACTTGGAGATGATTTTTCAGGAAATGATTTAATTTGGGGTGATTCAATATGGCTTAATATCCTACATTTGATGATAACTGCTTTCATAGCAGGTTTATTTGGATTTCTTTTTGGCTACTTGACACGAAAAGTAAATTTATCGGGAAAAATAATTTTTACTACACTATATGTTTTTACAGGTTTTATTTTCATTGCATTATTCTCAATACTTTTTGACATTTTTCTACCTGACTATTCTTCTGAATTTAACTTTGCCTTAAGTGTTGGATTTTATGCAATTACATCTTCTGCATTCAATTTGACCTTTGTTATTTTGAATTATTTAATAATGTTTGCTTCAAGCCTCTATTTCATAAAAGTTGGTCAAAATGTAATAAATGACCCATACTACACAAATGACAAAACAAAAAACGGGACTTTACTTGACATTAAGTGGTATCATTACATTTGGCTCTCAATTCCACTCGGAGTATATAGCCAAGTGATACTAAATTTAATTTATGCAATTGGTCATACTATTGTAACTTTAATAACAAACTTTAGATGGACAACAATCTTTGGCGGCACAGACGAAAAGGGAGAAAACGCAATTGACGTTGCTTGGGGTAAACTCATTTTTATATTTATTGCAGCAGTAATTATCTTTTATCTTCTGGACTATTTACGTAAAATATTAATTGGAGAAACGAATCAACATTGGGCTGTAAAGGTGCTCCTTGTAATTGGGATTTCTATTGTATTACCGTTTTTAATCTTGTATTTCACTCCAATTGCTGGTTAAAATGAACAGGAATTACTATGAAATATTAGGTGTATCTCAAGATGCAACTCAGGAAGAAATCAGAGCTGCATATAGAAAACAAGCATTCAAATATCATCCTGACAGAAACACAGAAAACAATGTAGGCAGTGATAGAAAGATGAAGGAGTTAAACTTTATTTACTCCATTCTATCAGACCCAATTCAAAGGAAAACATATGATGAAACTATAAAATTTGATAGTGATTTTGAAAGTTATAAGTCTCAAACGTCATATTCTTATGTCAATGTTTTCTGTACAGAAATTGAAATTGAAGATTCTCTGGGCATCACCTCAATAATAAGCAAGGGTCAGAACATTTACTATTTAGTTGAAATAGATAAATCAATTATTACCTGGAAATACAAATCCAAAGAATATTTTAATTTAATTATTAAGGAAATTTTTGACCCAGAAAAGAAAGATAGTTTTTCACAAACTATAAAATATGATTTAAAAAAGACACCATTATTTCTTGTTCACATAGGGGAAAAAGATATGATTATTTATCAGGAAGATTTTCAAAATCATTGGATATCTGAGAGAACATATCGAAAAATGGATAAGAAGAGCGGTGTCATTACTGGAATAATTGTAGCCGTATTTCTTTTGCTTGGGGGATATTATTTCTATCAGAAATTTAAAATCCCCGAAGAAACAAAGTTTTTAGTAGAATATGCTCTTAAAGATAAATACAGCATTTACGAAGAAGATATTGATTTTTTGAAAACTGAATATAGTGTTTCAGAAAAAGAGTTAAAATATATTGATACGGATTACTATTTGGTTTGTGAAAAAACTTTTGTTCAAACTAAAGAAGAAATAGAATTATTGAGCATCCCTGATACTTACGGCATAAACACTGGTGATGTTCCTGATTCTGTTCAAGTAGAAGTTTTTCTCTATTGTCCTTCAAAGAATGCTTATAAAATTAAGTACAATGATTTATTGGGCTGGACTTCGGCAAATAATCTTGAAAACATCGAATGCGAAAATATTTTTGAAACTAATAACGAAAATGAGTAACTGTTATGAATAACCTATCAAAAAGAAATCCAGTACTATCAGGGACATTATCATTGTTCCTTGGTCCATTTGGTTATATTTACGTTGGACTAAATTTTTTCTTTGCTGCGTTACTAATATCTGTACTTTTTAGTATTGTACTTTATGTGATAAATCTTCCATTCCCACACTTTTTCAATTATTTACAACTTTTAGTATATGCTTATTTTGGTTATAAGCTCGCAAACATTAGAAATGTATTTGCCGATGAATGGGGAGTTTGGGGAGTTTCAGAAGAAAACATAAAAGAGTTTAAGAGCTTTGGTTTTGCATTTGTCTTAATGACAAACCTTTTAATGACATTAACCCAATTTTACTCAATAGCTGTCGGATTATTTCTCGCATATAAAAGTTTTGCAAACGGAAAAATTCTAATTGGAATACTAATTCTTGTATTCGGAATTGGTTTGTTAATGAGGCTACTTTCATCAATATTTTCATTTATTTCAGGAATATTAATGATGATTTTTAAAGTTGATAAAAAATATTTCTAATGACTTTTGAACGAATAATAAAAACAGTATTAGCAGCTTTATTCTTTCTCTGCCTTCGTGATATGCCATATGGTTTCTATCAACTCGTGAGATTCGTTGCATTGATTGGATTTAGTATTTTAGCTTATCAGAGTTATGAGAATAAGAACAAAAATCTGACAATAATTTATATAGGACTTGCAATATTATTTCAACCGCTGATAAAAATTTCGTTGGGTAGAGAAATTTGGAATATTGTAGATGTAATTGTTGGAATAGCTTTGATTGTTTCACTTTTCATAAGACAAAAATAGATATGCCGACACTAAAGCCATACACATTTGCAATTCCCACAAGCCAACGCTTTGACCAAAAATTGCAAAAGAGTATGTCTTGCCCACCCTGTCCGAAGAAAAAGTACGACCGCACAACAATGTGTATAAGTCATTGGGCAAAAAGTGATTAATTTAAACATGAGTGCATTTAATAAACATATCAGCGGTTTGAAAGTGAAGTGCGTTGAAATGCCCAACGCCTCATACACTAACCGTTGTTTTCAATAATCGCTAAAAATCAAAACGTGGAAAAATCTCATTGCGAAGGAATTTTTAAATCATCGAAAAATCCAAATTTAAAACATCAAAAAATGTGAGTTAAATCTTATTGCGGATGGATTTTTAAAATCACATAAAATTGGGAATTGGAAACGAAAGCAAAACGTGGGATTTCACTTCTACCCTGAAAAATATGAACTTGGATAAATTTTTATAAAAACTGAATTTCATCGAAAATTGGATAAATAAAAACGGCTGACTTTGGAAAAGTAAAACGCAAAGATCATGGCAGATTTGAACGGTACAACTTTTACGCTTACTCAAAATCGGCAATTAAAGAAAAACAACAAAACCTATAATTAATTAAGGTGGAATTTCCTTTTTTATGAAATTCCTCGCATATTTATAATCTTAAAGCTATGGCGGAAAATTACTGCGTACTTTTCCTTAAATAATCATAGCTAAAACGTTGTGGTTTATATTCGAGAAACATTCGGTAAAAATTACAGCTGATTGAATTAAAAGTAAATATTAATCTTAAATTTAACCAATTATGAAAACGAACAAAAACAAACGAGCGAACTTTTTAAAAACAGGAATTCTACTCTTTGGGATTTCCTTGTTGTTATGGAATTGTGAAACAGATGATACTATCATTGAGCAACCTAGTATTCAAAACGAACTCTCTCAAATTTTTGAAAATAAATTTAATGCAGATGATTTTCGAAAAATATTAAAGTATCAGTATACTGTAGATTGGAGTAATTCAAAAAAAGAATATTCAGAACAATTAAATTCAAACTTTTATGAATTTCCAGTCGTTTATTCAAATGCATTTAACCCAGATGTTTTTAACAAACAAGTAAAAAGAAGTTTCAAAGAGAAATATAAAGTAGTTGTCGTTGAAAATAATGATAAAGAATTTGAATTTTTTATTGCAAAATATTCTTTAAGAAATGCAGAGAGTATTCCATACAAATCTTTAAGTATTCTTAAAAATTTTGGTTATGACGGGACTCTAAATTTGTACAACAAAAACGCCGAAATGACTTTTGCTAAACATATCTCAAAAGAAAAAGAACTAGACGGTTTTTATCTAAAAAATAAAGATTTACAACAAAGAGGTTGGGAAACAGTTTGTACAACAACAACTATATATCATTATAAAGATTGGTATTGGGTTGTTTATGATGGTTATGGAAATATTATATCTTCTACTTATCAGTATACAACTTTTGAAGGAACAAGTCAAGAAAAGAAATGTCATCAAAAATGGATTCCAGACCCTGTGAGACCAAGTACACCAAGATGTGAATATGAATTAGTTGATGGTAGGTGTCCACAAAAATTTGATGAGATTGAACCTGTGGTTATGTGTCAAGTAGGTTTTGAAGATGATGGTTTTGGAAATTGCGTAGAAATTAAAAAACTTGAGGAAGATGATTTGGATGCACCTAGTTGCGAAAGTTTTGATTTTAAAACTACTACTTCTACTTGGCAAACAGCCGCTGTCAAAAACATTGGTTTCAGAGTTATAAAATCAAACCCTCAAGGTGCATATATACATTTAGAAATAAAATTTCCTCAAGCAATTTTATTTGAAATGCCTTTCAATATGATAAATGGTGGAGATATTAGTGCAGGATTAGCTGCTGAGTTATCAGCACAAGCATTAAAAACTACTATATCAGAAACTCATTCTCACTTTAGAGATAAGGTTGTATTCACAAATACGGATGTTGAGATTTACTTTAAAGATAGATTAAAATATAACTATCCAATAATGACAAATGGAGGTAGAGTTCAGTTTAATGCTATGTCTTTTAGTGTAACTCCTACAGAGTATAAAACAAATTGGTTTGGAATAGGTAACTGTGATTAAATATGAATGAATTATTAAAAATAGCATATCAATATTATCCAAAAATGGATGCAATAAAATCTAAAGAGAAATATATTAGAACGAAAGAATATAAAAATTTGGAGAAAATTTTAATGAAGAAAAATGAAATACCAAACACTTTATATCAATTTTTAAACCCTAAATATGATATCGTAAAAAACCTCACATCCAAAACCCTGAAAGACAGGTGCTTAAATTATCAAATTTATTTTAAAAAAGAAAATAAATTTGATATTCTAGTTATAAATGTTAGTTTTTTAGCTCCGTATTTTACTATTTATATATTAGAGGTAGAAAGTAAAGGAGGAATTATGTGGAAAAATCTTCCTAGAAGAAATTTTCATAAAGAGCAATATCTTTATAGTAATGAAATTAATGAAATTTCTTTATTTCTTCAAATAAAATTAAATCTATTAAAATTCCCAGAAAAACATTTAAATAAAACAATACCTAATATTAATTTCCAAGATATAGAATTGGGTAGATTTACTTTTTTTAATGCTTTTTTTATTAATGAATATACCATAACAATCTAATGAAATCAAATCAAGTTATAGTATTATTTGGAATAATATCTTTCGTTTTAGGGTTCATACTTAAAAATAAATATTTAGATATTAATGTAAAAGACACTTATTATATGATTAGTTATTTTTATATTGGATTAATAATCTTATTAATTTCAATAATTATAATTTTTATAAAAAAATCAGTTTAGAAATTACAAACCACAACACGGTATATAAAAAATAGCAGGTAAGTGCAAACTTCAAAAGTTTGTGCTTTTCTGCTATTTTTATTAATAAACTGAAAGTTAAAGCAAATTTATTCTGCTACTTTTCATATACACCAACGTTATTTTTAATTGTCGCTAAAATCAAAACGTGAGATAAATCTCGCTGCGGTGGAATTTTAAACGAAAATGAAAATAGATAGAATCTTCTCTTAATTTTAGAGAAATATAACGATTGAAAATTGAATTTGAATAATGAAATTTCATCTCAAAAAAGACAATTTGAAAATATGAAACTTCTCGCCTATTTATGATAATTATTGATTTTAACGAATTAAAAATTATATTCTAAAAATGGAGTTTTATGAAAACTGAACAATTGAAATTAATGGGAAATAAAATTGAACATAAAAAGGAAAAATCAAACAGTAGAATTTTAAGTAATTAAACGCAAATATTGCGGCAGATATGAACGGCTTAGCTTTTTCGCTAACTCAGAATCGGCAACAAAAAAAAATAACAATGTGTATAATTTATAGCTTATTCTGTTTTCCCTTCGGAAAAACCTCGCAGGTTTCTAATTTCTGTGTTTTATTTACTATATTTACGCTAAAATAACGCTACAAAACATACACGAAAACCGTTATGCCACATAAAACACTAAGTTAGCGGTCAAAAACGGGCTGACCATCCATATGACAATTTAAATAATTAATAATTTAAAAAAAATCAATAAATATGAAACGAATATATTTACTAATTATCATTTTGATTACATCTTGTAGCCATGATAATAAATATGAAACCCTAAATAATTTAAAACAAGAAAATCTGTTAAACTTAATAATCAGTCAAAATGACTTATCGTTTAATTTACAGACTGAAAATAATAAAATCAATTATGAAGCTACTGTAGACGAACAGAATATATCAAGTAAAGTAACTATTTTTAACTCTGAGAATGAAATTGAACACATTATTAATTACAGTTTTAATACTAATAATGAGTTTTGGAAACTAAAACAAGAAAAAAAGGTGATTGAAAAAGCTGAAGAAATCATTTCTGCAAATTTATCCAATGAAAATATTCAAGCTATTCTGAACCAGTTATGGGAATTTAACTCAGGTTATTCTGAAAAAATTTCAACAAATTCAAATCCTTATCTCTTATCTACGATAAATTATAATAAATCTATACTAGCATCTGCTTCAAGAGCAATAATTAACAATAGCGAATGTGATTGTAATATTCATCCTACATCTCTTATAGATAAAACAAATTTTAGTTGTCAAGAAGAACAATTTTTAGAAATAGGCGAATTAAAACAAATATTGCAGGACTATTTAAAAGAAAATTCTGAGACTGACGAATCAACATCAAATCTAATTTCTTATTTGAATCAATCAGATGAAGACTCAATTCGTTTTGACGAATATTATTCATTTTTTATAAGTAAAGAAAATTATAGAAGAACTCTTTCAAACATCCTAAATAAAAATGATGAAGTCCAAAGAAGGAGCGGTTGTTCTTGGTACTGTGTCATGGGCTGTGGCTCTAGTTATGGTTGTTGTGGCAACTATTCTGGCTGTTGCTTATATAGGCATGTATTATGCTACGTTCATGACAAAATTTGCACCCAATGCACTCCGCGTAGATTTTGTTTACCTGGATGTAAACCTGATTTACAAGAAGAAACTATTGAAGATGGACCTATAGAGGAAGATGATATAATTCCAGATGGAAAAGTAAAAATTTAATGTTATGAATTCTACAAAAAACATAAAATACATAAGTTATTTAAACATTTTTTCAATAGTTTTTTTATCTATTTTAATATTACTTTCATATTATTCAATAGAAATAACTGTTTTTAATGCTATTGCTCAACTTATTTTGATTCCAATATTATTATTTATAACTTTTAGTATATTTTTTAGCTTTTATAGTTTGATTAAAGAAAAAATATCAACACGAATAATAATACTTTTTCTTTTAAGCTTAATATCAACTATTTTAGCAGTTGTTACATTAAGTTAAAAATGAGTACATTTAAAACGTGGCATAACACGGTATATAAAAAATAGCAGGTAATTGGCAAACTATAAAGTTTGTGATTATCTGCTATTTTTATTATCAAAATGAAAATAATAGCATTTTTATTCTGCTACTTTTCATATACCCAACCGTCGTTATTTTTAATTGTCGCTAAAATCAAAACGTGAGATAAATCTCGCTGCGGTGGAATTTTAAACGAAAATGAAAATAGATAGAATCTTCTCTTAATTTTAGAGAAATATAACGATTGAAAATTGAATTTGAATAATGAAATTTCATCTCAAAAAAGACAATTTGAAAATATGAAACTTCTCGCCTATTTATGATAATTATTGATTTTAGTGAATTAAAAATCATATCCTAAAAATGGAGTTTTATGAAAACAAGACAATTCAAATAAGTGAAAAATTAAATACAAAAAACAAAATTCAAACAGCGGAATTTTAAGTAATTAAACGCAAAGATTACGGCAGATATGAACGGCTTAGCTTTTCCGCTAACTCAGAATCGGCAACAAAAAAAATAACAATGTGTATAATTTATAGCTTATTCTGTTTTTCCTTCGGAAAAACCTCGCAAATTTCTAATTTCTGTGTTTTATTTACTAAATTAGTGCAAAATTAACGCTACAAAACATACACGAAAACCGTTGCCAACCATTTACCAATCACACTCTGAAAACTGAATGACAGAAAAAGACAATCCAGATGATTTTATAAGTCCACTACCAAAAAGAATGGATTTGGAGTTTCTAAACGACCGTTCTTGGATGCCTGATAGTATTCGATATGAGTTGGAAATGACCGATTTGTGTAACGATGTTATTTTGAATTTTTTATTTAGAAAATGGAAAGGAACAGGAAGAATACCTCCTTTAGGGAATGTCAATCGTAATAAGAGTGCATCTCCTGATACTATTAGATGTCCTGATGGCACAATTGAAACAGTTCTGTTAACCGATGAAGAATGTCCTAATAAACGCGTTAATGGTGTATGTGTTGGAGATGATAAAATTATAAATCATCTCACTGATAAAGCGAAATGTGTATAACAAATGGCAAATCATTATAGAGGTAATATTGCAAATGTTTTAGCACAATTTGACAATAACGCTCACAATCGTCAATTTTATTTAGATTTGGCTTGGGAAGGGCTAGATAAAACAACTATTCCTGCTTGGCAAAATGTTATTTCTCAAACAGAAAAGATTAGAATTAATAAAGTAATTTCTGATTATATTCAAATTAACAAAAATCAAACTTGTAACTAATGAAACACTGTATAGCAATATTATTTTTACTTTTTTTTAAAAGTATAATAGCTCAACAAAACGATATAGTTTATTTGTTATTTAATTCTAATAGTAATGAAACTTGTAATATTCCTAAATCTCAAAGAGGAAGGTATCATTCAGAAATAAATGATGTAAATGATGTAAAAATTAAACAAAAAGATGGAAAGATAGATTTCTATATATGTAACGAATCTTTTATTTGGACAAGAAAATCTAAAATCGATACTTTATCTACAAAAGACTTAGTTAAAATAAAATTTTCAAACATCTTAGATTTAATCAAAATTGTAAATAACGTAAACCCTTTATATCCAGCAAAAGTGTTTAGAAAAGTTTATTTGGTTGAAAAACTTAATGATTCCATAATAGTAAAATATGATGTTAAATGGGAATACTATATTGAATAAATACAAACCACAACCATCTATATAAAAAATAGCAGTTAAGTGCAAACTACAAAGTTTGTGTTTTTCTGCTATTTTTAATTTTAAAACGGAAACAAATTAAAAATTCTTTTTGATGTTTCATAAAAAAATCTTAAACTTTTTAAAACAAAACTGAATATTAATTACTAACTTTAACAAATATGAAAACAAAAAGAAACAAATTAACTAACATTTTTAAAACTAGTAGTGTTCTACTAGCAGCTCTCTTCTTATTTTGGAACTGTGAAAATGATGATTCTTCTCAAGTATCAGAGGATTTAACAAATTCTTATTTAGATTATGTGAGTCTTGAAAAAACTTCTTATAACCTAATTCCTTTTTTTAGTCAAGGAGAATCTATTGCTAATAAAGATAATAATACTGACTTAATTTCTTGGGCTAACAAAAACAAGTATCATTTTAATCATAATAATTTATAAAAACTATTTATTCTATTGATAATCAAGATTATACTACTTCTTTATATATCAACAATACGCCTGATAATGTTTTTTATAATTTAGTAATTCCTAAAAAAGTAGCACATAGTTTTATCAGTAATCCTTTTATTATTAAGTATGAATTAGCAGAAGGTACCAAACAAAATTATAAAGTAAGTAGTCAAAATCCATTTGTAGGAACTATTTCTGTTTTTAGCTTAGCTAATTTTAAGAATCCTAATATAAGAGCGAAAGGTGTTGTTACATGATGATAATCCTTGTATGAAAAAAAAGGTAACAAAAAACAATAATTCCAGAGGAAGTTCTAGTTCTGGAAGCGGAGGTATTTGGAGTACTAACAGTAGTGAACCTGTTAACAATTATGGTATTAATATTGGTGTTAGACCTTTTTTATTTATCAACACAGGTGGTGGTGGCAGAAGATCAGCTAGCATAGGAGTTGGTGTTGGTATTTTTACTTTTCCTCCTTTAGGGAATGTCAATCGTAATAAGAGTGCATCTCCTGATACTATTAGATGTCCTGATGGCAGAATTGTAACAGTTCTGTTAACCGATGAAGAATGTCCTAATAAACGTGTTAATGGTGTATGTGTTGAAGATGATAAAATTATTAATAAACTTACTGGGAAAGCAAAATGTGTATATGAAAAAATGGTTGATTCTAAAGGGAATATTAATTGGATACTAAATAATTTTAAAGACGGAGATACTCCTTCTGAATTTGATTTAAAATTTGTAATGGCAACTGACTTGCCTAATTCTATAAATGGAAGAACATTACCCGCTAATAATAATAATAGAATTGTTATTAAAATTAATGCGAATACTCTTTCAAACAGAACTAGTTTAGAAGTTGCAAGAACTATTTTACATGAAGGAATTCATGCTCGGTTAGAAGAATTTGCTAAAAGAAAAGGAAGTAATGCAACTGACTTTCCTGGGATATATGATTATTATTGGCGTAATAATAAAAACACTTGGAGCCATCAACAAATGGCAGCTCATTATATAAGTACAATAGCCAAAGGCTTAAAACAATATGATAATGCACAACATTCTTATCAATACTATAATGATTTAGCTTGGAACGGTTTATATAAAATTAGTAACGGAGCAAATAATCCTCCTATTTTTACAGATGCATGGAATACCTTAACGCAATCTGAAAAAACTAGAATTAAAAACACAATAATAAGTGAGCATACAAACGGAAATAAAAATTGTAACTAATGAAAAACTTAATTAAAATATTGATGGTATTTTTTGTATTTAATACCTATTCTCAAAAAACAAAATATTTAATGTTTGATAAAACGAAAGATAGTATTGTAACTTTTGATAATGATAGAATCAAGTATTATTATATTGATAAAGATAGGTTTCTTATTACAGGAGTTGAAAATAATTATAGTATTGAAATTGATACAATTTCTTTAGAAGAAGTACAAGAAATTAAATTTTATTTACCAAAAGAACTTTCAAAAGAGGGAAGTCGTATTATTGAATCAATGAAAAAACAAAGTTTAAAAACTGGGGAGTTAAAAATTATTTCTACATATAATGAACTTTTTAAATATATATACATATTAGAAAGAATTTCTGCTTTAAAATTTAAAAGGACTCGTGTTTTGTGGGATGATATTATTGGTTGCTCTGGATAAATCACTTTAATTACAAATAGAATAAATACAAACCACAACCATCTATATAAAAAATAGCAGTTAAGGGCAAGCTATAAAGTTTGTGCTTTTCTGTTATTTTTAATTTTAAAGCGGAAACAAATTAAAAATTCTTTTTGATGTTTTATAAAAAATTCTTAAACTTTTTAAAACAAAACTGAATATTAATCACTAATTTTAATACATATGAAAACAAAAAGAAACAAATTAACTAACATTTTTAAAACTAGTAGTATTCTACTAGCAGCTCTCTTCTTATTTTGGAATTGTGAAAATGATGATTCTTCTCAAGTATCAGAGGATTTAACAAATTCTTATTTAGATTATGTGAGTCTTGAAAAAACTTCTTATAGCCTAATTCCTTTTTTTAGTCAAGGAGAATCTATTGCTAATAAAGATAATAATACTGACTTAATTTCTTGGGCTAACAAAAACAAGTATCATTTTAATCATAATAATTTATAAAAACTATTTATTCTATTGATAATCAAGCTTATACTACTTCTTTATATATCAACAATACGCCTGATAATGTTTTTTATAATTTAGTAATTCCTAAAAAAGTAGCACATAGTTTTATCAGTAATCCTTTTATTATTAAGTATGAATTAGCAGAAGGTACCAAACAAAATTATAAAGTAAGTAGTCAAAATCCATTTGTAGGAACTATTTCTGTTTTTAGCTTAGCTAATTTTAAGAATCCTAATATAAGAGCGAAAGGTGTTGTTACATGATGATAATCCTTGTATGAAAAAAAAGGTAACAAAAAACAATAATTCCAGAGGAAGTTCTAGTTCTGGAAGCGGAGGTATTTGGAGTACTAACAGTAGTGAACCTGTTAATAATTATGGTATTAATATTGGTGTTAGACCTTTTTTATTTATCAACACAGGTGGTGGTGGCAGAAGATCAGCTACCATAGGAGTTGGTGTTGGTATTTTTACTTTTCCTCCTTTAGGGAATGTCAATCGTAATAAGAGTGCATCTCCTGATACTATTAGATGTCCTGATGGCACAATTGTAACAGTTCTGTTAACCGATGAAGAATGTCCTAATAAACGCGTTAATGGTGTATGTGTTGGAGATGATAAAATTATTAATAAACTTACCAATCCTTGTGCAAAAAACACTTTTACAGAATTAGAAAATGGTATTTATCAAGGTGATCCTATAAAACCAGAAGTAGAAATATTATCTACTAACCTAGACAAGCTTAACTTTTCACAAGAAATACTTCATTTATTTGCCAACAGTAAAAATACACATTTAACAATTCAAAATGGTACAACATCTGGCTCTAATGCTTCAACGGTTGGTGCAGATATCACTGTTAGTAATAGTTATCTTTCTAATGCAACAAAATTATCTATTGCAAGAACAATGATACACGAATCTATTCATGTATATATTAGTGCTTTATACTCTAACGTCGTTCATTTCAGTAGTTTTTCTTTTAGAGAAAAAATCGAAAAATATGCAAAGGATAATGGATACACAATAGGCACAAATAGATTTCATCACGAATTTATGGGACAGTATGTAAATGCTATAGCAATTTCGTTATATGAGTGGGATAAGGAATATGGAAGTGGAAAAGGTAATAATTTTGTTACAAAACCAGATGATTTGTTAGGATGGGATTATTATCGTTCAATGGCTTTTGCAGGGTTATCATATAAAAAGAAAGACGCACAAGGTAATGTTATAAAAGATAGTAATGGTAATCCCATTATTTTAGATACAGATTCTTTTAAAAAATTAGTTCCTTTAGAAAGAGATAGAAATCAAATCAAAAAAATAATTAACAATGAAACAAGAGGTAACAGTAATTCAAAAGGGAGTAAATGCAATTAAAACAATCTTTTTTCTATCATTACATATTTCTGTTTTTTCCCAATCAGACTTAAAAGGTGAATACAACTACTGTGATGGTGTTGTAGATAATGGAACATGCCAAGTATATACTTTTAAAAAGAATGGCGTCTTTAAATTAAACACATTAGGTGAATTAGGAAAGATTAATCATGGAAAAGGAAATTATTTTATTAAAAATGATTCTTTAATTTTAAGTTATAATTTAACTGAATTAAAAGAAGAAAGTTTTCACAAATTAAAAAAATATTACAATTCAAAGGATTCTATTTTAGTTGAATTGAAAATATCTGATTTTAATAAAAAATTACTATCTAATATATCAGTTATAGGAGATCTTGAAAGTAGATATGGAGTATTAAGTGATTACGAAGGAAAAGCGTTTTTAAAATTTAAAAAGGAAAAAGGAATAAAGAAAATTAGTATTTCTGATTTATGCTGTGGTAATTATTCCTTTTATGTTAACACTGAATTTAATTCTAAAATTGATATCTATTTATCAAAAGGATTTCGCAAACCCAAATTAATTAAAAATGAAATAAATAAGTATAAAATTATTGAAATAACTAAAAAATATATTAAACTGAAAGATAGAAAAAAGGAGTTTTCTCTAATGAAACAATAAAATACGAAACCACAATCACGTATATAAAAAATAGCGGTTTAAGTGCTTTAATGAAAATGTATTTTATGAATTTAAGGTCACTGTAAATCCGAAAAGGGTGTGCTAAAAATCCGCTACTTTTCATATACGAGACCGTTATGCCACATAAACTCAAAATAACTGTTGAAAAAGGACTGACTATCCATATGAAAAGAATAAAAGTGATATCAATCACTTTAAAAATTTAAGGATAATCAAGGAAAGTAAAAATTAAAGTCTTTCTTTAAAACCAGATCACAATGAATAAAATAAAATTTCTAACTATATTTGTATTTATGTCATTATTAACGGTTACTTCTTGTTCGGAAGACAATGAAATATTACCATCTGATAATCAAGAAAACATTATTAAAAGTTTTTCAATTAATAATAATCTAAATCAAAGAGATTCGGATGAATTATATATTATTGAGAATATTGTTTCTACAGATTAGTGATATAAACTTGCAACTGGAAGGATTAATAATGACAATTGATGCAAATAATAAAAAAGGGTATTTTACTAAAGATAATGAGGTTGGAAGTATTGCTTTCGATTTAGTTATAAATGATGAAGTATCTCAAATTTACGAAATATAATTAATAGATAATGAGAGTAGTAGTAAGCCTTCAAGAATACCAAGGTGGTTATGTACTACTCAATGTGTTTTAGAGGGATTTGCTATGTCTTTATTAGATGGACCAGCACCAATTATGGATATTGTAGCCGTGCTCTATACATATCAATGTGTAGCAGATTGTTAAAAAATTGATATGAATAGTTTAACAATAATATCTTTAGTAATTTTAGCTCTTTTTATTTATTTTATTAAGTATAAGAGAGATAATAAGATTATTAAATCGTTTTATTTTCAAACATTTTTAATTATATTAATTAGTGTCATTCTTATTTTAAATATAATAAGTTTCAAAAATGCTACTACTTCAATTGTTAAAATAATTGCACTTTGTTTGGTTTTAATTTTTAGTATTCCAAAATATCTCAAAAAACTTCAATTTAAAATAAAAAATAAGTAACGTGGCATAACACGGTATATAAAAAATAGCAGTTAAGGGCAAACTACAAAGGTTTGTGCTTTTCTGCTATTGTTTAATTTTAAAACGGAAACAAATTAAAAACTCTTTTTGATGTTTCATAAAAAAAATATTAGAACTTGAGGAACTCAATTTCCCTCCATCTTCTGAACATTATAATTTAAAAATATTTGTAATAGAAAAAATATCATCTAAAAAAGTGGTTAAATATGAAGTAGATTGGGTATATACCATATCATAAAAATTGACAACACCAACAAATGGTAGCACATTATATTTCTACAATCAGTAATTATTTAAAAGAATTTCAACTTGGTTTATCACAAGAAACATATAGTTCTTTAGCATGGGCTGGGTTAAAAGGAACAGAAGCTTGGGACTCTTTATTATCTTCTGAAAAATCTACAATAACCAATACAATCAATTCATTTAACAGTCAAGGAAGTGAAAATTGTAATTAAAAAATGAAAATCATGAAAAAAATATTTTTTATTAATTTTATTGAGTTAATCATTTAATTTCCGTATATTGAGCCCTTTAAATTAAATAAGATGGATAAATTTAAAGGACAAGATATAGTAAACTTTATAAAAGAATTACCTAATGATGAAACTTGTAAAGCTTATTTAGCAAGAATAAAATGGCAAGATGGTTTTACCTGTAGTAAATGTGGTCATACAAAAGGATGCGAAAAATCTGGTTACAATTATCATTGTTATTCTTGTCACCATGTAGAAAGTGCAACAGCAAACACGCTATTTCATAAGGTTAAATTTGGTTTGCAAAAAGCTTTTTGTGTTGCTTTTGAGATGAGTACCAGTAGTAAAAGTATTTCGAGTATTCAAATGGGTAAACGTTTTAGTATTCGTCAAGGTACAGCTTGGTATTTTATGCAGAAAGTTCGTAAATCAATGAAAAGCAGTCAGAAATATTCTTTAGAAAAATTAGTTCATGTTGATGAATTTACTGTTGGAGGTAAAGAAGAAGGAAAACAAGGTAGAAGTTACGATTCAAAAAAGAAAAAAGCAGTCATAGCCGTGGAATTGACCGATAATAATAAGGTAAAAAGGGTTTACATAAAATCTATTGATGACTATTCTGCTAAATCATTAACACCTATATTTGAAGAACACATAAGTACTTCTGCTAAAATAATAACCGATAAATGGAGAGGTTATGAGCCTTTAAAAGAAGTTTTTAATATTCAACAGAAATATAGTAATAATGGTACTAATTTTAAACAGCTGCATATTATAATTATGCAAGTTAAATCCTGGTTAAGAGCAATACCAACTCACGTAAGTAAATGGCATATTCAAGCTTATTTTGATGAGTTTTGTTATAGAATTAATCGATCTCCATTTAAAACCAGTATCTTTCACAAAACAATTACCAGAATGGTACACACTAAACCAATATATCAAAATCGAATAAAACAGAAATTAAATGACTAACTCAATAATTTTATTTAGTTTTAGTATTATAATGGTAGGTGCTTTAATAATTTATATTCTACCTTATAATAGTTTTGAAAAAATAAAAATCACAAATACATGAAAAAAAATATTAACATAATTTATTTTGAGAAGCAGTATTTTCATATACTAATATTCCCTCTTTTTCTTTTGATTTTGGCTATAATATTTCTAGATATTTTTAACATAGGAAGCAAACCGATTCCAACATTTTTTTCAATTCTTATATCAATTATACTTTTTTTTACAATACTATTATTTTATAAAATGGAATTAATAATTTGTAAAAACTATGTCAAGGTAAAATTTGGAATTGGGATTATTAAAAAAGTTATTAAAAATGAAAATATTCTTGAAATAGAAGAAATGTCGATTCCGTGGTATTATGGTATGGGCATAAGGTTAATAAAAAATGGTTATGTGTATAATACAAAACCTGGTAATGGACTTGCTCTTATTACTAATAAAAAAAAATATGTAATTGTATCTAACTTTCATTCAAAATTATATCAAACTCTTATAAAACAAAGAACACACTTACGGTAACAAGGTGTATAGTGCATAGCACCCTGCGGGTTGCTACGTCACCATACACAGACCGTTAGTTGCAACCCAGAAAAAACCCGAACTGAAAAACAAAAAAGAAATAAATGAAAACAGAAAATCACTCAATAAATGACGTTTTAGCTAAAAACGCAACTTCATTTTTTATTCCTCCCTTTGACTAATAATGCTAATTATAGTCTGTTGTTTAAGCTGAATACTAAAGTTAGCTTTGCATACTTTAATTAGCAATGAATTCAAAACAAAACATACTAATAAAATTCGGAGAAAGAGTTCGAGAAATCCGAAAGGAAAAAGGTCTTTCTCAAGAAGAATTAGCTCATAAAGCTGATTTACATAGAACTTACATTGGTATGATTGAAAGAGCGGAGAAAAACATAACTCTAATAAATATTGAGAAAATTGCTAATGCATTAGAAGTTGACTTAATAAAATTATTAGAGTAAGTATGCATTTATCAGACGTATTTAAATTTACACAAGGTCTTGGACAAATAGGACACCAAATAGGAAGAAAAGTTGGAGGTGCTATTGAATTAGTAACCCTAGCTATGGTTTATAGAGACAATGAACTATCAAAATTTCTTGAAATAGAAGATGGTGTCGAAGGGGCTACAACAGCAAAGCACAAAGTTGAGTTTGCCTTTTATAATTTTGATAAAAACAATGAACCTACAAAAAAATCAGATGATTTATTTGGAATCATTGAGTGTAAAAAAGTTGGTGTTGAGCAAACTGTAAAACAAAATTTTAAAACATGGAAGTCTAAAACTGAAAATAAAAGAGATTTTCATTTAACAGATGGATATTCATTCTCTATTTCACCTTCGGGAACTAATTTTAAATGGTCTATTTCTGTAATCGCTATTGATGGTGCTAATAATATTCAAATAAATTCATCTAGAATTGAAAACAAAGAAACTGTAAGCAGTGAATCATTTGAATTTAATTGTCAGGCTAATAGTCAAGTATTAATTGGACATGACGTTAATAATGAACTTTTTATTTTAGGTCCAACAGAACAATTATCTGATGTCGTCAATTCTATAAAAAAATGTGTTGTTATTCAAATCAAAACATTAACAGCTAATAACATAAAAACCATTCACGTAAATGAATCTTTACCAGGTCCTCAAACGCCAGAGAAAGCTAAACAAGCTTCATTTGTTTCATTAGATGTAAGGAAAAAGGTACTTGGAAGATTTGACAAAACTGACAATAATGATTTTATCTCAATATTGGTTATTGGAGAAGCTTCACATTGGGAAGAAAAAAGTAGGTCTATGGTTCGTTTGTGTAATGATATTAATCTAATTATACCTGATAACGTTCTAGTAAAATTATTTAAGGATTTTGAAGCTCATTTTGGTGCTAACTATCAAACAATGATTACTAAAACGAATTATCGCTTAATTGAAGATGTGAGGAATTTAGTTGATGGTGTGATTGGACATTTTGATAATAAGGTACTATTTGAAATGGGAACGGAAAATTTTATGGAATTTGAACACTTTATAGAAGAGAGTAAAAATAAAGTTAGATTAAAGCCTATTGTCTAACCAAATTTCAATTTCATCATAGCTCTTTCTTTGTCTATTTGTTCATCATGTAAATGTCTTAAATCTACTACTGCACCAAATTTTATAAATTCATCATAAAATTTCTTATAATTATTTCCCCAATAAATCATTGAACAAGCCATAGGTGCACCTTTTCCAATGTCAAGACCGGTTTCTAAAAATTTCAATCTTGTGTCATACAAAAAACAGACAGCACATGCTTTCCCAAAAACACTTTGTTTCCAATGACCAGTATTAGCTGCAACAGGTACTAATGCTAAAACCTCTGAATTGTGTCTTTCGTAAGCTAAAACACATTTTGCTAACCAGTTCTTTATCGTGGTTCCTCTTTCTCTATCAGAGCCATAAGGTGGATTTACATATATTGTTGGAAAGTTCCAAGACTCTTTTAATCCATCGTTAGAAGGTAATGAATACTCTTTTTCTGCATTAACAATGGAGTATTCGTTAGAACAAGGGTCAAGTGAAATTATTCCTTCAAAAAAACTTCTGACAGCGTCAACATATTTTTTTGGTGTTCCCCAACTATGACTTTTTGAATTTACTGTTCTTCCTGCACTCATTGTTTCGCTAATTATAGTATGCAAATTTAATTACAATTTTTGGATTAAACAAATGGATAAAAGAATTTCCTTTGCTAATTTCAAGCACATTTGCTTTTCTCGTACCTCAAAAAACAAAAGAACTTTCAAGCCAACGCTGAAAACCAAACTGAACGAAAAAGCCAGTGGGTAACAACGTATATAAAAAATAGCGATTTAAGTGCTTAATTTAAAGCAAATTTCATAAATTTAAGGTCATTACTAAACCGAAAAGTTAGTGCATAAATCCGCTACTTTTCATATACAAGACCGTTGTACACAAGCTCTGAAAAGCCAACCGCACAGTCAAGCACATTTCATTTTGCTCGTATCTCACAAAATAAAAAGAGCTTGCCTTTACCAACGCTCATTCAAACTAAATGATTCCTTTAATACTCATTTAGTGAGATATTTAATAATTCTTCTTACCTTAGTAAACTGAATTAAATAATCCAATTATGAACCGAATTAAAGAGGTTTTAGAAGAAAAAGGAATTAAACAAAAGTGGTTGGCTGAACAAATGGGAAAGAGTTACAATATGGTTAACTCTTACGTTCAAAACAGACGACAACCAAGTTTAGAAGATTTGTACAAAATTGCTGAAATCTTAAATGTAGAAGCAAAAGAATTACTAGTACCAATAAAAGAATTGAATTGAGGACAGAAATAGACATATTAGAAAATGAAATCTTGGAAAAATATCCACAGGTTTTAGATATTCTTTTGCGAGACCAAACAACTCAAAAAAACATTATTTGGGTAACTAGTAATTATGAGCATTTGGGTAGAACATATTCAGAAAATAATCAGATTACATCTGAACTCATTACTGGTATCAATGGTAATGTAATAATGCCAAGAGTTCAAAAAGACCAAATATTACAACAATCAAGAGTGAAAAATATGGCTGAAGTTTTTACGCCATCTTGGATTTGTAATGCACAAAACAACGTAATAGATAGTGCTTGGTTCGAACGAAAAAATGTTTTCAATAAAGAAATTCCAAATGGAAAAAAATGGAAAACGAATCAAGCAAAAATTGAATTCCCAAAAAATAAGACTTGGAAAGATTATGTAAATGATACTCGGCTTGAAATTTCTTGTGGAGAAGCACCATACATAACAAGTCGATACGACACAACAACAGGAAAATTTATAGAAATTGAAAATAGAATTGGTTTACTCGACAGAAAACTAAGAATAATAAATGAAAATGTTAATGAATCAGATGAATGGCTTGAGGCAACTAAATCAGCTTATAAAAACACTTATGCTTATGAGTGGCAAGGTGATAGTTTATTATTGGCTCGGGAATCAATGCTATTTACATTCATAGAAAATTACAATTATAAATTTGAAAAAGAACCTTTACTTAAATCAATACAAGATATAGCGGAGATTATTTCTTGGAATGCTTGGCAAATGGACGGATTAAAAGGCGTAGTTCCTTCTTCTTGTGGAGAAATAAAAACCAAAACAGTTAACCTATTTGGAGAAGCAGAAATAGATAACTCATTTTGCAAAGGCTGTCTTAATAACAATATGTTTGAACATAATGGAATTTACTGTTTAATTATGGATTGGTCAAACAAGGGTTTAAAAGGAGAAAAAATAAAGTTTATAGACCTACTTCAAAAATAAACATCAATCAATAAATGGCAGAAAATAATCAACTAGATATACAAATACTTGAGGAATTAATTATTGGAAGAGTTGAGCCTCATATTTACGCTTTCACAACCGAAACAATTCCTAATTATTTAAAGGTGGGAGATACATACCGACCAGTAGAAGCCAGATTAAATGAGTGGCGTAAACATTTTCCAAAGTTACAAAAAAAGTTTCAAAAGGTCGCAAAAGTTGACGAAGAAACGTTTTTTAGAGATTTTGCAGTACATAAATATTTAGAAAATGAAATACAAAAGTCCAGGTTATTGTCCGATACATTAAAATCAATACCATATTATTCAAACGAATTTTTTAAAGACGCCACACCTAATGACTTGAATGATGCAATAATTGACATTAAAGAATCTCATAAAAAAAACGATACAAAATATCATCTCTATAAGTTTGAAGACATCCATATTCCAATAGTTCATACATACAACAGAACTGAAATTTATGACCCAAGACCAAATCAAGATAAAACCATTGATAGATTCAAAGAAGCAATAAAAAAAGGCAGAACGAACCTATTGATGTATGCTGTAATGCGTTTTGGTAAGTCGTTTACCTCTATGTGTTGTGCAGTAGAGATGAATGCCAAAATTGTTTTAATTGTATCGGCAAAAGCTGATGTAAGGGAAGAATGGAAAAAAACTGTAGAAAGTCACAAAAAATTTGATGGTTATACATTTTTAGACAGCAATTCACTTTTACAAAGTGATACAGTAATTAAAGAAAAAATTGAGGTAAATAAAAAAGTCGCTTTATTTCTTACACTTCAAGATTTACAAGGAGATGAAATAAAAACTAAGCATAAGGAAGTACTTGAAAATCAAATTGATTTATTACTTATCGACGAAACTCATTTTGGTGCAAGAGCATTAGAATACGGAAAGGTTTTAAAAGATTTCTCAACCAAAGAACGAAAAAATGAGGAAAAACTAAATGATGAATCCATAGACCATTTAGACGAAA
The DNA here is from genome assembly GCA_963666645.2 of uncultured Tenacibaculum sp. GTDB lineage: Bacteria > Bacteroidota > Bacteroidia > Flavobacteriales > Flavobacteriaceae > Polaribacter. Next base: position 458,331 of record CAXXDB010000009.1, on the reverse strand, counting down.
CTGCGAAAACCATCAACTCAAAAGTTCGCATTCATCTATCAGGAACACCATATCGTATTTTAATGAACAGTGAATTCACAGATGATGATATAATTGCTTTTTACCAATTCACAAACATTGCAGAAGACCAACAAAATTGGAACGAGCAAAACCTTATAAAAGACGATACAAAAGAATGGGAAAACCCTTACTATGGTTTTCCTCAAATGATTCGATTTGCTTTCAATCCAAACGAATCATCTAGACAAAAAATGGAAGAACTGAAAAAATTGGGTGTTACTTACACTTTTTCAGAGTTATTCAGACCAAAATCCATTCTAAAAGACACAAAAACCGAATTACATAAAAAGTTTGTTCACGAACAAGAAATTGTTGACTTGCTTAATGTTATAGATGGGACAAAAAATGACGATAATTTATTGAGCTTTCTAGATTATGAAAAATTAAAAGAAGGTAAAATGTGTCGTCACATTGTTTGTGTCTTGCCTTATCGTGCTTCTTGTGACGCATTTGAAAGCTTAATTAAATCTAATGAGTTTAAAAATCTTAGTTCGTATGAGATAGTTAATATTTCTGGAGTTGAAAATGAAAAGATATTTAAAGATACGCAATCAGTAAAATCTAAAATTGAAAAATGTGAAAGTGAAAACAAGAAAACAATCACTTTTACAGTAAACAGAATGCTTACAGGTAGCACAGTTCCGCAATGGGATACTATGCTATATTTAAAAGATACTGCCTCACCACAAGAATACGACCAAGCTATTTTTAGACTTCAAAGTCAATTTATAAAGACCTACAAAGAACCTATTGGAGATTCTGTTAAATACAATATGAAGCCTCAAACCCTGTTGGTTGACTTTAATCCAAACAGAATGTTCCAAATGCAAGAACATAAATCACAGATTTACAATGTAAATGTAGAATCCAATGGAAACTCAAGATTAGGCGAACGAATAGAAAAAGAACTACAAGTCTCACCAATTATAGTAATTAATAACAAAAAAATGGTTCAAGTTGAACCAACAGATATTTTAAATGCAGTTCGTCAATATTCAAGTGAAAGAAGTGTGCTAGACGAAGCCACCTCAATTTCAATAGATTATTCGCTTTTAAGTATTGAAGAAATAAAAGCAGTTATTGACAGACAAGGTAAAATTGGTTCAAGACAAGGTATTGAAATTAAACCTTCTGAAGGCGAAGGAGACGACCTAGATACAGGTGACAAACCTGATGGTGATGACACACCTGGAAAAGAAGACAAAGAAACAGAAACTTCAAAAGAAGATAAGGTAGACTACTACAAAGGAAAGTTTGCAATGTACTATGCAAGAATTCTTTTCTTTTCTCACAAATTCAAAAGTCAAATCACTGGAAGAAATTATTGAAGCCATAAATGATGTACAAGACAATCTTCGTATTGCGTCTAACTTAAGTTTAGAAACAGTGATACTTTCACTGTTTCAACAACACATAAATCCTTTTGTTTTAAGCGAGTTAGATTATAAAATTCAAAATATCAATTCGCTTGCAAATGACACCACTATTTCACCTATAGAAAGGGCAAGCAATGCAATGAAAAAATTCAGTCGTTTATCAGACTCTGAGATTGTTACACCTGAAATTGTAACTGATAAAATCATTCAAACTTTACCAGAAGATACTATTAGTGGTTCTACTTTACTATTAGACATTGCTTCAAAACAAGGTGAATTTGTTTACTCTGTTTATAAAAAGTTTGGTAAAAAGGTGGCGAACAATTTTTATTCAATACCAACATCAAAAATTGCTTATGAATTTACGAGAAAAGTATATTCATTACTTGAGCTAAATATAGAAAATATAGAATCAAACTACACATCTTATGATTTGATTGAAGAAAACGATTTGATTGAAGATGAAACTATAAAAATTAATAATAAAGATATGAAATTTGATGTAATCATTGGAAACCCACCATATCAGGAAAGTGATGGAGGAGCTCAAGCAAGTGCTAGGCCAATTTATCACCATTTTGTAAATATAGCTAAGCAATTAAACCCTAACTACAGTTGTACAATTATGCCAACAAGATGGTATGCAGGTGGTAAAGGTTTAGATACATTTAGAGACCAAATGTTAAATGATAAAAACATTTCGGAATTACACGACTTTTTAAATCCAGATATAATTTTCCCAAACACTAATAACAGAGGAGGCATTTGCTTTTTCTTGAGAGATAAAAATTATGATAATTGTGAAGACTTAACCAAAGTATTTACTTATGGTGATAATTTAACACCTACTCTAAATTCCAGAAGTTTAAAAACAGAGGGTTCAGATATTCTTATTCGACACGGTATCGCTGTTGAAATACTTCAAAAGGTTAAATCAAATGAAAAATTTGAATCTTTTGAGGAAATTATATCATCTAGAAAACCTTTTGGACTTGAGGGTAATGTTGTTAAAAATCAGTCCATCTTTAGACTTACTAAAAAAGGATTAAGGTCACCTATTCTGTGTTATGGAAAAGGAAAGCAAATAGGATATTTGAATAAAGAGGAAATATCAAAAAACACTAATTGGATTAACAAATTCAAAGTATTTGCACCATATGCTAACAATATTGGAACAGAGCTCAACGATGATAATTTGAATGCATTCGTAGGAGAACCGAATACAATAAGTACTGAAACATATATTGTAATAGGAGCTGATTTAGACTTGAATAAAGAATCAGCTAATAATCTTGCAAACTATTGCTTTACTAAATTTACAAGATTTATACACAGCTTGCCGAAAGTAAGCCAACACGGAACCTCAAAGACATACAAGTTTGTTCCACTTCAAGATTTTACATCTAAATCGGACATTAACTGGACTAAATCCATTGAAGAAATTGACCAACAACTCTACAAAAAATATAAATTGAATAATGAGGAAATTGAATTTATTAAAAAAATGATAAAACCGATGTAAGCCAACGCTAAAAGCCATATACATTTGCAATTCCCTACAGCCATCACACAAGCAAAAAATTGCAAAAGAGTATGTCTTCCGGCAATGCTGGCAAGTTTGCGGAAAGAAAAAGCCAGTGTACAACAATCATTAAAAATAGAACCATTTTTCCCTACTGCATCTAAAATCTATCAAAAAAAGCAATATTAAATTTTAAAAAATACTTAAAGTTAGAACCTAACGGATATCATAAACCTCAAATAATTCAAAAATTAGAACGTATTGAACGTCACAATAAATATAAATAATTTAAATGAATCAAATCAATTATAAAATCAAAAAAATCAAAAATGGTAAATCAAGAAAACTGGAAAATAGCACATATTTTGGAATTACAGTTAACATATTTTTTTTATTGTATATTATATTTTAACCGATGTACTATTAAGAAGGCTATTTGATAGCATTATTATTTTTTGAGTTAGTCATTTAATTTCTGTTTTATTCGATTTTGATATATTGGTTTAGTTTGTACCATTCTGGTAATTGTTTTGTGAAAGATACTGGTTTTAAATGGAGATCGATTAATTCTATAACAAAACTCATCAAAATAAGCTTGAATATGCCATTTACTTACATGAGTTGGTATTGCTCTTAACCAGGATTTAACTTGCATAATTATAATATGCAGCTGTTTAAAATTAGTACCATTATTACTATATTTCTGTTGAATATTAAAAACTTCTTTTAAAGGCTCATAACCTCTCCATTTATCGGTTATTATTTTAGCAGAAGTACTTATGTGTTCTTCAAATATAGGTGTTAATGATTTAGCAGAATAGTCATCAATAGATTTTATGTAAACCCTTTTTACCTTATTATCATCGGTCAATTCCACGGCTATGACTGCTTTTTTCTTTTTTGAATCGTAACTTCTACCTTGTTTTCCTTCTTCTTTACCTCCAACAGTAAATTCATCAACATGAATTAATTTTTCTAAAGGATATTTCTGACTGCTTTTCATTGATTTACGAACTTTCTGCATAAAATACCAAGCTGTACCTTGACGAATACTAAAACGTTTACCCATTTGAATACTCGAAATACTTTTACTACTGGTACTCATCTCAAAAGCAACACAAAAAGCTTTTTGCAAACCAAATTTAACCTTATGAAATAGCGTGTTTGCTGTTGCACTTTCTACATGGTGACAAGAATAACAATGATAATTGTAACCAGATTTTTCGCATCCTTTTGTATGACCACATTTACTACAGGTAAAACCATCTTGCCATTTTATTCTTGCTAAATAAGCTTTACAAGTTTCATCATTAGGTAATTCTTTTATAAAGTTTACTATATCTTGTCCTTTAAATTTATCCATCTTATTTAATTTAAAGGGCTCAATATACAGAAATTAAATGATTAACTCAAATTATTTTTTTAATTGCGTATATAATAGCAATCATAATACTAAAATTCATTACAACAAAAATTTACTCTTCTATAACAAGAGAAGATGCAACAACTGAAATAAAAATAAATTATATGGAATAAATAATCGCCCTAACTGGGGTGGTATATTTAAAGAAATGGTTGCTCTTGACAAACAATATATGAAATTTTTTATGTAGAAAGTATTAAAGAAATAAAGAAGAAGCCTAAAACCCCTGAAAATCTTAAAAGATTAAATGAATTACAACAAGGATTTAATGAAATTAAGACAGGTATTATAACAGGCGAGGCGGTACTACCTTCGAACTATTTTCTGTCTTAAAAGTAAATTATAATGCATTAAAAAACTGCTTACAACATTGTATATATGCTACTGCTGTTTAGGTAATTAATTCAAGGTTAAGGTTTTTTTTATAAAGTTTAGTGATTAACCGAAAATTTTGTAATTTTATACACAACAGCATATATACCCGCCCGTTACCTACAATTAGAGAAAATGAAAAAACAATTGAAATAATGAAAAATGCAATACGTATATTAATGTCAATCTTTTTGACTTCAAGTTCATTTGGTCAAGCAAATGAACAATCATATTTAAACCTTATCTCATACCTCGAATTTGGCAAACCTTCTGTAAAATATTAAACCATGGACAAAGCACTCAAAAAAATGATAGATAACATGCCTGAAAAAACAGGTAAATCTTTAGCTGAATGGAAATCAATACTGAAAACCAAGGATTTTTCAAAACATTCTGAAGCAGTTAAATATTTGAAAACGGAACATAATGTAACTCATGGTTTTGCCAATACAATAGTTTCTTTATCAAAGGAAGAACAAAAATCATCCGATGAACTCGTTGAAAATCAGTATAAAGGAAAAGTTAATTTACTGCCGATTTATGGAAAACTAATAGGATTAGTAAATGACTTCGGTGAGGACGTTAAGATAACTCCCAAAAAGACAGAAGTCAGTTTAGACCGAAAGAAGAAATTTGCAGTAATCCGACCTTCTACCAAATCAAGAATAGATTTAGGGTTAAAACTAAAAGGAAAATTGATAACTGACCGTCTTGAAAATTCAGGTCCATTCGGAACAATGTGTACTCACAGAGTAAGATTGAATGATATAAATCAAGTTGATAATGAATTAGTAGAATGGCTAAAGGAAGCATATCAAAAAGCAGAATGAAAACTGTGGGTAAACAATGTATCATGCCCGGCAAAAGCTGGTCACGCCACATATACGAAACCGTTGTAAGCAAGCTGAGACCAGCCGCACAAACAGCACATTTGGTTTTTTTCCGACACATAAGCCAACGCTAAAAAACCAAATGCGCTGTTTTTTACCAACCCTAGAATTGAATTTTTTTTATAATCAAAAAACTTTATTATATTTGCTGATATTTAACAAGTTTAAATTTAGCAAGTCTAATTTATGGCAACATTTGGAGAGTTCTTACGAAAACAACGTATAAAAAAAGAAATGAATCAAAGCGATTTTGGTCAAGAAATTGGAATAATTATGACTGACATAAGCAAAATTGAAAATGGTCGTAAAAAATATCCTTTTCAACAACTTCAAAAACTTGCTGATTTCATAGGTAAAGAATTAGATGAGTTAAAAACATTATATGTTGCTGATATATTAGTAGAAGAAGTACATAAATACAAATGCTCTGATACTGTTTTCTCTGTTGCAGAAGAACAATATAAATATTTGAAAAACAATAATGTAAAGCAAGGAATTTTCAATTTTTAATTATGGCTAACGAGAGAAAAACAGAGATAATTGTTAGAAATCATTTCAATCAATTTATAGATATGATTGATATTGAAGAACAAAAATCAGATAATGCAAAAATTGACAAGCTATTAAAAACTGCATCAAAAAAAGGGAATGGTCAAGGATATCCGGAATTCATTATGACCTACAAAACAAATCCTGACTTAATTATTGTAGTTGAGTGCAAAGCACAAACTACGAAACACGAAAGCGTTAATAAGGATAAGTACTCTGATTTTGTAGTTGATGGAGCTTTATTATATTCTTCTTATTTATCTAAAGATTTTGATGTTTTATCAATTGCAGTAAGTGGAGAAAACAAGAGAGAATTAAAAGTATCATATTTTCTACAACTCAAAGGAGAAAAACAAGCTATACAAAAATTTTACGATAAATTATTACCAGCTACAGATTATTTAAACGGATATTTAAAAAGTCCAGAAAAATTTAGACAAGATTATTTAACTTTATTAGACTTTACAAAAAAGTTAAATGAAAAGTTACATTCTCATAAAATTTTAGAAAGTCAAAGAAGTTTATTGATTAGTTGTGTATTAATTGCTTTAGATAATCCTGCATTTAAAGCTTCATACGGTTCTCACAAAACACCTCAAAATCTTGCCAATTCATTAGTTCAAACAGTTTCAAATGAATTAGAAAGTGCAAATATTGGTGGCAAAAAGTTAGAAAGCTTAAATATTCAATTTGGTTTCATAAAAACTGACACTTCACTTTCAAAAAAAACAAAAGCTTTAAAAGAATTAATTGATGAAATTGATGAAAATATAAATCAATTTATTAAAACACACGAATACTTTGATGTTTTAGGTCAATTGTATATTGAATTTTTAAGATATGCGAATAGCGATAAAGGTTTAGGAATTGTTTTGACACCACCACATATAACAGAATTGTTTTCTGATTTGGCTCAAGTTAACAAAAACTCTGTTGCATTTGACAACTGTACAGGAACAGGAGGATTTCTTATTTCTGCTATGAAGAAAATGATAATTGATGCAAGAGGAGATGTAGGGAAAATTAAAGAAATTAAGAAATCACAATTAATTGGTGTTGAATATCAATCACATATTTATGCGTTAGCTGTTTCAAATATGTACATTCATCAAGACGGTAAAACAAATATTATAAATGGTAGTTGTTTTGACCCTTTAGTAATTAAGGAAGCAAAAGGAGAAAAGCCTACAGTCGGTTTTTTAAACCCACCGTATAAATCAAAAAAAAAGGATATTGAAGAATTAGAATTTGTATTAAACAATCTTGAAGTTTTAGTTGATGGTGGCAAATGTTTAGCAATTGTACCTATGAAAATTGCACTAGAAACAAAAGGCAAAATTTTAGAACTTAAGAAAAAAATTCTGTCAAACCATACTCTAGATGCTGTCTTTTCAATGCCTGATGAACTCTTTTTTAATTCTAAAGTTGGTGTTGTTTCTTGTATAATGGCTTTTACGGCACACAAACCACATCCAAAATCAAAAGAAACCTTTTTTGGTTATTTTAAAAATGATGGATTTGAAAAAAGAAAACATAAAGGTAGAATTGATATAAATGGAACTTGGGAACAAATTAAAGAAGATTGGGTTTCTTTATATATAAACAAAAAAGATAAAGCAGGTATAAGTGTAAATAAAGTAGTTACTGCAAATGATGAGTGGTGTGCTGAAGCTTATATGCAAACAAATTATGACTTACTAAATCAATCAGAATTTACTAAATCAGCCTTAAACTATTTATCTTTTCTAATTAAAGAAGGTCGTTTTGATTTATTCAATTTATTTCTTGGAGAGCAAAATAAGAAATCTTTTGACCTAAATACTGAACAATGGTCATTTTTTGAATTAAGTGATATTTTCATTGTAAAAAAGGGGAAAAGGCTTACTAAAGCAGATATGGATTTAGGGCAAACACATTTTATAGGCTCTTCAGATTCCAATAATGGGCTAACAGCTAAAATTGCACGTGAACCAATTTTTAAAGAAAATACAATTACAGTGAATTATGATGGTTCAGTTGCCGAATCATATTATCAACCCATAGAATTTTGGGCTTTAGACAGCGTGAATGTTTTGTATCCTAAATTCAAACTTAACCCATTTATCGGACTATTTATAGCAACAATAATTCGTCAAGAAAAATATCGTTTTAATTATGGTAGAAAATGGGGAAAAGATAGAATGAAAAAATCCAAAATTAAGTTACCTATGAAAAATGGATCGCCTGATTATACATTTATGGAGGAATACATAAAATCACTACCTATAAATTTATAAAAAGAAGCCACCACTTAAGCCATACACATTTGCAATTCGCCCAAGCCAACGCTACACCAAAAATTACAAAAGAGTATGTCTTTGCCAACGCTAGCAAGTTTGCGGAAAAGAAAGCCAGCTTACAACAATATATAAAAATAATAGCAGTTTAATCGCTAAAACGAAACAAAGGTAGATATAAAAAAGTGGTGTTATTCCGAGATATATAACCAAAATGTACTATATTTGGTTAATATTACTAGTTATGGGCAATTAAAACGAATGTTCAATTAGACCTGAGAATGAACTCTACTTGGGAGAAAAAGGAAAAAGAGTTAAAATTTATGAATTGTCCATAAACGGAGTTTTCTTGAAAAGGAAGGCAACATTGCAAGTGTTCAACACTCCAAAAAAGTTGAATGCGTGAAAATTAAATACAAACAAAATGAAAAATTTTAAAAGTAATTTCTTTTACAGTTTAGCTATAGTTTTTTTTACAGCTACTTTAATTTTAAGTTGTAGTGAAGGAAAAGTTATAACTGATGAAAACAAGGAAAGTGCCATTCAAGCAATTGATGAATTAAGGAAGAACCTTACAGATGATAAAGTAATTGATATGGTTTTTGATATTTCTTCGAATAAATATTATTTCGAATTTAAAGATGTTTTAAAACAATTAGACAATGGAAAAGTTTTGAGGATTTATAAAGGAGATGATGGTGATTATATAGCCGAAGAAGCACATATGATACTGCCAGGAGGAAATTGAAAAAATGGAAGAACTATTGGAATAAAAGCCCGTAACAAGGTATATAAAAAATAGCAATGAAGTGCAAACTACAAGGTATGTGCTTTTCTGCTATCTTTAAATTGCTAAATTGAAAATAATATAGTATTTCTGTTCTGCTACTTTTCATATACAAATACATTGTGTGCAATCCCAAGAATGTTCTCTGCTTGGAAGAAAGAGAGAAAATAACAATTAGTATTAACTTTAAAAACACAAAATTATGAAAAATGGATTAAGCAAATTTGCAAATTGATAACCCAAAAGATAATGGAGGTCTTTTAAATTTAAATTAAAAAATTATGAAAAAATTTATATTTATATTATTTTTAATAACCGCTATTTATAATTTATTTCTTGTAATTAAAATATATTTTTCTAAGGAAGATATTACATGTAAGGTGTATAAAAAAAAATATTACATAATTTCACTTTTATTTTTTTTCCTTTTAGCAATTTTGAAATTTGAAGCTATAAAAAATAGCAGTTAAGTACAAACAACAAAGTTTGTGCTTTTCTGCTATCCTTGTTTTTAACCTGAAAGTAAAAGCATTTTTATTCTGCTACTTTTCATGTACAAATACGTTGTGTGCAATCCCAAGAGTGTTTTCTACTTGAAAGAAAGAGAGAAAACAACAATTAGTGTTAACTTTAAAAAAACAAAATTATGAAAAATGGATTAAACAAATTTGCAAAAGGAATGTTTGCAATCTTTAACAATTAAATTGCTATTCTTTAGTCTAATATTTCTAAATCAAGCTTGTCAAACAGATGAACATGAATTTGACAATATTGAACAGAAATTAGCTTTACAAAAATTTGAAAATTTAGTAAAAGAATCAACAGTAAATATTCAACAAATAGTAGAAAAACAAAACGAGTTTTTAGCAAAAGGAGTAAGTTCAGAAAAAATAAATGAAACACTTGAATCTGAAGCAAGATTAGCACTAAATCCAATCGTAAATGGCACCAAAGAATTACTTTCTACTTTTAATATTTCGGAGTATGATTTATCGGAAGATTTTGATGATATAAATGACTCAAGAACAGCTATTATAGGTATTGTTCTTTTAGCATCAAAAGATAAATCAAGTAATGAAACTGCTATGAATTTCTCTAATCTTTTTGTTACTCAAATGCATGCACAAAGTTTAGAAGATGTAGGTAGATGCGCAGCAGCAGCAGTTGGAGCTGACCTTCTATATTCTTTAGCTGAAGGAGGCGCTAGTAAATGGACAAAAAAGGCCTTGACTAAACTTGTAAAAAAAGTAACATCTAGGTTTTTAGGACCAATTGGTGTTGGTATTGCTGTTGTAAGCTTTGGTTTATGTCTTGCTGCTTAATATATAAACTATGTATTTATTTATAGCTTTAATACCTTTGTTTATTTCAGTACTATATAAACGAAGCAAATCGCTTATTTTTACTATTAAAAAAAATGACAAAGAAAAATTGGGAGCAGAAATCTTACTTTTTATTTTAGCAATTATACTAATAATTTTATTGTCATATTATACTTACTCATATTAGCCTTAGAGTTCCTTTAAGCATAACAGGAATTCCTGAGTTTCCCTGAAACAGGCTGATTAAAAACCAAATAATTTAAAATCTGAATAATACAATCTTCTCTTTATTCAAATAAAGGTTAAATAAAAGTTAAAATTTAAATATTGAAGAAATGATTTTTACTTTTGCCATTCTATTATTGTAAAAATGTGATTAAATAAATTAAGTAATGAAAAAAAATAATCAATTAGCTTTACTATTTTATCTGTTTACAGGTATTTCTGCAATTACAAATGCACAAGGTCTGTTTGACGGGTTTGATTTAAAGAAAGGAAATTTGTCTGTTACAGCATCCTATGCCAGATCTGAATACGATGAATTCTATTTAGGAAAAGAAAAACAAGATGCTGTTCCTGCTCATGATCAGATTAATCAAAATATTTTTTCCCTGTATGCAAAATACGGGATAACAAATCGTTTGACAGGAGTTATAAATGTCCCATTTATTTCTGCAAGTAACACAAGTGACATATCGGATCCATTTAATGGTAATACTTCGATTTCCGGAGTACAGGATATTTCGATCGGATTAAAACTAAATGCATATCGGTTTAATTTTGAAAAAATGAACTTAAACCTAATTACAGGTGCTTCAGTAATTATTCCTGCAGAATATGAATCCATTGGAATTTTATCATTAGGTAGCGGAGGATTTGGATTTGATATAAGAACGGGACTACATTTAAATACAGATTCAGGATTTTTCTCAACGGTTATAGGAGGATACAATTTTAGAGGTAATGCGGAAAGCAGTTTACCTTCCCGGGAGCGAGAGAAATTTGGCGTTCCAAACTCATTTTTCGCTATGGGAAAAATAGGATATGCAAGCAGTATCATTTACGCTGAAGCATGGATAGACTATTCAAACTCTGAAGAAGGAGTTGATATTGGAAGTTTGGTTTTTACAGGAAATTTCCCTGAAACAAACGTAGATTATGCAAGAGTAGGATTAACTTTATATAAAGATATTATCCCGAAATTAGGTATAAGCTTAGGTGCAGGAAAAGTAATAGATGGTAGAAACGTAGGTAATTCGATTATTTATTCTGCAGGAATTACCTATAATATGTTTTTATTAAATTAAATTTCTTTAAACGGATTAAATTTTATTTTGAGGCTTTTTTTAATTGAGTAATTGTTTTTATTTACCAATTAAAAATTTCTTCAGAAACTACGTATGATTTTGCTTTCGTAATATAAAACTTATTTAAAGATTAAAAATAAAAAGAGAGAAGACTTCTATAAAAACCATCCCTCTCTTTTTCCAGCTTCAGTTAGTAAGATTCCTGCTGTCAATTAAAACAGAGAAGATTCCTTACATCAATTATATGCGGATGTAATATAACAGCAAATCGCAATATCAGAATTTCTCTCTGATGCAGTAACTAAATGTACTCTTTTTACTGGTATTAGTACCTTTATCAGTATATTTACGTAACTAACTATAATTACATGTTAGATTTTTTAAATTTCTCTTTTTTAGACATATTAGATATTATTCTTGTAGCTGCATTATTGTATTATACTTATAAGCTACTTAAAGGTACTGTCGCTATCAATATTGTTATCGGTATTGCAGTTGTTTTTCTGATATGGAAAGCGACACAAACGTTGCATATGGAAATGTTAAGTGGCATTCTTGGATATTTATTATCCGGCGGGGTTATTGCTTTAATTATTGTATTTCAACAAGAAATACGGAAGTTCTTATTAATGATTGGAACGAATAATTTTACGAATAAAAGAGGGTTTTTAAATCAAATCAAATTTTTACAATCAGAAATTAATACAGACACAGATATCGGGACGATTGTTAAATCGTGCAGCAAATTATCAAAATCCAAAACAGGAGCTCTTATTGTCATTGAACGTACTAATAAACTAGATTTTTTAGTAAATACAGGCGATAAAATGAATGCACGGGTAAATGATGCTATTATTCAAAGTATTTTTTACAAGAACAGCCCTTTACATGATGGAGCAACTATTGTACGAGATAATTATATTATAGCAACTCGAGTAGTTTTACCTGTTTCAGATAATACTAAAATTCTTTCAAGATTCGGTTTGCGTCATAGAGCAGCTATTGGGATTACTGAAAAAACAGATGCGGTATGTGTTATTGTTTCTGAAGAAACCGGAGAAGTTTCCTACATTAAAGACGGTGCTTTTGTTTTATATAAAACTAAAGAAGAACTTTCTGATAAATTAAGACAAGATCTTTCCGGCTAATCTAATTCTCGCTGATAATTAACACCTGTATTACTTTCGCAATAGAATAAAAACAAGAAACTTTTAACTCTTTAATTTACTTCTCAATACAAAAACTTAACTTAAAATAAATCTCAGTTGGGAGGAAATCACATATCTATTTTATTATTGTAAATTGATTAATTGTAAGCATTTTTAAGGGTTAACTAATTAAATCAGACTTTAGATTTGACGGATGGCAACATTTCAAGAATATCTTTTTTGAAAAACAATGATTGGTAACCTTTATTTACATAACTAATTAAATATAACTACCAGTCTTTAAAAGGAACTTTACTCAGATTAGAATTATAATATCTTATGTTACCCGTTACTTCTTCTCCCAGCCAATCGGGCTTTGTAAAATTTTCATTTTCTGAAAGAAGTTCTATTTCTGCAATCAATAGACCTTCATTATCTCCCAAGAACTCATCAACTTCAAAAATATGTTGATCTATTGTAACCGGATACCTGTATTTTTCAATAATTCCTTTTTCACATAAACTAAATAAACTTTGAACTTCCTGCTTAGTAATTTCCTTTTCCCATTCAAATCGAGTAAGACCGGATGAATTTGATTTTCCTTTGACAGTTAAAAAGCCTGTATCGTTTTTTAATCGAACCCGAACTATCCGTTCCTTATCAGAATTTAAAAACCCTTGTTTTATATACATTCTTCTGCCGGCCTGATCTTTAAAGCTGTTATTTGTAACTAAGAATTTACGCTCAATTTCTGAGGGCATACGATGAAGTTTCAAATTTGTACGAATATATCGTTTTTATTAAATATCTTTGATTCAGATATGAAAAAAATTATCTCCTTCTTATTATTTAGTATTTCTATCAGTATAAATACTCAAAATGACTTTAGCAATAATTGGGAAGATTTTTTTTCCTATAACAACGTTAAAGACTTTGTTATCGCTGAAAACAGCATATTTGCATTAACGGACAACGCAGTATTCACATATGACTTACAAACTGAAGAGATTGAAAAATTGTCTTCAGTTAATGGCTTATCGGGAGAAACTACCTCAGCAATTCATTATAGTAAAGTATTTAACCGCTTAGTTATTGGGTATGAAAATGGGTTAATTGAGGTAGTAGATAAAGACGGAACCGTAACCGTATCTCCGGATATTATTAACTTTAATCAATCAGGGTTAAAAAGAATCAATAGTATTTTTGAATTTAAGCAACAATTATTTATTGCGACTTCTTTTGCAGTTGTTACATATGATGTTGAAAAATTAGAGTTTGGAGAAACCTACTTTATTGGATCAAATTCCTCAAGTCTCAATATAAATGATATAATTGTTTTTAATAACAGGATTTTTGCTACTACAGCTACCGGGATTTTTGTAGCCGATGCTACTAATCCGAACTTAATTGATGCCACTAAATGGAATTTACGATTCTCCGGCAACTTTCAGAAAATAGTTGAATTTTCAGGAAATGTATATGCGGTATCCAGTAAAAATTTAATTCTTTTAAATGGAGATACACCACAAAATGTACTTTCGTTTACAGAGAATATTACAGCAGTAAAAACTACCGGTACGAACCTAATAATTTCATTGCCCCGAAAAGCAAATGTTTATGATACTTCGTTGTCATTAACCGGAAGCAATGGAACCAATAGTTCATTTAACTTTTTATTAAACACAGCTTCCGTTATTAACGGAACTATATTTTTAGGAACCTCAGAGCTTGGAATATTAACCGCTCCGGTTTCATTACCATCATACACTGAAATTCACCCGGAAGGACCTTTGTCAAATAAAGTATTTTCAATTGACGTATTCAATAATAATTTATGGGTGGTGTATGGCGGATATGATGCCACATTTACACCCTCTCAGATTCGACAAGGATTTTCACATTTTAATGGAGAAATCTGGATGAATATCCCTTTTAATCCAGCAAATCCATTTGGAGACCTTATAAATGTTACTATCGATGAAAATAGCGATAATAGAGTTTTTATTAGTTCTTTCGGAGATACAAATGCAATTAACACCCCCTTAACAGGAGGGCTATTTGAAATAGCAGATGATAATATTACTGTATTTTATAATCACCTAAATAGTCCTTTGGAGGATATTGTCCCCACAGAACTTGACAGAGTAACTATACGTGTTTCAGGAACAGCTTTTGATAGAAGTGGAAACCTTTGGGTAACCAACTTAGCTGTAAATTCAAGATTAAAAAAACTATCTCCATTGGGTAACTGGACTAGTTTTGATATTAATGAATTGTATGTAGAAAACAGATCAGGAATGGGAGAAATTGCTATTGATAATATAAATACAGTTTGGATAACTACTCGAGGTAATGGAATATTTGTATATAATGAGAATGGAGACAGAAAAAGAGCATTAACTACAGAACCTGCAAAAGGAAGTTTACCAAACTCTAATACCAGAGCAATTGCTGTTGATAAAAATAACCGAATTTGGATAGGAACCTTATCAGGATTAGTTGTTTTTAATAATCCATCATCAATTTTTGATGCATCAGTATATGATACAGAATCTATTATTATTTTAGATGAAGGAATACCTAAAAGACTATTAGGAAATCAAACCATTAATTCTATTGAAATAGACGGTGCCAATAATAAATGGTTTGGTACTGAGAGTGGAGGAGCATTATATACCAATCCAAACGGACAGAATACCCTTGCTAATTTTAATAAAGACAACTCTCCGCTACCTTCTAACAAAATTTTAAAAATTGCAGTAGATGAATTTTCAGGAAAAGTTTTCTTTGCTACAGACAAGGGAATTGTGGTCTATAAAAGCAGTGTAGCCCCTTTTGGCGATGTGTTAGAAGAAGTATATGCATATCCAAATCCGGTGTTAAAAGATCATGATACCGTTACTATAGATGGTAGAAACGGAACAAACCTGCCTAAAGGAACGAACCTGAAAATTCTTGATACTTCAGGAAATTTAGTATATGAAACTAATGTTGTAGAGGGACAGGAATTAAAAGGAGGGAAAGTAATTTGGGATAAAAGAAATTTAGCAGGACAAAAAGTCGCTTCGGGTATCTATATTGTTTTATTGGCAACAAACGACGGCAGCGAATCTGCCACCACAAAAATTGCAATTGTGAATTAATGACTTTAGTAACCACCAGGGCAATTGTTTTTAGTACTGTAAAGTATGCAGATTCCGGTTTGATTGTAAAGTGTTTTACAAAGGAAGAAGGAATAAAAACGTATATATTAAAAGGAATTCTGAAAACTAAAAAAGGAAAGCTAAAACCTGCATATTTTCAGTCATTAACGCAATTATTACTTACGGCAAATCATAATAATAAAGGAACTTTAAATTCAATTAGAGAAGCACAGGTTTTTTATGTATATCAAACCATTCACACTTCTGTAAGCAAACAAACGATAGTGCTTTTTATCTCAGAAATACTATCAAATATTATTCAGGAAGAAGAAAAAAATGAAATTTTATATAATTATATAGAAACCTCTTTAATTTGGCTGGATACACATACTTCAATTTCTAATTTTCATTTGCTGTTTCTTTTGAATTTATCTCGCTATCTGGGCTTCTACCCCGATACGTCAAAACAAGAAGCTATAGCATTCAATTTACTGGAAGGAAAATTCAGCAACGCAACACACAAAAAATTAACATTAGCAGGAGAAGAATTAATCCTTCTTAAAAAGATACTAGGTATAAATTTTGATGCTATACATACAATTTCTTTTAATAAAAAAGAAAAGCAGATGTTACTTAAAGTTATTATTCGTTATTTTGGGTTACATTTGGAAGGTTTTAAAAAACCAAAATCTTTAGACGTTTTAGAAACAGTGTTTAGTAACTGATGAAGAGGCTTTTTTTACTTTTTTTTATAATTACTTCAACTATTTTGGCACAACAGGTCACGGTATATGACGCTGAAACAGGAAAGATAATAGAGGCAGTAGTATTATTTAATAAAAACAAAACAAAATCTGCTGTTACTAATAAAAATGGAAAAGTAGATACTTCGGAGTTTTCAGAAGAGGTCATTTACTTCTCTCATGTTTCGTATGCAAAATTTTCAAGTAAAAAATCAGTCATTTTATTAAATGATAATATTGTTTACCTGTCAAAAGAATCCGAGCAGTTAGATGAAGTTGTCGTTTCAGTATTTAAAAGCAAGGCAAAAACCAAAAAAATTGCAGAACAAATTGAAGTAATTAAAGTCGGAAAAATTCAAAAAATGGCGGCACAAACTTCAGCAGATATACTTACATCTGTATCTGGAATTAGAGTGCAAAAATCACAGCTTGGGGGCGGCAGCCCTGTATTGAGAGGAATGGAAAGTAATCGGATTTTACTCGTTGTAGACGGAGTGCGGATGAACAATGCAATTTACAGAAAAGGACATTTACAAAATTCTATTACGGTGGGTCCAAATATGTTGGATAGAATCGAAGTAGTTTTTGGACCTTCATCTGTAATCTATGGATCAGATGCTTTAGGAGGAGTAATTCACTATTACACAAAAACACCAAAACTGTCAAAAAAAAAAGAAGTGAAAAATAACTTTTTTTCTCGTTTTACGACGATTAACAACGAAATTACTAATCAAGCTTCAGTAGAGTTTAGTTTTCCTGAATGGGCAAGTTTTACCAGTGTTTCTCATAGCGATTTTGGAGATTTGAAAATGGGTAAAAACCGTTCACACGGGTTTAAAGATTGGGGAAAAATAATTTCCTATTCTGAGAATTTTAACGGGAATTATAATACTGAACCAACATTAAACTCAGATCCAAATATGCAAAGAAATACAGGGTATTATCAAACAGATATTTTACAAAAATTTTATATCCCATTTTCTAAAAACATCGATTTTAAATTAAACATTCAGTATTCTGTATCTTCTAATATTCCGAGATTTGATCGCCTTACTGAATTAAAGGATGAAGCAATCCCTTCATCGTTAAAGTTTGCAGAATGGTATTATGGACCACAAGGTCGGTTATTAATCTCCCCGCAGTTAGAAATTTATCCTAAAAGGAAATGGATGAAGACAGGAATAGTTACTTTATCTTACCAAAATATTAAAGAAAGTAGAATCCAGCGAAAATTCAATAGCCTAGAACGATTATATAGAGAAGAAGAAGTTGATATTTTAAGTTTAAATGGAGATTTTTCCGTGCCATTGGCGAGAAATAGAAATTTAGGATATGGTTTTGAAATAACATATAACGATGTGAATTCTAGTTCTTTTGGCAAAAAATTGAATATTATAAATAGTAAAATAAATGGTTTTATTAGAAATTTTTCTGTTCAATCCAGATACCCGGACGGCGGGAGTAGTTATTTAAGTTCTGCTTTATATATAGATTACAGGCAAGATATTTCAAAGAAATCTACACTAAATTCCGGAGCTCGACTAACTAATACTCAGTTGCGGGCAAAATGGATAGACGATACTTTCATTACACTTGAAAATAATGACATTAGTTTAGTTAACACGGCTTTAACTGCTAAAATAAGTTATGTGTACAAGCCTACAAAGAATTGGCAATTAAACACAGTTCTATCCTCAGGATTTCGTTCTCCTAATATAGACGATGTGGGAAGAGTACGTGAAAAATCGGGAAATGTAACGATTCCTAATATAAACCTAAAACCGGAGTATGCTTATAGTGGTGAAATGGGAGTACAGAAATATTTTAATAATAAAAAATTCAGATTAGGAGCTAATGTATACTATACTTTATTAACAAATTATATTTACAGAGATGACTTTCAGACCAAAATACTTTTTGAGGGAGAACAAGGAAATACTGTAGCTAATGTGAACAGAGATAATGCCTTTGTTACAGGTTATACCTTAAATTATCAAGGAAGATTATTTAAAGATTGGACTACTGAGGGGTTTGTTACCTATACGAAAGGAAGAACTTTTGATACCGGTGAACCCATGTCATCAATCCCTCCGCTGTTTGGAAATTTTAATATCAGCTACAGCAATACTAAAGTAGACGCAGGGATTAACTTTCGATTTAATGCTAAGAAAAGCATTACAGATTTTAATATAGATGAAGGAATAGATAATCATGAGCAAACACCTATCGTCAATATAAATGCTGTAGAGGAAGTTGATAGATATTATGGATCTCCCGGCTGGAACACATTTAGTATATATGGAGGGTATAACTTAAACAAGAATTTTAGCTTACAAGGTAGGGTAGATAATATTTTTGATGAACATTACAGAGAATTTTCTTCCGGAATATCGGCTTCGGGAAGAAGTTTATCGCTAAGTCTTTTTATTAATTTCTAAGAAGCAAAAATTAATAATGTCAGTCCGGATAAGTTTTCCGCAGATTGAGACTAATCAGAATAAAAAGAAATTTTGTATCGAAAACAGATATATAAACCATTAAAATTATGATAAATCTATTTAAAATCGTTAGTTTTCTGGAAGGAGTAACGTATGTACTACTATTATTTATTGCCACTCCTATAAAATATGTGTATAATAATCCTACTTATGTAAAATACTTAGGAATGCCACATGGATTACTATTCATAGGATACATAGTTTTAGCTTATACACTTAAAAACGAGCTTAAATGGAAAAACAAAGAACTTATAAACATTTGTCTGTTATCTTTGATTCCTTTCGGAACTTTTTTTATAGGAAACTATTTGAGTAAAGCAAAAGATGTTAGTGATTAATACCAGAATTATGAATGCGAATCGTTATTTGCATACCAATGTGCTTAGTTAAATTATGCAAATAATGTTGCAAACGCTTCTTCTATTTTACCAACTAAAATCAACTTAATATCTTGATTATTAGAGGTTATTTTATTATATTTAGAAGTAACAAATGTTGTATATCCTAATTTTTCTGCTTCAGCAATTCGTTGATTAATTTTAGAAACCGGACGAATTTCTCCTGCTAAACCTACTTCAGCTGCAAAACACACATCCGGATTTATAGCAATATCTTGGTTAGATGATAAAATGGCAGCAACAACGGCTAAATCAATAGCAGGATCGTCAATATAAACTCCTCCGGTAATGTTTAAAAATACATCTTTGACCCCTAGCTTGAATCCGGCACGTTTTTCTAACACCGCTAAAATCATATGCAATCGCTTCAAATTATAGCCGGTAGTTGATCGCTGTGGCGTTCCATAAACTGCAGTACTTACTAATGCCTGAATTTCTATCATTAACGGACGGATTCCTTCTAAAGTAGATGCAATAGCCGTTCCGCTTAAATCAATATCTTTTTTAGAAATTAAGACTTCTGATGGATTGGTAACTTCTCGCAACCCATTAGATAACATTTCATAAATTCCTAATTCTGCCGTAGAGCCGAATCTGTTTTTTTGTGAGCGTAAAATTCGGTAAGTATGATTTCTGTCACCTTCAAATTGTAAGACCACATCTACCATGTGTTCTAATATTTTTGGACCTGCTATATGACCCTCTTTGTTAATGTGACCAATAAGTAATACCGGAGTATTAGTTTCCTTAGCAAATCTTATAAGCTCAGCGGAAGTTTCTTTAATTTGAGAAATGCTTCCTGGTGAAGAGTCTATATTATTGGTGTATAATGTTTGAATAGAATCTATTATCAACACATCAGGATATACTTTTTCTATATTTTTAAATATTTGTTGTGTGTTTGTTTCTGTGAATACTAAGCAATTAGAATTTCTATTTTCTAATCGCTCAGCCCGCATCTTTATTTGTGACGGACTTTCCTCACCAGAGACGTATAATACCTTTTGAGGTATTTGAAGTGCTACCTGTAATAATAAAGTTGATTTTCCTATTCCCGGCTCTCCTCCTAACAAAATAACAGAACCTTTTACTAAACCTCCTCCTAAAACCATATCAAATTCATTATTTTTTGTAGGAGTTCTTTCTTCTGTGTCAAATGCAATTTCTTGAATCCTTCTAGGTTTTAGAATCGTTTTTTGAGTATTCCGGTTTTTTTTTGGTTCTTTTTGTATAACTTCTTCAACGACGGTATTCCATTGTTTACATGTAGAGCATTGACCTATCCATTGTGAATGTTGTACTCCGCAATTTTGACAGAAAAAGGTTGTTTTAGTTTTAGCCATAAGAAAGCAATAATTAGTATTACAAAATATAAAAACTATTTGTTTTTATTGAATACAGGTAATAATAGAAAGGACAACCCCCCGAAAATAATAATCATAGTCGTTTGAGCTGCCCACATTACACTGCCAAAAGCTACTGCCGTTTTTTCAGTAATACCAAACAATGTTAATGCTGCACCTACGGCAGCAGGATAAGCTCCTAATCCTCCATTAGTTGCTGCAATAGCAAACCCTCCGGCTATGAAACCTACTAAAACACCGCCAAACGGAACTCGTAATCCTTCAATAGAAGGTATGGTTACCCAAAACATTCCTACATACATTACCCAGATAAATAGTGTGTGAAAGATAAATGCCCATTTACTTTTCATTCTGAAAATACTGGTAACTCCTTCTGAAAGACTTAAAACAAAGTTTTTAATTTTTAAGCCGGTTCCTTTTGTTGCTTTTTTTACATAGCGAGTAAAGATGACGAAACCTCCTGTGAGTACTATACCGGTTAAAGTGATTCTAATTGGTGAAAAGTTTTTGGTTAGTAGTTTATAAATGAAATCGTATTGTACAAATAGCGTAATACAAATAATGAGCAACATCATTATCAGATCAGCAATTCGTTCTGCCACTATGGTTCCAAATCCTTTCTCAAAAGGAATTCTTTCGTAAGTTGTCATTACACTTGCTCTGGTTACCTCTCCTGCTCTTGGTAAAAAAATATTCATTAAATATGCTACCAACACAGCTAAAGCAGAATTTAAAAACCTGGGGTAATATCCCATAGGCTCTAATAAATACTTCCAGCGATATGCTCGGGACAGGTGACTTAAAATACCAAAAAACAATCCTAAAGCAATCCATTTATAATTAGCATTTTCAAAATATTGAAGTAATTCTTCAGGTGAAATTATAGTAAAAGAATACCACACCAGAAAGCCTCCCAGAATGAGGGGGATTAATATCTTTAAAGTTTTTTTTTGTGAAGTGTTCAAACTCTAATTTAATAAATTTGTTTCCTCATCAGGGAATATTAACTGGGGTTTAAATTTTTTAGCTTCTTCTAATTCCATAAATGCATACACTATTAAAATTAGGGTATCTCCTTTTTGCACTCTTCTGGCAGCGGCACCATTTAATGTGATTTCACCACTTTTTCTGGAGCCCGGAATCGCATACGTTTCCAGGCGTTCACCGTTATTATTATTAACAATCTGAACTCGCTCTCCTTCAATAATTCCGGCGGCATCCATTAGATCTTCATCTATCGTAATACTTCCTATATAATTTAAGTCTGCACCGGTAACTTTAACCCGGTGAATTTTAGATTTTATAACTTGTACTAACATGTGGTAAAAGTACTGTTTTTAAAAGTTTTTTCTTTGATTATTTGCTAATTGTTTTTCAATCGCATATTATCAATTAAACGTATATCTTTTGCAAATACTGCTATAAAAGCCCGGTATCTTTTTTTAGGCTTAAGACTCTCAGCAGGTCGTAATGTTTCTTCATCTGCTATAGTAAAATATTCTAATTTTAAGAAGGGGTGTTTATTAAATTGCTTTTCTACCCATTTTGTGAGTTCATTAACATTTTTTGCACCATTTTTTTTTCTTACTTTCTTTAATATTATATAAATAAATGATGCTGCTTTTCTATAATCTTTAGTTAATCGTGTATTTCTGGAACTCATTGCCAGGCCATCTTTCTCTCTAAAAACCGGCATTCCTTTAATTTTAACAGGAAGATTTAATTTATTAATTAGTTTTTTTATAATTTGCAATTGTTGGAAATCTTTCTTTCCAAAGTAAGCAGTATCAGGTTCTATTATTTCAAATAATGTTTTTACAATAGTTCCTACTCCATCAAAATGATTTTCCCTGTATTTTCCTTCCATTTGATGTTCCAGTCCGTCAAAATCGAATTTCTTTGAAATAACATTTTCATTATAAATATCTTTAATCTCAGGAGTAAACAGCACATCACAATCAATAGTTGTCAACAGTTTTATATCCTCTTCTAATGGTTTAGGATATTTATCTAAATCTTCTTTGCTGTCAAACTGTGTAGGGTTAACAAAAATACTTACTATGGCGATGTCATTTTTCTTTAAAGCTTTTTCAACCAAATATAAATGACCTTGATGAAGTGCTCCCATTGTAGGGACAAGTCCTATTGATTTTTTTTTTTCTTTTTTTAAGGCAATATATTTTTTTAAATCAGATTTTGATTTGAATATTTTCATCTATTGAATAATTGAAATCGAAGCAAAATTAGTAATTTAACAGGATTTTTAGTATAAAATTTTGTAGTTTTGCAACTTTATAAAGAATTTGATTTAATGAAGGACAAGAGAATATTATATGTTTCTTCGGAAGTTATTCCGTATTTACCTGAAACAGAGCTATCATCCACAGCGTTTAATGTTGCCAAACATGCACATTTAAAAGGAATTCAAACGCGAATTTTTATGCCTCGGTTTGGAGTCATTAATGAAAGAAGACACCAGCTGCATGAAGTAATACGCCTGTCTGGTATGAATCTTATTATCAACGATATGGATATGCCCCTGATAATAAAAGTTGGGTCAATACCTAAGGAGAGAATGCAAATATATTTCATTGATAATGATGAATATTTTAAACGCAAAGCGGTCTATACTGATAAGGATGATAACTTATTTAATGACAATGATGAGCGAATGATATTCTTTGCAAAAGGAGTTGTAGAAACCGTAAAAAAATTAAATTGGACTCCCGATATTATCCATGTTCACGGTTGGATGGCATCTTTATTGCCTCTTTATTTGAGAGAATTTTATAAGGAAGAGCCTCTGTTTAGCGAAAGTAAAATTGTAACCTCTGTATATAGTAATGAATTTCCCGGTGAATTAAATGGTAATTTGATAGACAAAATTAAATTTGATAAAATTGATAATGAAACTATATCATTTTTAGAAAAACCTAATCAAGAAAATATTTTAAAAAATGCAATATTAAACTCTGAAGCAATTATAAAAGGGAGTGCTTATTTTTCTGAAGAATTTGAGCAGTTTATTTCAGAAAATGATGTTCCGGTACTCGACTACCAATCTGAGGAATATTTGGCAGAGGCATATCTTGAATTTTACAAACAAAAGGTATTAGATCCACAGAATTCTTAATTTTTATCAAACCAAACAGATGATGAAAAATATTTTTTATGTAATACATATTCTTTTCATATCTCTATTTATTGTTTCATGCGAAAAAGACTTTAGAGGAATTGGCGATAATCTGATTAGTAACAACAAATTTAATACTGACCAATTAGAACTTGATATTACTATCGAACCTGAGAACCTTGATGCTGTCAGAGCAGATAATTTAAACATCAGTACCCGAAATCAGGAATCAATTGAGTATTGGTTAGGAATTTATAATAGCGGAGATTACAAAACTATTAAATCGGCTTTTATTAGTCAGTTAGGGTTAATAACTGTAAATCCGAAAAATACAGATTTAAGAAATGCACAAAATGAAACTGAGCAAAGTAGAAAAATAGATTCTGTTTACGCATTGGATGAGGTAATTTTAAAAATACCATATACATCTACTAATATTAGAAGAAGAGAAGATACAGAACCTAAATTTAGATTAGACTCCTTATTAGGAAATCCGGATAAATCTGTAAAACTAAATGTTTACCAAAGTAATATTTTTTTAAATACATTAAATCCTGTAGCCCCTTCAGAAGGCAATGTTTTTCTATCAGATAAAGATTATAAAGACGGAATGGAAACGCTGTTGAATCAAGAAGAAAATTTTACCTTCCTACCTAACCCGAATGATACTATGTATGTAGTTACAAGAAATATCAGCTCTGCAGATGGAATGAAAATCAGGCAATTTAAAGATACTATAAAGTTGAATAACAATCAAGCCGGAGTTCCCCGTCCTTTTCTTGCGTTCTCTTTAAATACAGATAAAATGAAAGAATTATTTTGGGATAAATTCAACAGTAATGATTTCTCAAATCAAAATAATTTAAATAACTATTTCAGAGGCTTATTATTGGAAATAGAGGGAGAAGAAGGAGCTATGGTGCCTATTCAATTAGCAGGTAC
This sequence comes from uncultured Tenacibaculum sp., assembly GCA_963666645.2. Taxonomy (GTDB): domain Bacteria; phylum Bacteroidota; class Bacteroidia; order Flavobacteriales; family Flavobacteriaceae; genus Polaribacter. Next base: position 433,078 of record CAXXDB010000009.1, on the reverse strand, counting down.
AAGTATTTCAGCAAGTGTTGAATTCTATTATACCATATCCAGATATGAAATTAAAGAAGAAAATACTGATTTAACTTACAAAGATTCTATTAAATCTTCTTACTCATTTCCTTTATCGGGTGTAAGAAACAGAATTTATCAGATACCTCCTAATCAAAACACTGCTCCTTCCGGTAGTTTTATTGTCCAGGGAACGGCGGGAAGTATTGCAAAAATTAAAATTGATAACTCTAAATTAGAAGAATTTAAAGACAGAGATATTATTATCAATGATGCATCATTAGTTTTTAACATTGATGCTTCAAGAGATACAACAAATGTTCCTTTAAGGTTAATAGTATATAAGGATGACAAAACAGGAGGAGAACACATTAAAGATAGTTATACAGAATCTTTGTTTTTTGGAGGAAACTTAGAATTTACAGAAGCAGAGGATTCAAAAATGCCGGATAAATACGTTTTAAGAATTACAGATTATATTTCAGATATAATAGCTGGAGAAACAAATGACAACCCTCCGTTAATCCTGAAAGTTTTTAACAATCCAACAGACCTTTCTTTAGATACAAACACCCGTACTGTCAACACAAATGTTGAACCTTATAACTGGAATCCGAGAGGAGTTACATTATTTGACAATTCACCCGACAATGCAGAGAAAAAAGCTAAATTAGTAATATCCTTTACTGAGACAAAAGAGAGTAACTAATCAAACAAAGAGTAAAACTTATGTGTGGAATTACCGGATATATTGGAGAAAGAGATGCCTATCCAATAATAATCAACGGACTTAAGAAACTAGAATACCGTGGTTATGATAGTGCAGGAATTATGATGTATGACGGTAAAAATATAAATCTTTCCAAAACTAAAGGTAAGGTTTCTGATCTTGAGATTATAACCAACAGTGAAGAATCAAGAAAATCAGGTAATATAGGGATTGGTCATACGCGATGGGCAACTCACGGAGTTCCCAACGATGTAAATTCTCATCCGCATTTCTCTCAATCAGGAAATTTAGTAATCGTTCATAACGGGATTATCGAAAATTATGACACCATCAAAAAAGAATTAATTTCTCGTGGCTATAAACTACAAGGTGATACCGATACGGAAGTTTTAGTAAACCTAATTGAGGAAGTAAAAAAAAGGGAAAATTGTAAACTGGGTAAAGCTGTACAGTTGGCTCTGAAAAGTGTCATTGGTGCTTATGCAATTGTTGTATTTGATAGAACTAAACCTGATGAATTAGTTGTAGCCCGACTTGGTAGCCCTATAGCTGTCGGAATAGGAAAGAACAATGAAGAATTTTTTATTGCCTCTGATGCTTCTCCTTTCATAGAATTTACAAAAGACGTTATTTATCTTGAAGATGACAGGTTAGCCATTATAAAGAGAGGTAGCAATATTAAAATACGACAAATTGATAATGATAAACTTGCTACCACACAAATTCATGAACTTAAATTAAATCTTGAGCAAATAGAAAAAGGAGGATATGACCACTTTATGCTTAAAGAAATATATGAACAATCTAGAGCAATAACCGATACTTATCGTGGAAGAATGCTTATAGATAGAAGAATTATCAGGATGTCCGGTGTAGATGATAATATCGCTAAATTTCTAAAAGCTGATAGAATTGTAATTGTTGCCTGCGGAACTTCATGGCATGCCGGTTTAGTTGGAGAATATCTTTTGGAAAGTATTGCCGGAATCCCCGTCGAAGTTGAATACGCTTCGGAATTTAGATATAGAAATCCAATTATTACCTCTAAAGATATAGTCATTGCTATCTCACAATCAGGAGAAACTGCTGACACATTAGCTGCTGTAAAATTGGCTAAATCTAAAGGAGCTTTTGTCTTTGGGGTATGTAATGTTGTAGGCTCCTCGATTGCCAGAGAAACGTATGCCGGTATTTATACACATGCCGGTCCGGAGATTGGAGTAGCCTCTACAAAAGCTTTTACAACTCAAATGACAGCTTTATCTTTAATAGCATTAAAATTGGCACAAGCCAAAGAAACTCTGTCTAAAACAGTCATAAATTCTTACCTGCAGGCAATGAAGCAAATTCCTGATCAAATAGAGAAGCTATTAAAGACTGATTCTTTAATTCAGGAAATAGCTTACCAATATAAAAATGCTACAAACTGTCTTTATTTAGGAAGAGGATTTAATTTTCCGGTAGCCTTGGAGGGAGCCTTAAAATTAAAAGAAATCTCATATATCCATGCTGAAGGTTATCCTGCTGCTGAGATGAAACATGGTCCTATTGCTTTAATTGATGAGAATATGCCTGTTTTTGTTATAGCAACTAAAGAAAAGTACTATGAAAAGATAGTTAGTAACATTCAGGAAATTAAATCAAGGAAAGGAAAGATTATCGCTATAATAACGGAAGGAGATACGATAGTAAAAAAAATAGCTGATCATATTATTGAAATTCCTGAAACAAAGGAAGAATTTATGCCGTTTTTAACAACTATTCCCCTGCAATTACTTTCTTATCACATTGCTGTTATGTTAGGTAAAAATGTAGATCAGCCTAGAAATTTAGCAAAATCCGTTACTGTTGAATAATTCTAAGTGACAAATTATCTTACCTCTATAAACTATTTTTAACATTTTAAATATCAACAGAATAAACAGAAATGAGGAATCCTGATTATAGTGATTGTCAACATCATTTATTTGATAGAATTAGGGGCTACAAAGAAAATGTTGAAACTTCTGATGCCATAATAGAGATATTACACCATTTAACCTTTAAAAACACTGGAATAAGCACTTATATAAAAACCATAGACTGATAATTTGATTTTCAGCTTCTTTAATTAAGATTTCTCATGGATTATAAACTTTCATTGCACTCCTGTCTTTAGATTCATTACCACAATTTTTTCAGCAAGGTTTAACTCCGGGCAATAGGGAGTTGGTAAAAGAAAAATATTTTTTGACAGCTCCATATCTTTGCTGAATGGGAAGAAGTATTGTTTCTAGCTGTTATTTTTAACTCATCTGATTTCATTTCACTAATCCTGAATACTTTATAAAAAAAGAGTTAGAAACAATATTGATTATCATACAAAAACTTTCCGCTGTTACAGGCGAAAAACTTCCTCGTAGCCATTTATACAAATAGATGTGCTTATAAACCCTGGTTGATTTTACTCCTTTTGTTATCACTCTTTTTTGCTTTGTAATCAATCCAAATATGGATTCATTTTGAAAGTAAAGATTGACAGTAGCGAAATTATTCGTATCAGGTTTTATTCTAAATAACTCAAACTGTATTTTTAGTTTTTAAAAAAAGACTTCTGTCTCTGTCAAATAAACAAGATTGTCAGTATGATGAACAAACTCAGCCACAGTGTTGAATTCGACATTGTCTTTATCAAAATCCATCTACGATGACGGTCATTTTTTATGCTCAACGCTCAAATATAAGTAACTCATCCGGTATATCTAAAATTATAGGAAGGTAAAAATATTGCAGATAATTAACTTTTTTACATCTTTACAAATGTGAGGATAGGTTAAATATTAGCATACTCAAAAAATCTTTTTGAGTATGCTTTATAGCCAATAGAGAATAAATTTAATACATTTGTTGATGTCATTTACCTAATCAAATCGATTAAATATGAGTAATTATCACATCAAGAGTCTGGAAGAATATTTTCAGGTTTATAGAGAATCGGTTAGAAATCCTGAAAAATTTTGGGAAGAAATAGCAGAAGAGCATTTTTTATGGAGAAAAAGATGGGATAATGTACTAAACTGGGACTTTACGAAACCGCAAGTAAAATGGTTCGAAGGAGCAAAGTTAAACATTACTGAAAATTGTATCGATCGGCATTTGGTAATCCGGGGAGATAAAACAGCAATTTTATTTGAACCTAACAACCCCGAAGAAACTCCACAAAAAATTACTTATAGAGATTTATATCAAAGAGTTAACAAATTGGGAAATGTTTTAAAATCAAAAGGAATTGAAAAAGGAGATAGAGTTTGTATTTATTTGCCGATGATTCCTGAACTAACTGTTTCAGTATTAGCGTGTGCACGAATTGGTGCTGTTCATTCAGTAGTTTTTGCAGGATTTTCATCAACCGCTTTGGCTGCCAGAATAAATGACTCAGAATGTAAAATGGTAATTACGTCTGATGGTTCTTTTAGAGGAGAAAAAACAATCGGTTTAAAAGAAATTGTAGATGTAGCATTAACTGATTGTCCAACGGTTAAAGATGTATTAGTGGTAAAGCGTATTAACTCTGAAGTAATGATGAAAGAAGGAAGAGATTTATGGTTGCAGCCATTATTAGAAAACGCATCAGAAGAATGCGATGCAGAAATAATGAATTCGGAAGATTCGTTATTTATCTTATACACATCAGGATCTACAGGAAAACCTAAAGGAATGTTGCATACAACGGCCGGGTATATGGTGTACGCAGCATATACATTTAAAAATGTGTTTCAGTATAAAGAGAATGATATATACTGGTGTACAGCTGATATTGGATGGATAACAGGGCATAGTTATATAGTATATGGTCCTTTGGCAAATGGAGCAACTACGGTAATGTTTGAAGGCGTCCCGAGTTATCCGGATTATGGTCGTTTCTGGCAAATTGTTGAGAAAAATAAAATCAATCAATTTTATACAGCTCCTACGGCAATTAGGGCATTAGCCAAAGAAAAACTGAGTTATGTAGAATCGTATGATTTATCATCATTAAAAATATTAGGAACTGTTGGAGAGCCAATTGATGAAGAAACCTGGCACTGGTATGATGATAATATAGGAAAAAGAAAAAGCCCTGTTGCAGACACCTGGTGGCAAACTGAAACAGGAGGAATTATGATTACTCCAATTCCTTTTTCTACTCCAACAAAACCTGCTTATGTGACATTACCATTTCCGGGAATTCAACCGGTTTTAATGGATTTGGAAGGGAAGGAGATTAAAGGAGATCAAACAGAAGGAAAACTATGTATAAAATTCCCTTGGCCTTCAATGGCACGAACTATATGGGGAAACCATCAACGGTATAAAGATACTTATTTTTCAACATTTAAGGATAAATATTTTACCGGAGACGGGGCATTAAGAGATGAAGTCGGATACTATAGAATTACCGGAAGAGTAGATGATGTAATTGTTGTTTCCGGGCATAATTTAGGAACGGCACCCATAGAAGATGCTGTTAATGAACATGCCTCAGTTGCAGAATCAGCAATTGTAGGATTCCCTCATGATATTAAAGGAAATGCATTATACGGGTATGTAGTTTTGAAAGATACAGGTAAATCCGCAAATCATGAGAACTTAAGAAAAGAAATTAATCAAATAGTTACAGAGCAAATAGGTTCAATTGCTAAGCTTAATAAAATTCAGTTTACAAAGGATTTACCAAAAACAAGATCGGGTAAAATCATGAGAAGGATTTTACGAAAAATAGCATCAAATGATATTGATAATTTGGGAGATATCAGTACACTTTTGAATCCTGAAGTTGTTCAGGGAATTATTGATGAAGTTTTAGTTTAAATTAGAAATGGGATAAGATTTAAAATTAACAGAAAAATAGTGAAGACTGTAATTCTCAATATTTTCAAATCCAGGAATATCATTTCTTAACTTATTCGGAGATTATTTTTTGATTTTTATTGATGAAAACTAATATGCTGGTATAAGTGTCAGTAATGAGTAGAGAGTGTAAAAAAGAAAAACAGATGTAATAATTATATCCCGTTTCCAATAAATTTCTGAATTATTTCTTCCATATTTACCGGCAAATCTGTATCATGAATTTCAATACTTTTTACTTGCATTTTAGTAAGCCAATTTTTCCAATATTCTTTAATTACATCTTTACCATAAGGATTTCTATTTTTGTCGTGGTTTTCTATGCCCAAAACTAAAACTTCTAAATTATTTAAGTTTTGATTCGCAGGTATAAAACTGAATTCTTTTTGTTGCATTACGTCTTTAAAATCACTTCTGAAAAGCCCTTGGGTTCTTAAAGATTGAGGTGTTATGTAACTGGTTTTGTTTCCTTCTCTTAGTTTTGTATTCTTATGATAAATATAACCATCTGTAAGTATTATTAATATATTTCGATAACAATATTCTACACAATATATACTTACTTTTTCTTTAAAAAAACTCCAAATATCGGAACCTACATATTTATTATCTTGTATAGTTAAATTATAGATGTCTTTCATATAAGACTCGTATGTTGGTATGACAGTATCTATTGCTTTTCTTGTAGCATTATTCCTGTTAAAATGTAACTTTAATTTGCTTATTATGCTATTTATATTACTATTCGCCGGTGCAGGCTCTAAAAATACTTGTAATTTATCGTGCATTAAAATAGATTTTTTATTCAAAATATGATTTGAAAATACACTCGCTACACTTTTAATATACCCTAAATCTCTATCTTTATATTCCATGCGGGGATTAGGATATTTTTCAGGACTTATTCTATCTGATAAATCTAAAAGGATACTAATGTTCAGGTTATTCTGTTTATTTCTCATTAAATGTTTTTGGCAACCAGAATTTTGATTTGGTAAATACGTAGTTTCTACTGGCTGTTGATTTGGCATGTCTTTCATATTGTTTTTGCAATTTTGAAAGGTAACTATTATAACTATTATTGATACAGCTGTCATTGATAAAATTAATTTACTTTTTTTCATTGGAATTTAGATTAATATTTAAACGTTTATAATATTTATTTTGATGTGTGGAAGCTCCTACTTCTTCCAGATGTTTTCTATAAGTGATCTCACAATTTTCTATTAAATTTTGTTTTTTACTATCCTCAAGAGCAAACTTACTAACAGCGGTAATCCAACCTTTCGTATATGCTGATGCATATAATTTGTACTCTTTTACAGGAATAATAACACTCTCTATTAATCTATTTAATTCAAAAACCTTTCCTTCACGCTCTGCTATACTTTCTTTTAACTTACCTATATCTTCTTCGTGTTTTTCTAACTCGGTTTGCTGAATTTTTAATTTAGACTTTCGTTCACGAATAGCCATACCAATTTTGTCTTTTTCTTTGTGTTCTTTCATCAAAAAATCAAAGACCAGTCCCCATACAATATATACTATAAAACCTGCAAAGATAATTCCCCAGAACTCTATTTTCTGAAATGCTATAGGGATATTAAAATCAGGATCGTTGGCAGTTTTATTTAACTCGTATATTTTATCTTCTATTTGATATGCTAAAATGGCATCAAATATAAATGCAATCAGAACCAACATAACTATTTTGAGATAGTTGAACGTGTTTTTATTTTCTCCAAACATATGTATTAAGTAACCCAAACCCATAAAAACAAATGGAATAAAAATTATAAACAGTACTTCCAATGTGCCTTCTGACCATGCTTTACCTAATGCATTTGCATCTAATATAGCATCTATTGTTCCTAAACCTATTTCAAATTGTTTAAAAAAAGCAGAGTAGGATGTAGAGATATAAAATACTAAAAGATAAAGAGTAATAGGCGTTAATAAACTCAATCCAATCCAAAACTTTACAGAAGCTCCCTTTTTAGCATCAATACCGTATTTTCCCGGGTTACTTGGAATATCTGCAATTTCAGTTTTAAGGTTCTCTATATTTTTTTACGAGATTCTTCTTTTTCAATATAGTTATTTACTAAAACATTAGTAGTTTTAATAATCGTTTCTTCTTCAGATTTTTGCCTTCTGTAAGGCTCGTTTAATTTTTCTTGCTTTTGCTTATTATCTTTTGCTTCATTTTGAAAACGGGAATAGACAGAATCTAAATGAATGCTTAACGCAGTAATATCTCCAGAATTATTTTGACTATCTCCACATCCGGATTCTTGATATGCTCTTGTCTTGTCTTCTATAGGTATTGCTTCTAAATTATTATCGTTTTCTTGTTCTTTTTTTGTTTCATCTTTTTTTAGGGTTACTAATCCTCTGAGTCCAGTTGGCATGATAGTATTTTTTAAAGTTGATTAAGTATTTCTTGTATCGGTTTATTTTGCTCAGCTTCATGAAGTAAAAATGCAGCCAATTCTTCTACGTTACTCTCTTCAAATTCAAAATGACGTATATATTTTTTTAGTGCAGAAAGCTCATTCTCATCTACAACTCCATCTGCCCAAATCATAAGGCACAATTCGTATAAATAAGTAATTCTTGTTTCTGTGTTTTCTGGAATACCGACATTGTCATCTATCGGATTTAGAAGTGTTTTATTAAGATGCTCTTCCGAAATACCTCTTTTTTTAGCAAAGTCATACAGCATTTTTAATTCTAATTCGTGAAAGTTATTATCACAACATGCCACTTTATAGAGACTTAAAAAATGAGCTTTTAAACTTTCATTAATTTCTTTGGTGATTTTCATGCATATTGAAGTTTAGACACACTCAAATCCCAAAAGTGAAAATTTATAAACAACAGAAAGCGTGGGATTTTAGCACATCCCACTTTAGGAGGTTCTGACAAAAACCTTAAGACATGGAAATAGCATCAGCCCACGCCTGTAGCGTGAGCGATAGTCTATTTACTCTGTGTCTTAGTTGAAATTGTCAGATTTCCTAAAACAGAATAAAAGCTAACGCCTCTTTCGTTATTAATACAAATATATGTAAAATATCTGAGATATTCTAATAAAACTGGTCGATGCCTTCAGGTTTTGTATTGAAAACCCTTTCGCAAAGATGATTACTTATTAGTTATGTTTTGATAATTTACAAGGTTGAAATACTAATTTTTTATGCAGATTGAGTGATTTGCTTTTATAGTTTTCAACAGTTATAAATTTTTACCGAGTAAACAGCGTTATGGTAATTTCAACTTGTAAATGATATGTTTTCAGACAATACAGATAACAACAATCAAATATAGACAGAGGACTATAATGCAACGGTTACTCATATTAGATAGAGTACAAGATGCTTCAACGTTGATGCCGGTATGAACGACGAGATACAAGTTTACAAACCTTAACTTATTTAATTGTTATAGGAATAGAAATCGATGTGCCATTTTAGTTTCCGGATGTGATTCAGATAAGAGAGATTAGACTTTTTTGAATCGTTAGTCTTTTAATCTCGTATCTTTTAATTTTTAATTACATCTCCCGATCCTATCGAGTTTGCATCGATACTTTTAGGATTTCCTCTGTAATAAACATTGCCGGAGCCTACAATAGTTGCTTTTATTTTTTCTTTTATGGTAATTTGAATATCACCTGAGCCGGCAATACTTGCCTTTAAACTTTTTACAGAAAGCCCGTAAGCTTTAATATTTCCAGATCCGGCTATAGAGCATTTCATTTTATCGGCAGAACCTGCTAATCTGATATTCCCGGATCCTCCGACAGAGCTTTTTATAGTATTTGCTTTAACCTTTGTTTCAATATTTCCGGACCCTCCGACGGAAAAGTTTATTTCATCACCGGTAATGGTCTTTTTTGAAATTACATTACCGGATCCGCCAAGTGATATCGTTTCAATATTTTCAAAGGGAACGGTTATAGTTAATTTTTGAGTAAATTTAATATTCGTATTATTTTTTACTTTAATTTTTAATTTATCATCTTTTACTTCGGTAATTATATAGGGAAGAATATTTTCTTCACCTTCTAATGTTAATTTACCCTCACGGCCTTCTGTTAAAATAACATCAAAAGAGCCACCTGTATTTACTTCATTAAAAGTGCCTATAAGTCTTTCTTCGATAGTAATGTTTCCATTTCCCCGAACTTTTTCAGAATTCCACCAACTTTGAGAAAAAGTAGTGTAGCCAGTTAAGATAAATAATGTTAATAATAGTTTTTTCATTTTTTATTTTTAAATATTAATACTTCAAATTTGATAAAAAGAAACATAAATAAGTTGCTAAATATCTTTCTTACAGTTTTATATATACCGGTGATTCTTTTAGTTATATATTCTCTCATTATAGAATATTCTAATTTAGAACTTAAAAAAATTAAGATTAATTATTGAGATATTCTTAATTATGATTTTGAAATAATACGGAAAACATTAATCATTTAACTTTATAGATACTCCGCCATAACTGGATTTAATTTTAATTTTTGAATCTGATTCTTTTTTACCGAAAACGCCTTCATAATATTTTTTTGAAGTTTTTCGAATAGCTTTAAATGTTTTTACCAACTCGTCCGGGTATTTAAAACCTGCATAGCTTAAATCTACAACAAAATTGAAATTATTATCACCGGAAGTTCCAATTTTAACTCCGGCATAACTACCGTCAACAGTAACATAGTCAAATCCTTTTACCAGGTTTTTAATACGAAGTCCACCATAATCAGTGTTTATCTTTAAGTTTTTTCTTATAGTGCCTATACGCATACCGGCATAATCAGAATCTCCTTCTATAGATTCTACATCATCAACAGCTATACTGCCATAATCACTATTAAAATTTATCTGATTTACTTTTCCAATTTTAACTTCGGTATAATCAGCACTTATTTTTAGTTTCTGACTTTCTTTAATTGTTATTTTAGAATAATCTGCATTAACGTTTCCGTATTTCATGTATTGAATTATAGAATTATTACAATAATCAAGGGTAATAGTATTAGAATTATTCAAAAGTTTTTCTACTTGAATTGAGCCGTAATCACAATCAATATTTGTTTTTCCTTCAATAACATCAAGTTCAATATTTCCATATTTATTATGTAAATCTGCATTGTTGGTAATAGGCATTTTTATATAATAATTAATTTTATAGTTAATATTGTTATTCGTACTCCACCATCCCCATCTAAATCGTTTGCTTTCTATTTGAGTTCTTGCTTCAACTAAATCCTTTGCATTTTTGAAATTAATCTGTATAGAATTGAGTTTTTCATTTACCTTATCTAAACTACCTCCTTTAACAGTAATTTTCACTTCAATTTCAACTCTGTTTTCATTCCATGTACTCACATTTACGGCACCGTATTTATTTCTTATATAAACAGTAGCATTAGAGTTTACATTAAACTCTCTGTTGATCGTTTTCGTTTTTTCGTGCTTTTTTATTTCACTACCAAATAGTATGGCAGGAATAAAGAAAAACGTTACTAGTAATTTACTATATAAATTCATCAAAATTTTGTTTTACAGGGGTTTTAATACTTTTTAACTGAGATAATAAGTTTTCTAAGATTTGTAATCGTTGCTGATAATTATCAATCATTCCTTGAATTATTTGTTTTTCATTACCTATATAGATAAAATCTTTTTTAAAATCAAAGAATTGATCTTCAAGCTCTTCTATCTGATCCAGAGTATTCTCAATAACTACTTCCGTTTCTATATTCCGATATTTTTCAATTTCTTTTAGTTCCTGATTAATTGTACTAACAAAGAATTGCTGTGTTTCTGCCATTTCAGGGAAAATATCATTCATCGAATAATTACTTCCTGAATTCTTACCAAGATAGAAGCTAATCAAAAAAATTACTGAAGCCGCTACCATCAGCCATTTCCGGGAAATGGATTTTTTCTTTTTTGACTCTTTATTTAATATTCTTAAAAAACGATCTTCATGACCCGAATGTGGTTTCATAATATCAAAATCGCTATTCAAAATAAATTCTTGTAATTGATCTTTCACACTACATTAATTCTGTTAATCACGTTACTCAACATCTCTTTCAACTTTTTCTTTGCCCTGTAAATCGTTGTTCTTACATTTTCAGGACTATAATTTAATATCTTTGTAATTTCTTCATTATCATACCCCTCTATCAAACTCAACGTTAAAATGACTCGATAACTATCTTTTAAACTATCAATACCTTTTAAAATTTTTTTTACATCTGATGTTTCATAATTTACATCAGAAATTTCTGTCCTATCATTCAGAGTAATTTCCATTTTTACTTCCTGATATCTGCTGTTTTTTTTTAACTGTGTTAAACTTTTATTAATGACAATTCGCTTTAGCCAGGCACCAAAAGTAACTTTACCTTTAAAACTATTTAATTTAGTAAATGCAGTTAAAAAAGCTTCCTGCATTATATCCTCAGCTTCAAATTCATCCTTTAAAATTCTATACGCTGAATTATACATTGCTTTGTAATACAATTTATAAACGTGCATTTGTGCAGAAGCATCATTCTTCTTACAGCGTTCAATTAATTGGTTGATATGTAAGTCTGATGTGTTCAATAATAACAGTTGCTTTAAAGACTTCATTGCAGATTGATTTGTTACACGGCATTAAAATTTTTGAGGCTGAAATAATATTGTTTTTAATTTATAAATTTAAATATAGCTATATTTGGAATAATGATTGAACAAGTAAAAATCATAGAATGTCCCAGAGATGCAATGCAAGGAATAAAAAGCCATTTTATTCCTACAAAAGTGAAGGCAACATACATAAGCTCTTTATTGAAAGTAGGTTTTCATACTATAGACTTTGGAAGTTTTGTGTCTCCGAAAATCATTCCCCAGATGAGAGATACAGCAGAACTGCTGAAATTGCTTGACCTGTCAGCCACCACAAGTAAACTATTAGCAATTGTAGCAAATGTCAGAGGAGCCAATGACGCTTGTGCTTTTGAAGAAATTGATTTTTTAGGATATCCATTCTCAATCTCAGAAAATTTTCAAATGAGAAATACTCATAAAACAATTCCGGAATCAATTAATGTTCTTAGTGATATATTAAATATCGCACAAAAAAAGAATAAAGAAGTAGTTACATACTTATCAATGGGATTTGGAAACCCCTATGGAGATCCATGGAATATAGATATCGTAGCGAATTGGACAAAAAAACTTGCAAATATGGGAATTAAAATTGTATCTTTGTCTGACACGGTAGGGAGTTCAACTTCAAAAATTATTGAATATCTGTTTTCAAATTTAATTCCCGGTTATTCAGAGATTGAATTTGGAGCACATTTGCATACAACTCCAACAACATGGTATGAAAAAGTTCATAGTGCTTTTCAGGCAGGTTGCAGAAGGTTTGACGGAGCTATAAAAGGCTATGGGGGGTGTCCTATGGCAAAAGATGATTTAATAGGAAATATGCCGACTGAGAAAATGTTATCATATTTTACTGCGAATAAAATTGAAACGAATATTAAGTCAATGTGTTTTGAGAATTCATATAATAATGCTTTAAATATTTTCAATAAATAGGTTATGATTAATGAAGGTTAGCTTTTTAATAACGCTCTTAATAGGTTCTCTGTTGCCACCCGATTTTATCTCTCATGATGAAGGAGAGACATTAGGTAGCTGGGAAATTCGTAATGGAATTTTTATTGAAAATAATGATGAAGAAACTACTATAGCACGTTATAATTGGGGTATTTTTTATAGTATTTTCCCAAAAAGAGTTACTCAAAAGTATATAAAGAAACTAGTATTAATGACAGATGGGGAAGATGAAAAAACAGGAGCATTAGGAACTTTAAATAATGAAAATACAGACTGGCAATTAGTCATAGATCCTATAGATGTTGATTTTACAAGTAACAATAAAACAAGAATCAACCAATCAGTATATACATTAGTTCATGAGTTTGGTCATTTATTAACACTTAATCACACTCAAATTAAACCAGTGAACATTAAAACAAATGAAAAAACAAGTGAACCCTATACTACTTTGGAAGGAATAACAGATAAAAACAGCTATTTAAATAAATTTGTTACTGAATTCTGGGATGATAGCTTATTAAAAAAATGGGATGATATTCAGAGAAATTTTTGTTATACAGAACAAAAAAGCTGTCTTGAAAGACTATATGGATTGTATAAAGATAATTATAACGACTTTATCACAGACTACGCTGCTGAAAGTCCGGAAGAAGATATTGCCGAGAGCTGGACAGCCTTTGTTCTGGGAAAAAAAATTGAAACCCCTGAAACTGTTTCTGAAAAAAAAATAAATTTTTTCTATCAATTTGAAGAATTAATTTACTACAGAAAAGTAATTAGAAAGAATATTAAGAAATACGAATAATTTTAATTTTTTGCCCTGAAATTTCTTACCCCTTTTATTTAAGCACATTCTTTTATTAGTGCTGACAGCACATTTTGCAAATTAATCAAACATAGCCAGCCTGTTAAATATATTGACCCATTAGCTTTACCTCAAAAGTATAAATTTAAAGAATAATTTGATTATATATTCTACCATTATACAACTAAATGACGTATATGAAATTTACTCCCATACAAAACAATAAATACGAAGGATTAGCAAGAGTAGAAACGTTACATAAAAGTTATAAGCTGAAAACCCCGATACTATGTTAGTTTTAGCAGGAGATTCTTTAAATCCATCTCTATTAGGAACGCTAAAAACAAGTGGATGAGGTAATGAATACTATGAATTTTGATTTGGCAACTTTCGGAAATCATGAATTTTAGTTTAAGTTGAAAAGACTTTCGAAATCGGTTAAATGAAAATTGTTTTGAGTGGATTTCCTCTAATATATTCTACAAAGAAAATGAAAAAAATCACTTCTTTTATAAAGGAAAAAAAGAAACAATTAATGAAACATGTATTCAGGAATTTTCTTCAGGAAAGAAAACAATAAAAATTAGATTCATTAGTGCTTGTACTCCGGTGTTATAACATTTCCAAAAATAAGGCAGGAGAGTGGTTAATAGGTAATGATTCTGTAAATGCTGAATAAAATATATACAAGTAGCTACTTCTGATTATTTATTAAAAGGATTTGATATTCTTTTTTTAAAACTTTCTAATGAACAATCCATAAGTCTTTATACACCTGAATATAAAGAAATTGCTTCAGGCGTTCGAAAAAATACTATAGAGTTTTTAAAATCAAAATAATATTATTTAAAATAAATCTAAATAAAATTTGATAAATCTGTTTTGTATAATATATTTGCCTCATAAAATATTATTTAAAATAAATCTAAATAAAATGAAAAAAACAATCTTATCTACATTAATTATATTTTCCTTACTTTTCATTTCTTGCTCTGATAATAGCAGTAATATTCCGGTAAACCCGGCAGTTATTGCTCAGACTACATATAAGTTTGAAAGAAACGGAAATACTACAGTAAGTTATTCAGGTCAAACAACACGCATTAAAATGGCAGAAGAATTAATTAGTGCATTAAAAGATCGCATGAGTACAGAAGCACAATTAGATGGAATGTTTGCACATGTTGAAGGAAATAGTGATTTCACTGATAAAGAATTAAATACATCCTCTAAAAATATAAGAAGTAAAACTGCAGCATCCGGAGATTATTTCTTTACAAACACTACAGAAGCAAATATAATTAAAGAACGATTCGATGCTTGGATTCAAGAGCAGGTAGATGAAGTATTTCCTAATTGGGAAGAATTTGCAGAAGAAGGGAGAGCCGGTCAGATTCAGGAAGCAGACAGCGAATCAATTTATTATATAAATGCAAAAGGGTTAGAACTAAATCAGGCAATAAATAAAGGATTAGTAGGTGCTTTGATGGTTGATCAAATGTTAAATAATTACTTAGGAATAAATGTTTTAGACGAAGGCACAAATATAGCAGACAATGATGCCAATAGAGTAGTTGCGGGTAAAAACTATACAGCCATGGAGCATAAATGGGATGAAGCATTCGGATATTTATATGGAGCTGATAATGCTGAAAACCCACAATATAATGCTGATAGATTTTTAAATAAATATGTATTCAAAGTAGAAATAGATACTGATTTTGAAGGCATTGCAAAAGAAATTTACGATGCATTTAAATTAGGAAGATCAGCTATTGTTGCAAAAAACTATACCATTAGAGATGAGCAAACTAAAATTATCAGAGATGCAGTATCAAAAGTAATTGCTGTTAGTGCGGTATATTATTTACAGCAGGGTAAAGCCAAGTTATCTGTGGATAAAGCTGCTGCTTTCCATGATTTATCTGAAAGTTTTGGGTTTATTCAATCTTTACGCTTCACAAGAAATACTTCATCTGATACATCTTATTTTACAGCAGAGGAAATTAAAGAATTTATAGATTCATTAATGGAAGGGAATGGTTTTTGGGATGCGACTGTAAACAAACTTGATGAAATATCTGATAAGATTGCTGATAAATTTGATTTCACTGTAGCACAGGCAGCAAATTAAAACTAGTCTGAATAAAAATAACTTTCTAAAAAAGCAATTAATTTCATAACTACTTTTTATCTTTGGTTTAAATTTATTTAGAATAAATAGAAATAATAAATTCATGATTAAAAAATATCTAACTTTATTTACCTCTCTTTCTCTTATAATTGCCTGTACAAGTAGTGATAGGGAATCCGGTAGTGGAAATACCGGTAATTTTGACAGAGAAGCGTTATTAATTAATGTAGCTGATAATATCATAATTCCTGCATTTAAAGACTTAAACAACAAATTAATTATATTAAAAGCCAGTACTGCTAATTTTACAAACACCCCGGAAATACCTAACTTAGAACAAGTACGGTTCGACTGGTATCAGGCATACAAGGTTTGGCAACATGTATCGATGTTTAATATAGGTAAAGGGGAGGATTTACAACTTGTAAATCATTTCAATATTTATCCTTTGACAGTAAAAGATGTTGAAAATAATATAACCAGTGGTTTCTATGATTTTAATAATCCTAACAATCACGATGCTCAAGGATTTCCGGCATTAGACTATTTATTACATAGTATTGGGAGTAACGATATGGAGATTATCAAAAAATATACAACTGATAGTAATGCAGATAGATATAAAAAATATCTGGATGATATCGCTGGAAAAATGAACTCTGTTGTTTCTGAAATTGTAAATGACTGGGAATCTGGTTTCAGAAATGAATTTATAAAAAATACTTCCAATACAATTACCGGCAGTTTAAATAAATTAGTAAACGATTTCATACTTTATTATGAAAAAAGATTGCGTGCCAACAAGTTCGGAATTCCTGCGGGAAACTTTTCCAGCAAACCACTACCGGAAAAAGTAGAAGCACTTTACAAGCAGGATGTTTCTAAAGAGCTGGCATTAGAAGGGTTGACTTCCGTACAAAATTTCTTTCAGGGAAGAGCGTACAACGGAACTGCAACGGGTGAAAGTTTAAAAACATATTTAGTAAGTTTAAATAAATCAAGTTTAGGGTCAGATATTATTAATCAGCTTAACAGAGCTGAAAACCAAATCAATCAATTAGATGATAACTTTTATAATCAAATAAATACAGATAATACTAAAATGACAAGAGCTTATGATGAATTACAGAAAGCTGTTGTGTTATTAAAAGTAGATATGCTACAGGCATTTAACATCAATGTTGATTTTGTCGATGCCGATGGAGATTAATTTATAAAATATTGATAATAAAAAACTGCCTGAAATAAGAAAGTTTTATATATATGTTTATCAAAAGCTACATATCAAAAACAACAGGTGCACCTGTACTAGCCGTTTTTCGTTTATTATTTGGAATCTTAATGTTTATAGGTATTATCCGTTTTTGGTATCATGGCTGGATTGAAAAATTATACATTCAACCGAAATTCTTCTTTTCTTATTATGGATTTGAATGGGTGAAACCGTTAGGAAACTATACTTGTATCTTGTTCATTATTTGCGGAGTTTCTGCACTCTTAATCGCCGTCGGTCTTAAATATCGGTTAGCAATTATAATATTCTTCTTAAGTTTTACCTACATTGAGTTAATGGATAAAACAACCTACCTGAATCATTACTACTTTGTAAGTATCTTAAGTTTTTTGTTGATTTTTTTACCTGCAAATGCTACATTTTCAATAGATAGTTTTTTACGCAAAAAAGAATATAGAACAATTCCCGGATGGACAGTGGATAGCATAAAGCTACTATTGGGGATTGTATATTTTTATGCAGGTTTAGCAAAACTGAATTCAGATTGGTTATTTAGAGCAATGCCATTAAAAATCTGGCTACCTTCTAAATATGATGTCCCGCTAATAGGAAATTCTCTAATGCAACAAAATTGGTTTCATTATACCATGAGTTGGAGTGGAGTTATATATGATTTAACCATCCCATTTTTATTATTAAATAGAAAAACACGTTCTGCAGGATTTATTTTAGTTGTAATATTTCACATATTTACCGGAATTTTATTCCCCATAGGTATGTTTCCTTATATCATGATTACAGGGTCATTAATCTTTTTTGATACACGTTTTCATGAAAAAATAATCCACTTTTTAAAAAGCAAAATCACATTTTTACAATACAAAGCAAAACAAATTGAAGCATATCAATTCAGGAATAAAATACCTCTTTATAGCATTGTATTACTTCTGGTATTTCAATTGGTGTTTCCTTGGAGATATCTACTATATCCGGGAGAATTATTCTGGACGGAAGAAGGATATCGTTTTTCCTGGAGGGTGATGCTTATGGAGAAAGCAGGATATACCAATTTTAAAATTGTAGATGGAAAGACAAAGCAATTTTTCTATGTAGAAAATTCAGACTTTTTAACCTCCTTTCAAGAAAAACAAATGGCTTTTCAACCTGATTTTATCCTTGAATATGCACATTGTTTAGGAGATTATTTTAAAGAGTATGGGTATAAAAATATAGAAGTATATGCAGATTCCTATGTAGCACTTAATGGACGTTCAGGCGAACGTTTTATAGATTCAAAAGTAAATCTATATAAGCAAAAAGACAGCTTCAAACATAAACATTGGATTTTACCATTTACAAATGAGATTAAGATTAAAGGACTATAAGTTTTTTATTGCAATATTGATGTGTACATCAAGTATTTTTTCACAAATTAAAATTTCCGGATTTGTAACCAATGAAGATAAAAAAACATTACAAAAGGTTGAAATTTTTGATGACTATGGAAATGTACTCGCAACTACTGATATTAAAGGTTATTATGAATTTATTACCAACAAAAAGCTACTCACTGTATTTTTCTATTTAAAGGAATATGAATTACAGGAAAAGAATATAAAAACAGAAGAAAAAAAAACTCATTATATTGTACTAAATCCTTTTTCAGAACAATTATCAGAAGTAGAAATTAAAGCAAAAAAACATCGTGTTTTTGAATTGAAAAGATTAAAAGATGTTGAAGGAACAGCTATTTATGCCGGAAGAAAAACAGAGGTAGTTTTGGTAAGTGAATCATCCGCTAATTTAGCCGCGAACAATGCAAGACAACTGTATAATCAAGTTGCAGGATTAAACATTTTTGAAAATGATGATGCGGGATTACAATTAAATATCGGAGGGCGTGGTTTAAACCCGAATCGTACATCAAATTTTAACACTCGTCAAAATAGTTACGATATTAGTGCCGATGTTTTAGGATACCCGGAAAGCTATTATACACCGGCAACAGAGGGGGTTGAAGAAATTCAAGTGATTAGAGGAGCCGCTTCATTACAGTACGGAACTCAGTTTGGAGGAGTCATTAATTTTCTGATGAAAAAACCGAACCCAAATAAAACTTTAGAAACAACTTCAAGGAGTACGTTAGGAAGTTTTAATCTGTTTACTAACTTTACAAGTATAGAAGGAACTTCCGATAAAGTAAGTTATTACGGATATTATAATTACAAACATGGAGATGGTTTTAGATTAAATTCAAAATTTGATTCTAAAAATGTTTTTGCACATTTGGGTTATGAATTAAACGAATTTTCAAAATTAGAAGCAGAAATTACATACTTAAAATATCTGGCACAACAAGCAGGAGGATTAACAGACAGAATGTTTGATGAAAATCCGTTTCAAAGTAACAGAACAAGAAATTGGTTTACTGTCAATTGGTTTTTATATAACTTGAATTTTGCTCATGATTTTTCTGAAAACACTAAATTTACAATAAGCTTTTCAGGTCTGAATGCGTCAAGAAAAACGATAGGCTTCAGGGGAAATTTTAGAACATCGGAATCAAACCCCGTTAGAGATTCAGACTTTCCGGATCCTGTCAAAGGAGAATATGAAATTAGAGACTTAATTGTAGGAGATTTTAAAAACTGGTCTGTAGAAGTACGATTTTTATCAAGTTGTAAACTCTTTGGAAAAGAGAGCATATTTTTAGCCGGAAGTAAATATTATAAAGCAGATAACACTTCGATTCAAGGAGCAGGGTCAAATGAAGTTGATGCTGATTTTAACTTTATCAGTACGGATGATTATATAAGTTCAGATTTTATTTTACCTAATGAAAATTTTGCACTTTTTGGAGAAAGCATATACAAATTCTCTGATAAATTTAGCTTAACGCCCGGATTCAGATTTGAATATATTAATACAGAAAGTAAAGGAACTTACACTATTGTAAACAGAGACGCAGCAGGAAATCCCTTACCCAATACAAATAATGAATTTGATGATAACGAAGCTAAAGAAAGAGCCTTTATATTATTGGGAGCAGGAGCAAGTTACAAACCTTCTGATTATGTTGAATTATACGCAAATGTTTCTCAAAACTATCGCTCAGTAACATTCTCAGATATTCGTACTGTAAATCCAACTTTTATTGTTGATGAAAATATTAAAGACTCAAAAGGTCTCACAGCCGATATGGGAGCAAGAGGTCGATGGAATGAATTTATCTCCTACGATATAAGTGCGTTTGGGCTTTTTTATAATGACAGAATTGGAATTGTATTAGAATCGAACGGGCCAAATAAAGGAGACAGATTAAGAACTAACATTGGAAGTGCTGTTATTTATGGATTTGAAAGCCTGATAAATGTTAACTTACTTAATTTAATCAATATAAAAAATAAAAAGTATTCAGCTACTATCTTTAGCAATTTATCGGTAATTAATTCGGAATATACTCAATCTGATAAAGCAGGAGTAAAAGGAAATAAGGTTGAATTCATTCCCGATGTTAATCTTAAAACAGGAATTCAATTCGGATATAAAGATTTTTTATTAAGCATCCAGTATTCATATCTTACCCGGCAATTCACTGACGCAACAAATTCTACTTCTGGCACAGGGAGCCTCAGAGAAGGAATTATTGGACCTGTTCCCGCTTATAAGATAGTAGATTTATCAGCATCATATACATATAAAATTCTTAAGCTGGAAGCAGGAATTAATAACCTGTTGAATGAAACGTATTTTACCAGAAGAGCTACGGGATATCCGGGACCGGGAATTATACCATCAGCACCAAGAAATTGGTATGCTACTTTACAAATTAAGTTTTAAAAAAGAGATTTCAGTATAAACAGATAATGTCTGAAACATTTATCTTACAACTAATTTAAATTATTTAAGGCAGATTCAGAAAACAGACATTGTCAGCAGTAATCTGATTTAGATTAGTGATATAAGATTTCCGGTACTGCCCGGTATTTTCGATATTTAAACCAAAACTTAATCCGTAGCCTGTTTGGCTTACAATTTTGGGCTTGTGTTTCGGCTGGTGCGAATTGCAAATGTGTATGGCTTTGAGCGTTTGATTTCATTCTATATTACTCTTTCTTGATATAAATATTCTTGAAATCCGATAAAGGTTTCTCTCTAATTGACTTAATATCTCCTAATTCACATTTTGCATCTGCAATAGCTTTGTATTTCAATTCCAATAAATTCGGTAGTTTAGAATCATCTAATTCGTCAACTCCTTCTTTCACGTATTGTTCCAACACAAAATTTAAAAACTCTTGTTGTTTTTGGTTGTAATCATTCATTTGAATTTTAGCTCTACTTGCTCTTTCTAATCTTGGAACAAGGTCTTTGTGATAAGCAACATAACTTAACACATCAAAAAGGTCGCTATCTTCTCCATGAATTAAGTTTCTCAAATCTTCTAATTGCGAATTTGTATATCCTTTTTCGCTTAATTCTGTCAGCAGTTTTTTACGTGTGCTTGGTAAACTCCAAAGTTGTCGTAATTCATTTTCGTTTGTAAAAAACGAAGGCAAATCGCCAAACAATTGCTCAATAAATTCTTGTGAGGAAATCGGCTTTCCTGTTGGACTCCAAAATGAAGTTTTAACCATAGAATTTATTTCTCTCACTTTATTATCGGAGAGTTTAACTTTAATCATTCTTCTTGGTGGATTGTCGCAAACGCAAGGGTCGTTTTGACATTCTGTACAAATTTCATAAGGTGGTTCTTCAACTCCTCCAGTATCGACAGATGGCATATAAGGTCTTGGTGGTGCAGGTTCTAATGGCTCACCATCCCATTCTAGGTCTTGGAAATAATTGTGAGCATTTACAAAATCAAAAATTGTGAAATAATCTTTACCATCAAAAAGTCGTGTTCCTCTACCAACTATCTGTTTAAATTCAACCATTGAATTAACTGGTCGCATTAAAACAATATTTCTAATTTCAGGTGCATCAACTCCTGTACTTAACTTCTGCGAAGTTGTTAGTATGGTTGGAATGCTTTTTTCGTTGTCTTGAAAATCTCGTAAATGTTGTTCTCCGGTTTCACCATCATCCGCAGTTACTCTGTGACAATAATTTGTATTTCTGCTTGTAGAATATTGATTGATTAAATCTCTAACTGCTGCTGCATGAATTTGTGTAGAACAGAAAACCAATGTTTTTTGGTTTTGATTTATCGCATCCATAAAGAGTTTTACTCGATATTCCTCTCTTGCTTTAATCTCAATGATTCTATTGAAATCAGCTTCGGTATATTCTCTACCTTCTTCAATTTCGCCTTCTACTTCGTCATCAGGTGTATAAAGATAATCGTCAATTGTAGTGTCTATTTCTTTAACCTTGAAAGGTGTTAAGAAACCATCATTAATTCCGTCTTTTAATTTGTAACTATAAACTGGGTCGCCAAAATAATCGTAAGTATCTCCATTTACGACTCGTTTTGGTGTTGCAGTTAAGCCCAATTGAACAGCAGGCGAGAAGTAGTCCATTATGGCACGCCAAGAACTTTCGTCATTTGCACCACCTCTGTGACATTCGTCAATAATTATAAAATCGAAAAAATCATTTGGATATTCTCCAAAATATGGTAAATCATTAGGTCCACTCATAAAGGTTTGGAAAATGGTAAAAAAAACACTTCCATTTTTAGGAATTCGACCTTTCTTTTTTATTTCGGAAGGTCTAATTCTTACCAAAGCATCTTCATCAAAAGCATTGAACGAATTAAAAGCTTGGTCTGCTAAAATATTTCTGTCTGCCAAGAATAAAATTCTTGGGCTTCTTGTTGCATCTCGTCTTAAATTCCATTTGGCATGAAATAATTTCCAAGCAATTTGAAAGGCAATAGCTGTTTTTCCTGTTCCTGTTGCTAAAGTCAGTAGAATTTTATCCTTTTTTTCTGAAATAGCTTCTAATACTTTGGCGATTGCATTTTGTTGGTAATATCTTGGTTGCCAGGTTCCACCTCTGTCTTCAAAAGGAATGGCAAATAAGCGATCTTTCCAATTGGCAATTTCTACTTTGTAATCTTCTTTAGGTGTTGGGTAGGTCATTTCCCAAAGCTCATCAGGTGTTGGATATTTAGACACATCTCCTTCTGTCGCTTCATCCATATCTATACCATAGATTTGCAAACCATTGGTAGCATAAGTAAAACGAATGTTTAAACGTTCTGCATAATCTTTAGCTTGCCCAACACCATCTGTATAATATAAATCTCTTTTTTTGGCTTCTACAATACCAATTCTTCTGTTTTTGTATTCCAAAACATAATCTGCAAACAGCGGTGTAGCACGTCTGTTTTGACCAATGAGACGACCTTTGGTAATAGGAAACTCCAAACGCAAACGACTGCCCTCTACAATGCCCCAACCTGCCTCACGTAAAGCAGGTTCTATTAAATCGTGTTTGGTTTGTGCTTCGTTCATGATACTTTTATTTTCCAATATCCACCTTTATCAGGACCTATTCTTTCTAATACGGTTTCTTTTAGTTGTGAAATATAAGTTTCTACAGTTCTATCACTTACACCAATTTTTTGAGAAGCTTCAACTGCGCTAATTTCTGGCTCTAATGCAATTAAAAATAGTAATAGGGCTTTTTTATCTCCGAAATTCTTCCGAAGTTTCTCCGAAGTTTCTCCGAAGTTTCTCCGAAGTTTCTCCGAAGTCATACTGTTTTCTAATGCCACAAAATTTATGAAAGCCTCATATTCATTGGCTAAAACCTCAAAATTATTTTGTGTGTCTTTACTTATTTTCTCCGAAATATCTCCGAAGCTCCTCCGAATTTTCTCCGAAAGGTCTTCTTTAAATAAGGTAACTTCAATACCACCATCTTTTTCTAAAATTTGAGGTTCCGGAAGTCCAGCTTCTGCACATGCCTTGTAAATTTTTAACGTGCCACGTCCCCAAGTATCAATATAACCGGCTTTAAAACATGCATCTGCCAAAATAGGGTTTGGCGATTTAGAATTATGTTCCGTTTTTAGGCTTTCAAGGGTCATTCCGTTAGGCAAGGTACCTTCATTCCAGATAGAAAGTCTGTCATCAAATACTCTAATTTGAATAGCTGCTCCCATATATTTTTTATGTACCAAAGCATTTAACAGCATTTCGCGCAATGCCGCTACGGGATACTCGTCACCTTCTCTTCTGTGCATACCCTCAAAATCAATTGGTCGTGTCAAAAATTTGTAGTTGAGCATGTTTTGAACTTCATCTAACAAAAACACCACGTTACCTTCTAATGGTTCCTGGAATTTTAATTCTTCACTATCCGCACCAAAACGTCCAATCATAACTTTACAATTAGGAAAGAAACGGTTTGGGTCTTTACCAAAAAGTACAATGCCAGCACGTTTAATTTGGTTATTAAAGGCTAATCGTAATTTTTCTAAAATTTCAAAATCGTTTAAGTCTGTCGTATCTGGAAGCCTACCTTTTTCTTTGCTATCATCAATAAACTTTTTTACACTATCGTTATCAATATCGTTTATTGTAGAATCTTCAACCACTAGTTCGTCCCAGGTTTTACTCGATTTATGTAATAAAAACTCTTGTAATTCTACGCCATTGAGTTCGTGGGTAGAACTACCAGAACGTATGTAATATTTACCACCATACGAAATAGAGTTGGGATAGCTACGCACCACAATTTCAATATATTTCTTGCCATTATCATCATGTAAGTTGACCTGACAAATAATACCCATAGAGTTTTTAATTTTAGAAGGAATGTCTTCTAAAAGTGATTGAAAGTTATCTAGATGAACGGTTTCCCCTTTATCACTTTTTCCAATATAAAGTGTACCACCAAGTGTATTAGCAAAGGCACATATCCATTTAAGGTATTCGTCTCGCCAACTTTGTTTCCACTCTATGTTTTGGGCTTCGTTCATACTGCAAGTATGTTTTTAGTTAATTCTCCTGCAAAGGCTTTTTGAAGAATGGATTTTTTTAATTCATTTAATTGCTCATTCAATTTTTCACACTTCACAACTGTTTTTTGTTGTATAATTATTTGAGGTAAAGGCATTTTCATTTTTAATAAGCCATTCTTGACTAAACTTGGTCGACCAGAACCTTTATCTCTTTGTGTAAAATCATAACTTAAACAGAAAAAATATAAGAATTTCTTATCCAGACCTTCTAAAGCATGTAAACCAAAAGCGGTATCCACATTCCAAAATTTTGTTCCCATATACATTGGATTATTAATAGTGCCTTTCCTTCCAATTATTGTCGTGCCTTCATCACACAAATAATCATCTGCATAATTCATTACTTTTCCAGCACTTCCAATAATTGGATATTTTCCTTTAGGGTTTTCTACTGCTTTTTGATTTCTTCCACTACGAATTTCTAAAACTTCGTTCCAAGTCTTCTCCTCCCAACCATCACCTTTTTGGCTAAAAATGGCATTGAGTTTAGATTGGAAAAGCTCTTTAGCGTTTTCTATGTTTTTTTCAATATTGGCTTTGGCTTGGTTTATGGTTGAAAAGGCTTTGTCTAGTATGGCTACGATATGTTTTTGTTCTTGAATATCTTTCGGAAATGACATGAAAACATTATCAAAGCTATTATTATTTATCTGTGGTATTGAAGTGCCGTTACTTAAATCATTTAAATCAATTGATTCAAACCAATAATATAAATACTCTGATAATAACTTTTTGGTAGGCGCTATTGCCATAGTATTCAAATCTACTATAGTAGGTTTTACAATTTTTCTTTTTTTATTTGTGGCAATTGCTCCACCTCTTTTTGGAAAAATAATTGAGCCGATTGGAATAATTTGTTTTTCATTAATATCTTTTAAATCCACAAATCTGCTAGAAGTCGTAATATTTACTTCGTTTCCAATTAAGTTCATGTCGCCAACTTTGGTGTAAAGAATTTCACCAAAAGTTCTTTCGATATCTTTTGAAATCGTTTTTCCACTTTTAAATAAAGTTACCTCTTTCAATATTTTTCTTTCCCAACCTTCTCTCATATTAACTCTTTTATCTGATTAACCACCGTAACCGAGTCTTTTTCAAGTTTAGAAAAGGCAAACCATTTTCTACCCAAGTCTTTTAGCGAAGCACCGATGTGGTAGATGTCTTTTTTATCTATAATTATAAATCTATCGTGTGCTTTAGCAAAACTAATCGCCTTAAAAGTAGGGTATTGGCTGTTGGCTTTGTCTATATCTAATTGTAGTTTTTTACTAATGGTTTTACTCAGTACATATACGTTTACGTTTTTCTTTTTTTTAGTGAGTTGGGTAATTACCGTATCGTCTATATAATTGTCAATAAGAATAATAGACTGTTTTGCTTTTTTTATTAATCCATTTACAAAATCATAAGCATCATAGGTTTGTCCGTTAAAAAAAACACCTTGTTTGTCTTTTATTTCGTTGGCTTCTAAGGCTTTAAATACTTCTTCAAATTTTTGGTTGGTTTCTAGTTTGTGTTGCACAAAATCGTTAGAAAGTTGTAATAATTGCTGGTGGTTGCTAATGGTTTTGCGCATTTGCACAAAGGCATTTATTATTTGAATGCTAACATGAATAGCAATATCGCTATTCAAAACTGCGGATAGCATACTAACGCCTTGTTCTGTAAAAACATAAGGTAATGTTCTTCTTTTTGCGGTCGCAATTTGCGATTGCACATGGTTTGTTTTATTTGCGGTCGCAATTTGCGACTGCAAAGTTTCCCATTCTATTTGAGAAATCTGAAACATAAAAGAAGCAGGAAATCGTTTATCATTTCTTTTAACTTGCTCGTTTAATCTTTTTGTCTCAACTTGATAAAGTTCAGCCAAGTGAAAATCAATCATTACTTGCTCTTCTCTTAATGTAAAGATTCTATTCTCAATTAAAACGGATGATATTTCTAATTTATCACTCATATCAGCGCTTTAATTGATTTTAAAATAGTCGTGGTTTCTTTGTCCAAAAACATCATTTCGTCCAATATTTCTTCTGGACTTCTTAAGGGTGCTTCTTCAGGTGTATTTGGGTTTTTAGTAGATAAATCAAAAGTAATGTCATCAATGTCTGCTACTTTTAGATTCCATGATTTTTCGGTTTCAGCTTTTGTTTTTTGTAAGGCAACAAACTCTACCATATCGGTGTCATTTAAAGGATTGGTTTTTCCCATGTTTCGTCCTGGGTCTAACTGGTAATACCAAATCTTTTTAGCGGACTCTCCTTTTTGGAAAAATAAGACTACGGTTTTAACGCCTGCACCTGTAAAGGTGCCTCCTGGTAAATCTAAAATAGTGTGCAAGTTAGAGCCTTCTAATAAAAGTTTCCGTAACGCTACAGAAGCATTATCTGTATTGCTCAACACCGTGTTTTTAATAACAATAGCTGCACGACCTCCTGTTTTTAAACTTTTAATAAAATGTTGCATAAACAAGAAAGCAGTTTCTCCTGTTTTAATATCAAAGTTTTGTTGTACTTCTGGTCGCTCTTTGCCTCCAAATGGTGGATTTGCTAAAATAGCATGGTAACGGTTTTTCTCTTGTATATCACGTATGTTTTCACCTAATGTATTGGTATGAATAATATTTGGGGCTTCAATGCCGTGAAGAATCATATTCATAATTCCAATTACATACGCCAAATTCTTTTTCTCTTTTCCGTAAAGGGTTTCTTCTTGTAAAGTTTTAAGATTGTCCGTTGTTTTTTCCATGCGTCCATACATGTATTCGTATGCTTCACATAAGAAACCGCAAGAACCTGCTGCACCATCATAAATTTTTTCGCCAATTTGTGGGTTAATCACATTAATCATGGCACGAATAAGTGGTCTTGGTGTGTAATATTGTCCACCATTACGACCTGCATTTCCCATGTTTTTAATCTTGCTTTCGTACAAGTGGCTTAACTCATGTTTATCTGTTGAAGCTCGGAAAGGAAGTTCGTCCGCATATTCTAAAATCTCTCGCAAGTTGTAACCACTCTGGATTTTGTTTTTGAGTTCAGAGAAAATTTCTCCAATCTTATATTCAATGGTTTTCGGGCTATCTGCTTTTTGTTTGAATTCCGCCAAATATGGAAATAACTTTCCATCAACAAAAGCAACCAAACCTGGTCCTGTTAAAGCTACATGATGGTCTAATTTTCCGTCAGCACCTTTAGGCATTGCCCAATTTGGCCAACGATATTCTTCATCTAAAATGAAATTGTAGTCTTCTCCTTTTAATTCCGCTTCGTCTGCTTTGTCTTGTTCTAATTCATCCAAGTAGCGTAAGAACATAACCCAAGAGGTTTGTCCTATGTAATCTAATTCACTATCTGCTCCTGAATCTTTGTAAAGCAGGTCGTCTATATTTTTAAAAGTTTGTTCAAAATTCATATTTCAGTTTCTTCTTTTAATATCGTTTTGAGGGGTGGCAAAAAATAGCTCTTTTGCTTTTTCAGTGTTTGCTTGTGTTTCGGCAAAAACCAAATGCGCTATTTGTGCGTTAGCTCTTCCAGTTTATGACTAAGGTAAAATTAAGATGCTAATTTGTAATTATTTGAAAGTTTTTATTCATTAACCCAAATTTACAAATTTGTTTTTTTAAGCAAAGTAAAGTTAGTATTAAGATTTGTATTAAAACCAATAAATATAATCAGGATTAGTAATATCTAAATGCTCTATTGCGTAATTCAGACGAATATAAAGTAGAAGTTATAAGAAAAGCAGTATATTTGTATGCAATTAGTTAAGAAGGTAATAATTGATTGTCAATATGAATGTTCATGAATATAAATTTGTAGGAGAAGGATTAACATACGATGACGTTTTGCTCGTTCCTGCATACTCGGAGGTACTCCCCGGAGAAGTAAAAATTCAAACAAAATTTACTAAAAATATTACAATTAACATACCCATTGTTTCTGCAGCCATGGACACAGTAACAGAAAGTGCTATGGCTATTGCGATGGCGAGAGAGGGAGGAATTGGGGTTCTTCATAAAAATATGACTGTTGAAAGACAAGCTCAGGAAGTTAGAAAAGTAAAAAGAGCTGAAAGCGGGATGATTATCGATCCGATTACTTTACCATTAGATGCTATTGTTTTAGATGCAAAGCAGGCTATGCGGGAGCATAAAATCGGAGGAATTCCTGTAATTGACGAGCATAAGAAACTGGCAGGAATTGTTACAAACAGAGATTTACGTTTTGAGAAAAATGACAAAAGATTTATTACCGAGATAATGACCTCTGAAAATTTAATTACGGTTGCTGAAGGAACATCATTAAAAGAAGCAGAAGTTATTTTACAAGAAAATAAAATTGAAAAATTACCGGTAGTTAATGATAATTACAGATTAACAGGCTTAATTACATTCAGAGATATTACCAAAACAACTCAAAAACCTATTGCAAATAAAGATGAACTAGGCAGACTTCGGGTTGCTGCTGCCTTAGGAGTAACATTTGATGCTGTTGAAAGAGCCGAAGCCTTAATAAAAGCGGGAGTAGATGCGATAATTATAGATACTGCTCACGGCCATACAAAAAGAGTGGTCTCTGTATTAAAAAATATAAAAATAAAATTTCCATATTTAGAAGTAGTTGTAGGAAATATCGCAACTCCGGAGGCTGCTGAATATTTAGTAAATGCAGGTGTAGATGCTGTAAAAGTAGGAATAGGTCCCGGATCTATCTGTACAACCAGAGTAGTAGCCGGAGTTGGTTTTCCACAATTTTCAGCAGTTTTAGAAATTGCTGCGGCGATTAAAGGAAGTGGAGTTCCGGTTATTGCTGACGGGGGTATTCGTTATACGGGTGATATTCCTAAAGCAATTGCTGCCGGTGCAGATTGTGTTATGTTAGGATCTTTACTGGCAGGAACTAAAGAGAGTCCGGGAGAAACCTTGATCTTTGAAGGCAGAAAGTTTAAAACATACAGAGGAATGGGATCGGTAGAGGCAATGAAACAAGGATCTAAAGATCGTTATTTTCAGGATGTTGAGGATAATATTAAAAAATTGGTTCCGGAAGGAATTGTAGGCAGAGTACCTTACAAAGGAGAATTATACGAAAGTATCCATCAATTTGTAGGAGGATTAAGAGCAGGCATGGGATATTGTGGGTCAAAAGATATTGAGACATTAAAAGAAACAGGAAAGTTTGTAAGAATTACTTTCAGCGGAATTAATGAAAATCATCCTCATGATGTAGCAATTACAGAAGAAGCACCCAATTATAGCAGGGGATAATTAATGTATGTCAGACTGATAATTTTTTATATTCTCTATAAGAATGGAGGTATCCGAATTTATGAGCTTCAGGGTTCAGGCAGGTTTTTCCGGTATAGTTTCCCATGTCCGCCAACAATACCATTAGTTCAGCGATATATCAGGAAATTTCAGACAGAATACAGTCTGTTAATTTCCTGAAATCATCTTCGGTATTGTATAGATGACAAGAAACCCGAATATAGTTTCCTCTGAAAGAGACAAATATTTTTTCTTTAAAAAGTTTTTCTTTTAAGTTTTGAATATTGATAAATTCAGGAATTTCTATGCCAAACAAATGTTTTGATCTAAAAATATCTTCTTCTATAAAACAGCCTGCTTTTTTTAAAGTGATAATACTATTTGCTGTTATAACAGTACAATAATGTTGAATATCCTGTGGGTTCCATTGTAATAATTGTGTTAAAGCAGCAATTTGCATTTGCACATAAATAAAACTTCCATGTTCACCTACGGAATATCTATTGGCAAAGGGTTTATATTGTGATTGATAATTGGTTAAATTGCTTAAATTTTCACTATACAATCGATTCGTCCAGTTTTCTTCTAAAGGAATACCTTTATCAAAGTATTCTCCAAAATAAGCATATCCACAGCCATAAGGACCAAATAGCCATTTATAACCGGCACAAACCAGAGCATCGGGTTGGATTTCTTGTACATAAAAGGGGAAAGCACCAATAGATTGGCTACCGTCAATAATTAATAAAGCATTTTGTAAGGTTGTTTTTTTTCGAATTTCTTTTAAATCAAAAATAGTCCCGTTAGTCCAGTGGATATTTCCCATAGCAACCAAAGCAGTTTTATCAGAAATTAAATCTAAAATAACGTCATTCCATAATTTCCCTTTTTGTGATTTACTATGGGGTTGTTTCGCAACTTTAATCACGGCATTATATTGGAGAGCCAACTTTTCCCAAACATAATAGTTACTGGGAAATTGTTTTTCGATTAAAAGAATCTCATCTCCTTCTTTTAAGGTTATATTATTGGCAATAGTAGATAAGCCATAAGAAACCGAAGGAATATTAGCGATTCTGTTATAATCATTTACTTGAATAAGTTCAGCAAATAGTTTTTTTAATTGAATCACAGGGTCGAAAAAATCAGAGTTAGGAATTAAGTAAGGGGTACTTTTTTCTTTAACGGCTCTGATTCCGGCTCTTTCTATGCTTTTAAAAGAAGGAGATAAACTAGCAATGTTTAAATAGGTAATGTTCTCCGGGAGATTAAATAAATGTTTTTGATGCTGTAGATTCATCTGCTTGAATTTTATAATCCTGTAAAAAAATGACACAAAAAAGTATTTACTGCTTATTTTTATTTAAAATAAGAGAATGTTTCTCCTTTTTTTATCTTTAATAAAGCATGATAAATCATTTTTATTACATTTTCTACGTCCTCTCTGTGAACCATCTCAACAGTAGTATGCATATAGCGTAATGGTAATGATATTAATGCTGAGGCAACTCCTCCGTTACTATAAGCAAAAGCATCAGTATCTGTCCCTGTAGATCTGGACAATGCAGAACGCTGGAAAGGAATATCATTTTCCTCAGCACTTTCAATAATTAAATCACGTAATTTTTGTTGTACAGCAGGTGCATAAGCAATAACCGGTCCTTTTCCTATTTCCTGATGTCCCTGTTTTTTTTGATTAATCATAGGAGTGGTGGTATCGTGAGTTACATCGGTAACAATAGCTACATTGGGTTGAATGGTATTAGTAATCATTTCAGCACCACGTAATCCAATTTCTTCCTGAACAGAATTGGTAATATACAGACCGAAAGGTAGTTCTTTTTTGTTTTCATGAAGTAACCGGGCAACTTCAGCAATCATAAAACCACCCATCCGATTGTCCAGAGCACGACAAACAAACTTATTATCATTTAATATGTGAAATTCATCAGGGTAAATAACAACGCAACCTACATGCACTCCTAGTTTTTCAACTTCCTCTTTAGTAGAGCATCCTATATCAATAAAGATATTATTTTGTTTGGGTGGTGTCTCATTTCCTTTGTCTCTTGTGTGAATTGCCGGCCAGCCAAACACTCCTTTTATAATCCCATTTTTAGTATGAATATTAACTACTTTGCTAGGAGCAATTTGATGATCACTGCCTCCGTTTCTAATGACATAAATTAAACCATTGTCTGAAATGTAATTTACATACCAGGAAATTTCATCAGCATGTCCTTCGATGATTATCTTATATTTTGCTTTGGGGTTAACAACTCCTACCGCGGTTCCGTAGATATCAGTAATAAATTCATCTACAAAGGGTGTAAGATATTCCATCCATATCTTTTGTCCCTCCCATTCATAGCCTGTCGGGGCAAAATTATTTAAATACTTTTCTAAAAAATATAACGATTTTTGATTTAAGATTGTTTTTCTAACCATGATTTGTATGTATTTAAATTATATAAGTTTAACTCCAGAACTTTCGCTTTTCGTTTAATTCCTCTTGCTCTTTAATTTCTTCCGGACTTAATACTTTTAAAAATGAAGGATGTTGTTCGATAGCAAATTCAATTTTTTCAATAATACTTTTTATGCTTTCATTTTCATAGTCAATGTCTAAAGAATCTTTAATAACGATAGATTGCAGGACATTACGTTTTTTAATCATCAATCCTTTTTTATCAAATGATCTTCTGAAACCATCAATAACTATAGGGACTACTGTTGGTTTATATGTTTTAATAATATGGGCGGTACCTCTTCGAATGGGTTTAAAGGGAGTAGTAGTTCCTTGTGGAAACGTAATTAACCAGCCATCATCCAATGCTTTTCCGATATTAGAAATATCTGACATTTTCACTTGACGATTTATATTCTTGCCAGCATTTCTCCAGGTTCTTTCTACTAATACAGAACCTGTATAGGCAAAAACTCTTGGTAAAATTCCGGATCGCATGGTTTCACCTGCAGCAACGTAATATATATTTAATTTGGGTTTCCACAGATATCCTATATTTTTAATAGTATCATCTCTTCCTTTTAAAGCAGCATTAAAAACATGAAACATGGCAGCTACATCGGCAAAATATGTTTGATGATTAGATATGAATAATACATTCTGCTCGGGTAATTGTCTTAAATTTTCAGATCCTTCTATTTGTAAATTATTAAAACTTCGATACCTGCTATGTGATATAATTCCTAAAATTTGAACAAGAAAGCGTTTAATAAATAAAATATGACCAAAAGGATTCCTCTTAAATAAGAGCATATATACATCTTTAATTCGCAAATTTACAAAACATTTTTATTCAAATTTCTTTTATTAAATCTTTTATTTCGGAGAGAATCCTAGCTGTAGCTCCCCAAACAATTTGATGATTTAATTTAAAACAGGGAACTTCAATTTTTTCCATATATGAAGTCTCCAGCACTTCTGATGAAAGACTTTCTTCATTTAACAGATTTGCTAATTTTACTTCAATAAGTTCTGCAACTTCTTTGTTGGGAGTGAATTTTGGTTTCTGATTGATACTGCCTATAAATGGAGTAACCATAAAGTTACTTGGAGCAATGTAAGTATCTGATAACTTACGTATTAATTCTACCGAATTATAATTAACTCCCGTTTCTTCATGTAATTCACGTAATGCAGCACCTTCAAAAGAAATGTCAGTTGAATCAATCTTACCACCCGGGAAGCTGATTTGTGCTGAATGAGTTCCATTATAACTGGCTCTTTTGGTTAATAAAAAACAGGATTCTCCTATATCATTAGGGTAAAATAATGCTAAAACAACTGCTTTTACTGAATTACTTTGTTGTATTTTTTCTTCAGAAACATCTCTTCTTAATTCAGGCACTAATTTAGATTGAGAGTGAATTCCTCCCAACTTATTTTTTTTTAATAAATGAATATGTCTGCGAAGATATGAAAATTGCATGAGCGGGATTACTTTTTTTAAATTTGAGTGTTTAAATTGAAATCGTAAACAAATTAATAAAAAATATGAATATAGAAAATAAACATCAAAAAAATTAATACTAAGTTTAGTATTTATATGCCGTTAAATATGTATCTTTTATTAGCTCTCTATTTGGAGAAATCGTTGATATAATCCGGATATCTGCATCTGCCTGTATTATAACCGGAATGTATAAAGGAGAAATAGCTGGAGTAATTACCTTTACGAAAGACTTATGGGAAAAGTGGATATTATTTCTGTATTTATATTTAATGTGTTTGTCAATAAGATAAGGAGAAAAAGTAATTGTGGTTAAAATTATTTTTTGAACAGGAATCCAAGTCCCAATCTACCAAGAAATTTTTTTTCAAAACCCCAGAAAAATTTAAACTGACCAAATAGCCAGCCTGTAATGGGTAAGGTTGTTTGGTAAATAGGAAAAATTAAAAGAATTCGTAATGCATAATATACCCACGGATTTAAATTTTCCGGAGATAAACTGAAGAAACCTGTGACAGGTTTAGCGACCCAGGCAGAAAATGAACCATTAATAGCAAAAACTATTAAAACAGTTACTACATCCCAATTCGTTTTTAATCCCCAATGTTCTTTTAGTTTTTCCACAGAAAAAATATTTAATCGGATGCAAATGTATTGAAAAGGACGAGGGTAAACAAACCTGTTCACCTTTTCTGAGATACAATATAATAAATCTTATTTTTTCTCAAATAAACCACCTAACATCCCACCAAAAAAACCTCCGGATTTCTTTTGATTGCCATCTAATACCATTCCGCCTATATCGTCAATGACATTACCGTCTCCATCAGCATCTAAAATATTATCTAATAAACTTTGCTCTTGCCGTGTGTTGTTTCCACCTAACATCCCGCCAATTAAATCTTCAATTCCACCGGCATTACCAGCTCCGGCTTGTCTGGATTGTTTTCCTAAAACACCCATTAAAACTGGAGTAGCAGTTTTTAATATATTACCAACAGCGTTGGTATCCATTCCTGTTTTTTGACCAATTATTTGTTGAACTCCTTGTTGTTTGTTCCCTAAAACATGGCTTAAAATTTTTCCTCCATCATTAGCAATTTCTTTATTTACACCACTGCGAAACAAATCACTTAAGTTATCTAAAATTCCACCATCATGCTTATTTAAAGCCTCCATTAGCCCTTTAGATCCCTTTGGAGTAGAAGCATTACGTTGTATTGCTTTCATTAATACAGGTAAAGCTATGGCTAAAACATTCTCTGTTTTAGTGCTGTTTTGACCAGTTGCACCAGCAATGCTGCTAATGATTGTTTTACCTGCAGGACTGCTTAATAAACCTAAGATTTTTTCCATTATTTTTGAATTTTTATTATTAATTGATACTAAGATAATTATATTGACACAATATATGGAAACAAAGTCACATTAAATTTAAGACTTGTATCAGGATAATAAGAACTTTATAATTGTAATCATTTTCTTATTTTTACAAAATTAAAATTAATATATGAGAAAATTAGCACTACATTGGAAAATCTTAACAGGGATGGTTTTAGGAATCATTTTTGGGTTACTTATGATAAATGTAAATGGAGGTACTACTTTTGTTGGAAACTGGATTAAACCTTTTGGAACCATCTTTGTAAAGTTACTAAAACTAATAGCAGTACCATTAATTATTGCTTCGCTAATAAAAGGAATTTCTGACTTAAAAGATATTTCGAAATTTAAGAATATAGGTTTACGAACCATTGCCATCTATGTCTGTACAACTATAATAGCAATCACTATAGGTCTTTTATTGGTAAATATTGTAAAGCCGGGAAATGGTATTTCTGAAGAAACAATTGAAAAGTTAACAAGCACTTACGCAAATAATGATAGTGTAAAAGCTAAAATAATGGAAGCTGCTAAACAAAGTAAAAGTAGTCCGTTACAATTCTTAGTAGATATGATTCCTGATAACGCTATGAAAGCTATGAGTAACAACAAAGCAATGTTACAAGTTATCTTTTTTACCATATTTTTTGGAATTTCAATGCTGTTAACAGGAGAAAAAAAATCCATACCATTGAAAAATTTCTTTGATTCTCTGAATGAAGTAGTGTTAAAAATGGTGGATTTAATTATGTTATTTGCACCATATGCGGTTTTTGCATTATTAGCAAATGTGGTAGCTTCTTCTAATGATCCGGACTTATTATTAGCCCTATTAAAATATGCATTAACTGTAGTCGGAGGATTGTTGATTATGATTATTTTCTACATGATTTTAGTAAGTATATTTGTAAAAAAAAATCCATTATGGTTTTTACAACAAATAAGTCCGGCACAATTATTAGCTTTCTCAACAAGCTCAAGTGCAGCTACTTTACCAGTTACTATGGAACGTGTGGAAGAACATATAGGAGTGGATAAAGAAGTATCGAGTTTTGTATTGCCGGTGGGAGCAACGATTAATATGGACGGAACTAGTCTATATCAGGCAGTAGCAGCAGTTTTTATTGCACAAGCTTTAAGTTTCGATTTAACATTTGGAGATCAATTGACCATCATACTAACAGCACTTTTAGCCTCAATAGGTTCAGCTGCAGTTCCGGGAGCCGGAATGGTAATGTTAGTAATTGTTTTGGAAGCTGTAGGATTCCCGGCAGATAAATTAGCAATAGGGTTAGCATTAATATTTGCGGTGGACAGACCATTAGATATGTGTAGAACTGTTATTAATGTTACAGGAGATGCAACAGTTTCCACGCTAGTAGCTAAATCAACAGGAAAACTTGGAAAACCAAACCCGAAAGACTGGAATGACAATTATGATAAAGTAAAATGAGTTTTATTTCATTTATTTATAAAAAAATATTAACTTTATATCTATTAATAACCCATCATATATAGTTTTGATGCCGTGTTAGATAAAAAAACAGCAAAAATCAATACTAACTAAAATTATAAGATAATGAATATTTGCTTTCTAATGTATTCTTGGGAGGATATTGAACCAGAAAATGACTCCTCTTTAGCCCTTATTCATGAATGTGCAAAAAGGGGGCATGGAATAGCTATATGTACTCCTTCTAACTTAACGATTCGGAATAGTGTAACTAATGCTTTCTGTACAGTAATTAACAGAATGGAAAAAGTACCTTCATCATATAAAACCTATTATAAAAAAGCAACAACCAGAGAAGAAATGTTGCCGTTAGCAGGTTTTGATGCTATATTTATGAGAGCTAACCCTCCTTTAGACCCGCTAATGTTAAACTTTCTGGATTCAGTAAAAGATGATGTTTTCGTTGTTAATTCAGTACAGGGATTAAGAGAGGCAAATAATAAACTATATACAGCCGTATTTGAAGACCCGGATAATGAGATAATTCCGGTAACTCATGTATCCAAAAACAAGAAATACTTGATTAAAACAATTGAAGAATCAGAATCAAGTAAAATGATTTTAAAACCTTTGAATGGCTATGGAGGATCAGGTGTTATTTTGATAGAAAAAACAGCAATGGGAAATATTAATTCATTACTGGATTTCTATATTAGCAAAAGTGATGGTTCTTCAGATTATGTAATTCTTCAGGAATATATAGAAGGTGCAGAAAAAGGAGATATACGAATATTATTACTGAATGGAATTCCTATTGGAGCTATGAAACGAATTCCCGGAGAAAAAGATTATAGATCAAATGTTACTGCCGGAGGTAGAGTAGAAAGACATAAACTAACTACCGAAGAAAAGATACTATGTAAAAAAATAGGGATGAAGTTGGTAAAAGATGGATTGTATTTTGTTGGTATAGATGTGATTAATGGAAAACTTGTCGAAGTAAATGTAATGAGTCCGGGAGGAATCACATATATAAACAAAATATCTAAAGTGAGATTACAAGAAAAGATTATCAATTTTTTAGAAAGTAAAGTATTAGAAAAAAATATAGCTTTCAAGCGTATGACAGATTTAAAACGCAGAGTTGATGAGGCTTAATTTATCGGGATTACGAATTTAAAAATAAAAAAATGCCTTAACGATTACAAATAGCTAAACCTGCTAAAGAATACTTTGAAAAAGGAATTCATAACACAGAAATTAACTCCAGTAATTGTATTGCTGATGATTCAAACATTCATGTTGCCGCAGATTGGCAGTTATTTAATTTTTTTATATTAATAGATATCACAGTATTAAATGGAAAAAACACCAATATTCTGATAATGATTAACACTTTCATAAAAAATATAAATTAGATGATAAAACTTTCTGTAGAAGAGGCTATAAAAAATATAGAATCAGAAAAATCATTTGAAGCAGTTGTTGATGATTATTCATTTACTATAAAAATAGATAAATATGTGCCGTATGTTTGTGCAGCTTTACACGATGGTCATCAATTCAGAAAAGAATTATGGAATAATTGTTTACATACAGCTTATGAGCGTTGGTATGAAGAAGACCCGTGTACTAAACAAATGATAGGATCTCATCCCATTGTGATTGCAGGTTTAGACTCTCGTTTCGAATATGATTTAAACAGATCACCGGAAACAGCAATATATGACGATGCATGGGGGAAAAAACTATGGAAATCTCCATTATCCGAAAGATTGAAAGAGAAAAGCTTGTTGAAACATAAAAACTTTTATAAAACAGTACATACACTAATTCAAAAGATAGAGGATAAATTCGGCATTTGTATAGTGTATGATATGCATAGCTATAATTGGAAACGGTGGAGAAGAGAAGTACCTACATGGAATCTGGGAATCAAAAATGTGGATACAAATCGATTTGAAGAGACCATTGAAGATTGGAGGTCAACCTTAGAAAATATGACACTACCCGAAGACATACATTCCACATCAAAAATTAACGATACTTTCCGGGGGAATGGATATTTCTTAAAATTCATCACACAAAATTTTAATAACACATTAGTTCTAGCTACAGAAATGGCGAAAGTATATTGTGATGAATTAACCGGGGTTATCTATCCGGAAGTAGTAGAAACAGTACGAATATATTTATGTAAAATGCTAAAAGAACACGCAGAAAGTTTTTATGACAGACATAAACCTTAAATGTGCTGTGGTTGAGTTTTTATAATGATGATTGATACTTCGGTTAAGATACAAAAATTATTAGAAATTGATAAGAAAATTGACGATCTTGTTAGAGAAATAGA
This sequence comes from uncultured Tenacibaculum sp., assembly GCA_963666645.2. Taxonomy (GTDB): domain Bacteria; phylum Bacteroidota; class Bacteroidia; order Flavobacteriales; family Flavobacteriaceae; genus Polaribacter. Next base: position 393,271 of record CAXXDB010000009.1, on the reverse strand, counting down.
ACTACTTCGCTATGTAAACCCTGTTAACATAGAGGAAGAAAAAAAACAATTTTTTACATCCAAATACTTGACAGATCCTAATTTTATATATCCGGAATCTTATTTCGATAAGTTTAGATTACATAATCAATTTTTTTCACTGCCTCTAAAAGCTATTGAAGATGAAAAAATTAGAAGTTTATACGAAGAAATTATATATTTCTATTCAGGATTAATACAATGTATAGAAACAATAGGAAAAGGAAAAAAATTTTATTACAACAGCCTGAAATCTTTTGGAACACCAACTGAAACAGATGTGGAAAATGCTAAATTCATTCTGCATTTTGAGGATGATTCCCAAAAGAATCCAATTTTTCAACCTAAATATTCACCAAAAGAAGCCGAAAAAATTTTTAGAGATTACGGAAAAAAATACAATTTTGACTTTAATATTAAGCAATCCTCTAAAATGAACGCAATAGCTATGGTTTTAAATAGCATTAAAACTCTGGTTATTAGTAGTAATCATACTTATTCTGAAAGTGAAATGGCTATTTTGACCAATCATGAGATAGGAGTACATATGGTAACTACGATGAATGGACTGGCACACTCCTTAAAAATATTTTCTCATGGCTTTCCTAATAATGTAGAAACTCAGGAAGGATTGGCTGTTTTTGGTGAATATATGTCAGGGAATTTAACCTTAAAACGATTAAAAGAGTTAGCATATAGAGTATTAGCAGTAAATGGTTTAGCAAAAGGATATTCTTTTTCCAAAACATTCAGACTATTACACAATACGTTTGATTTAAATAAAGAGGATGCATTTTATACTACGGTAAGAGCTTATAGAGGAGGAGGATTTACTAAAGATTACTTGTACTTAACAGGGCTTAAAAAGATTTACAATTATTATAAAAACGGAAAGAAACTAAACATTTTGCTAACAGGTAAAGTAACACTGGATTTTGTTGATGAAATTCAATATTTAATTGATCGGGGATATGCAGTTGAACCTAAATTTATTACCGATTCTTATACTGAAAATAACAACACTAATAAAACAATTAATTTTATTTTAGATAATTTAAAGTAGAATTTATCCTAATTTATTTTCAGGTATTTAATTTAAAAAATTTAGAAATTAGTTTGGAAGTTGGAATCATACATTGCTCTTTTTTACCAAACCACTGATAACGATTTTTGCTAATAAAATCATAAGCCGAATCTCTAACTAACAAAGGCAGAATACGAAAAATTTGACTTAATTTCCAGAACCCTCCAAAATGATTCATAATACGTAATGCCGCAGAGGACTTTGTGTAATAAGCAACAGAAGGTTCGTACAAAATAACCGAATCAATTTTAGAAATATCGATTCCTAAATAGTTTATAACAGCTTTTCCTGCTTTAGATTGTAGTGATGTAAAACGAAATATATCTTTTTTATCTAATTTAATGATTTTAAGAACAGTTTGATTGCATAAATTACATACACCATCAAATAGAATCATCTTCTTATTACCGGGAAAATCAAACATGAATAAGTATTCAATTTTTTCCAAAATTACAATAATTTTTTGTAACATATTTCAGAAAACAACGTCTTGTGTATGATTAAGTATGTAAAAGATTTTGATTTTATACACTTATCTTTAGCAAAAATAACTAACCTGTATGATTAGAATAGAAAGATTACATAAGTCATATCCAATTGGTAAAGATTATCTTCATGTCTTAAAAGGTCTTGATTTACATATTAAGGAAGGAGAATTTGTATCTATTATGGGATCTTCCGGTTCAGGAAAATCTACTTTATTAAATATTGTAGGATTGCTTGATACTCATGATAAAGGAAATTATTTTTTAAACGAACAACGTATTCAAAATTTAAATGAAAAAAAAGCAGCCGTTTTACGAAATAAATTTTTAGGATTTGTTTTTCAGTCATTTAATCTGATTTCATATAAAACAGCATTGGAAAATGTCGCCTTGCCATTATATTATAAAGGAGTGGGAAGAAAAGAACGATTAAAAATTGCACAAGAATACTTAGAAAAAGTAGCATTAAGTCCCTGGGTTAACCATTTGCCAAATGAATTATCAGGAGGACAGAAACAAAGAGTAGCCATTGCAAGAGCACTAGCTACAAAACCCAAAGTAATTTTGGCAGATGAACCTACCGGAGCTTTAGATTCTAAAACCACAGATTCCGTAATGGATTTATTAAAAGGAATTAATGATGAAAAAATGACAGTACTTGTAATTACTCACGAAGAAGACGTTGCAAAGCAAACAAATAGAATTGTAAGGTTGAAAGATGGTATTATCATTAGTGATGAATTAACGGCTTCCGGAAAAACTAAAATTGAAGAACATGTTTGACAGAGATCTTTGGTCAGAAATTTTCTATAGTATTAAAAAGAATAAGCTTAGAACCTTTTTAACAGGATTTTCTGTTGCCTGGGGAATATTTATTTTAGTTATGTTGTTAGCCTCTGTTAATGGTATGCAAAATGGATTCTTACACCAATTTGCAGATGATGCTAAAAACTCAATTTTTATTTCTCCTTCCTCTACTACAAAACCTTACGCTGGTTTTGAAGCAGGAAGAAAAATAAATTTTACAAATGATGATTTAAAATACATTCAGGGAAGTTTTCAGGAAGAAGTAGAATATATTACACCAAGAGTTTTAAGGAATGTAACCGCTAAATATAAAAAAGAAACCGGAAGTTATTCTGTCAGAGCAGTATTTTCAAATCATCAAAAAATTGAAAAAACAATTATAGACTTTGGAAGATATATCAATGAAAATGATATTTATAAAAAAAATAAAGTCGCAGTTATAGGTAAGATGGTAAAGAAGGATTTGTTTGCAGATAAAAACCCTGTTGGAGAAACATTTATAATGAACAACTCTACTTATAAGATAATCGGTGTGTTTTCAGATGAAGGAAATGAAAGAGAAGAAAGATTTATTTATACGCCCGCAACTACCACACAAAGATTATATGGTAATACAGATAAAATTGATCAAATAGTTTTAACGTATAACCCAAGTTTTACACATGTTCAGGCAATAAATTTTTCAAATGCTTTAGAAGGAGTTTTAAAAAGAAAGCATAAAGTTGATCCTGATGATCAAGGAGCAATTTTTGTAAATAATAACGCAGAGGCATTTTCAGACATCTCCAATTTCACTACAATGCTTAATGGGATAAGCGTTGGAGTTGGAATTTTAATATTAATAGCAGGAATTGTAGGGATAGGTAATATATTGGTTTTTATAATTAAAGAAAGAACTAAAGAAATAGGAATAAGGAAAGCTTTAGGAGCAAAACCAAATCAGGTAATTAGTTTAGTCATACTGGAATCGGTATTTATCACTGTACTTTCAGGGCTAGGCGGAATGGTATTTGCCATGTTACTTTTAAAAGCTTTGGGTTCTTTAATTCAGGCACCGGCGTTTCGAAACCCTTCTGTAAATATAAGTACAGTAATCACTGCAACTGTTATTTTAATAGTATCAGGAATTTTTGCAGGCTTAATACCCGCTGTAAAAGCAGCCAATGTAAAACCGGTAGTAGCATTAAGTGCAGATTAAAATGAGGATATTCGACAGAGACTTATGGACTGAGGTTTTTAATACATTAACGAAAAACTTGTTAAGAACAGCTTTAACAACTTTAGGAGTGTTATTTGCAATTATAATTCTCATTTTACTGTTGGGCGCAACCCGGGGAATGAAAAATGGGTTTGATAAAGTTTTTACAGGAACAGCTACCAATAGTATGTTTATGTGGGGACAGAATACAGGAAAACCATATAAAGGATTTGAAAGAGGAAGAAAAATAGCTTTTAACTTCGATGATGTAAAATTATTAAAAACGGAAGTTAAAGAAATAGATGTACTTTCTCCAAGAATTCAACTGGGAAGTTTCAGAGGTGTCACTACTGTAATAAGAAACGGTAAGTCGAGTGGCTCTTCTGTATTTGGAGATTTTCCTTCATTAGATAAAATATCTAAAAAGAATATGTATGAAGGACGCTTTTTAAATCAAGGTGATATTAATAAAAGAAGAAAAGTTTGTGTAATAGGTGATGAAACCTACAAATCACTGTATGAAAAAGATGAAGAAGCTATAGGCACCTATATAAAAATCAATGGAGTTTATTTTCAGGTAGTTGGAGTATATACTAAAAATAAAAATGTAAGTTTTGATGGTCAAAATGCAATATATATCCCTTTTACAACGTTTCAAAAAGCTTTCAACAGTGGAAATAGAGTAGGCTGGATGGCTATAAATATTAAATCACAATATTCTGTAGCTCCAATTCTGAATAAAATAAAGAAAATTTTAAAAGAAAAATATAATATTCACCCAGATGATAATCGTGCCATAGGATCCTTTAATTTATCAGATATATTTAAAGGAATAAATGCTTTTACCTTTGCACTTCAAGGATTTTCTTTTTTCGTAGGAATATTCACATTGCTGGCCGGAGTGATTGCAATTAGTAATATTTTACTAATCACAGTTAAAGAAAGAACCAAAGAAATAGGAGTAAGAAGAGCTCTCGGAGCTACCCCAAAAATTATTAAAACCCAGATAATTATGGAAGCAATAGTATTAACTGTTTTTTCCGGACTGCTGGGTTTTGTAATATCAGTTGGGATTTTACATCTGATGGATAAAAGTTTGAGTGGCTCAGATTTCCCTTTTGTAAATCCGACAGTAAGTTTTACTCAAGTAATATCGTCACTTACACTAATGTTACTGCTTAGTTTGTTGGTAGGATTAATACCAGCAAACAGAGCAACAAGAATTAAACCAATAGAAGCCCTTAGAGAGGAATAAAAACTATAAAAAATGAAGAAAACATTAATTTACACTGGATTAGTAATTTTAGCAATTTCAGTAATATTAGCCGTTATAAAGATTAATAAATCAAATAGTACACCAATAAAAAAGTATAAAACAGATCAGCTTAAAAAAACAAATATAGTTAACAAAGTAGTTGCCACCGGTAAAGTAATACCTTCAGAAGAGGTTGAAATTAAGCCCCAGATAGCAGGTATTGTTGATAGAATAGTTGTGGAAGAAGGACAGATCGTAAAATCAGGAGATTTATTAGCCAAAGTAAGAGTTGTACCTAATATAGAGGCTTTAAACGCTGCTAATAATGAAATTAAAAACGCCCGGTTAACCTTCGATAACACAAAAATCCAATTCGATCGCAACGAGCAACTTTTTAAAAAAGGAGTGATTGCCAGACAAGAATTTGAGAATTCTCAATTATCTTACAATAATGCAAAACAACGCCTGTCAAATGCACAGTCCAATATGGATATTATAAAAAAAGGAACTACAGCTGGATTAGGAAGTGCAACAAATACAAATATCAGAGCAACTTCCTCAGGTATGATTGTAGAAATACCTGTAAAAAAAGGATATCAGGTAATTCAAAGTAATAGTTTCAATGCAGGAACCACAATAGCTACTATTGCCGATATGAATGAAATGATTTTTGAAGGAAAAGTTGATGAAGCAGAAGTAGATAAACTAAAGTTAGGAATGAACTTGGACATTACCATAGGAGCTATTGAAGATCAAAAGTTTTCCGCAACTTTAAATTTTATTGCCCCTAAAGGAATGGAAGAAAGTGGTGCAATACAATTCAAAGTAAAAGGAGATTTAAAATTAGATAGTGTAAAAACAATGGTAAGAGCAGGATATAGTGCTAACGCATCAATAATTATAGAAAAGAAAGATAGTATTTATGCAGTTAAAGAAGCATTGTTACAATATCATAAGGAAACGAACAAGCCTTTTGTAGAAATTGAAACAGAGGGAGGAAAATTTGAAAAAAAGAATATTGAATTAGGCATTTCTGATGGAATAAATGTTGAAGTTTTATCCGGAATTACTGAGGACGATAAAATTAAAGTATGGAATAAAACATCTAAAGCTAAAAAGAAAGATGATAAAGATTAACGACTAATACCCAACGTTAAAAATAGAAAAAGAGACTCATTCGGGTCTCTTTTTTTTATTAATTTATAAAACCTGCTGTTTATCGTATTCATACTTTTTCAATACAGGTTTTTTATGAGAATACTCATTAAATACAATGGTAGATTAAAGCTCTCCGGGCGATTTAAAAAATATTACCAATGCTGTACGTGGTTTCTGTAGATTATTTTAAAGATATACTTTTATATAATAGGTTCGAAAAAAAACAAGAATTATTCAGCTTCTGTCAAAACAACATAGCTCTTTCCAAAGGATAATTCATGAAAAATTCATGAAACTATTTTTTTATAAATCTGATTGAATTTCCATTGTCAAATCTCAGAAAATATAATCCGCTTATAAAGCTTCTTATGTCAATTCTTTGATCTTTGGAAGTCGTCCCGTTTTTTATTTCTTTCCCCAACACATCAAATATTCTATAACTTTCTTGTGTTGTAATCTCTGAAATTTCGATATAATCCCCGGAAGGATTGGGAAATAAATTAACTCTTTTATTTTCGCTATATGTATCTACCCCCTCCCAAAGTATTCTCTGAGATAGAAGCTTCAGAAAAAAGACTTCCGCCGAATTTTGTACCATTGAGAAACCCGTTATTTCCTATATTAGAAGCTAAAACACTTAAATTATCAATATCAAGCTCAAAGATATATTCATTTCCGCTTGTTACTGCTACTGTACCTGTAATATCCACCCGAACAGGGTCTCCGATGGTATTTATGGTGATTTCAGAATACGATTGCATATATAACGGCGTACCGCTCACCGCATTTCCAGCGTAAATCTTTAAAGTTCCAGCAGATGTGGTACCTGTGGAAGCTGAAACCAACTGAACATATTCTAAATTTCCGGTACATGCAGCCGTAAAAAGTTGCCCCCAACGATTACCTGAAGGATTAATTGTAGTATCCCAACTACTAAGATTACTTGAAAAAGAAACGGTACATTGTGCAGCTGTATATTGCACTATGAGAATGATTGCTGTAATCAAGCTGATTTTCACTGATAAGTATTCTTTTTTCATTTGTTAATTAATTTAATAGTTAAAACTTTACTCTGATATTTGCCGGAGGCTGAAATACATAGTTAGCTATTTGGATGTAAAAATAGGATTAATTATTAAAATAATCAATTTTTTTTAGATTATTCAATTAAACTGTACTTCTCTTTATAATTGTTTGCTTGCTTTACTACTCCCGTCCGGACGCCGGCGATGAGTATAAGAAGATATTTACGCTGGGGAAAGAAGACTTATAACAAATCTCCAAAATGCCTGAAAAAAATTAGCAGCTGTTGCCTCATCGTATATTAAACGAATGTGCAACGATTAGATTATTATTGATTACTCAAATTTTATTGATTTTGAAGGTTGAACCTTTGTTATAATCATTGAAGGAATCAGCATCATTAAAAAACATAAAAACAAAGTTCCTGTATTTAATGCCAATACATAAAAAGCATTATTACTTACCGGAACTGTTGAAACATAATAGATTTCCGGATTTAATGTAATTATTTTAAAGTATTCTTGAATAAACAACAGAGCGAACCCGATCAGGTTTCCCCAAAAAAGACCTTTTAAAATTAAATACGATGCGTTGTATAAAAATATCTTTTGTATTTCCCAATTCTTACTTCCCAAGGCTTTTAAAATTCCAATCATTTGAACTTTTTCCAGAATAAGTACTAATAGAGCGGTAATCATATTAATTCCAGCGATGAAAATCATTATTCCAATGATAAACCAAACATTATTATCGAATAGTTTCAGCCAGTCGAAAAGACTGTGAAAACTTTGTAATAATGTAGTTGATTGCAATAAGGGACTTATATTTTGATTTATTTCTTCTCCTTTTTCTTCTATGGAATCAAAATCATCCAGTAAAATTTCAAATCCCCCTACCTGATTTTCTTTCCATTTATTAATAAATTGCACTTCTTTTAAATCTCCTATAACAATGGTATTATCAAATTCTGCAAATCCGGTATCATAAATTCCCGAAATAACGGGTTTTCTCATTTTAAAATTCTTGGAAGCTACTCTTTGAAACCATACCTGTAATGTATCATTAAGTTTCAATTGTAACTGGTCTGCAACGGATTTGGAAATTAAAATTTCTTTATTTCTTTTTTGGTTGTAATTGGGAAATCTCCCTTCAGTTAAAAAATCTTTAAAAAAGTCAAAATTATAATCTTTGTTTACGCCCTTAAAAATAATTCCCTTAAAGTCTGTTGCCGTTCGGATTAATCCTGCTTTATTGATATAGGGTTGTACTTTTTTTATATTTTCTACTGAAGGAAAATGCGGATAAAAATCCTGATGTAAATCAATGGAAACAGTAGAAATATCGGAGTTATTATTATCATAATTTGTTATTTGCACATGTCCTTTAAATCCTGCTATTTTTTCACGAATTTTTTTCTTAAACCCTAAAGTTACTGCAACAGAAATCAGCATAATGGCAATTCCCAGACTTATAGCCACTATAGCTATTTTTATTATTGGAGAAGATATACTATCTTTATACGCTTTACCAGCTATTATCCGTTTGGCAATAAATAATTCGTAATTCAAAGAAATGGTTTTTAATCATTCCAAAAGTACATATTTATTCTTGTTTACATTAAGTCTTTTTTTTGTTTGTTCCTGTAAACAAACTTCTCATATTTCTGCTCAGGAGAAACAAAAAAGGAAATACAATTCTGCAAAAAATGCTTTATTACAAACCGGTGCAGATCAAACCGGCATGTATGTCCCTGAATTATTTGGTAAGAATGTAGCTGTTGTAGCCAATCAAACTTCGATAATTAATAGAATTTCACATTATAATTCTTCCGTAAAAACGATTCATTTGGTGGATTATATTCATAATTCAGAAAAAATTAATGTTAAAAAAGTTTTTGCTCCAGAGCATGGCTTCAGAGGAAAAGCAGACGCCGGTGAGATTGTTAATGATGGTGTTGATACTAAAACGGGGTTGCCTGTCATTTCTTTATATGGAAAAAATAAAAAACCCTCTGAGGAACAATTAAAAAATATTGATGCGGTTGTTTTTGATATTCAGGATGTAGGAGTACGTTTTTATACCTATATTTCTACATTGCACTATGTTATGGAAGCTTGTGCAGAAAGTAATATTCCGTTAATCCTGCTGGATCGTCCTAACCCGAACGGGCACTATATTGATGGCCCTGTTCTTGAAAAAGAATATACAAGTTTTATAGGAATACACCCTGTACCTGTAGTTTACGGAATGACCATTGGTGAATATGGAAAAATGATTAATGGTGAGCAATGGATGAGCAATGGAATTCAATGTGATTTGACAGTTATTCCGGTTAAAAATTATTCCCATACTACTTTTTATAGCTTACCTGTTAAACCTTCTCCTAATTTACCCAGTGATACAGCTATAAATTTATACCCCAGTTTATGTTTTTTTGAAGGAACTGATATTTCTATAGGCAGAGGAACAAACAGTCAGTTTCAGGTAATTGGAAGCCCTTTTTATCAATCAAAAAAACATAGTTATACATTTATTCCCGAGCCTAATGAAGGAGCTAAAAACCCGAAACATAAGGGGAAAAAATGTAAAGGGTATGATTTGAAAACGGAACGCCGGCTTGATAAAATTGAACTTAGATGGCTAATTGATTTTTATACTGATTATAAGCAACATCAGAGACAGTTTTTTACTTCTTTCTTTACAAAATTAACAGGAACTAAAAAATTACAATATCAAATTGAAAGTGAATTAAGTTCCGCTGAAATTCGTGCTTCCTGGAAAAACGATCTTGATAATTTCAAAAAGATTAGAGCTAAATATTTGCTTTATAAATAGATTTTTAAATAAAATTTTGTTTTCTCATCCAATCATCGGAATAAATTTTATCCATATATCGAATTCCGTGATCCGGGAGAATTATAACTACAAAACTATTCTCATTAAATATGTTTTTTGAAGCATATTGATGTGTTGCCTGTATAACGGCTCCCGAAGTATAACCACATAAAATACCTTCCTGTTTAACTAAATCTCTTGCAGCAAAAGCAGCATCTTTATCGGTTACTTTTTCATAAATATCGATGCTGTCAAAATCAGTAGAAGTAGGAATTAAGTTCTTTCCTAAACCTTCTATTCTATATGGAGATATTTCGTCAGGATCCAGTTCTTTAGTTTCATGATATTTTTTAAGCACTGAACCAATAGCATCTACTCCTAAAACTTTAATATTTGAGTTTTGTTCTTTTAAGTACCTGCCAGTTCCGGAAATAGTCCCTCCGGTTCCGCTGGCAGCAATTAAATGAGTTATTTTGCCTTTTGTTTGTTCCCATATTTCCGGTCCTGTAGTTTGATAATGTGCTTCAATATTTAGTTCATTAAAATATTGGTTGATATAAATTGAGTTTGGTGTTTCTCTGTGAATTCTCTTGGCAGTTTCATAATAAGATCTTGGGTCATCGACAAGAACATTGGCAGGACACACATGCACTTCTGCTCCCATTGTTTTTAAAATATCAATCTTATTTCCGGAGGACTTATCACTGACTGCTAAAATACATTTATAGTTTTTTACCAAACTTATCATTGCTAAACTAAACCCGGTATTTCCCGAAGTGGTTTCTACAATAGTGTCTCCGGGCTTTAAAATTCCTTTCTCCTCAGCATTTTTAATAATTTGTAATGCAATTCTGTCCTTGGCAGACTGACCAGGATTACATGCTTCCAGTTTTGCAAAATAATTTCCCGGAAGATTTTTGGTAATTCTGTTCAATTTGACAATTGGGGTTTGTCCTACTAAATCTAAAATTGAATTTACTATTGCTTTATTTCTATTCATTTTTTAACCCAAAGGAAAACGTTATTAAAAAACCATTTTGAGTTGTTATAATAGCGTTTACACTCATTCAACCGAACACAAAAATATAATTATTTTTGTAACTTATGTTCTAAAGTGAGTAAGAATGTATATTCTCTGGCTGTTTCTTTAAGTGCATCAAACCTTCCTGAGGCTCCTCGGTGTCCTGCTTCCATATTGGTATATAAAAACAACAGGTTTTTGCCTGTTTTTACATCTCTTAACTTTGCTACCCATTTGGCAGGTTCCCAATATTGTACTTGGCTGTCGTGTAGCCCCGTTGTAACCAGCATATTTGGATATGCCTTTGCTTCTACCTGATCGTAAGGTGAGTAGGATTTAATATAATCGTAATATTGTTTGTTGTTTGGATTTCCCCATTCGTCATATTCTCCGGTAGTTAACGGAATACTTTCATCCAACATGGTAGAAATTACATCAACAAAAGGTACGGCAGCTATAATTCCATTATATAATTCCGGATTCATATTTGCAATTGCTCCCATTAACAGACCTCCTGCTGAACCTCCCATGGCATATAAATGTTCCGGAGATGTGTAACCATTGTCGATTAAATATTCGGAACAGTCGATAAAATCACTAAATGTATTTTTTTTATTCAGCATTTTTCCATCCTCATACCATTCTCTTCCTAAATACTGACTTCCTCTGATATGTGCCAGTGCAAAAATAAACCCACGATCCAGCAAACTTAAACGTGTTGTAGAAAATCCATCTGAAATTGTATATCCATATGACCCGTAAGCATACTGTAATACAGGGGTATTTTTATCTATTTCAGTATCTTTTCTGTGTACAATTGATAGTGCTACTTTTTTACCATCTCCTGCAGTAACCCATAATCGTTTACTTGTATAATTATTTTTATCGAATTTACCTCCCAATACTTCCTGTTCCTTTTTAATTTCTTTAGATTGATTTTTCATATTGAAATCAATCACAGAGTTTGGGGTTGTCATCGAATTATATGAATAACGAATAATATCAGTATCAAAATCAGGATTTTCATAAACTCCTGCAGAATAAGTTTCTTCATCAAACGGCAAATAATAATCTTCAGAATCATCCCAGCGTTTAATTCGTATTTTGAACAGTCCTTTCTTTCTTTCTTCTAAAACTAAGTAGTCTTTAAAAATAGAAAAGTCTTCAAAGAAAATATCTTCTCTATGTGGAATAACATCTGTCCAGTTTTCTTTTGAAGTTTTATTTTCGGGTGTTTTCATTAGCTTAAAATTGGTTGCTCCATCTTTATTTGTTTTAATGTAAAAATGATTTTTATAATGGGCAATATCATATTCTAAGTCACGCTCCCGGGGTTGGATAATTCTAAATGTTCCATTCGGATTATCGGCTTTTAAAACTTGATATTCGCTGGAAACTGTGCTATACGATCCTATTATTAAATATTTTCTTGATTTTGTTTTGGTAATAAAAGTTTCAAACGTTTCGTCTTTTTCCTCAAAAATCAAAACATCCTCAGAAGCATCCGTTCCCAGTATATGTTTATAGATTTTTGAACTGCGTAATGTTATAGGATCATTTTTTGTATAAAATAAGGTTTTATTATCATTTGCCCAAATACTTCCTCCTGTAGTGTTTTCTATTTTATCTTTAAAAATCTCTCCTGTTTCTAAATTTTTAATTCGGATAAAATACTGACGACGACTTACCGTATCTGTAGCAAAAGCTACTAATTTATTATCCGGAGAAATATTAAGCCCTCCCAACTGAAAATAATCATGTCCCTCCGCTTCTTTATTGACATTAAACATGACCTCCTCTCCGGCATCTAAGTTTCCTTTTTTTCTGGTATAAATTGGGTATTGCTGTCCTTTTTCATATCGGGTGGTATAGAAATATCCGTTTTTTTTGTAAGGCACTGATTCGTCATTCTCCTTAATTCTCCCCTTCATTTCCTCAAACAATGCACTTTGAAAATCATTGGTATGCTCCATAACATCTTCGAAGTATGCGTTTTCTGCATTCAGGTAGTCATATACTTTTTGAGTTTGCACATCTTTATCTTCTGCATTTTTTTGCTCATCTGTTAAGCGCATCCAAAAATAATTATCAGTTCTAATATCTCCGTGTTTTTCCAGCTTGAAAGGCTTTTTTTCAGCTATCGGCGATGTTGTATTTTTCTCCATTTTTTTATTTTTGCAGGACGCAAAAATAACACATAAAGTAATACTGAGTATAAAGTTTTTTTTCATTTTAGTTAATTTTTAATGTGTAAAAATAGTATTTTTGCGGTAAAAATCATATAAAATTATGATTATGTCTGGAGATTTATCGGGGATGATGAATGAGATTAAAGAAGCACAGCAAAAAGTTGAGGTTACTGCTAATAGAGAAATTAAATCTGTATCAGTTGATGAAAGCCTGTTAGATGATACGGAAGTTAGAAGATTTTTGATTCTTACATTGAACAGAGTGTTGAAAAAATCCGGAGAAATTAATAATCAGGGAATAGCTGTTGCTACTAAAAGTGAAATGCCCGGTATTCCCGGAATGAATTTGTTTAAATAACTATGCAAAAGTCTATTGAAGACTACATGTTACCTTGTCTGAATAAGAAAATGTCAGGGATAGATTGTCCGGAATGTGGTTTTAGTTTCCAAAGGAGAGTTTAAGCAGGCATTTTATTTATTTCCTTCTGTATATACATCCTTTTCATTTATAATTGTTGTCATTTTCATTTCTTTGTAAAGAAAAAAATCATATCAAAAATCTTAATTATATTAGCCATCATTAGTGTATTAATATTGATGACTGCTTACATTATAAAAATGAATAATCTTATTTTTAATTAAAAAAATGTTATAAACTATGTTTGAACTTGAAGAAAAAACACTTCCTAACGCTATTGCTGTTTTAGTATTGGGTATTTTATTTGTTTTGGGTTGTATTTGTTATGTAGTTTTAGGGTTGATTTTTGGAATTATTGCTTTAATTTTACTTAAAAAAGATAAAGCTCTTTTATGATACTAATCCTGCATATATACAAACTATCCTAAGTTAAGTGCAGGAAGAATTTTAGCTATTACTGGAATTATTTTAAATGTCTTATCCTTATTATCTTGAAACTTCTTGTAATACAAAGACTTGAGCTAATAAAACGGATGGAAGAACCACAATAGAGAAATAAAAAAGTGACTTTTAAGTCACTTTTTTATGATTTATCAAATTCTGAAATTGTTTTCTTAATAATAGAAATACAATCTCTTAATTGCTCTTCATTCATAACTAATGGTGGTGCAAAACGAATAACATTACCATGTGTAGGTTTTGCCAACAAGCCGTTATCTTTTAACTTTAAACAAATATTCCATGCTGTTTCACTCTCCTCAGTGTCGTTAATTACAATGGCATTTAAGAGTCCTTTACCACGAACTAAGGTTATTAAATTTGTTTCCTCAGCTAATTTTCCTATCTCTTTTCTGAAAATCTTTCCTAACCTGTCTGCATTTTCTGCTAGTTTTTCTTCCTGTACAACTTCAAGTGCAGCTATAGCTACGGCAGCGGCAACAGGGTTTCCTCCAAAAGTTGAGCCGTGATTTCCGGGACCAATTACATTCATAATATCATTATTTGCCAAAACAGCCGAAACCGGATATACACCTCCCGATAATGCTTTCCCCAATATTAATATATCTGGTTTTACCTCTGGAGCATCAGTGCAATTTCTATTTTCGCAACTACAATTTCCGCAAGTGGCTAATAATTTTCCTGTTCTTGCAATTCCTGTTTGAACCTCGTCAGCGATAAATAGTACATTATACTTTTCACATAATGCTTTCGCTGTTGCTAAATATCCTTCTGAAGGAACATATACTCCTGCCTCTCCCTGAATAGGCTCTACTAAAAATGCCGCAATATTTTTATTATTTTCTAAAGCATCTGCTAATGCGTCAGGATTATTGTATTTAATTTTTATAAAACCTTCGGTATATGGACCAAAATTTTCTCTTGCTACAGAATCATTTGAAAATGAAATTATTGTTGTTGTTCTTCCGTGAAAATTGTTTTTACAAACAATAATCTGTGCTTTATTTTCCCGGATTCCTTTTTTTTCATAGGCCCATTTTCTTGAAATTTTCAAAGCAGTTTCTACAGCCTCAGCTCCGGTATTCATCGGTAACAATTTATCAAAACCAAAATACTCAGTTGCAAATTTTTCATAACGTCCCAGCATATCATTGTAAAATGCACGAGAGGTTAATGTTAATGTTTTTACCTGATCTACCATTGATTTTACGATTTTTGGATGACAATGTCCTTGATTTACTGCTGAATAAGCGGATAAGAAATCATAATATTTTTTACCTTCTACATCCCATATATATACGCCCTTCCCTCTATTTAATACTACTGGTAACGGGTGATAATTATGAGCTCCATAATTGTTTTCCAAATCGATTGCCTGCCGTGAAGTTAACTTTTTTAAAACAGCCATTTTAATTAATTTTTTAAATGTGAATAAAATAACCATTCCTTCTCTACCTTTGTCTTTCCGTTAGATGTCCGGAAATTCAGCGTGGGAAAGAAATCATCCCCATCAACAAAGATGATAAAAAAATCTAATTTATTGTGACTTTTAAAAAAATATTGTGTCTAAAATGTTGTACATTGTAAGTTACAAAGGGGAAAATGTTTAATTTTTGAACCTTTTTATATAAATTAAACTAAATAATTTTCGTTTATGAGGAAAACTGGATTCTTTCTGTTTACAATGCTTGTTATAAGTTGTAAATCAACATCAACTGTTACAAGTACTAAACTTGACAACAAAGCAGAGGTTATGCTAAAAGGTGATTGGGTAATTACTTCAGTTGACTATCCGGGTAAAGAATACTTCAGTGTAAATTCATTTAACATAAGTGATTCAAAATGTTTTACGGGTAGTAGCTGGAATTTTATCTCTAATAATAATAAAGGACAGATGATTTTAAATAACTCAAGCACAAAATGTCTTGATTTTAGTTCTCCGATAACATGGTATGTTAACAAAGACGGAAAATTTGTTTTAAAAATAATCAATGGTCACAAAGCAACCCAAGTTGATAGCGGTTATATTTTAGAGTTAAAAAATGTTTCAGAAAATAGTTTTAGTCTGGTTGATAAAATAAAAGTTTCTGAATCTGTTAAAGATATTACATATACATTTCAAAGAAAATAATCACATATAAAGAAATACGATGAAAAAATCAATAGTCTATAGTTTATCAATTTTATTTGTAGCCGGAAGCTCTTTTACTTCTTGTAAATCTATTCAAAATGCAAACAACACCCAAAAAGGAGCTGTTATTGGAACTACTGCGGGTGCTGTTATTGGAGCAATAATCGGAAATAACACAGGTAATAAGAAAAACTCAAAATTAGGTGCTGTTTTAGGAGGAGTAATCGGTGGTGCAACCGGAGGAATTATTGGTAACAGAATGGATAAACAAGCTCGTGAAATTAAAGAAGCTTTACCTGGTGCCGAAGTTGAAAGAGTTGGAGAAGGAATTAAACTTACTTTAGGAGAAAATGCTGTTAGATTTGCTACAAATAAATCTATATTAACATCTGTCGCTCAAGCTAATTTAGATAGATTAATTCCCGTGTTTAAAAACTATAAAAATACCGATATTGCTATTTATGGTCATACGGACAATATGGGTAAAATTGAGTATAACCAGTTGCTTTCTGAAAAAAGATCAAATTCTGTAAAAAATTATTTAGTTACTAAAGGATTAAATATAAATCGTTTTCAAACGAAAGGTTTAGGTATTCAAGACCCTATTGCACCTAATGACACCTCAGAAGGAAGAAGTAAAAACAGACGTGTAGAGTTTGCTATTATTGCAAATGAACAGATGATTGAGAACGCTGAAAAAGAAGTCGGGAAATAATTTTAAAAAGAAAAAGTGTGTCTTGAAGGCTATCTGGTTACCGGGTAGTCTTTTTTACTTAAATATACCTCCCGGTAAACTAAATTAGTTTTCCTAACTTTGCAATCTACAAAAAACACTTGAAAATGTCGTATAGAGTGCATAACAAGTTTGTAAAGAGAGGGCAAATTATTGAGATTTTAATTGAAGATTACGCTTTTGGAGGGAAAGGAATTGGTCGTATTCGTAACGATTATGGCGAATTTATTATTTTTGTTCCAGATACTTTACCCGGACAATTCGTAAAAGCTCGTGTTACCAAATCTCAGAAAAAATATGCTGAATGTAAGCTCACAGGTGTTCTTGAAATCTCTAAAGATGAAATTCCAGCGAGTTTCCAGAAAGTTCCCGGAGCTCCTTATATTCAGCTTCCCATAGAGAAGCAACATGAATACAAGTACACAAGTACTATGTCTCTCTTCAAAAAAATTGGGAAGATTGAAAATATTGAAGATTATTTTGATGAATTTATCACCTCTCCAAACATATACCATTATAGGAATAAAATGGAATATAGCTTTTCTGCTATTGGATTCAATAGAACAGAAAAAAAAGATGTAGATGAATTTACATTAGGCTTTAAAAGACGTGGAATTTGGTGGATGGGTGAAAATCTTGATAAGGATAGTGGATTGTTTGATGCTGAATTGGAAAATAATATAGTTAACATTAGAAAATATTGTGAAAAAACCGGATTTCCCCCGTGGCATAGTCCGAAAAAAGAGGGTTTTTTCAGATATTTGGCTATTCGAAAGTCTTTTAAAACTAACGAGCTGTTATTTAATTTGGTAACTACTTCAACAGATTTAGAAAAATTTAATTTAACAAAATTTGCTAATTTTTTAGTTTCTTTATTTGGTAAAAGAGTGGCTGGTTTTTTGCATACTATTAATGATGAAACCGGCGACAGAACCATTGCTACTTCGGGAAGTATTGATTTAGTATACGGCAAAGACAAAATAGTCGAAGAATTATTAGGGCTAAATTTTGAAATTAGTATGAAAAGTTTTTTTCAAACCAACCCTGAATCTGCCGAAAAGCTTTATAGTAAAGTCATAGAATATGCTCTTGAGAAAAAGGAGGCTATTGATAATACTGTAGTTATGGACTTATTTTGCGGTACGGGAACTATAGGTCAGATTTTAGCTTTCAAAAGTACAAATACAAAAATTATTGGAGTAGATATAGTTCCTTCAGCCATAGAAGATGCTAAAAAGAATGCAAAAAGAAATGCTATTAAAGGATTAGAATTTTATGTTGCCGATGTAAGAAAGTTCTTAAATGAACATCCACAATATAAAAATAAAATCAGAACCATTATTTTAGATCCTGCCCGCATTGGTATTGCTCCAAGAACACTTAAAAAAATCATAGCCCTAAATGCAGACAGAATGGTTTATGTATCTTGTAACCCGGCAACACAAGCAAGAGATACAAAGCAATTAAAAGAAGCTGGTTATACGATTAAAAAAATTAGTTTGGCAGATCAATTCCCGCATACAGCCCATATAGAAACCGTAGTTTTGTTTGAAAAGTGACATTTATGAAGATTCTTAAATTATTATTAATTATACTCATTGCAGGTACTCCTTTACTATCGTGTGAAAAAGATGATTTTTGTACACAAAATCCCGTAACACCTAATTTAGTGTTGCGTTTTTATGATAAAGACAATCTTAATAATCTCAAAACTGTACAGCGCTTTTCTATGACCGCTGAGGGCATCCAAAATACAGATAGCTTATTTGTTAACCAAACTACTGACAGTATTGCAGTCCCTTTAAATTCTTTAGCTCGGGAAACTGTCTTTATTCTTAAAAAAAATGAAACTGGTAATGATGCTTCTGCCGGAAATGAAATTGCTACACTTACTGTAAAATACACCCCGGAAAATGAATTTGTTTCCCGTTCTTGCGGATTTAGGATTATCTTCAATAATGCTTCTTTTGAAAAAACCGGATGGGTTAATCGATTATCTATAGATCAGGTAGAATCAATAAACTCTCAAAACAATGCACATATTGATATTTTTCATTAATCTTATTTTCTGCCTGTTCTTTATAAATGGTTTTTCACAACAATTAACAGATATAAAAGAAACTACAAAAAAAGATACAGTTGCTTACAAAACTGGATATGGTTTACGGTTAGGTGTTGATATTAGTAAACCTATTTTGGATTTTATTGATAAAAGTTATTCAGGATTAGAAATTTCAGGAGATTACAGAATCTCTAAACAATGGTATGTTGCAGGTGAAACAGGGAGAGAAGAAGAAATAACCTTTGAAGATTTTTCTACATCAACATCAAAAGGAAATTATATTCGCTTAGGAGTCAACTATAATACATACAGCAACTGGCTCGATATGAACAATGAAATTTATGTGGGAACCCGGTATGGTTTTGCTATTTTTGAACACACATTAAATAATTTTACCCCCAATGTATCTGGAGGAGATAATAGCGTACTGATACCATTTCCTTCTCAACAAGTAACTACTTCTGTTTCTGAATCAGGATTAACAGGGCATTGGCTTGAATTTCAACTGGGAATTAAAGCAGAAACTTTTAAAAATTTATTTATTGGATTTCACGGAGCTTTTAAAATAGGATTAAACATTCAAAGTCAAAACAACTTTAAAACGTTATACGCTCCCGGGTTTAACAGAGTATTTGAAAGTAATACTGGTTTTGGATTTAATTATACTGTTTCATATTTAATTCCTTTTACTAAAAAATAAATACTAAATAATACTAACATTTTTCTTAACTTTATACCTTTACAAAAATTAATTCAACAATGACTAAAATACCAAGCGTAGATTTAAAAGATTTTTTATCTAATGATAATGAAAGAAAACAACAATTTATAAGAGAAATTGGAGATGCTTATGAAACTATTGGGTTTGTAGCCTTAAAAGGTCATTTTTTAAACGATACTCTTGTAGGAAATTTATATGTACAAATTAAAAAATTCTTTGAACTCCCCGTAGAAATCAAGCGGAAATATGAAATCCCCGAAATTGGAGGGCAACGAGGCTATGTTTCTTTTGGTAAAGAAAGTGCAAAAGGTAAAAAAGAAGGAGATTTAAAAGAATTTTGGCATTTTGGTCAATATGTTGAAAACAACCCCCAGTTAGAAAAAGAATATCCTGCTAACATATTTGTAGAAGAATTACCTGAATTTAATGAAATTGGCAAACAAACCTATAAAATGTTAGAAAAAACAGCTAAATATGTTTTACGCTCTTTAGCACTATTCTTAGATTTAGAAGAAGAATATTTTGATCAATATATCTTAAATGGAAACAGCATTTTAAGACCAATCCATTATCCGCCTATTAAAAAAGAACCTGAAGGAGCAGTTCGTGCTGCTGCACATGGTGATATTAACTTAATTACACTTTTAATGGGAGCACATGGTAAAGGACTACAAGTTCAAAACCATGATGGTGAATGGATTGACGCTATTGCACAACCCGATGAATTAATGATTAACGTAGGAGATATGCTATCCCGGCATAGTAATAATAAATTAAAATCTACAATCCATCGTGTTGTTAACCCTCCAAAAGAATCATGGGGAATTTCAAGATATTCTATTCCATTTTTTATGCACCCAATTTCGGATATGAAATTGGATGTACTTGAGAATTGTGCAGATGAAAGTAGTCCAAAGCAATTTGAAGATATTACTGCCGGTGAATTCCTGAACGAACGTTTACGTGAACTGGGTTTAATTAAATAAGGATGGATTTACGGAATCAATTAAAAAATCTTTTTCCAAATCATCAATCTGAAGAATCAAAAGAAGAAGAAAAATCTGATATTTGGCTACAGGATGAGCCTTTACTCTGTAACTATCAAAAACGTAAAGGTAAAGTTGTTACCATTATAAAAGGATATAATGGGTCAACTGATGATTTTAAAAAATTAGCCAAAGAAATTAAAACTAAATTTTCTGTGGGCGGAAGTTTTAAAGATGATAAAATAATTATTCAGGGAGACTACAGGGATCAGATAATGCAATTATTAAAATATAAAGGATTTAGTGTAAAAAGAGTTGGCGGATAAAAGCTTGAAAGTTTATTTTTAACAATAAACATATAAAATACTTAAAAGATATTCTCGATGTATTCTTTTTTTTATTAATATTGGGAAGTATTTTTAAACCATCTATGAATGAATTCTTTTTTACATATTACTAATGGTGACAGTACCACTGAAATCTTACAAAATTTACAAGTTGAAGGCAGAATCATTACATGGCGTGAGATGCTGTGTGAGGGAAAAACCATCAAAGATGTAGGGAGTGAGGATTTTTGGAAAATACGCTTTAATTTTTTTAAAACATCATACAAAATCACTAAAAAATTTTTTATAGATTTTACGCTGAAAGAATACAGAAATTTATGTAAACAAAATCAGGATGAGATTATTCTATGGTTTGATTACGATTTGTTCTGTCAAATTAATATGATAGCAGTTATCAGCTGGCTGAAACGATATAGGAAAGGAAAGAAAATTACTGTCATTCAAAATAGAACTACTGCCAACCCTGAAAACTTAATGATATTTTCTCAACTTTCTAATAATGAGGTATTAAACTTATTTAATAACAGAATAACACTTACACAAGATGATATAGAATATGCTGACTATATATGGCAGTTATATTGCTCTGACAGTCCGTTAAGATTAGAAACAGTACATAAATTTAATACCTCATCTGCATTTATCTATTTAACAGATGCCATTAACACTCATTTACAACGTTTCCCATCCATAGAAAATGGGTTAAGCAGTATAGAAAATACCATTCTTCAAACAGTAAGTGAACAATCGTTTAAAAATAAAAATAAATTAATCAATTTGCTATTGAAAAATCAAGGAATATACGGATTTGGCGATACTCAATATTCAAAAAAAATACAGGATCTTAAAAAATTATTCTCTTCATTTAATCCGGTTACACTAAATAAAAAAGGATTTCAGGTACTCAATAATCAGCTAAATTATTATGGAGAAATTCGTTCAGATTTTTCGTATCTTGGCGGAGCAAAAAAATACAATTATCTATATGTTAACGCAACTGACAAGTTATTGAAATTAACATCTTAAATGGATATTAAAAACTCTGAACTTATTTTAAATGAAGATGGCAGTATCTATCATCTGAATTTGAAACCTGAGCATATTGCTGCTGACATTATTTTTGTAGGAGATCAGTATAGAGTTGATAAGGTTACCAAACATTTTGACAGTATCGGATTTTCTACGCAAAAAAGAGAATTTAAAACCACAACCGGTACATACAAAGGAAAACGGATCTCTGTTATTTCAACAGGCATAGGTTCCGGTAATATCGATATTGTTTTAAATGAATTAGACGCTTTAGTAAATATTGATTTAACTACCCGAAAAGTTAAACCTCCACATACACAACTTAATATTACCCGGATAGGAACTTCAGGTTCTTTACAAAAAGACATTCCTGTTGATAGTTTTTTATTGAGTTCTTATGCCATAGACCTTAATGGTATGCTGCAAGCATACAATGTTAATGCTATTGCTCACCCGGATATTGAAAATGCTTTTGTTAAACAAACCAATTGGTCTTCAAAAAAAGCACATCCCCTTGTAATTTCAAACTCAAAAAAATTAGAAGAGAAGTTATCCTCACAAATTACCTATAAAGGAATGACAGCTACTGCAGGGGGTTTTTACGGGCCGCAAGGAAGAGCTTTACGGTTATCTTTACAAGATCCTTATATCAATAAAAAGATTAATAATTTTCTTTTTAATTCTGTTAGAGTGACCAATTTAGAAATGGAAACTTCTGCTATTTACGGATTATCAAAATTATTAAAACATAATGCCTGTTCCATGAATGCGATACTTGCTAACAGAGCTGATGGAACATTTAGCAAAAATCCAAATAAAGTTATTGAAAACCTGATTACATACACATTAGATAAATTAGTTAAATAAATGCTGAATTTAAAAGTTGGTGGTGTTCCGGAGCATTTTAACTATCCCTGGTACATTACTTTAAAAAATAAAGAATATACAAAAAACAATATTAATTTACGCTGGCAGGATTTCCCTGGTGGTACGGGTGCTATGTGTAAAGCACTTCGCAAAGGCACTATCGATATTGCCATTGTATTGACTGAAGGTATTATTAAAGATATTATTCATGGAAATCCTTCAAAAATTATTCAGATTTTTGTAAAAAGCCCTCTTATATGGGGAATTCATGTAAGCAATGCATCTAATTTTCAATCCATTAATCACTTAGAAAATACTACCGCTGCCATTAGCAGGTATGGGTCCGGATCACATTTAATGACCATTGTAAATGCTTATAATAGCGGATGGGATATTGATAAACTAAACTTTAAAGTAGTTAAAAATTTACAAGGAGGAATTGACACTCTTATTAACGGAGATGCTGACTATTTTATGTGGGAATACTTTACAACCAAGCCTTTAGTTGATAACGGCACATTTAGACATTTAGATAATTGCCCAACTCCCTGGCCTTGTTTTCTTGTAGCGATTAGAGATGAAATTCTGGAAAAACATCCCGAAGAAATAAAAAAAATTCTTGATATTATTAATAACTGTACTTCAGATTTTAAAACTATAGAAAACATAGACAAAACACTTTCTATCCGATATGAACAACAATTGGAAGATATTCAAAGATGGCTGTCTGTTACCGAGTGGAATGATGGAAAACCCATCTCAGAAAATGTATTAACCGGAATTCAGGATAAAATGGTAAACTTTAACATTATTAAAGAGAAAGTTAATTCTGATAGATTAATTAAAAAGTTGTAAATTGGTCGCTTTAAAACGAAATAAGATATGAAAAAAGTAGTATTCATTACAATTTGTGTTGTTAGCTTTTTAGGGCTAACATCTTGTGGAAGTACCTCACCTTGCGGTTTATCACAAAATTCAAAAACTAAACAAGTGAAACAAAATTACCAACAAGAAACAGTTGTTGCAGAAGCAACAATCAGGTAAATTGATTGTTTTTTTGAAAGGTTCAATAAATCCGCCTTTTTAAGCGGATTTATTAATTCTTTTTCCATAGCATAGGTACAAACTTAAAATTACCTAATTCTTGTTTTTCAAATTCTTTTAAAGATATTCTTATAAATAAAGTCATAATCTGCTTACCTTCCCCTATGGGGACTAGTAATTTTCCACCTATTTTTAATTGACTTAATAATGTTTTCGGGACAAAAGGAGCACCGGCTGTAACTATTATTTTATCAAAAGGCACTTCTCCCGGTAACCCTTTATAACCATCTCCAAAAATAAATCGCTTTGCTTTGTATCCTATTTTAGGTAAAAAAAATGATGTTTTTTTAAACAATTCCTGCTGTCTTTCTATCGTAAAAACTTCTGCCTTCAACTCTAATAAAACTGCCGTTTGATATCCTGATCCTGTCCCAATTTCTAATATTTTTTCATTCTCTTTTATGTCCAAAACCTGTGTTTGAAACGCTACGGTATAGGGTTGAGAAATTGTTTGATCTGCTGCAATAGGAAATGCCTTATCCTGATAAGCATAATCTTCAAAACTACTGTCTATAAACAAATGTCTGGGAATTTTTCTTACTGCATCTAAAACTTTTCCATTAGTGATTCCTCTTTTTAATAACTCACCAGCAAGTTGATTTCTAAGCCCTTGATGTTTGGTAGTATCTCGCACAATATTTAAACTTTTAATAAGCTAAAAGTAATAATAAATACCAAAAAATAAATCAATAAAAGTGTATCTTTGTTAATGTCGGTTAAAAAAATCAATATTATACTATAAATTTAAAAAAATATGCTGAAAGTTGGAGTTTTAGGAGCAGGCCACCTAGGTAGGATTCACCTATGTCTTTTACAGGAATCTGAAAAATATGAATTAGCTGGGTTTTACGATCCGAGCAAAGAAAATGCTGAGAAAACGGTTGTCGAATATCGCTATCATTTATTTGATTCTATTGAAAGTTTAATTGACGCTGTTGATGTTGTTGATATTGTTACTCCCACCCTATCTCATTTTGATTGTGCAAAACTCGCCATAGAAAAAGGGAAGCATATTTTTATTGAAAAACCCATTACAAATACTCTTTGGGAAGCCGAAGCAATAAGAAAATTAGCAACTCAAAATCATATTTGGGGTCAGGTTGGACATGTAGAACGTTTTAACCCTGCCTTTACAACTGTTAAAGATATTATTGAAGATCCAATGTTTATAGAAACACATCGATTAGCAGAGTTTAACCCCAGAGGGACTGATGTGTCTGTGGTACTGGATTTAATGATTCACGATATAGATATTATTTTATCAGTTGTAAATTCAAAAATTAAAAATGTACGTGCGAGTGGTGTTTCCGTTATTTCTGAGACACCAGATATCGCCAATGCCAGAATAGAATTTGAAAATGGATGCGTAGCTAATCTAACTTCCAGTAGAATCTCTATGAAGAGCATGAGAAAATCTCGTTTCTTTCAAAAAGATGCCTATATCTCAGTAGATTTTCTGGAGAAAAAATCAGAAGTTGTAAAAATGAAAGATGCTTCGGAAACACCTGATGATTTTGCTATGATACTTCAAAATGCAGAAGGTATTAAAAAGCAGATTTATTTCGAAACTCCTAAAGTAAAACAAAATAATGCTATTTTAGATGAGTTAAATTCATTTGCTGAAGCAATTTATAATAACTCTGTTCCCGTTGTATCTTTAGCACAAGGAACAGAAAATCTACGAGTTGCCCATCAAATTATTGATTGCTTTACTAAATAATTATGGTCCTTAAAAACTTAAATTTTATATGAAAAATATTGTAGTAATTGGTGCAGGTACAATGGGGAATGGTATTGCACATACATTTGCCTGGTTTGGTTATAATGTTAAATTAACAGACATTTCTCAACAGGCTTTGAACAGAGGTCTGACCACTATTTCTAAAAACCTGGACAGAATGGTCGCTAAAGAAAAAATAACACTACGGGATAAAGGAAATACGCTTAATAATATTTCAACATATACAAATTTAGAAGAAGGAGTGAAATATGCTGATTTAGTTGTGGAAGCAGCGACAGAAAATATTGATTTAAAGATTAAAATATTTAAAGAATTAGATAAAGTTTGTCCTGAAGATACTATTTTAGCGACCAACACTTCTTCAATTTCAATCACTCAACTTGCTGCTGCAACTTTCAGACCCAAGCAGGTTATTGGAATGCATTTTATGAACCCGGTTCCTCTTATGAAGTTGGTTGAAATCATCCGTGGATATAATACTTCTGATGAAGTAACTAATTTTATAGTTGACCTAACAGAAAAAATTAATAAAACCCCTGTTGAAGTAATTGACTATCCTGGATTTGTTGCCAATAGAATTTTAATGCCAATGATTAATGAGTCTATAGAGACATTATATAATGGCGTAGCTGGAGTTAAAGAAATAGATACTGTAATGAAATCAGGTATGGCACACCCTATGGGACCTTTACAATTGGCTGATTTTATTGGATTGGATGTTTGTTTATCTATTTTAAATGTGATGCATGGAGGTTTTAAAAATCCGAAATATGCTCCTTGTCCTTTACTAGTAAAGATGGTAACAGCAGGTAAATTAGGAATAAAATCGGGAGAAGGTTTTTATGATTACTCTGAAAGCAGAAAGGCTCAGACTGTTGCTAAAATGTTTGTGTAATATTATACAGAACAGGTTAAAACATCATAAAAAATCAGTAACTCTGTGAGTTCTTTCCGAATCACCTTCTGAAAAGTGCGAATAAAAGGCATCATATCATTCTGGTGGAGATAAAAATAATCAGTATTGAAAGCCGGAGACTCTTTGTTGGTTAAATATAGAATTTTCTGAAAAGATATCATTTTTATGTAAATTACTGATTTTCAATATTTTTTTTAATAACTATATTTTTTTAAAAAAAATTATCACCTTCTTGCTTTATAATATTATAAAATACATTATATTTGCGACGTCTATCAGAGATGTCTGAAGACACTTTTTCTTTTTCATAGCAATTTTCCCACTCAAACTTTGAGTGGGTTTTTAATTTTTTTTTAAAAATGGAATATAATTTGTGAGGATGAATTAGATTATTCGTCTAAAACCATAAATCCGTGATAATCATGCAAAGAATCATTTTAATTCTATTAATATTTTTATCTGCCAATGTTTTGGCACAAACATCTATTTTCAACACACTACTTCAAAAATATGTGGACAAAAAAGGAAACGTAAATTATAAAGAGTTTTTCAGGAAAGATATTAAAACTCTGGATAGCTATCTGGATTATCTAAAGAAAACAACTCCCGGCAGTTTCTGGTCTGAAAACAAGAAAAAAGCATTTTGGATTAATGCCTACAATTCATATACTATTAAATTAATTTCACAAAATTACCCTTTAAAAAGTATTACCACAATAAATAAAAATGGAAAAAATGCATGGAACATCCCTTTTGCTGAAGTAGGAGGGAAAGTCTATACCTTAGATTATATAGAACATAAAATTCTACGTGAAGAATTATTTGATTCCAGAATTCATGTAGGAGTAAACTGTGCCTCCGGATCCTGTCCAAAGTTACATAACAGGGCATTTACCGCTGAAAATATAAATACTGAACTGGATAATTTAATGAAGCAATTTATTAATGATTCTAAGAGAAACAGGCTAAGTAAAAAAAATATGATATATATTTCTGAAATATTTAACTGGTTTAAAGCTGATTTTAGCAAAAATGGTTCTGTAATTGACTATATTAATAAATATGCAGATCGAAAAGTAGCTCCTGATGCCGAAATATATTACCTTCCTTATAATTGGAATTTAAACGAAAAGTAATATCTTTATTTTTAAAATAGATAAACAGTTGTAACAGATGTCTAAAACATATTATGATTCTGCTGACTTAGGTAAGTTTAAAAGAATAACAGAATGGAACGAAGAGCTTGGAAATAAGTTCTTCGATTACTATGAAAAAGTATTTGAAGAAGGAGTACTTACTGCCAGAGAAAAAAGTTTAATAGCTTTAGCAGTCGCCCACACTGAGCAATGTCCCTATTGTATTGATGCCTATACGAAAGATGGCTTACAACGCGGAATTACAAAAGAAGAAATGATGGAAGCCATACATGTAGGTACAGCTATTAGAAGTGGAGCTACATTAGTACACAGCGTTCAGATGATGAATAAAGTGAATAAATTAGAAATGTAAAATCAATGACGAATCAGGGATTATAGATAAAGAATTTTTAAATTCATTCGTAATTCCTGATTCTGAATTCTGAACTCGTATTTACATAATGAAAAAATCACTCTTAGCAAGAAATAATGATTTAGCCAATACACAACGTCAACTAGAAATACTGTCGAGTGGAATATTTCAAAATGGAAAGTTACCAACTTTTGCTGAAAAAATAAAAGAAACAAATAAATTTCCTTTACAACCCAAAAAATTAGAAATCCTGCAAATCAATTTAGGATATATGTGCAATCAGGTTTGTTCTCATTGCCATGTAGATGCAGGTCCCGACAGAAAAGAAATAATGACTCATGAGACCATGCAGCAATGTTTAGAGGTCATAAAAAAAACGGGGGCACACACTTTAGATTTAACAGGAGGTGCTCCGGAAATGAATCCGGATTTCAGAGGATTCGTTGAGGAAGCTTCAAAAATGAGTATCAAAGATTTTATAGTTCGTTCAAACCTTACCATAATCTGTGCTAATAAAAAATATTATGACTTACCTGATTTTTTCAAGAAACACAATATTCACGTAGTATCATCAATGCCGCACTGGACGCGTGGAAAAACAGATAAACAGCGTGGTAATGGCGTTTTTGATGCTTCTGTAAAAGCACTTCAAATGTTGAATGACACAGGATATGGAAAAGAAAAAACCAGCTTACAGTTAGATTTAGTATATAATCCTTCAGGAGCCTTTTTACCCGGGAATCAAGTTGCCTTAGAAAATGATTTCAAAAAAGCCTTAAATGAAGATTTTGGTATCACATTTAATAATTTATTTACTATTACTAATTTGCCCGTCAGCAGATTTTTAGATTATTTAATTGCTTCAGAAAATTATGAAGATTATATGCATGCCTTAGTGGAGGCATATAATCCGGTAGCTGTTGAAAATGTAATGTGTACAAATACTATTTCTGTAAGCTGGGATGGTTGGTTGTATGATTGCGATTTTAATCAAATGTTAAACTTAAAAGTAGCCGGCAAAGTAAAGCACATCTCGGAATACAACGAAGAACTATTACAAAACAGAAACATAATAATCAATCAGCATTGTTATGGTTGTACAGCGGGATTAGGTAGTAGTTGCCAGGGTACGGTTGCATAATTCTTTTACATGGAAAAACTGGTTTTTTTAATATCTCTGTTTAGCTTTCAGATTATCTTTTCACAAGATGATTTAAATGAGTTATTAAAGAAGTATAATAAAAACTCTGTTCCTTACATTACACCAAAAGAGTTATACGAAGCAAAAAATGATTATATAATACTAGACACCAGAGAATTTGAAGAATTCAAAGTTAGTGCTATAAAAGACGGAATCTTTGTGGGATATGAAAAGTTTAATTTAAAAAGAACTATTGATAATATTTTGGACAATAAAAAAAACACTAAGATTCTTGTGTATTGTTCCTTAGGTATTCGATCTGAAGATATAGGAGAACAATTAATTAAGGCAGGCTTTATAAATGTTTTCAATTTATATGGAGGTATTTTTGAATGGAAAAATAAAAGATATCCAATAATCAATATTCATAATAAATCTACAGAAAAAGTACATGCTTTTGATAAAAAATGGGGGAAGTGGCTAAAAAAAGGAGTAAAAATATATGAATAAAAATTTGTTAATAATTTTTATCCGAAACCTGGAATTGGGAAAGGTAAAAACACGACTTGCAGAATCTTTAGGAAATCAAAAAACTTTAGAAATTTATAAATTATTACTAAACAGAACCAAGCAAATAACACAGCATTTACCAATTGATAAAGCTGTTTTCTATTCAGTCAAAGTTATAGAAAATGATATTTGGGATGTTGGCTATCAGAAACACCGGCAAAAAGGCTCTGATTTAGGAGAACGAATGTTCAATGCTTTTAGCGAAGCTTTTGCTAAAGGATATGAAAAAGCAGCTATCATTGGCAGCGATTTATTTGATTTAACTCCTAGACACATTTTGGAAGCTTATGAAAAACTGAATACCAACGATGTTGTCATTGGTCCTGCAGAAGATGGAGGATATTATTTATTAGCCTCTGCTAAAATATACCCCGAAATTTTTAAAAATAAAGAGTGGAGTACTTCTGCTGTTCGTCAACAGACGTTAAGCAACTTACAAGAACAAAATGTATATTTATTGCCAATGCTGAATGATGTTGATGTAATTGAAGATATTGAAAACCATCCGGCCTTTGTACAATTTTTAAACAGATGAAAAAAAAACAATTACAGGAAACCGTTAATTATCTAATCTTTAAAGGAATAAAAAAAGCTGAAACAGGAATTGTATTGGGAACGGGATTGGGAAAGTTTGTAAATGAAATTAACATAGAACAGGAAATTCCATATAGCGAAATTCCATATTTTCCGGAAGCTACTGTCGAATTTCATTCCGGAAAACTAATTTACGGCACACTGGAAAATAAATCAGTAATTGTAATGTCAGGTCGTTTTCATCTTTATGAAGATTATAATTTATGGGAAGTTACCTATGGGATAAGAGTTATGCATGGATTAGGAATTAAAAATCTGTTAATTTCTAATGCTGCCGGGGCGGTAAATCTTTCTTATAAAAAAGGAGATTTGATGCTTATTGAAGATCACCTTAATTTACAGGGAAGTTCTCCTTTAGCATTCAAAGAGGCCAATAATTTTGGAAATATTTTTACCGATATGTTAGAACCCTATTCAAAAAAATTAAACCAACAACTGAAAATAATTGCAAAAAACAACAACATTACTCTATATGAAGGAGTTTATGCCTGTGTAACAGGACCACAATTGGAGACAAGAGCAGAGTATCGTATGTTACAAATCCTTGAGGCAGATGCTGTTGGAATGAGTACCGTTCCGGAGGTAATTACAGCCAAACAATTGGATCTGCCTTGTTGTGCAATTTCTGTATTAACAGATGAATGTAATCCTAAAAATCTCCAACCCGTAAATATTCCTGAGATAATGGCAATAGCCGGAAAAGCAGAACCAAAATTGGTGACTCTTTTTAAAGAATTAATAAAAAACATATAATGTCTAATAAACAAGCAACAGTATTAACAATCCGTTTAATCTTAGGATTGATATTCTTTTTTCAAGTGAGTTACTCAGAATTACTCCCCGATTTTTAGTGTTACTTGTTGCTTATTACACTTTTGTTACTGAATTAACAGGAAATCTTTTGTCAATCGTTGGTTTTAAAAGAGATTATGCTTTATATGCCTTGGTATTGGTATTGTTTATTGTTACTTTTGGACACAGGTTAAAAAATCCTTTTTGAGATTTATCCATGCCGTATAATATAGAACAATATTATTGGTTAGTTTATAATAAAAAAAGACAAATAAAAATGAGTTACTTAGAAACAACGAAAAATATATATAGAGAAGCGGCACTAGCTCCTGATGTTGGATTATGCTGTACAACAGATTCTGTTTGGGAATTACCGGGATTAAAAATTCCAAAGATTATGCAAGAGATGAACTACGGTTGTGGTTCTACAGTACATGCCAGAGATTTAATGAATAACCCTAAAATACTATACGCAGGTGTAGGTGGAGGGATGGAACTATTACAATTCTCTTATTTTTCTCGTCAAAAGAACGGAGTAATTGGTGTAGATGTTGTTGTTGAAATGTTAGAGGCTTCTCGTAAAAACTTTATCGAAGCAGAGGAACAAAATGATTGGTTTAAAAGTGAGTTTATAGACCTTCGTGAAGGAAATGCTTTAAACCTTCCTTTAGAAGATAACTCTGTTGATGTTGCTGCTCAAAACTGTTTGTTTAATATTTTTAAAGCAGATGATTTAAAAAAAGCCATCTCAGAAATGTATCGTGTATTAAAGCCTCACGGACGCTTAGTAATGAGTGATCCTACTTGTGAGCAATTCATGAATGATACTTTGCGTAATGATGAACGTTTACGTGCTTTGTGTTTAAGTGGAAGCTTACCAATTGCTGAATACGTAAAGCTGTTAACAGATGCGGGTTTTGGCACTATAGAAATTAGATCCAGAAAACCATATAGAATTTTGGATCCGGTAAATTACTCTACTGATGAGTTAATTTATATCGAGTCAATTGAAGTAGCAGCGATTAAAGATTTTATGCCGGAAGATGGATCTTGTGTTTTTACAGGAAAAACAGCTATTTATTTTGGTGGAGAGAAATATTTCGATGATGGAAAAGGACATATTTTATTGAAAAATAAACCACTAGCTATTTGTGATAAAACAGCCAAAGCAATTGCTGATTCAGGAATAAAAGATATTTTTATTTCAGAATCTACATTCCATTATGATGGCGGAGGGTGCTGTTAAAAAGATTTAATTCGATACTAATTTATACGAACATTCAATGGATATCCAAAAAGAAAAACCATAACAGTATTTTATTATTTAATAGTCTTCGAAAGAGGATTATTATACTTTTCCTGTAAGGTAATAAACTAAACTGGATTACTTAATGAATTCAGTACAATTTTTTTAAATGACTCCTTTGTATTTACAATAAACTTTAAAGATACTCATTATGATTTTTCCATTGATGCTGTTAATATTTCAGCTATGTAAAATATTTATCTCTAAATATTCGGTTATTTTAGCACTTATAGCATCTTCCAAATCGGTCTTGTTTAAATAGAGTTTTTTATTTTATTCCATAAATTTTCTCAATTTTTTGTTTTTTCCAGAGCAATACCCGTTCGTTTAAAACGTTAACCCCTGAGTAAACGAGCATGTGACCTAAAAATAAATTTCTTCTATAGGCTGTACCTGTAAGGAAAACTGTGAAAAAGACTGGGTTTTTCCACTAAATTTTGATATTAGATAATCTCCGTTCTGCTGACTCTTCCAATCCCTTTAAAAGTGGTATTAGTTACTTTAAATTTTAACTCTCCAAGTTCATTTAATACTTCAAAAGAAATTAGGAATAAAATAATTATTTTTGTCAAGATAAAAACCTAAATAATTTCCAATTAAAAAGTTAACTATTTCAAACTTGTTCAAGGAAACAGGCAGATCAGAATCTTTGTGGGGTAAAATTCCATCTGCCTCCATACGCTGAGAATACAAATAATAATGGAAAATTGAATTGACTTCCTTATTTCTAACTTTTTCATTTTGCACATCAGCATCATTTACCTGCTCAAAAACCAACTTTCCAATAACTGGGTTACTCCTGTCAAAACTACAATAAGCACCTAATAAAACTGGCTTTGTTTACATATTATTGCCGTTAGAATATATTTACAAAACATTCTTTATTTAAACTCGAATTCTCTTTGCTGAAGTAAAAAGATAAAGTACTTCCCCCCGTAGGAACACATTTTCCAAAATAGGTATAAAATGTGGGTTCATAGTTTTTCCCCAATATATAATTTCTCAAGAGACCGTTTTCATTTTATAAATGGTGAACTTGGATTTTACATAATATTGTATGTCCTCTACATAGTACTCGATATAATAAAGAGTATCAACATCATTAGAGGCTTCATCAAAATTACTCCCTTCTTCCTTTCTAATATAGGCACTTATAAAAGGAGAATTGTTTAAGTATCGGCTATAATTATCATAACCAGCCGTAAGAATTAAAAGTGACAAATAGTCTCTTCTTAACTTTATATGTTTACTGTTACCTCTTTCAACCACTCTGATTTTATTATACAAATATTTTCCATTTAGCCATTGACCAGTAATTTCTGTTATAAAACCTTTTAAGCTTGGACGTTCTTCATCATAGCTACCAAAACCGTATAACTGAAAAACAGTAAGTATTTTTGTCTCTATAGAATAATAGTTTAGCAAAAGTGATTAAAAGCTCCTTATGGAGACTTTGTATAAACCCGTTTGAAACCCTGATTCCTCTAGTATTCATGTGTTGAAATTTCTTAATCCTAACAAAATAATCCAACAATCAACTTTAGGTTTTCATGTGAATGCAGATGATCGAGATACCTAATATTGGAACCCTTTAGAAGAATACAAACAAGACCCATACACGCTCGTGAATGCTAGAGTTAACCTAAAGCTGAGCAAAGTTGGACTAACGCTTTGGGCTAATAATATTTTTGACACCAATTAAAATACAGAATTTTTCCCGACAGCGGAATTTGGTTTCAACAATTTAAAGTTTCCGAATACACCAACACTTTTGGAATAGATTTATCTTATAGACTTTAAACCATCATTGAAATAGATTATTAAGCAATCGGAAACTCCTCTCTTCTGCTTGACTTTGGTAGGGATAGGTAGCTAATTGCTTCTTTTCAGGGAAAACAATATTTAAAAATGGTATCAGGATTTTATAATACCTCAATAGTGGTTAATGAATCAGTAAGACAATACACTTCAAATAGTTTTAATCTTAAGGGATTATTTGATGTTTTCAAAAAAATGTAACATGATGTGATTGATATTCCATTTTATATTTATGTAAAGGAAACACAAATAGGTAAAACGACTTCAATTCATCCGCCACATGACTTTAAAAGTAATATCTGACACCACTATAATGCTGAAAAAAGTATATCAAACAAGCTATCATTAGCCGTTTGAAAGCAAGAGATACATGGTCAAAAACCTCATGGAGATATCGTACTGCTATTTTTCTGAAAATTGCCGAGTTACTTTCCAAACCATATCCTACGAGAATGAATGCAGTAATAATGATTAGGCAGGCAGAAATTGATTCAGTATGTGAAATGATAGATTTTTTAGGTTTAATATACAATTCATGACCGAGATTTATCAAAATTAGTTTCAATCGTTATCACGCATATGGAACAGAATGGAATACCGTGCCTTGAAAGGATTCACCTATGCCGTCATTCCCAATTTTATGACAATAGCGGCAAATTTACCATCGTCAATGGGTATGATGGATAATGTTTGTTTATGGAGCTTTTCAAATCATCGAATATACTTTGCGAAAGTAACTGTAGATCTTCTTATGGAAGCAGGATTTCCCAATGATGTTATAGATATAGTATATAGGTAACCCTGCTATGATTAGTGATATAGTACTCAATTATTCGGGTTTTTGCGAGGTACACTTTACAGGTTCAGCAGATGTCTTTAAATTCTTATGGAAACAAATCGAAGACAACATTAATATTTATAGAACATACTCAAGAATTGCGGAAAAAACTGATGAGAAAGACTTTATCCGGGTAGATACGTCTGCTAATTCCAAACAAGTGGCTACAGCAACTTCAAGAGGTGCTTTTGAATATCAGGAGCAAAAATGTACAGCAACATCCGAAACCTACATTCCCAAAAGGTTATGGGAAAACATAGAAAAGAATCTGATAGAAGACTCGAACAGTATGAAAATGAGGTAACTATTTATCACAACAAATTTTATCAACGCCGTAATCAATTTTGGTAATAACCTATAATTATCTGCAAAAATGACTGACGAAAAGAATATCTAACAGCTTAATTTTTTAATATTAAAAGGAGTTCAAAAAACATAATAAAATACAGATTCAGCTATAACATCTATTCCAGAAAATATAGTAATGAGACCTTTGCACTAAAATCCTGAAAAGCTATTTTTTGAGAATTTGTATCTTGCAATTAAGATGAATTACAAATTTCCAAATAGCATACAAATCGGTTTTAGTGATTAATATGTGCAATGTCGCACATCTCCGGGAATCAGTTTTTTCTATAGGTAACTCAACTGATAGACTGGCAATCGATTGAGAAAGAATTAAAAAAGATTTAGCTTGATGTCAATTTACATGACTGATCAGCAGGTATTCGAAAAGAAAAACGTTACATCGTTTTATGATTTGAATCTAAAACATCAAGATTAAACTATACAAAGTTTCATTTAAATTTAAAATAATAAATTTATTATGTATGCATAATAAATTTCTGTATCTTTGAAAAACAAAATTATGGATAAGAATGAATCAATAAAGCATCAGTTGTGTGCAAGCTGTAGCTAAAATGTATAACAAGCAAGCTTCAAATTATGATAGCACAATATCTATAGCTTTTGTACTTCTGAGTATAGATATCAAAGAAAGAACTCCTTTGATGGGTATTGAATCTACGAGTCTTTTCAGCATCCTAAGATTTATGGAAAGTAAAAAGTTAATTACAAGAGAAAGAAATCTGGAAGATGGCAGAAGTATTATTATTAAATTAACAGAATCTGATGAAGAGAGAAGAAAGATTTCAAGAAATCATGTCAAAACTATAAACAAGCTTATAGATGAAAAAAAGACATATGATGATGTATCTTTTGAAGTTGTTTAAAATTACCTATAATAAGTAATGAGCAAGAGAAGAATTAAAAAAATAGCAATTTTCGGTTCCGGAATTATGGGATCGGGTATTGCTTGTCATTTTGCAAATATCGGTGTTGATGTACTACTTTTGGATATTGCTCCGGGAGAACTCAGCGATAAAGAGAAAGCAAAAGAACTAACATTACAGGATAACGTTGTTCGTAATCGTTTAGTAAACGAGGCATTAAGAACAGCTTTAAAATCTAAACCGTCCCCTATCTATAACAAAAAGTTTGCTGATAGAATTACTACAGGTAATATAGATGACGATTTACATAAAATAAAAGATGTTGATTGGATAATGGAAGTTGTTGTTGAACGTTTAGATATTAAACAAAATGTTTTTGAAAAAGTAGAAAAACACCGTACATCAGGAACAATTGTGTCCTCAAATACTTCTGGTATTCCTATTAAATTTATGAATGAAGGGCGAAGTGAAGATTTCAGAAAACATTTTGCAGTAACACATTTCTTTAACCCTCCCCGTTACTTAAAATTATTTGAAGTTGTACCAGGTCCTGACTGTAATCAAGAAGTTACAGATTTCTTAATGGAATACGGGGAAAAGTTTTTAGGAAAAACATCAGTTTTAGCAAAAGATACCCCCGCTTTTATTGCTAACCGTATTGGTATTTTTGGAATCCAGTCATTATTTCATCAGGTTAAAGAATTAGGATTAACAGTTGAAGAAATTGATAAATTGACAGGCTCTGTAATTGGTCGTCCGAAATCAGCAACTTTCCGCACGGTTGATGTAGTTGGTTTAGATACTTTAGTACATGTTGCTAATGGTATTCATGAAAATTGTCCAGACGATGAAGCTCATCACTTATTTAAATTGCCCGATTTCATCAACACAATGATGAAAAACAAATGGTTAGGAAGTAAAACCAAACAGGGATTCTATAAAAAAACAGTAAATGCAGAAGGAAAGAAAGAAATCTTAACCTTAGATTTAGATACAATGGAGTATCGCTCTGAGAAAAAAACTTCTTTTGCCACATTAGAATTAACAAAGACCATCGATAAACCTATCAATCGTTTTAAAATATTAGCTGATGGTAAAGATAAGGCCGGAGAATTCTATCGTAAGAATTTTGCAGCAATGTTTGCATATGTTCAAAATAGAATTCCGGAAATTTCTGACGAATTATATAAAATAGATGATGCGATGAAAGCCGGTTTCGGATGGGAAAACGGACCTTTTGAAATTTGGGATACTGTTGGAGTTGAAAAAGGTATCAGATTAATGAAAGCTGAAGATAAAGAACCGGCTATCTGGGTTACTGAGATGATAGCTAAGGGAGAAACCTCATTCTATAGTGTAAAGGATGGAATCACATATTATTATGATGTTAATAAAAAAGCCCAGGTTAAAAAACCAGATCAGGATGCATTCATCATCTTAGATAACATCAGAAAACCTAATGAAGTATTTAAAAACTCCGGAGTTATTATAGAAGATTTAGGAGATGGAATCTTAAACTGTGAATTTCAATCTAAAATGAACACTATTGGGAGCGAAGTTTTAGCTGGATTGAACAAAGCGGTTGATTTAGCTGAAAAATATTTCGAAGGACTAGTTATTGGTAATCAAGGAGTAAACTTCTCTGTGGGAGCCAATATCGGAATGATTTTTATGATGGCTGTTGAGCAAGAATATGATGAGTTGAACATGGCGATTAAGTACTTTCAGGATACTATGATGCGCATGCGTTACTCCTCTGTTCCGGTAATTTCTGCACCTCATGGAATGACTTTAGGCGGTGGTTGTGAATTATCATTACACGCTGATAAAATAGTGGCTGCTACCGAAACATATATGGGATTAGTAGAGTTTGGTGTCGGCGTGATTCCTGGTGGTGGCGGATCTAAAGAAATGGCGTTAAGAGCCTCTGATCTTTTCCATACAGGAGATGTGCAATTAAACGTATTACAAGAATATTTCTTAACTATTGGTATGGCAAGAGTATCAACTTCAGCCTCTGAAGCATTTGATTTAGGATTATTACAACACGGAAGAGATATAGTTGTAATAAATAAAAATCGCCAGATTGCTGAAGCAAAAAAATATGCAAAATTATTAGCAGACGCAGGCTATACTCAAAAACCAAGAAGAAAAGACGTATTAGTATTAGGTAAACAAGCTTTAGGAATGTTCTTAGCAGGTACAGACTCTATGAATGAGGGTAAGTACATTTCTGAACACGATCAAAAGATTGCCAACAAACTGGCTTATGTAATGGCTGGCGGAGATTTATCAGAACCGGCAAAAGTATCTGAACAGTATCTGCTGAACTTAGAAAGAGAAGCTTTCTTAAGTTTATGTACGGAGCGTAAAACATTGGAGCGTATTCAATACATGTTAAAAACAGGGAAACCACTACGTAACTAATGGTCAATTAGTACTGAAATACTAGTATTAAGTAATTATAAATGTATAAATTAGGAAAGTTAAAAATATGATAAAAGTCAATCGAGTTAGCTAAAGTTGCCTATCTGCTTGTTTTATAATTACTTTTGAATGAAATTCGAACTAATATCTCAAATCAAAATAAGTGCTATTTCTATTCTCTCTAACATAGCAGAAGAAGCTGATAGAAATTCACAAAAAGAGTTCAAGCACTTTTAGGTATTGCAAATGATTTTTGCTATGAGTTACAAAAGCAGTTGATATTAGTGATTGAGTTAGATTTAATAAATCAAAGATAAAGTGCAACTTAATTTTGAGCTGTGTATTGAAGTACAAAAAAGAATTATATTTTTAACAAAAGTTAAAAAACCAATACCAAAACTCAATACCCAATACTAAAAAAATGAGAATAGCATATATAGTAAAAGGATACAGAACTGCCATAGGGAAATCTAAAAAAGGGAAATTTAGATTTAAAAGAGCAGATGAGCTAGCTGCTGAAACCATTCAATATATGATGGGAAAACTTCCTGAGCTTGACGTAAAACGCATTGATGATGTAATTGTAGGAAATGCAATGCCGGAAGGATCTCAGGGATTGAATATGGCACGTATTATCTCTCTAATCGGATTAAACTCTGTAGAGGTACCCGGAGTTACTGTAAACCGTTTTTGTTCATCGGGATTAGAAACCATTAGTATGGCCGTAGCAAAGATACAATCAGAAATGGCTGATTGTATCATTGCCGGAGGAGTCGAAAGTATGAGTTCTGTCCCTATGACAGGTTTTAAACCGGAATTAAATTATGATATTGTAAACTCCGGACACGAAGATTATTATTGGGGAATGGGAAATACAGCAGAAACTGTAGCCCGGGAATTTAACGTCTCTCGTGAGGATCAGGATGAATTTGCATACAACTCACATATAAATGCTTTGAAAGCTTTAGATGAAAATCGGTTTCAGGATCAGATTGCTCCAATTGAAGTTAATGAAACGTATATCGATACTAATGGAAAAAAAGCAATTCGCAAATATACGGTTACTAAAGACGAAGGTCCTCGTAGAGGAACGAATAAAGAAGCATTAGGAAAACTACGCCCGGTATTTGCTGTTAACGGATCTGTTACAGCAGGAAACTCATCACAAACTAGTGATGGTGCTGCTTTTGTAATGGTAATGAGCGAAGCAATGGTAAAAGAATTAAACTTAGAACCCGTTGCCCGTATGATAAGCTATGCCGTTGCCGGAGTACCGCCAAGAATTATGGGTATTGGTCCGGTTGCGGCAGTTCCAAAAGCGTTAAAACAAGCAGGACTACAGCAAAATAATATTAACTTAATAGAGCTGAATGAAGCTTTTGCCTCACAATCCTTAGCAGTTATAAGAGAATTAGAATTAAACCCTGACATCATCAATGTAAATGGGGGAGCTGTTGCTTTAGGACATCCATTAGGCTGTACAGGAGCTAAGTTGTCAGTTCAGTTATTTGATGAAATGCGTAAGTGTAACATGAAAAATAAATATGGAATGGTGACTATGTGTGTAGGTACCGGACAGGGAGCTGCTGGTATTTTTGAATTCCTTAATTAATAGAATCAAAAGGCAGGATAAATGTATAATTTCAAGAAAATTAAAAGTTTGAAACGAAAATATAAATTTGTTCTCTCATTCTGAAAAATTCGACTGAACAAATCAGATAAACAGATGTACAATTTCAATCCCTTCAAATATTGCAGAAAATACCAGTATTAACAGATATTTAAAAAACTAGAACAAAAAATCAAATAATTACAAAAAATGATTTCAAGTTTTCAGGCGAGTTTACAATAGTCATGACTCCTGATTCCTGAATCCAAAAAAACCTAAATAATTATGTCAGACTTAAATAAAGATGTAGTACGCGGAGGGCAATTCCTGATAAAAGAAACCAGATGTGAAGATATTTTTACTCCTGAGGATTTTTCTGAAGAGCAAATAATGATGAAAGAAGCAGTTAAAGAATTTAATGACCGTGAAATCATTCCTCATAAAACACGCTTTGAGGCTAAAGATTATGCCTTAACCGAAGAAACTATGCGTAAAGCCGGTAAATTAGGATTTTTAGGAGCAGCAGTACCTGAAGCCTACGGCGGATTAGGAATGGGGTTTGTTTCTACTATGTTAACATGTGATTATATCTCAAGTGGAACAGGGTCTTTTAGCACAGCTTTTGGTGCACACACAGGCATTGGTATTATGCCAATTACTTTATACGGAACAGAAGAACAAA
Source organism: uncultured Tenacibaculum sp. (assembly GCA_963666645.2). GTDB lineage: Bacteria > Bacteroidota > Bacteroidia > Flavobacteriales > Flavobacteriaceae > Polaribacter. Next base: position 352,166 of record CAXXDB010000009.1, on the reverse strand, counting down.
AACAAAAGTTTGTTCCGGCGTTAGCAATAGGTGAGAAACTTGGAGCTTATTGTTTAACAGAACCGGGAGCAGGATCTGATGCTAACTCAGGAAAAACTACTGCTGAATTAACTGAGGACAATAAGCATTATAAAATTAATGGACAAAAAATGTGGATTTCAAATGCAGGTTTTGCTGAAATTTTCATCGTTTTTGCTCGTATTAAAAATGATAAAAACATTACGGGGTTCATTTTAGAGTATGATAAGAATAATCCTAACGGAGTTACTTTAGGAGAAGAGGAACATAAATTAGGTATTCGTGCATCTTCTACGCGTCAAGTGTTCTTTAACGATACATTAGTACCAATTGAAAATATGTTATCGAAGCGTGGTGGCGGATTTAAAATTGCCATGAACGCATTAAACGTCGGACGTATTAAATTAGCTGCGGCTTGCTTAGATTCTCAAAGAAGAATTATTAGTAATGCAGTAAACTATGCTAACGAGCGTAAACAATTTAAAACTTCAATCTCTGAATTTGGAGCTATTAAAATGAAGTTGGCGGAAATGGCCGCAAATGCTTATGTAGGAGAATCTGCCTCATATCGGGCGGCAAAAAATATTGAAGACAGAATTGCGATTCGTGAATCTGAAGGAAATACACACCAAGACGCAGAATTAAAAGGCGTTGAAGAATATGCTATTGAATGTTCTATCCTAAAAGTAGCTGTTTCTGAGGATTTACAAAATTGTTCTGATGAGGGTATCCAAATCTATGGAGGAATGGGGTTCTCTGAAGAAACTCCAATGGAAGCTGCCTGGAGAGATGCTCGTATTGCTCGTATTTATGAAGGGACTAATGAGATTAATCGTCTACTTTCTGTGGGAATGTTAATAAAGAAAGCTATGAAAGGTCATGTGGATTTATTGAATCCTGCGATGAAAGTTGCTGATGAATTAATAGGAATTCCTTCTTTTGATATCCCTGACTATTCCGAAGTATTCTTAGAGGAAAAAGAGATTATCGGAAGATTAAAGAAAGTATTTTTAATGGTTGCCGGTGCTGCGTTACAAAAGTTTGGTCCGGAGTTAGAAAAACACCAACAGTTATTAACAGCGGCTTCCAATATTTTAATTGAAATATATATGGCAGAATCCGGAATTTTAAGAACCGAGAAGAACGTTAAGCGTTTTGGTGAAGATACTCAAAAAGCACAAATCGCTATAATTAAATTATATTTATATAACGCCATGGAAATCATCACTAAAAATGCAAGAGAAAGTATTATCTCTTTTGCTGAAGGTGATGAGCAACGTATGATGTTAATGGGATTAAGGCGCTTTACAAAATATACCAATTATCCTAACATTGTAAAGTTACGTAACACTATTGCAGAGAAGCTAAAAGCAGAAAATACCTATTGCTTCTAAAAATATTTTTTGAGGATTAAAACTTCTTCAACCTTACAGGTTTTGGAGTTTAATTATTTGTTTTCTAAAAATTACTAATAAAAATTGGTAATCCTTTTGATTGCGGTTCAAATGTATTGAATTAATTATACTATTTAGTACTTTATAGTACTGTTTTGGATTTTGTTTTACGTCAAAACAGATAAATATATCGCTAAAAAAGTGAATCGACGATGTATTTGTTTATCACGAAAGTCAAACTGTCAGATTAGGATAGTTGAAAACCTTATTATAAAACAAGAAAAAATTACTTGCCAAAGCCAGATAATTAAAAAAATAAATTTTATAAATAAAAGAAAATTTATCAGCTGGATAAACTTTGTTAAAAAAATATGACAATATTTCAAAAGTAATGTAGTCCATGAAAGTTTATGTGATATAATCTTAATAAATAAATAATTAGCTACTTATCTAAACAAATATTATCAGGTATTTTTTATAGAAATTAAGCACATGAATCGTTAAAATATTTAGTACATTCGCATTGATTTTTTTGAATAAATATATGAAAGATTTTAATTTCAATAAATGGAATATTATTTTAGGGTGGGGAGCATTTTCCATTGCATTAATCACTTATACCTTAACCTTAGAACCTACCGTAAGTTTTTGGGATTGTGGTGAATATATCTCTACAGCAATAAACTTAGAAATTGGCCATCCACCCGGTGCTCCTTTATTTCAAATGTTAGGTGCATTTTTCGCCATGTTTGCCGGTAATACCAATAAACTTGCCTTAATGGTTAATTTTATGTCTGGCTTAGCTAGTGCTTTTACCATTCTGTTTATGTTTTGGACGATTACTAATTTAGCTAAAAGAATTGTTCTTAGAAATGGAAGATTTCCAGTTGGAGAAAAAATTGCAATTTTAGGGAGCGGACTTGTAGGGTCTTTAGCCTATACTTTTTCAGATAGTTTTTGGTTTAGTGCTGTTGAAGCAGAGGTATATGCAATGTCATCTTTCTTAATGGCTGTTCTTTTTTGGTTAGGCTTAAAATGGGAAAGTGAAATAGATTCACATGGAGGAAACAAATGGCTTATCCTAATTAGTTATGTGATTGGCTTATCTTTTGGAGTACATATTCTTTCTTTATTGGTTATTCCGTCTATTGTAATGCTGTATTATTTTAAAAGATATAAGAATGTGACATTAAAAACAATTGCAATGGCTTCTATAATTTCAATTTTAGTTCTTGCATTTGTTTTTAAATTCTTATTCCCTTTCACGTTAAAGTTTTTTAGTGCATCAGAATTGTTTTTTATTAATTCTGTTGGATTGCCATATAATTCAGGAACCATAATAGCCGGTTTATTTTTAACTAGTCTTTTTATTTTCGGATTGCAATACACCAGAAAAAAACAACTAGCAACTGCCAATACGGTCATTTTATCTATTTTATTTATTATGATAGGGTTTTCTTCCTGGTTGATGCTACCTATTCGGGCGAATGCAGATACTATCATTAATGAAAACAACCCATCCAGTGCCCGGGAATTGTTAGCATACTATAACCGTGAACAATATGGAGATGCGAATATTTTTTATGGAAAATACTACTCCTATGCTTATGATGGAGAGCAGGAAACCAGAAAAAATGAATATGGTGAGCTTGAATACGTATATGAAGACGACAAACCTAAATATGAAAAAATCAATGGTAAATATGAAATTGTAAATGATTACAAAAATATCATTCCTAAGATATCAGATAAGCACAAAGGATTTATCCCGAGAATGGTAGATTCCGGTGCCGAGCAATATTATAAACAAATTGCGGGAATCCCTTATGAAAGTACCAGGAGACCTACATTTTTTGAGAATTTAAAGTTCATGTTTAACTATCAGTTCGGGTATATGTATGGTCGTTATTTCATGTGGAATTTTGCAGGAAGACAAAACGATATTCAAGGGCATTTAGATAATAATGGAAATTGGTTAAGCGGCATTAAACTCGTTGATGAGTTTTTTGGGTATTCTCAAAAAAAATTACCTGATGATATGAAACATAATAAAGGAAGGAATACCTATTTCTTTTTACCTCTCATCTTAGGAATTATAGGATTATTACACCACATTAAAGAAGATAAAAGAAGATTATACACCCTGATTTTGTTCTTTGCATTTACAGGATTTGCTATTATCTTCTATACCAATCCAAAACCATTTGAAGCTAGAGAGCGTGATTATGCTGTAGTAGGTTCTTTTTATGTTTTTTCGATATGGATAGGGTTTGGAGTTTTAGCCTTATACAACGCTTTAAAACCTCATGCAAAAAAACCTATAAATGCATTAGCAATTTCTGCAGTTTCACTTTTAGCGGTTCCTGTATTAATGGGATTTCAGAATTGGGATGATCATGACAGAAGTAACCGATATATTGCTCAGTTAAATGCTCAGACGTATTTAGAAAGCTGTGATCCTAATGCCATTCTATTTACTATTGGAGATAATGATACATTTCCCTTATGGTATATGCAACAGATTGAAGGAGTCAGAAGAGATATAAAAATCGTAAATACCAGCTTATTTGCAACAGACTGGTATATTGATCAAATGAAAAAAAAAACATATGATGCAGATCCTATTCCTTCAAAACTAGAACATCATCAATATAAATATGGAACTTTAGATATTGCTTATTATGCACCTCATCCAAAATTAAAAGATTCTGTTTTACCTTTAAGTACATTTATGGACTGGATTACTAATAACCATGAAGCTACCTATTATGAAAAAGAAAAAATATATCCAACTAAAAACATACGAATTCCTGTAAATAAAGAAAATGTTCTTAAATATGGAATTGTAACTCCTGAAGATGCCGATAAATCAGTTGATTATATTGATATTCAAATTGATGATGTTATTGGTAAAAACAGAATTTTGATGTTAGACATTTTAAATAATTTTGATTGGAAAAGACCTTTATATTTTACTGGTGGTGCTAACGCCTCTGAAGAATATATTTGGCTAAAAGATTACTTACAGCTTGACGGAATGTCTTATAAACTTGTTCCTATTAGAACTCCGGCAGAAGACAGATCGATGTTTGATATGGGGCGAATTGATCCTGAAAAGATGTATAAAAATGTAAAAAAATGGGATTGGAAGACAATCAATAATGGTAAAATCTATCTGGATGAGCAAGCAAAACGTAATGCTATTTCTATTCGTAATAATTTAATGAGGTTATCGGAGGAATTTTTATTCAAAGGCGATACTTCCACTGCTAAAGATGTATTAGACTTATCATTACACAAAATGCCTGTTAAAGATTTTGGACATTATAGTATCTCTTTAGGATATCCTGAATTATATTATAAAATTGGCGATATCGGTAAGGCAAGAGAAACAGCAGAAATTTTAATTGATATTTTTAAACAATATTTAGATTACTACTACACGTATAATAATATGAATATAGTAAAAGATGATATTGATACTTACCTGTCCATGTACTGGAATTTAGTATTCAATCAAATAGGTCGTTACGACGATGAGGCATATATAAAAGAAATGATTAATGAATATCTAGAAAAAGAAAGACTTTTCATATCTGATGATGGTTTAGACTTAGAACAAGAACTCCGGATATTAGATTCATTAGAAACTAGACAACAAGAATTTCTTGACTCTGTTACAACAGAATAACTGACTAATAATTCATGTAATACACCTTTTTTGTTAGTTACTCAATAAATAATCTGTATCCTATTATATGGCAAAACAAACAGATACAGAAATACAAGAGATCAGAACTTATCATTTTACTTCACAGATATTAGAGTAATCTGTTACCCGTCAATGAGTAAAAGTTTTGTTACTAATCAAGCAAGGTAAGATGACAGACAACACAGAATTCTATGCTTGTCAAAAGAAATTAGTATTCCAGAAAACATAAAGTTCATTAAAATACTATCTTATAGCCCGAAACTGAATCCTGTAGAAAAGATATGGTAATGGATGGAAAGGAGAATAACTATGAAACTACTTAAAGATATAGAAACACTACAAGATAAAATTACATAAAAACTCAGGCAACTTAATTCTGAAGTGACAAAATCCATAACCAGGAATAAATTATTTTTTGACGCTTTTTAAGTAAGAAACGATATAATACACTTCCTCCAGTTGGCGAAAAGATAGTGAATCCATATTTTTTGAACCTTGGAGAAGTTTAAAAGAGTATAATTTTATTGTATTTTCTGCAACTTCTTAAACAATTCGTTTTGAGGAAGGGGCTACACAGATATAAGAATACAATTAATTAGTCAGTCAAAAGAAATATATTTAAATCTTCTTCATTTGTTGTTTTAACATTTGAATTTGTTCCTTTAACATTCCATGGTTATCTAATTTACTGGCTTCGTTCATCAATGTAACAGCTTCTCTTTTTCTTCTTTTAGTCATAGCGATACCTGCTAATTGTAACTTAGCCATAGCCAAATCATGATTCATAGACAGCCCTAATTTCACAGCTTTTTTCAAAAATTTCTCTGCCTGAGTAATATTTGTCTGAGAGAGCATTATTCCATGAAGATAGTTATAGTATCCCTGTTGTTTTTGAGTTAAGGCAGTTTCAGGATTTTTAATATACGCTAACCATTTTTTAGCGCCTTCAAAATTTTGTTTTCTCAATTGTAGAAAAGAAAGCAGTATAAATTCATTTTTAAAGTAAAATAAAATAAAAATCCCTGTTAACAATAAGATAGAAATCCCATTACCGATATGTCCTTCAGAAAATTCATAAATAGCCCAAATGCCAATTAAAATCGCTAAAATTAATTTTATATTTTTATTAAACATAGTACTTTTTGGTTTGTTCACAAATGTACATTTTCTAATATAAATGAAAACTTAGTTAGTATAAAATTTTTTGTTTTTAAACCAGGCAAGTACTCCTGATATAAAAACGAAGGCAACAGAATAATATACTGACTTAGGAGTAATTACTTTATCTCCACTTGCATAAGAGTGTAACCCTGATAAATAAAAGTTCACTCCAAAATAGGTCATCATGATTGATGCATAGGCGATGACTGACCATAAATTGAAAGTATATTTATTTCTGAATCCGGGGATTAAACGCATATGTAATACGAAAGCATAAATCATAATAGAGATTAATGCCCAGGTTTCTTTGGGATCCCACCCCCAATAGCGACCCCAACTCTCATTTGCCCACATCCCGCCAAGAAAATTTCCAACTGTTAGCATCACTAATCCAACAGTTAAAGACATTTCATTAATAATAGTTAGCTCTTTAATATTGATTTCCATCTTTTTCTTATTTTTTTCATTAGTGAAAATGATTAAAAATAAGGATATAATTCCTAAAATCATCCCTAAAGAAAAAGGACCGTAACTAGCTACAATAATAGATACATGTACTAAAACCCACCAGGAATTCAATACGGGTTGAAGATTGGCAATTTCAGGATCTAACCAATTTCCCATTGCAAACATTAGAATCACACAGGCAACAAATGTTGATGCTCCGATAGTCAGAGAAGATTTCTTTCCCAAATACAATCCGAATAGCATAGTTGCCCAAGCCACATAAATAATGCTTTCGTAGGCATTACTCCAGGGGGCATGATTAGAAATATACCATCGGGCAATTAAACCAAGTGTATGAAACACAAATAAAACAATAATAATCCCTATGAATCCTTTTATAATATAATTAACGAGATTATTATTATAAAATATTTTCAGGATAACTACTGCTATTAAAAGGAAGCCAAACAATCCATAATACATGAAAAGCTTATCGAAAATATTAATTTTATTATAAGCTATTTCCAAATCAATTTTTTCTTTAGAGGGTAATACTTTGCGACCATATTTTTTTTGGAATTTTTTAATGCCTTCTAAAACTTTATTTGCTTCATTATAATTATTTGTCTTCCTGGCCTTTTGTAATAACTGTATATATACAGGTAATGATTGTCGAACAAAAACAGAGTCTGTTCCTTTAAAACCTGCATGTAAAGTTTCGGGCAGAGAAACCCATTTGTTATTTTCATCATTTGGAACAGGATAGATTCGGAGAATCCCACCGCTAACAGCCTGTGAAAATAACCATAACCGTTTTTCAATTTTTATAATATCCTTTTCAAACTTGTTCGGAATTTTTTTCTTTTGAGCATCTATAACTAACTTTTCGATTTTAGAAATTCCTTTTGCATCATAGAAATCCATAAAACGAGCATGTGTTGCTTCTTTTCTTATCTCTAAAATTTCACGGATTTTAAAGTTTTCTTTCTCTAAATAAATGATAGGAACTTCGAGCCAAAATCTTGGGAATTCTGTTATTGACAAAAGTACTTGTGCAGGAGTCATACCTCTGAATTCATCAGTGTAAGCAACCTTTCTGATTAACTCAGAAGCAAAAGTATGAGCGGGTTTCATTCGTCCGCCGACATCCTGAATAACTAATCGGCTAAAATTCTCTGCTTGATTTTTATCTACTAGATTTGCATTTAGAATACTATCTGTTTTTTCAATTGTAATTCTTCGATAACCGGCAGTATGATTTTCATGTTGAGCAAAACCGAGAAATAAAAAGAAAAAAAAGCCTACAGATAAGGTTGGTTTTTTCTTTTGGATTTTTATTAATGATTTTTTTAAATCGTCAAAACGAGTATTTTTTGCAAATAGTATTGAAATTAATCCTATATATAAAAGAGAATACCCGAAATAAGTAACAAAAGTTCCCCAAAAATCGTGATTTACAGATAAATGAGTTTGCTCAATGGCTTGACCTTCATTTTTATAACTCGCCTGAAAAAATTTATAACCACGATAATCTAAAATATGATTCATAGAAATTCTGTAATCAAAATTTTCTTTTTTGTTGTCTATTACCGTTATTTCACTTGCATAAGAAGACGCACTTTCAGATCCCGGGTATTTTTTTAACTGGAAGTCATTTAATTTGATGCTAAAAGGAGCTTGTAGTAATTTTGCTCCGTACCATGATCTTAAATTTAGTCCGCCAATAGAAAAACTTTCTTTATTGCTTGTATTAAATTGTCCTCCGGTAAATTCTATGCGCTTTGTTTCTCCATTGGAAGAAATATCAAAAACAACTACATCATACTTTTCTTTGTTTTTATTACTGCGAACTGTTTTTATTTCTCCTTTTTCAGCGGATCCGGGAATTACAAATTGAAGTCCGGAAACATTGTGTAGTGTCAAAAACTGAAAGTTTTGAACGCTGTCTTTAACAATTGTTCCTTTTTTTTGATCTGCCATTCGAAGCCAATTTCCATTAGATTTAGTTTTGATTTTTAAACTTCCGTTCTTGTAGAAAAAATTAATAGAGGCATTTTTATTTTTTGCCTCAAACCCAACTAAAATGTTATGAATATTTTGAATGGTTCCTTTTTTGATATAATGCTCATGCCTGCTTCCATCAGAACTTTCGACAAAGAATAAATGTTCAGTTCCGTTTTCATCAGGAATTAATTTTTTTTCTGCCCAAGGAATATAGTTTACCAGTTTAAAGTCAATTTGTTGTGCAGGGTTATTTTTGTTAGGTTGAAATTTAAATGTGAAATTTGAAGAATTTTTCCCCCGGGCGGATAATAGTAATTTTTTATAGTATGTTTTTTGAGAAACATTATCGTCGATAATAGCATTTAAATAATTAGTTTCTGATAAGACTACATCAGTAGTTTCTCCCTCATCAATAATCATTATTCCTTCATAACTAAAATAACGAGTAATTCCGGCACCTATTAAAATAAACAGAAAAGCAATGTGAAAAATAAAAACCGACCACTTTTCCTTTTTAAATAAATTATATTTAAAAATATTTCCGGAAAAATTTATAGCAAATAAAAGCATGATAAGTTCGAACCACCAAGTATTGTATACTAACTTTTTAGCAGTTTGAGTCCCAAAATCATTTTCTATAAATGTAGCCACTCCCATGGCTATGGCGAAGGCAAAAAATAAGACACTCATTAAGTTGGCAGAGAAGAATATATTTAAGAATTTTTTCATTAAAAGAGGCATAGGTAAAACTATGTAAATTTACATAAAGTTGTAGGATTTATCTTGTGAATTGAATTCTTTTTCAATGTTTCAGAATAATTTAAAATTGAGGTGAAATTAGAGACCTATTTTTTCACCTTTTTTTACAGAAGTTTCCAGATTTTTTTTGGTATTTTTAAGAATATCTCCATCAATTTTAAGGGTATTCTTATCAGCTAAAACGACAATACTTGATCCGCCAAAAGCAAAATATCCCATTTCATCACCTTTGTTAACGTTTTGATTAGGAATATATGTTTCTAAAATACTACCCACCATAGTTGCTCCTATCGGAGCTAATAAAACCTCTCCTTTTTCTTCAGTTTTTAAGATACAAAACTCACGTTTATTCTCACAAAAAACTTTCGCAAAATTTGAAGCTAATGCATAAGGGGAAACGGATAAATAATTTCCTTTAATTTTTGTTGATTTTGAAGGGATCCCGTCATAAGGAAAATGATAACGATGATAATCATTAGGTGCCAGTCGTAAAATTAATAAGGAAGCATCTTTATATTTCCTTGCTAAAGCGTGATTATTCAGAAACTCTTTCAATGTGAATTTTCTTCCTTTTACAAAGAAATTATGCACATCTTCCACATTTTCAAAAGCTAATAATTTTCCATCACCTGGAGAAACAAAGCCATTTTCAACAGGCCTGGCCTCGGGGTTTAATTTACGATAGAAGAAGTCGTTAAAGGAAGTAAATTCATCAACAGATTTGCTGACTTCGGACATATCAATGTTTAAGTTAGCAACAAATTGTTGTATTTTTTTTGCTGATGAAGGTTTATCCATTTTTCTCCCATACCATTCCGATAAAAATTTTCGTTTTATCAAGGGTAATAGAGCCATTTTTCCAAACGGATTGTTGTATAATAATTTTAAAAACCCTTCGCCCGGTGGTGTTTCTGTTTGTATTTCTCCTGTTCTTCTATTGATAAATTGAATTTTCATTTGATTACTTATTTAATGAAATCTAATTTGTAGGTTGAGTTTAAAATATAATTCACCATTTTCTTCGTAAATAGAACCAAAACCGTGTCTATTAGAACTTGCAGTGTCTAGTTTTGTATTATTAAATAGATAGTTCTCAAATTCATTTCTATTATAAATATGATAACACAAAACATCTCCATTTTCTTTTACAATTAAATAACCACCAGTAGCATCATATTGTCCAGTCCAAACTTTAGAAGGCATCATTCCTAAAGCTATGTCAGTTAAGAACCGTTTGATTTTGTACTCATAAAACTTATGTTCATTTGAAATATCAAAGTTTAACGGGTTTTTAGAATTCGTATTTTCAACCAAATCAAGGATACTTGATTTTTTAGATGAATAAAACTCATAGACGATTTGAGATAATATTTCTGGTAACTTACTGTCAATAAGAATTAAATTATTAGAAAAAACTTGTTTTTCTGTTTTTACAAAATCAAATTTACCATTTAAGTCTAAAACAGCATTTATTCTATCCATTATTTTACTTCTTGAAGAAATAGAATTAATGTCTTCAATTTCTGATTTCGTAAGATTTGTATTAGAAATTTTGAAAATAAAATTAGTAGTTTTTCCCGCGTTTAGTAATGTTGAAGGACTACCTAATTGTGATTTTATACTAAAACCTAAAGTTGGTTGTTGATTTGTTCTTTGGTCGTGAACAGTAATTGTAATATCTGTTTTTGCTGTTGAACTTGCTTTTAAAGAAATACAATTAATTAATTGCATAAATTCCTCGATTTCGGGAACGGAAAAGGTTCTTTCTTTGTTCTCTTTTATTTTTTCAAGTAAGAATTTAGCTTTTTGTTTAAATTCTGAAATTTCAATTTTTAGAACTTCTTCTCCTCCAGAAATAAGTATAATTTCATCTTGAATTGAATATTCAAAATCACCATTGTTTTCTGTTCTTAAAACACGTAAAATAGGATATACAATTCCTTCTAGTTTTCCAATCTCTTTATTACCAAGAAATAATTGTTTGTATTTAATTAAAAATCAACTTCATATAAAAAATTATCAAGTTCATAATCTGATTTAAAATGAAAATCACTTTCTTTTTTGTTTTGAAAGAAATAAATTAAACCAAGGAGGTTTTTAAAAACTCTGAAAGAGTTTCCTTCATAATTATAAATGAAAAATATTTTTTCTAAGTGTTCTTTAGAAACAATTACAGTTTCTATTGTTTTTGAAGCTCTTAAGTATTCTGTATTTATTGTTTTGTATATATTCATTTTATAAAGATATTTTGATAATGATAATCTAAAAACTCTTGAGTTGGCACAAATCGTTCCGGTTTAAAGATATTTTGATTATCATATTTTATGAAGAAATCATTAACAGATTTATCTGATGAATAATCATTTAAACAATCAGAAACTTTAATTTTATAATCAGGTGTAACTGTTATAAAACCTTTATCAAAAGCTTTGTCGTGGATGGAGTTTAAGCATAAACCGTTGTGAGGATTTGTTCTATTTTCTTTGTCTTTTGACCAAGGTATTATATGACTAGCAACTAAAAAATCAGGAATAGACAATCCAGTAATACAACATTTTAGGTTATAAGAAGATAAGATTGTACTTCTGAAGAAACTTTGATTAACACGTGTTTTCACCATTACTTTTTTATCTAAACCTTTAGGAAAACCATCTATATTAAATTCATTTAATTCTTCTATTTTTTTATTTTGAAATTTAGCAATTAACTCTTCACTTTCAAAAGCTAACACTTCCCAATTTCCATTAAATTCATTCCAAATAATTTCTTCAAGTTTACTTCCATTAATTAATCCTGTAATGCCTTGTTTTTTTAACTCTGGGTCAAGTCTACCAAAATTTCCAATTTTCATATTTAAAGCAGATGGAGACCTTCCTATAATATTAGCATATTTAATTACTGTTGGATTAGATTTACTACTCTTTTTAAAAGGTATTTTACAGTACACATTAAAGGCGACTATAGTTTCTTCTCTTGTCCAGTTGTTTTTTGCCATTATGCTACTTTTTGCGTTAAGGATTGTAGAGGAAATCCTTTTTGAGAGGTACGAACAAAAAGATTGAAACGAAAAGCCTGACCCGATAGGGTAACGCCCAAATCGATATTTTGAATTGCAGGAACAGCAACTGAGTTTCCAAATTGTTTATATGCTTGAGCATCTGAAACCACAATTTTATAATTGTCAGGAAAACCTTGTAATCTAGCCCATTCTCTTGGTGTCATTTTTCGAATTCCTTCTCGATTTACATTTCCTCTAATATTAGTCACAGGTGTAAAGTCTTTTAACCTAAAATCATAAAGTAAATTTCTTTCTCGTCCCATTCCTCCACAAACAACTGCATTTGCAATTCCATCATTTGGAATAATTTCGTAACCAAAACCATTTCCTTTACTTGCGTGTCGAGCTTTATGATTTCTTAGAGTGTTTACGTAAGTTTCAGATAAATAGTATTTTACAGATACCGTTTCAGTTTCTAAAATATCTTCAAGAGTTGGTTTTCTCTTTACAGGTTTTGGGCATTCAAATTCTGTGATATTTAAATCTTTTCTAAAACCTACGATAAAGATTCTTTCTCTATTTTGCGGAACACCAAATTCTTTAGCATTCATTACTTGTGGTTCAGGAACAAAATATCCTAAATCTTCAAGTAATACATTTAAAATTGTAGCTAATGTTTCTCCTTTATCGTGACTTCTTAAACCTTTTACATTTTCTAAAAATATTGCTTTCGGTTTTTTCTTTTTTATAATTTCTGCAACATCAAAAAATAACGTTCCTCTTGTGTCTTCAAAGCCACCTCTCTTTCCTGCAATAGAAAAAGCTTGACAAGGAAACCCAGCACATAAAACATCAAAACCGTCTGGAATATAACTCTTAGTTGAATCTTTTGTAATATCTCCAAATGGAACTTCACCAAAATTAGCTTGATAAGTTTGTTTTGAGTATTTATCCCATTCGCTCGTGAAAATACATTTACCTTTTAGATTTTGAAGAGCAAGTCTAAAGCCTCCAATTCCAGCAAATAAGTCAATGAATTTAAATTCAGGTTTTTTAGGAGCAGGGAAAGGAACATTTTCTTGTTGAAAAACTAAATATTGTAAAGCTTCTTCAGCAACTGAATTTGATGTTTTCTCTTCGGGAAATTTATATTTAAATAAATTCTTAACGTGTTCTATCGCATCTGGTTTATAGAATTGAGAGATTCCATTTTTATGATTATGAAGATAGTGAGTAAAGGAAGCTTCTGTATCTTTTTCAGATTCTATAAGTGTTATTTTGAATTTTTTATTTTCAAAATCTTCAAAAGAAATAATCTCTTTTATTTTCATTAGTTATTCTTCTACACTATCAATTAAAATCTCCAATATATCAATGGCAGCTTGTGCAATTTTAGTCCCGGGACCAAAAACTCCAACGATACCTGCATCAAATAAAAATTGATAATCTTGTGTAGGAATTACACCACCAACAATAACCATAATATCCTCGCGATTATAATTTTTTAATTCAGAAATAACCTGAGGAACTAAGGTTTTATGCCCGGCAGCTAACGAAGAGATTCCAAGAATATGTACATCATTTTCTATGGCTTGTTTTGCTGCTTCTTCCGGCGTTTGGAAAAGTGGACCAATATCTACATCAAAACCTAAATCGGCATAACCCGTAGCTACTACTTTTGCACCACGATCATGACCATCTTGCCCCAATTTAGCAATCATAACCCTAGGTCTTCTTCCTTCCAACTCTGCAAATTGATTGGCTAAATCACTTGCTTTTTTAAATAAGGAATCATCTTTTATTTCTTTACTATACACGCCTGATATGGTTTTATGGATAGCTTTGTGTCTGCCAAAAACAATTTCTAAAGCATTAGATATTTCTCCTAGAGTAGCTCTTTTTCGGGCAGCTTTTACAGCCAAATCTAATAAATTTCCATTACCGGCTCTGGCACATTGGGTTATATTCGCCAGTGATTCTTGTACTTCAGCTTGGTTTCTTTTCGATTTTAAGTCGTTTAGTCGATTGATTTGTGATTTACGAACGACCTTGTTATTTACTTCTAAAATATGTAACGAATCTTCCTGAGTTAACTGATATTTATTTACGCCAACAATTATATCCTGACCACTATCAATTCTGGCTTGTTTAATTGCCGAGGCTTCTTCAATACGCATTTTAGGAACCCCTTTTTCAATGGCTTTCGTCATTCCTCCTAACCCTTCAACTTCTTGAACTAGTTCCCAGGCGTTATTCGCTATTTCCTCAGTAAGTTGTTCTAAATGATAGCTTCCGGCCCAAGGATCAACAGTTTTTGTAATGTGTGTTTCCTGCTGTAAATATATTTGGGTGTTTCGTGCAATACGTGCCGAGAAGTCAGTGGGTAATGCAATGGCTTCGTCTAAAGCATTAGTATGTAAGCTTTGTGTGCCTCCAAATACAGCAGCCATCGCCTCGATAGTAGTTCTGGCAACATTATTAAACGGATCTTGCTCTGTTAAACTCCAGCCACTGGTCTGACAATGTGTTCTCAGTGCTAGTGATTTTGGGTTTTTAGGATTGAATTGTTTTACCAATTTTGCCCATAACATTCTTGCCGCACGCATTTTGGCGATCTCTCTAAAGTGATTCATTCCAATTGCCCAGAAAAAAGACAGACGAGGAGCAAATGCGTCAATATCCATTCCGGCTGCTACTCCGGTTTTTATATATTCTAATCCATTTGCCAGAGTATAGGCTAATTCAATTTCGGAGGTTGCACCTGCTTCCTGCATATGGTATCCTGAAATAGAAATAGAGTTGAATTTCGGCATATTATTACTGGTAAATTCGAAAATATCAGAAATAATTTTCATTGACGGAGCAGGAGGGTAGATGTACGTATTACGTACCATAAACTCTTTTAAAATATCATTTTGAATGGTACCTGATAGTTTTTCAAAACTCATTCCCTGCTCTTCTGCGGCGATAATATAAAACGCTAAAATGGGTAGAACAGCTCCGTTCATAGTCATAGAAACTGACATTTTATCTAAGGGAATCTGGTCAAACAATATTTTCATATCTTCAACAGAATCGATAGCTACTCCGGCTTTTCCAACATCTCCTTGTACTCTTTCATGATCAGAATCATAACCACGGTGTGTTGCTAAATCAAAAGCAACAGATAATCCTTTTTGGCCTGCTGCCAGATTTCGTCTGTAGAAAGCATTGCTTTCTTCAGCAGTTGAAAAACCGGCGTATTGCCTGATTGTCCAGGGACTTCTGACATACATGGTAGAATACGGACCTCGTAAGTTAGGAGCTAGCCCTGCAGCAAAATCTTCATGAGAGAAGTTCCCGGCTCTTGACTCCCGGCTTTTGACTATCTTTATATTTGATATATTTTTTCTACTCATTTTCTAATCGTTTTTGCTCTGATTCTTCGGCGAGCCTCTTTTGAGTAACAGGTTTAATTAGTGTTTTTTTTATTCTTTTTTTTACAAAAGGGAATAATTCTATGTCGTTTTTCATGATGTCATTTTCATTTTGAATCTTATTAGTTCCTAAAAGTACTAATTCTCCTTTGTCAAAAAGTTTTTGTTCTTTATCGGCAGATTCTTCTATTTTTTGTTGAATAATTCCTTTTTTTAGTTGCTTTAAAAAGCCTCCTCCCTGTTCTGTTAATTTAAAAATTCCAAGTGCTTTTTCTGCTAATTGCTCTGTTAATTTTTCTATATAATAGCTTCCGTCTGCAAAATGCTGAGCGTTTTGGAACCCACTTTCCTCTTTTATTATAAGGAGTTGATTTCTTGAAATCCGGTTACCAAATTCATTTGATTTATGAAATAGTTCGTCATATGAAATATTGCTTATGGTGTTTGCTCCGCCCAGAACAGCACTCATACATTCTGAGCTGGTACGAAGCATATTGACATTATAATCGTATAATGTTTTATTTCTTAATGAAGGTTGTACGAAAATATGAGCTTTTGTATGTGGAGTTATTTCGTATTGATTTAATAGTGTTTTCCATAAAATTCTAAAGGCTCTTAATTTGGCTATTTCAAAAAAGTAATTGCTTCCTGTTGAGAAATTGAAATGAATTTTATTGGCTATTTTATTTCCAAAGTGATTTAAATACTCATTGGCATGAGCTAAGGCATAGGCTAGTTGTTGTACACAGTTTGCACCTCCATTTTGATATATAGATGCATTTACCGAAATACAGTTTTTCAAATCAATAATTGCTTCTAGTTGGTTATAATCTGATTTTAAGGTTGAAAACCAATTTCCTGTTTTTGCCAGGTTTCCAATAATATCAATATTAAAATAGCAATTACCGGAATCTATGTATTTTGATATGGTTTTAACAAAATCCGGGTTTAAAAAATTAAATTTAAAATATATTTTTGTTTCCGGGAGGTTAATGCTGGTTATGAGTTTTTCAATATCAAAAACATCATTTGCAATAAATTCAATTGTGTCAGCTCCTCTTTTTAAGGCATCGGCAGCCAATTTGCCAGCGATAGTTTCGTTATCAATAAAAACAGATTGACAAATGGAAAAATCTTCTTTGGGAAGTTGTATTTTTTGACGGGTTCTATCTTCTTTAGTATAAAAAGGTTTGACAGTAATTCCCTCTGTTGTACGCCAAAGTAATGTTTCATTATAATCAAGTCCTTTTAAATCAACTTGTATTTTTTGTTTCCAAACTTTTTTAGAGACAGGTTCAAACTCATCAAATAAATAGTTCTCCATTATTTTTTTATAGTATCAAATTCGATTATGTAAATGTCTTCATTTTCTTTTTTCATTAAGTATTTTTCTCTGGCAAATCGCTCTAACTCTAATGAGTCTTGTAATTTTTTAATTGTTTCTTTGTCTTGTGCTATTTTCTTTTTGTGATAATCAATCCAGATTTCAAGTTTATGAATTTCTCTATTAAAATCTCTGTGATTTAGATATGAGTTTTCATCGAAAAACAACATCCAGACTATAAAAAGAGTAAGAATAACTAAATAAATATTAGTTATTACTTTTAAAAAAAAATTATTTTTTAATGATTTGAAACTCATAGTTATAATCGCTCATTAATTACTGTTCTGACTATATCGACGGCTACCGTGTTACAATGGTCATTAGGAATAATAATATCAGCATAGTTTTTAGTGGGTTCTATAAATTCTTGATGCATTGGCTTTAAAGTGTCCTGATAGCGTGACAGGACTTCATTAATATCTCTTCCCCGTTCTGTAATATCTCTGCGTAATCTTCGTATTAGGCGTTCATCGGCATCGGCATGAACAAATACTTTAATATCACATAAATCCCTTATTTCTTTATTATTAAAGATGAGAATTCCTTCAACAATAATAACTTTTTTTGGATGAGTTTTTACAGTATCTTTAGTTCTGTTATGTGTTACAAAAGAATATACAGGTTGTTCAATGGTTTTATTTTCTTTTAAACATTTTAAATGCTCTGTTAATAAATCAAAATCGATAGTATGCGGGTGGTCGAAATTAATTTTTATGCGTTGGTCATAAGTAAGATTGTCTGTTACAAGGTAGTAAGAATCCTGAGAAATAACACAAACTTCATCCGGCGGAAGTTCATTAATTATTTGATTCACTACTGTAGTTTTTCCGCTTCCGGTTCCTCCGGCTATACCTAAGATAAGAATATTTTTCATGGTAGTTTTTTATATAAGCAAATTTAGAAAAAATAGAGCATAAAAAAAGACATCAGTTTTGGTACAAATAGCTTACTTGCTGTTTTTAACAAATATACATCACAAATTTAATAGGAAAACGTGACGGAAAAATTAGAAAATACACTAAAAACTTCTAAGTTTAAATCCGTATTCGATAGGGCTATTACAGCTGTGGTTTCTGATAAACAGAGTAATAATGTGTAAGCTATCGGGTAGCCATAAAAAATAATTTTTTTGAGAAAATTCAAAAATTAAATTGCATAATTCATAGTGAAAATGAATACAGGAGAATTATCTGAAACTGTAAAACTAAAAAAATAAACCTACAAGAAACCTACTCTATTATATTACTTTTGTAGCAGTCTTAGTTTTAATTTGAAGATTATTTATATGAAATTTATTATTATTATTTTATTTACTTTAAAAGCTCAGCAGTTAATTTCGCAAAGTAATTCTGAAAAAGAATCAGGTGTTTGGTATATGTATAATGGTTCGCACATACTATCTGAAAATTTCAGTTTAAAATCTATGGCTCATTTTCGTTTTTTTGAAATTGATGGCGACTTACAGCAATTTATTGGACGTTTAGGGGTAAATTATAAAATTAATAAAAGGTTAAATGCAACTTTAGGATATGCATATTTAAACACTGATACTTTATTTGGAATCGACGGAGGCACTTTTAATGAACACAGAATCTACGAAGATTTAAATGTGAAGCACAAAATGGCAAAATTAGAATTGGCACATCGTTTTAGAGCAGAGCAACGTTTTTTCAATTCTCAAAATGGTCATTTTATCCGTTACCAATTAGAATTAAACTATCCTATATCAGATGTATGGTCAACGTACTTATATCATGAAGTATTTTTTGATTTTGATGGTGAATTGTATAATCAAAATTGGTTAGGTGCCGGAGTTAAATATCAACTTTCTAAGGTAATAAAGTTACAATTAGGGTACATGAATATAGGCAATGCTAATAATCAAAGTTTTGACAGAATTCAGATAGGGATTGCTATTAATACAGATTATAGAGAAGAAAAAAAAATACTTCGTTTAAAAACAGGAAGTTAAGATTGTAAAAATTAAATTTATCATCCTGTAACACCCTCAGGATTATATCCTAAGAAAGGAACTTCTTTTTCTACAAAAACAACCCCATAACCCTCTAATTCTCTTAGTATAGATTCATAAACTTCTTTGGCAATAGGTAATTGAACACCTGGAGTAATTATTTCTTTATTGAGAATTTTTAAGGCAACCATAGCTACAGGTAACCCAACGGTTTTAGCCATTGCAGTATATGTTTGATTATCTCCTTTAATGACCATACTACTTTCTACCTGACGTTTACCTTTCTTGTCTTCAAAACCAAATTTATGGTGCATAACAATCATATCCTTGTCATTAGGTTGTAAAGCCCATGAATCCATTAATATTTTTTGTAATATTCGTGCGGGAGAAGCATTAACCAATCCAATTTTTTTATGAGGATTAAATAGATTTAGCTCTAAAAACTTATCCCACATAAGATCATCCTGATCTATTTTCAGATATGATCGGAATTTTAATTCTACAGAGTCAGAGGGAGAATAGGCTAAAAATAAATTAGTAAAATCCCGATAGCTCATGTTTTCAGAGTTTTCGATAGTATAATTATTGTCGGTCATTCCCATCTGAACAAAAACATTCCAGGCCCTTGAGAACCCTACTTTACGTATCGTACCTCTATACATGGTAGGAATATCATCTAACTCATAAATACTACGATATCTTAAAGAATCTCTATTTGCATATGCCTCAAATTTTTCACTTCCATTAATGGTTAAAAATTCAGTTCTTCTAAATAGCTTATGATATGGAATATACTTATAGGTACCTTCCTGAATAAATTTTGAAATACCGCCTTGCCCCGCTAAAATAACATTTCTTGGATTCCATGTAAATTTATAATTCCATAAATTAGTATCACTTTCAGGAGCAACTAATCCGCCGGTAAACGATTCAAATAAAAGCATCTTAGCCCCTTTTTCACGAATTTTATTTATCACTTGCATTGCACTCATATGGTCAATTCCGGGATCTAAACCAATTTCATTCATAAAAACCAAATTTCTTCTCTTTACCTCTGAATCCAAACATTTCATTTCTTTAGAAATGTAAGAAGCCGTAACCATGCTTTTTCCAAACTCTAAACAACTCTTAGCAATTTCCATATGTAAATGTGCAGGTAGCATAGAAATAACAATATCAGAGTTTTTAATTGCTTTAATTCGTTCCTGGTCATTAAATATATCCAAAGTTATTGCCTGAGTATTAGGATGATTATTTATTTTTTGCTGTACCCTTTTTATTGAAAGATCTCCAATGATGACATGTAAGTTTTCAGAAGATGATTTATCTGATAAATACGCTATTAAAGAAGAGCTTGATCTGCCGGCTCCAATAATCAAAATTTTTCTCATAAAATAATAAATACTTTTGTAAAAAAAATTGAAATTTAGTTATTTTTAAGTTTAAAATTAAACAAATATATTAATTATATATCAAAATTAAACAATTATCTGATTTTTAGACGACATAGTAATAATTTCAAGTGCTTTTGGAATTCATGTTCTAAAAGAATCATTAATAGCTGAAGCCTTAAAAAGTTTTGAAACTGCAATAAAACATCAAGTTTATCATGTTTTGGTGTTGTTGATAATTAATTTATATGATGGTTTTTTCTGTAAAATTAAATGAACTTACCTATAATTTTTATTAGGAATTTTATTTCTTTCAGGCTCATTTCATGTAATTTACCTGATGAATGTTCCTGTAGGATTTATATGGTTTATAACTCCATTAGGAGATTTATTGTCACTATTTGGATGGTTACACTTTGCTTTTCAGTTTTTTAGAAAATCTAAAAAAGTATAAAAGAATAATAAAAAAGAATAGAGTAATCAATTTAAACAAAAAGGTTTATTTTTGACTCGAAATTAAACGTAACTAAAAAACTAAGAGATGAAAAATCCCGGAACGAAAACGATTTCGTTAGAATCTGTTGGAATTAAGAGTACTAAAATTCGTTATCAGTTAACTTCTGAAGAATTGCATAATCTTACTATTGAGAAAGAACACGGGAGAGAAACTGTATTTGGTGCAATAGCCGTAAATACAGGTAAGTTTACAGGACGGTCTCCGATGGATAGATTTATCGTTAAAGACGATATAACTAAAGATGAGGTTTGGTGGGGAGATATCAATATTCCTTTTGATTCAGAAAAATTCGATAAACTGTATGATAAGGTAACAGAATACCTTTCAGATAAAGAACTTTTTGTCAGAGATAGCCGTGCCTGTGCAGACAGAAACTACAAACTTAATATTAGGGTAATAAATGAATATCCTTGGAGTAATATGTTTGCTTACAATATGTTTTTGCGTCCAACCCATGAGGAATTAAAAGATTTTATTCCGGAATGGACTGTAGTAAATGCTCCCGGTTTTATGGCAAATGCTGAAACAGATGATACCCGCCAACATAATTTTACAATTCTTAATTTTTCCAGGAAAATAGTTTTAATAGGAGGGACAGGGTATACAGGAGAAATAAAAAAAGGAATTTTTTCTGCATTAAACTTTATCCTTCCGGTATATAAAGATACATTACCAATGCATTGTTCCGCTAACATTGGAAAGAAAGAAGATACCGCCATTTTCTTTGGGCTGTCAGGAACAGGAAAAACAACGTTATCTACTGATCCAAACAGAATTTTAATTGGAGATGATGAGCATGGATGGACTTCTGAGAATATGATTTTTAACTTTGAAGGAGGATGCTATGCAAAAGTAATTGATCTTTCTCATAAAAAAGAACCGGAAATCTATAGAGCAATTAAAAAAGGAGCAATCTTAGAAAATGTAGTCTTAAATGATAAAGGAGAAGTAGATTTTACAGATGCTTCTATAACACAAAATACACGTGTCAGTTATCCGATTCATCATATAGAAAATATACAAATTCCTTCAGTAGGTAAAAATCCAAAAAATATATTCTTTTTAACCGCTGATGCATTCGGAGTATTGCCTCCAATTTCAAAATTAACTCCAGGTCAGGCAGCATATCACTTCATTTCAGGATATACAGCAAAAGTTGCCGGTACAGAAGCTGGAATTAACGAGCCGTTACCAAGCTTCTCGGCATGTTTTGGAATACCATTTATGCCCTTACATCCAACACGATATGCTGAAATGTTAAGTAAGAAAATGCAAAAAACAGGAGTAAATGTATGGTTGGTAAATACAGGATGGACTGGCGGATCTTATGGAACAGGAAGCCGAATGAAGTTGAAGCACACAAGAGCTATGATTACTGAAGCTTTAGAAGGCAAATTGGAAAAGGTGATTTATGTTGAGCATCCAATCTTTAAGTTATCAATGCCAACTTATTGTAAAAATGTACCAAATCAAGTATTAAATCCTAAAAATACTTGGGCAGATAAAGAAGCTTATGATATTAAAGCAATGGAACTAGCAAATTTTTTTAGAAAAAACTTTGCAAAATTTGAAGAATTAGCTGACAGGGAAATTATCGAAGGCGGACCGACAATTTCATTTTCAGATTAATCTTCAGAAAACCGGCAGGTAAAGAAATAATCTGAAGTATATAAAAACTGCTTTCTCAATTAGTTAGCTGTTTATAAAACCGTTTCAAGAATAATGTATTGAATATCAATAGATAAGCATTATTTTATTATCGAAAGATTGATTAAATTTAACTTAATGATATAGAAATAAGCTGTATATTTTTTAAGAACTTCCTTAAAAACATATAGCAGTCATTATTTTCAATCATGTAATGCGTTTAACATATTTTAGATCAATCCCAAAAAAGATTCATTATATATAATTAAATAGGAGAGAAAACAGGATTTTTAAAATCGTATAAAAAATAGTATCTTCGTACATCATTGTAAAATTAAAAAAGTAGAAAAATGTTAAATATAGCGAAAGTACAAATCGGCGAAAATACGTATCAGTTTCCTCTGATTAAAGGAACAGAGGATGAAGTAGCAATAGATGTTAAAACGTTAAGAAGTACTTCAAGAGGAATTATAACTATGGATTCAGGTTTTAAAAATACAGGTTCCTGCCAAAGTGCTATTACATTTTTAAATGGAGAAAAAGGAGTTTTACGTTACAGAGGTTATGCAATTGAAGAATTGGCAGAAAAGGCAGATTTTTTAGAAGTCGCTTATTTATTAATTTTTGGAGAATTACCAACCCAAAAACAATTAACGAAATTCTACAATGATATTTTAGAAAACACCATTGTAGATGATGACATTAAGAAAATTATTGACGCATTCCCTAAAAATGCACACCCAATGGGAGTATTATCATCATTAACATCTGCATTAACAGCATTCAATCCATCATCTGTAAATGTAGATTCTGAGGAAGATATGTATAATGCCATTGTGAGGATTATGGGAAAATTTCCGGTACTAGTGTCATGGACAATGCGTAAATTAAAAGGATTACCATTAAATTACGGTTTCCGCAAATTAGGTTATGTAGAAAATGTAATGAAAATGATGTTTGAAAAGCCTAATGAAGATTATGAAGTTAATCCAATCGTAAGAGATGCCCTTGATAAATTATTGATTTTACATGCAGATCATGAACAAAACTGCTCTACATCTACAGTAAGAATTGTAGGGTCTTCACATGCAGGATTATTTGCTTCTATTTCTGCTGGAATATCGGCTCTGTGGGGCCCACTGCACGGAGGAGCAAATCAGGCCGTCTTGGAAATGCTGGAAGCTATTAAAGATGACGGTGGAGACACTAAAAAATATATGGCTAAAGCTAAAGACAAAGAAGATTCATTTCGTCTAATGGGATTTGGACACAGAATATATAAAAATTTTGACCCTAGAGCAAAAATTATTAAAGTTGCTGCAGATCAAATATTAGACGATTTAGGTATAGAAGATCACATATTGGAAATAGCAAAAGGATTAGAGCAGGAAGCTTTAAAAGATAAGTATTTCGTAGAAAGAAAACTATATCCTAATGTAGATTTCTATTCAGGAATTATTTACAGATCAATGGGAATTCCTGTAGAAATGTTTACAGTAATGTTTGCATTGGGCCGTTTACCCGGCTGGATTGCTCAATGGAGAGAAATGCGTTTACGCAAAGAACCAATTGGTCGTCCAAGACAGCTGTATATCGGAGAAAATTACCGTCCTTTCGTGAAAAATTAATTACCATAAATGTAGTCAAATAATGTAGGATAGCATTCTGATTTTGTTTCAGAATGACTTTTTTTAACAAAAAGTTCTCATGTAAAATAAATTCACCATATATGAAAGGTATAAAATTGATTAAGAACAGATCAGATATTGGAGCAGGGACTCGTGGTTCGGATATAGGGATTGATGCTATTGAGATTGCTGCAATTAATACAGGAAATGATTACTTTAACAGATATGAATTTGAAGATGTGATTACAGAGAATGAATCTGTTTACAACAGAGTAAAAAATTCTTTCGGGAAGCAAATAGAAAGTGTTTTTAATCAATGTAAAAGATTAAGTAACCATGTAAAGGTCAATTTACAGGAAGGAAAATTTCCGGTCATATTATCCGGAGACCACTCGTCTGCATTAGGAACGATAAGTGGTATAAAGGGAGCTTTTCCATCAAAAAGAATTGGAGTAGTATGGATTGATGCACATGGAGATTTACAGACACCTTATACATCTCTTTCTGGAAATATTCATGGAATGCCATTGGGAGCAGCAATTAATGATGACAACCTTGATTGTCAGATTAATCAAGCCGACAGGGAAACTTCTGGATATTGGGAACGTATGAAAAATATATCTGTTCCGGGTCAAAAAGTTTTACCTGAAGACATTATCTTCTTTGGAGTACGAGATACAGAAGAGCCTGAAGATAAGCAAATAGAGAAATACAAAATAAAGAATTATACAGTTTCTGAAGTACGCTATCTCAGTTTAGAAAAATGTGTAAATGAAGCACTCCGAAAACTAAATAATTGTGACATTATTTATATTTCATTTGATGTAGATGCAATGGATTGCGATATGGTTTCTTATGGAACAGGAACTCCCGTTTCCAAAGGGTTTGATCATCATGAAATTATAGCAATAATTAATAAACTTATTAAAAGTAAAAAGGTGGTTTGTTTAGAATTTGTTGAGATAAATCCACTATTGGATATGAGAGGAAATAAAATGGCAGAAACCGCTTTTGAAGTTTTAAATGCAGTTACTAAAACAATAGAGAATGTTTATAGAGAGATAAATAATTAGTTAAAATTATCAGATAAATGTTTAGTTATTATATTTTTCAAATTAAAGATTTATCAGGCAATAATAATTCTAAACATTAGTACCCGATTTTCGAACGTACTTTTTGTAATACTTTCTGAGCTACTTTTCTGGCTTTTTCAGCACCCGCGGCTAAAGCTTCGTCAATTTCATGATGATTTTCCATATAATAATTATACTTCAATCTAACATCTGCAAATTTTTCAACAATTAATTCATATAAAGCTTGTTTTGCATCCCCGTAACCGTAATTTCCATTTTTATAGTTTGCACACATTACAGCAATCTGATTTTCATCAGCCAACAATTTATATAACGCAAAAACATTATCCATGTTAGGATTTTTAGGTTCCTCCAAAGGAGTACTATCTGTTTTTATGGTCATAATTTGCTTTCGCAATTTCTTATCCGGCAAGAAAATATTAATAATGTTATTACGTGATTTACTCATTTTTTCTCCGTCAGTACCGGGAATTAATTGTGCATATTCTTGAATTTCGGCTCGGGGAGGAATTAAAGTATTTCCAACAACATTATTTAACCGGTTAGCAATATCTCTGGTCATTTCTAAGTGTTGTAGCTGATCTTTCCCTACAGGAACGATTTCAGCATCATATAATAAAATATCTGCTGCCATGAGTATTGGATAAGTAAATAAACCCGTGTTTACATCTTGTAATCGATCTGCTTTATCTTTAAAACTGTGTGCTAAAGTTAACCGCTGGTATGGAAAAAAACAAGTTAGATACCAAGTCAGTTCCGTTACCTCAGGAATATCACTCTGGCGATAAAATACTGTTTTTGTAACATCAATACCACAAGCTAACCATGTGGCGGCTGTAATATAGGTATTCTTACGTAATTGATTACTCTCTTTTATTTGCGTTAAGGAATGCATATTTGCAATAAATAAAAACGATTCATTATCTGGTTGATTAGCCATTGCTATTGCAGGTAAGATAGCACCTAATAAATTTCCTAAATGTGGAGTTCCTGTACTTTGTACACCAGTTAAAATCCTTGGCATTGTAATTATTCTTTTAAATTTTTTTCAAAAGTGTTTTTTGAAAACAACCATTTATTTTTTCAAAAGCAAAAATAATATTAAAATCTGTTAAACAAAAGAAATTACTAAATTGGCAATTATGAAATACATAAAAATTCCTATGGTTTTGCATAGTTTTGTGTATTAATGATTTTTGAGATTTTACTCATTTCTCCCATATTTCTTGCTTTTTAATTTATGCCATGGGATATATAGAAGAAAAAAAGAAATATTGAGATGTGGCACTGATGTTGCCAATTTACCCTGATAGATTAGTACCTGATGAACAAGTTATTTTAGCTTCATTTAGAATTAATGTTTTTAGTTTAGGAATTCAGCATCAAACTCCAATTGTACTTCAGGTATATTTTGATTATAAATAATCTTTTTCCTGAAATATCCATAAAAGAATATTCTGGAACAGCATGTGTAAAACAACTTCGGTTTTTACCGACTGATTCATTAAAACTGACTGATAAACTTGAGTTAAAGCAAAAATTTTCGATTTAATGTATAATGAATTAATCCAATGAAGTTGTATATGAAAGATACGAACAAGGCTAAGGATTAAAAATGAAGAATTAATGAATACAGCAAAGATGAAAAAATATAAATAAATTCTATAAAAACAAACTATATTAACGCAATGCAAATACTGCATGTAGTGTTATAGATTATTATTAACATTATTTTTTCCAGAAAAAAGAAAATTTATCATTATTATTATAGTTTTAAGGTAATCTAATATTCCTGTTTGACAATATAAATCAATCCATTACTTATATTATACACCATTTTATGATCAAAATTAATTGTTTATCTATTTCGTTTTCTGATATTAAGATAATAGATGATATTACCATAACGGTACAACCTAACTCTATAGTTGCGTTAGTAGGTGAAAGCGGGAGTGGTAAGTCGATTACTTCTTTAGCAATGTTGGGATTGTTACCTAAAAAAGCAACCATTGAAGGAAGTATACTTTTTGAGGATATGAATCTTCTGAAAATTTCTGAAAAAGAATTTCAAAAAATCAGGGGAAACACAATATCCATAATTTTTCAAGATCCTATGAGCTCTCTAAACCCTACAATTCCCTGTGGTCATCAGGTTGCTGAAATTCTAACAAGACATTCTAATTTATCAAAAAAAGAAATAAAAAAAGAAGTTCTTAGTTTATTTGAAAAAGTAAAACTTCCGGGAACTAATCAAATATATCACTCATATCCACATGAAATTAGCGGCGGTCAGAAACAAAGAGTAATGATAGCCATGGCAATTGCCTGCAAACCAAAATTATTAATAGCAGATGAACCTACCACAGCACTGGATGTAACTGTTCAAAAAGAAATTATTGCACTATTAAAAGAACTACAGCAAGAAACCCAAATGAGTATCTTATTTATTTCTCACGATTTAAACTTAGTTTCTGAAATTGCAGATACTATTATGGTCATGTATAAAGGAATCATTGTTGAGCAAGGGAAAACAGTTACTATCTTTAACAATCCTAAAGCAAGTTATACACAAGCATTATTAAATTCGAGACCTCAAAGAAATATTCGATTAAAAAGATTACCAACGGTAAGTGATTATATTAACAATACTTTGGATTTTTCTGAATATACTTCTGATGAACGGAAAAAGGATCACGAAAAAATTTACACCACTCTTCCTCTGCTGCAGGTTAAAAATTTGAGCAAAGAATTTATTTTCAAGCCTTTTTTATTTTCCCGTCCTATTGTCGTAAAAGCAGTGAATGATGTTTCTTTTAGTGTTTATGAAGGTGAAACTGTTGGCCTGGTTGGCGAATCGGGCTGTGGAAAAACCACATTAGTTAGGACTATTTTGCAACTCGAGAAAGCTTCAGAAGGTCAAATATTATTTAGAGGAAAAGATATTACTAAACTTAACTCAGAAGAACTTAAAAAGCTTAGAAAAGAAATTCAAATCATTTTTCAAAACCCTTTTTCCTCGCTGAACCCAAGAATTCCCGTTGGAAAAGCAATTATGGAATCCATGGGAGTTCATCATATTTTATCAACCAAAGGAGAACGAGAACAATATGTTTTAGAATTGTTAGAAAACGTCGGATTGGAAAAAACTCATTTTAACAGGTATCCTCATGAATTTTCCGGAGGTCAAAGACAGCGAATAGGAATAGCCCGTGCTATTGCCTTACAGCCTAAATTAATTATTTGTGATGAATCTGTTTCTGCTTTAGATGTTTCGGTTCAAGCTCAAATCCTCAATTTATTAAACACATTAAAAAGAAGTTATCAACTTACCTATATTTTTATTTCACATGACTTATCTGTGGTAAAGTATATGTCTGATCAGTTGATTGTTATGAATAAAGGAAAAATAGAAGAAGTTGCTGATGCTGATACTATTTATGAAAAACCAAAAGCAAGTTATACTAGAATACTTATCAATGCAATTCCGAAAGGGATGTAAACGCTTAATACCAAATAATGTAGTATATTGCAGTACTAAAATACAGAAACTAAATTAATGAAAATTATTATACCAATGACTGGTATAGGTTCTCGCTTAACACCTCGCACATTAACTACTCTAAAGCCTTTAACAGTAAAGACTGGAAAAGCTATTGTACAATGTTTGGTAGAAGATAGCAGTAAAGCTATAAATGAAGAGATAGATGAAATTGCTTTTATCATTGTAAACTAGAAAATGGGGTTATTACTAATTTTGTAGAAAAATCAAAAGAAGCTGTTTCAGATTTAGTAATTATTGGTATTTATTATTTTAAAGACGGGGATAAAATTAAAGAAAAAATTAAATATTTAATTAATCACGATTTAAAAGAAAATAATGAATGTCAGTTAACCAATGTGTTAGAATGGTCAAAGCAAGAAAATATTCAGTTTGCTCCCGGAAAAGCAGATAGTAAAAAAAATCAACAGCTGATACCAATAAACAAGTATTAAAATTTGAGCAGGATGATAGTAAAAACTTAGTAATTGATGATATTGCTTTAGAAAATTCAGAAATTATACAACTCTGTTATATTGGAGAAAATGGAATTCTTAAAAGTTCAAAAATAGAATCATATATTTCAACAAAAGAAAATGGTGTTATAGAAAACTCAATAATTATTAATTCTTTTATTCAAAAAATCACAGAAGTAAGCAGTGCAGTTTCTGATAATGTCATGATTGGTAATTTTGCTGAATTTAATGAAAAATTTACATCAATTAATATAGATGACTACACAGATATTACATAAAAAATCACTCAAAATCAGAAAGAAGAAAATAAAAAGGTTTATCTTTTATTTCTTCTTCCTTTCTCTGCTTTTCAATACTGTAATTATTACAGCACAAGATAGTATTGCATTAAAGAGAAATAGCGCTGAAAAAGAACAAATCGATTTTCAAAAGTATTTTTTTGATGCCGTAACTGAAAAAGCAATCAATAATTATCAAAAAGCCATTAATCATTTAGAAGAATGTAACCGGTTAATTCCTAATAGTATTGCGGTACTGTTTGAATTTTCTAAAAATTATTGCTTTCTGAATAAGCTTCCTGAAGCTATCGAATATGCACAACAAGCTCTTTCACTGGAACCAGAAAATATATGGATACAGGAACATTTGGTTGCTGTGTATAAGAAATCAGGAGATTTTAAAGAAGCTATTGACATTCAGGAAAAAATAGGAGAGAAATTTCCCCAAAAAAGAAGAGAATTAGTTTATCTTCATTTACAAAATGAGGATAGAAAATCTGCTAATAAAGTTATCGACGAATTAGCAAAAGCTAAATTGTTAAATTCAAAATTAAGGAGAATAAAGAGCAACATTCGAAAAAAGAAATCTAAATTATTAGCCAAAGTAACTAACAATGCCCGTTTGAAATCTGCTTTCGAAAAAGAAAAATCATTTAAAAATTTTCGTGAATTATTACAGAAACTGGATGCTGAAAATCATCAATATTTATTAGCGTATAGTGAGCAAGGTCTTTCTCTATTTCCGGCACAACCATTTGTTTATCTTATGAATGGGAAAGCATTAAATAGAATAAACCGGTTTGAAAAAGCTATTGAGGCTTTGGAGAATGGTATTGATTTTGTGATTGATAATCAAAGATTAGAAAATCGTTTTTATATTGAGCTTGTTAAATCATATAAAGCAATCGGAGATTTTAAAAACATGAAAAAATATCAAAAAAAATTAAATAATATATGAAAAAAAGTCATGGAGGGTTTTTATTATTTATTATTTTAACTTTATTTTCGTCGTGTAAGTCGTCTAAAAATATAGATGGTTCACTACTTAAAAAAATGTCTTCAGGAAAGGTTATTAAAAAACATCTTGCTTCAAATTTTAGTGGGGAGATTATTGACGCTAGGCTAAAAGTAAACTATAAAAACACAAAGGAAGATATTGGATTTTCGGTAAAAATGAGAATCAAAAAAGGTGAGGTAATCTGGTTGAAGGGAACTAAGGTAATCACTGTTTTTAAAGCTAAAATTACTCCTGAGAAAGTAAGTTTTTATTCCCCGTATAGGAAAAATTATTTTGAGGGGGATTTTTCCGTTTTAAAAGAATTACTTGGTTTTGAGGTTAATTTCAATCAATTACAGAATATATTATTAGGACAGACCATTTTTAATGTTAGTGACACAAAACAGCATATTGAAATTATTAATAAAATGTATCAGTTACATCCAAAAAATCAATCTGCTGTATTTAATATTTCTTATCTTGTGAATCCCAATCATTTTAAACTTGAAAAACAGTATATGGTTAATAAACTCAAAAATCAACGGTTAGATATTATATATTCAAAATATATGAAAGAAAAACTCTTTTTGTTTCCAAAGCATATTTTTATAAGTGCTAAACAAAAGAATAAGATTACAACGATTGATATTGATGTTCAATCGGTTATTTTTAACAATAGTGAACTAGAAATGTCATTCAAAATTCCATTAGGATATAAAGAAATTAGACCATAGTGAAAAAGCTTTTTTACATATCTGTTTTAAACCTTTTTTTTGTTGGATCATTATATGGTCAAATAAGAAAGCAACTGGAAAATCGGCGTAAAAAAATTAGTACTGAAATTAAAAAAATTAACTCTCTGCTTTTTGAAGCAAAAAAGGAAAAAAGTAATGCTTTGGATGATTTAAAAGATCTTAATCAAAAAATTAGTACCAGAAAACGACTTATTGAAACAATCCAGTTAGAGAATAAAGAACTAGCAAAGGAAATAAATCAAAACAAAAAAATAATTGATACTAATAATATTGAACTTTCAAAGTTAAAATCAAATTATGCCGATATGATTTTTAAGTCGTATAAAAGTAGATCGCAACAAAGTAAAACGATGTTTTTACTTTCCTCAAAGAGTTTTTTACAAGCATATAAAAGAATAAAATACATTGAGCAGTATAAAAGTTTCCGTAAAAAACAAGCAATAGAAATAATTGAAAAGACAAAACATATTGAAAATCTTAATGATTCGTTGAATAAAAAAAAGAGTCAAAAAAAAATATTAATTAATGCTGAGAAGAATCAAAAGAAAAAGATTGAAAACGAAAAAAAAGAGCAGGAAAATCTTGTCGCTAAAATCAAAAAACAAGAAACGAAATATAAACGTGAGTTAAATAAGAAAATAAAAGAAGAAAAAGCTGTTGCAAAACGGATAGACAAAATTATTCGAGACGCTATTGCTAAAGTTAATAAAGGAAAAAAAGGAACTGTCAAAAAAGGTGAGTTTTTGCTGACTAAAGAAGAAGAAACGTTGAAAGATAATTTTGAACAAAGTAAAGGAAACTTACCTTGGCCTATAGATGGTATTATTACCCGCAAATTTGGAGTGCAACCTCATCCCACCTTTAAATCTATTAAAATTAATAGTACCGGACTTCATATAAGAGGAAAACAAGGAGATATTGCCAAAAGTATTTTTAATGGTAAAGTACTTCTGATTTCAGCATCTGAAAAAGGTACTAAAAGTATAATGGTAAGGCATGGAAACTATATTACTACCTATTCCAATTTAAGAGAAATATATGTAAAAGTGAATGATGTTGTTAAAACAGGTACTTCTTTAGGTAAAATTTTTACTGATAAAATTACAGGCAAAACTGATTTAGTTTTTGTACTTTACAGAGATTCTAACCGATTAAATCCTTCTGACTGGATCAGACCAACTAATGAGCAAAGCATCTAATTTTATTATTGTTACTACAGCTATTATTGCTGTTCTGGTTATCGCTAAAGGGATTCTTATTCCTTTTATTTTTGCATTAATCTTTTGGTTTTTTACAAGGGAAATACGTAAAGCTATTTACAAAATACCTTTTGCAGAAAAATTAATTCCTAAATGGTTAAATAATGTCATAGCTTTTTCAATCATTATTTTAGCCTTCGAATTTGTTTCAGAAATTATTACCAATAGCGTTAGTGATGTAACTACCTCATACAGTAAATATGAACCCAATGTAGATAAAACTATTACCGATTTAGGAAACTACTTAAATATCGATATTTTAAAATCGATAGAATCTATTGTTGGTGATTTTGATTACGGTTCAGTTTTAGGAGATATTGCTAACGGTGTTAGTGGACTGCTTGGAGATACTTTTATGATTATTATCTATGCTTTATTTCTCTTTTTAGAAGAACGTATTTTTGTTAAGAAATTATATATAATTCTTAGTAGAGAGAAAAATTACAATAGTATTCAAACTATGTTAAGTAAAATTGAAAGATCTATATCTGACTATTTACGCCTTAAAACTTATGTAAGTTTACTAACAGGGATATTAAGTTACCTTATCTTACTTTTCGTTGGAGTTGATAGTGCCCCTTTTTGGGGATTCCTTATTTTTTTATTAAACTATATTCCCACAATAGGATCGTTAGTTGGAATCTTATTTCCAGCTATTTTTAGCTTACTGCAATTTGGAGAATTCAGTCCTTTTTTAATTATTGTTATTGCTGTGGGAACTATCCAGATTGTTGTAGGAAATGTTATTGAACCTCGTTTATTTGGAAAATCTTTAAACTTAAGCCCGTTAGTTACCATCTTAGCTTTATCTGTATGGGGAAAAATATGGGGAATTACAGGGATGATACTATCAGTACCCATTACGGTAATTATGATTATCGTTTTTTCTCAATTTGAAAAAACCAGATTTATTGCATCAATACTGTCTGAAAATGGAGAAATAGATAAAATAGATTAATCTAATCAAAAAACAAAGATTTAAGCTCCATAGCCTCTTCCGGTTTCATTTTTTGAGCTAAAACCAGACTTAATTGCTTTCTGAGTAGTGCTTCTTCAAAGCGTTGCTTTTCCAATTCTGTTTCAGGTTGTATTTTAGGAATTGGTACTGGTTTTCCCGTTTCATTAACTGCCACAAACGTGTAAATTCCTTCATTTACTTTTGTTTTTTCTCCAGATTGACGATCTTCTATCCAAACATCAACAAATACCTCCATTGATGATGTAAAAGCTCTGGAAACTTTTGCTTCTACTGTCACGACACTTCCTACCGGAATCGATTTCGTAAAAGCAACATGATTTACAGAAGCCGTAACCACAATTCTACGGGAGTGACGTCTTGCGGCAATGCTGCAGGCTCTATCCATACGAGCTAATAATTCTCCACCAAAAAGATTATCTAAATAATTAGTTTCTCCCGGTAAAACAAGATCAGTAAGTACAGTTAATGATTCTTCAGGTGTTTTAGACGTCATTTCTAAAAATTTTGACGAAGATATAGAAACCTTTATAAAAGAAACTTTAAAATTTAGATGAATAAAAAAATATGAATCTTATTTTATCAGAATCCAGGCATCTTTCACAATAGTCTCTCTAACAACTTTAATAATTTCCTGAGCTTTTCTTTTAGAGTTATAACCCCCTATGGATACTTGTGTTAAACCCCAGTCATTTTTCCCAATAATTCTAGAATCATAACCTAACTTTTTAAGTTCTGCTATTTTTTTGTGTGCGTTACTTTCTAACTGAAACGATCCTACAATAATATGTGCCAAAGGTATGTTTTCTTTTACAACATTTAAATTAATAGTAGGGAGTTGGTTATCAATAATAAATGTTGCTTTTTGTATCTTTTGCTCAATCTGATTTTGTTGCTCAGCTAAGTTTTGTAAATCGTTATTTTTATTTAACTGATTAATTGCTGATATACCTGTCAGTAAAATAGCAACAGCTGCGGCATATTTTGTAATTGCAAATGTTTTTCTCCTTGCAGTAGTTTTTTCTGCTTTTATTACAATAGAGTTTTCAACCTCTTCTGCAACTGGATGTAGGGTAATTATATCTTCTTCACATCGCTCAATAGAGGAAGATGTTATGGGCAAAAATCCGAACGAGCTTGTTAAGAAATTAATTTCTGTATCAGGCTGAAAAACTATTTGTTTTTTATCATTAAAAGAAAGAATACCCACTCCTTCTAATGATAAAGATTCATTTTCTAAAGTATTTCTCCATTCCGAAACAGCTTTTGAAATTTTCTTAACGGATTCCTCAAAAGAAATTTTATGAATTGACGCTATTTCATTAGCTAACAAACCATCATTATGTGTTAATTGAGGATTGAAAGAAACTTGCTTCCCGGGCGGATAGAAAACGCCGTCTATTAATTGTGTATGAGTAATATTTGTTACAAACCCTCCAAAGCCATGTACAATTACGCAATCATATCGATATAATAATTCTCTTATGTATATTGTCAGTTCCATAAAACAAAGCTAAGTTTTTTTATTGATAAAAAAAAGGTATATTTATCTTTAGACTGAGATAAAACTAATTTACCTTATATTTTAAATTAAAAACTATGTTAAAAGAAGAGCTTCTAGCTGTACTACGCTTACAGGCAACCCCAAAAGTTGGAGATATTATTGCAAAAAAATTGATTCGGACAATCGGTTCTGCTTCACAAATTTTTAAAGAAAAAAAAGATGCACTTTTAAAATTGGACGGAATTGGAGAATATATAGTTCACGAAATCCATAATCAAACGAATTTAAAACATGCTGAAAAAGAGTTGAATTATATTGATAAGAATGCTGTTCAATATTCGTATTTTTTAGAAAAAGATTATCCCGGAAATTTAAAAAATTGTATTGACGCTCCTGTCCTGTTCTTTTACGATGGTAATCTAGATTGGAATACTGATCGTATCATTTCTATAGTTGGAACGAGAAAAATGACTAATTATGGTCGTGATTTTTGTAATCAATTAGTTAAAGATGTTTCATCTTACAATCCATTAATTGTAAGTGGATTTGCTTACGGAGTAGATATTTGTGCTCATAAAGCTGCTTTAGAAAATGATTTGCAGACCATAGGAGTATTGGCACATGGGTTCGAGGAAATATACCCTAAAGGACATAAGAAATATATGCACAAAATATTGACCAATGGAGGATTTATTACAGAGTTTTGGCATAATGAGCAACTTGTACGGGAGAATTTTTTAAAACGAAACAGAATTGTAGCCGGCATTTCTAAAGCAATTCTTATTATTGAATCTGCGAAAAAAGGTGGTGCATTAGTTACCGCAAGTATTGCCAATTCATATAACAGGGATGTTTTTGCTTTGCCTGGCAGAAATACCGATATATATAGTGGAGGATGCAATAATTTGATTAAAAATAATCAGGCACACCTGTTATCATCTTCGGAAGATCTCATAAAAATGTTGAATTGGGATATACAGGAAAAAGTAAAGGTACAACCACCAAAACTTTTTATTGAACTGACCGAAGAAGAGCAGAAAATTTATGATTACTTACTTAAAAAAGGAAAACAACATATGGATTCTGTTGCTTTTAATTGTGAAATTCCAATATATAAACTTTCTTCACTATTAATTCAAATGGAACTAAAGAATATTATAAAACCTCTGCCTGGAAAAATATTTGAGGTTTAGTTAACAGAGTTTTCAATCCTGCAATAATCTTGTTAAGCTTTCTGTGTTTATGTCTTGCCGAATAAAACAGATAAAAATGTTTAAAAAGCTCTAAATCTGGTTAATTGAAAAAAGAACCATACCGGTAATAATAAGAAAATCAAGAGTATCACAAATAACTAAAAAAGTATCACAGTATTTTCAAATAAAAAACAGTATTGTATAAAAAATATTGAGAATTAACATATCTGGCAACAAATCTTAATAACTGTTTATTGATAATTTATTACTGCTGACTGAAGCTTATATATCTAACCCAAACGTATTCTTCAGCTTCTCGACTAAAGGATTTTTTTCCTTTAGCTTTTCATACTTTTCTTGTGGAGTGTAAGCAAACTTTTTCTCTGCCGTTTCATTAACATTAATAGAAACTTGGATTCCGTAGTTGTTTAAACGCTCTCGTAAGAACTTCAGTAAATCAGGTTTTCCTCGCTCTAGCTGATTCTTCATTAAACTGTTAGGAAGCGTAACTAAAACTTCAAAATTAGTTTTTAATACCGGTTGATTGACCAATATAATAGAACCCATATTTTTCTCTCCTGATTTTTGCAATTTAAAATAATATTTTTTCCAACTTTCCTGTAATTGTTCACGGGTAAAAAAAGTTCTTGGGTAATTATCGTAAGTTTCCTCTTTTTCAACTATACTCTTAGCCTCTTTCTTCTGTTGTAAACTCTTAAATGATAATGCAGATGTTTTTCGCCTGATATTTTTAAGAGAAGGTTTTTTCTTTGGAGTTTCTACAACAGACTTGTTAAGTGCAGTAGTAAATTTTGTTTCATTTGTAGGAATTACTACTTGCTTTTTTACAGGAGACAATGCTGTAAAAAAAGAAGCTGGAATTATGTAGTTATTAGATTTTTTTTTTGCTCCATCAAAAGTAATAGAGGACAATTGCAATAAACATAATTCTACGAGTAACCGCTGATTTTTACTAGCCTTATACTTTAAATCACAATCATTAACTTTATCGATAGCAGACAATAAAAACTGCATGGAAGCTTTGGCAGCTTGTTCTGAATATCTTTTTTTAATGGTATCACCAACTTCCAGTAAACTTACGGTAGCCTGATCTGTAGCAACTAACAAATCTCTGAAGTGAGAAGCTAGTCCGCTAACAAAATGTTGCCCTTCAAAACCTTTCGATAACACATCATTATATGCCATTAATACTTCCGGAATTTTATTCTTGAGGAGCAATTCGGTCATATTAAAATAGACCTCATAATCAAGTATATTTAAATTCTGTGTAACCGATTCACGAGTTAAATTATTTCCGGAGAAACTAACCACTCGGTCAAAAATGGATAATGCATCACGCATGGCACCATCAGCTTTTTGAGCAATAATATACAATGTATCATCCTCAGCAATGATGTTCTCAAGTTCACAAATAGTTTTCAGATAGTTTTTAGTATCTAAAACTCCAATGCGTTTGAAATCGAAAATCTGACAACGCGATAAAATGGTTGGTATAATTTTATGTTTTTCTGTGGTAGCTAAGATAAAAACAGCATGAACCGGCGGCTCTTCTAAGGTTTTTAAAAAAGCATTAAAGGCAGCTGGTGAAAGCATATGAACCTCATCAATTATATAAACCTTATACTTTCCTGTTTGCGGAGGTATTCGAACTTGATCGGTTAAATTACGAATATCATCCACAGAGTTGTTCGAAGCAGCATCTAACTCAAAAATATTAAAAGCAAAATCTACATCATTATTTTCAGAATTTTTTTGATTGATTCGTTTAGCAAGAATACGTGCACAAGATGTTTTTCCAACACCTCTGGGACCTGTAAATAGTAGTGCTTGCGCTAAGTGGTTATTTTTTATAGCATTTTCTAACGTATTAGTGATGGCTTGCTGACCAACGACATCCTTAAAGTTTTGAGGACGATATTTACGTGCAGATACTATAAAGTGCTCCATTTGCTTAAATACAATTTATAGAACAAATGTAGTAAACCCTGTCAGTACATAAAAACAAAGTTGTGAACAATAAAGAATCTTACTTAATTCTTATTAAGTTAAGATATTAGATAATAAAACACAATAAATTATATAAAAAAGTATTTCACTATGAAATTAAGCAGAATCGGAGACTTTAAGTTATTATAATAAAAGGAGAACAATCTTTCTATATCAAATGACATTGGATATTATATGTTTAATTATATGTAATTCTGAATAGAGAGGATAGAAGCATTAAATAAATCTTTATTCAGTTAATTTTTTTGTATGTAATCTTGTCTGGAGTCGACAAAATCAAAAACATTTAATAATGAAAAAACTCATAATAACTCTTTTCTTAATAGTAGGACTAGCTATAAAAGTACAAGAAAAAAAGAAAACAGCCTATTTTGCAAGTGGATGTTTTTGGTGTGTAGAAGCAATTTTTGAAAGCGTGGAAGGTGTAGAGGAAGTAGTTTCCGGCTATGCAGGTGGGCATACTAAAAACCCAACATACGGAAGTATTTCAAAAGGAAGAACAGGGCATGCAGAAACAGTAGCAGTATATTACAATCCTGAAAAAGTAGATTTTAAAACTTTACTAAAAGTATTCTTTGGTTCTCATAATCCAACCACAATAAATGGTCAATATCCTGATTTTGGAACACAGTACCGATCGATTGCCTTTTACATAACCGATGGAGAAAAACAACTAATAAATACCTTTATAAAAACATTAAATGAAAAAGTTTATAAAGGTAAAATAGTTACTGAAGTAGCTGAACTAAAAAAATTCCACAAAGCGGAAGCATATCATCAAAATTACGAGCAGTTACATCCAAACAATTCTTATATACGTAATGTCTCAATGCCCAGATTGAACCGTTTCAAGAAGAAATTTCCAAATTTATTAAAAAAAGGAAACAAGAAAAAATAACTGAAAGCGAGTTAACTTCATCAAAAAAGAATATAAAAAAAACAAAAATTATTACCTTTGAGTCGAATTTAAACGACAGTAACTGGCAACTATATTGTCAGGTTAAATCTTGTTCATTTTATGACTTTAATCAATGTGAGTAAAAAAAAGATAAAAAGTTTTAAAATTTCAAAATTACTTTTTACATTTGCAGTCCGTTAGAAATAACGGATTGTTTGTTGTGTAATAGGCCGATATAGCTCAGTTGGCTAGAGCAGCTGATTTGTAATCAGCAGGTCGTGGGTTCGAGTCCCTCTATCGGCTCTAAGAAAACAAAAGTTCATTAAGATATTTTAAGATTTTGAAGGGGAGATTCCAGAGTGGCCAAATGGGACGGACTGTAACTCCGTTGTCTTTCGACTTCGCAGGTTCGAATCCTGCTTTCCCCACAAAATCTTGAAAAATTATTGCGGGAGTAGCTCAGTTGGTAGAGCGTCAGCCTTCCAAGCTGAATGTCGCCGGTTCGAATCCGGTCTCCCGCTCAAAAACCATTTACGAGTTATGTAAACAAATTTTCGTAAATCTATCGGCATCGTGAATGAATAGCCGATGTAGCTCAGTTGGTAGAGCACATCCTTGGTAGGGATGAGGTCACGGGTTCAAATCCCGTCATTGGCTCAGAAAAAAATTATAAAAGTTACAATAACACTAAATATATTTAACTAAGAATTAAAAATTAATAATCATGGCAAAAGGAACTTACGATCGTTCGAAACCACACTTAAATGTAGGTACAATTGGTCACGTAGATCACGGTAAAACTACCTTAACTGCTGCTATCACCAGGGTGTTAGCAGATGCAGGATATTCTGAAGCAAGAGAGTTTGATCAAATAGACAACGCTCCGGAAGAAAAAGAGAGAGGTATTACAATTAACTCCTCTCATGTAGAATATGCAACTCAAAACCGTCACTATGCACACGTTGACTGTCCAGGTCATGCCGATTATGTAAAGAACATGGTAACGGGTGCTGCTCAAATGGACGGAGCTATTTTAGTAGTTGCTGCTACGGATGGACCGATGCCACAAACTCGTGAGCATATTTTATTAGGGCGTCAGGTAGGCATTCCAAGAATAGTTGTATTTATGAATAAGGTGGATATGGTTGATGATGATGAGTTATTAGAATTAGTAGAAATGGAAGTAAGAGAATTATTATCTTTCTACGAATATGATGGAGATAATAGTCCTGTAATCATGGGATCCGCTTTAGGAGCCTTAAATAGTGAAGAAAAATGGGTAAGTACGGTTTTGGAGCTAATGGAGGCTGTTGACGAATGGATCGAAGAGCCACTCAGAGATATCGAAAAAAAATTCTTAATGCCAATTGAAGATGTATTTTCTATTACTGGTCGTGGTACTGTTGCTACAGGACGTATTGAAACAGGTATTATCAATTCCGGAGATGCTGTTGAAATTATAGGGATGGGTACAGAGAAACTAGCCTCTACTGTAACTGGTATTGAAATGTTCCGTCAAATCCTGGATAGAGGTGAAGCCGGAGATAACGCAGGTATCTTATTAAGGGGTATTGATAAAACTGATATTAAGAGAGGTATGGTAATCTGTAAACCAGGTTCTGTAACTCCACACGCTAAATTTAAAGCTGAGGTGTATATCTTAAAAAAAGAAGAGGGAGGACGTCATACGCCTTTCCACAATAACTACCGTCCACAGTTCTATGTGCGTACAACGGATGTAACCGGTAATATAGGTTTACCTGATGGTGTAGAAATGGTTATGCCTGGTGATAACCTAACAATTACTGTTGACTTGATTCAGCCTATCGCATTAAATGTAGGCTTACAGTTTGCTATCCGTGAAGGAGGGAGAACTGTCGGAGCCGGTCAGGTAATTGAAATTTTAGAATAATCAGATTAAGGGTATAATTAAACGGAAGTATCTTATTAAAGATGCCCTTATGGGTAAACGGGTTTAGCTCAGCTGGTAGAGTACTGGTCTCCAAAACCAGGTGTCGGGAGTTCGAATCTCTCAACCCGTGCAAATTTTAAAAAGTATGAATAACTTTATACAATATATTAAAGATTCTTTTTATGAACTAAATACAAATATGACTTGGATTTCCCGAGAAGAATCACAAAAATCCACGGTTGTAGTAGCGATTTTTACAATCATTTTTGCTTTGGCTGTAGCATTGATAGATAAAGTTTTTCAAACAAGTTTGGACACATTTTTTAATCTATTTTAAGGATGACTGATTCAATAACCAAATGGTATGTTGTGAGAGCAATAGGAGGGCAGGAGAATAAAGTCAAATCTTATATAGAAACAGAGATTAACAGACATGGTTTAGCTGATTATGTAAATCAAGTAATCGTACCTACAGAAAAAGTTGTTCAAATACGTAATGGAAAAAAAATAAATAGAGAAAAAGTTTATTTTCCGGGATACATTATGATAGAAGCTAATTTAGCAGGAGAAGTACCTCATGTCATTAAATCAGTTACAGGAGTAATTGGGTTTTTAGGTGAAACTAAAAGTGGTGACCCTGTACCAATGCGTAAAGCAGAGGTAAACAGAATGCTAGGAAAGGTTGACGAATTAGCAGTAAATGAAGAAAACGTTGTTATTCCTTATATAGCAGGAGAAACTGTTAAAGTTGTTGACGGTCCTTTCAATGGATTTGATGGAATTGTTGAAAGAGTTAATGAAGAAAAGCGAAAACTTGAGGTAATGGTGAAGATTTTTGGTAGAAAAACACCACTAGAACTAAGTTATATGCAAGTAGAGAAAATATAAACTGTTACACATATTTTATTTATAAATGTATTGAGCTTCCAAACAAATGCATCATTAAAACTTAAACAATGGCAAAAGAAGTAAGTAAACTAGTCAAATTACAAGTTAAAGGAGGTGTTGCGAATCCATCTCCACCGGTTGGTCCTGCTTTAGGTGCCGCCGGAGTTAATATTATGGAATTCTGTAAGCAGTTTAATGCTCGTACACAGGACAAGCAAGGTAAAGTTTTACCTGTTGTGATTACAGTATATACTGATAAATCATTCGATTTTGCTGTTAAAACTCCACCAGCCGCAGTACAATTATTAGAAGTGGTCAAAATTAAAAAAGGTTCAGGAGAACCAAACAGAAAAAAAGTAGCAAGTGTTACCTGGGATCAAATTAGAATCATTGCTGAGGATAAAATGATAGATTTAAATGCCTTTGAAGTTGAATCAGCAATGAAAATGATTGCCGGTACAGCCCGATCTATGGGATTAACGGTAACAGGTAGTACACCTGATTAAACTTTAAAAGAGATTATAAAATGGCAAGATTAACAAGAAATCAAAAAGAAGCTCGTACTAAAATTGACAACTCTAAAATTTATAATTTAAAGGAGGCATCTGCATTAATCAAAGAAATTACAAACGTTAAGTTTGATGCATCTGTTGATTTAGCGATACGTTTAGGGGTAGATCCGCGTAAAGCTAATCAAATGGTTCGAGGTGTGGTAGCATTACCTCACGGAACCGGAAAAAATGTAAAAGTTTTAGCATTAGTAACACCGGATAAAGAAGCAGAAGTTCAGGCAACCGGAGCTGATTATGTTGGTTTAGACGAATACCTTCAAAAAATTAAAGGAGGTTGGACAGACATTG
Source organism: uncultured Tenacibaculum sp. (assembly GCA_963666645.2). Lineage (GTDB taxonomy): Bacteria > Bacteroidota > Bacteroidia > Flavobacteriales > Flavobacteriaceae > Polaribacter. The sequence continues at coordinate 309,062 of CAXXDB010000009.1, read as the reverse complement.
ACGTTATTATAACAATGCCTGGTGTAATGGGTAAACTAGGTTCTTTAGGTCGTATTTTAGGACCAAGAGGGTTAATGCCTAATCCTAAGACTGGTACAGTTACTATGGATGTTGCAAAAGCAGTAAAAGAAGTAAAAGCTGGTAAAATAGACTTCAAAGTTGATAAAACTGGTATTGTACATGTTGCTGTCGGTAAAGTATCTTTCAGTGCAGAAAAAATCGCCGAAAATGCAAACGAGTTAGTTCAAACACTTATTAAATTAAAACCAACAGTGACTAAAGGAATTTATATTAAGAGTATTTTTATGTCCTCTACTATGAGTCCCGGTATCCCTGTAGATATAAAATCTGTATCGTAAGACAGCTAAAACCTTTCAATTATGACCAGAGAAGAAAAATCACAAGTAATACGAGATTTAACAGTACGATTAGCAGATACAAATACGATATATTTGGCAGATATTTCCGGATTAGATGCTATCACTACATCTAACCTTCGTAAAACTTGTTTCAAAGCAAATGTACAATTGGCTGTTGTAAAAAATACATTGCTTGAAAAAGCAATGGAAGTTTCTGATAAAGATTTTGGTAGATTACCAGAAGTTTTAAAAGGAAATACTTCTTTAATGATTTCTGAGGTTGGAAATGCACCAGCAAAAGTGATTAAAGAATTCAGAAAAAAATCAGATAAGCCTCTTTTAAAAGGAGCATATGTAGAAGAAACTATCTACGTGGGAGATGATCAGTTAGAATCACTTGTTAACATTAAATCCCGTGAAGAACTTATCGGAGATGTTATCACATTATTACAATCTCCTGCAAAGAATGTTATTTCAGCATTACAGTCTGGAGGGAGTAAGTTATCCGGAATACTTAAGACATTATCAGAGAAATAAATTAGCACTAATAAACTAAATAAAAAATTAAAACAATTAAAATGGCAGATTTAAAAGATTTCGCAGAACAATTAGTTAACTTAACAGTAAAAGAAGTTAATGAATTAGCAGATATTTTAAAAGAAAAATATGGTATTGAACCGGCAGCCACTGCAGTAGCTGTAACTGGTTCTGTAGCAGGAGACACAGTAGATGTAGTTGATGAGAAAACAGAATTTGATGTAATTTTAAAAGCAGCAGGCGGTTCTAAATTAGCAGTGGTTAAATTAGTTAAAGAATTAACTGGTTTAGGATTAAAAGAAGCTAAAGGAATCGTAGATAGTGCTCCTGCAGCAGTTAAAGAAAGTGTTTCTAAAGATGAGGCTGAAGGTCTTAAAAAGTCTTTAGAAGAAGCAGGAGCTGAAGTAGAGTTAAAATAAAATAACTCCCCACAAAGTAAAATACAGAGTGGGATAAGAAAATAGAGGTTTAGGTACTAAAACAATTATTTTAGACCTAAACCATTTTCTGTATATTTGTTTTTTTTAATCGCAATCTGATTGTTTGTGTAGTTTTATAACTTTTTTAATTAATTTAAGTTATAAAAGATAAAAAAATTGTAATAGTTTTTAATAAGATATTTTTGAATTTAAAAATAGATACTCCTTTGGCAACAACAAAAACTACTGAAAGAACTAATTTCTCTTCATCACAAATCGGAACTGATTATCCGGATTTTTTAGATATTCAGATAAAATCTTTTCAAGATTTCTTCCAATTACAAACTAAAGCTGAAGAGCGAAGTGAAGAAGGTTTATACAAAACTTTCATGGATAACTTCCCAATTACAGATACAAGAAATCAATTCGTATTAGAGTTTTTAGATTATTTTGTTGATCCCCCCAGATATAGCATTCAAGAATGTATTGAAAGAGGTTTAACATATAGTGTTCCACTAAAAGCCAGATTAAAGTTATACTGTACAGATCCTGAACATGAAGATTTTGAAACCATTGTTCAAGATGTGTACTTAGGTACCATTCCTTATATGTCTGGTTCCGGAACATTTATTATTAATGGCGCAGAAAGAGTTGTTGTATCTCAATTACACCGATCTCCCGGAGTATTCTTTGGTCAATCTTTTCATGCCAATGGAACTAAATTATATTCTGCCAGAGTGATTCCTTTCAAAGGCTCCTGGATAGAATTTGCCACAGATATTAATCAAGTTATGTATGCTTATATCGACAGAAAAAAGAAACTGCCGGTTACTACATTATTCAGGGCAATCGGTTTCGAAAGAGATAAAGATATTCTGGAAATTTTCGACTTGGCAAAAGAAATTAAAGTTTCTAAAGCAGGTTTAAAAAAAGTTCTTGGCAGAAAACTAGCTGCAAGAGTATTAAAAACATGGCATGAAGATTTCGTAGATGAAGATACCGGAGAGGTAGTATCAATCGAACGTAATGAAATCATTCTTGATCGTGATACAATTTTAGAAAAAGAACATATTGATGAAATAATTGAAGCAGGATCAAAAACTATCTTACTACACAAGGAAGGTAATGATATGGCAGATTATGACATAATTCATAACACATTGCAAAAAGATCCAACGAATTCAGAAAAAGAAGCTGTTGAGCATATCTACCGCCAATTGCGTAATGCTGAGCCACCGGATGAGGAAACGGCAAGAGGAATTATTGATAAATTATTCTTTTCAGAACAAAGATATAACTTAGGAGAAGTTGGTCGTTTTAGAATGAACACTAAACTCCAGTTAAATGAAGATATAGATCAAAAAGTACTAACAAAGAATGATATCATTACAATTATTAAATACTTAATAGAATTAATTAACTCAAAAGCTGAAGTAGATGATATCGATCACTTATCAAACCGTCGTGTGCGTACCGTAGGTGAGCAATTAGCAGGTCAATTTGGCGTAGGCTTAGCTCGTATGGCTCGTACCATTCGTGAACGTATGAATGTTCGTGACAATGAGGTGTTTACTCCAATCGACTTAATTAACGCTAAAACATTATCCTCAGTAATTAATTCTTTTTTTGGAACAAATCAATTATCTCAGTTTATGGATCAAACAAATCCATTGGCAGAAATTACGCACAAGCGTCGTCTATCAGCTTTAGGACCTGGAGGTTTATCCAGAGAAAGAGCAGGTTTCGAAGTACGTGACGTTCACTATACTCATTATGGTCGTTTATGCCCCATTGAAACACCGGAAGGTCCAAACATTGGTCTTATTTCTTCTTTAGCAGTGTACGCTAAAATAAATGATATGGGGTTCATTGAAACTCCATATAAGAGGATAGAGAAGGGTAAAATATTATCAGACTTGCCTATATATTTAAGTGCAGAAGAGGAGGAAGGAATGAAATTTGCACAATCGAATATTGAAATAGATAAACATGGCACAATAGAAAGAGAAAAAGTGATTGCAAGAGAAGAAGGTGATTTCCCTATAGTAACTTCAGATATGGTAAACTATATGGATATTGCACCTAACCAAATTGCATCAATCTCAGCTTCTTTAATCCCATTCTTGGAGCATGATGATGCAAACCGTGCTTTAATGGGATCTAATATGATGCGTCAGGCAGTTCCTTTATTAAGACCTGAAGCTCCAATTGTAGGCACAGGTCTAGAACTTAGAGTAGCTAAAGATTCCCGAATCTTAATCAACGCACAGGGAAACGGTGTTGTAGAATATGTAGATGCAAATAAAATAACAATTAAATATGATAGATTAGATAATGAAAGATTGGTAAGTTTTGATACAGATGATAAATCCTATGATCTAATTAAATTTAGGAAAACAAATCAGGGTACAAATATCAATCTTAAACCTATTGTTCAAAAAGGAGATAGAGTAGAAAAAGGACAAGTGCTTTGTGAAGGATATGCAACTCAGCAAGGAGAGTTAGCTCTAGGAAGGAATATGAAAGTAGCTTTTATGCCTTGGAAAGGATATAACTTTGAAGATGCAATTGTGATTTCTGAAAAAGTTGTACGCGAAGATATTTTTACATCTATTCATATTGATGAGTATTCTTTAGATGTTCGTGATACAAAATTAGGTGCGGAAGAATTAACCGGTGATATCCCTAACGTCTCAGAAGAAGCAACTAAAGATTTAGACGAGAGCGGGATGATTCGTATTGGAGCTGAAGTAAAACCCGGAGATATTCTAATCGGTAAAATTACTCCAAAGGGAGAAAACGATCCTACTCCGGAAGAAAAATTATTAAGAGCAATTTTTGGCGATAAAGCAGGGGATGTTAAAGATGCTTCATTAAAAGCCCCGCCATCATTGAAAGGAGTTGTAATTGACAAAAAATTATTTAAGAGGGCTGTTAAAGACAAAAACAAAAGAGTCAAAGACAAAGAAGCAGTAACAACTTTAGAGGCTTCCTTTGTGTCCAGATTTGAAGATTTAAAAAATCGCTTAATAGAGAAACTATTCCATTTAATAAGTGGGAAAACATCACAGGGAATATTTAATGATTTAGGAGAAGAATTATTGCCAAAAGGAAAGAAATTCACTCAAAAAATGTTAAATTCTGTGGATGATTTTACACATTTAAACGGTACTTGGACAATAGACAAAGGACTTAATAAATTGGTTGTGGAATTAATCCATAACTATAAAATTAAAGTTAACGATTTACAAGGTGTTTTACGTCGTGAGAAATTTACAATTTCTGTAGGAGATGAATTGCCGGCAGGTATCCTAAAATTGGCTAAAATTTACATCGCTAAAAAACGGAAATTAAAAGTTGGAGATAAAATGGCAGGACGCCATGGAAACAAAGGTATTGTTGCAAGAATTGTGCGTCAGGAAGATATGCCTTTCTTAGAAGATGGAACTCCGGTAGATATCGTATTAAACCCTTTAGGAGTACCTTCACGTATGAATATTGGTCAAATTTATGAAACAGTTCTTGGATGGGCAGGTCAAAAATTAAATCAAAAATATGCGACTCCGATTTTTGACGGTGCTTCATTACAGGAAATTAATAAATTAACTGATAAAGCAAATATCCCGAGATTTGGCCATACATATTTGTATGACGGAGGAACAGGACAGCGTTTCGATCAACCTGCAACAGTTGGTGTAATTTATATGATTAAGCTAGGTCACATGATTGAAGATAAGATGCACGCACGTTCTATCGGACCTTATTCATTAATTACACAGCAACCATTAGGAGGTAAAGCACAATTTGGAGGCCAACGTTTCGGAGAAATGGAAGTTTGGGCACTTGAAGCATACGGAGCATCCAGTATTTTACGTGAAATTTTAACAGTAAAATCAGATGATGTATTAGGCAGAGCTAAAGCCTACGAGAGTATTGTAAAAGGAGAACCTATGCCAGATTCTGGCTTACCGGAATCATTTAATGTATTAATGCATGAACTGAAAGGTTTAGGATTAAACGTTAAACTAGAAGAGTAAAAAGATGATTGAGATTACTTTTTAGCAATCTTAATTTCAGTGTTTATATAATTTATATCATTTAAGCAAGTTAGACCAAAGAATTTTGCAAAACATTATGGCAAGAAGAGACGAAAAATACACTGTTAAGAAATTTAATAAAATTTCAATTGGTTTGGCTTCACCCGAATCTATTTTAGAAGTATCTAAAGGAGAAGTTTTAAAACCGGAAACAATAAATTACCGTACCCACAAACCCGAAAGAGACGGGCTTTTCTGTGAAAGAATTTTTGGTCCTATTAAAGATTATGAATGTGCCTGTGGTAAGTATAAGAGAATCCGGTATAAAGGAATCATATGCGATCGGTGTGGAGTAGAAGTTACTGAGAAAAAAGTACGCAGAGATAGAGTAGGTCATATCAACTTAGTGGTTCCTGTAGCACATATTTGGTACTTTAGATCATTACCTAACAAGATGGGATATCTGTTAGGATTACCCTCTAAAAAGCTGGATATGATTATTTACTACGAACGCTATGTAGTAATTCAGCCGGGGGTGGCTAAAAATGTAGAAGGAGAACCATTACAAAAATTAGATTTCTTAACAGAAGAAGAATACTTAGATATTTTAGATTCATTACCTCAGGAGAACCAATATCTTGAAGATACAAATCCTAATAAGCTTATAGCTAAAATGGGTGCAGAATGTTTAATTGATTTATTAACTCGCATCGATTTGGATGAATTATCATACCAACTGAGGCATAAAGCAAATACTGAGACCTCGAAACAACGAAAAAATGAAGCATTAAAAAGATTAAATGTTGTTGAGGCATTTAGGGAATCTCAAAAAAACAGAGAGAATAGACCAGAGTGGATGATTATGAAAGTAATTCCGGTAATTCCACCGGAATTACGTCCATTAGTCCCGTTGGATGGAGGTCGTTTTGCAACTTCAGATTTGAATGATTTATACCGCCGTGTAATTATTCGTAATAATCGCTTAAAAAGATTAACGGAAATTAAAGCTCCTGAAGTTATATTGAGAAATGAAAAACGTATGTTACAGGAATCAGTAGATTCATTATTTGATAACACGCGTAAATCTTCAGCAGTAAAAACAGAATCGAACAGACCATTAAAATCATTATCAGATTCATTAAAAGGTAAACAGGGGCGATTTCGTCAAAACTTACTGGGAAAACGTGTTGACTACTCTGCCCGTTCAGTAATTGTTGTAGGACCAGAACTAAAATTATACGAATGCGGGTTGCCAAAAGAGATGGCAGCCGAGTTATACAAACCTTTTGTAATTCGTAAATTAATCGAAAGGGGAATTGTAAAAACAGTAAAATCTGCAAAGAAAATTATAGATAGAAAAGAACCTGTTGTTTGGGACATTCTTGAAAATGTAATTAAAGGACACCCTGTGTTATTAAATCGTGCTCCTACATTACACCGTTTAGGCATTCAGGCATTCCAACCTAAATTGATAGAAGGAAAAGCAATTCGATTGCACCCACTGGTGTGTACGGCATTCAACGCTGATTTCGACGGGGATCAAATGGCAGTACACTTACCATTAGGTTCTGAAGCAATTTTGGAGGCACAACTACTAATGTTAGCTTCTCATAATATCTTAAACCCTGCTAATGGTACACCAATTACGGTACCTTCTCAGGATATGGTATTAGGTCTTTACTATATGACTAAAGAACGTAAATCTACTCCGGAATTAAAAATAAAAGGAGAAGGATTGACATTTTATTCTCCTGAGGAAGTAACAATTGCCTACAACGAGAAGAAAGTAGATTTAAATGCAGGGATAAAAGTCCGTACTAAAGACTTTAATGAAGAGAGAGAATTAACAACTCAAATTATTAAAACTACTGTTGGCAGAGTTTTATTTAACGAAGTTGTACCAGAAGCGGCAGGCTATATTAATGAGGTCTTAACCAAAAAATCATTAAGAGGAATTATTGGTAACATCTTAAAAGTAACAAATATTCCTTCAGTAGGTCAATTCTTAGATGCTATTAAAGGAATGGGATATAAATTTGCTTTTCGGGGTGGATTATCATTCTCATTAGGAGATATCATTATTCCTGAAGAGAAGCATACCATGATTGCAGAGGCTAATGAAGAAGTAGATGAAATCGTAATGAACTATAATATGGGAATGTTAACACAAAAAGAACGTTATAATCAAGTAATTGATGTTTGGGGATCTGCCAATAACCAGCTAACTGAATTATCGATGAAGCGTTTACGTGAAGACCAACAGGGATTTAACTCAGTATTTATGATGTTAGATTCCGGTGCTCGTGGTTCCAAAGAGCAGATTCGTCAATTAACAGGTATGCGCGGGTTAATGGCAAAACCTAAAAAATCTACAGCAGGAGGTGGTGAGATTATTGAAAATCCGATTCTTTCTAACTTTAAAGAAGGACTCTCAATTTTAGAATATTTTATCTCTACGCACGGTGCCCGTAAAGGTCTTGCTGATACAGCATTAAAAACTGCTGATGCAGGATATTTAACTCGTCGTTTGGTAGATGCATCACAGGATGTAATTATAAATGAAGAAAACTGCGGAACCTTGAGAGGTTTAGAAGTTATCCCTTTAAAGAAAAATGATGAGATTTTTGAATCATTGACAGATAGAATTGAAGGTAGAGTTTCTTTACATGATGTATACCACCCAACAAACGATGAAATATTGATTAATGCAGGAGAATTAATAACTGAAATTTTAGCCGGTAAAGTTCAAGAATCAAGTATTGATAGAGTAGAAGTACGCTCCCCGTTAACTTGTGAATCTAAGAAAGGTATTTGTGTACAATGCTATGGTAAGAGCTTATCTACAGCTAAAAAAGTTCAAAGGGGTGAATCTGTTGGAGTAATTGCAGCACAATCTATTGGAGAACCTGGGACACAGTTAACATTACGGACATTCCACGTTGGAGGAGTAGCTGGGAATATATCTGAAGAAAATAAGTTGATAGCTAAATTTAACGGGAATGTTAAAATAGAAGATTTACGTACAGTAAAAGGAAAAGATAGCTCGGGGAAAGAAGTAGATGTTGTAATTTCTCGTACAGCAGAGATTAAAATTTTGGATAAAAAAACAGGAATTACATTAAGTACAAACAACATTCCTTATGGTTCTATTATTTTCGAGAAAAACAGAAAGTCCATTAAAAAAGGAGAGGCAGTTTGTCAATGGGATTCATTTAACGGTGTTATTGTTTCTGAATTTGGAGGGAAAGTTAAATTTGATAACTTAGAACAAGGAGTTAACTATTCTGTAGAAGTTGATGAACAAACGGGTTTTCAGGAAAAAGTAATTACTGATTCTAAAAATAAAAAAATAATACCTTCTTTAACTATTGAGGATACCGATGGAAATACTTTACGATCATATAGTTTACCTGTAGGAGCTCATATAATGGTTGAAGATGGAAAATTAGTAGAGGAAGGAAAAACGTTAGTTAAAATTCCTCGTAAATCTGGTAAAGCAGGAGATATTACCGGAGGTCTTCCTCGTGTAACAGAACTGTTCGAAGCTCGTAACCCTTCTAATCCCGCTGTAATAACAGAAATCGATGGAGTAGTAGCTTTCGGAAAAATAAAGCGTGGTAATCGTGAAATTATTGTTGAATCTAAAACAGGTGATGTTAAGAAATATTTGGTTAAATTATCAAATCAAATTTTGGTACAGGAAAATGATTTTATTAAAGCAGGAATGCCTTTATCAGACGGAGCTACAACGCCGGCTGATATTTTAAGAATTAAAGGACCTTCGGCTGTTCAAGAATACCTGGTTAATGAAATTCAGGATGTTTATCGTTTACAAGGAGTAAAGATTAATGACAAGCATTTTGAAGTAATAGTACGCCAAATGATGCGTAAAGTTAAAATTATTGATTCCGGAGATACTCTGTTCCTGGAAAATCAATTAATTCATAAAAATGATTTTATTGAAGAGAATGATAAAATTTATGGAATGAAAGTTGTTGAAAATGAAGGAAACTCTGGAGGATTAAAAGCAGGACAGTTAATTACAGCACGTGAACTGAGAGATGAAAATTCAATTTTACGTAGAGCAGATAAAAATTTAGTAACGGCAAGAGAAGCTAAACCAGCAACAGCTGAACAAGTACTACAAGGTATTACAAGAGCATCGTTACAAACAAAATCATTTATTTCTGCAGCCTCCTTTCAGGAAACAACTAAAGTATTAAATGAAGCGGCAGTAAGTGGTAAAATTGATGACCTCGAAGGATTAAAGGAAAATGTTATCGTTGGTAAACGAATTCCTGCAGGCACGGGAATAAAAAGTTACAAACATATTATTGTCGGTTCTAAAGACGAAATTCAACAAAACTTATAAAATTAATTTTAAGACCTCTTAAATAAAAGAGGTCTTTTTCGTTTAAACATATAAAATGGAGGAAAAAAATAAAGAACCACAAATTAATATTGAATTAGATCAGGATATTGCAGAAGGAACTTACAGTAATTTAGCAATCATAAATCATTCAGTATCTGAATTCATAGTCGATTTTATTAATATTATGCCGGGAATACCCAAAGCTAAAGTAAAATCAAGAATTATTTTAACACCACAGCATGCTAAAAGATTAACCAAAGCATTAGCGGATAACGTTAGAAAGTTTGAACAAGTACATGGTGAGATTAAAGATTATGAACAACCTCCTATTCCAATGAATTTTGGAGGAACAACAGGTAAAGCTTAATATGAAAAAATCATAATTTTGTTAAAAAAATAAAAAAGACTATTTTTACCAAAAAATAAAAGTGGATACAATATTGGTTAACCATGTTCTTAATCTTGAATAAACCCCTTATCATAAATCAAGAACTGTTTAATATTACTATTAGAGATCGTTCTCATTACTTTTTTAGTACATGAGTGTTTTTAATATAAAAGTTTTTATTCTATGAGTTTTCAATCTCTGATTAACTCAAGAACAAAAGTTGTTCTTTTGTTTAGCTTTTTACTTCTGACATTTAATATTGAAATTTCCACTCAATGCAACGGAATAGCTAACGATTATGATAGAGATGACATTATAAATACTTCCGATTCAGATGATGAGTAATGATGGAATTACAGATGTTAATGAATGTGGCGGGGTTAATCTAACGATTTCCGAAAGTGCCTTAGATTTCATTTTAGACAATAGCTTGAGAGGCACTAATTCAAATAATATTGTTAATACAGGTGCTTTTACCCCTATTCAGGCTATAGAAGAGCCGAGTAATATTCTCAGACTGAATTGGCGGTTTGATTCTGCATCAAATGGAGATAGCTTTTCTATCATGCAAACTTTTGGAGAAGCTGTATCAGGACTTACATTTACAGCATCCGATACAGGTTTAAGAAATTCATATGTGATTATTTGGACAATAACCCGAACAGGAACAACAGGAACATTGATGACTAGTATAGCTAGTAATCCGGATAACTATGCAAATAAGTTCTTAGAAACAGATTATTCTAAAGCCTGTTCTGTTTGTGATACAAATCAGAATGGAACCCCAAACTCTTTAGACACAGATAGCGATAATGATTATGTTTTAAATGGAATCGGTTTTGATGCAAATTCAGGAAATACTTCAATGTCAACAATCAATAATTTACTTGGCACACTATCAGGTAATGTATATAGAGTTGAAGTTACATTAATCAATAATTCATGCCTTGAGGATGAAACAATTACTTTAACAGTAATTCCGGAATCAATTGCTATAGTTAATAATGCTGAAGTTTGTATGAACACTACTTCATCAGTATTAACAGTTATAACAACCTCAGACACACCAATAAATTATGATGCAGTAGCTGAAGTAGATTTTACAAGTAGCCCGTATTCAATAAGTTGTGATGTTGAAGGTTTAAAAGGGAATGTCTCAAATACAACAACGATTATAATCACTGTAAACCCGATATTAAATGCTAACAGAGATATGGTTATTATGGATTTTGACAGCACAATAGATATTATTAGTAATCCATCGAGTGGTAAGGCTATTATTGATAATGGTAATACTTCAGGCAATCCCGATGATGATATAGTGACTTACACACCGGATTCAGGATTTAATGATACAGATACTTTTGTTTATGAAGGTTATGATGATTCGATATCACCAAGTTGTACGGTAGCCATGTTACCGTTGTCATCAATCCATCGAATATTGATGTATTTAATTTAATATCAGGCAAGAGTAATGATACGAATAGCTTACTTATCTCAGGAATTGATGATTTTCCTAATAATACAGTTGAGATTTTTAACTGGGGTAAAGTTTATGAAGCAAAGGGGCATAATAGTACTTCAGTAGCGTTTAGAAGTATCTCTAACGATAGAACAACCATTAGTATTGATTCAGAAATTACCGGCAGGGACTTATTTATTATGTAGTATATTTTTGAAATTCTGATAAGCAACTAAAATTAGGGCAGTTATAATATAAATAGATAAAAAGAAATTATATTAGTAATATGAGTAGGATAGTAAATAAAAGAGTAGTGTTTTTAACATTAGCGTTTGCTGGATTACTTTACTCGCAACAAGATCCGCAATACACTCAATATATGTACAATACGATGAGTGTTAACCCGGCATACGCAGGATCAAATGACCATACAGTAATCACAGCTCTGGGAAGATCTCAATGGGTTGGGTTGGATGGAGCTCCCAACTCACAGACATTAAGCTACGATTCCCCCGTAGGCTATAGTGGAGTAGGGTTAGGAATTAACTTAACTAATGATCGCATAGGACCTTCGAATGAGATTTATTTAGATGCGAATATTTCATACAGAGTTCGTATGAGTAATCGGGGAAACCTATCATTTGGATTAAAATTAGGAGGTCGTCATCTGGCAATTGATTGGAGTAAAGGTACTGCCTTAGATACCGGTAGTCCCAGTTTTAGTCAAAACATTAGTGAATTTTTACCTACTATTGGTGCAGGTGTCTACTACTATGAATCGAATTGGTATGGAGGAATTGGAATTCCGAATTTTCTAAGGACAGATCATTATGATGATACTATTGTAACTTCATCAGGTAATGGTGATGCTGCAGAAGAACGATTACATTTTTTCGGGATTTTAGGATATGTCTTTAATTTGAATGAAACCCTGAAATTTAAGCCGGCAGGTTTGATTAAAGTTGTAAATGGAGCCCCGTTATCGCTGGATATTTCAGCAAATTTTTTATTTAACAATCGTTTTGTAACCGGAGTTGCCTGGCGATGGGATGATTCTGTTAGTGCTTTGTTAGGTTTTCAAGCAACTAAGCATTTCAATATAGGTTTTGCTTATGATTTAACCACATCGAATTATAGTAGCTATAATTCAGGTACTTATGAGTTAATATTACGTTGGGATAGATTTAAAAACAGGATAATGAAATCCCCCAGATTCTTTTAAATTAATTATTTATGAAAAGAGTATTATTTATTTATTTATTTATAGTCAGCATATCAGGATATTCACAACGTAGATATGCAGCAGATCGCTATTTTAAAGAGTTTGCTTATAAAAAGGCGGCAGAGTTGTATAAGATTTTATATGATAAGGGAGATGATTCACAGTTAGTGATTAGCAGGTTGGGAGATTCCCATTACTACAATACTGAATCTTTAGAAGCAGAAAGATGGTATAAATTACTAATGGAAAGATATGAAAATGAGGTACATCCGGAATATATGTTTCGATATGCTCAGGTTTTAAAAAGTAATGGTAAAGTTAAAGAATCCGATCTTTGGCTGGAGAAATTAAAACAAACAAAACAAGAAGATTCCAGAGCTTTGGCTTTGAAAGACAATAGAGATTATTTTGCAGAATACTCCAACAAAAAGAAGACTTTTGTTAATGTAAATAACCTGTCAATAAATACAAAGTATTCAGATTTTGGAGGCTTTATTTATGATAGTAAATTGTATTATGCTTCTACCAAACCAGAGGGAACGAAGTATGATAAGAAGATTTACAGATGGAATAATCAACCCTTTTTAAATATTTATACAGCCGAAGAGCAGTTTAATGAAACTAATGGAAACTTGATACTGGATAATATTATGAAGTTTTCAGATATAAACACTCGCTATCATGAATCTAATGCTGTCCTTACCAATGATGGAAAAAATGTATACTTTACCAGAGACAATTATGATGGAAAGCAACTAGGGGGTAATAAAAATCAGATTGTTCATTTAAAGCTTTATAAAGCAATTCTGAAAGACAATGGCAGATGGGAAGATATTCAAGAGTTGCCATTTAATAATGAGTTGTATTCCTGTGGGCATCCGGCATTAAGTTCGGATGGTAGGACTTTATACTTTGTATCAGATATGCCGGGAGGGTTTGGATCCACTGATATTTATCAGGTATTTATCAATGTAGATGGAAGTTATGGAAATCCCGTTAATTTAGGAAATAGAATTAATACCGAAGGAAGAGAGATGTTTCCTTATGTAGATAAAGAAAATACAATGTATTTTTCATCGGATGGTCACTTAGGCTTAGGAGCTTTAGATATTTTTGAATCAAAAGTTAAGGAAAGAAACTTTACAAAACCTGTTAACTTAGGAACTCCGGTGAATAGCCCTCTAGATGATTTTAGCTTTGTGATTAGTGACGATAAGTCACATGGTTATTTTTCATCGAACAGGGCAGGAGGCAAAGGAGATGATGATATTTATAGTTTTATGATTTATAGATGTAAAGGAGATATCGCAGGAATAATAACTGATAGTACAACAGGAATTCCGATATCAAATGTTGTGGTTCGTTTGGTAGACGCAAATGGAGTTTCAGTAAATCAGCAAATCACAGGAACAGACGGGTGCTATGTCTTTAAAGATATTCAATGTGAGAGTAATTTTACAATAGCAGCTTCAGAAAATGATTACAAGAATGTTCAAAAGAAGATAATTACAGGGGATATTGAAGAAAAAACGATTACTATAGATTTATTTTTAGAATCATTGACTGTTGAGACTCCGAAAAAGGAACCACAGATTGTTATTAATCCTGTTTATTTTGATTTTGATTTGTACAATATAAGAAAAGATGCTGAGTATGAATTAAAACATATAGTATCGGTAATGAAGAATCATCCTGGCATAGTTCTAGGAATAGAGTCTCATACTGACAGTAGAGGGGCGAAAACTTATAATAGAACATTATCTGCTAACAGAGCCAAATCAACGAAGGATTATTTAATATCACACGGAATAGCACCCAACAGAATAACAAGAGCTATAGGATATGGTGAAGATTATTTATTGAATGATTGTGATGATGCTAATCAGAAACGATGTACGGAAGAGCAGCATCAAAAGAACAGGCGTTCGTATTTCTATATAATTGATAATGCTAAAAATAACATACAAGTAAATCAAGAAGAGCGAGCCAGTTTAGAACGAGATCTTAATTATCATATAATATCCTCAAAAAAAGAAACATTATTTAATATATCTCAACGCTATGGCTTAACATTAGAGAAATTGAAGAAATTAAATAATTTGAAATCTAATATTATCCAATTAGGTCAAAAATTAAAAGTCAGCGAATAAATTTAACACTATAATAGAAGTCCCGACTCAAATAGATAAGAAATCATTAAACGAAACATCGACTGTCAACCCTAAATGAATTTTAAAAAAAGCACAATAAAAACATTAATATTCTACATTTTTTGCTTTTCATGTTGTATTTTTATTGGAACATGATCATCTTTCTTGTACATTTAGCTAAACTAGGTTGTGGATCATAATCGAAGCCAAGAGTTATCATGTGAGTCCCGTTATTAAGCCCGATAATCTCATTTATGGTAATACTAAATCCATAAGACATATAGAATTTGTTCTTCTTTATTCCAAGCAACGGAGCTAATGCATTGGGTGTAAAAAACTGATCATTTAAGAAAGTGTAGCTCAACCCTCCCCAAACATAGCCATCTTTGATTCTTTTTCGTAATTTAACATTAATATCTGTTTTGGATCTTTGACTTGCTTCAAAGTACTCTATGAATGCTGATGGTTCAAATTCAGTATCTTTGTTAATTCTGAAATTGTAATTTGTATATACAGAATATCTACGTAATATAGTTGGTTCATCAGTACTAAAATTATTAACTCTTCTATCCAATAAATTTGCCACATTAGCACTAATAGAAAATCCTCCTAAACGATATAACATACTGATATCAAAGTTTGAAATGTTTTGTACTCTGTTAGACACTTGTTCATTTGTATTATTGCTTCCAGTATCGATACCAAATTGGATAAAGCTGTAGGTCAGACCTAGGGATAGAAAGCTGTCATAAAGATTATTTAATGTTAAATGGCTTGCTAAAGACAATCGAACTCCTTTTTGAGATGTGAATCCGTTACTGTCATTAAAGATAGTTAATCCTCCACCAAACCGTTCAGCTAATCTTACTTCTGTATTCAATGATTGTGTATTGGGAGCGTTTTTCACTCCAATCCATTGACTAATACCGTTTAACCTTAATTGAAACCCAGATCCGATACCTGCATATGCCGGAGATATCAAAAAAGGGTTATCTGCCATGTGATTAATATATTGGGGTAAATCATTTTCCTGACTTGATAGTTTAATTACTGTAAAGAGTAATATTATTAAAAATGTATTCTTCATTCTCTTTTTTTACCTGTATAACGTAAAATGCCCCATTAATCGTTTTTCTTCTCCTGTTATTTCTTTGAATTCTATTGCATACCAGTAATCTCCGGAAGGTAATAATCTGTTTTGGTATGTACCATTCCAACCTTCTTGTACACCTCTGAAGTTTTGTAACAATCTTCCATATCTATCATAAATATATACCTTAATATTATGGTAAGCTTGAATATTAAGTGGATACCAAAAATCCTGATTCCCATCACCATCAGGAGTAAATAAATTAGGTACTTCAATAGTGAAAAATATAGCAGATACAGTAGTTGTTTGCTCACAACCCCTGGAATCTCGCGTCTTTATTACATAATCTCTTGTTTGATTAATGATAAATACATTATTTGATGTAAATGACTCTCCATCTATACTATATTCATATGGAGGAATTCCTCCTGACGCATTAGCTGTTAATGCATTTATTTGAGAATTATCTACTGCTAACTGTAACGGAGAAATAGTTTCTACTTCAACCTCTATTGAATCCGGGTTACAATTATTAGCATGTGTAACTTCTATTGTATATCTACCAATAGCAGTAACATTAAATATACCTGTGTCGTTACTGGCACTTTCCGGCCCTGTCAGTAAATATACAACTTCGTTGCTGTAAATGTCAGCAACAGTTCCTTTAATTGTTGCTCTTTCTGAACAGTCGTAAGTTACTACTGCGTCAAAATTAAGACCAATAGCATCCTCTAATTGAATTGTTAAATTATCGGGAAGAATGCATCCTTTTGAATCGCTAACCAATATCACATATAATTGTCCTGCATTTAGATTGGTGAATGTATGACTTGTTGCTCCTGCTGCTAAATTTATTGGTGTACTTCCATCATTTAAAGTTAGCGTATATGGTGGCGTCCCTCCCATAATATCTACTGTAAAAGAAGGTACAGGGTCAGTAATGCATAATTGCTGTACAATACTTGCAGAATCTATTTCAGCAGATAAAAGATCGGGTTCTTCAATTTTTATATCTAATATATTAATACATCCATTTTCGTCTAAGACAGTAATCGTGTATGTTCCGGATACCAGATTATTAAATACGTTTTCCTCCTGAAATCTACCGGGTTCTGTATTTATTTCATATACATAACTGCCACTTCCTCCAATAGTATTTAGAGTAATACTACCATCTGTAGCTCCATTACAACTTATATGTCTAACATCTTCGGTGGTTACTAATAATTCAATATCTAGTATTTCGAAATCATTTGTAATATCCTCACAATCTTCGCTGATTACTTTAATGGAATATATACCGGGATTAATATTCATGAATGTATTAGAATCCTGAGGTCCTTGAATTATGGTTCCTGTTCCATCTAATAGTTCATACATATAATTACCTAAACCTCCTGTCGCATTAGCTGATAATACAGCATTTGCATCCCCGTTACAAGTAATAAAGGCTGAAGAAGTGTCTAATGTTGCTATGAGAGACTCTAAAGCTGGTATTGATACAAGAAAAGAATCAGAAATACAACCGTTTTCATCTCTTACAAAGAATTCATGATTCCCTACTCCTGCTGAGAAAATGTTTGAGTTGACAAAATTGATGCCATCACTACTGTATGTATATGCTACTCCTGTTCCTCCTGTCCCGGTAACTTCTATTGTTGCTGTCGGGTTTGTGCAAGTAATAATATTTGTTACAGAGGCAATTGCAGTAACTCTATCAGGATCATCAATTGTAATAGGGAACGTATTACTGCAATTAAACTCATCATATACTGTTACTTCATAAGATCCTGATCCTAAATTATTAAATTCATTAGAAGATTGAATTGCAGATACAATTCCGTTGGGGAGTGTTAAACTATATGAATATACTGGTGGGTCTCCTTGTCCACCCGATACTGAATTTACTCTTATGACAGCTGTTTCATCTCCTTCACATCCAATTTGAGTTGTTACCTGAGGATCTGCATTTATAACTGTAGGATCTGTTAAAGTAAACCCATCAGTTGCAATACAGCCATTATTATCAACTACAGAGATTAAATAAGTCCCCGCAGTCAATCCTCTTACTACATTATTCGAAGAAAATGCCTGTACTACAGTTGAAGTAGCTGTGTTTTCAAGTTGATATTCATAACCTCCCGATCCAGTAGCTCTAATAATTACTTCTCCACTGTTATTAGTGGCACAATTAATTAAACTCACGTCAAATGATGATATTCTTAATTGATTTCCCGGTTCATCAATACTAAAGTTTGAAGTTCTCCGTGTACACCCCGGAGAATCAGTCATAACTACTTCTACATAATAATCACCCGAGGGTAATGCACTTATGGATTGTAATGTATTTCCTGAAGTACCGTTTCCGGTAGTTATAGCAGTACCTGAGGAGATATCAAAAACAGTATAAGTATAACTTCCGGGATAAGGAGTACTGCCATCAAAAATAATACTTATTTCTGCGGTAGTAGAACCGAAGCAAACAACCGGAGCAACCTGGTTTACATTAATCAGATGGTCGGGTACCGGCTTAACCTCATAAGCAGTACTTAAAGTACAGTTAGTTACAGGGTGGATAACACTTATCGTATAAACGTCTGCCGGTAACGGAATGGTATTTACTACTGAGGTTCCGCTGTTTACACTGGCAATCGTTTCAGTTAACGTTCCTGAACTGTCGGTAATGGTTACCTGAGCTCCGGTAACTGCTCTGTCAGAGCTGAACTGGATGTTAATAATCTCTCCTGTGTTGGTACAGGTGATCGGATTATTGGGGGTCGCGGTAATACTCTGTAAACGATCAAAAGGGAGGATATTTACTGAAGGAGAAAAGGCCTGACATCCCTGACTGTCAGTTACCCGTATATAATAATTTCCTCCGGTGGTATCGCCCAGGGTAAAGGTATATAGGGTTGCTGATATTGTTAATCCTCCTGTTTGCTGAGTATCGTCTGACAAATCCGAAGGAGTAAGGTTGTCATTATATAATTCTATAGTGGGATAAACTCCGCTTCCCCCTGTAACGGCTGCGGAAACATCAATAGTCAGACTGGCTGAGTTGTTAACATTTGTGGCTGGATTACAAGCAAATTGAGAGGGAACGGGTGGAGAGACCACCAGAGGAACGGGAGCTGCAACCGGAATATCGGGAATCTGCGTGAAACACCCGTTATTTCCGGTGACTATGACAGTATAAGTACCTGCGGGAACATTTGTGAATGAATTGGTTAGAGGATCCCAGACACCCTGCCCTGAGATTAACCCACTTCCCGCTGTTTGAGAAAGATTATATGAAAACGGAGTTAACCCCCGGGTTACCGATACACTGATGCTTCCTTCTGTACTGCATGAAGAATCTGTAACACTGACAGTAAATTCCGGAGCTGCCGGCTCATCAATATCAAAAGATTTGGAGACCATACAATTTCCTGAATCTATATCGGTAACATTAACGGTATAAGTACCGGAGGGGGTAGCCTGCGGCAAGCTAAAATTATCAGTTACAACACCTGTGCCTGACATTGTCCCGTCAGCTACTTGTGTTGAACCGGGATCAGTAACGGTATAACTATAATTTCCGGAACCCGAGAGGACTTCAATACTAAACTCGGAGCCCGAAACGCAACTTGGTATGCTAACTGTATTGATACTGAAATCTAAATCCGGATTTATGATAACTGTACCGGTTCCTACCGCAGGGCAATTATTTGCGTCAACTACTGATACGGTGAAAGACCCCGAGTCTAAATTACTAAAAACCAGAGTACCTGACCCTGTTAAAGTAGAGGTAAATGATGAACCGGTATCTGTTATAGTAGCGGTGTATGGTAAAGTTCCCCCTGAAACTGTAACACTGACTTCTCCTCCGTTGCTGGTACAGGAGTTATCTGTTTTGGAAAGGGTAAAGTTAGCCTGAGCAGTATCGGGGAGTATAACATTTTTAAAGACTTCACAGTTATTGGAATCTTTTACTGTAATTGTATAATTCCCCGGCTGTAAATTCTCAAATAAATTATTACTGCTGTAAGCTGCTGTTGCAGTTCCCGTTAGCTGATATTGATAATCGCCGATACCTCCTGAAACTATATGAACACGGATACTCCCGTCATTATTCCCGACACAGGTGATTCCACTAATGTCTTCTGAAAAGATGATTGATGCTGAACTGTCAATACTAAAGTTTGAAGTTCTCCGTGTACACCCCGGAGAATCAGTCATAACTACTTCTACATAATAATCACCCGAGGGTAATGTGCTTATGGATTGTAATGTATTTCCTGAAGCACCATTTCCGGTAGTTATAGCAATACCTGAGGAGATATCAAAAACAGTATAAGTATAACTTCCGGGATAAGGAGTACTGCCATCAAAAATAATACTTATTTCTGCGGTAGCAGAATCGAAGCAAGCAACCGGAGCAACCTGGTTTACATTAATCAGATGGTCGGGTACCGGCTTAACCTCATAAGCAGTACTTAAAGTACAGTTAGTTACAGGGTGGATAACACTTATCGTATAAACGTCTGCCGGTAACGGGATGGTATTTACTATTGAGATTCCGCTGTTTATGTTTACACCGGCAATCGTTTCAGTTAACGTTCCTGAACTGTCGGTAATGGTTACCTGAGCTCCGGTAACTGTTCTGTCAGAGCTGAACCGGATGTTAATAATCTCTCCTGTGTTGGTACAGGTGATCGGATTATTGGGGGTCGCGGTAATACTCTGTAAACGATCAAAAGGGAGGATATTTACTGAAGGAGAAAAGGCCTGACATCCCTGACTGTCAGTTACCCGTATATAATAATTTCCTCCGGTGGTATCGCCCAGGGTAAAGGTATATAGGGTTGCTGATATTGATAATCCTCCTGTTTGCTGAGTATCGTCTGACAAATCCGAAGGAGTAAGGTTGTCATTATATAATTCTATAGTGGGATAAACTCCGCTTCCCCCTGTAACGGCCGCGGAAACATCAATAGTCAGACTGGCTGAGTTGTTAACATTTGTGGCTGGATTACAAACAAATTGAGAGGGAACGGGTGGAGAGACCACCAGAGGAACGGGAGCTGCAACCGGAATATCGGGAATCTGTGTGAGACATCCGTTATTTCCGGTAACTATGACAGTATAAGTACCTGCGGGAACATTTGTGAATGAATTGGTTAGAGGATCCCAGACACCCTGCCCTGAAGTTAAACCACTTCCCGCTGTTTGAGAAAGAGTATATGAAAACGGAGTTAACCCCCGGGTTACCGATACACTGATGCTTCCTTCTGTACTGCATGAAGAATCTGTAACACTGACAGTAAATTCCGGAGCTGCCGGCTCATCAATATCAAAAGATTTGAAGACCATACAATTTCCTGAATCTATATCGGTAACATTAACGGTATAAGTACCGGAGGGGGTAGCTTGCGGCAAGGTAAAATTATCAGTTATAACACCTGTGCCTGACATTGTCCCGGCAGCTACTTGTGTTGAACCGGGATCAGTAACGGTATAACTATAATTTCCGGAACCCGAGAGGACTTCAATACTAAACTCGGAGCCCGAAACGCAACTTGGTATGCTAACTGTATTGATACTGAAATCTAAATCCGGGTTTATGGTAACTGTACCGGTTCCTACCGCAGGGCAATTATTTGCGTCAACTACTGATACGGTGAAAGACCCCGAGTCTAAATTACTAAAAACCAGAGTACCTGACCCTGTTAAAGTAGAGGTAAATGATGAACCGGTGTCTGTTATAGTAGCGGTGTATGGTAAAGTTCCCCCTGAAACTGTAACACTGACTTCTCCTCCGTTGCTGGTACAGGAGTTATCTGTTTTGGAAAGGATAAAGTTAGCCTGAGCAGTATCGGGGAGTATAACATCTTTAGAGTCTTCACAGTTATTGGAATCTTTTACTGTAATTGTATAATTCCCCGGCTGTAAATTCTCAAATAAATTATTACTGCTGTAAGCTACTGTTGCAGTTCCCGTTAGCTGATATTGATAACCGCCGAGACCTCCTGAAACTGTATGAACACGGATACTCCCGTCATTATTCCCGACACAGGTGATTCCACTAATGTCTTCTGAAAAAATGATTGATAATGAACTGTCAATACTAAAGTTTGAAGTTCTCCGTGTACACCCCGGAGAATCAGTCATAACTACTTCTACATAATAATCACCCGAGGGTAATGCGCTTATGGATTGTAATGTATTTCCTGAAGCACCGTTTCCGGTAGTTATAGCAGTACCTGAGGAGATATCAAAAACAGTATAAGTATAACTTCCGGGATAGGGAGTACTGCCATCAAAAATAATATTTATTTCTGCGGTAGTAGATCCGGAGCAAACAATCGGTAAAACCTGGTTTACATTAATCAGATGGTCGGGTACCGGCTTAACCTCATAAGCAGTACTTAAAGTACAGCTAGTTGTAGGGTGGGTAACACTTATCGTATAAACGTCTGCCGGTAACGAGATGGTATTTACTACTGAGATTCCGCTGTTTACACTGGCAATCGTTTCAGTTAACGTTCCTGAACTGTCGGTAATGGTTACCTGAGCTCCGGTAACTGCTCTGTCAGAGCTGAACTGGATGTTAATAATCTCTCCTGTGTTGGTACAGGTGATCGGATTATTGGGGGTCGCGGTAATACTCTGTAAACGATCAAAAGGGAGGATATTTACTGAAGGAGAAAAGGCCTGACATCCCTGACTGTCAGTTACCCGTATATAATAATTTCCTCCAGTGGTATCGCCCAGGGTAAAGGTATATAGGGTTGCTGATATTGTTAATCCTCCTGTTTGCTGAGTATCGTCTGACAAATCCGAAGGAGTAAGGTTGTCATTATATAATTCTATAGTGGGATAAACTCCGCTTCCCCCTGTAACGGCTGCGGAAACATCAATAGTCAGACTGGCTGAGTTGTTAACATTTGTGACTGGATTACAAACAAATTGAGAGGGAACGGGTGGAGAGACCACCAGAGGAACGGGAGCTGCAACCGGAATACCGGGAATCTGCGTGAAACATCCGTTATTTCCGGTAACTATGACAGTATAAGTACCTGCGGGAACATTTGTGAATGAATTGGTTAGAGGATCCCAGACACCCTGCCCTGAACTTAACCCACTTCCCGCTGTTTGAGAAAGACTATATGAAAACGGAGTTAACCCCCGGGTTACCGATACACTGATGCTTCCTTCTGTACTGCATGAAGAATCTGTAACACTGACAGTAAATTCCGGAGCTGCCGGCTCATCAATATCAAAAGATTTGGAGACCATACAATTTCCTGAATCTATATCGGTAACATTAACGGTATAAGTACCGGAGGGGGTAGCCTGCGGCAAGATAAAATTATCAGTTACAACACCTGTGCCTGACATTGTCCCGGCAGCTACTTGTGTTGAAGCGGGATCAGTAACGGTATAACTATAATTTCCGGAACCCGAGAGGACTTCAATACTAAACTCGGAGCCCGAAACGCAACTTGGTATGCTAACTGTATTGATACTGAAATCTAAATCCGGATTTATGATAACTGTACCGGTTCCTACCGCAGGGCAATTATTTGCGTCAACTACTGATACGGTGAAAGACCCCGAGTCTAAATTACTAAAAACCAGAGTACCTGACCCTGTTAAAGTAGAGGTAAATGATGAACCGGTATCTGTTATAGTAGCGGTGTATGGTAAAGTTCCCCCTGAAACTGTAACACTGACTTCTCCTCCGTTGCTGGTACAGGAGTTATCTGTTTTGGAAAGGGTAAAGTTAGCCTGAGCAGTATCGGGGAGTATAACATTTTTAAAGACTTCACAGTTATTGGAATCTTTTACTGTAATTGTATAATTCCCCGGCTGTAAATTCTCAAATAAATTATTACTGCTGTAAGCTGCTGTTGCAGTTCCCGTTAGCTGATATTGATAATCGCCGATACCTCCTGAAACTATATGAACACGGATACTCCCGTCATTATTCCCGACACAGGTGATTCCACTAATGTCTTCTGAAAAGATGATTGATGCTGAACTGTCAATACTAAAGTTTGAAGTTCTCCGTGTACACCCCGGAGAATCAGTCATAACTACTTCTACATAATAATCACCCGAGGGTAATGTGCTTATGGATTGTAATGTATTTCCTGAAGCACCATTTCCGGTAGTTATAGCAATACCTGAGGAGATATCAAAAACAGTATAAGTATAACTTCCGGGATAAGGAGTACTGCCATCAAAAATAATACTTATTTCTGCGGTAGCAGAATCGAAGCAAGCAACCGGAGCAACCTGGTTTACATTAATCAGATGGTCGGGTACCGGCTTAACCTCATAAGCAGTACTTAAAGTACAGTTAGTTACAGGGTGGATAACACTTATCGTATAAACGTCTGCCGGTAACGGAATGGTATTTACTACTGAGGTTCCGCTGTTTACACTGGCAATCGTTTCAGTTAACGTTCCTGAACTGTCGGTAATGGTTACCTGAGCTCCGGTAACTGCTCTGTCAGAGCTGAACTGGATGTTAATAATCTCTCCTGTGTTGGTACAGGTGATCGGATTATTGGGGGTCGCGGTAATACTCTGTAAACGATCAAAAGGGAGGATATTTACTGAAGGAGAAAAGGCCTGACATCCCTGACTGTCAGTTACCCGTATATAATAATTTCCTCCGGTGGTATCGCCCAGGGTAAAGGTATATAGGGTTGCTGATATTGTTAATCCTCCTGTTTGCTGAGTATCGTCTGACAAATCCGAAGGAGTAAGGTTGTCATTATATAATTCTATAGTGGGATAAACTCCGCTTCCCCCTGTAACGGCTGCGGAAACATCAATAGTCAGACTGGCTGAGTTGTTAACATTTGTGGCTGGATTACAAGCAAATTGAGAGGGAACGGGTGGAGAGACCACCAGAGGAACGGGAGCTGCAACCGGAATATCGGGAATCTGCGTGAAACATCCGTTATTTCCGGTGACTATGACAGTATAAGTACCTGCGGGAACATTTGTGAATGAATTGGTTAGAGGATCCCAGACACCCTGCCCTGAGATTAACCCACTTCCCGCTGTTTGAGAAAGATTATATGAAAACGGAGTTAACCCCCGGGTTACTGATACACTGATGCTTCCTTCTGTACTGCATGAAGAATCTGTAACACTGACAGTAAATTCCGGAGCTGCCGGCTCATCAATATCAAAAGATTTGGAGACCATACAATTTCCTGAATCTATATCGGTAACATTAACGGTATAAGTACCGGAGGGGGTAGCTTGCGGCAAGCTAAAATTATCAGTTACAACACCTGTGCCTGACATTGTCCCGGCAGCTACTTGTGTTGAACCGGGATCAGTAACGGTATAACTATAATTTCCGGAACCCGAGAGGACTTCAATACTAAACTCGGAGTCCGAAACGCAACTTGGCATGCTAACTGTATTGATACTGAAATCTAAATCCGGATTTATGGTAACTGTACCGGTTCCTACCGCAGGGCAATTGTTTGCGTCAACTACTGATACGGTGAAAGACCCCGAGTCTAAATTACTAAAAACCAGAGTACCTGACCCTGTTAAAGTAGAGGTAAATGATGAACCGGTGTCTGTTATAGTAGCGGTGTATGGTGAAGTTCCCCCTGAAACTGTAACACTGACTTCTCCTCCGTTGCTGGTACAGGAGTTATCTGTTTTGGAAAGGGTATCAAGACTGGGAGGTTGACTTACTGATAACGAGTCAGGGCTGACAATAGTAGTGGTACATGTGTTGCCATTACTATCAGCAATCTCTATCGTAATATTAGTTACTGGTTGTGTTTGATTAATTACACCAGCATAGGGAAACTCTATTGTGTTTCCTATTATATTTGCTTCTACTACATTAAAATTAGTTGCAGAGTTAAGGGAATATGTATAGGGGGCAGTACCTCCTGTCACATTTTCTACTCTAATTACCCCACTGGTAGTACATTCTATATTGTTTACTACTGATAAATCAGCATCTATTGATGCCGTTTCTAAAATTTCAATATTAGGACTTGCGAATGTACACATAGTGTCAGTTATCTGTAAGTAATAAGTTCCAACGGGTAGCATATTATTTTTTGTAGGTAAAATAGGGTCTAAGTTATTTTGAATTCCTTTTTCAATTGAAGAGGTTACACCTGTAGCAAGATCTATTTCAAAAAGTTCCCACTGAATTCCGGAAACCCCTCCATTTAATATATTTTCAGAAGTATCATCTATGCTAAACTGTAAACTACCATTTGAACTTCCGTTACAGGCTTGACTTATAACTGTTGGAGTTATAACTACATCAATATCAGTAATAATGACATTCTCTGTCGTATCACAATCACTGTCTCCAAGATCTCTAGTAAAGAAGTAATAAGTTCTGCCTGATTCCAATCCTGTAAAAGTAAAAGTTCTGTTAGTTGTACCTCCCGGAGGCTGCCATCCAACCCATCCCGGTGTACTAACTGGTGGTGGTGTGGATGTCGTACTGTATGTGTATTCAAAAGGACCTACCCCCGTCCCAGAATCAATGTCAATTGTAGCGGTTGCTCCTGTAGTACAATCTGTTGCATCTGTTGTTATATTAACAACTAAAGGACTTGCCCTCAAAGGCATTGTAAAAGATCCCAAACTTGTAAAACATATAGTTGTTGATTCAGCAGCATTTGTTATTCGTATCGCCGGAAAAGTAATTGTTCCATAATTAAAGTCAGGTCTACCTGTACTTCCTCTGAATGAAGGACTGTCTTGCCATGTAGTTCCATTATCTATACTAAATTGAATTTTGTTTAATCCTGCAATCGTCGGAAATCCTACGAAATTATACCCAAACAATCCTTCATTTCCAGCAAAATCAACTCCACAATCCGGGCGTAGAGGATTTATTGAAGCTGTTAGTAATGTCGGATCTGCTAATGTTTCAGATACAGAGTATGTACAGCCTGAATTGTCAGTTATTTCAACCGTATATGTGTCGGCAACTAAGTTTGAAAGTGATAATGAGGTACCTGAAAAATTATCTATTGTCTGAACTGTTGTTGCTCTTGAATCTTCTATGGTAATTGTATGCGGTGCCTCTCCATTCGAAATTGTAACGTCAATACTTCCTGTACCTCCATTACAGGTTGGTTGATTTGGAACTAATGATATCTCTACTTCATCAATCTCATTAATTACTACATCTTCGATTATATATTGACAATACCCTGTATTTCCACCATTATCTCGTACGTAAACATCATAAGTTCCTGTAGCTCTGTTTACTGAATTATTTGTCACATCGAAATCTGAATTTCCGGGAATATTCCCGTCATCAACCACTGCATAGGTATAGTTTCCTGAACCACCCGAAGCTGTTGTAATAATACTTCCGGGAGTACATGTAACAGGGATAACTGTTACACTTGCATTTAATTGAGGTGAAATGGTTACCGAAACATCATTACTACAATCATTAGCATCGAGTACCTCAACGGTGTAAGTATTTGCCCCTAAGCCTGTAAAGAGATAACTGTTTCCTGTAACGGCAATTTCCGAACCTGCGTTTAATTTAATTCTAAAGGGTTGGAGACCTGTAATATTCTCCACTGAAATCTGTCCGTTGGAGCCGTCATAGCACAAGGTAGGATTTAAATCAAACCCTACTGAAAGGGGAGGAGAAATTGTAAAGGGAGATAATAACTCACACCCGTTGGCATCCCGCACCCGAATGACATGATTTCCTGAAGGAATGCCTGTGGATACAGCACTAAATGTAGCAGTTCCCTCTATTTGATAATCATAAAGATAAGGAGGAGTACCACCTGCTACAGTTCCCGAGATGGAAGCTCCGATAGTCCCTCCGGAAGTATTGCAGGAAACGCCTTTTGATATATTGACTGCGAGTCCCGTTAATTGCGGGGGAGCTGTAATTTGAATATCATTTAATGTGATAACACAGGGAGTTGTCCCCGCTCCTGTGGATCGAACCTCCACGTTATATAAACCGGCACCTAAGCTGGTAGTTACAGTTAAAGGGCTGACGGTATTGGCTGTCACCCAACCGGCACCCTCTATATTATAATCAAAAGCACTGCCGAAATTATTGACTGTAATAGTAATCTGTCCATTGGTATCTGAGTTACAGGCTACCCGGGAACCCACTGCCGTTGCTGTAAATTCCTGAGCATCCAATACAGAGAATCTAATCTCCTCGGTACACGAACTGCCATATTCTACGGATACCGTATGAGTATTGACTGGTAAATTTGTGAAGATACCGGAAGTATTTGAATCACTTCCCAAAGTATAAGTATAACTTCCTGAGGGAGAAGCACTAATGGTAACATTTGCTGTTCCGTCGCAATTATAGACGATATTTTCACTTAATACCGGGGTTACCGGTAACGGATTTATTGTAACACTTCCGGTAAACCCTGAGCATCCGTTGGTATCGCTTATTTCAACATCGTAAGTTCCTTCGGATAAGCCTGTAACGGTTGCTGCGGTAGTTGTTAAAAAGGCTGTATTTGTATTTAATTTATAGCGATAAACATAAGAACCGGTACCACCTGCGGGATCCGTAAATGTTATCTGCCCTGAATTGCTTCCTCCGCCGGGGATACATGATAAATCCGTAGCGGAAGCACCTCCTCCGGTTAAGGGGTCGGGAATTGTAATAGTAGCGGTGTCTGTAAATGAACAATTATTTGAATCAATAACTTCAATATTGTATGTTCCGGCACCTACCCCTGCGTAATTTTCTGAACCTGTGCCAACCCCTGTTCGTGATGGAATAGTTGAAGAGCCTCCGGTAATATTTATCCTGTAAGGCAAACTTCCGTTAGAAACCGTAATGCTTAAAGCTCCCGTATCTGTTGAACAGTTAGGCTGGATTTCAGTAACGGCTGCTGTAAGTGGAAGAATGGATATGACTTCAATATCCTGATAAACAGCTTCACAATCGTTACTGTCTCGTACGTAAACATCATAAGTTCCTGTAGCTCTGTTTACTGAATTATTTGTCACATCGAAATCTGAATTTCCGGGAATATTCCCGTCATCAACCACTGCATAGGTATAGTTTCCTGAACCACCCGAAGCTGTTGTAACAATACTTCCGGGAGTACATGTAACAGGGATAGCTGTTACACTTGCATTTAATTGGGGTAAAATGGTTACCGAAACATCATTACTACAATCATTAGCATCGAATACCTCAACGGTGTAAGTATTTGCCCCTAAGCCTGTAAAGAGATAACTGTTTCCTGTAACGGCAATTTCCGAACCTGCGTTTAATTTAATTCTAAAGGGTTGGAGACCTGTAATATTCTCCACTGAAATCTGTCCGTTGGAGCCGTCATAGCACAAGGTGGGATTTAAATCAAACCCTACTGAAAGTGGAGGAGAAATTGTAAAGGGAGATAATAACTCACAACCGTTGGCATCCCGCACCCGAATGACATGATTTCCTGAAGGAATGCCTGTGGATACAGCACTAAATGTAGCAGTTCCCTCTATTTGATAATCATAAAGATAAGGAGGAGTACCACCTGATACACTTCCTGAGATGGAAGCTCCGATAGTCCCTCCGGAAGTATTGCAGGAAACGCCTTTTGATATATTGACTGCGAGTCCCGTTAATTGCGGGGGAGCTGTAATTTGAATATCATTTAATGTGATAACACAGGGAGTTGTCCCCGCTCCTGTGGATCGAACCTCCACGTTATATAAACCGGCACCTAAACTGGTAGTTACAGTTAAAGGGCTGACGGTATTGGCTGTCACCCAACCGGCACCCTCTATATTGTAATCAAAAGCACTGCCGAAATTATTGACTGTAATAGTAATCTGTCCATTGGTATCTGAGTTACAGGCTACCCGGGAACCTACTGCCGTTGCTGTAAATTCCTGAGCATCCAATACAGAGAATCTAATCTCCTCGGTACACGAACTACCATATTCTACGGATACCGTATGAGTATTGACTGGTAAATTTGTGAAGATACCGGAAGTATTTGAATCACTTCCCAAAGTATAAGTATAACTTCCTGAGGGAGAAGCACTAATGGTAACATTTGCTGTTCCGTCGCAATTATAGACGATATTTTCACTTAATACCGGGGTTACCGGTAACGGATTTATTGTAACACTTCCGGTAAACCCTGAGCATCCGTTGGTATCGCTTATTTCAACATCGTAAGTTCCTTCGGATAAGCCTGTAACGGTTGTTGCGGTAGTTGTTAAAAAGGCTGTATTTGTATTTAATTTATAGCGATAAACATAAGAACCGGTACCACCTGCGGGATCTGTAAATGTTATCTGCCCTGAATTGCTTCCCCCGCCGGGGATACATGATAAGTCCGTAGCGGAAGCACCTCCTCCGGTTAAGGGGTCGGGAATTGTAATAGTAGCGGTGTCTGTAAATGAACAATTATTTGAATCAATAACTTCAATATTGTATGTTCCGGCACCTATCCCTGCGTAATTTTCTGAACCTGTGCCAACCCCTGTTCGTGATGGAATAGTTGAAGAGCCTCCGGTAATATTTATCCTGTAAGGCAAACTTCCGTTAGAAACCGTAATGCTTAAAGCTCCCGTATCTGTTGAACAGTTAGGCTGGATTTCAGTAACGGCTGCTGTAAGTGGAAGAATGGATATGACTTCAATATCCTGATAAACAGCTTCACAATCGTTACTGTCTCGTACGTAAACATCATAAGTTCCTGTAGCTCTGTTTACTGAATTATTTGTCACATCGAAATCTGAATTTCCGGGAATATTCCCGTCATCAACCACTGCATAGGTATAGTTTCCTGAACCACCCGAAGCAATTGTAACAATACTTCCGGGAGTACATGTAACAGGGATAGCTGTTACACTTGCATTTAATTGGGGTGAAATGGTTACCGAAACATCATTACTACAATCATTAGCATCGAGTACCTCAACGGTGTAAGTATTTGCCCCTAAGCCTGTAAAGAGATAACTGTTTCCTGTAACGGCAATTTCCGAACCTGCGTTTAATTTAATTCTAAAGGGTTGGAGACCTGTAATATTCTCCACTGAAATCTGTCCGTTGGAGCCGTCATAGCACAAGGTAGGATTTAAATCAAACCCTACTGAAAGGGGAGGAGAAATTGTAAAGGGAGATAATAACTCACACCCGTTGGCATCCCGCACCCGAATGACATGATTTCCTGAAGGAATGCCTGTGGATACAGCACTAAATGTAGCAGTTCCCTCTATTTGATAATCATAAAGATAAGGAGGAGTACCACCCGCTACAGTTCCCGAGATGGAAGCTCCGATAGTCCCTCCGGAAGTATTGCAGGAAACGCCTTTTGATATATTGACTGTGAGCCCCGTTAATTGCGGGGGAGCTGTAATTTGAATATTATTTAACGTGATAACACAGGGAGTTGTCCCCGCTCCTGTGGATCGAACCTCCACGTTATATAAACCGGCACCTAAACTGGTAGTTACAGTTAAAGGGCTGACGGTATTGGCTGTCACCCAACCGGCACCCTCTATATTATAATCAAAAGCACTGCCGAAATTATTGACTGTAATAGTAATCTGTCCATTGGTATCTGAGTTACAGGCTACCCGGGAACCCACTGCCGTTGCTGTAAATTCCTGAGCATCCAATACAGAGAATCTAATCTCCTCGGTACACGAACTGCCATATTCTACGGATACCGTATGAGTATTGACTGGTAAATTTGTGAAGATACCGGAAGTATTTGAATCACTTCCCAAAGTATAAGTATAACTTCCTGAGGGAGAAGCACTAATGGTAACATTTGCTGTTCCGTCGCAATTATAGACGATATTTTCACTTAATACCGGGGTTACCGGTAACGGATTTATTGTAACACTTCCGGTAAACCCTGAGCATCCGTTGGTATCGCTTATTTCAACATCGTAAGTTCCTTCGGATAAGCCTGTAACGGTTGCTGCGGTAGTTGTTAAAAAGGCTGTATTTGTATTTAATTTATAGCGATAAACATAAGAACCGGTACCACCTGCGGGATCCGTAAATGTTATCTGCCCTGAATTGCTTCCTCCGCCGAGGATACATGATAAATCCGTAGCGGAAGCACCTCCTCCGGTTAAGGGGTCGGGAATTGTAATAGTAGCGGTGTCTGTAAATGAACAATTATTTGAATCAATAACTTCAATATTGTATGTTCCGGCACCTACCCCTGCGTAATTTTCTGAACCTGTGCCAACCCCTGTTCGTGATGGAATAGTTGAAGAGCCTCCGGTAATATTTATCCTGTAAGGCAAACTTCCGTTAGAAACCGTAATGCTTAAAGCTCCCGTATCTGTTGAACAGTTAGGCTGGATTTCAGTAACGGCTGCTGTAAGTGGAAGAATGGATATGACTTCAATATCCTGATAAACAGCTTCACAATCGTTACTGTCTCGTACGTAAACATCATAAGTTCCTGTAGCTCTGTTTACTGAATTATTTGTCACATCGAAATCTGAATTTCCGGGAATATTCCCGTCATCAACCACTGCATAGGTATAGTTTCCTGAACCACCCGAAGCTGTTGTAACAATACTTCCGGGAGTACATGTAACAGGGATAGCTGTTACACTTGCATTTAATTGGGGTAAAATGGTTACCGAAACATCATTACTACAATCATTAGCATCGAATACCTCAACGGTGTAAGTATTTGCCCCTAAGCCTGTAAAGAGATAACTGTTTCCTGTAACGGCAATTTCCGAACCTGCGTTTAATTTAATTCTAAAGGGTTGGAGACCTGTAATATTCTCCACTGAAATCTGTCCGTTGGAGCCGTCATAGCACAAGGTGGAATTTAAATCAAACCCTACTGAAAGTGGAGGAGAAATTGTAAAGGGAGATAATA
Organism: uncultured Tenacibaculum sp.; assembly: GCA_963666645.2. GTDB lineage: Bacteria > Bacteroidota > Bacteroidia > Flavobacteriales > Flavobacteriaceae > Polaribacter. The sequence goes on along the minus strand of CAXXDB010000009.1, from coordinate 276,161 downwards.
ACTCACAACCGTTGGCATCCCGCACCCGAATGACATGATTTCCTGAAGGAATGCCTGTGGATACAGCACTAAATGTAGCAGTTCCCTCTATTTGATAATCATAAAGATAAGGAGGAGTACCACCTGATACACTTCCTGAGATGGAAGCTCCGATAGTCCCTCCGGAAGTATTGCAGGAAACGCCTTTTGATATATTGACTGCGAGCCCCGTTAATTGCGGGGGAGCTGTAATTTGAATATCATTTAATGTGATAACACAGGGAGTTGTCCCCGCTCCTGTGGATCGAACCTCCACGTTATATAAACCGGCACCTAAGCTGGTAGTTACAGTTAAAGGGCTGACGGTATTGGCTGTCACCCAACCGGCACCCTCTATATTATAATCAAAAGCACTGCCGAAATTATTGACTGTAATAGTAATCTGTCCATTGGTATCTGAGTTACAGGCTACCCGGGAACCTACTGCCGTTGCTGTAAATTCCTGAGCATCCAATACAGAGAATCTAATCTCCTCGGTACACGAACTGCCATATTCTACGGATACCGTATGAGTATTGACTGGTAAATTTGTGAAGATACCGGAAGTATTTGAATCACTTCCCAAAGTATAAGTATAACTTCCTGAGGGAGAAGCACTAATGGTAACATTTGCTGTTCCGTCGCAATTATAGACGATATTTTCACTTAATACCGGGGTTACCGGTAACGGATTTATTGTAACACTTCCGGTAAACCCTGAGCATCCGTTGGTATCGCTTATTTCAACATCGTAAGTTCCTTCGGATAAGCCTGTAACGGTTGTTGCGGTAGTTGTTAAAAAGGCTGTATTTGTATTTAATTTATAGCGATAAACATAAGAACCGGTACCACCTGCGGGATCCGTAAATGTTATCTGCCCTGAATTGATTCCCCCGCCGGGGATACATGATAAATCCGTAGCGGAAGCACCTCCTCCGGTTAATGTAGTTGTGTTAATAGTTATCGGGTCAACAACATAATTACATGATGTTCCTCCTTTTGTAGCTCTTATATTAATTGTATAATTTCCAACAGTTAAGCCTGAAAAAATATTCGAAGATTGAAATGTAGTACCATTATCAATACTATATTCCAAATTATGAGCTAATAAACCAGGGGGTGTTAATGTGTTAATAGTAATTGTTCCATCTGAATCGCCGAAACAATTAGGATTAGTTACAGTGCTGTCAAATTGCAATTCCTCTATAGCTATGCTTAATCTGCTACCTCTTGATATTGCAGAGCAATTATTAGCATCTACAACAATAAATCTATATGCACCTTCTAAGCCTGCAGGCACATTATATGTAGTGCCGGTGAAAAATTCAGAAGAGGGGATATCGCTAACATCTGAATAGTCAATTTGAGTTCCTGTTCCTGCATAAAACCAAACTGCAAAGGTATATGGTGGTGTCCCTCCGCTTGGGTTTAAGTCAATGACACCATCAGTACAATTTATATCTTTAATTTTTGTTGGGTTTATTTTGACTCTTTCAGGAACTGTGAAAGTTACGTTTTCAGTAAAACTACATTTTGTGGTGGTAACTTCAACTACATATTCATTTGAATTAGTTACTGTAAAAGTTGCAGATTTATCGGAAGTTGGTCCAAAATTATTTACCAATGCTAATCTGCCTCCTCTTCTTATTCTTGAGATAGTATAGGTATAAGGTCCGGGGATTTCAGAGTTAATCTGGATGTTAATTTCTCCGGAATCTGCTGCACATAAAACCGGTTCTGTAGAAACATCTACTTCAGCATCTATTGAATTTATTAATTGTCCGGGAAATGGAAAAATACAAGTTCCTAAATCATTCTTTATGTAAACATCATAAATTCCTGAGGCTGTAATTGGAAATATATTTGAAGTTTGGTAATCTCCATCAGCCGGATCTGTACTTCCTCTGGTAACTAGAGCAAATTCGTATCCTGAAGGTACATTATTAATTGTTATACTGCCATCATCTCCACAAACAAGATCTTCTGTAACTATGTTAGGGTTCATTGTAGCTCTGAACACATTAAAATAATAGCGTTCGAAACAACCCGCTGAGTCTTCTACAATTACTCTATACTGACCTGTATCAGAAAAATTTCTTGAGGTGCTATTGGCATTACTGGCGACATCTACCCAGCAGGAATTTGTTGTGTTTGGACAGTCCGGATCCGGACTCGGCACACAGGAGGAGTTTAATTCCTGCCATCTTACTGTTGAGGATGAAGATACGTTTAATGAAATTGTTCGGATATCCGATGATCCGCATAAATAAATTTCTCCTAATTCTGAACTATCTGCCGGGCAGATACGGACATTATCTACAAATGATAAAATCGGGTTTATTTGTGTTCCCTGTGCTATCACATTATGTATTTCTGAGAAGGCAAGGCAAGCTACACTTGTTTCTGATGTATTCACTTTATCAACTGTATAAACACCTGGAGCTGTAACTGTTAAGGTTTGACTTGTTCCAATTATATTATTTAATTCATCTTTCCATGTGTAAGTATCAAAACCATCACCTGCTACTAAATCTATTGCAGACCCGCATAATGCGGTGCTTTGTGAAAATCCTAAGCATTCATCAATATCTACTAAAAAATTTGAAGTTCCAATTACTCCTATGTTGCAGGTGGCATCAAGTATTCCTGAAAAGCTAGGTTTACCATCAACTCTTACTGCCCCTACAATTCCATCATAACTTGCAAATGCCTGATTTTCTATAACATTAGAACATTGAGATCTTAATGAATTACAATCATTAACAACTCTTATATGTAAGCGTATGTTATGTTTTGCTCCTCCTATTTTTACTAAACTGTCATCAACTTTTAAAGTTAATGTTCCTCTATATTCATTGGTTGCTGAGGGAGGCGCATAATTTTGTAGAGTAACTCCCGTAGGTAATACAATATCTGCATCTAATAAATTTACATTTTTAGGTAGGCGATCCGTTATAATGGTATTTGTGGCATCATCAGTTCCTTTATTTTGAAAACTGACATTGTACCATAAATCACTTCCTAAAGTTATTTCCGATCCTCCTAAGTCGTTTCCGGCACCATCATCTACAGTTTTTATCAGCTTAATAACCGGCTGAATAATTTCAACAGCCATTACATTTAAAAATGGATAATAAACATCTAGTGTGCTTATAAATCTTACATCTAATGAGGTTTGATTATTTGTAATAATACTATTAGAAGGGTTATTCAATGTAAATGAACCTATATCAAAACCTAATGTATTTCTACTTTTCGGTCTTCTTTCTGTAACATCAACATCGTTCTTTGTAATAGAGCTGTTGAAAAAGTTCCTTGTCCGGCTGTTGTTTAAAAATCCAGTTCTTGAAATATATTGATAATTGCCTGCTTGATTTCGAATCTGAAAACCATCTCCGGTAAAACGTAAATCACCTTCTAGTGCGGCTGTTAAAAACTGAGCTTTTACGGGACCTGCCGGAATAGTTTTAAAACCATCGAAAGTAACATCTGTATTACGTGAAATACCAGGATTAATGGTAGAAAAGCCATCAAATACTGAAATATTTTTACTTGAATCATTTTCATTTTCATAAATAACCACGATTACCCAGCCTGCAGAAGATCCTATTGAGCCCCCATGAGTATCTCTTCCTAATGTAGCTTTAATATTAGCTCCAAAATAATCGCCATTCGGATTGGTTAGCCCCTGCAACAAACTTGTTACATCTTTATAACAAACATAGGGCAGTTCGTTTGCAGCTCCATCATCATAAATTAATTCTCTGGCAGTTGTGTCAAGTTTATCTGCCACAATATCCTGATAAGGTTGCCCGGGGAGCTTGAGCTTCATGGTGTTAAAATCGTCGTCTCTTGTGTTAGTACCGAACGGTTCATCATTCCAGTGATCATAAGGATATACTGCTGCCCAGTATAACCCGGCATAAACCACTCGAGAACAAGTAGGTAAATTCAATGTAGACATACTCGATGAAAATGTTGTATTGTTACCGGGAGTATTTAACACATCATCAATATCGATGTATCCCAATATCAGTCCGTTGTTGTCGTTGTTACGATTAAAATCACTATTTACATTAACAATAAGACCGGGTTCATTAATACTTACTATATTATTTCCTAAGAAAGTAACATTCCCTGCAACATTTAATCCTCCTGCTCCCAGTCTGTCAGCAAAAGGAGTATCTACAATTTTTTTCAGTATTGTTTTTTTACTTGTCGAAACATTTTTTTGATTTTCAACTAATTGTTCCGAAACTCGCTGAGCATCATAAATAGAGTCTTTCTCTTGACAAAAAAGAAAAGCACTATTAAAAATTAATATGGTTACAAATAATTTTTTCATCTTCACGGTTTTAGGTTTAATCCATCATTCGTTTTTAAATGAATTCAACATGGATACTAGTATTTTTCCCAATATACTAAAAAATTCAGATATAAAAAAATATCAGAAATTACTACTATTAAAACTATCTGATATATATGATATTTTTTCTGTCATGATATGAGCCATTCAGGTTATTATTGTACAATTTTATTATCTCAGCTCTATTATTGGTTTTATGTATATAAATATGTCTAAAACCCGTTTTGGGATTTATAAAATAATCTGCATTGATATTGTCATTCTCCAGTTCGTCTAAAAGACGGTCTGCATTTGCTTTTTTAGAATAGACTCCAATTTGTAAATAATAGTATCCAACGTTTACATTTAAGCCTTTTGTTTTCCTCATTGTTACCACTCTGGCAGGAGGTTGCCTCTTAGATTCTTTATAAGTTTCTCCTTCTGCTCCTAATGTAATTTTCATTTTATAAAGATTATTACTTCCTGCTGATGAAGATTTTTTGATTGCTTTAATGTTGGTAATATCTAAACTGCTTATGGCTTCATTATCTTCGAATCCTTTTTTACTGGTACCATTAATTTCAGCTACAACATCATCTGCGTTCTCTTCTTTGGAAAATCGTTTAAAATATACTACATAGGAATCGTATTTCGGGTCTTTTACATACCTTACATTTATTTCTCTTTTTTTATAATTTTCAACTAACGTTTTCGCTTTATTTTCATCCTTAAATTGGTCGAAAACAACGTAATACATTGTACCTCTTCCTCCTGTTACCGTAGTAGATTGTTCTCTCCAGGGTTTCTTATTACTTCTTGGTAAAGATTTATCTCTTTTTTCTACCGGGGTTATTTCAGGAGTTATTTCAGGAGGAATTTCCGGAGAAATTATTTCTCTTATAACTTCTTTTTTTGTAGTATTTTCAGGTTGATTTCCCAATCGTTTTAAAATTTCATTTACCTTTTTATTTAGCTTATCTATAGAGTCCTGAGCGATTCTTATTTCACCTGATAAATCGTTATGCTCAAGGTTTTTATACTCTTCTCCTCTACGTTCTATGATTGGCGTATCCCTTGGAATAACTACATCTGCTGCTCTGGATTCTATTCGTTTTGCTCTTAATCTTCCTAATTTGTAAATTAATCCTACTTCATTTGTTCCGCTTAAATTTTCTTGTTTTTCATAAGAAAATCCTATCGATAATTTTGAGTTTAAATTAACTCCGATTCCTGCATTTAAACCAAATAATTTATCATATCCTGCTTTTACCCATCCGGCTTTAGGTAAATCTGCTAAAATTGCTCCTGCATATAAGAATCCATTTGCTTTGGTTTGCCTTCCTATTGCTAAAGCCCGAACGGTTATATTTTCAAATAATCCTTTAGTATTTGCAAACTTGTAGGTATATGCTGCATGGCCGGAGATTGTTTTATCTGAAAAGGGTGTTACAAATTCATTTGTTTTTAAATTAAAATCACCTAAGTTTTCAAAAAATAACCCTATATCAAAGTTTCTAAAAGAAACGGTAGCTGCGGGCTGTAAGACAACCACCGGTTTATCCCGGTAATTATTAATTAGAGGGTCTGCGGTGTTGGATAAAACTTTGGGACTATTGATACTTCTCCTGCTATAAAAGAAATTGAATCCAAAGGTTAATTTATTATTGACTCCCAAATTTAGTTGATAAGCATAATTAGCCATAGCTCCAAAGTCTTTGAATACTCCTATTTCTTGCTGAAAAACTGCAATTCCGGCACCAACATTCCTTCCCATCCTTCCTGAATAGCTTAACAGATGCAAATGTGAAGCATCTTGAAATTCTATATTAGAGTTTCTGGTAATTGCTTCAATTGTAGTTGCCTCTCTATGCAATAAAGAGAATGTAGGAACGGTCATGAAATTATTAAATTTCATAAAACTTCTGGAGGAAAAACCATTATATTCATCCTCACCAATACTTACTTGCGAAAAACAACATAAGTGTGTTAAAACACCTAGCGCTGTTAATAATGTAATTTTGTTTAGAGATATCATTGCAATATAGAAATAGTTCCTGCTTTGATTAAATTATTATCTTTTATAATTTTAAAATAAAATAACATTCCATCTTTTAAGTTATTGTTTATAGACCAGTCGTTTTGATAATTTGTTGTATTCAAAACTTCTTCACCTCTTGAGTTATAGATAATTACCTGAACATTATTTTGAAATGAAAATCTGTTGGGTAGCTTCCATGTATCATTTATATCATCTCCATTAAAAGGAGTAAGAATATTGGGAATGATAAGCTTCCCATCATCTTCTACAACATTAATTTTTCTTTCTGATTTACAGGTTCCTACAGTTCCCACTAAAGTATATACACCCAATATGTTAATGGTTACTGTTTCATTGGTAGATAAAACATTTCCTGCTTCATCAAGCCATTGATATGAATCTGCCCCGCTTGCTTCTAAAATAACTGTTTCTCCGGGAGATAACACTGCCGTGTCAGGTGGGTTTACTTTTAAAACAGTATCATCAAATTCGACAACTTCTATTTCAGGCATACTGTTTACACAGCCGAATCCTTCAAAATTTGCACTGTAGACTCCTACTTCATCAATAATTAAGGTATCCGTACTAACGGCAAATTCTGTTCCATCTTTAAACCAAATATAAGTAAAACCCGGTACAATATTTAAATTAAAAGTAATCGTTTCTCCCAGACATAATGTATTTGAAACTGAGGAAGATTGAATTTCTGCTCCTTCTAAACTTAACAATATGTTTAATCTATTTGATTCTGAGGATATAGATCCTCCCATAGCATCTAAATAGTATTCCCCATTATCATTATGTGACGTTATTTGTAATTCATCTGATGTTGAGCCGGATAAAGCTACTCCATCTTTAAACCACTGAAAACTTAATAAAGAAACCTGACTTGAAGTTAAATCATATTCATTTCCATCAGTTGCCTGTGCTTTAACACCTACAATTGACAATCTTGTTTCCTCTGATCCACATTCTAAATAATCTGTACTTGTTCTAATTTCAACATTAAAGCCTGTAGCATCTAAAATGGTATATTCTGGCGAGTTTCTGGAAACAGGACAACTGCTTGAATTATCAGTTACTTCATTAAAATAAACTCCTGCTTCTACAGCATTTGTTTCAAATTGATTTTTAGCAGGCAACGGGAGTCCATCTTTAAACCATTGAAATGTAGGTGAGTTTGCTGTATGTGTAACTGCTAATCGTATGGTTTCTCCCGGTAAACGCACTCTTGTTGCCGGCAATTCAATTTCTACATCAAAATTAACATCTTCTTTAAGTTCGATGGTAACATCTTGAGATTTGCTTGAACATCCACCTATTTCTATTTCTAAATGATATACCCCAAATTGATTGTTTAATTGTGTTGTATATTTTGGGGTATAATCCGGGAGTCCGGCAATCAATGTTCCGTCTTTATACCACTTATAAACAGATGTAGAATTATCAATACTGGCAACTAATTCGTATGTTTCATTCGCACAAATTTTAACAGTATTCATCCCTTCAATCACAAAGTTAGCGGGAGAAATGACACTGGTATCTACAGTGTTAGATCGCACTCCTGCTCCGGACTGTGTACATGCCCCATAATCAATGGCTGCATAATATTTTCCTGATTGACTTACAGTTAATGAACTGCCTGTTTCTCCTGAAATCAACACATCATCTTTAAACCAAACATAGGTAAAATCCGGATTAATTTCATTTACTGAAATTGTTTCTGTTCCTCCGCATAGTACTACATCTGTATAGTTATTGAGTATTAATTGATCTGAGGTAATAAAATATGCTTCAAAAGAATCGGAAGGTAACCCTGTCATGGCAGGTAAACTGGATACAATTCGTATTTTATAGTCGTTACCATAAGTACCTTCCGGAAAAGAAAAATTCCCTGAAATATTGAAAAAGGTAGAATTTTCTCCGGCAATTGTAGCTAAATTTTTATTATTTCCTGTATCAAAATTACCATCGGAATCAGAAAGTTCAATGGTAAAAACATTGTTAATGTCAAATGCCGATCCTGAAAAATCAAATTGTAAACTAAAACTGTTCGTATTCCTATTAGCACAGGCAAAGGTAAACCCCAGTCGGGGCTTCTGTAAATCTTGTGCATACAATGGGTTACTGTATAAAAAATATAGTAACATAAAAAAAATCATTTTCATTTTTTTATACCCATACACAATATACGCAGGAGCTGTTAAGTTTGCTTTTGATGTGAAAATTACTTCCATAAACATTACAAATATATTCAATTTTATGTTAAAAAAAAATTAAGCAGTTATTATTTATATTTCAAACACTACAGCTGAAATTAATACGTTAATTTTAGCAAGTTATTATACAAATATTAAAATGCTGAAGCAGTTTATTGTTACTAGTTTACTGATTGTTAATTTTTGCTATTCTCAAATAATTGGCGGAGCCAGCGTTTTCTCTTTTCTGAATGCTTCTGCGAATCCACAACAAACAGCATTAGGAGGAAAAGTATTAACATTAGTAGATGATGTTGATCAGCCTACCTGGAATCCTGCTACGATTAATTTGAATATCGATCGATATATAGCTGTCAATTATACTAGTTATCTGGCTAATATTTCTGTCGGTTCTATATCTTATGCACATCGGTTTTCCAGACATACCAGAACATTTCACTCGAATATTACCTATATTAATTATGGTTCTCTCATCGGAGCAGATACAGAGGGAAATGAAACCGGAACGTTTAACGCTGGTGATTTTGCTTTGTCAATAGGACATTCGTTTATTATTCCGGGGACTGATATTCATACAGGTGCTAATATTAAATTTATTTATTCTTCGATTGCTGGTTTTTCTTCAGAGGGATTTGCGGTAGATTTAGGAGCTGTCTATTATAATACTAACAAACCTTATGTATTTTCACTAGTATTGAGAAATATTGGTACTCAGCTGACTTCTTTTAATGGTAAAACTGAAAAACTGCCTTTTGAAATTGCTCTCGGTGGCTCTTATCTTCCTGAAAATGTTCCTTTACGCTGGTATATAACCATAGATAATATACAACAATGGAACATAAGCGTTCCTAATCCTTCCGGTCAAACTTCGGATTTAGATGGTACTGTTACCGGAGAGAATATTTCTTTTATTGATAATGCATTCCGGCATTTTATTATTGGTGCTGAATTATTCCCTAAAAGAGCTGTTAATTTAAGGGTTGGTTACAACTTTAAGAGAGGAAAAGAACTGCAGTTGCAAAATATCAGAACTTTTGGAGGTATTTCTTTCGGTTTCGGACTGCGAATGAATAAGGTAAAATTGAATTATGCATATTCACGATTTCATACTGCTTCAAATGTGAATACATTCGGTATTTCCATAAACCTAAACAAGCAAAAGCTAAAAGGACATTCAACTAAATATTGATTTTATATTTTAAATAGTCCTATAAATTTTACCTTTGTCTATATTTAAAATCGAATGAACTCTAACAGAATTATTATTGCCATAGATGGTTTTTCTTCTACCGGAAAAAGTACGATTGCGAAACAATTAGCCAAAACATTAAACTATATCTATGTAGATACCGGGGCTATGTACAGAGCAGTAACTTTGTATGCTATTAGATACGGGTATATAAATTCAGAGAGCTTTAAATCTAATCACCTGATAAAAGATTTGCCAAACATAAAACTCTCATTTCACTTCAGTAAAGACTCAGGTTTTGCTGAAATGTATTTGAACGGGAAAAATATAGAACGAGAAATACGTACAATGGATGTTTCTAAACTAGTGAGCAAAGTATCTGTTATTTCTGAAGTTAGAAAAAAGTTAGTTTCAGAGCAACAAGCTATGGGAAATGAAAAAGGAATTGTAATGGATGGGAGAGATATTGGAACTGTTGTTTTTCCGGAAGCTGAATTAAAATTATTTATGACGGCTTCTGCTGAAAAACGCACTAAACGGCGTTATAAAGAATTAATTGATCGAGGTGATAAAGTGAGCTATAAAGATATTTTATTCAATATTCAAGAGCGTGACAGAATGGATTCTATCCGTAAACACTCTCCTCTGAAAAAAGCAGAGGATGCCATCGGGTTTGATAATTCTGATATGAGTTTAGAAGAACAGTTTGAAAGAATTATGAGGTTAGTAAACGATCGGTTATCTACATAGCAAAGAGATATAATTTTGTTAGTTATTCATTTCAATTGTTTAGGTAAATGCAATACTATCCGGAAAAAATGTTTCGATCGTGGAATCGGAATTTTTTACCAAAAGAATTAAAGATGAATTCAGATTATAAATACAATTTAGGAGAATTTAGTTTAATATAGTCACAAAATCACTTAAAATTAAAACAATAAAAGAAAGTCCTATTTTACAAAGTTTTGATTTTCAGAAATTAAATTTATTCTAAATCCTTAGAATTATAAGAGTATTTTCTCCATTTTTCTAAACAAGTTTTTATATCCTCCGGAATTTCAGAATTAAATTGCATTATTTCTCCGTTAGCCGGATGTATAAAACTTAATGTTTTAGCATGTAACGCCTGCCTTGGTAAAACTTTAAAACAGTTGTTTACAAACTGCTTATACTTTGTAAATGTGGTTCCCTTTAAAATTTGATTCCCGCCATAACGTTCATCATTAAAAAGTGTATGCCCTATATATTTAAAATGAGCTCTGATTTGGTGTGTCCGCCCGGTTTCTAATCTGCATTCTACCAAAGTAACATAAGTAAAACGCTCTATAACTTTGTAATGTGTAATAGCAGGTTTTCCAGAGTCATTACCGGGATATACTACCATTTGCACTCTGTCTTTATGATTTCTTCCTATATGTTTTTCAATAGTTCCGGATTCATTTTCTACATTTCCCCATACCAAAGCATAGTACAATCGCTCGGTAGTTTTATCGAAAAATTGTTTTGATAAATGTGCCATAGCATGCTCTGTTTTAGCAATAACCAATAATCCACTTGTGTCTTTATCAATTCTATGAACTAAACCAGGGCGTTTATTAGTATTCTCAGGTAAATTTTCTATATGGTAAATTAATCCATTTACTAAAGTTCCCGAGTAATTTCCATGCCCGGGGTGTACGACCATACCAGGTTCTTTATTTACTACAATTACATCATTATCCTCATAAACAATGTTAATTGGAATATCCTCTGCAACTAATAAATTTTCATGTGGAGGATATGATAAAACTACTCGAACTACATCGTTTGATTTTACTTTATAATTAGATTTTACCGCTATATCATTTACCAGAATATTTCCGGCTTTAGCTGCTTGCTGAATTTTATTTCTAGCCGTATTTTCAATAAAGTTCATTAAAAACTTATCTACCCGTAAAAGCGCTTGCCCTTCAGCAACTTCAAAACGGTAATGTTCATATAAATCAGCATTATCCTGAATATCAAAATGTTCCTCCATTATATACTTATTTTGTAACAGTAATCAATGATAATTGGTAATTCAGCTATAGTTAATTTTTTGATCCATCTCCTAAAATAAGATTGATTACTGATTTTTTAGGCAATTTATCTCCTGGATAAATTTGCTTTTCCTTATATTTCAATCCACGAACAACATCTTTTCCAATATCCGGAATATAGGTAAAGTTATCTCCTGCTAAAAACCCTATGGAAAGTAAATGGGTAATTGCCTGGCGTTTTGTTTTTCCATTTAAATCAGGAATTGCTATATCTTTATATTTAGAAGGATTTAATGTTAAATAAATTTTACGCTTTTCTTTAACAAAATCTCCTGCCACCGGATTTTGACTTATGACCGATTTTTTAGGAAAATCAGAATTATAGCTTCCACTATCAATTACCACAAATGTCAGATTTAACTCTCCTAACTGTTTTTTAACTTCAGCTAAGCGCTTCTTTTTTAAATCGGGGACTTGGATTTTTTGATTATGATTGGTTGTATATCCTAACCACCATTGCAAGATAAATATAGAAAGTAACAGCCCTGCAATCGCAATTCCTATCTGAATTAAAAATGCTCTACTTTTTAAAAACTGTAATAATTTCATTATCGATTTTTGAAAAATTTAACAAATGTACATCAAAAATAATACTAAATTAAAAACATTAATTTTATAAAATACTTTTTTTGATAATTTTGTAGAAGCTAAATTGTAGTAATGAAAAAAAATATTGCCATTATTATGGGAGGTTATTCATCTGAAGTAACTATATCCCTTAAAAGCGGAAAAGTTGTATACCAACATTTAAACAAAGAAAAATACAATCTGTATCGTGTCTATATTTTAAGAGAAGGATGGTTCTTTGTTAATGAAAGTAACGATAAATTTCCAATTAACAGACACGACTTTTCAGTAGAATATCAGAATCAAAAAATAATATTCGATTGTGTTTTTAATGCAATCCATGGTTCTCCCGGAGAGAATGGAATGATTTTAGCTTATTTTGATCTTTTAGGGATTAAACACACCTCTGCTCCATTCTATCAAATGGCATTAACTTTTAATAAAAGAGATACCTTAAGCATTTTAAGAAAGTATGATATTCCTACAGCTAAATCTGTATATTTAAACAAAGGAAATACCATTCATATTGATGCAATTATTGATAAAGTAGGTCTGCCTTGTTTTGTGAAACCGAATAATGCAGGATCAAGTTTTGGAATTTCTAAAGTCTATACTAAAGAAGGAATTATCCCTGCAACAGAAAAAGCCTATCGTGAAGATGATGAAATTTTAATTGAAGGTTTTTTAGAAGGAACAGAAGTTTCTGTTGGCGTTATTGAATATCAGGGAAAAATTAAAGTATTACCTGTTACAGAAATTGTTTATGAAAATGATTTTTTTGATTACGAAGCTAAATATAAAGGAGAATCTCAGGAAATAACTCCTGCAAGAATTTCTAAAAAAGAAGAACTGAAAGTACGGGAAATTGCAACAAAAGTATATACTCTTTTAAATATGAGCGGTTTTTCGAGATCGGAATATATTTTAGTTAACGAAAATCCTCATTTTTTAGAAATGAATACAGTTCCCGGATTAACCGAAGAAAGTATTTTACCTCAACAAGCAAATAAGGCCGGAATTAGCTTAACCATGTTATTTGATAATGCTATTGAAAGCGTTTTTTAGAGAGAAAAAATTTAGAAGTAAAAACAAAAAGAGGTAAGAAGCAGGGATAAAAAATAGAAATAAATCAATAACTGATAACTAAATATATGAAACGTGCCATTTTCCCCGGATCTTTTGATCCGATTACCTTAGGTCATTTTGATATTATCCGGAGAGGAGTAACTTTATTTGACGAATTAATCATCGCTATCGGAGTGAATGCTGAAAAAAAATATATGTTTACACTCGAGAAGCGAAAACAATTTATTAAGGAAGCTTTTAAAGATGAGCCTAAAATTAAAGTAATTACTTATAAAGGGTTAACTGTTAATTTCTGTAATGAAGTAAATGCTCAGTTTATATTAAGAGGATTAAGAAATCCTGCTGATTTTGAGTTTGAAAAAGCAATTGCTCATACCAACCGTAAGCTATCTGAAATTGAAGCTGTTTTCTTATTAACCTCCTCTGGTAAAAGCTACATTTCTTCCTCTATTGTTAGAGATGTAATACGAAATAATGGAGATTATACAGGTTTAGTTCCAAGTTCAGTAAAGGTATAGTCTAGGATTTTATTGTTAAAAGCAGTAGTTTATATGGAGTTGTAAATGAAAATGGGAGAGAAATTACACCTCTTTAATATAAAAATTTTGGTTTTATTGATGATATCGGTAAAGAAATTGTACCTGCAATCTAAGATAGTTTAGAGCCTCTTATGACAAGAAAATAAAGTTTCATTGACATGAGATTCAATTAAAAAAGTAAAGAGTTTTTTGTATACAGGCTCTTTACTTTTTTATTTTATTAAAATTTATACTCTTTTAAGGACCTGGGAAAATCTTCCGGATTGGCTACCAAATGATAACGCGGATCATCTACATCTTCTATAATAACATTATGAAATCTATCACTTGCTTTATACATTAATACTTTACAGTCTTTACTTAAATGCTTTAACCTGATAGTTTTACCGGTTACCTGATATTTTTCTACCAATACAAGTAAGGCTTCTAAGGCAGAATGATCTGAAACTCTGCTTTCCACAAAATCAATCTCTACATTCTGAGGATCATTTTTAGCATCGAACTTTTCATTAAAAGATGAAATACTTCCAAAAAATAAAGGGCCCCAAATTTCATATATTTTTGTTCCGTCTTCTCTCATACGTTTTCGAGCTCTGATACGCTTCGCACTTTCCCAGGAAAATACTAATGCACTGACTATAACTCCGGCAATAACAGCAATCGCTAAATCGAAAATTACCGTTAAAGAAGAAACTAAGATTAAGACAAATAAGTCAGTTTTGGGGATTTTATTTGCAATTCTAAAGCTACTCCATGCAAAGGTATCTGCTACCACCATAAACATTACTCCTGTTAATGCCGCAATAGGTACCTGTTCTATTAATGGAGATGCAAATAAAATAAATATTAATAAAAATACAGCCGCAGTAATTCCTGATAATCTTCCGCGTCCGCCGCTTTTAATATTAATGATTGACTGACCAATCATGGCACATCCTCCCATTCCTCCGAACAGCCCGGTAATAGTATTAGCCACTCCCTGTGCTAAACATTCACGATTTGAATTTCCACGAGTTTCTGTTAAATCATCAATTAAGTTTAGGGTCATTAAACTTTCAGTTAATCCAATAGTTGCTAATATCAAGGCATAAGGAAAAATAAATTTGAATGTTTCGAAGTTTAACGGAACTTTAGTAAATGTGTCTAATACAGGAACAGGGAAACCTCCTTTTAACCCTTCTCCTCCTCCCTGACGAATAAAAGATCCTACGGTTGCCATATCTAATCCTGAAAAAATTACAATTCCGGAAACTATTAAAATTGCAATTAACACTTCCGGTAATTTTCTTGTTGCTTTTAATTTAGGTAATCCAAACATAATCAGCATTGTTAAACTTATAAAAGCAATCATTAACCACAACTCAGTTCCTTGTAACCAGATTTTTTCTCCTTTCACTTTTTTGGTAAACATTCCTAATTGAGATAAAAATATAACGATAGCTAGTCCGTTTACAAATCCCATCATTACAGAGTGTGGAATTAATCGTATAAATTTTCCTAGTTTAAAAACTCCTGCGAACATCTGTATTACTCCCATTAGTATTACCGTTAAAAACAAATAATACAATCCTGAGTGTTCTCCTGATACTCCCATGGCATTCCCTTTACTAAGCAGGCTTACCATTACCACGGCTAAAGATCCTGTAGCTCCTGAAATCATTCCCGGCCTCCCTCCAAAAACAGATGTGATTATACCTATTATAAAAGCAGCATACAATCCAACTAAAGGATCTACTCCTGCGACAAAAGCAAAAGCGACAGCTTCAGGTACTAAAGCTAATGCCACTGTGATTCCTGATAAAACATCATTACGAATATTCCCGACACTCTTTGTAATAAACTCATTCATAATTTTTTATATTGAAAAAGAGGCAAATATAGCTATTATTTAATCGACTTAGGTTTTTTGAAGTTTAATTTTGTGTTGATGCTTTTTTTACCCTATTTTTGATTTTTGGAACTATCAGGTAAATTGATAGCTGAAATGACCAGAAAAACACTACTTACTTCTAAAGAAATTGATATCATTTTGCATCGATTAGCTTGTCAGCTAATAGAAAATCATAATGATTTTTCCGATACCATATTAATTGGATTACAACCAAGAGGATCTTTTTTGGCACAACGCCTTGAAAGAATTCTTATGGAATATTATCATATTAATCATTTAAAATCAGGATTGTTAGATATTACTTTTTATCGTGATGATTTTAGAAGAAAAAATGAGCTTTTAGAAGCTACACCAACTAAAATTGATTTTCTTATAGAAAACAAAAAAGTGGTAATTATAGATGATGTACTATATTCCGGAAGAAGTGTCAGGGCAGCATTAACAGCACTACAAGCTTATGGAAGACCTGACAGTATAGAATTATTGGTTTTAATTGACAGAAGATTCAGCAGACACTTACCTATACAACCTGATTACAGAGGAAGGCAGGTAGATGCTATTAACAAAGAGAGAGTAGTAGTTCATTGGAAAGAAACGCATAACAAAGATGAAATATACTTAGTATCAAAACAATCTAAGATTAATTCATAATGAAGCAGTTAAATGTAGAACATCTACTAGGCATTAAATATCTAAATGAAAATGATTTAGAACTTATTTTTGAAACTGCAGCTCATTTTAAAGAAGTAATTAATCGTCCCATAAAAAAAGTTCCTTCATTACGTGACACTACTATTGCTAATCTATTTTTTGAAAACAGTACACGTACTAAGCTTTCTTTTGAATTGGCTGAAAAACGATTATCAGCCGATGTTATCAATTTTTCTGCCAATCAGTCTTCCGTAAAAAAAGGAGAAACACTTATTGATACTGTAAACAACATTTTATCTATGAAAGTAGATATTGTGGTAATGCGTCATCCTAATGCAGGGGCGGGAGTTTTTTTATCAAAACATATAGATATAAAAATTGTAAATGCCGGTGATGGCACCCATGAACATCCAACACAAGCTTTACTCGATAGTTTTTCTATGCGCGAAGCATTAAACTCCAACTTAAAGGGGAAAAAAATTATCATTATTGGTGATGTATTGCATTCGCGAGTGGCTTTATCAAATATTTTTGCATTACAATTACAAGGTGCCGTAGTAAAAGTTTGTGGTCCCGTTACTTTAATTCCAAAGTATATTAATAGTTTAGGGGTTGAAGTCGAAACAAACTTAAAAAAAGCATTAGAATGGTGTGATGTAGCCAATGTATTACGCATACAACACGAAAGAATGGATATCAAATATTTTCCCTCTACCAGAGAATATGTACAACTTTTTGGCATAAATAAGCAAGTTCTGGATAATATTGGCAAAGATATTGTTATAATGCATCCGGGACCCGTTAATAGAGGAGTTGAATTAACAAGTGATGTTGTCGATAGTAGACAATCTATCATTTTAAATCAAGTACAAAACGGGGTTGCCGTTAGAATGGCGGTACTTTATTTATTAGCACAACAAATAAAAAGATAAAATTATGAGGTTCGAAAATAGAGGGGATTATGTTTTATTTACTTCGGAAGTGTATGATTTTAAAAAGTTTTTCGACTATTTTACAGTTGATCATTCAAAATTTGTAGAAAATAATGTAATTATTAATCTTTCATCGAAATTAAAAGTTCAAGAATCTGATATTTCTTTATTTTTGAAATATGCTGATTTGCATAATGAAAATGGTACAACTTTTGTAATGATTTACCCAAGTATTAATGTGGATAATTTTCCTGAAACATTTAATATTGTTTCTACATTAGTAGAAGCAGAAGATGTTTTAGAAATAGAGAATATTCAGCGTGATTTAGGTTTTTAATGTAAGCTAATCCTCTTAATTATGAGAAAAAAAATATTTTTTATCTTTTGTTTTACTAACTTAATTGCAGTTTCTTCGCAAGAAAAAACTGTTAATGAATTAGTTACATCGCAAAATTCCTATAATTCTGCAACCAACATATCATTTAACTCAACTAACAAACAAAATGTTTTAATCAGCGTAAAGAATGTATTAGGTAAAACTGTTTTTAAAAAAAAAATTATGGCTCACGAAGGAAAAAACACTATTCATCTTAACAGAGGTAATTTAAAGTCCGGTATTTATATTTACGCTATTCAAACAAGTAAAGAGATAATTTCTAAACGTTTTGTTCTTAAATGAGTATACAATTAACAATTCTAGGATGTCACTCGGCAACGCCAAGAGTTAATGCCTATCCTACGTCGCAATATTTAGAGATAAATAATCGCCATTTTTTAATTGACTGTGGAGAAGGTACCCAACGTCAAATGAGAAAATATAAGGTTGATTTTTCCAAGATAAGTTGCATTTTCATATCACATTTACATGGAGATCATTTTTTCGGATTAATTGGGCTATTATCAACATTTGGTATTTTAAATCATGAAAAAGATTTACATATATATGGACCAAAAGGGATTAAAGAAATTACACGATTACAATTAAAACTTTCTACATCTTATGTAAAATATAATCTCATTTTTCATGAATTGACTTCTATAGAAAGCGAGTTAATTTTTGAGGATGATAAAGTCTCTGTTTACACAGTCCCTCTGAATCACCGTATATACACTAATGGATTTCTTTTCAGGGAGAAGTCAAAACCAAAAAATTTACACTTAAGCAATATTAAGCAATATGATGAAATCGAAATTTGCGATTATCATAGTTTAAAAGCAGGTAATGATTTTTTATTGAATTCAGGAGAAATTATTCTTAATGAGGAGTTAACAATTAACCCGGAAACTCCGAAGAGTTATGCATTTTGCAGTGATACTATGTATAAGCCTGATATCATTCCTATTATTAAAAATGTGGATATCTTATATCATGAAGCTACTTTTTTAAAAAAATTAGAACATTTATGCAAAAAAACAAAACATTCTACTGCTGAACAAGCTGCTATGATAGCTAGAGATGCAAATGCCGGAAAATTGATTTTAGGTCATTATTCAAGTCGATATTCTGATATAGAATACTTTAAAAAAGAAGCACAAACTGTTTTTGATGATGTTAATCTTGCTGAAGTAGGTAAAAAATATACTCCTTACTCTGTAAAGAAGAGGTTAACTAATATTGATTTACATATTCAGTAGTACTAAAATACAGGTTTGTTCAGTTTGAATTTCATTTTCCTTTAACAACTTCTGAATTAGAAATCATATGTTTATTTTAGTTATAAAGAGTAATTGTAAATATTATACATAATCTAACAACTAATCCAGAGACACTTTTAAGCCTGATTTATAAAAAGATAGGTTGTTTCCTTGCAAAGTATCTTTTTCAGAGAATTGGTGTTTTATAGAGTTCCAAACATTGAAAGAGAAAGGTAATTTTTCTATTTCCGGAGCATTTTTTTACTGAATTTTAATTTTAAGGAAGATGAAATCAACGGTATATTTTATTAAATTCAAGAGAGCTAAAATTACCATCATTAATCTGAGAGTTTTTTGGAAAAGGAGATAAGTAAAGATAATCCAAGAAATCCACACCAAAATATAAAGAAAATTATTCTGAAATAATGGGATCATTTTCAGACTCTATTTTTTCATTCTTTTATGATGAGATTTTGAAATAATATTAAAAAAACGGCTAATCTTTATCAGGGATATTTTTTAAAATTTCCAATAAGTATTTCCAGAATTTTTGCATGGATGAGATTTGAGCTTTTTCCTCCGGGGAATGTGCTCCTCTTATATTGGGACCCAAAGAAACCATATCCATATTGGGGTAAATTCGACCCAAAATTCCACATTCCAAACCGGCATGACATGCAATCAGACGAGGGAATGCATCGTTCATTTGCAAGTATAAGTTTCTCAATACTTTTAAAATACCGGAATTCACATCGGGCATCCAGCCCGGATAGATTCCTGAAAACTCAACGTTAAATCCTGCCAATTCAAAAACAGAACGAAGCGAATCGGCTAAGTCCCACTTATTTGTCTCTGAGGAAGATCGTGCTAAACAACCAATTTTTATGATTCCGTTTTTCACAACTACTTGTGCGATGTTATTGGATGTTTCTACTAAATTTTCAATACCGGGACTCATTCTGTATACACCATTTAAAGCTCCGTAAACTGATTGGATGAGCTTTTTCTGAACTTCCGATTCCATCATTGTTTCTGGAGGGGCTGTTTCTTTTAGTTCTATAGTGAGGCCAGGTTCTGATGAGGCAAATTCATGTTTAATTTCGCTAATTAATTGATTTAATTTAAAAAGGAAAGATTTTTTAGAAACTGTATCGACAAGAATAACGGCAAAGCTTTCCCGCGGAATAGCATTCCGTAAACTTCCGCCGTTAATTTCGGCAATGTACAATCCTGAACCGGCATTAAATAATAAGCGATTCATAATTTTGTTGGCATTTCCTAATCCTTTGTGAATATCCATTCCTGAGTGTCCTCCTTTTAAATCGGTAACAGATATCTCAAAAGCGATGGTATTATCAGGAATTTTTTCAGCCTTATAGCTTCCCGATGCAGTAATATCCACACCCCCGGCACAACCAACTCCAATCTCATTATCGTCTTCAGTATCTAAGTTCAATAAAATATCGCCTGTTAAAACGTTACTTTTTAATCCCGTAGCACCTGTCATTCCGGTTTCTTCATCAATGGTAAATAGTGCTTCAATAGTCGGGTGAGGAATATCAGCTGATGATAAAATGGCCATGACAGAAGCAACACCTAGCCCATTATCGGCACCTAAAGTAGTTCCCTTGGCTTTCACCCAATCCCCATCGATATACATTTTAATCCCTTCAGTGTCAAAATCGAAATCAGTATCGGTATTTTTTTGATGAACCATATCTAAATGACTTTGCATTACAATGGTTTTTTTATTTTCCATTCCAGCGGTTGCCGGCTTAGTTATGAAGACGTTACCAACGCTATCAACGGCAGTTTTCAGATTTAACTTCTTTCCGAAATTAGTCATAAACTGAATCACTCGTTCTTCTTTTTTAGAAGCACGGGGAACGGCGTTTAAATCGGCAAAGTGATTCCAGACAATTTTGGGTTGAATATTTCTTATTTCTGAACTCATTTTTTGTAGGATTTAATTTTGATACATCAAAGATACATTTTTAGGACGTAAAGAATCGAAAATAAAAAGAAAAGCTAAAAAACAATGATTTTTTATGAAAGTCTTTGTTGCTAATCCGTTATTTTTGCGATCATGGATTTTTCATCTAAGCTTCTTGAAAATGCCGTTAATGAAGTCAGTAAGTTGCCGGGAATTGGTAAGCGCACAGCTCTTCGTCTGGTATTGCAATTATTAAAGGAATCTGCAGATTATACCAATTTTTTAGCTGAAGCATTGGTTCGGTTACGAACTAAAGTGAAGTTTTGTGAGAAATGTCATAATATTTCAGATACAGTTTTATGTGATATATGTAATAATCCGAAAAGAGATTCAGCGATAATTTGTGTTGTTGAAGATGTCAGAGATGTAATGGCGATTGAAAATACAGGACAATTCAGAGGATTATATCATGTGCTGGGAGGCAAAATTTCTCCTGTTGAAGGTATTGGTCCTCAAAACCTTACTATAGAGCCTTTAGTAGAAAAGATAAAAACGGGTAAGGTGAAAGAATTGATTTTTGCTTTGAGTTCTACAATGGAAGGAGATACTACCAACTTTTATATCTATAAACAGATAGAAAGGTATCATATAACGACTTCTGCTATTGCCAGAGGGATATCAGTTGGTGATGAATTAGAGTATGCGGATGAGATAACTCTGGGGCGAAGTATTGTAAATAGAACTCCTTTTGAAAATAGTATTAAATATTAGTTTTTAGATGAGCTTCCAGATTTTTAAAAGTTAATTTTTAACTTTTTTGCCTGTAAATACAGATATTTACTATGATAAATTTCGGATATATCATTCAGCTGTTTTTATTTTTCTATTATTATTGAAATGCAGAAATAAATCTGTCCTGTTTACTTATCACCTGATTACAGATAACCATAGAATGTTAACTATCTGTATAGTTGATTTTGTTGCCATCTCCAGGCAGATTTTAATGCTTGCTCCAGTGTTTTTTCAGCTTTCCATTTCAGTTCTTCAACGGCAAGTTTAGTGTCTGCATAAATAGCCGCAATATCACCGGGTCTTCTTTCAACAATTTTATAATTAAGAGGTTTTCCATAGATTTTTTCAAAGGTTTTGATTATTTCAAAAACAGAACTCCCTTTTCCTGTGCCAATATTAAAAAACTCAAAATTATGTTTATTTTCCCTGGTAAGCAGTCTTTTTAAAGCTGTTAAATGAGCGTTAGCCAAATCTACCACATGAATATAATCTCTTACGGCTGTTCCGTCCGGAGTGTTATAATCATTACCAAAAACAGAAAGTTGTTTTCTGATGCCTGCGGCGGTTTGCGTTATATAAGGAATTAGATTTTGTGGAACTCCTGAAGGCATTTCACCAATTTTTGCACTATCATGTGCGCCAACCGGATTAAAGTATCGTAAAGCAATTGCATTTAATTTGTTTGCCTTGCAAGTATCTCTGATAATTTCTTCTCCTATTTGTTTTGTGTTACTATAAGGGGATGTGGCAAGTTTTATTGGAGCATTTTCTTTAATTGGGAGTTCATCTGCCTGACCGTAAATTGTACATGAAGAGCTAAAAATAAAATTATCAATTTTTCTATCTCGCACCTCTTGTAAAAGGTATACTAAACCACTAATGTTATTTTCATAATACTCTAATGATTTTTGAACGCTTTCACCAATAGCCTTAAGAGCAGCAAAATGAATAATGCCATCAATGGAGTTTCGATCAAAGAATTCTTTTACGTTTTGCTTGTTTCGTAAATCTGTTTGACAGAATTCAGGTTTCTTTTTTGTAATCTCAGCGATATTATCTAAGATTTCAATTTTTGAATTAGATAGATTGTCAATAATAATAACCTCAAACCCTGATTTTTGCAATTCAACTACCGTATGGGAACCAATAAAACCCAATCCTCCAGTGACAAGAATTTTTTTCATAATAAGTTATATAAAACTATTTATTTTTTTGGTAATAAATGCTAATTGATCTTCGTCTAGTTCTGTATGCATTGGTAATGATATTACAGTTTCTGCTAATGTATTGGCAACCTTAAAATCCTCTTCTTTATATCGTTTATCAGCATACGCTTTTTGCCTGTGCAACGGAACCGGATAATAAATTGCATTGGCAATTCCATTATCTAATAAATACTGATGTAGTAAATCTCTTTTTCCGTTGGTAATTTGAAGAGTGTATTGATGAAATACATGACAATCACAATTTTCACAAACTTGTCCGCAGGAAGATGTGACTGGAATAATTATATGTTCGTTATCAGCAAAAGCATTATTATAGTACCGGGCTACTTTTCTGCGAGTAATGCAATACTCATCCAATAAGGGGAGTTTTGCTTTTAATACTGCTGCCTGAATACTATCTAAACGAGAATTAACTCCCACAATATCATGATGATAACGTTTATACATTCCATGGTTTACAATACCTCTTATTGTGTATGCCAGCTCCTCATCATTTGTAAAAATGGCACCACCATCGCCATAGCATCCTAAATTTTTTGAAGGGAAGAACGATGTTGTTCCAACATTGCCGATGGTTCCGGCTTTTTTCTTTGTCCCATCTTTAAAAGTATAATTAGCCCCGATGGCTTGAGCATTATCTTCAATGACAAAAAGATTGTGTTTTTCTGCAATTTCTGATATGGCATTCATCTCAGCAACTTGCCCAAATAAATGAACAGGTACAATAGCTTTCGTTTTAGGTGTGATGGCTTTTTTTAAAGATTCACAGTCAATATTAAAAGAATAGGGTTCTACATCAATTAAAACAGGAGTTAAATTTAACAGTGCAATTACTTCTGCAGTTGCAGCAAAAGTAAAATCACTGGTAATTACCTCATCACCCGGTTGTAATCCTAATCCCATCATTGCTATCTGTAAAGCATCAGTTCCGTTAGCACATGGAATTACATGGGCTACATCTAAATATTTTTCTAAATCTGCCTGAAGCTCTTTTACATAAAATCCGTTAATATAATCAGAAGAATTTAAAACTTTCTGAATGGATGTATCTACGGTTTCTTTTATTTTTTGATATTGACTTTGTAAGTCAACCATCTGAATTTTTCTCACTAACTTATCAGTTTATTTAGTCAAAAGTACAAATTTAAAAACAGCCATATTTGATTAAAATAATTCGATTAATGAAATCATTCAAAAGAATCTTTGTTTTTTAATTTATTGGAAGGAATTAGAATATGTTTTATTTCTAAGGACTTTCTTTAGTAATATACCCTTTAATTTTCAACATTTTTCTTTCCTCTTTAGCATTTGAATAAATGGTAATTGCTTTAGAGAAACCACCTGGTCTTTTAGTGTCGTAAGAAACTTCTATTTGCCCTTTTTCTCCCGGCATAATTGGTTTTTCGGGTTTACTGGGGACAGTACATCCGCATGTGGATTTTATATTTTTAATAATTAGCGGAGCGTTACCTACATTTGTAAATTCAAATACCCTTTTTCCTTCGGAGCCTAAATCTACTTTTCCGTAGTCAATAACCTCCGTTTCAAATTTAAATTCTTGAGCATCTGTGCTTAGTACTAAAAAGCAAGCCGTGATAAGTGATAAAATTGTTTTCATGATGTTTAATAATTGTTTAGGAATTTTGTTGCTACAAATTTAATATATTTTTTAGTTATAAAAAAATCAACTCTTAATAATTTTCTATCCATACTTGTTAAAACGAATTTCCAAGTGATAGCATACAACAAAAAACTATTCTATGTCAATTAGATATCTTTTTATTCCAGCAACAAATGGGGTTATTGAGTATGGAGGAAATATTAGCTCAATTGCTTTTTCTGACTTTAGATTTGATTTATTCACAGGAACATCACTATTGTCTGAAGTTTGAATTGTATTCTCATTTCTCAAAAACCAAATTGGAATATCTTCTAAAGTTTCTACCTTGGAGTCATCAAATAAATCTGTTTCCCCGGAGAATTGTTCTTACAACTTACTCAACAAAAAACTTCCTTCTATATTGACAGTTTCAAGAATGTGTAATACTCTTCTGTTACCAGAATACTTGGATATACTGAATCATTATTGGGTAAATAAAAATTATTTGTGTATTCAAAAAAAGAATTAAATTCATAAGAGTTATGAGTATGGTAATGAGTCTTCGCCAAATTCCTCTCTGTATTCTTCCTCATACCTTTCAACTTCTAACCCATCTGCCTGTACCAATTCTATCACTTTATCTCCGTCCGGATGGTTTCGTAACCATACAGGATATTCTATTTTTTCTTGTGCATTTGTATTTATTAATAATGACGTTAGAGATAATATTATAATTATAATTAATAGCAATAATTTTTTTGTGTTCATTTTAGATAGTTGTATTTTTGCTGACTTACGAACCAAAAATGATGCCAAAATCATTTTTATAACTTCTTAAAAAACAGAATAATAGAAAATAATATGAAAATTGCATCTAAATATAATACTCCCGAAATAGAAAATAAGTGGTATAATTACTGGATGAAGCATAATTACTTTCATTCAGAAACAGATGAAAGAGAACCGTACACCATTGTAATTCCTCCACCAAATGTTACAGGAGTTTTACATATGGGACATATGCTTAATAATACAATACAGGACGTTTTAATTCGTCGGGCTCGTTTACAAGGTAAAAATGCCTGCTGGATTCCGGGAACAGATCATGCTTCTATTGCTACTGAAGCGAAAGTAACAGCTAAATTAAAAGATCAGGGAATTAATAAAAATGATTTATCAAGAGAAGAATTCTTAAAACATGCTTTCGAGTGGAAAGATACCTATGGAGGAATTATCTTAGAGCAACTTAAAAAACTAGGAGCTTCCTGCGACTGGGAACGCACTAAGTTTACCATGGATGCTGATATGAGTGAAACGGTAATTAAAGTTTTTGTTGATTTATACAATAAAGGACATATCTATAGAGGTTTCCGAATGGTAAACTGGGATCCTGAAGCAAAAACTACGTTATCAGATGAAGAAATAATTTATGAAGAACGTCAGGGAAACCTATATTATTTACAATATGATATAGTTGATTCTGATGAAAAAATTCCCATTGCTACAACACGTCCTGAAACTATTTTCGGAGATACCGCTGTTTGTATCAACCCAAAAGATGAGCGTTTTGCACATTTAAAAGGAAAAAAAGCAATAGTCCCTTTATGCAATCGTAAAATTCCGGTTATTCAGGATGAATATGCAGACGTTGAATTTGGAACGGGATGTTTAAAGATAACACCGGCACATGATGAAAATGATAAGATCTTAGGAGATAAACATAATCTGGAAGTAATCGATATTTTTAACGAAGATGCTGGTTTAAACTCTTTTGGGTTACACTATGAAGGAAAAAATCGTTTTGTGGTTCGTAAAGAAATTTCGAAAGAACTTGAAGAAAAAGGATATTTGGTAAAAACAGAACAACATACCAATAAAGTTGGAATTTCAGAAAGAACAAAAGCGATTATAGAACCAAGATTATCAGATCAATGGTTCTTAAAGATGAAAACATTGGTAAAGCCCGCTTTAAAAGCTGTTTTAGGAGCGGACAGAGAAATAAAATTATATCCTCCTAAATTTGAGAATACATATCGCCATTGGATGGAAAATATTCGTGATTGGAATATTTCCCGTCAGTTATGGTGGGGACAGCAAATTCCTGCTTTTTATTATGGAGATGGAAAGGAAGATTTTGTAGTGGCTCAAACAAAGGAAGAAGCATTGCAGTTAGCTCAGGAAAAAACGTCAAATCCTGAACTTCAAGCTTCAGATTTAAGACAAGATTCAGATGTATTAGATACCTGGTTTTCATCTTGGTTATGGCCAATGTCAGTTTTCGATGGAATTCGTAACCCGGAGAATGAGGAAAGTAAGTATTACTATCCTACCAATGATTTAGTAACGGGACCGGATATTTTATTTTTCTGGGTAGCACGTATGATTATTGCCGGATATGAATATAAAGATATTCGTCCGTTTGAAAATGTATATTTGACAGGTTTAGTACGTGACAAGCAGCAACGAAAGATGAGTAAGTCGTTAGGAAACTCGCCTGATGCATTAAAGTTAATAGAACAATATGGAGCTGATGGTGTTCGGGCAGGATTACTATTAAGTTCTGTTGCGGGGAATGATCTGATGTTTGATTTTGATCAGGTTGATGAGCAAGGAAAAATATTAACTAAGAAAGAAATTTTAGGTCGGGAAGAAAAAGGACTACCAAAAATGTATATTTCTCCTTTGTGTCAGCAAGGGAAAGGGTTAGGAAATAAAATTTGGAGTGCCTTTTATTTAACGAATCTATGGGAAATTTCTGATATGAAAGAACAACCGCAGTCGGCTGGAATAGCATTGGATTGGTATAAAGCTAAGTTCCGGAAAGTAGTTGCTGAAATCGAAGATTATTATAGCAAGTTCAGGTTAAGCGATGCTTTAATGGCTGTTTATAAGTTGATTTATGATGATTTTTGCGGATGGCTGTTAGAAGTTGTAAAACCGGCATATCAACAACCTGTCGATCGAAAAACATATAATGAGGTAGTTTCGGTTTTTGAAGATAATTTGAAAATATTACACCCTTTTATGCCATTTATCACTGAAGAAATCTGGCAAAATATAACAAAGAGAACTTCAGACGATGCTTTGATTATAGCTAAGTATCCTGTGGTTTCTAATACAATTAACGAAGAATTAATCACTAATTTTGATTTTGCTGTTGCTATAATTTCAAGCATCAGAACCGTTAGAAAGGAAAAAAACATTCCATTTAAAGAGGCTATCGAACTCTATGTCGTAAATTATGAGAAATATACTAAAGATTTTGATACTGTAATTCAGAAATTAGTAAATGTTTCTGCTGTTAATTATGTAAAAGAAAAAACGGAAGGAGCTTCTTTTAGAGTAAAATCTAATGAATACTTTATTCCAATCTCTGCCGGTACTGTCAATACGGGAGAGGAAGTAAAAAAGATAAGAGAAGAATTAAATTATACAGAAAGCTTCTTGAAATCGGTTCAAAAAAAACTATCTAATGAACGTTTTATAAATAATGCACCAAAACAAGTAATAACTAATGAAAAGAAAAAAGAAACTGATGCTCTGGCTAAAATAAAAACGTTAAAAACAAGTTTAACATCATTAAAATAGCAATCCGGATATATCATTTCCTGAAGAGTTTCCAAATAAATTTTTCCATTTCCGGCATCCTTTATTTTTCTACTTTTAGTATATATAAGCCATAAATATAGCTGATAAATTATAAGAAATAATTTATTTTTTATAAGAAGCTCTATTTTAGTATATTTGTGAGTATATGGAAGAAAATGTAATTTTAGTAGATGAGTTAGATAATGAAGTGGGATTAATGCCCAAGATGGAAGCTCATAAAAAAGCAGTATTGCACAGAGCTTTTTCAGTATTTATTTTTAATGATACTAATAAGTTAATGCTTCAGCAAAGAGCAAAAGAGAAGTATCATTCTCCGTTATTATGGACGAATACCTGCTGTTCTCACCAAAAAAAAGGAGAATCGAATATAGGAGCAGGAAAAAGACGATTACAGGAAGAAATGGGATTTTCATGCGAATTGGAAGAAGTTTTTTCTTTTATTTATAAAGTTTCTTTTAATAATGGTCTTGCAGAACATGAATTAGATTATGTAATGGCGGGAAGATATAACGGAGAACCCGATATTAATAAAAAAGAGGTAGAAGGATATAAATGGATTTCTTTAGAACACGTAAAAAAAGATATTCAAAAACATCCTGAAAATTATACCGCTTGGTTTAAAATTATTTTTGAAAAATCATACGATAAAATTGCTAACTTCAGGAATATGAGATAATGCCTGAAGTTACCATACATAGAAAGGCGCATTTTAATGCTGCACACCGGCTATACAGAAACGACTGGTCTGAAAAGAAGAACTTTGAAGTTTTTAATAAATGTAGTAATCCCAATTACCACGGACATAATTACGAATTAATTGTATCGTTAACAGGTGAGATTGATAAAGAAACAGGTTATGTGTATGATTTAGCAAAACTTAAGAAACTGATTAAAAATGAAATTGAAGAAACCTTTGATCATAAAAACTTAAATTTAGAAGTGGAGGAATTCAAAGAACTAAATCCAACAGCGGAAAATATTTCTGTGATAATATATCATAAGTTACGAACTCACATACCGGATGGTTTAGAGCTAAAAATTACCCTATATGAAACTCCAAGAAACTTTGTAACATACTCAGGAAACTAAATGAAGAAACCCAATCAGTTTATAAAATTTAATCCTGTTCTTAAAGAGAAAATATGGGGAGGAACTAAATTAATGAAATTTCTCAATAAAAATTCTCAAAAGAAAAATATTGGTGAAAGCTGGGAAGTTTCTGATGTTGAAGGCGATATTTCTGTTGTTGTTAATGGAGATTTAAAGGGAAAAAGTTTAAAAGAAATCATAAATCTTTATAAAAGTAAATTAATCGGAGAAAAAGTATATCAAAAATTTGGAAATAAGTTTCCCTTATTAATAAAATTTATTGATGCAAATACTCCGTTAAGTATACAATTACATCCGGATGATGAACTAGCCGGAGAACGACATAATTCTTTTGGGAAAACAGAAATGTGGTATATTGTACAAGCTGATGAAAATGCAAACTTGGTAGTTGGATTTAAAAAGGATAGTAACAAAGAAGAATATCTGAAACATCTTGAGAATAAAACCTTACCGGAAATTTTAAATACAGATGAAGTTACCGAAGGAGATGCATATTTTATCCCTGCCGGTAGAATTCATGCTGTTGGAGCAGGAGTATTACTAGCAGAAATACAACAAACATCAGACATAACATATCGAATTTATGATTGGGATCGCCGGGATTCAAAAGGGAATTACAGAGAACTGCATACCGGGTCAGCACTTGATGCTATCGATTTTAAATCACAAGTAAAATATAGCATTCATTATAATAAAAAAGTTAATGATTCTTCAACGATTGTATCATGCCCGTATTTTACAACGAATATTCTTTCTGTTCAAGGAATCCTGAAGATACGTCATGATGATAAAGACAGTTTTGTTATTTATATGTGTGTATCCGGTCAGGCAACATTTTCTTTGAAGAACGAAAAAGACACTGTAAAAATAGGAGAAACGTTGTTAGTCCCTGCCTGTATTAAAGAATTTACAATTTCCTCTGTTGCTGAATCTGAACTTCTGGAAATTTTTATCCCGGCTATCAATGAATGAAAAACAGAATAGCTAAAAAAATCTTTAAAAATTAGAATACAGGTAGTTGAATTAAGAACTTAGAGATACCATCACAAAAACAGACGAGAACTATTGTGCATATAATTTTTGAATTAACTTTTCTGCAGGTTTATTTTGCGGAGTAAACATATTATTATCTTTTCCCCCTGCCTTATCGTGGTTGTGAAACCATTTCCATAAAAACCCGCCGGCAAACCAATCTTCTTTCCAGAACTGATTATAAATAGCTTGTGTTGCATTCTTCTGAGCTTTTAAGTTCACTTTACCAGAATCTCTATTAAAATTCCAGGGTTCTTTTCCTGTATAATTTACACTTCTATAACCATATTCTGTAAACAAAACCGATTTTTTATATTTCTTCTGAATCTCTTTAATTATATTTCTATTTGAACTCCAGCCCAGCTCAAAATCCTGAACTGTCGGCGTTTTTTTAGCACTTAAAGGAAAATAGGCATCTATTCCTATATAATCTAATTCACTCCAAAATGGTACTCTTTTAAACTCATCCCAATTGGCAGCATAAGTCAATTTCCCGGAATACCTCTTTTTAATTTCATTAATTAGGTCTTTCCAGTAATCAGGTCTGTTTAATACAAATTTTTCCAATTCTGTTCCAATACAAAACAGTCCTGCTTTAATCTCCTCCGCCAGTTCTGCATAATCTAAAATAAAGGTAGTATATGATTTTTCCAAGATTTTCCAGCTTTCTTCTGATTTCATTTCAATATCCCCTGTAAACTCACTCCTCCATACCCAGATATGAGGCTTTATCATTATTTGGATATTTTTCTTTTTAAATTCATCAGCATACTGTTTTACTCCCTGTTTAGTTTCTCCAAACCACTGATGTGAAAAATTGTATCGTATTTGAGGAAAAGCTAAATTTTTAATAAAACCAAAAGGCATCAGTGAAACATAATTCGCTGATGTTTTTTCAACGGGTAATGTATGTTGCTCATTAATTGTTTCTGAGGCGGCAACAAAACTTAACCCATTTATTTTTTCTTTTTGACTGTTGCAGGAAATAAGCAGAGCCAAAAATGCTGAAAGGAATATTAACTTTAACTTCATTCGCTAAAAGTAGATGTTTTTTTAATTATATTTAATTCATACTCCCTAAGTTATAAATTCTTATATTATATAGACCCGTTGTGCATTAATAATTGAATAATAAAAGATGTTTATTGATTCATTAAATCCATATATTTATTTGAATATCAATCAGTTAAATATATGAACAACTTTACAGCAAATTACAATAAAATTTTAGAAACATTAAAGTCTATTACTGAAAAAGAACAATTTTCAAATCAAAAAAGGAAACCAAAACTAAAAGACATAGAATTAATTGCTATAAATGTAACAGCAGAATATATGAGTATTGATAGTGAATGTAAGTTGTTTCGAGAGCTTTCAATTGATTTAAAAAATAAGATTGAGGTTCTGTTTATAATAGAAGGAAGCGAGAATTATTTTTTGCAATGGAGTTTATTAGAAATGAATTATCAAATAAGTTTAATGAATTTGAAAACTATTTTGTTGAAGACAGAATGCCTTTAGAAGTGGTCAAATTATCAAGAAGTAATAGTAGTAAAATTTGTAAAGAAGAATTTTATAGCTCACCAAATAGAAGTTTTTGTGCAAGTCAAAATACGCATTATCAAGGTTACAAAATTCATGCAGTTTGTTCTATTGAAGGGGTATTCAAAAGTTTTGATATAAGCAAAGCCTCCGTTCACGATATTCATTATTTAAAAGATATAAAACAACCGTTTAATAATTGTGTGATTTTGAGAGACAAAGGTTATTTAAGTGCTGAATATCAATTATATATGTTTGAAAGCAAGCAAATAAAACTGGAGGTTCCAAAACGTAAAAATCAATATAATTACAAAAAAAAACCTACATTTTTAGAAAGAAAAGAAAGCGAATAGAAACTTTGTTTTCAGAACTTTGTGGCCAATTTATGATACGATGTAATTATGCTAAATCTTTTAAAGGGTTTAAAACAAGAATACTATCAAAATTAACATCATTAACAGTAATTCAGTTTATTAATAGGTTTGTTTTTGATAGAAATATAAATAATTTAAAAATTAACATTATTTAAATGCACAACGGGTAGTTATTAAAAAAAGCCTATTCCTCGAAAATTGAAGATAGTATGGTTTCACTGGCAGATACTGAAATTAGATTTACCGGGGAAGATATATTAATGACAAGCTGTAATAAATCGATACTAGAGCAAAAATTACATCAGGCTCTGAATAGCTTATCTAACAAGCAAAGAGAAGTACTCTATCTAAAATATTTTAATAAACTCTCCACAAAAGAAATAGCAATTATATTTGATACAAGCACTCAGGTTATTCTTAATCTGATATATAAATCATATAAAAAACTCCGCAAAGACGACGACTTAAAAGAATTTCTTTCAAATTTTTCTATGTAGTTAAAAAATAAATCATTTTTTCCGGTTATATAATTTTTTTTCTCTCTCTTTTATACATACTAAGGAGTGTGTAAAATGAATTCAAAAGAATTAAAATTATTAGAGAAATGGTTATCAGATGATAGCTTTATTAATTGGGCTAAAGACAGAAATGATAATGATATTTCTAAATGGAATGAGTTTTTCAAAGATCGACTCTGTTTGCTGGAAACAGGAGAAATAGGGAAACAAGTAATTAAGGGGATTCCGTTTGCACCTATCAATATAAATAAGAAAAAGAAAGAAAATTCGTTGCGAAACTTTCAGAAACAGGTTTGTTTATTAAACAAAAAAAATCAGTCAAAAATTACTTTAAAGAAGACTCTGAAAATTGTTGCTTCATCAGTTGCAATTATATTTCTGTTTTTACTTATATACACCCGGACAGACTATCATAATCAATCAATATTCTCAACACAATTTGGTGAAACATCCTCATGCATACTTCCGGATAATTCTAAAATAACTCTTAACGCTAATTCTGTTTTAAGGTATGACAAGCGCTATCCTCGTGAAGTATGGATTGACGGTGAAGCCTTCTTTGAAATTGTGAAAAAACCTGAAGCAGGAACTGATTTTAAAGTTCATAGTGAGGACGCAATGATAACTGTTTTAGGAACATCTTTTAACGTGAATAACAGAAATAAAAAAACAAAGGTTTATTTAAAAGAAGGAAAAATCAAGCTGATTTTTAAACAAGCAGATAACGCAAAAGTTATTGAAATGAACTCCGGAGATGCCATGGGTTATTCCGGTGAAAAAGAAAGGTTTTCAACAAAAGATACTTCTGAAAAAGTTAAACAAGCAATTTCCTGGCTGGATGGGTCAATTACTTTTAAAAATGAAAATATAATAACCATATTGAATAAGATGGAAGAAATTTATGGAGTTTCTTTTACTATAAAATCAGAAAAATTAGCCCGTAAAAAAATAACAATAGGAATTCCCATTGATGACCTAAGCATTGCTTTAGAAGCTATAAAAACTTCACTTAATACATCAGTAACCCGAAATAATAATAATATTATGATAAAAGAAAAACAGGAGTTTCGCCTTTCAAACTAAACTCCTGTTCATACAAAAAAATAATTTAAAAATTAATTAAATCATTCAAAATTATGAAGAACAAACGGATTCGAACATCAAAACTCACATTAATTTCTTTGTTGCTCTGCACCTCATTATTTGCAAAAAAATTGAATATAAAGCAAGAAAGATTGGATATAGTGTTGGAAAGTATCAGTAACAAATTTAAAGTCTTGTTTACGTACAATATAGAACTTGTTTCAAATTATGAGGTTAATAGTAAATGGAGTAAAGCTGAAACACTGACAGATGCACTGAATAAAGTTCTAAATAAAACACCATTTGAATTTAAACCTTTAGGCGGAAAATATTATGCGATTTATGCCGATAATGAAAAAGACAAACAAAAAGCATGGGAATTAGCAGAAAGTATAAAAGACTTGTCATCTGTCAAAATTGAAAAACAAAGGATTGTGATTACCGGAAGCGTATCAGATGTTAATGGCAATCCCATTTTTGGAGCAAATATTTTAGTGAAAAATACCATTAACGGTACTACTACCGATGCTGATGGTCGTTATACACTTAACGTGAATAGTACCGATAGCAATATAACGTTAGTTGTAAGTTATTTAGGCTTTAAAACCGTAGAAATATCTGTAAAAACAAGTTCTGAAAATAGTGTTAAAAATATAGTTTTAGAAGAAGAAGCCGGTGCTTTACTAGAAGTTATGGTAACTGCAAGAAAAAAGAGTGAAAGAGCCCAGAATATTCCTATGAGTATTACAACTCTCGGTCAAAAATCTTTACAGCTTACTAATTCTGTAGAAATAGAGGATGTAGCTGTTCGTATTCCAAATGTATCTTTTGGGCCCGGTGGGGGTGGAGGTGTTGGAGATGGCTTGTTTTCTACTCAAATTAGCATCAGAGGAATTAATGGTTTGAATACCACCGGATTTTACTTGGATGAACTACCATTACCCGAAAATGTATCACCGAGATTAATTGATGTAAACCGAATAGAAGTTCTGAAAGGCCCTCAGGGGACTTTATATGGCTCTGCATCTATGGGAGGAGCTGTTAAAGTAATTACAAACAAGCCCTCTACATATAAATTTGATGCTAATGTAAATACATCTTTTGCCACACAAAATCAGGGAGATGCAATATATGGTATTGATGCTGTAGTAAACATTCCGATAAAAGAAAATAAAAGTGCCCTCCGTTTAGCAACATTTTATAACGAAAGAGGAGGCATCTTTGACAGAGTGGTAACAGGGACGCAAGGAGTAGATGGAGATGTTTTAAGTTCAGGGGATTTAGGAACTTCTAAAAAAAATGTTGACAGTCAAACTATATATGGCACTCACGCATCAATAGGATGGAATGTTACTGATAATATTACACTTACTCCAAAAATAATTTACCAGAGAACAGAGGGCGGAGGTTATCCTTTTGCAGATGTGTCAGCAGGTAACTTTACACAATCAAGAGGAGTGGGATTAGAAGAAGAATATGAAAGTGATTTTACTCAATATAGCCTCACAGGAGAATTTGAGTTGAGAGGAGGACAAATTACTTCTGCGACATCGTATGTAAACTGGGATTACATAGAAAACGAAGATGCTACGGAATTTACCTCTGGTGCATTCATGCTGGCACCGGCGTATTTCGCCGCTCCGATTTCAAGAGCAGTTGACTATTCTCGCTTTGTCGAGGAATTGAGATTTTCTTCAGACTGGGAAAGTAAATTTTCGATAATAGGAGGATTGTTTTATTCAAACGAATCATATAAACCGAAATATAATGCCACAGCAAGTGGATTAGGAAATTTTTTCAACACAGCAACTATGACAACCGACTTTACAGGCTTTGACAATATCTTTATACAGAATGGTTATACAGACATTGAGGAGTTCTCCATATTTGGAGAACTTACTTATGCCCTTAATGACAAACTTTCTGCAACTGCGGGATTGCGGTATTTTAACTCGGTTCAGGAACGATTCAGATCAACGTATGGCGTAGTTGTTGATAATCTTGACTCCTCTTCACCCACTTTACAAAACGGAAAACTGAAAGAATCCGGTGTAAACCCAAAAATTACTTTGGATTATAAAATCACAGGAAACAATTTAATTTATGGTACAATATCAAAAGGATTCAGACTGGGGGGGGGTAAATGAAGATGTACCTGAAGTATTCTGCAGAGATGAGTTAGAAAATTTAGGCATTAGCTCAACATCAACATTTGATTCAGATTTTTTATGGAATTATGAAATAGGATCAAAAAACAGTTGGTTTAATCGTAAATTTATATTGAATGCCTCGATATTCCACATCAGATGGTCGGAAATACAACAACAAAGAACATTGGGCTGTGGATTTCCGTTTATAGGAAATGTTGGAGCTGCTGAAAGCACAGGTTTTGAAATCGATACCGAAATTAAAGCATCAAAATCCTTTAGTTTTGGAGGATCGTTTGGATTTGTTGATGCAGTAGTAACAGAATCTGACGAAACTTTAGATGCAGAAGTAGGAGATCAAATTCAGCAATCGCCAAAAACATCTTCAAATCTGTTTGCAATTTATAAAACAAATTTATTTAGAGGTACGCCTTTTTATATCAGAACCGACTATCAAAACAGAGGAAAATCGTTTACCTCATTTGATGCAGATGATGAAGCAAGAATGTTAGCATCTTTCAATTTATTAAATTTGAAAACAGGAATTGAACTGGGAAATTGGAATGTTTCCGTATTTGTTGATAATGTAGGTAATAAACAAGTAAATTTTGGTGATGTTATCTCGTTGGCTGCTGAAGCTCCGGGAAGACCAAGGTATGTTACTAACAGACCTCGGACAATGGGTATTAATTTAGGCTGGAAACTGTAACAATAAAATTGTGATGAGAAAATATCTGTACAAATGGGTGCTGATTTTGATAGTAATTTCATGTCAAAAACAAGTAAAGACAGTGAAAAATCCGTTAAATGAGGAAGTTAATATGAACTTGAATGATTCAATTATCTATGGTAACAATATTCTCACAGGAAAATACGCCCATATAAATGGTATAAAAATGTATTATGAAATTTATGGCAAGGGAAAAGAACCTCTTGTCATTATTCACGGTAACGGAGAGGATATTAGCAAAATGTCAGCACAAATAAAAGCGTTTAAAAACGATTATAAAGTTATTATAGCCGACAGCAGAGGGCATGGAAAAAGCGATTTGAACACAACGCATTTGAATCTGTCACAAATGACTAAAGACTGGAATGCCCTCCTGGACACTTTAAATATATCTCAGGCAAATGTTTATGGATATAGTGACGGAGGAAATATTGCCATGCTTCTTGCGAAAGATTTTCCGGATAAAGTAAAGAAACTGGCCATTATGGGATCAAATTTAAGACCTGATTCAACTGCTGTAAAACTCTGGGCAGTCAATTTTGTAAAAACATCGTATGACTATGTTTGTGAAATGGATAGAAAAAAAGACACCACCGCCAATTGGGATTTAACTAAACAGCATTTAGGATTGCTCAAAGATGAACCTGATTTTAGTGTTGCCGATTTAGATAAAATTAAAATTCCGGTTTTAGTAATGGCAGCAGATCGCGATATTATCACTTTGGAGCATACTATAGAAATATTTAAAAAACTGCCTAAAGCGAATTTAGCAATAATTCCCGGTGAAACTCATTTTGTCCCAGCAACCAATGCTGAAGTATTCAATCCGTATTTAAAAAGATTTTTCAATGAAGAATTTAGTATGCCAACAAGTAAAAGTATATTAATGAGTAACTAAACTTAATATCTGAATCAAATAAATTAAAACCTCCGATTGGATATTCGGGGGTTTTGTTTTATCTGATAGTAATTCGTAGTTCGGCTATGGTTAACTCAATTTTTGTCATATACTTAAATTTGTGATAAAAAATTTAAGTGCAGTATCGCTACAGTTCAATTTTTTAAAAGAATATGGAAAAAAGAAATGAATTATTATTGTTGCTTTTAAGTTAAAATGATACTCACTTGGTTCGAAAAATAAAGTACGTCGCTAAAATAATAAGGGCACATGCTATGACATAGTCAAAATTAAAACTTTTGTTCATCACAATCATAGAAAAGGGTATAAATAATATGAGTGACATAGAAATTTGAATAATCTGAAGTTGAGGTAAATTAAACACTTCTGACCCTATTCTATTGGCGGGAATATGAAATTGATACTCAAAAAAAGCAATTCCCCAACTTAAAACAGACGCTACCCAAGCGGCTCTTTCATCCAAAAACTTTAATTTTAAATGTAAGTACCATGCTGTTAGCATAAATGTATTAGAAAAAAAAAGTAATAGTATTGTTTTTATTGCGAGACTCATATCAGATTTAGTTTGGATTCAAGTTTTTTCAAGAATGTTTTTACAGGAATAGTTTTTTCTGCTCTATGATTTTCAATCCAAAGAACATCATCACACATATATGAGACATCTTCAACATTGTGTGTTACCATCAATATCATTAAGTTGTATTTTTCTTTAAAAACTCTAATGAGTTTGTACAATTTCCGTTTGATTTCTATATCTAATGCAGAAAAAGGCTCGTCCATCAGGATTATTTTTGCTTTTTGAGCCAATGCACGTGCTATCGAAATACGTTGATTTTGACCTCCTGAAAGTTGATGCGGATAACGGTTTTCCATTCCCTGCATTTCAACCTGCTTCAAAAAGTCAGCTATACATAAATCTTTTCGTTGTTGCTTTGGAACAACATATATGATATTTTCTTTTACCGTAAAGTGAGGAAACAAGCTGTTGGATTGAAAAATATATCCTGTATTTCTATTTTGGATGGGGATATTTATTTTTTCTTCACTATCAAACCATACAAAATCATTAAACCGAAGAATTCCTGTTTCTGGAGTATTCAAACCCGCAATAACATTAAAAAGAGTAGATTTTCCTTCTCCTGAATTACCATAAATTCCGGTAATTGCCGCATCTCTGAAAACAGCCTTGATTTCAAGTTGAGTAAGCCCTTCTACAGATTTAATTTTTTTTGTAAATTCAGTATAGAGCATCTGTTTTCTTTTTTCGATTTAAAAAATTTACTGCAAATATAATAATAACAGAAATGGACAAAAGTACAATGGAATAAAAATGAGCAGCAGTATAATTCAGTGCTTCCAAATCGCTGTAAATGGCTAATGAAGCGACTTTTGTTTCTCCGGGAATATTTCCTCCAATCATTAGAATAACACCAAATTCTCCCATAGTGTGTGCAAAAGTAAGGATAATTCCTGTTAAAATTGCATATTTTATGTTTGGTAAAATAATCTTTATTAGGGTCTCAATCTTAGATTTTCCTAAAGTATATGATACATTCCAGTAATGTTGGGGAATCTGTTCAAAACCTTTTTGTATAGGTTGAATCATAAATGGAAAACTATAAACCAGCGACGCAGTTAAAATACCTGTAAATGTAAAAGGAATTTTAATCCCTAAATTGATTAACGTTTCTCCAAATGAACTTGCCGGTGAAAAAATCACAAGCAAGTAAAACCCAATGACTGTTGGAGGAAGAATGATGGGTAAACTTACTAAACTTTCTACGAATATTTTCACTTTTGATTTCCAAATGCTCAATCCATAGGCAATGGGTAAACCAACTATTAATAATAATATTGAAGTTAGCAAAGCTAATTTTAATGATAAAAAAACGGGTGATAAATCAGGTATATCAAATTGAGTATCCAAATCTTTTTAATATTTCAATTCCTTCTTCAGATTGAATGTATTCTAAAAATTTTTGTTTTAATTCAGGTAAATTATCATTTTTTATAATGACAACTCCTTGCTTTATCCAATACTTTTTATTCAATTCTTTAAAACAACCTTTTCCTTCTAATTTAGGTGATAATACAATAGATTTTGCTCCAATTCCAAAATCAGCAGTTTTATTTAATATATATTCATTTACGTGAGAAATATTTTCACCATAGACTAATTTATTTTCAAGCTCTGAATATATTTTATAGTCTTTAAAAAATTGTATTGCTTTTTCTCCATAAGGAGCGTTATGGGGGTTTGCAACAACAATATGTTTAATATTGGTGTGAATTAAGGAAGATGGTAAGGAGTCGAATTTAATTTCTTCTTTTGTGGTCCATAGAACAGGAATCCCATACCCATACATTATGGGTTTATGTATTGTTTTCCCTTTTTCAAATAATATAGCCGGATACTTCATATTTGCAGAAAAAAACAAATCATAAGGAGCACCATTCAAAATTTGTGTGGTCAATTTACCGGAAGATCCTAAAATTAAATCAATGGAAACAGCATATTTTTTCTCAAAACTAATTACCAGTTCTTTTAATGCAAATTGAGTACTTGCGGCAGTAGCAATCAACAACTTGTTTTTATCTTTTTTTGAAGTATTGCACTCCAGAAAGAAAACAGAAATCAATAGACAGAATAAATATCTAATCATAGTTAATTGTATTTAAATACAGTTTAGTACCAAAAAAGCTTAAAAACATCAGAATCCCCAACAGCACAAAGCTAAACATTATATTGCCGTTTTCAAAATGAATATCAATAGTTGCCTCTCTTAATATATTACTCAAATGTGACAACGGATTGTATTTTGCTATTTGTTCTATCCATTGAGAAAGTCCTTTGCTAGGAACAAGAGCAGTACTGGTAAAAATGACAGGCAAATTAAAAAGGTGAATAAAAGTAGCCATTAGTTCTGAGGTTTTTGTTTTAATTGCAATAAAGCATGAAACAGAGGCATAAAAATAAGTAAAAAGAAATACCGCACTTATTAATTTTAAAAGACCAATATAACTAATCAAAATCTTCTCAACCCCTATCAGGTAACCAATAAAATATATAATAAGCACTTGAAAAACAATTCGGATAAAATCTGCAAAAATTTTGAAAAACAACAAAGTTGTCTTTGAAACAGGTGTGAAATTATAACGTCCAAAAAAATCAGTTTGAAAATCTTTAATAAATAAAATTCCTGATTGAGCACTGGATTGAAGCACGGTCATAGCACAAACACCAGGGAGTAAATAAGACAGATAACTTCCCGTTAAACTAAACTTTTTTTCAAATAAAAAGCCGAAAATAGTCAACCAAAATATAGGTTGAATAAATGAAAAGACGAGGTGTATAGGTCTATGATATAGTTTTTTCCAAGTCCTTAAACAAATATAATATCCAGGTAAAAGAAAAGTCACATTTTTTTATTTTTCTTTTTTTCCTGAAAAGAAAAAGAAAAGTTATGTAACCCCGTAAGAGTAGAAATTAAATTATTTTGATATAATTTCACGCCAACTATTTTTGAGTGATATTTCTTTTTAAATTGATTAACCTCTTTATTCAATTTTGATTCTTTTTTATATGAAAGAAAGACTCTTCTGTTTTTAATAGTATAGGAAATTTCGTCCGAAAAAATAATGTTTTTCATGTTCATGTCATATGCAAAATCTATTTCACTTAAAAAATAAGGATACTCTCTTACCAAATCTAAAGGCTTCCTTTGCTCAACCACTTGTCCTTTTTTAAGTAAAACAATAGTACTCGCATTGGTTTCAGCCAGTTCAATATCATGGGTGGCACATATGATGGTTTTATTTAATGAATTTAAAAATGAAATAAGGTTCGATTTTACTTTATAATCCAAACCTGTAAAAGGCTCATCTAATAATAAAATTTCAGGATGATGTACTAATGCCAATGCAATATTAATAAGCTGTTTTTGCCCTCCTGATAATTTTTTAATTTGTCTTTTTAAAATAGAGGCTAAACCCAAAGATTGCTTTATTTTTTTTTTTCTTTCTAATAACTCCCTTGATGTTAATCCATGAAGACTTCCTATAAAAGTAATGCAATCAGAAACAGTCATTTCCCCATCAAGAGAAAGTGTTTGTGGAACATATCCTATTAATTTAGATCGTTCCGATATTTTCTGTATCTCAAAATCATCAAAAAAAATCGTTCCTTTTTCAGGAATAAGTACTCCAAGAATTAGCTGTAGTAACGAACTTTTTCCACTTCCATTAGAACCAAGCAATCCTGTAAATGATCCTTTTTCTAATGAGAGATTAAAATCTTTAAAAATTACTTCTTTTTTACGATATTTAAAATTAATATGACGAAGATCAACTTTCATAAAAATTATTGTAAACAATAGTTCCTGCGTGTTTCCCGTTTATTGAATCTTCAATCAAATCAGGATTGTTTCCGTTTACTAATTGAAAATGAGTACAGCTTTTATTATTTTTTAAAATATCAATCACAACTCTGTTAAAAGGCAATGTGGGTAAATTCATTTTTTCCAGCTCATCAACACTTATTTTATCAATAAAGACAGCATTTTGATTTTTTTTAGGATCTTTATCATACAATCCGTCTACATCTTTCACAAGAGTAACTGTCTTAAAACCAAATGTTTCTGATAAAATAATAGCTCCCGCATCCGTTCTGTGAGAAGGAATATTTCCTTTTTTGGAAGGATGTTCCCAAATAGAATAAGGAGGCATTCCGGCATAAATTACACCTGGAGCTGCCTGCAAAAAGAGAGGTAATAAATGTCCTATGGATTCCGGAGGAATTGCAATAACTCCTTCCGGAGCTAATAAAGTACCCAATATATGAGCATTCCCTAAAGCGTCCTCTCCTGCTAACTGAGCCAAAACACCTGTAGGCATCCCTAAATCTAAACCCACAGAAAATAAATGTTTACTTCTTGCTCCGCCGCCCGTACTAATTACTAATTTTTCGTTCTTTAAAATCTCACGCATTTTATCAACGACAGGATAAGTAACTTCCTTTCCTTTATCAATAAATGAGGAAGCTCCTATTTTAACAATATGCACATATGGCAACATTTTAAAAGTAGGGGTTTCCTGACCAATAGCCATTATTTTTCTGTCAAGTAAACTCTCACGCATATACATAGAGTCTATATGATTATGATGTTCATTCTTCATTTTATTCAGCAGTTATAATTGTACCAACATGTTCTCCGTTTAAAGCTTTTGTCAAATTCCCTTTGACCATTCCGTTTATAATTTGAATTTCACGACCATTTTTTGCACTCATCATCATTTCAATGACAGCTCTTTCAACAACCACATCATTCAAATCTCTTTCAACAAGCTCGGCTGCAGAGATTTTTGGAATAAATTTTACATTTTTATTCTTTTTAGGATCATCGGTATATAAACCATTTTCATCCTTGATATAAATCATACTCTTTGTCCCGTAAGTTTCACTAATTAGATAACAACCTGTATCAGTACGATAGGGAGGTATTTTTCCTATATCGGGATTTCGCTGCCAGTAAGTATACGGAGGCATTCCAAAAAAAATAGCTGCGTTTCGCTCTTTTAAATACAGTGGTAACTGAGAAAACCCCCCTGGTTCAATGTAAGGAATACCATTATCTGCTAACAAATAATGAATCATTTTTGCATTCTGAATACTAACGAAAGTTCCTAAAAGTCCTAAAACACCTGTTGGCATTCCCATATCAACACCTACGCTATAGGCATGACGTGCTCTTGTTCCCGCTCCTGTACCAATAATCATTTTATGATAAAGCAAATTTTCTTTAATTTCCTCGATAAGAGGGAAAACAACTTGTTTTCCACGATCAATAAAACTTTGACCTCCAATCTTAATTACATTAGCTTGAGGCAATATCTTTTTTGATTGGTACAATTCAGTTCCTTTCAATAAATCAGGATCCTCTAAGTTTGTATTTATTAATTTTTTAGTTAATTGTTCTATCATTATTAAATTATTTAAGGTAATAATTCTATATCTTTTTTTGTCTTATTATAAAAAAGCATTGACCAACACTATACATTAAGTCTAAAAATAGATTT
Source organism: uncultured Tenacibaculum sp. (assembly GCA_963666645.2). Taxonomy (GTDB): domain Bacteria; phylum Bacteroidota; class Bacteroidia; order Flavobacteriales; family Flavobacteriaceae; genus Polaribacter. The sequence goes on along the minus strand of CAXXDB010000009.1, from coordinate 232,283 downwards.
TTTAATTTAAAAATAAGGCAAAGGTACACTTTTTAATACATTCAAAAAAATAAAGTTCTGTAAAATCAAAAAAACTCAACTCTATAACGGACGACCTACTGAATTTGGTACAATTTTATTAAGTTTTTTTTTTAATTTATTATAATATTCTATTTCTGTCTCTAAAAGAATTTTATATCCTAAAAACAGAGTGTAATCTTTTGGTGTTATCCCGTTGTATATAATCATTGATTGTTTGACGGGTTTATAAAAAATCATATTACTTGCTTCTCTAACACTTTGACCTGATTGTAATAATTCAACGAGCATAACTTTAAACTCATCACTATGTTTTCGATTTGCTATAATTCAAATATATTAACTTGTGTGCTTTTGAAAATCGTCACTACAAAACCGGATATTCCAAATATATGAAAAAAATAACCTTATAAGAAGATTGTTGAAAAGTATAGAAAAATATGCTGATGATGAAGAAAATGTAGAATACATTGACAAATTTTTAAGAAACATAGTATACGTTAAAAAAGATAACTGAATAATTTTCACTTTCTTGGAAAATTTTTCTTTCAACAATACTATTATTACTTACAAATGATATCTCACTTCAGACTGCTGATATTGACGATAAACTTAATGTGAAAGGAGATATAATCCCGGGATTAGGAGGTGTTGATAATTTAGTTTTTCGGAAAAAAATGTAATTTAAGAAAAGTAAGGAATAAATAGCCCGAAAAAGAATAAAAGTATAATTATATCAGCATACCATTTTTTTTGAAATAATTCAAAACCATTAGCTAAGATAATTGCGGAAGGAAAAAAAAGGTATAAAATTTCACTACCATTCCTGGTTTTCACTAAAGTGACTAAAAGGGCAGATAATAAAAAATGAATAAAAACTAAAGTCCAGTTTTTTTGAAAAACGCTTTTAACGTTAAACGTTTTAGAACTTTTAAGTAATAACGAAATAAAAATAAATAAAAAGATAAAACCAGACAGAACTTTATATTCCAAAGAATTATAAAAACTAAAATTATAATTTGTATCCCAATCAAAAAGAGCATAAAAACACTCTAAATTATTATACCAAAAGCAGTAGGTAAAATATAAAATTACAGGGATAAAAAATCCTAAAACAGGCGTAAACAGTCTTCGGTAATCTATATGTTGATGTATGGTAAGAGAAAGAAAAATCATTAAAAAAAAGATAATAGAAAAAGGCTCTGTTAAAAATGAAATTCCCAGCCAAAACCCACTGTCAAATAGTTTTTTAAGAGTGTTTTTAGGAGATTGTAAGCTATAGACTCTTCTAATGTAAACAATTAAAATTAAGTTGGAATAAAAGAAAGCGTTAATGTGGATAGTATCAGGAAAATAACCTGTCAGGAAAACAAAAAACAGAAAGAAATACGAATTATCAGAGGTTAAACTATTTCTGGAATTTACAAAGTTTACTAAGACAAACAATAATAAAAACCATAAAAATAAATTAACCGTTAAAACGTCAATTCTTCCAATAGAAAAACCAATCACAGTATAGCATAAAAAAAGAGCTATAATAAACACAGAGTTTACAGGTTTTGTTGTACTTAAAAAGTTGGTTAACATTTTTTATTTTTATACTTTTGCCAATGTAAAGATAATCAAGTTATGTTAAGTTTAAATATTTTTAGATTAATAGGAGGTATATTTAAAATCTTATTTATACCATTTGAGTGGATTCGTTTAACATTAGCGAAAGGTACTGCCGGGTGGTGGATTTCTAACACTATCAACTGGATTTTCTTAATTATTCTTTCACTATTGCTAATTAATTGGATTGCTCAGGCACTTCAATTCAAAATAGAAGGTACAGAAGACAGAACTTAATTCACTCTACTTTTGGGAAGCAAAAATAAACTCAAACGATTTAAAGAAAACGAAACGTTCACCAATGTAATTCAACCTGTAAGAGAGGAAGTAACTTCAAACTTCTGTCTTAAAAGCAGATGGTATACTTTTTTTAAAAATAAGAATCCTGTTATTCTGGAATTAGGCTGTGGTAAAGGAGAATATACAATTGCCTTAGCCAAAAAAAATCCTGATAAAAATTATATAGGAATTGATATAAAAGGAGCACGTTTCTGGAGAGGAGCAAAAACGGCGATTGAAAATGAAATGCAAAATGTTGCCTTTATTCGTACTCAAATAGAGTTGATTAATTTTATTTTTGCAGAAAATGAAATCGATGAAATTTGGATAACTTTTCCGGATCCGCAAATAAAATATAAACGAACGAAGCATCGATTAATAAACTCAGAATTTCTGAAGAAATATCATCAAGTTCTTAAAACAAATGGATGTATAAACTTAAAAACAGATAGTGAATTTATGTATGGCTACACCTTAGGATTATTACATGGAGAAAGACATGTGGTGCTGCATACAAATCACGACATATATAAAAACAGATACACTCCGGAAGAAGCTACCAATACTCAAACATTCTATGAAAAACAATATTTAGAGCAAGAAAAACCTATTACTTATATAAAATTTAGAATGAAATATTAAAATAATACACCTTGATTTTATAGTTTTTATATACCATAATAAGTTCTAATAAATTCATTTTTAATTTATTAAGTATTAAACGAGTTTAATTTTATTGTCGAAAAATTACAATTCAGCATAATTAAGAAAATAATTCTCCAGTTTATTTTTGCATAATCTTAAATTACTGAAAAGCTTTAAAGACTCAAGGAAAATTTCATTTTTCATTTCTCGTTTCTACTTCTTGATTTTCCAACTCTCGAAACTGTACTTCATTCCCTATAGATTGTATAATATAATAAGTTAAAATCTGTAATTGGCACTTGCCATTCATACCAATATTGTTGCTGAAATACTCTGATTGATTAATGCTGTTTACTCAATTTTTAACCTGTTTGCACCCGGTTATCATCGGCATCTCCTGCAAATAGTATGTTATTTACTAGTGGTAATAAAAGGAAATGAGCCTTCTCTGAAGATTGCCAAAACATTCAACAAGAAGAAATATTTTTGATTCTACATGTAGTAATACATTCAGGTTATTTAGGTTATTATTTAATGATTAAAACTTATTTCTGTTTATTAAATAGCTGATAAGAATTTTATCATACCCTTCATTGATGTCTACAGGAACATAATTAATCTTATATTGCAGGCATTTATTTTTTAATTCATTGAAAAATAATAATATATTTTTTTGATATTTATCTTTAATTGTGTCAGCATACATATTAACTATTTGGTTTGTTTCAACATCAATAAACTTTTTAGGAGCGTTATCAAAGTCAAAATTAACTTCCAATTGCTTGTCATAAGTATGAAATAAAATTACTTCATGTTTGTTGTGTTTCAAATGTTTTAGAGCATTAAATAGCTTTTCATGGTTTTCAGTTATCTGAAACATATCGGTAAAAATAAAAATTAGAGAACGGCGATGGATTTTCTCGGCTATTTGATGAAGATATTTATATGTTTCGGTAGATTTTGATGTTATTTTAGTAGTTAATAATTTTTCCAATTGACTAATTAATAGTTTTCGATGCCGTTCACTTCCTTTTTCAGGGGCATAATATTCATAAATGTCAGAGTAAATACTCAAACCAATGGCATCTCTTTGCTTCTTTAAAATTTCAATTAAAGTGGCAGCGGCTACTATTGAAAATCCTATTTTATTTAAATCATCAAATCGCTGTGATTCTTTTAAAGGATAGTGCATAGAAGAAGAATTATCAATAATTATATGACATCTCAGATTGGTTTCTTCTTCATATTTCTTGGTATATAATTTCTCTGTTCTTGCAAAAAGCTTCCAGTCAATATGTCGTGTATTTTCACCTTCATTATATAATTTATGTTCAGAAAACTCAACAGAAAATCCATGAAACGGGCTTTTATGCATTCCAGTAATAAATCCTTCCACAACCTCCTTGGCTAACAGATACAAGTTTCTTATCTCAGAAGATTGTAATTGTGAGAGTTGTATTGTCATTTACCGAAAATAGAGAAGGTTTTACAAATACCAAATCTTTTTTTAATTTAATTTTCTCCAGAATTATAGTATAGCGTCAATTTTGTCAGTATATGTTTTTTTGGGAGCAATACCAATTTGTTTATCGGTAACCTCACCATTCTTAAAAATTAAAACTGTAGGAATACTACGAACTCCATATTTAGCTGCAAATTCTTGATTTGCATCAACATCTACCTTTCCAACAACAGCTTTGCCTTCGTATTCATTACTTATTTCATCGATAATTGACCCAACCGCTCTGCAAGGTCCACACCAAGTTGCCCAAAAATCTACTAAAACAGGCTTGTCAGATTTTAATACTACTTCTTCAAACGATATATCTGTAATTTCTAATGCCATTTTATTTTATGTATTTAAAACCGCAAACATAAGAATTTATTTTACTTTTTTTAATGTGATTATATTGGTTTTTCTTATAAAGAGATTAGTTTTTAAAATATAACGTTATATATTTTTAAAATATCGGAATATATATTAAGTTTGGATTCAATTTTTGAGGAGATATTTGTTCTGATTACCATCAATTGTCTCATAAAAGTTTTATAAATCTAATAGAAACATAAAGAAATACAATATGTCATATTTTTTTACTTCAGAGAGCGTTTCTGAAGGACATCCGGATAAAATTGCTGACCAAATCAGCGATGCGTTAGTTGATAATTTTTTAGCGTTTGACCCAAAAGCTAAAGTAGCCTGTGAAACATTGGTAACTACAGGACAGGTAGTATTAGCAGGAGAAGTAAAATCCACTATCTATTTAGATGTCCAAAAAATCGCCAGAAATGTGATTAATAAAATTGGCTATACCAAAAGTGAATATATGTTTGATGGAAATTCATGTGGAGTTCTTTCAGCAATACATGAACAATCTGACGATATTAACAGAGGGATAGACAGAACTAAAAGAGAAGATCAGGGAGCAGGCGATCAAGGGATGATGTTTGGATATGCTACTAACGAAACTGGGAACTATATGCCTTTGGCGTTGGATTTATCTCATTTAATATTGAAAGAACTTGCTGAATTACGAAGAGAAAATAAAGCGATTACATATTTACGCCCGGACGCTAAAAGTCAAGTTACCATTGAATATTCTGACGATAATGTGCCACAAAGAATTGAAGCTATTGTAGTTTCCACTCAACATGATGAGTTTGGGGCAGGTGAGGAAATGTTGCAAAAGATTAGAGAGGATATAAAAAACATCTTAATTCCCAGAGTAGTTGTAAAATTACCTGAAGCTATTCAACAATTATTTAAGGATGATACAAAATACCATATCAATCCTACCGGAAAATTTGTAATTGGAGGCCCTCATGGAGATACAGGATTAACGGGAAGAAAAATTATTGTTGATACTTACGGAGGTAAAGGAGCTCACGGAGGAGGAGCATTTTCCGGAAAAGATCCAAGTAAAGTAGATAGAAGTGCTGCGTATGCTACACGTCATATCGCAAAAAATTTAGTAGCAGCAGGAGTAGCTGATGAAGTTTTGGTACAAGTTTCCTACGCTATTGGTGTTGCAGAACCTATGAGAATTTTTGTAAATACGTATGGTACATCTAAAGTAAGCTTAACAGATGGTGAAATTGCAGAAAAGATATCGACTATTTTTGATATGAGACCTCATGCTATAGAATTGAGATTAAAACTACGGACACCAATGTATAGTGAAACCGCCATCTATGGGCATATGGGGCGGGTTAATGAAGTAGTATCTAAAAAATTTATTCAGCCAAATGGTAAAGAAAAAAAAATAGATGTAGAATTATTTACTTGGGAGAAACTAGATTATGTGACCAAAATAAGAGAGATATTTAATATATGAGATTTCGATTAGCACTATTATAAAACCGACATGAGTGTTTTAAATCATTACTATCATATTTTTTATCCGGATTATTTCTAATGTGAGTTAGTCATTAGGGAATTTAAAAAAAATCTTTAGCTTGTGAATATCTCCTGATATCAGATTTTTTCGATACTTTTAATCTTTGTTGTAATTTGATGATAGTGCGATGCGACTCCAGAATGCCTTAGTTAATTAATTTTTTTGAAATATAGTCTTTCTCCGTGTATTCTATAATTTGTTTTTTGAGGAGAGTTTCACATCATATGTTACTAACCCTAATTCAGATTGCACGTATAAAATACTTGATATTAGACATAGACAATTATGATTTTTAAGGGTTTTTAGGGAAGATAATGCTAAAAAAAATCAAGAATATCCTTTTATTTCTTGTACTCCAATCACTTGTCCCTCGATCGTTCCAATAAACAGAAAATCCATAAACCATCTTATCTCTATTGATGTTTATTCAACAGCTAAAACATTTTCAATGTTACATTATTTTCAATAATTTTAACTCATGCATTGTTGGCAAAAATAAGTATTCCAACTAACATAAATGCTAAAGCAAAAAACACATTTTTTATTGTACAAAATTTTAAAATTTAACAAAAAGTTCAAACCCCGGATTACAAATTTTAAGATTATTGCATTGTAGTCTCTGATTTTATGGTTTTCAAATCTTCATTTTTCAGAAAGTCAATTTCTTTTTATTTCCGTAAATCGGAGAGAAACCTTAAAACTTCTCTGTTTTTGATACCTGAATGACAACGATTTTGGATATGAGAAGTTTCATGGATTAACGGTTAACTAACTTTGTAAGTACACACTAAACTGAAAATATGCAAAGATTTTTAGAAGCAGACAAGAATAAATAATTACTTATAATTAATTGTTGATATGATACTTTTTTAGGATACCCATTTTAAAATACTCTTTCCTATACTTTCACTCCATACATTTTCATCCTCTACTTCTTGATTGTTTAGCCATTGTTTTTCTAGCTAGTTTTTTAGCTTATCTGGATTATTAAATTTATTCTCTATTCCAGTTTTTACAAATTCTATAAATTGGTCGATAGATAGAGGTATAATTTTAGTTTTACCGCCGTAAAGTTTTGTATTAAAACGATTTAAATTAAAATAGTGTGCTAGAGTTCCTTCACTTATTTTGGGTGCAATGAATATGCAGTACATTTCCTTGTTTAGGCTTTCTTTTGCTTTTCCAAAAGTCTTGGTACTGATTCACTTTCCATTTTATATTGCGTATTACCACCAGACATTGTCACTTCCGTAATTAAACCAAAATCAGCAAATTCAGATTCTATATCAGGTTTTTGACCTGGTGCATAATTAAGTGGCATACCATCAATATCCATAATTAAGATTGCCATCGACTCTTTTTGCATAATTTAGCATAACTAATGCTCTCCAAACATTCCACTCAAGGAATAGAGATGCGTCAGGTACTTCTTTTTTCTTTATTTGTTTGAATACTTCAAGAATATCTGGTAGTTTTTTATAGTCTTTTAACTCACGTTTCTTTTCCTCACTGTTTTTTGACTTAACAGTAATTTCTATACTTTCTAAAATATTTTTAAGTTCTTCGATTGAAACTGTTTTGTCAAATTTAGTAAGACCTAATTTTTCTATTTTTTTAATTAAAAGTTCTCTATTATCAGAAAGCAATTTAATTGAAAAGGGATTAAACAAATATTTTTTAAAGTCAGATCTATTCTTGAAAACTAAAAGCTCTCTGTCTATCTCCTTTAGAATATAATTCACTTCTTCAATTTTTTGAGGTGAAATAATCAATCTAAAAGTTCTTTTTTGAAAGGTAATTAATTCAGTTGCCCTAATATATCTAACAAATGCGTCAGCATAGTCTTTCATATTTGAACTTTTAGTTTTTATGAATTTTTGTAGCGAAGTGTCTGAACTTTCTCTTGTTTTCAATTTTTTGTCTTGAACTTCTTGATGGAATATTTCTAACACTTCTTTCTCAAAGCATTCAGCTACATACATTTTGCGACTGCCTTTAAAAGACTTTGAACCCTTACGGAAATAAATAATTTTTGCAACTATTTTTTCAAAATCATTGTAGTTTGTAAGTTGTGAAAAAAATAGGACAATTTCAGTTTTTGAGATACTTCCAAGTTCTTTAATTAGTCTTAATAATTCAAGATATGGTTTTACCTGAAAATCAACTGTTTTTGATTGTGTGTGATAAGGTGAAGGAAGTTGAAATTTCAACATTTGTCTTGTGAATGTTTCATCTTCTCTTTTGCCAGAAAGCAATAATTTTCCAGCTTCGGTTATTTGAATTTCAGGTTTTAAATCAACAAAGCCGAATGCCTTTGGTGCTCTAGTTATTCTATCTCTTGCTGCAAATGCTGGGTCAGCGGGATAGCTTTCACCTTCATAAAATTCTGATTTATATAATGAATCGAAAAAATTAGCTTGCAGTTCTGAATTACCAATCCATTTCTTACCTGAAAAGGAATTAGTTAGTAATTCAATTTCTGGAATGATTTTTTCTAAAGTTCTTGGTAATGTAAAACCGAATAATGCTTTGACTTTTGATAAACTTCCCATTTTTATTCCCAGAAGATTTTGTCATCAACTGCCATTGATTTTGTTTGTATATTATCTTTTCCTATTTCTAGGAATTCAGATATTCTTGAATTAGAAATTTCAATTGATTTGCCTGAAATGTCACAACCAATAAAATTACAATTGTTTTTTATTGATGCTATCGCAGATGAAGCACTTCCTAAAAAAGGGTCGCATACTGTAAATCCCTCTCTGAACTAGCGTGTATCATTGCTTGAAATACTTCTACAGGTTTTTGAGTTGGATATTTTGAACCATGAATTCTCTTAAAACGCCACACGTCAGGAAATTTTCTATTTCTTATTTTTCTGGTGTTACCGTTGGTAGCAAAAATCACGTATTCGTGCCTTCTTCTGAAATAATGTCCCATACCAATATTGACTTTATCCCAAGTGATTAAGTTTTTAACGTCAAAGTGATTTCTGACTATATTTCCGAGACTCAAAAGTGAATAAGAATCAAACATTATGTAAATATGTCCAGTAGATTTTTTTAAAACTCTTTTGCATTCAGATAAGAATTCATTGTAGTTTTCTTCGCTATCTTCAAATTCTCCAAACCATTTTCCATTTTCTTTTCCTTTGTCAGCATACTTTCCAACTATTCTGCCTTTCCCAAGTTTTAGCTTGTCATTCATTCCAGAGTAAGCTGGGTCAGTAGCAATTATATCAACACTATTTGAAGGAAGTTTTTTTAGAAATGAAATAGCGTCATCTTGGTAAATAAATACTTTATTATTGTTTGAATTATATTTAAAAGTAGCTTCTGCTTTTTTTAATCTTTTTTCAATTCTACCTTTGGTATTCTCTATGAATGATAAAATAGCTTGAAAATATTTCTTTGAAATTTCTTCTTCATTGACGACAGGAATGCTTTGATCAATAATATATTTTTTTAGCCGACTTTCTGTAATTCCATACTCGACTACTATTTCAGATGTTCTGTACATTCAATGTTGTTTTTCCAAATCTATAAAATTTGATGGATTTTTATACTTTCGTTTGTATTGTGTCCAATTAGTTAATATATCTTACCTTTCTTTCAAAAGTAAATTAAATATTAAAATAATCAAAAACATAAATGTAATCATAGTGGTTTTCGGATTATGATGTTCTAAAACTGGTGGATCTAAAAAATTCCTCACGATTTATGCCTGAGTTTAACTTAAAAGTTTGAAAAACAGAGAGTTTTTCATAAATTTTGAGAAAGCTATTAAAAATCAGGAAATGGAAAAAGAGTATAAGAAAGCACATTTAAAGAAACTGACATTATTTCGATGCCTCAATGAATCTGTTCTGGGAGAGTCTATTAAAAACTTCAGATAAAATTTGAGGTTTTTTTAAACTTTATATTTATTTAAGCTGATTATCTTTTAAAGAAAGAAGGTTGGCAAATAGTTTATAAGCACCGGGAACTCCGGCAGGTAATTCTCTAAAAAAACTTAATCCTGTGTAAATATAATTCCCCTTACCATAGTTAGTCACTAACAAACTTCCTTTTTTAGAAGTTTCACCTTTATCATTCATTGCTAAAACGGGTGTATATTCATTACTCCATTTATTTGGAAAGTACAACCCGCGTTCCTGTACCCAACCTTTAAAATCATTATTGGTAATTTTATTTGGATAATTCAGTACCGGGTGATTTTTGACTAACATGGTTACTTTTGCATGTTCATCTGTAACTCGATCTCTGGATAATTGCAATTTATAAGGAGGTTTTACATCTACTCTCCTGTTTGTGTTGTATTGCACAATGACATTTCCGCCATTCTTTACATATTCTAATAAGTATTTTTGTTTAAATTGTAACACCTCTTTTGTGTTATAAGCTCTAATGCCTGTAACAACAGCATCGAATTTTTTTAAGGTTGATTCATTAATATTTTCCGGAATAATTTCTGTGACTTCATACCCTATTTGGCGTAAACTTTCCGGTACTGCATCTCCGGATCCTTGAATATAACCAATAACCTTCCCTTCTTTTTTAATGTTTAAACGTACAACTTTTGCTTTAGAAGGCAATAACACTGACTGCTTTGGAATATGAGTATAATCAATTTCTACTAACTCTTTAGAAAACTGTTTGCCTTCGGCAATAACTATTGCTTCAATGTATCCTTCCGATTGATTTTTAGACGGAGTTACTCTAAAAGTTACCGTTTGTTTGTTTCCTTTTTGAGCAATATCAAAATTGATTTGTCTGGGAGAAACTGCCCAGCCGTTTGGCACTTTTAAAGAAACTTGTCCATTTATGTTAACTGCACCTGAACGCACTTCTACATTAATTTCTTTCGATTGATTATCAGAAAAAATAAATACTTTATCCTCTAACTTAGTAGTAATTTTTGGTAAGATTTCAAAGGGATCATAAATCTCTCCTTTATCTCTTTGAGAATAACGCCTTACAACATTTTTAGTAAATGAAATTGGCACGTCTTCAATTATGAGATTGAATACAATTTGTAAAGGGCGATTTGTTTCAGGATTCCCAATTAATTTTTGATTGCTTACCTTATACATCCCTGGATCCCATTCAGAAATTAACCAATAAGGCGAAGAATATGCTAAGTTTCCAATTTCAAGTATTTCAGTAAAATTTTGTTTTCTGTTGGGAAGTAATTCAAGTTCTTTTATTATTTTTTTAGTACTTGGTAACCATTCTATTGAAGTTAAACCCATAGAAACACCACTTCTGTTCAGTGCTTCAATATCTATTTCAACGGATGAATTTGGTGTAGTACTTGATGTTTTTGCAGAAGCTTCTAAATACAATCCTGCACAAGCTGCTATAATCTCTTTTAATTGTTTTGATTTAATTGCTTTCCAATGCTCATTTTTTAATTTTTCTATCAATTTACAGGCTTTTAATAAGTCGGGTAAATGCTTTGAGGGGTTTATAAAATCAAATGATTTTTCAACTTCATATAATATATCGCCAATTTCTCCGCCACTTTCTATTCTGTTCCATGCAGTATTGATTCCTGAAAAAATATTTTTTTTATCTTTTGGGAACTCTCCTTTTAAAAATTCAACATATTCAGTTTGACTTCCCCGGACTGTTAATCTGCCAAATCCCTGACATAAATGTTGACTGCTTGCCATCGATGCTAATTCGTTGTTTGATACTCCTTTTAAAGGATAATATACACCAATATCAAAGTTTAACATTTTACTTTTATCAGCCTTGGCGAAGTTTTCTCTGTTTCCATAAAACCACCAGGAAGTGTTAAAAAATAGCCGATTAGGTTGCCAGATCTCTGTATGTTTTAACTGCTTTGGGTATTTTGTTTTATCTCCTGCCAAATCAAAAGCTTCAACACTTAACATTGCCGATGACGTATGATGTCCGTGTGTTGTCCCCGGAGTTCTATGGTTAAAACGGTTAATAACTACATCAGGTTTAAAGGTTCTTATTGCCCAAACTACATCTGATAATACTTTGTCTTTATTCCAAATACTTAAAGTTTCATCCGGATGTTTTGAATATCCAAAATCATTGGCTCTGGAAAAATGTTGCTCTCCTCCGTCAACACTTCTGGCTGCTAATAATTCCTGAGTACGAATGACCCCTAACAATTCCCGAATTTCAGGACCAATTAAATTTTGCCCTCCATCGCCTCTTGTTAATGATAGATACGCAGTTCTGGCTTTCACATTGTTTGCCAAATAGGCTATTAAACGTGTGTTTTCATCATCAGGATGTGCCGCAATATATAAAGCTGAGCCTAAAAAATTGAGTTTTTGGATTTTTTCGTAAATTTGATTTGTTGTTAATTTTTGAGGTTTCTGTGCTACGACTGAAGTGATAATCAGTAAAAATGCCGGAAAAAAAGTTGATAATTGTTTTTTCATTTAATTTTAAATAAAAATGTCAAATCGGGCGGAATCGGGGTTTGGCTGTTTTACCTCCGACTCCATTCGAGGTAACAAAGTAACTTCGGGCAAATATACTCTTTTTACTATTCTGACTTGATGAGTTTAACAAAACACTAACATTTATGTAATAAAATAATTGTCTTTAAAGTTTATTAGATACAATTTCTCTTGTGTTCTGGTTACTGCTGTATATAGCCATCTTAAATACTCTGCATTGTTTCTTTCTGGTAAATAAGGTTGTTCTATAAAAATTGTTTTCCATTGACCTCCCTGTGATTTATGACAAGTCATAGCATAGGAGAATTTTATTTGAAGTGCGTTAAAAAATTTATTTTTTTTAATCTTCATAAGTTGTTTGTACTTCGATTTTTCATGAGCAAAATCTTTTTTAACAGCTTCATATAGTTTATTGGATTCTTCGTAAGTAAGTGACGGATTTTCACTTGTTAATGTGTTTAATAGTAAAATCGTTTCAAAAGGTTTCATATCCGGATAATCAATCATTCTGATGATGACTTCAGCAAATTTGAATCCATACAATTCTTTAATTTCGTTGATACGGATTACTTCACAGATATCTCCGTTTGCAATAAAACCTGCCGAAGAAGAATTTTTTAACCAAAAATAGTTGTTTTTTACAATCATTACATAATCTCCTGTAGAGATTTCGTTTTCCTGACCTCTGATTTTATTACGTATTTGTTGATTGTATTGATTGGCTCTTTTGTTGGAACGTACAATGACAGCAGTATCTTCAACTCCTGTTTCTCTGCCGTATGCTTGTGTAATGGCATCCTGTATCTCATATTCATCTTGTAAGCGAATAATATCCGGGAAATTCAAATCAAATTTAAAATCAACTCCTTCATTTTGAATTAGCAGTCGTAAATGGGTAGCATTGGCCAAAATTCCCGAATTTTTTTGTTGACGAACTACTTCATCTAATTCAATTTTAGTAACCTCTTTATTGTAGTAAAGCGATAGTTTATCACTATCCAATGCCGGGCTTATCTCGAGTTTTACCGGTGGTAATTGTGCTGTATCACCAATAAAAATAAGATTACAGTTTTTTCCTGAATACACATATGAGATTAAATCGTCTAAAACTGAACCATTTTCAAAAAGTTTTGAATTCTGAATCTGGTCAGAAATCATTGAAGCTTCATCGACTATAAAAATTGTATTGATATGTTTATTGGGTTGTATTACAAAACTTACTCCTCCGTTGATTTGTTTTTTAGGGGTATAAATTTTTTTATGAATTGTAAATGCTTGTCTCTTCGAATATCCTGAAATAACTTTGGCGGCTCTTCCTGTCGGAGCGAGCAAGACTGCTTTTTTTTCTGCTTTCCATAGATTATGTGCCACGGTACTAATTACGGTTGTTTTTCCGGTCCCTGCATATCCTTTTAACAGGAAAAGGGCATTATTATTTTCAGTAAAAATAAATTGAGTTAAATCATCAATTAAGCCTAATTGTTTGCCGGTAGGATTGTAAGGAAATTTTTGAAGGATTTCTTTATAGAAATCACTTGCAGATTTTATCATATTATTATAATGTAAAAAAACGAAGATACATGTAATTATCAATATTTGTTTTATATGATTGAAAAAAATTGTAGATTTGCAGGTATTATATTTAAAAAATCTAGAAAAAATGATTGTACTTATAATTACAGGAGCTTTGGGTGTGACATTCCTGTTCGCGTACCTTATAGTTAAATTCGTTCCATTAAAACTTAGATGGTTAGTTTCTATATTGTTGTTAATTGCTTCAGCTTATTTGGTGTATTTAATTTACAACGGAGTTATGGAGCCTATTAAATTTGATATTGAAAAGAGAAAACGCTACTCAAAAGTAGTTAGCAATTTAAAATTGATTCGTGATGCACAGGTTAAATATAATGAAGCTACAGGAATATTTACAAAAGATAAAAATAAGCTAATTAATTTTATTGAGAATGATTCACTTGTATTAACTGAAACGGTTAATGAGAAAAAAACAATCACTTTAAGTGGTGGAATTACTAAAGATATTTCAATTAAAAAAATTGATACTATCGGCTATGAGTCTGTTTTAAGATATTTTAAGGATAAAGATTACAAGAATATGTTTACAGTTCCCGATACCGGTAAAGAATTTGAAATTGGAATTGGAGAAATTGAAAAAATAACAGGTTTATTTGTTCCGGTATTTGAAGCAAAAACTGATAAAGAATCTATTCTGAAAGGTTTACCAAGACATCTTATTAAACAAGAATTAGAAGTGATAGAATCCGATCAAATCAAAGGACAATTTGTTTCTGTAGGCTCGTTAGAAGAAGTTTCTACCGGTGGTAACTGGCCTCCGTTATACGATAAAAGTGATGCAAAAACTAACACAAAAGAGCAATAAAGAAATTATATCTGAACATAAGAGTTTGTCCATCCAAGTCAGTTTGGATGGATTTTCTTTTTGTATAAAAGATATTCCGGTCAATGAAATTTTAGTCCTGTCAGAATATGCTTTTTCAGAAAAATTACTTTCTCCTAATCTGTTAGCAGATAAGATTAACTATGCCTTTGAAAATGATAAAGATTTACAAATAGACTTCGATAAAATTATTGCAGTACATGAAAATCGGTTAGTGACTCAAGTTCCGAATACTTTCTTTGATGAAACGCAACTTAAAGCGTACTTACAATATAATATTAAGACATTGGCTTCTGATTTTTTTGCTTACGACAATATAGCAACCATCCAAGCCAAAAATGTGTATGTTCCTTATGTGAACATTAACAATTTCTTATTTCAAAACTTTGGAGAGTTTGAGTTTAAACATCATTCTACCATACTAATAGAACAACTTTCCAAACTTTATAAGGATGAAGAACAGGTAATGTTTGTAAATGTAACCTATACTACTATAGATATTATTATTTTTAACAAAAGTAAATTCACTTTATTTAATTCTTTTTCTTATCGGTGTAAGGAAGATTTTATATACTATATTTTACTTTGTGCTGAACAATTAGAAATGAATGTTCATCAATTTCAGTTATATTTTTTAGGAAATATAACATCTGAATACGAAACATATAAAATGACATATGAGTATGTAAAAAACGTACATTTTATTGAACCTGATTTTGAATTTTTAGAAAAATCTGAATATTTCTTTGCTCACTCTCACTATACTTTATTATCGTAAATGCGTATTGTTTCGGGAAAACATAAAAGTAAGCGAATTCATACTCCAAAAAACTTACCTGTCCGCCCAACTACAGACATGGCCAAGGAATCATTATTTAACATTTTAAATAATCTATATTGTTTTAACAGCATTTCTGTAGCAGATTTATTTGCAGGTACAGGCAATATTAGTTACGAATTTGCCTCCCGCGGGACTAAAATTATCTATGCTGTGGATACTCATTATGGCTGCATAAAGTTCATCAATCAAATAGCTAAAGAATTAGGTTTTAATATTACAGTTTTTAAAAGTGATGTATTTACGTTTTTAGAAAAAACATCGATAAAAACAGATATTATTTTTGCAGATCCTCCTTATAATCTTAAAACTTCAGAATTTTTAAAAATCGCAGACTTAGTTTTTGAAAAAAAACTATTAAATAAAGAAGGAACTTTAATCATAGAACATTCTAAGCATACCGATATATCGTCGCATTCCAAATTAACTTATGAAAAGCGTTACGGACGCAGTGTGTTTAGTTTTTTTGAGTTATAAGACAGACAGACAGGCTTTTAAAATAACAGAATGCTATTTTACCAGCACAAAAAAATCTAATTGCAACGGGTTTAATTTTTCTTTAAGAGTTTTGATAAAATCATCACCATATCCTAAATAAAACTCAGAAAAATTGCGCTCGCGTTCTTCCAAACTTTGGTTGGGGAATAGTTCATTTTGAATACGAATAATGCGTTTCGCTAAATCAGTTTGTTTTCTTTTTTCAGCTCTTAACAAACGTTTTTCTAAATTTAATAAGCCGTTTAATTGCTTTTTTTCTTGTGCCTTTACAGCTCCGATAAAAGAAACATCAGTTTGAGAGGCGATTGCTTTTAAATCAGAGAATTGTTGTTTTAAAACAGTTTTTTGATTTGTAAAATCGAATCTTATTTCTGAATTTTCAGTAATTTTTCTATTAATTAAATCCTGTTGCTTTAAAAACAATTCTTGTATTGAAACAGATAGCCTTTCTAATTTGGAAAATTGTTTTTCATTAATTATCTGTACCGAATTTCTTGGCAAAAGAATTGGAAATGGAATATTTACGGCATCAAAATAACTCTTTAATTGCATCCAGTATGCCAATTCTCCTCCTCCTCCTATGTAACAAAGGTTTGGTAAGATTACTTCCTGGTACAACGGACGTGTAATTACATTGGGTGAAAATCGCCCGGGATAATTTGCTACTTCCTGAAGAATTTCATCTTTTGTAAAACGTAAATCGGTATTATAAACTTTAAAAATTCCTTTTTCAAAAACAATACGCTCTCTCAAATTATCTATTAAATAAAAGAGGTTAATTTTTCTTGGATTTACTTGGATTTTATAATATGCTTCTAAATTTGAGTTTGTTCTGGAAACTGTTTTATACGAAGCAGATTCTATTAAATCTTTAATAACATAGGGCTTAAATAATGATTTTAAACCGGGATTATCAGCGTCAATAATCACTAAGCCATATGTTGCGAAAAGTTGATTGACTATAAATCGGGTTGCCTCTGCCAGATTCGTATGTTTGGTATAGGCTTCAGAAAATAGTTTTTGCAGATAAATTGCATTTTCGGAAAGAGGTAATTGTTCTGAAAATATACGAAAAACTTCCTCCAGCCCTTCTGTAGAAAATCGCCCGGTGGCTCCTGTTTGGTCAGAACTCCATTGTATTTTGTTTCCTTTAAAGTTGAAATAGTTAATCTCTTCAAAATCATGGTCTTCGGTAGCCATCCAATATACGGGAATAAAATGATTTCCCGGAAATTGAACAGACAATTCTTCTGACAGGTTAATTGTTGAAATTATTTTATATAAGAAATAGAGGGGCCCGGTGAATAAGTTTAACTGATGCCCGGTAGTAACCGTAAATGTATTTTCCTGAAGTAATGATTGAATATTACGGATTGTTTCTTTAGAAACGTCAGTCGCTGCATATTGCTTATTTAACACATTTACTAAAATGGATCGATTTGATTCAGAGAATGCATTTTTCTTGATATTAATCTGATTTTCAAATCCTTTTATATCAGGATAATTCCCATAACAGGAAGATAGTTTTTCTGATTTGTCTAAATAATCACACATTATTTTCGAGAAGAATCCTGTTTCTTTAAACGAGATGGAAGTACTACAATCACTCTCTGTTAAGGGCATCGGTTAATTTTTTTCAGTAAAGTAACAAATTTAAGACTTTGCTTACAACTTAAATTTATCTTAACAAAACTTTATAAAATATATCTCTGAATTGCTCCCGACTAATTCTAATCTGATATTTATTAATTTCAAATGGAGAAAGATTAAAATATACAAGAATTTATTATGCTGTTTAGTTCAATCTGTTTCGCTATTTTTACACTATTATTAATCATTAGATATGTTATTTAAATATCCGGAGATTTTATATTTCTTATTTTTATTAATAATCCCCGTTATAGTTCATCTTTTTCAGTTACGAAAATTTAAAAAAGTCTCTTTTACTAATGTTGTATTGTTACAAAATTTGGTTATTAAGAACAGGAAAAGTTCACAATTAAAAAAATGGCTAACCCTATGTACACGCCTATTCTTGCTGAGTGCTTTAGTTTTTGCTTTTGCACAACCTTTTTTTAGTGATACAGCTATAGAAAACAAAAATCATATTGCTATTTATTTAGATAATTCTTTGAGTACAGATACCAAAGGAAATAGAGGAAATTCCTTAAAAATTGCTTCTCAGGAAATTATTGAAAATATTTTACCGGAATATACTTATTCATTAATTACGAACTCAGGTATTCATCAAAATATTTCCGGAGAAGAACTGAAAAAAGTTGTATTGACTGTAGAAAACAGCGTTAAAAAACTTTCTTTAAATAGTCTTTTTTTACAGTTGTCTAACTTAAAAAACATTACAGAAAACATATTCATTTCTGATTTTCAAAATATTAAAGAAGAAAAACTTCGGAAAACAAAACTTCCAACTTCTTTAATTCAGATTCTTCCGGAAAAGAAAGATAACCTGTCTGTTGACAGCGTATATACAACGGATAATTCTAATTCTAAAAACATCATTAATGTACTTATTAAAAATCAAGGTGTGTCAAAAGAAAATATTCCAATAGCTGTATACAATGATGAAAAACTGATTAGTAAGCAAATCTTCTCTGTTGAAGCAAATGCTGAACAAACCGTTATTTTTTCTTTAGAGAAGACAGATTCATTCTTAGGGAGGGTTAAAATAAATTATAACGATACGTTTATTTTTGATAATCACTTCTTTTTTACCTTAAACACTAACGAGAAAATTAATGTATCAGCGATTGGTATTTCTTCTGATTTTTTATCCGGAATTTATACGGACGATGAATTTAAATTTAGTCAGTCTTCAATTCAAAATGTTAATTACAACAGCATTTCACAGCAACATTTAATTATTCTAAATGAAATTGAAAGCATACCTCAAAGTTTAATCAGTAACCTTGTTGAGTTTTCAAAAAATGGCGGGTGCCTAATGATTGTTCCCAGTGCTAAAGCAAATCTGAATTCTTATAATAGTTTATTTAGAAACTTATCTATAGGAAGAATTTTGAATCCGAAAAAAGATTCGCTGAAAATTACACAAATCAATTTTAGACATCCTTTATTTCAAAATGTTTTTGATAAAAAAGTCCGCAATTTCCAATACCCGGATGTCTATCTGCGTTACCCTGCAAAGCTATCTAAAGCGAGTACACTTATTTCTTTTGAAAATAATTCAAGTTTCATTCAGCAGGTAACATTACCAAATTCAAAAGTTTTCTGGATTGCTTCTCCTTTAAGCAGAGATAACAGCAATTTTAAAAATTCTCCATTAATTGTTCCTGTCTTTTATAATATCGGACAGCAAAGTTTACGATTATCAAAATTATATTACATCTTAGCTGAACCTAACATTATTGAGTTGGCAACCCCCTTAGAGAAAGATGATATTTTAACAATAAAAAACAATCATTTCTCTTTTATTCCGTTGCAGCAAACATATCAAACTAAGGTAAAATTAACCACAAATGACTTACCTGATCAAAAAGGCTTTTATACGATTACTAAAGGTGATACCATAATTGAATCCATAGCTTTTAATAATCCTAAAGAAGAAAGTTCATTACAATATTTAAACCTTCAAAACGCTAATTTTACTGATAAAAATATTCATATTTTGAATTCGATAGCAGAGAGTTTTAAAAAAATTAACGATAAAAACAAAGTTCATTGGCTCTGGAAATGGTTTTTACTAACCGCTATTGTATCTTTGTTACTGGAAATTTTGATTTTGAAATACTTTAAAGGATGATTACACTTCTGAAATCAGCAAAAATTATTGATGTTGAGAGTCCTTTTCACCAAACCATTAAAGATGTTTTAATTAATGAGAGTATGATTACTGAAATTGAAAATTCTATAGAACCTAAAGAAGAATATTCAGTAATAACTCTTGATAATTTACACATTTCTTCAGGATGGTTTGATACAAGTGTATCACTCGGAGAACCTGGTTTTGAAGAACGGGAAACTATTGAAAACGGATTAATCGTTGCTGCCAAAAGCGGTTTTACAAGAATTGCCGTAAACCCAAATACCTTTCCTGTTGCTGATACTAAATCTTCTGTAGAATTTATGATCAATAAAGCTAAAAAAGCAGCTGTTGACATACACCCGATAGGTGCCTTAACTCAGAAAAGTGAAAGTGTTGAAATGGCTGAATTATACGATATGCAACAATCCGGAGCCATTGCATTTGGTGATTATAACAAACCTGTTGAAAATGACAATCTTCTAAAAACAGCACTATTATATGCTCAAAACTTTGACGGGTTAATTCTCAGTTTTCCAAAAAATATAAAAATTGCCGGAGAAGGTGTTGCAAATGAAGGCGTTAATTCAACTAAACTCGGGTTAAAAGGAATCCCGGCGTTGGCGGAAGAAATTCATATTGCCAGAGATTTATTTTTATTGGAATATACTGGAGGAAGATTACACATTCCTGCAATTTCAACTAAAAAATCAGCACAGCTTATTAAAGAAGCCAAAAAGAGAGGAATAAAAGTAACTTGCAGCGTTGCTGTCCATAACTTATTACTAACAGATGATAAACTACATGGATTTGATGCGAATGTAAAAGTTGCTCCTCCTCTTCGCACTCAGGATGATACAGAAGCTTTACTCGAAAGTGTGAAAGACGGAATCATTGATATTATTACCTCAGACCATAATCCTGTTGATATAGAACACAAAAGAGTAGAATTTTCAATTGCTAAGAACGGAACAATTGGTTTAGAAAGTGCTTTTGGAGCTTTACATTCTGTATTAGATATTGAAACAATAGCAACTTGTTTGAGTAAGAATCCAAAAAAAGTTTTTGGTATTAAAAGTTCTGCAATCGATATTAATACCAAAGCAGATATTACTCTGTTCAATCCTGATACTATTTATGATTTTTCTGAAAATGATATTTTATCCACTTCAAAAAACAGTATATTTATGGGAGAAAAATTGAAAGGAAAAGCATATGGTATATACGCAAACGGGCAACTTATTTTAAACACATAGTTCATGAAAAACCTAACAAAAATCGAAAAAATCAAAACAAATGCTGTTAGCAAGTTATATCCCTGTAATTGGTACTGTAGCAGTACTAATTTTAAATAATTTTAAGAAAAATCCATTGGAGATTATTTTCAAGACGGAAGTTAAAAATCTATAAAGACAAATGAGTTTATATTACAAAGTAAGAAATCCGAAAATAGTTGTTGAAAACCCTGGCTTATTAGTACTATTGCATGGATATGGAAGCAATGAAGATGATTTATTTTCGTTTGCAAAAGACCTTCCGGATGAACTGCTTATTGTAAGTGTAAGAGCACCTTATGAAATGAGCTTTCATAGTTATGCATGGTATGCAATCAACTTTGATATCGCTAATAATAAGTTTTCTGACTTAGATCAGGCAAAGTTATCTATAAAAAAAACAGCTGATTTTATTGATGAAATTCAATCAAAGTACAAAGCAAACAAAACATTTTTATTAGGGTTTAGTCAGGGTGCCGTTTTAAGTTATGCCTTAAGTTTAATGTATCCTGATAAAATACAATATGTTATTGCCTTAAGTGGATATTTGAATGAAGAATTGCTTCCTGAAACTATTTCAGAAGAAATCACTACAGATTATTATATTTCTCATGGCTCGGCAGATCAGGTTATTCCTTTTTCCCAAGCTAAAAAAGCTCCTGAATTTCTCTCTGCTGCAAATTTAAAAAATCAGTTCTCCGAATACCCTGCCGGACATGGAGTAACCCCTCAAAATTTCTATAGTTTTAAAGAATGGATTCATAAGCGATTATGACTTATTTTACAGTACAATAATTTCTTGTTACCTTCTCTCTCATTACAAAGTTGATTATGCTGTAAACCTGTAATTAGATAGCAACTAAACGTACCTTACCACCTGAAACAGAGTTATAAACTCCGGAAATATTTAAACAATTAGCAAAAACTCACAAAAGTTTAGCAGAGTTAGGTTTGTTACAAAAACTTAAAGGAGGTAAACAAACATTTTTTAATTTTTTTAGGATGAATCGAATTAAAGAAGTTTTAGAAAAGAAAAATGTTAAATAAACTTGGCTCTCTGAAAAAATTGGATAGGAGTTTTAGTACTGTAAACAGTTATTATAATAAATAGTTTAAAAATTGAAAAGCTACTACAATCTTTAATTCTCTCAAAAATGACAAAGGTTTAAGGTTAAAAAAGAAATAGCATGAAAACAGTGTTAAATCTATCACATAACGAAGCAAAAAACTTTTTCTTAAAAGAAGAAAGTTATTTTTCAGTTGAGTTACCAGAGTATTTTAGTTTTCAAGACCTGTTAAATAATTTAGATAAGGAATTACTTGGGAGAAAATTAAAAGAGATTAAATCAGCATCAGAAGTTAGACGGTTCGGATGGGGTGAATTATAAAATATTAAGTAATAAAGACGGCGAATAAGCATGGAGATCATTTCAAATAATTCCTCCGGTAATTTATGTAAGTCTTATTCACAGTATAACAGATGAACAGCATTGGAAAACTATTACAAATCGCTTTAAAATATGCTAATAATCCGAATATCGAGGGTCATATTTTGCCCGTAATAGTTAAACACTAATAACCTATATATTGATAATTAGCATTCAAAATTATGAAAAAAATTATATTTTTAATAATCGTATTGTTGTTAACAATACGATTACAGGCACAATTAACCAACGGAAACTTTACTGCCGAAATAGATGAGCGTTTTAAAAACCTGAATAAAACAGCAGTTACCTCAAATATTTTAATTGACAGGGTTTTTTCAATGGCAACCATCCAAACCTTTAATCAGGGTTCAGGCCAGGGGGGATACCTCAAATGTTTTTCATTTTAAACAGGCGTGGAGTGAGTTGTACAGAGCATCTTGTCAGAAAAATTTTACTTCTTTTAGTACATTTAAAGAGCAGCTTAAAAATAAGAAGCAGACAACAATTATAGCTCCTTTGGTGGTTAAGGCATCCGGAAAATCTATTACATTCACTGCGGATAATTTATTCAAACTACATAAATACGAGAAACGTATTAAAACCTTAAAACTTTATACAAATAATACGTCATTTTCCCTGATACATAAATATAAGAAGGAAAAATAGCTTTTTCCACCACATATCCCAGGACAGCACTGCAAACCCTGCGTTTTGTGGTTACCTATAGTGATAATACTACAAAAACTACCTACGAGAGATTAGAAATTATAAGACCTGTTGTGTATGCCGGAAAAAATTATCACTCCCAGCTTACCAGGGATTGATATTGAGGCTGATGACTATTTGTTATTTCAGGGCTATAACGAAAGCCGGGCTTATAGAGTAAGGAATGAATACCAGATTTATTATAACGACAATAATCGAATAGTTGACAAACCCCTGTACATTTTTGACGGGGACGACCCCAATGATAAAAGGAAAATTGAAAATGATCAAGAAGAAAAAAGTATTAAGCCATTAATGAGTTATAAAAATAATGGCAATAATGTTGATTTAGTCAAAGAATTAAACTCAAAAGGCTATGATATAATCATTGTAAATCACCCTGTTTACAACAGAGGAAGTAAAGAGATTGATCGGTGGCAGCGATTATATAGAACGTAATGCATACACTTTTATAAGTTTATTACGTCATATAAAAAAAATACAGCAGGATAATGAAAAAGCGGTGATCATCGGTCCCAGCGTGGGAGGCTTTCAGTATATGATAAGTCTGGTATTACTTTTGACAACACAGATTTAAGAGATTCTATACTGGCAGGTACCACCTTGCCGAATGAAAAACCTTTCTATATAAAGAGCGGAGACAGAATTTTAATTAATACAACGATAACGAGTGTGGCAACAGGAATGCCAGTTTATTCAAAAGAATTTATTTTGGGAAATGAAACTAAAGACCTTCTTATATTTACAGAGAAACTTCAAGCAGGAGTATATGCGGTTAAAACTAATTCTTTTTACGGTACAGTTAGAAAAATCTTATAATTGAATAATCACTTATTATTAGAAATGAAAAGGCATTTTAATGCAAGCATACTTTTACTGCATGATTGTCATAAAAAGAAGAGTGAAAATTTTCAGAGTAAATTGGACAAAATAGATTAACTTTGCTATAAAATTTTATAGTATGGCAAGTATAAAAAACTTAAAGAAAGACATAAATTATACCTTGGGAGATATTATTGAAAGATGTTATGTGTGGGAATTATTAAATCCGGGAACAGATACAGCAAATTCTCAGGGAATAATTGATGAAGCAATTGAAACTTTTGATGAATTAATTGCTAAAATTCATATAAAAAATATAAAAAATAAGAAAATACATTTTAAAGGAATCAGCACTGAATTAGAGGTGGCAGCTAAAGTATTGGTAGCTAGAGTAAACGCTTTATAAAACTGATTTTTTGATGCACTGATGCATAAAGATTTAAGGAATTTTAGAGAGCAATTGTTTACAAATAAGAATTAGTTTTTGATAAATTTAACATCAATAAATTAAGTTTTTTTGTAAATTTAGAGTGCAAATTAAAATCCTCACAGATGCCAAGAGCAATGTATGAATATACCAAAGTTGTGTTACAAAAAGTAAGTTTTGATTCTGAGTTATTCTTTA
Organism: uncultured Tenacibaculum sp.; assembly: GCA_963666645.2. GTDB lineage: Bacteria > Bacteroidota > Bacteroidia > Flavobacteriales > Flavobacteriaceae > Polaribacter. Next base: position 207,480 of record CAXXDB010000009.1, on the reverse strand, counting down.
GAGAGTTAGAAAAAGCAATTGGCAGATTGTTACCCTATGAAGTAGAAGAATTAGTCATTTGGTTAAGACAGTTTACTGCAAACAGACCGGAATTACAAACATGTATGAATTTAATTGATAAAAATAAAGAACGGTAAGTTAATTTTCCTAATCCATTTGACATGGATTCCCCCGATTGAAACTTTTGCTGACATCGGGCTACTGAAATAATGTTTTGAACTCTTAGCTCATTAAGGATTAAAATTCATTCGCTCTTTAAACCGGGTTTAAGAGATTATAAAGCAGAAAAAAAGTGATTCCGATTTTCTAGTTTTTAAATAAGGAAAAAATCAAGTTTAATTAAAAACCTGATTTTCACTTTTAATTAAATTTAAAAAACAGACTAAGCTCCCCATTCTTTCAGAGAATCTTTATTCATTTTAATATAATCTGCATTTCCGGCTTTTTCTGCATGCAGTAAAGAAGCTTTTGCAGCTTTAATTGCACCTTTTTTATTCCCCGCTTTGGCATAAATTAATGACTGTTTTCGTAAATACCAAAAACGAGGTTTGTCTTTGGTCATATCCACAGCCTTATCTATCCATTTCTTTGCTTTTTTAATATCTTTTCCTTCATCCATATAATAAGAGGCAGAGGAATAATAATCACTTGCAGAAGGTCCGGTCATTACTTTATCAATACTAGCAAGAACAGCTTTATCAGTAGGAACATTAAATTTAACTCCTGTATAAGAGTTTTCCCATAAGAAACCTAATACAGCAGAATTATTAGTTATATCATCAATGGAAATTGTAAACGTTTCTATTATCATTGGCATTTTTTCAACTCTGACTGTTGTTGTTAAAGCAACTTTAGAGTCGTCCCATTTTCCGGGTGTTCCCCAGTTATTGGTGGTGGTGTAAAAAATCACCTCCCAGAAAGAAGTATCGGGTTTTGTGTAGATAGCATATGAGCCTTTCTTTAATGCTTTGCCATCTATAGTCACATCTTCACTAAGAGTAATGATTGTATTTCTGTTAGCTCCGGTTCTCCATATTTTTCCGAAAGGAACCAAATTGCCGAAAACTTTTCTTCCTTTTACACCAGGTCTGGAATATTCCACAGTAACATCCGTTAATCCTACCTTTTGTTCTAACTTAGCTAAAGGACTTGGTTGAGGAGTTTCTAACTGTGCATTAGAAGAAAAAGAGAATGCAACAACGAATAAAGTTAAAAATACTTTTTTCATGATAAAAATTAATTTGTAGTTATATTTTATAAAATTACAATATAAAGAAGTGATAAATGTTAATAAAAACTTAAAATAACAAATTATATTTTTAATAAACTTGAAAAAAAGTCATTTCTGAATTTACAGGAGCATTTGTACTCATTTTTTAGAGTTATTCATGGAATGAAAAAAACTGTTCTTTAAATTATCGAATCTTCTTTTAATTGCACTTCTTTGATTATAAAAATAAACAATTTTATCTTCAGTATCAACAGCATCAGACTTTGATAATATTGATTATTAAACTAATAAAATATCTTCCGTTGAATTTCATAACAATATTCATCCAAATAGCTTTGTAAATATTCAGCTCCTGTGGGGTGGTGTACATCTAACATATTATTAAAATACGAATATTTAAGGGATTGTCTAACAAATCAGATAGTCATCAAATAGGTTAAGTTTAGATCTCAGTATAAATATATAAGAATTAGAAAAAGTAAATTTTAAGTAAGTTTGATATCTACGTTTTCGGAAAAAATATTTTCAGAAGAAAAATTAATACATTTTTTGGAGTATAAAAGATGTGCAAACTCCAAGTAAAAACAAATTAATAAAACAAAATATTAACTCTCTGATTTAAGAAATTCTTCAAAAGATAAAGTTCCCTGATTCTATTCCTTAAATTTGTCAAAAATTTTATGATGGATTTGAACTTATTACCGAATATAAAATATACAGATTCTAATAATTTCTTTTTATTAGCAGGACCTTGTGCTATTGAAGGAGAAGAAATGGCATTAAAGATTGCAGAACGAATTGCTGAAATCACAAATAAATTAAAAATTCCTTATGTGTTTAAGGGGAGCTTTAAAAAGGCAAACAGAAATAGAATAGATAGTTTTACAGGCATTGGAGATGAAAAGGCTTTAAAAATATTAAAGAAAGTTTCCGAAACTTTTAAAGTGCCAACAATCACTGATATACATGAAAGTTATGAGGCGGAAATTGTAGCACAATATGTAGATATTTTGCAAATACCTGCCTTTTTAGTAAGGCAAACTAACTTGGTTGTTGCGGCTGCAAAAACAGGAAAAGTGGTTAACTTGAAAAAAGGACAATTTATGAGTCCCGAAGCAGCTATTCATGCTGTTAAAAAAGTAAAAGATTGCGGGAATGAAAAAGTATGGATTACAGAGCGCGGTACCACATTTGGATATCAAGATCTATTGGTAGATTTTAGAGGAATTCCTACTATGAGGCAATTTGCACCCACTATATTGGATGTGACACATTCCTTACAGCAACCGAATCAAAGTTCAGGAATCACTGGCGGAAGACCCGATATGATAGAAACCATAGCCAGAGCAGGAGTAGTTAATAATGTCGACGGATTGTTTATTGAAACCCACTTCGATCCTGCAAATGCTAAATCTGACGGAGCTAATATGTTGTATCTGGAGCATCTGGAAAAGCTATTATCAAATCTCGTTACTATCCGACAAGTAATTAATTCATTGGAGTAATTTTTTTTAATTCAAGACTCTGATGATTTAGAACTGAGTTTTCATTATACAGCAATTATCAAAAATTAAAATTGTTTCAGATATTACGTTAGATAGTTATATTTTCCAAAAAAATTAACGCGTTGAAACCTTCCATAAAAAGAAGATCTAAAATAGACAAGTTAGAAATGAACCCATGGTTATGACTAAATACCTGTGGATACTCATCAATATTTACTGAAATTCCTTTTTTTACTATTGAAAAATTTCTATAGTCACGAAGTTTGGGTGCTATCTGATATTCATTTGTTTTAGAAAATTCCCGGGTTAATTGCAAAGCTTCTGTAACAAATAAGTAAGTATCTATATTTAAGTCAATTAAATATATATATCTTTTATGGAAAATGGAAGAAATATCATTTTCAAAAAATTCAAAATAAGGAGAAGATCTGTAAGCTGTTTTTAAAGACTTAAAGTGCTGATTTTGCCAGGGGAAATTGTTTTCAATTAATGTATCTTTTGTTTTCTTTCTACGGGTAGTTTTGGTATGTTTTACAGGAACATTTAAAGAAAGTATTCCGTTAGCTCCATAAACATAGCAACGATTCCTGTAAGTTTGTTTTTGGTAATTATCTTCTACTTCAAAAACTACAGAATCAGATTTCAATATAGCAGCATATTGACCTATAGACGAGAAATATGTAGGTATAAAAAGTCCCAGATTAATCAGTTTTTTTCTTTTTTGGTATAAAAACGAAAATCAGAATTAAAGCAGCTATAAAAATCCCCGGCCAAAAATAAGATTTAACAGGACCATTAGTAACTGTGGTAAATATTCTGTTCCATCGGATTTTACCTGTATCTTTATCATAACTAAACCATATCATAACGGGTTTTCCGATAACATGATCGAAAGGGACATATCCCCAGGCTCTGGCATCTAAAGAGTTTTGACGATTATCTCCCATCATCCAGTAATAATCTTGTTTAAAAGTATAAGAGGTTGTCTTTTTACCATTGATATAAATATCATCTTCAAAAAAAGTTAAATCATTTTTTTCGTATTCTTGAATGATACGTTTATAAAAAGGAATTGTTTTTGCATTTAATTTAATTGTAGCTCCCTCTTCAGGAATATAAATTGGGCCAAAGTTATCTGCAGACCATGCATACATTGGATTATGAGGAAAAATATTTTGATCATAATTCCCTTTAGTCTGAATTAATTTTTCAATACTTTTTACCTTAATATTTTTTTTAAGTGCTTTTGCTTCTGAATCAGTTAATGTTAAATAATACCTGCCATCATTTAAAATTCTTCCCTCTCTGATGTTATAACGACTGATTTCATTTCTGGATAAACGTTCATGAGTTTCAACTATATGATTCCATTGAGGTTTTGCACTTTCGGGAAGTACGGTTTTTTTTCCGTTAATAAAAACATAACCGTCTATTATTTCTAAACTATCACCTGCAATTCCAACACATCTTTTTACAAGATTTGTTTTTTTATCTATTGGTTTATAGTAGTTTCGATCAGGTCTTAAATTATTCATGTCTCTCAAAGTATCGGCAGGCTGACCAAAAACAACGATATCATTTCTTTTAATTTTAGTAAGTGCAGGCAACCTCATATGGGGTAATTGCAATTTATTGATAAGTGATGAATTTCTGGTTTCATAATTATCGTTAAATAAATATGATTTAGTTTTTAATCCCGGAATACTATCATGAATCATTGGTAAGGACACCATAGTCATAGGAACTCTTGAACCATAATGAAATTTACTTACAAAAAGATAATCACCAACAAGCAATGTTTTTTCTAAAGAAGATGAAGGAATTACATAAGGTCTGATAAAGTAATTATGAACTATAGTTGCTGCTATAATTGCAAAAGCAATGGAACCTATCCATTCACCGGCAGTAGTAGGAGCTTTTAAACTCCTGTTTTCATCGTACTGATAATCTGTAAAATATGAAATGTAAAAAAGATAAAAACCTAACGTTAAGATTACTAATAATGAATATTTTGTTGATTTGAAACCAAAACTACGACAAGTCTCAACCCAAATGACAGGAAACATAATCAAGTTTACGGTAGGTATAAAAAATAAAATTACCCACCATCCAGGGCGATTTATAATTTTAAGTAATATGACAGCATTATAAACAGGAACAGCAGCTTCCCATACTTTTCTTCCTGCTCTTACATATAATTTCCAGGTTCCTGAAAAATGGATTAATTGTATAATTAAAAATAAAATAAACCATTCGGTAAATGACATAATTTCTTTAGTTTAGTTTTAAACAATATTAAACAGGCAATCTGCGTTTTTTCGTTGTCAAATGTAGAATATATTAATCTATGTTTAGCACGTCTTTCATTGTAAAGACTCCTTTCTTATCCTGAAGCCATTCTGCAGCTATCACAGATCCCAAAGCAAAGCCTTTTCTGCTATGAGCTTCATGTTTAATATGTATTGAATCTACTTCAGATTCATAGCGTATAGTATGTGTCCCGGGAATTTCCGGAGTTCTAATAGCAGCAATGGGAATGGTTATATTGGATATTTCCCCATCTAATTCCCAATCTTTTTTATCAGAATTGTTAATGATTCCTTCAGCTAATGTTATCGCAGTTCCACTTGGAGCATCTGATTTTTGTGTGTGATGAATTTCTTCGATACTGACATTATACTGCTGTAAAGAACGCATCATTTTGGCTAACTGATTATTTAATTCAAAAAAAATATTAACTCCCAAACTAAAATTAGAAGCATAAATAAAAGCACTGTTTTTTTTAGTGCATAAATCAACAACATCATCATATTTTTCCAGCCAGCCCGTAGTTCCGGATACTACAGGAATAATATTGTTAATACATTTTTTAATATTGTTTAGGGCGGCAGTCGGTATGCTAAATTCAATAGCAACATCGACCTGAGAGATGTCATAATCACTTCCTGAAGAAGTTTTAATAACAATTTTATGACCTCTTTCCAGAGCAATTTTTTCTATTTCTTTGCCCATTTTTCCGTAACCCAATAAGGCTATTTTCATAATTAAAAAGAGTATTTTAGAATTAAACCTACTTTTGGAGATTTGTCAGAAATATCTCGATTGAAAATTGTAGCCGGGCTTATAGATAAATCATCTGAATCATCAAATTGGATGAGGTGAGCGGTAACACTAGCCTCAACAATTTGTAATACATAAATTAATACAGTAGTTAATAATGATAAATCTCTATTTTGTCTTAATTGTCTTTGAGCACTTTCTAACCCGGCATCCGATATAATTTGAACACCATCTACAGTAAACTCATCACTTAATCCGGCTTTACGTTTTCTGAAAGCTGTTCTAAATCGATCATATTCATTATTGTTATCAACAAAATAGTAAATACTTGTGGCTATACCACCATAAATTAAGGGTAACTGCCACCAATATCTGTTATTATATATTTGACCGGCACCTGGTAAAATAGCAGAATAAAACCCTGCTTTTGAAGGTGATAAAGGATTGTAATTTACTTTTTTTAACTGAAGTTGTGAAGTACTTTGTACCCTGACAGAATCCTTTTGTGCATGAAGGGCAACACACACTAAAAATACGTATATGTAATGAAATAATTTCAATATTACTTAAGCAATTTTTTTATTCTGTTAAAATCTTTTAAGGAACTAAAAGGGATTGAAATTTTCCCTTTTCCGTTACTTCCCAGAGTAATATCTATTTTAGCATTGAAGAAATCATTTAATCCCCGAATACTATCAGAAACAGCAAAAGGTAAAGCTTTTTTCTTTTTTTGAACTTTGTTAACAATACCAAATTTTAAATGCCTGACTAAGTCTTCCGTTTGTCTGACAGATAATTTATTGCGTAAGATTTTTTCATAAATAGTTAATTGATTTTTCGTATTTTCTATATTAATTAAAGCTCTGCCATGACCCATAGAAATAAACCCGTCACGCATCCCTGTTTGAATAATAGGATCTAATTTTAGCAAACGAAGATAATTGGTTACCGTGGATCTTTTTTTTCCAACTCTTGTACTTAATTCTTCCTGAGTTAATTTAACTTCATCGATTAACCGTTGATAGGATAAGGCAATTTCAATAGGATCAAGATTTTTTCTTTGAATATTCTCAACTAATGCCATTTCCAGCATTTCCTGATCATTTGCTATACGTATATATGAAGGAATTGTTGTATTTCCTATTAATTTAGAGGCTTTAAAACGACGCTCTCCGGAAACTAATTGAAATTTACCCTTAGCTAACTTGCGAACAGTAACAGGTTGTATAACTCCTAATTCCTTAATTGAATCAGCTAATTCCCGTAGTGTTTCTTCATCAAAGTAGGTTCTTGGTTGATAAGGGTTTACCTCGATTAGTTTTAAATCAATTTCAATAATGCTACCAACAACTTTGTCAGCATCTTTATCAGAAGCAGTGTTTACTTCTGCAGTATCTTTTAACAAAGCTGATAGTCCTCTTCCTAATGCTTGCTTCCTGATTGCTTTTGCCATTTACGAATTTTTATTTATGATTTCATTTGCTAAGGTAATATAATTTACAGCACCTTTGCTAGTGGCATCGTATGAAATTATACTTTCTCCATAACTTGGAGCTTCACTTAAACGGATATTTCTATGTACTATGGTGTCAAAGACCATAGAACTAAAATGTTTTCTTACTTCATCAACTACTTGATTTGATAATCGTAACCGGGGGTCATACATAGTTAAGAGAAGACCTTCTATTTCTAAATTTCCGTTATGGATTTTTTGAACACTTTTAATGGTATTTAATAACTTCCCTAATCCTTCCAGTGCAAAATATTCACATTGAATAGGAATGATAACAGAATTTGATACTACTAATGAATTTAAAGTAATTAATCCTAAAGAGGGGGCACAATCGATTAATATATAATCATAATCAGCACTCAATTTATCCAAAGCTTTCTTTAGCATGTATTCTCGTTGAATTTTATCAACCAGTTCAATTTCAATAGCTACCAAATCTATATGAGCAGGAATTAAATCAACATTTGGTGATTCTGTTTGAACAATTGCATTTTTAACAGAGGTTGTATGTTCTAATATTTGATAGGTGCCAAATTCAACTGTATCGACATTGATGCCAAGACCAGAACTGGCATTTGCCTGAGGGTCGGCATCTATTAATAATATTTTTTTCTCTAAAACCCCTAATGCAGCGGCTAAATTTACTGATGTGGTGGTTTTACCAACTCCTCCTTTTTGATTTGCTATTGCAATAATTTTGCTCATACCTTTATGAAATTACCAAACGTAAAAATACAATTATTTATGACTTTTAAACAGGAAGATATTAACAAAAAAGAAAGATAGATTGGTTAAATGATACTTTTTCAAGAAAAAAAACATAAAAAATGATATAAACTTATCAGATAATCCAAACCGAAATTTAACATTACACTTAACTGTTTGAATATGAATATTCTGTTATAGGGATATAATACTTTAAAAAGTATCTTTAGATTTTATACTTTTGCATCGAAATTTTAAAAATTAAAAATGTTATCAGTTTCTAACCTCTCAGTTCAATTTGGGAAAAGAGTATTATTCGATGAAGTAAATACAAAATTTACACAAGGAAATTGTTATGGAATCATTGGTGCCAACGGATCAGGAAAATCTACTTTTTTAAAGATATTATCAGGTCAGCTAGATTCTACTTCCGGTCAAGTTCATTTGGAACAAGGGAAGAGAATGTCTGTTTTATCTCAAAACCACTATGAATTTGATGAACTCCCTGTATTAGAAACTGTGATAATGGGAAATAAAGATTTATATGATATTAAAAAAGAAATTGATGCCTTATACGCTGATTATTCTGATGAGAATGCAGAAAAAATAGGAGAATTACAAGTTCAGTTTGAAGAGATGAATGGATGGAATGCTGATGCTGAAGCAGCAACGATGTTATCGAACTTAGGAATTAAAGAAGATTTACATTATTCGTTAGTGAAAGATTTAGATGGTAAACAAAAAGTTCGTGTTTTATTAGCACAGGCGTTGTTTGGAAATCCTGATGTATTAATAATGGATGAACCTACTAATAACCTTGATTTTGAAATGATTACCTGGCTGGAAAACTTTTTAGCAAATTATGATAATATCGTAATTGTAGTTTCTCACGATCGCCACTTTTTGGATGCGGTTTGCACTCATATTTCAGATATTGATTTTGGAAAGATTAATCATTTTTCAGGAAATTATACTTTTTGGTATGAATCAAGTCAACTAGCTACTAAACAAAGATTACAAGCCAACAAGAAAGCTGAAGACAAGAAGAAAGAATTAGAAGAATTTATTCGTAGATTTTCTGCAAATGTTGCAAAGTCCAAACAAGCTACTTCTCGTAAGAAAATGATTGAAAAGTTAAGCGTAGAGGAAATTAAACCATCAAGCAGAAGGTATCCGGCTATTATTTTTGAGAGAGACAGAGAAGCAGGAGATCAAATTTTAAATGTAGAAAGTTTAGCTAAAACAGATAAAGAAGGAAATGTATTATTTTCGGATATTGACATTAGTTTGAACAGAGGAGACAAGGTTGCTTTAATATCAAAAAATCCTAAAGCCACTACAGCTTTTTATCAGATTATAACCGGAAATGAAAAGGCAGATTCGGGGAAATACTTCTGGGGAATTACAACAACGCAATCATATTTACCTGCTGATAATTCTGAATTTTTCCAAAATGGAGAATTAAATCTGGTAGATTGGTTACGCCAATATGCCAAAACCGAAGAAGAAAGGGAGGAAGTGTTTTTAAGAGGCTTCTTGGGAAAAATGATTTTTTCCGGAGAAGAGGCATTAAAGAAAAGTAATGTATTATCCGGAGGAGAGAAAGTTCGTTGTATGTTATCCAGAATGATGATGACCAGAGCTAATGTTTTAAAATTAGATGAACCAACAAACCATTTAGATCTTGAATCTATTCAGGCACTGAATAATTCTTTGATTAATTTTAAAGGAACAGTATTGTTTACCACTCACGACTACGAATTTGCACAAACTGTTGCCAATAGAATTATAGAAATTACACCTAAAGGAGTTATTGACAAACATTCAACATTCGACGATTATTTAGGGGATACTAAAGTAAAAGAATTAAGAGAAAAAATGTATTTATAAATAAAAACCACAAACATAACAAAAAAATTAATTAAATTTAAGTGGCAGTATTTTGGATAAATTCATCAGTTTTTAAACAAGATATAAAAACTTTCCGGTTTAAAATGCTATATTTTTTAAAATTAATTCAAAATCTGATCTGAATGAGTTTTAGTCTTTACCTTAGTAATTATATCTTCTAAAACCCCGTTTTCATCAATAACAAAAGTAATTCTGTGAATTCCGTCATATTCCCTTCCCATGAATTTTTTAGGACCCCAAACTTCAAAAGCATTAATTACTGATTTTTCCTCATCTGCTATTAAAGGAAAAGGTAATTTGTATTTATTAATAAAGTTTTGTTGGCGTTTAGCATTATCGGCACTTACCCCTAATATATCATATCCTTTTGATAAAAATTTTTGATAATGATCTCTTAAATCACAAGCTTCAGCCGTACAACCGGGAGTATTTGCCTTAGGATAGAAAAAAAGAACTAATTTTTTTCCTGCATAATCTGATAATTTTACAGTATTTCCATCTTGATTCTTTGCCTCAAAACCAGGTGCTTTATCTCCTATTTTTAATGTTGTCATAATTCGTATTTTTACCTCGTAAAAATACTGAAAAAAATGAATAAAACAGAAAAAATTCAATTTGTAATTGATACTTTAGAAAAATTATACCCGGAAACTCCTGTCCCTTTAGCTCATAAAGATCCGTATACCCTATTAATAGCTGTATTGCTTTCTGCCCGGAGCACTGATGAAAGAGTCAATAAAATTACTCCGATTCTATTTGAAAAAGCAGATAACCCTTATGATATGATTACTATGACAGCTAGTCAGATTAGGGAAATTATTAAACCTGTGGGTTTATCTCCTATGAAGTCAAAAGGAATTTATGGATTATCTAAAATTTTGATTGAAAAGTATGAAGGGCAAGTACCACAAAGTTTTGAAGCTCTGGAGGCTTTGCCTGCAGTTGGACATAAAACAGCAAGTGTAGTAATGGCACAAGCATTTAATGTTCCTGCTTTTCCCGTAGATACACATATACATCGCTTATTATTTCGATGGAACTTATCCGCCGGAAAGAATGTTAAACAAACAGAGAAAGATGCTAAAAGATTATTTCCGAAAGAGTTATGGAATAAATTACATCTGCAAATTATTTATTATGGCAGAGAATATTCACCCGCCAGAGGATGGAAATTAGATAACGATGTAATTACAAGTACTATTGGACGTAAACCCGTACTTAATGAGTAGCACAGCAAAAAGAAATAAAAAAATTTAGTCTCCGAGGAAACTTTTTTTCACTCTTAATTCAAATTCAATTCAATGAGAATATTATTCTGTATCGTTACCGTTTTGAAACTTTTGGAAAAATTTAGTATAAATTGGATAGTTTTTCTTTTTGGTTTCATCCTAAAGTTGGATGGGTTTTTAGGGTAAATTTGTGCCATATAGTTGATTTTTTATATACTTTCAAATTATAACGCTTGAAATTTATGATATAGTATTTAATTAACCAGAATTATTTTGTTCTTTTCTATTACCTTTCTTAAATTGATTAACGCATAACGCATTCTTCCCAACGCAGTATTAATACTAACACCTGTATTTTCTGAAATTTCATTAAAACTCATATCCATATAAATTCTCATTTTCAAGACTTCTTTTTGCTCTTTCGGGAGTTCTTCAATGAGATTTTTAACGTCTAACAAAATTTGATCTTTAATAATTCTTTTTTCAGTATTTAAGGCATCATCACTAATAATTGAAAAAATATCAAACTCATCAGAGTTGTTAAAAAATGGCATACGGTTATTTTTTCTGAAATAATCAATTACCAAATTATGAGCTATTCGCATTACCCAAGGCAAAAATTTTCCTTCCTCGTTATAGTTTCCTTTTTTAAGGGTTTTTATTACTTTAATAAAAGTATCCTGAAAAATATCCTCAGTAACATCTTTGCTATGAACTTTACTATAAATGAAACTGAAAATTTTTTGTTGGTGTTTTTTTATAAGAAGTTCTAAAGCAATTTCTTTACCGCCAATATACTCTTTAATCAAAACACTGTCTTCACAAATATTCTTACACATAATATCACTAGTTTTCAAAGAGATTTAAAAATCTCAATTAAGAATTGTATTAAATTTAAAAAGTAATTTTCCGTATAAGCTTTGAATGTTAATCAGTAACAAATATCTTTTTTTTTTTCAAAAAATGCAAATTTTAATTGAAAATATCGAAATTTGATTAATAATTTCGGAGAATCAGAATTGGAAAATATTTTTTTGCTGTCAATATGAAAATTAAAATTATGATAATCAAGTAATTAATTTTATTTTTTTATTCTAACAGAATTTCGTAAAAGTTTTATTTTAAGGTAAAAAAACATACATTTACGTTCATTAATAAAACCAAAATGTTAGAATTAGCAGGAATTATAATACTAGGAATATTGGCTCAGTGGTTTGCGTGGAAATTAAAAATCCCTGCAATTTTACCTTTAATCTTAATTGGTTTATTAGTGGGACCAATAGCTGCTGAATTTTTTAGCGATACCGGAAGTAAGTGGATAGAACCTATCTGGAATGGAAAAAAAGGATTATTTCCGGGAGAAGGACTATTTTATTTTGTTTCTTTAGCAATTAGCATTATTCTTTTTGAAGGAGGGCTTACATTAAATAAAGATGAAATCAGAAATATAGGTCCTGTAATTACTAAACTAATTACCTTAGGTTCTTTAGTTACCTTTTTCGGAGCAGGAATATTTGCCAGACATATCTTCAATTTAGGCTGGGAAATGGCATTATTGTTTTCCTCACTGATTATAGTTACCGGACCAACAGTAATTTCTCCTATTCTTAGAAATATTCCTCTAAAAAAAGATGTAGCAGCCGTATTAAAATGGGAAGGTATTCTAATTGACCCGATCGGAGCCTTAGTTGCCGTTTTAGTATTTGAATTTATTAGTGTCGGAGGAGGGAGTGGTTTTACACAAACTGCCTTAATTGAGTTTTTTAAAATTATTTTATTCGGATCAATATTAGGTTTTGTTTTTGCCAAAGGGTTAATATTTATAGTAAATAAAAAGTTTGTACCTCATTATTTACTAAATGTAGTTTCATTATCTATGGTATTATTGGTATTTGTTTTGTCAGATCTATTAGCACATGAATCAGGACTATTAGCAGTAGTAGCCATGGGAATGGTCATTGCCAATAGTAAATTAAAAAGCTTTGACGAGTTGCTATATTTCAAAGAATCATTAACCGTATTGTTAATATCAATTCTATTTATTCTGTTAGCGGCGAACATGAATATGCCTGAATTAACATTGTTATTTAACTGGAAAACAATTCTATTATTTGCACTAGTTGTATTCATTGTTCGTCCTTTAGGAGTTTTCTTAAGCACACATAAATCTACACTAAAACTCAATGAAAAACTATTTATTAGCTGGGTAGGCCCACGGGGAATTGTAGCTGCCGGTATAGCTTCATTATTCGGAACCAAATTAATGAAACAAGGAGTAGCAGGAGCCGAATACATTACACCGTTGGTATTTATGGTTGTATTAGGTACGGTATTATTAAATGCAACTACCGCCAGAGTGATGGCAAAAATGATAGGCGTGTTTTTAAAAACATCAGAAGCAATTATTCTTGTGGGGGCATCAAAATCTGCGAGATTAATTGCAAAATATTTAATGGATAACAATAGACGGGTAATACTTTTAGATAGTAATAAAAACTATATAAAAGAAGCAAAAAAAGATGGAATGGAAGCTTTTAATATTGATATTTATAATGATAATTTAGGAGACAATGTAGAATTAAATGACGTTGGATATTTAATTGCGATGACAGGAAGTGATATAATTAATAAATATGCGTTAGAACGTTTTTCTGATATATTTGGAGAAAGAGGGTCATACAGATTAGCAACTTCCGGAGAAGTAACTACTAAAAGTCCGGAAAATTCAGATGTTCTATTTACAGCTAATGACGACTATATCAACGTAACCGAAACGGTAAGAGACTTTCCGAAAGTTAATGAAATGATAGTTTTTTCTCAAGAAGATTTCGATTCAAAAATAGAAACAATAAATAAACATAACAGAGCTATACCATTATTTTTTAAATCCAATTCTAAACTTAAAATTTTAACTGAAATAAAAGCACAGAAAGTTCAGGAAAATGATATCATTGTGTATGTAGGAGAAGAGGTTAATCAGTAACTGATATTAATATCTTTAAACCCTTAGATTAAATGTATTGAATTGATTTGCAATTTGTCAGTTGAGTTGCTTACAGAAAAAACGGACTCCCGGAGATACGACGTTTGCATATATGGATAAAATATGACAACCAAACGAACCCGGGTTAAGATATACTCAAATTCTTTTAGGACATAGTTCTGCTAAAACTACAGAAATATTAGACCTGTACATTTTTTTATACTTTTGATGTATATATTAAAAATAAACACATTAAGTGTATTTATACAATTGTTGTGCGTCCATACCCAAGCAACACCTAAAACTGAACTAAAAAATGAGAATTAAAGCAGTCAGATTAGAAAACTTCCGAGCATATGAAAACGAAACTACAATTGAATTAACGGGTTTGAATGTAATCGTTGGTAAGAATGATATTGGAAAATCGACTGTTTTAGAAGCTTTGGACATTTTTTTTAGTAAAAACAAAAACAAAGGAGTCATTAAAATTGACAAAGATGGTATAAATAAAAAATGCGTGGAAAATGTAGAAAACTTAAGTCAATAAGAGCAAATTAATATATTAAAAGAGAGTTTTTTTTAAATCAATCTAAAAAAAGTTAAAATCAAATAATAATTATCAAGATAATTTAAATTATTTAAATGGAATATTAGGTTTAAATTTAAGCTTTAATGAAGAAGAAATAAAATTAATAGAATCTATCAAAAATTACACATCTATTTTAAACTATGAGAATTATCAAGAAAATATAGAGAAAATTAAAAAGAATGGCAATTATGAAATGTTTTTAGAAACTCAGAAAATAATAAATGAAGTATAAGGTAATACAAATGGAAATATTCAAGCTAAAAGATTTTCTTGGAGTTGTGGCTTAGCTATAACTGGTAATTTTATTGCTACTTTAAGCTTAGGAGCATACGTAACAGGGGTTGGTTGTCCTTTAGCTATTGCAGATAAAGCGGTAACTTTAGCATCTTTAACAGTCTGTTAAATTAATCAATAAACAATGAAAAATAAAAGATTAAATTTATATACTAACTATTAATCATTTTTTTTGAATGCTTTCTTTTTTACTTTTATTTTAAAGGAATTATAAGTAAAAAAATACTTCTACTAATAGTTAATTCTATTTCATTATCTCTAATAGTATTTCTTTTAAATGTTAGAAAATTAAAAGAAAATAAGATATAAATAAAAACTCCCATTAAAAATAATGAGAGTTTTTTATACACTTTTCGAGCGTTGGAATTGTCGTCTCCGGCATTGCTCCGGTTCAAAATCATATTTTTTTATCGTACCTTATCACCATCATTACTAAATTGAACCCCTTTAGGGATTAGATTATCTTTAAACCGCCTAAATATACGCGACCCACATTATTAAACTCAATACCCGCTGGCAATTCCTTTAAACTTTTTAAATCAATATCACCCTCATTATTAAATTGAACCCCCGCGGGCAATTCCTTTAAACTGTCTAAATTAACAAAACCCTTATTATTAAATTGAAGAACCCCCTCAGGAATTTCTTTAAACTGTTTAAACTAACAGAACTCTTATTATTAAACTCAATACCCTCAGGCAATTCTTTTAAACTTTTTAAATCAATACTACCCACATTATTAAATTGAACCCCTTTAGGCAATTCTTTTAAACTACTTAAATTAATATTACCCTTATTATTAAACTCAAAACCCTCAGGCAATTCTTTTAAACTGTTTAAATTAATATCACCCTTATTATTAAACTCAAAACCCTCAGGCAATTCTTTTAAACTTTCTAAATAAACATGACCCTTATTATTAAACTCAATACCCGCTGGCAATTCTTTTAAACTTTCTAAATAAACATGACCCTTATTATTAAACTCAATACCCTCAGGCAATTTATTTAAACTACTTAAATAAACATGATCCTTATTATTAAACTCAAAACCCTCAGGCAATTCTTTTAAACTGTTTAAATTAATAACACCCTTATTATTAAACTCAAAACCCTCAGGCAATTTCTTTAAACTACTTAAATTAACAAGACCCTTATTATTAAACTCAATACCCGCTGGCAATTCTTTTAAACTTTCTAAATTAACAAAACCCTTATTATTAAACTCAATACCCTCAGGCAATTTATTTAAACTACTTAAATAAACATGATCCTTATTATTAAACTCAATACCCGCTGGCAATTCTTTTAAACTGTTTAAATGAATAACACCCTTATTATTAAACTCAAAACCCTCAGGCAATTTCTTTAAACTGTCTAAATAAATACTACCCTTATTATTAAGCTCAAAACCCGCTGGCAATTTCTTTAAACTTCTTAAAATAACAGAACCCTTATTATTAAGCTCAAAACCCGCTGGCAATTCTTTTAAACTACTTAAATCAATATCACCATCATTATTAAACTCAATACCCGCTGGCAACTTCTTTAAACTACTTAAATTAACAAAGCCCTTATTATTAAACTCAAAACCCGCTGGCAATTTCTTTAAACTACTTAAATTAATATCACCCTTATTATTAAACTCAATACCCGCTGGCAATTTCTTTAAACTACTTAAATAAATACCACCCTTATTATTAAACTCAAAACCCGCTGGCAATTTCTTTAAACTACTTAAACCAACATGAAAAGAATACAGATCCTATCCTCAGGTTACAAATTATACTTTATTCTTCTTTCCTTTAAGGAAAACGCAAAATAAGAAATGATACAATAAAATATTTGACACATGTTTGGGGAACAATTCCAAAATTTCTTGACCCAGATGGAAGGTAATTTATTTAAACTTCTTAAATTAACAAAACCCTTATTTTTTCAATATGTGCATTTAAAGACAGTAAAAAATTTGAAAAACAAATCGCTGATTTTAAAACGGATTGAACAAGTCGCAAACAGAAAAAAATAACTATACCCAACAAAAGTGCCTGTTGTACAACGTTTTACTAAAAATACAATTATTTATTAACTTGTTCTATGCAACGCAAGAAAAATATCAAGAGAAGTTATCTAGCAGTATTCAATTGAGTAATCGTGTACCTGGTCTAAATTTTACCATCAATTAAAAGAAGTTTTACATTTAGCTTTTTTATATTCTGAGACAAAAGAATACTATGGTGCAAGTAGTCAGTAAAATATTTAAATCTTTGGGTTTTTGTCCAAATAAAGAATTCAAATTCCACATTAAGATTCCGATTAATAATAGTTTTCTTTTTTTCATAACTCTGCTGTTTTATAAGCTAATGCTTGTCAAAAACGCTTACAACATTTAAACTTATTCAGAGTATAGATGTTAATGAATGGAAAAAAATTAAAGAAGAGTAATTCTCTATTAGCGGAAAATGAATTGAATATATTTAGTGATATTGTACGGGAAGATGTTTTGAGTAAAACTCAATATTTAGAACACTTTTCCAGAAATATTATTAACTTATTTAAGTATGATGAACGAGAAATCGATAGAATTGTAATTAAAATTAAAAAAGAAATTGATTTATTGATACAAAATGACTATAATTGGCTGTTAAAAAATTATAATAGAAGTGAAGTAGAGTTGTTCGAAGAAAGAAAATCATATACTTCATGAAGAAGTGTAGAAATATTTGATTTTGTAGAAAAAGGAAGCATCATTAGTAAAGGTAAATTATATAATTTTTTTGAGTAATAACACAATATATCAAGATGAAAAAAATCGTATTAGCATTATTTTTAAGTTTATTTGTTTTCACAATCAAGGCACAAAACGTTGAAAATATTTTAACTTCCGGAAAATGGTTTATAGAATCTATTCAGGAGAAAGGTGAAGAACCTGAATTATCATCTAATAAGGATGATGAATGGTTACTGTATTCTAAAGATGGAAAAGTTGAAGAAGGTCACTTTGGTAGTTTAGAAAAATTCTCATGGATTTACGATAAAAAAAGAAATATGATTAAGTTTTTTGGTTCTGAAACTATTTTTTACAGAATAATAGAAATTTCAAAAGAAAAACTTATTGTAGAGTTAATAGAAGATTTAGAAGATGCAAATGATAATTTAATGATTACCTATATTAAATAATTCTAATAGTTTTTCTGCTCCCGAAGATGCACTTCTTTAATAATTGTCAAATTAATAAAAGCATTTTTTGTATAGAAAGGTTTAGGATTAACAAAGGAGACGGAAACATTTGCATTAATGAAGTTTATGAGATTTGTTGCAGGATATACTTACGCTGAGGTTTTGATAATTACTAAAATAGTTGCTTTTTTAATAATTTTTTGTGACTTCTGTCAGCATAGAGCATCCTCTTTAAACCAAACAATACGATAACCGTGATTTATCCTCAGCAAGATCATTCAGTCATTTTTCAAATCACAAATTAAAGTTTCATTGATATAATTTTTGATTTTTGATAACTTACCATGTAGATGTATAATATTGTTGATTCCGGCTCTTTTATGTAAGACATCAGCATTTTGAATAATAATTATGTATATGAAAAGCAGTCTTTGACTTCCTTAAATATTCACTTGCTTTATTTGAATAAACTTCAGATATTGTCTTTTTCGTTGGTTATAAAAGGCTAAAACCAAAGAAGGCTTTTTTTGAAAACCTTCAGGAGAAGTAACCTCCATGACATATGCCCTCCCATAAACCATTCGCATCTCTAAAAGTAATAACTCCACTTTCAGCACTAGTACCTGTCCCGGTAAGCACAACTAAATTTTTCATAAGTCTAGAAAAATAATTTTTATTCGTTTATGATATAATAAAAGAAAAATTGTTATATATAACCCTGATTTTGAACAAGTGAAAGATGAAAAAGTTTCAAATTGATTTAAAGATGAATTAAAATTTTAAACACCAGCTCTTTTGTTAACTCTTTTCCATCTGCTAACTCTTTAATTTTTGAAAAAGAAAAAATGTAATCACATCCATTACGATACTCTGAGCATCCATAAGCGGACTTCCCTTTCATTATATTTCCTTTTTTACATTTTGGGCAAGGAATAGTATCTGAAATTTTTGTTTTTGAAGCAAGTTGTCTAAATTCTAATAATAGATTAAAATTTTCATCAAATCGCATGAATCCTTCGGCTTTTCCATAATTAGTTTTCCAGCCTTTCAAGTAGGTTGTACGCCCTTTTTCTAATAATCTAATGAATTGATTTTCTGAAATTTTCTTCCCTGAATATGTGAATGGAAGTTTAAAATTACAGCCATTTTTAAAGACAGAACATCCATAAGCAGAGCCTCTTTTTAATAAAATTCCTTTTTTACACTTTGGACATTCTTTGCCAACAACTGATTTTTTATTTTTACTATTACCTTTTCTATTAGTTTCTGCTGAAAGGCGAATATTTTTTTTATCAGATCGAACTTCATAAACGAGTTGATTTACCATATGCTTCATTTGTTTTATAAAAACACCTGCATGATATTCACCACGCTCGATTTCTTTTAAACGTTTCTCCCAAAGTCCGGTTAACTCAGCTGATTTTAGTAGTTTATTATCAATCAACCCAATTAAATCAATCCCTGTTTGAGTAGGTATAATTATTTTTTTTTGACGTTCTATATATTTACGTTTGAATAATGTTTCTATAATACTTGCACGAGTAGAAGGACGCCCAATTCCATTTTCTTTCATTAGTTCCCGCATTTCATCATTATCAACTTGTTTACCTGAAGTTTCCATAGCACGTAATAAACCAGCTTCCGTAAAATTTCGGGGCGGTCTTGTTTCTTTTTCTAAAAAATCAGGCTTGTGAGAACCTTTCTCTCCTTTTTTAAAAGCAGGAAGAACTATTTGCCTTGCTAATTTAGTACTGCTTTTTGTCAGCCCAGCCGGAATCGAAGTCTGGAAAACAATAAGCCATCCTTTGGTTATAACCTCTTTTCTCGTAGTTTTAAACAATATATTCCCAGCTTTACCAATTATCGTGGTATTTGCAATATCACTGTCAGGATAAAAAACAGCAATAAACCGGCGTACAATAATGTCGTATATATGTTGTTGATTGTATTGTAAATGTGCTTGCACTCCAGTAGGGATAATGGCGTGATGATCGGTTACTTTTTTATCATTGAAAACCCTTGTAGATTTCTTAATTTTTTTTCCTGAAAGTGGTTGCGTTAACTCACTATAATTGGTAAGGTTTTTCAGAATTCCGGGAACTTTAGGATAAATATCACCAGGTAAAAAAGTAGTATCTACTCTTGGATAGGTAACAACTTTCATTTCATATAATTTTTGTACAATTTTTAGTGTTTCATCGGCAGAAAAACCAAACTTATTATTACAGTACACCTGTAATCCTGTTAAATCGAATAATTCAGGAGCATAATCTTTCCCTTTTTTTTTAGTAACAGCAACAATTTCGAAATCAGATTTTTTAATCTTATCTGCAAAAGATTGCCCTTCTTCTTTTTTTAGAAACCGTCCTTTTTCACAGTTAAAAATTGTATTCCTGTAAATTGTCTGTAATTCCCAATAGGGTTGAGGTTTAAAATCTTGTATTTCTTTATGACGATTTACCAACATAGCCAGCGTTGGAGTTTGTACCCTTCCGATAGACAAAACTTGCTTATATCCTCCAAATTTTAAGGTGTATAAACGAGTAGCATTTAGCCCCAATAACCAGTCTCCAATGGCTCTGGAATAACCAGCATAATACAAATTGTTGTAATCTTCTTCGTCTTTTAAATTTTTAAATCCTTCTTTAATAGCTTCCTCCGTAAGTGAAGAAATCCAAAGACGTTGAACTTTTCCTGTATAAGATGCCTGGTTAATTACCCAGCGTTGTATTAACTCTCCTTCCTGACCCGCATCTCCACAATTGATAACCACATCGGCCTTCTCGAATAAAGATTTAATAATTTTAAATTGTTTTTTTATGCCGGAATCGTCAGTTATTTTTGTTTTGAATTTATCAGGAAGCATGGGTAAATTATTCAAATTCCAGTTTTTCCAGTGGAGCTTATAATCTTTAGGTTCTAGTAAAGTACACAAATGACCAAAAGTATAAGTAACAGCATAACCGTTTCCTTCAAAATATCCATCATGTTTGATGTTGGCATGTAAAATATTGGCAATTTCCTTTGCTACACTAGGTTTTTCGGCGATACAAACTTTCATTGTTCGTTTTTAATATCGAAAAATAATAAAATTGATATAATAATTCTATTTTTAGGCGTTATTAAAGTAAGTTTAGTTAAAAAATAAATCTAAATCAAAAGAATTATGAGAAAAACCTTATTATTACTATTTTTAATTGTTTCTGTATCAGTATATTCACAAATTGAGTTTTTAGAAACAAGTCAGAGTGAAGTTGTAGGAAAAATTAGTTATGTTTATCTGGAAAAAATTGGAGATCAGGATTACAACTTTTTTTATAAAAATATTAATGCCATTGGTCATGAGTATGTAAGTTTTAGTTTTAAAAATTTAGATAATGACTTGGATAAATTATACAACGGACTAATGGCAGGTTTTCAAAGTGTACCCAGAGATCCATTAAAAATGAAGGCTAACGGACAAATCGTTTGGCTGAAATATACCAGAGAAGATGGAGAAGTTTTCCTGCAAATTCAACAAAGTATGGGAGATATTATTGAACAAGGTAATGAAGAAGTCAAAGTATCTCGTTTATTAACTGAAGAGGACATTAAAAATTTATTTCTTAAGTAAAAATTAATGATATATTATTTTTTTAAATTGAAAAGTGGATTAGAATTTGACCGAAAATATTTTTTGAAAACTATAATAACAGCAAAAAAAGGAATGAAGTAATAGTGAATCTCAATCATCATTTCTAAGAAAACAAAAAATTAAGATGAGCTTAATATTAAAAAACCGAGAAAAGTACTTGCTTCTCGGTTTCTTTATGCACCTAAAAATAATTTTAACCCTTCATACTACTTATTTTAGTATCTCTCTTTTTTTATTCATTATGTATAATCCTCAAATCGAATTGTCAAAAATTTAAAACAAATTGTACATAAAAAAACGCACAATTCATCACAAATATAACACAATTTCAATACTAGGTTAAACAATCTTTAAAGAGCAATTAAAACCCCTTAAACATGATAAGGGCAAGAGCATACGGTCTATTCTCGTGAGCCTGTCCACCTCCTTTACTTCCCGTTGTAAAGCTATGGTTATGCCCTCCTGCATCAGCTATATTCAAAGTATGTGTATGACTTCCACCACCATTTGTATTTCGGTTTTTGTATAGGATATATGAATTATCGTTATCAGTGTCTCCTGAACCTCGCTTACCTGTACCAACATACTCCTGTCCGCCTATTCCACCGCTATTATGATGTTCAATATAATATCCATCCCTATAACCATGATTATGGCTACCACTCTTTTAAAAATGAATTGACAAAGCTACTAACCAATGAGAAAGGAGCTATAAGAAATTGGGCAGATTTTAAAAAAGAGGCGGATAAATTAAGCGATACTTATAACCAAAGGTGGTTAAAAACAGAATATGACCACGCTGTAGCAGCTTCTAATATGGCGTCGAAATGGAACGATTTCCAAAAGCGTAAACATCTATACCCTAATCTAAAATACAATGCTATAAACGATAGTAGAGTACGAGAGCTTCACAAAAAGTGGGACGGACTTGTTTTGCCAATAAATCATCCTTTTTGGGACACGCATTACCCTCCTAATGATTGGAGCTGTAGATGTGATGTAACGCAAGTAGATGACGATATAAATGAAAAAGGTATTGAGGTTGAGGATATGCCCAATTTACCCAAACAGTTTAATCTTAACTATGGAAAACAAGGGAGAGCCTTTGACAAAAACCACCCCTGTTTTAAAACCCATATAGAAGATAAAAGGGCATTACAGGAAGATGTAGAACGCTATAAACTTAAAAACCCCAGAGTACATTTATTTAAAGGACAAAAATGTATATGTAAGTGCATGGGCAGACAGAAACGACTTGCCTGCTAATTTAGAAATGGCAGCACTTATTAATAAAAAGCTAAAAACCGAGATAAAAATCAGACCGCATATGGAAGTACAAAAAGTTAAAAATCCAGAGTTTGAATGGAGCGGATTACGTGGCGATTTAAAAGAAATAAGTAGTATTATTCATATTCGTACCATTTTAGACCGCTTAAAAAAGCAAGCCTTTAATGGCAAAGACAACTACTTTGGAGTTTTTCATTTGCTTGCTGAACCTTTAGATTTGAGCGTTTTAAAACAAGAGTTAAGCAAAAAAATAACTAAAGACAGGAGCAAATATTTAAAAGGATTGTACTTTGTTAGAGACAATAAGGTAGTGTATTTATCTCGTGAAGAGATGGTAAATAGAGGTTATACAAAACTCCTAAAAATACAATAGACACCTAAAAAGGTGTCTAAGGAGGCGACTTTAGGTTGCCCCGCAATCGCACTGCAAATATATGAATTTTTTTAATATGCATAAATACCTTCGCCTTTTATAATGGCTTGAACTGTCCGGAAGGATAAAAAATACTTGTTTGCTGTTTTGTCTATGATAAAATCATATTGCCAATGCGGGTACTTTTTAAACAGAGTACTTGCATAGTTTCTTATTTGGGTATTTCTTTTATAATTTTCCAATTCTGATGCACAAAAAATTTTATTACAAGTAGCTACCGCAATGTTATTTGTTAAGCATTGTCGATACATTTTAGAAACTTCATTACCGGCTGTATTATCAATAAAAAAACTATTTCTTAAATTGAATTCTTTTGCTTTTTTCAAAAAACTTTTCAGGCTTGTAGTTTCTCCATTTTTTAGTAATAAATTTTCCGGTGCTGTAAATCGATACTTTACTCATCAAAATACATTTTAGCGGAGTTGGAAATACTTATTACGATGTTCAATTTTAGATTACATTCTGAATATTCTTTTTGCTGAATTAATTGTGATAAAAAGCGATTACCAATATTCGTTGCAAATAGATTTAGCTGTTTTATATGGTCTCCAAAAAACTGTTCATGCAATGTATATCTAAGGCTTTTTTTGCGTCTGTACACTAATTACTGCTGATATATTTTTTTCTGACGCACCTTGTGCAATGGCTATGATATTTACGTTATTTTTTCTTAAAGAACTAAACATTTTACCGCTTAATCCTTGATGATTTTTCATATTATTACCGATTAAAGCTATGATAATTAGATGGATTGGCGGTGTAGATGTCGCTAATATCTGTCCAAATTTGTACTTCTCCGGTATTTGGAGCTACGGCATAAATAGAAGCCGAAAAATCTAATCCTCCTCTTTTCAAGGTCGTAGTTTGTCCACTATAAATTCAGCTATAAACCCATGTAAAAAGACTACCTGAAATAAATTTTAGTTAAAAAAAGAGGTTCAGTTATTACAGGTAGTTTCAAAATCTATCTGAGCTTTTACACTAATTAATGCCGGTAATAATTAGTTTCCGGTTATCTTTTAACGTTACATTCAGATTTTCTTTAGTAGCTTCAGAAATGATATAGGAAGAGAGACGTTCTCCAAAACTACTAATGGTCGCTTTTGCTTTTGGAGGTAGCTTTTCTAATAAGTAACAGCCTCTATACAAAGTTTTTAATTGGTTGAATAAATGAGTTATTTCTTGAATTACTTCTTTAGAATTATGCGAAATTAAATTTTCTATGGTATTTAAAGTGATATTTTTCAACGGCATATAAAACTTGAAATAATGATTATCTTTAGACTTATCTAGATTAGCACTCTTTATCTTTAATAATTTATCTGTAGTTTTTCCTGAGGCATAAACTACTACTGCCAATTGATTTTTCTTTGATTTTTTTAATTATTTGTAAAATCTTTTTTATATTCTGAGGGTTTTTAACTGACGATTTTCCAAATTTCGAAACTTTCATTTTTGAATTGTAACAAGATGGATACTTAATCTTATTTTTCATAAAATTTGAAAAATAGTATCGGTGCAGAAGAATTATATTTAATTAAGACAACCTCTAAAGAGTCGTAATAATTGCAGAAACAACTGTGTAAATAAAAGAAAACGTAAATTTCACGTTCTTTGCTGAATTGATATTTCTTTTACCCGGAATCATTAGGATGAAAGTAATATAATATTTTAAATAAAAAGACGTAATCAAAAAAAATTACAGTTTAATTTAGAATTGTTATTATTACTATTCCTGCTTCATTTTATCTTTGAATTGATTAAACTTGTTTTCAGTTTGTTTTGGCCAACTGTTATTAGAGGTATCAATATCTGCAGTTTCTAAATCCGGATCTACTACAATACTTTTAATCTCTTTTACGGATGTAAATATTCTAAAGACATTATTTTCATTTTTTCTCCAGATTTGTGCAGGAAATTTCTCACGCTTTTTAGTTCCATCTGCATAGTGTAGCTCTACAATAACAGGCATAACCAACCCTCCTGGTTTTTCAAATTCTACTTGATATAAGTATTTAGGTAACTCTTTTAATTCTGTTTTTTTATCAGCAGATAATCCATTGATATAAGCATCTAAATCAGAAGTATTAGAATCTTCTTTTTTATCTGTTAAGAATATTAACTTTCCAAGAGATTCAAAATATGTTTTTGCTCTAGGGTTGATTTTAATTAATTCTTTAACCTGATTACTTGGCTTATCAGTAATATACAAAGGTTTTACTTCTTTAATACCTATATCACAAAAATCTGTTGTATAAAACCATCCTCTCCAGAACCAATCTAAATCTACACCGGAAGCATCTTCCATAGATCTAAAGAAATCTGCCGGTGTTGGGTGCTTAAACATCCAACGTTGAGAATATGTTCTGAAAGCAAAATCAAATAATTCAGAACCCATAATTGTTTGACGCAATAAATATAAACCTGCAGCAGGTTTAGTGTAAGCATTTGGCCCAAAGTTTTTAACGTAATCTCCTTGTGACATAATCGGAGATAGCATTTCCTGATCTAAACTCATGTAGCGAACTATATCTTTTGGTAAATTCCCTGTATTAAATTTTGGGTCATAATCTAATTCAGCTAATGTCTCTACAAATGAGTTTAACCCTTCATCCATCCATGTCCATTGACGCTCGTCTGAGTTCACAATCATAGGAAAGAAGTTATGTCCAATTTCATGAGTAATAACCCCAATCATACCTGCTTTAGTCCTCTCAGAATACGTTCCGTCAGGATTTGGTCTGCCATAGTTAAAACATATCATGGGGTACTCCATTCCCTGTCTGTCAGCATGAACAGAAATTGCTTTGGGGTAGGGGTAGTCAAAAGTTAATTTTGAATACTCTTCCAAAGTATTAGCAACAACACGGGTAGAGTGTTCTTCCCATAAGGGATTTCCTTCTTTAGGATATAAAGAGACTGCCATTACAGTTTTTCCATTAATATCTACAGCCATGGCATCCCAAATATATTTTCTTGAAGAAGCAAAGGCATAATCCCGGACATTTTTTGCCTTAAAATGCCAGGTTTTTGTCTTGTTTGTTCTTTCTTTTTCTTCCGCTTCAGCTTGAGTAACGATAAAAACGGGATCTTTAAATGAATTCTCTGCTTTTTCAAAACGTTTACGTTGTTCTTTGGTTAAAACGTCTTTCTCATTTTGTAATGTTCCTGTAGCATCCAGAATATGGTCGGCAGGTACTGTAATTTTCACATCGTAGTCACCAAACTCTAACGCCCATTCACTACGTCCCCAGAATTGCATATTTTGCCATCCTTCTACATTATTATATACACATAATCTGGGAAAGAATTGTGCTATAGTATAAGCTCTGTTTCCATCCTTAAATTGTTCAAAACCAGATCTTCCTCCATCTGTGACAGAATTGTTTATTAAATAGTTCCATTTAATTTTGAAAACAAATCTGGTCGCCGGAGCAAGAGGAACCGGTAAATTAATTCGCATCATTGTATGATTAATTGTGTACGATAAATCTCTGCCTTCTTTATGTTTCACAGATTCTATTTTAAAGCCAAAATCTTTTTTTCTTCCCATATTGTCGTTGATAAACTGCTTAGGAGTTTGCCAGTCAGCGGCACTTTTGGATTCTGCTAAAGGAGTTTTAGAATCCCGGGCACGCATATTTTGATCTAATTGTACCCATAAATATTCTAAATAATCTTTAGAGTTGTTATGATATGTAATAGTTTCATTACCATATAGTTTATTGTTGGTTTCATCTAAACGAATATTCATGACATAGTCAACCTTTTGCTGAGTGTATTCATGCCCGGGGGCACCGGAGGCTGTTCTTTGAGTGTTAGGAGTTGCTAAAATATCTTTTAATTGACGAAACTTATTGCTGTCTGTATGTCCTTTTTGAGACTTTTTCTCAGTATCCTGTGGCAGGGAAGTTGTTGTTGCGAGCAACATAGAGAGTAGTAGAATAGATGACTTTTTCATTATTAATATAATAAGTTAGTTTAAGAATAATGTGAAATTTATAGAAATTATGTTATAGAAAAAATAAAAAGCTGAAAAATTAACAAAGCCTTATACTTTTTTATAATTTGAAAGTAAATGGTTATTATCCTTTTACTTTGTTTTTAAGTTTGCTAAATTTATTTTCTTGTTTTTTAGGCCAGTTATTATTAGAAGTATCAACATCTGCAGTTTCTAAATCCGGATCAATTGCAATATTCATTACTTCTTTATCAGATGAGAATACTTTTGTTATTTCGTTATCATTTAATCTCCAAATTTGAGCAGGATATTTTTTTCGCTCTTTAGTTTCGTCTTTATAAGTAAACTCTACAATTACAGGCATTATCAACCCTCCCGGTTTATCATAAGTAATTTCATAATGGAATTTGGATTTTGAATTTTTCTTTGAACTGAAACTTAAGCCTGTAGTTGTATCTTCAATAAAAGTTACATTTCCATTGGTATCGTTTTCAGTATAATATTTTTTAACTCCTTTAATGCCTATATCGGTAACATCAGTTGTATAAAACCAGCCTCTCCAAAACCAATCTAAATCCATGGCAGAAGCATCTTCCATGGTTCTGAAGAAATCTTCCGGAGTTGGATGCTTGAACATCCAGCGCTTTGAGTATGTCTGAAATGCATAATCAAATAATTCGCGTCCCATAATAGTTTCTCTTAAAATCCATAAAGCTGTAGCAGGTTTTCCATATGCATTATTACCAAAGCTATATACATTGTCTCCTTTAGACATTATTGGTGCTATTTTGGATTGATTTCCGCTCATATATTTTACAATATTTTTAGGTAGCCCTCTTACAATTGGAAAATTAGGGTCGTAATCTTTTTCCGCCAATATCTCAACAAAAGAGTTTAAACCTTCATCCATCCAGGTCCATTTTCGCTCATCTGAATTTACAATCATAGGAAAGAAATTATGACCAACTTCATGGATGGTGACTTTAATCATTCTATATTTTGTTCTATCAGAATAGGTTCCGTCAGGATTTGGTCTTCCCGGATTAAAACAAATCTGAGGATATTCCATTCCCATTTGTCCATCAACAGAAATTGCTTTATGGTATGGGTAATCGAAAGTAAATTTAGAATAGGTTTTAAGTGTTTGTGCAACGGCCCGGGTTGAGTGTTCGCCGTATAATGGATTGGCTTCTTTAGAATACAAAGACTGTGCCATTACTGTTTTACCATTAATATCGACAGCCATGGCATCCCAAATAAATTTTCTTGATGTTGCAAAGGCATAATCTCTTATATTTTTGGCAGAAAACTTCCATGTTTTTGTTTTTTTAGATTTTATCTTTTCTGTTTTTTCCGCCTCTTTTTGTGTTACAATTAAAATAGGTTTGTCAAATGTTTTTTGTGCTAAAGCAAATCGTTTTTGCTGCTTTTTAGTTAACACTTCTTTTGCATTTGTTAAAACTCCCGTAGCTCCTAAAATATGATCATCGGGAGTGGTAATATTTACTTCAAAGTCTCCAAACTCTAAGGCAAATTCACTTCTTCCCCAAAACTGATCGTTTTGCCATCCTTCTACATTATCATACACACATAATCTAGGGTAAAACTGAGCAATTACATAGTTATTGTTTCCATTTTCAGTAAAATGCTCATAACCGGATCTTCCTCCCTGAGTTCTGTGATTGTTGATATTATACCACCATTTGATATTAAAAGTAAATGCAGTTCCGGAAGCTAAAGGCTTTGGTAAATTGATACGCATCATAGTTTTATTGATTGTATGAGACAATTTACTTCCATCAGCATTGATTACGCTTGTAATTTTAAACCCGCCATCAAAAGGTTTTTCCGGAAAGAAACGATTAAATTGTTGCGTATTAATTTTTTCAGGAATTCTGTTGGTTTGAATATCTGGAGTTTTAGAATCCGGAGCACGCATGTTTTGATCTAATTGTATCCATAAATATGCCAATTCATCTACCGAATTATTGTGATAGGTAATCGTTTCACTACCTGTAATTCTTCTTTTTTCATCATCTAAAATGATATCTATTTTGTAATCAACTTTTTGTTGTGTATAGTTTATTCCCGGAGCTCCGGAAGCTGTATGCTGACTGTTTGGCGTTGCAAATTGATCTTTGAGTTGCCTGAATTTATTTTGATTTGTATGTCCTTTTTGAGTTTTTCCCGTTGCATTTTGAGCTATTATTGAAGTCGCTGTAAAAAGTATAGAAAGAACGAGTAAAATATTTTTTTTCATTATTAAATAATTAGGGTTTAATATTCGATTGCTAAAATTACTAATTTATTGAAAATCTTATTAAAAATTTAACAAACCTTTATCATTTTTTTTCGTCAGAAATAAACTTTTTCTTTCACCATTAATTTTAGCTTTAATTAGGTTTTTTTGATTATGAAAATGATTTATTAAAACTGTGTTTTGAATTGTTAAATTCTCTACTTTATTTATTTTTTCTATCTCCAGATAGAAGTAAACAATATTCCCATCGTATTCTTTTCCAATAAAAGTATAGCTATAATCAATATTATTAAGATAAATCTTAAAATGTTTGTTTAGATACTTTTCAAAATATGTGTTAACATTTTCAGGCTCTTTTTCCGTTGTTAATTGTAAATCTGTATTGTATTCTTTATTGATAGCGAATTCAATATCGTCCATAAAAACATTCATAATGATTTCAACGGATTGATTATTTTCATTGAATTCAATTTCTGTTAAAGCGATATAATATTTATGTGTAGTAAACGAAAAAAGCGTACCTGTGAATAGTAATAAAAAAAGTTTTTTCATGTTAATTGTTTAACTAAAATATCAAGCCAAGTTACTCTTTTTTACGAGTTTTAAATAATTTATGTGTTCCCTTGATAACATGCCAACAGCTTCGGGCTTTTATTTTCTTCTAGTTTTTTAATAGAAAAATCCTCACAATAGTCTAAAAAATGACGATAATTTTCTTTATAAACCTTGAGCTTTTTAAAGAAAAAATGGTCTCCGAACTCTTGACAGTAATGATTTGAAGAATTTTTATATAATGGTAAATTGAAGAAATTTCTAACCTGTCGTTTAATTTGAGCTTATAGAAAAAGAACCATTATCATCATAAAAAGTGACTGCTTTTGTAGTTTTATTTACAGTATGAGCATTGCAATATTATCTTTTACAATTCCGGTTAGATTAACTTCTTGACTAAAATTGTGTAGAAAAAAAGCAGGAGATATGTTAATCATTTGTTTCCTTTTTTAAATAGTTTTGCTTGTTTTTTTAAATGGAATTATTGTAAGTTCTCTTTTTTTATACATTTCTTCAAATTTTTTATTGAGGTGAGAAAATAAATGAATTGATCAACATTAGACAAATCAATTGAAAATTGATTTATAATATAATCGTTATACAAGCTTTTTGTATACTGCAATTTTCTTTTCATTTTCTAATAATTTTTTTGTTCCTCTAAAAGCTTAGTTCGCCCGGAAATTGTATTAATTAATGAGATTAAAGTTCCAGTTTCAGCAGCAGATCCGTAAATTTCACAGTCTATTTTTGACATTTTTTAGGATAAGGATTAAAACCTAAATTTTCCATTACTCCAATATGTTTACTCTTTTTTACTTCTTTTACATCGGCTGTTAACGCACCGGATAATTGCGTTTTTTTAACTTTTACTTCTTCTGAAAGATACTCTTTAAACGCAATTGTATAGCTAGTTTTTTGCTTTATAGTAGTAATGTTAGCAACAGTGGGTTTTTCTGTATGATGCTGGATAGAAGTAATCTCTAATTCATATCCTGTTTGCACAGGGAATAATAAAATTTCCTTGTTTATCAGAAAAATATCCTTGTTTAGAAATTGTGTTAATGATGTGTGTGTACATTAATTACTTTTCCTGTTTCATTAGACATATTTCCGGAAATCTCAATTCTTTTATTTTGTGAATTGACATATAGAGAGTAAAAAAATAAAAATATAGAGTAATAGTTTTTGCATAGAATTTGTTAATACATAAATAAATAAAGTCCACTTCTTAAAAAGGGTTAATTAAGGAATCTAAATACTTGTTAAAAAAGAAGCTCTTTTATAAAATCAACTTTTAATGATGTGGCTATTTTCTTTTCAAAGTGAAGTTAGTAGTAAAATTTACTTTTACTTTTATTTTAACTCCTTGTATTTCTTTATCAGCACTATCCTCATCGAGATTCACCTTTAATTTCATTGTAGTACCATCGAATTCAATTATTTGGACTTCATCGGTAAGAACTATAACTTCAGGGGAACTATTATCCCATACAATCGTTAGACTATTATTAGTAAGACTCCATTCTCCTTCGGAACCTAAGTCTATCGGAGTAACTGTTGTTTCATTAGTTTCCTCTTGTCCTAATATTTTAATTGTAGATAAAAGTGTATAGCTACCTGTAGCAGTTACTCTATTTGGATTATTGGTAAAATCATAAGTAAAATCATAATTTTTCCCATAAGAGGAGAGTTCTAAATCTACTGATTGACCTCTTATTAAACCTGAAGATTTTGCACTAGAAGTAAGATCAATTAACTCCCATTGCCCTGTTATTTCACTTTCACTAATATCAGGAAGATTTATTTCATCGTTATTTGAGCAAGAAGTACATAAATAAACCGAAACGAATAATAAAAGTAATTTTTTCATGATTTAATTTTTAAGATAAAATTACAGCAAAAATAATCTTTTTAATAATCTTACACAAATTTAATGTTAACAAATTGAAAATAAATACTTTATTAAGTACTTTTACATTTTATGGAAGTAATTATTTAGCTTACATATTACCATAATTATCTGCTTTTTTGAAGAGATTAATTCAATTATATTTATTTCGTATGCAGATCTGGTGGAATTTCTTATGATGAGTATGCAAAAACAAAAGGAGCTTTTAGTACCATAGATTAAAGAATTGACAGGAATTCACGAATTTAAAGCTCCAACAGAAGCTATTAAACAAGCTGAAGGAATGTTTACAGACGGAGTAAATACATTTGAGTTGGTAAATCAATTAGAAACTCCTTATGTGAGAACGTGCCGGAAATAATATTTGTGGAGTTTCTATGATGAATACAAATGATATGCCTATTGTATATCTGCTAATTTTCAATACTATGAAATTGATTCCTTTTAGTATCAATGAACATTATTTAGATTCTGATTCTAAACATAGTGAGAGAAACCAAAGAACCCCGTGTCAGAGAATTCCATGTATATAATATAATTCCGTAAGGTTATGAAGTAAACTAGTTGGTAATCAATAATATTACTATTGAATTGAAAAGAAAATTGACGATTCGCTTATTTAGAAAGAACAACGAAGCTATCGAATTAAATCCGGGAACAATTATAGATTTCTCTATCTTATCCGTTTAAATATTTATAACTTTGTATATCAGAAACAAAAAAAATGACTACAATTCAAAATATGGCATCAGTGAAATAGTTTTATTTTTTCTAAAAAACCTAATTTATCATAAGGTATGTTCATTTTTACAGAAACAACTTTCTTACTGTTTTTAACTTTAAATTTAATTATTTTTATGCCTGTTAGCAATCATGGTATTTTTTAAGAGCATAGCAATAGTCATAGGACCAACACCTCCGGGTACCGGGGTAATGTAAGATGATTTTTCTGCCACTTCCTCAAAAGCAACGTCACCTACCAATTTGAATCCACTTTTTTTAGAAGCATCTGCAACACGAGTAATACCTACGTCTATAATTACAGCATCTTTTTTTACCATATCGGCTTTTAAAAACTCGGGAACACCAATAGCAGCAATAATAATATCTGCCTGTTTGGTAACTTTCTTTAAGTTTTGAGTTTTGCTGTGGGTAAGAGTTACGGTTGCATTCCCAATTTTTCTTTTTTGAGATAATAAAATACTCATCGGGGTTCCTACTATATTACTGCGACCAATTATGACAACGTTTTTTCCTGAAACTTCAATATGATAGCGATCCAGCAGCTCCAGAATTCCAAAAGGAGTAGCAGAAATAAAAGCAGGTAAGTTTAACGCCATCTTCCCTACATTTTCAGGATGAAAACCATCTACATCTTTTGAAGGATCAATAGCCATTAGTACTTTTTGCTCATTGATATGTTTGGGTAAAGGTAATTGAACGATAAATCCGTCAATATCATTATCAACATTTAAAATTTCTATTTCGTTTAATAATGCTTCTTCGGTAGTATCTTCTGGTAATCTTATTAAAGTAGATTCAAGCCCTACACGTTCGCAAGCTTTTACTTTTGCATTTACATATGTTAAACTAGCACCATCACTACCTACAATAACTGCAGCTAAATGTGGCTTTTTTTTATCATCTTTAACTAATTCTGTGACTTGAAGTGCTATTTCTTCTTTAATGTCAGCAGAAGTTTTTTTACCGTCTAATAGTATCATTATTCCTTTAAGGTATATATTTTAATTGATATGTTTAGTTTATTGAATTCTTTTAAAATAACATAATTTTCATCTAACTTTTTTAATTCATCATCAGATATGTTATATACTGAAATAAAAAGCATATTTACTTTCTCCGTTAAATTTCTTAAAACATCTTAAAACATCTTAAAATCACCATTTAAATCTATATCACCTATTGTTGTATAATTCGAAAAAAACCTTGCAATATTTTTTATTTCAATTTTTTGTGTATCTAAATATTTAATTGCTTCTTTTCTTAGAGAATGGTATGGAGTATGAGCTAATGTAGCACCCCGTCTTTGAGCTATTTCTCTTGGGTAAATCCATAAATTACCAGTAAGAAGACCTATAAATAATATTGAGAATATTACTTTTTTATTATTAATATGATTAAAAAGTATTGATAAGGTTAAAATAGATAAGAAAATAGCAGAAACGATAAAATATCTATGTCCGAAAAAATTAGTAGAAAATATTGACGCTATAATTACAAATATAACAGAACTAATTGCCACTAAAATAACATTCATGTTTTTCTGATTCTTCCAATTTTTTTTCCCATAAGTAAATATAGTAATCAATAAAAAACTTAGAAAGAAAACCCTACCAAAATCTACATATTTATGAATTAGTAGTGCTATATTTCTTATAAAGGTTTTAAAATCTGCAAACCTCCATAAACTTTTCCATGGCGAATTAGGATGTGTTTGCAACCAACCTTTAGTAAGTAAACGCCAAACAACAAAAATAGCACCAGAGCTAGAGGCTAATGCATAAATAATTGTTTTTTTATTAAGTAAGCTATTGTTTATATTTTTTTTAGATACAATTAATTGATATAAAATATCGTAAATAAAAAAACCTGCAAACAAAATCATTCCTCTAAATGTTGTGATACTTAAGAAGAAGAATCCTGTAAATAATAACTTGTTATTTGATTTAATCAGGCTATTAAAAGCTAATAGAAAGAAAAAAATTATAATTATTTCAGGGTTGACTAAAACAAATTGTACACTAAATGTAGGGTCAATTATTATAAAAAGAAAGGCTAATAATTGGTGAGATAATTTATCGAAATAAAATTTTAATACCAGAATAAGTTGATAAAAAACTCCAATTATAAAAGGTAACATTACTAAATGTGAAATAAATAAACTCTTACCAAATATTTTCCATGATAAAGCTAAAAGGAAACCAATAAAAGCAGGATGGTCTGGGTTAAAAGTGTCAGGCATAGTCCAATTAAAAAGACTATTCTCATATAATTCTTTACCCATTTTTGAGCAAAAAAGTACATTATCCTGAAGCATTCCAAAATCTTTAGAGCAAAGAAATATTAAAACGCCAATGCTACTTGAAAAAAGCAATGCATTTTGTTTTTTTGATAGAAGTTTTTGAGATAATGTATTTAGAATCTTCATCTATATTTTTAACGCATTCCCTTCATCATCTGCATCATGCGTTTTCCACCGCCACCTTGCATCATCTTACTCATCTGATCAAATTGCTTCATTAACTGATTTACTTCTTGTACAGAAGTACCAGATCCTTTTGCGATTCTTTTTTTACGACTTGCGTTGATAACTGTTGGTGTACTTCTTTCTTTTGGAGTCATAGAATGAATTATAGCTTCTATTCCTTTGAAAGCATCATCATCTATATCTACATCTCTTAGGGCTTTTCCTGCACCAGGAATCATTCCTACAAGATCTTTCATGCTACCCATCTTTTTGATTTGATTAATTTGACTTAAAAAGTCATCAAATCCGAATTGATTTTTAGCAATCTTCTTTTGCAGTTTTCTAGCTTCTTCTTCATCGTATTGTTCTTGAACACGTTCTACTAAAGAAACAACATCTCCCATCCCCAAAATACGATCTGCCATACGTTCTGGATAGAATACATCAATAGCATCCATTTTTTCTCCAGTACCAATAAATTTAATTGGTTTATCTACTACCGTTTTAATAGATAATGCAGCTCCACCTCGTGTATCACCATCTAATTTGGTTAATACAACTCCATCAAAATTTAATAAATCATTAAAAGCTTTAGCTGTATTTACAGCATCCTGACCGGTCATAGAATCTACTACAAAAAGAGTTTCCTGAGGGGTTACTGCTCTATGAATGTTGGAAATTTCAGTCATCATTTCTTTATCTACAGCTAAACGACCGGCGGTATCAATAATTACTACATTTTTACTATTCGCCTTTGCGTGTTTAATTGCATTTAAAGAAATTTCAACAGGATTTTGATTTCCTTCCTCTGCATATACTTCAACACCAATTTGTGTTCCAACTATGCGTAGCTGATTAATGGCTGCCGGGCGATATACGTCACATCCAGCTAATAAAACATGCTTTGCCTTTTTCTTTTTTAAATAATTTGCAAGTTTACCGGAAAAGGTAGTTTTACCGGAACCTTGTAGACCAGACATTAAAATAACAGCGGGAGAGCCGTTTGAGTTGATTCCCACGGTATTACACCCCATTAATTCGGTTAATTCATCTTTAATGATTTTAACCATTAACTGACTTGGTTTTAAGGTTGTCAGGACGTTTTGTCCGATAGCTTTTTCTTTAACCGTATTCGTAAATTGCTTTGCAATTTTAAAGTTAACGTCAGCATCAAGTAATGCTCTTCGAACTTCTTTCAGGGTTTCGGCTACATTAACTTCATTAATCTTTCCATAACCTTTAAGCGTATGCAACGCTTTATCTAATTTTTCACTTAAATTATTAAACATTGATATGTGCTACATTTTTTAGAAGTACAAATATAAGTATTTCAAGAGTAGTTTTTAATTAAATCTTTTGTATGATGTTCAGTATGATATGCTGTCCACATAATAATTTCCCGTAAAATCATTTTACCCATTAAAGGGTGGGGAAGTACTAGATTATCGAGTTGATAATCTTTGATTTTTTGAGTTTTATATTGTAGTTTTTTATTTTGAATTTCTAAAGTTGTAAGTAATTGTCTTAGCTTCTTTTTAGAAGGAGTTACTACTTTTTGATTGTATATTTTTGTCTGATCTTTGTATATTTCGAGTTTTTCCTGATATTTTTTTACTACTTCTTCATAAGACCGGACTTCACGATTTGCAATTCCAAATTGCATTTTTAAAATAAAAAAAGGGAAGCTTAGAATGTGGTTTACTGCTTTTATTGAACTTACTAAATGTTGAATATGTTGCCCTGTAGTCCATCTATCTTTTATTTTTTTTTCCCAATAATTCCCTTCTTGTTCAGCTAACCAGCTGAATAATTCCTGGTGTTTTTTTTCTATCAAATTTACGATTTTCTTTTTTTTCATTTATAAAACTTTTAACCGCTTCAATATAAGAAAAAAAATAATATATTGTTCTTTTATTTTTATAATCGATGATAAAAGACAATTACGATACTGGAAAAAATTAGTAATAAGAGTGTAAATAACCTTTTCTTAAATTTAAATAAGCACTAAAAGAGTACTACAAGAAATTTTCCTGAAAATTTAATTTACTCATAATAGTTTATTTTTCAAAAACTCATTTTGGTTAAGTAATGAATTCAATGTAAAACAAGATATTTCTATAATGTATATCATTGAAAACATGACTTATAGAGGCGAAAGTCTCAATATAGGGATTGGATTATTGAGTTGATGCAGGGCTATAAGAAAGAATCCGGAGGAAAAGAAAAATTAAAAGAGCGTAACTTTGTAAAAGCAGGAAATAAAAAACCAGATGAATCGGAAAAGATATTTCATTATTATTTGTGTGGAAAATACAATTTTAAGTATGATCTTTTAGGTGAAAAAAATATTAAAAATGATTCCATTTGTTGAATTATCAGGGAAAAGAGTTAAACTATTTACGGTAAAAAAGATTTTAAAATAAGGAATGAACTATGAAAAAGGAATTTCAATAAAAGATTTGTTTATAATTAACGACGATGATTTTGCTATAAAGGAAAATAAAAGCGAATTATTATAGTTCTTATAAAATTCAAAAATTCATCTAGAGATTCAGAATGTTTTATATAAAAGGAAGAGAGTTTAACAAAATATATTCAATCAATTATTTAAACCACTTGATAATCGATTTGTTTTCTATGAAGGTAATTTTTTGTACAAAATTGACCGGAGAATTTAATTTAACAATACATCCGGTAGATTTGGAAATGGTAATTTTCCTTCTTCGGATCTTTTATCCGGAAAATAAAAGCTAGTCAAATATGGTAAAATATCTTCTTATTTCCTGATTTACATGAACTCTATCTTTTTTGCTGGGAACAATCTCAAAAAAGCCTTTATCTAATTCTATTTCATTGTGCAATTTACCAAAAAGAGAGAAAATAGTAGCTGTATTTAGCCCTGTTATGCGTTTG
Source organism: uncultured Tenacibaculum sp. (assembly GCA_963666645.2). GTDB lineage: Bacteria > Bacteroidota > Bacteroidia > Flavobacteriales > Flavobacteriaceae > Polaribacter. The sequence continues at coordinate 169,124 of CAXXDB010000009.1, read as the reverse complement.
AAGACAATCCTCCATTATTAGATTTTATTATAATATTAGAAAGATATATGAAAATATATAAAGATACCGGATTTTATACAATAAATCACATCAAGGAATCGTTGCAAAGAAAAGTATGTTATACTTTATGGCAAAATATGAAAATAAGGATTTCTGAGTTCGAAATGGCAAACAATAAGTTTCGCTAAAGAATCTTTGGTAAAAATTAAAAAATCTAAAAAATTAAAGGTTCAGTTAAAATAACAAATCAATAATTTTTTTCAGTCATTCAATATTTTCAATCTTCCAATAAGAAAATGAAAATTTTAATCACAGGAACATATTGCCAAAAGATTGGTACTGAAATTACACGAGAGCAATCATCAGCCAGTTTGTTGTGTTCGTGATTTAAACAAAATCCCTAATGAAATTCAATACAAAGAGAGTATAGAATATATTAAAGTAGATTTTTTAGAGGATAATTTAGAACATTTTCCTAAGGATATAGGTGTCGCATATTATTTAATTCATTCAATGACTGCTACCTCAGGAAATTTTGAAGAACTGGAAAGAAAATGTACTCACAACTTCAAAAAACTAATTGAAAGAACAAATTGTAAACAGGTAATTTATCTAAGTGGAATAGTAAATGATAAGTCATTATCAAAACACTTACAATCAAGATTACATATAGAACAAAATTAAAATCAGATTGTTTGCGTTAACAGTACTAAGATCTGGAATTATTGTGGGAAACGGAAGTGCATCCTTTGAAATTATCAGAGATATCGTATAAAAGCTACCCATAATGATTACTCCAAAATGGCTAAACACTAAAACACAACCCATAGCAATTAGAGATGTACTTATTTTTTTAGAAAAAGCATTAATGTACATAACAAAAGCACTTTAAATAATAAAATATATAAACAAATAAGAATAATATGAAGACAATCTTAATTATAGGAGGGAGCAGAGGAATTGGAAAAGCAATAATTGAATTATTAAAAGACACACATAAAATTATAAATTTTAGTAGGAGTAAAGCAGAGAATCATCCTAATATCAACTTTTACTCAGTTGATGTTTTGGAAGATGAATTACCAGATATTACCGATGATATTAATGGGTTAGTTTTCTGTCCGGGAAGCATTAACTTAAAACCTATAAACAGACTTAATCTTGATGATTTTAGAAATGATTTCGAAATAAACGTAGTAAGTGCAGTAAAAGTTATTCAGAAATACATTAACCCATTAAAAAATAACAATGGGAGTGTTGTACTGTTCAGTACAGTAGCCACAAAACTGGGAATGCCATTTCATGCGAGCGTTTCCGCAAGTAAATCTGCTGTTGAAGGTTTAACAAAGTCATTGGCAGGAGAATTTGCTACAAAAGTTCGCTTTAACTGTATAGCCCCAACAGTAACAGACACTTCGTTAGCGAAAAAGTTATTACGAAATGAGAAACAACGGGAAAATATGGAAATGAGGCATCCATTAAAAAGATATTTAAAAGCAGAAGAAGTGGCAAGTTTAGCTGTTTATTTGTTATCAGATAAATTATCTGCAGTCTCAGGGCAGATATTCCCTATAGATGCCGGAATTGTGAGCTTAAAACTATGAAGTCATGTTGACTGTTTCACTCGTTAGTTCAAGTTATGTATTTTATAGCTATAAGGTATTTAAGAGAGTTATAGCCTTCATCAGTTAACGTCAAAAGCGAATTTTCTTTTCCGGGAAAATATTCGTATAATTACAAGCAGTTGATGGTGTAAAAATTAACTTTTCCTTAAAACCATCACTGAAACCTTGACAATAATTAAAAAATGAATAAAAAGAATGAGATAAAGAATTATTTTTTAAAATTGTGTAACCAATAAATATCTGAGTTCTGCAATACCAATAGATAAGGCACCATGTATTGACTATTTTGGGTTATATACATATACCTAATTAATAAAAAAAGAAAATAAACCAAGATTGAATAATAGTCTTTAAAAGAGAAATTACTCCGGACAATAAAATAATAAATAAAAAAGTTAAAAATGAACTTCTCTTTAATTAATGCAGTCAGCAATAAATGAAAAAGAATCAGAAAGAATCGAAATGATACAGTAATTAATTCTATACTTGGATCAGGAGCTCAAAAATTTGAATCTGGAATAGTGACTTTTCAGGATTTGACCGGAGAAGATCGAATTATGAAAGTCAGGAAACAAAATATGTTGTTGTTGCAGCTTCAACATTGAAACTTTTTGCACCGGCTCTAATTAAATCTAATATCACTTTACATTCAACAATTATCGATTCAAGAAAAATGAAAATTCTTTTTACAAATCTACACTACCTGTTGAAAAATCCCCTACTGATGAAATTATTAAAAAAAGTTAGATAAATTTTACGAAGGTTATTTGTTTAAAAAGAAATAAGTATCGGCAACATTCTATATAATTTATTGTGATTTTAGCTTACTTATGAAAATGTGACGAATAAAGATGTTTCGCTTATAACTTGAATTAAGTTTATTTTAAAGGTTACAGTTATTTATTTCTGGCCCAGCCGATACCCCAGAAATCAAAATCAGTACCCGTTGCAGTAGTATTTATTGTTACAAAATCGGTATCTTTAAAAGAAAATCCCGTATCGTTTTTTACCTCAGTTGTAACATCCTTAAACTTAATATTGGTTGCCATAAGTTCTTGATTTAATACTCCTCTTCCGGTTGGGTTATTATTATTTTCAAGAGCAGTTCCCGTGATATCTGCATCTCCGTCTAAATCAAACCCTTCAGCATATCCGATAATGATAATATTATCAAAAACACCTTGAGTTCCGGCTCTTAGTCTGATAGCTTCTTTCCCATGGAGAGAGCCTAATCCTTCGATTGTAACATTAGATATTTTAGGAGCTGAGAAGAAGGCAGGGTTAGAGTTGTTTCCTATATCAGTATTATACCCGTCACATTCAAAAGCTTTATCACCACGAATGCTTTGTCTAATATGAATGTTTGTTAATGTTCCGGAGTAACCTTCAGTCCAGTCAACAGAATCGTCATCAGAATTAATTATTGAAATAAAATCAGCGTTTACGGTACCTCCGAAGAATTCGAAACCATCATCTAAACTTTTAAAGATTTGTATGTAGCTTACTAAAGTACCATTTCCTATACCGTAGAAAGAAATTCCATTGTTTTCTGATTGACCATCTACTTTACCTCCTGAATATTCAACTCTAACGTATGATAATGTTCCTGAATCATCATTTTCAATGATTCCTCCGTAGGGTAAGTTTGCAATTTCTGAGGTTGCACTTGTAGTTTTTGTTCCATCTACAGAATTAACAGGTGCTTTTCCTAATAAAATTAAACCTCCCCAATCGCCGGCATTTGGTGTAGCAGCGTTTGAAGTAAATACAATTGGACTGGAAGAAGTCCCTTCAGCTATAATCTGGGCTCCCTGAGTAATTGCTAAGTAAATTTCAGATCCTTTATTGGCTTTAATAGTCATACCCGCAGGTATCTTTATTGTAGTTCCGGTTTCCATAATTACGGGGCCATCTAAGATATATTTATTTTTCTCATCTAAAATTAAATCTTCTGTGTAATTACCACTCAAGAGAATTGTTTCATTCTCTCCGGAATGATCACTGTTAATAGCATTGTTAGCGGTGCAATTACCAGTAATAATAATATCCGCAGTATTGTCATCTCCGCAAGAAGTCAGGATTTTGGTTACAATAACGAAACCTAATAAAAATGTATTTCTCATTTTTTCTGAATTTAATATTTATTATATATAGTTTTATATTCTTAATTTAAAATTTGTATTTAAGAGTTATACCTGTATTAATACCTCTTTGATAATCTGATAAGGTAACTTGGTTCGGAGAAGCTCTTTCTCTTATTCTTTTAATAGGTGAATCGGATATGTTTTTAACACTTAGGTTTGCTTCCCAATGCTCTCCTAATTTATTTTTCCAGATAAAATCCAGTACAGGGACAGATTGCTCTACAATGTTTCCTAACTGACCTGATCCTAAAGCACCTATTCTGTCGGAGAAGTAAGAAAACACCAAACTGGCAATCGGTTTATAGGTTTTAAATTGAGTTGGACTATAGGTAAGACTTGTATTTATTAATATATCTGAAGCTCCTTGTAATTTATCCCTGTTACTGTCAAAGCTTACTGAGAACAATCCTGAGTTAGATATTAAATCCTGACTAGTATCCATATAGGTAAAATTAAATCCTAAAGAAAGTTGTGTTTCGTCATCTGAATTAGTAATTAAATTTTTTCTGGTTTCAAGTTCTACACCCAATACAGAAGTTTTTTTACCTGTTCTAAAGTAGCGTTGAGTTCCGGTTGCATCATTAGAAACTACTAAGTTTACAGGATTGTTAATTTCTTTTCCAAATAATCCGAATGATATTAATTCATTTCTGGTAATAAACCATTCGTATTTTAAATCTAAATTAAATACATTTGAGAAAGAAGGATTTTTTAATAAATCCGGATTACCACCAATTCTTTGACTTATGCCTTCATAAACAAACGGAGCGACCTCTTTAAATTCAGGAATTGAAACAGTCCTGCTAAATGTAAAGCGTAAATTTTGATTTTCATTTAAAGCATATTTTACATTTAAACCAGGTAAGAGAAAAGTTTTGGCAGCTCTTTGAAATCCCATTCCATTAGAACCTAAATTAATTACATCATAAGAAATATTTTGGTCAATATTTTCTAATCTGATTCCGGGAACGATAGTCCATTTTCTGCCTGCGTTAATAATTCCGGAAACATAACCTGCATGTATTAACAGCTCACCTTTATAAGTATTTTCTGACAATCCGGGCAATGTGATTATGTTACTATCCTCAAAATCAGGTAATTTTCTAAATGATTCGATAGTAAAAAGTTTATCAGTGGTGTCATTTCTGAAGAATTGAGTATTGTTCAAATTGAATATATTATCTAAATTATTAACATTTGTTACAGGGATGTTTCCTGAAGCATCATTAAAATTATATCCGTAACGTTGGTTTTCAAAGGTTCTCAATTTTATTCTGCCATTATATCCAAAGTTTAATGATAATACCTCATCAAGTTTATAAGTTAAATTAACCCTGCTATTTAATTCTTCATCAATGATTTCTTGAAAATAACGTTGATTGTCAAAGGAATTATTTGTTAAAAATACGGGATTTGTAGCAGAGTCATCATCTAATGCGAAGGCATAATTTTCTAAATTTATCCTTTTTCTGTCAGGCTCATAAGCTAAGACATTATTATACCCAATTCCCCAATTTAACTTAAATTTATCATCAAATTGGTTGTCTGTAAACTTATGATTACCTGTTAATTGATTTACAAAAATTAAATCTTGATTGAATTGAATATTCTGTTGGAAAGAACTGCCCCCGGAAAAGAAACTTTCATTTCTTGCATCACGATTGACACCTAAGCCTTTGACACCATAAAAACCAACTTGATCGGATGAATTATTTAAAAACAAAGAAGTATATTTTAACTGATGATTGTTGTTAATCTTGTATAAAGTACTTAGCATTACCGTTGTTCGTGTGGCATATTCGTACTCTTCTGAGTTGGGATAAATTTTATTAAAAGTATTTGTATAGTCTACTATTGGTCCCTCTCTGAATTCATAATTGTTATTAAAAGAAGCAGTACCAAATAAACTTAAACGAGATTCATTTTCAAACTCAAAAGACTTCCCGGCATTGAGGGCAAAAAAAACATTTACAGGAGTATATATACCGTTGGTTTCAAAACCGTGAGAAAGTATTACCGCAAAAGGATCACTATCGTATCTGTTGTAAAAGCCAAAAACTCCGGATCCTTCTGTTTTTCTGAAATTTCCTTTACCAATTGATCTTGAATTTGCAGTACTCCCTGCTACTATTTCTATAAATTCTTTTCCTTTATATTCTTTTGATGTAATATTTATAGTACCCGCAGCAAAATCTCCATAAAAATTAGCATCATAAGTCTTGCTTACAGATACATTTTGAATAACATCTGAAGGAAATAAATTTAAGTCAATATTTTTCTTGCTAATATTATTTGAAGGTAATGATAATCCATTTAATGTAGTATTTATATATCGATCTCCTAAACCACGGACATATATATTACCGGATCCTTCCTGTTTAGAGACTCCTGATATTTTGGCAACTGCAGTAGCAGCGTCACTTATTCCTTTTTTTGTCAGTTCTTGTGCTCCAATACTCTCTTTAATTACATTAGCTTTTTTTTGCTCTAAAAGTAATATACTTTCTTTTTCTTTATTAACTGCTGCATTAATTTCTATTTCGTCTAACTGCTTACTTTCGCCTGCTTCCATCAACTGATTAATCGTAATATTTTGATTATCAGTTATAATTACTGATTTTTCAATAGTTTTATATCCTACAAAACTAAATACTAAAACATGATTTCCCACAGGAGCGGAAATCGTATATTTCCCATCTAAATCTGTGGCGGATCCTATTGATGTTCCTTTTATAAATACATTGGCAAAAGGTAAAGGTGCGTTATCTATCTCCTTATCAGTAACAGTACCGGTTATAATACCTTTGCTTTGTGCAAATGCTAATTGAAATGTACTAAATAAAAATAAAACAGATAAGAAAATAATCTTCATTTTTATGTTCTACAATATAATTTAGATGACAAAGATGAGACTACTTTGTTAAGATAATGTTATTAGTAAATTATTCTTGAGTTATGATAACATATTTTTTATGTTAAGTCCCTTTTTTAAATTGATAATTCATATACTTAAATTCTGTAGAAAATATTTGTCAATATATTTGAAATCAACAATTAATTATTATGGCTATTAAAATTATACTCAAAAATGACGGGTAGTTTGATAATTAATGGAATAATTTTATTTGCTATCCTTTTTATAATTTTCCCGAATTTCTTCATCTCTGTATTTACAACATCCATGTAAATTATCATATACTTCCTGTGCTGCTTTCACTTCTTTAGTATCATGACCAACTCTGGCGATATTTTCGCACACTATTTTTTTATTTGTCTTTCGTTCATCAATAATTACCATTAACTGATGTGTATTTAGATTCCAGTTAGCAAATTTTACCCCTTTCGTATTTAAAGCTGCTTTTTCAATACGCTTTTTACACATCATACAAACACCATCTACTTCAAAAATTAACTTTGTGTTACGTTTCTTTTTTTGTGCCTGTATTATTCCTGCTAAGAAAAGTAAGCAAATAATTGTTGTTATTTTTTTCATAATATAATATTTCAATTAATTTTAAATCTAAAACCTGCATAATAAGTACTTCCGAATATTGGTGCATATACTATAGTGCCGTCAAAATTTGATTCAAAAGGATTTTCATTCCCTAAAATAGGTTTTTTTTGTTGAACATTAGTTATATTTTCCCCTCCGGCATATATTTCAACCCTTTTAGAAAACACTTTAGTTATTTGCATATTCAGTAAACTAAACCCTTCTGTATATGAGGGTAATTGATATTGTACCAAATTTGTGGTTGTATCAGGTAGTCGTTGCTTACCCGTGAAGTTATATGTCATATCAAATTTCCACTGACTTTCTTTCTCGTTTTTATGAGTTTCATAAGATACATTTGTAAAAAAACGATGTCTGGGTTGTAATGGTTTTGAGAAATTTCCAGAATTAAAATCGATAGAAACATTAAAAAATTTATATGCTGTTCTTATAGTAAATTGAGCCAGTGGTTGATAATTCAATTCAATTTGAAAACTATTAGCAATACTTTCCCCGTTTAGGTCATAGAATAAAATTTGCTGTGGATTTTCCCAATCGATTACCACTTGATTTTCAAAATTGGTTTGATAAAAGTCGATAGTAAGATCTCCTTTTTTATCGAACAATCTGAATCCTTGCAAAAAAGAAACCCCATAATTCCAGGCGATTTCAGGACTTAAACCATAAATTCTATCTTCTGAATTACTTACATTTATCTGCCTGGAAGAGGCAAATAATTGTTGATTTTCTGCAAAAATATTAGCACTTCTTTTTCCTCTGCCGACAGAAGTTCTTAACACTCCTTTTTCCCACGGAACATAGCGTACATGTAAACGCGGGGTAACAAAAGTTCCTAATAAATTATGGTAATCTAAACGTAATCCGCCAGTTACACTAAAATCCGCAGTGTTATCATATGTATATTCAAAAAATGCTCCAACAGAATTTTCATTTCTACTGTAATCTGTTGTTTCTACTAACTCATCGTAACTATCATGGGTAAAACTCACTCCTGTTTTAAACTTATGACGTGTATCTCCAATAATAGAATTAAAAATAAAATTTGAATACATACTTTGATGTTTGATATTATAATCTCTTAATCCGAAATATGATTCCTGATTGTGATTACTATACGCTAATTGTAATCCCAAACTTTGAAAGGGTAATTCTGGAAATACATATCCTAATTTTCCGGAAAAATCAAATCGAATTGTTTTAATTTCACTTCCCCAAGCGTTCGTCGTTTTTTTATCTGCACCCGGATTAAAATCTATCTCTCCTGTTTGTTTTCGATCATTTAAAAACCTAAGATTTAAAAAACTTACCCATCCTGAATGATTGTTTAAATATTGCCAGCGATTCATTATATTAATTTGTTCTGCCAAAGGGGTATCTAAAAAATTATCATTATTATTATCGAATTTTTCTGATCTCAAATTCCCGTGCAAGTATAAACCTGTTTGCCATTTATCATTTATTTTTTGATTGAAATGTGTATTCAGCTCCAAACGTCCATTCAAATTTCCATACCCGTTTACAAAGATTTTTTTACCCGAAAATGGTTTTATTAATTCTGCATTTATTTGTCCTGATATACTTTCAAATCCATTAACTACACTTCCTGCCCCTTTTGTAATTTGAATACTTTCAACCCAGGTTCCGGGAGTAAATGTCAATCCGTATACTTGTGATGCTCCTCTTACCATAGGAATATTTTCCTGAGCGATTAGTAAATAAGGGCTATTTAACCCCAGCATTTGAATTTGTCGGGTTCCTGTTAAGGCATCAGAAAAACTGACATCGATAGAAGGGTTTGTTTCAAAACTTTCAGCAAGATTACAGCATGCCGCTTTTAATAGTTCTTCACTGTTTACTGTGAAAATATTTTGTGTTTGTAAAAATGACTTTGAAGTAGCCTGTCTTTTAGTCGATATAGATACTTCGTTTAAGATATTTTCTTCAGTTATAAAATGATAGATTGTTTTTGTGTTATTTACTGTTAGTGTATCCGTTTTGTATCCAATAAAACTAATCACTAATTTTTTATAGGATGTCTTATATGGAATCTCAAACCACCCTTTCTCATCAGTTGTGGCTCCTGCATTGGTATTCAACCAATAAATATTGACTCCAAATACTCCAGGGTTATCCTTTGGATTATTTTTGTCCATAACCCTGCCTTTGAGTGTTTGCTGTGCTATTATCTGAGCAGTTACTAAAAACATAACTGCAAAAAAAAACAATTTAAGTTTCATGTTTATTTATTTTATGGTTTATAGATTACTTTTTCAATTAACCAATTTTCCTGAAAATAACATATAAATCATATAATAAAAACTTCGAAAAGTATTTGTAAATCCGGAGTGAGATTAGGAGATAAATAATATTGATGTGGGTTTGCTTGTTTTTGAGCATTCGAAAAGAAGCTGTAATAATAGGGGATAAGAAAAAGTGTTGGAAGTTGTTGTTTTTCTACATCAAATCTTTCAATTGAATTTTTTAAATCATCCTGACCTTCAATGTTTTCAGTTTCATCGTTACAGCATTTCTTTTTCTTTATAATCTGAATTGAATTTTTTAAATCATCCTGACCTTCAATGTTTTCAGTTTCATCGTTACAGCATTTCTTTTTCTTTATAATCTGAGAAGTATTACAATTTTCTTCTCCTGTTTTTCCGTCACAATTCCGGGTATTTCCAAAATAAGATACGCTCACTAAGAAATTACCACAGTAATGTTTTTCTACAGTAAGTGAAAGCGTAGAAAGCACTACTAACACTGCTAGTATGCTTGATGATATTTTTAAAAACAGGTTTTTCATTTTCATCACAAAGATAAGAAAAATCTAAATAGTAATGTTCTGATAACAAAAAAAAGAATTGTTTTTTAATCGGTAAGTGAAAATAAATTTAATTTATTTAAGTGTTAAATTTTTCTTTCAACGACGAAGTTAATCATCTTTAAAAGAGATTCTTTGTAATCAGAGTCAGGATAATTATCTAAAATTTTTAATGCTTTATTTTTATAATCATGCATTTTATGAGTTGTGTACTCAATACCTCTCCTTGCTTTTACAAATTGAATGATGTCTTTTATTCTTTTTTTATTTTTGTTATGTTTTTTTACAGAATTGATTAGCCATTTTTTCTCTTTAGATGAACAATTATTTAATGTGTAAATTAGAGGCAATGTCATTTTTTGTTCTTTAATATCAATTCCGGTAGGTTTCCCTATTTTATCTTCGGTATAATCAAACAAATCATCTTTGATTTGAAAAGCAATTCCTATATATTCTCCAAATTTTCTCATTCTTTGAATAATTTCATTATTACCCCCGACAGAAGCAGCTCCTATTGCACAACAGGCGGCTATGAGTGTAGCTGTTTTTTTGCGAATTATTTCAAAATATACATCTTCAGTTATATCTAATCGCCTGGCTTTTTCAATCTGTAAAAGTTCTCCTTCACTCATTTCTCTAACAGCAATTGAAATGAATTTTAACAAATCAAAATCTTCATTATCAATAGATAACAGCAATCCTTTAGACAAAAGAAAATCTCCAATTAAAACAGCTATTTTATTTTTCCATAATGCATTAACTGAAAAAAAACCTCTCCTTCGATTACTATCATCTACAACATCATCATGCACCAGTGTGGCGGTGTGAATTAACTCGACTATAGAAGCACCCCGATAAGTTCTTTCATCAAATCCTCCGTCAGAAATCATTTTGGCGATTAAAAAAACAAACATAGGTCGCATTTGTTTTCCTTTTCTTCTAATTATATAATAGGTAATTCTATTCAATAGTGGAATCTTTGAGAGCATTGAATCTTTAAACTTAGATTCAAAAAGTTCCATTTCTCTGGCAATTGGTAATTTTATTTCCTCAACAAGTTTCATTTCCTCAAAGGTTTATTGTTTAAAAATACTCAAAAAATACAAATAATTCTATCTCATTAAGTTGAGTTTAATTAAACGGTTGTTAACAGAAATAAATTTACTTTATCGATTGATATTCAATCCATTTACGTGCATTTACAAAGGCTTCCAGCCAAGGAGAAACTTCATCGTCTCTACCTTCCGGATAATAAGACCAGTTCCATTGGAAAGTAGATCGCTCAATATGAGGCATCGTAACTAAGTGACGTCCGGTATCATCGCATAACATTGCAGTATTATAATCAGATCCATTCGGATTGTGGGGATATGCTTCATATCTGTATTTAGCAACAATATTATATTCTTTTTCAGCTTCTGGCAACTTAAATTTTCCTTCACTATGAGAAATCCATACCCCTAAAGTGCTGCCCGCTAAAGAAGATAACATAACAGAGTTATTTTCCTGAATAGTTACAGATGTAAAAGAGCTTTCATGTTTTTTAGAATCGTTATGAATCATTTTACCATGAATATCATGTTTTGGATTCACTAATTCTAACTCCATCCATAATTGACAACCGTTACAAATTCCCGCAGAAAGCGTATCCTTTCTTTCAAAAAACCGCTTAAGTGCCTGATTTGCATTTTTATTATACAAGAATGCTCCGGCCCAACCTTTAGCAGAGCCTAATACATCTGAGTTAGAAAAACCTCCGACAGCTCCAATAAATTGAATACTTTCCAAGGTTTCTCTTCCAGAAATAAGATCCGTCATATGTACATCTTTTACATCAAAACCAGCTAAATATAGGGCATTTGCCATTTCTCGTTCAGAGTTAGACCCTTTCTCTCTAATAATAGCTGCTTTTGGCTTTCCAACACCTGAAGGAAGAATGTCAGGAAGTTTTCCTGTAAAATGAGCAGGGAAATTATAGTATAAGGGTTGGTTTTTATAATTTTTATATCGATTTTTGGCTAAATTATTTGCTGTTTGCTTTTGATCTAATAGATAGGAAGTTTTATACCAGACATCTCTTAATTCATTAATAGATAATGAATGCGAATCCTCATTATTTTTAATACGTAACTGATTTGATTTAATAACCGAACCAATCTTAAAGAATTCAACTGAGTTATCAGTTAGTATATTTTCTATCGAATTATCTGAAGATTGAATGACAATACCTGCATTTTCTGAAAATAAAACTTTTATAGTGTCTTTTTCATGCAAAACTGAAAGATCAATAGTTGCTCCGGTATTTTTATTTGCAAAGCAAAGTTCTAATAATGTGGTAACTAAACCTCCGGAAGCTACATCATGACCAGCGACAATTTTATCATCTCGTATTAATTGTTGAATCGTATTAAATACAGTTTTAACGAAACCGGCATTTTTAACATAAGGGACGTTGTCTCCTATTTTATTGATAATCTGACTAAAAGAACTTCCTCCCAACTTAAAAGAATCTTGCGATAAATTGATATAATAAACAGCTCCTTTATTTTGTTTAAAAACGGGTTCTACAACTTTAGTAATATCATTACAATTCGCTGCTGCTGAAATAACAACTGTTCCCGGAGAGATTACTTCATCATTCGGATATTTTTGCTTCATTGATAAAGAATCTTTCCCGGTAGGAATATTGATGCCTAAATCAATTGCAAACTCAGAAACGGTTTTAACTGCTCTGTATAAACGAGCATCCTCACCTTCATTTTTGCAAGGCCACATCCAGTTTGCAGATAATGATACAGATTGTAGTCCGTCTTTTAAAGGTGCCCAAATAATATTCGTCAAAGCTTCTGCTACCGAATTCTGACTTCCTGCTTTAGCGTCGATTAATCCGGAAACAGGAGAATGACCTATAGAAGTTGCAATACCTTCTTTTCCTTTAAAATCAAGAGCCATAACTCCCACATTATTTAATGGAAGCTGTAATTCCCCTACACATTGCTGTTTGGCAACTCGACCCCCTACGCAACGATCTGCTTTGTTGGTTAACCAATCTTTACAGGCGACAGCTTCTAATTGTAAAACTTGATGTAAGTATTGCTCAAACTTTTCAGGAGAATAGCTTATCTGATTATAATTATGGTCTATAGCTGTATCAGTGATGATTGTTTTTGGAGAGCTTCCAAATATATCTGATAAAGCTAAATCTATGGGAGCTTTTCCTTTAGATTTGAAAGTAAATCGATGGTCATTAGTAACATTACCAACTGTATATACGGGAGATCTTTCTCTTTCGGCGATTCGCTCTAAAACTTCGATATTCTCTCCTGAAATGACTAATCCCATCCTTTCCTGAGATTCATTTCCTATAATTTCTTTATTGGATAGTGTAGAATCTCCAACGGGAAGTTGGTCTAAATAGATATTTCCACCAGTGCTCTCAACTAATTCTGACAAACAGTTCAAATGTCCGCCTGCACCGTGATCGTGAATAGAAATGATTAAATTTTCATCACTCTCTACCATTGCTCTAATTGTATTGGCCACACGTTTTTGCATTTCAGGATTTGATCTTTGTACAGCATTTAACTCAATTTCCGTTGAAAAATCACCGGTGTCTGCAGAAGAAACAGTAGCTCCTCCCATACCAATTCGATAATTTTCTCCTCCAAGGATTACAATTTTATCTCCGTTTTTCGGTATATCTTTTATAGCTTGATTGGCTTTTCCGTAGCCAATTCCACCAGCTTGCATAATTACTTTATCGAAACCCAATTTACGCTTTCCAGTTTCGTTCGAAATAATATTTTCCTCTTCGTATTCAAAAGTTAAAACCGAACCACATATTAAAGGTTGTCCAAATTTGTTACCAAAATCTGATGCCCCGTTTGAAGCTTTAATTAAGATATCAGCAGGAGTTTGGTATAACCATTTACGTTCATCCATTGCTTTTTCCCACAGGCGATTTTTTTCTAAACGAGAATAAGAAGTCATATATACAGCTGTTCCGGCTAAAGGTATTGATCCTTTACCGCCTGCTAATCGGTCTCTGATTTCTCCCCCTGATCCTGTTGCAGCTCCGTTAAAAGGCTCTACTGTGACAGGAAAATTGTGAGTTTCTGCTTTTAAAGAAATAACAGATTCAAATTCTTTTGTTTCATAAAAATCGGGCTTATCAGCAGTTTTTGGAGCAAATTGCTCTACTTCAGGACCTTTAATAAAAGCAACATTATCTTTATATGCTGAAACAATATTGTTAGGATTTTGTTTCGATGTTTCTTTAATCATTTTGAATAAAGAAGCTGGTTGCTCTTTACCATCGATAACAAAAGTTCCGTTGAAAATTTTATGCCTACAATGCTCTGAGTTAACTTGTGAAAATCCAAAAACTTCAGAATCGGTAAGTTTCCGGTTGATTCTTTCAGAAATTTGGTTTAAGTGTTTAATTTCTTCATTACTTAATGCTAATCCTTCTTGTTCACTGTATGATTTTATATCCTCAATTTCAAGTATAGGATCGGGAATAATATTTATCGTAAATATATCCTGGTTTAGTCCATTAAATTTCTGAAAAATCATAGGATTGAAATCTTTAAAATCTTTATTAACTGCTTCAAATTGTTCTATTCTGGTAATTCCTTCAATCCTCATATTTTGAGTAATCTCGACAGCATTGGTACTCCATGGAGTAATCATAGCGGATCTGGAGCCAATAAAAAAAGCGTCAATAGACACCATATTTAATTTTGGTTGATTTCCAAATAGCCATGTTAATTTTGAAATACTTTCAGTTGAAAATTCTTTTGATGTTTGAATAGTAAAAACTTTACCGTTTGTATTTCCAAAGAAATGAATCATTATTTATTTGATTTTGAGCTGTTGTATAAGTATACAGATTTAGTTTAATCAATGTTCTGTTAAAATTGATATGATAAACCAACTATAATTTGATTTACTTCAGTTTTGAAGTTAGTAGTGTTATTAGTTTTTCCTATGGCAGAAATATTAGAAGTTAGTTGAGATTCTACGCCATATAAGGTTCTTTCCCAACGTGCATCTATACCTAATTTTCCTAATTCGATACCTCCTCCTAATTGTAAACCTACTGTAAATCCGTTAGTATTTATATTAGTAACAGCATCAAAATCTAAATCACCATTTATTATGTATTGAAAAGAAGGGCCTATATGTGCATAGGCTACTTTTAAAAGCTTTGTTCCAACTAAAATAGGGATGTCAATTTTTTGAAAATCATAAGAAGTTTTTACTTGTGTTGCAGGAGTATTTTTGAGATTCACTTCACTTTTCAATGATGTATATACTAATTCAGGTCTGATATAATAACCGACAACAGGTAATTTAAATTGTACCCAAATCCCTGCATGATATCCTGCTTTACTTTTTGGATTTCCATCAATAACATCATCAGTAGTTTCTGTGAATGAATAAAAGTTATAATTTATCCCTCCTTTAACCCCAAAATCTAATTGAGCTTGGGCTAATTGAGTGGCGGCTAAGATAAAACAGAATGTAAAAAGTAGTTTCTTCATAATTTCATTTTATAATTATTTAATATTAAGATAAACGGGTAAATGAATTCATTATTTTCTTTTTATTACTTGTATTACAGCTTCAACGATTTGATTTTCATCTATTTTATACTTTTTCATGAGTTGATTTGGAGTGCCTGATTCACCAAAACTATCGTTTACAGCAACAAATTCTTGTGGGGCAGGGGAGTTAAGAGTTAAACATCGTGCGATACTTTCACCTAAACCGCCGTATTTATTGTGTTCTTCTGCCGAAACTATACATTTAGTTTTTGCTACTGAATTTAAAATGGTTTCTTCATCCAAAGGTTTGATTGTATGTATATTAATTACTTCTGAAGAAATACCCTGATTTTCTAATTTTTCGGCAGCCTGAAGCGATTCCCAAACTAAGTGCCCTGTGGCAGCAATGGTAACATCGGTTCCTTCTGTTAATCGGATAGCTTTTCCAATTTCAAATTTTTCATTTTCCGGTATAAATACAGGAATTTCGGGTCTGCCGAATCTTAAATAAACAGGACCTTCATATTCTGCAATAGCAATAGTTGCTGCTTTAGTTTGGTTATAATCGCAGGTATTAATTACTGTCATGCCCGGCAACATTTTCATTAAACCAATATCCTCTAAGATTTGGTGTGTAGCTCCGTCTTCTCCTAAAGTTATACCAGCATGAGAAGCACAAATTTTCACATTTTTATGAGAATATGCTATTGACTGACGAATTTGATCATAAACTCGTCCTGTAGAAAAATTAGCGAAAGTACCTGTAAATGGTATTTTACCACCAATTGTTAGACCGGCAGCAATTCCCATCATATTTGCTTCAGCAATACCTACTTGAAAAAAACGATCAGGGTTATTTTTTGCAAATTCATTCATTTTTAATGAACTTGTTAAATCAGCACATAGTGCTACTACATCAGGGTTATTTTCCCCTAATTCTGTTAAACCATCTCCAAAGCCAGAGCGTGTATCTTTTTTTTTTGTAAATGTATATTTTTTCATTGTTGTGTGTAAATTCAGTTCAAAAATAATCTTTTACATAAAGTAAGGTTATAAATTCATTAATTTTTTGTATAATTTATGAACAGGCAAACCCATTACGTTAAAATAGCTTCCTTCAATTTTATGTATTCCAATTTTGCCAATCCATTCCTGGATACCATAAGATCCTGCCTTATCATAGGGCTGATATGTACGGATATAATAATCAATTTCATCTTCTGATATTTCTTTAAAGAATACTTTGGTTGTATCATTAAATATTTTTTGAAAATGAATACTCTTTATACTTACAGATGTTATTACTTCATGATGCGTATTAGATAAGCTTTTTAACATTTGAAAAGCGTGTTCATAATTTTTAGGTTTACCCAAGGCTTTGTTTTTCAGCCATACAATAGTGTCTGAAGTTATTAATAAATCTTTTTTTTTAATTGATTATCAAAGGGTTCAGATTTTAGATTGGCTAAATAATCTGTAATTTCCGAGGCTGTAAGGTGGTTAGGGAATATTTCCTCAATCTCTTTTAACCGAATTTCAAAATTTATCTCTAAATCTTTAAAAAATTGCTGACGCCTTGGTGATTTTGAAGCCAAAATAATGTTAAATCCTGATAATTTCTCTTTTAACATCTTAATAACTTTTTTTTAACCGGGCTAAATCACGTTTATTATCTCTGTCTTTTATTGTTTGACGTTTGTCATGAATATTCTTTCCTTTAGCCAAGGCTATTACCAGTTTCGCCCAACCTTTATCATTGATAAACAATTGTAAAGGAACAATAGTATTACCTTTAACTTTAACCTCTTTGGCTAGTTTTTTCAATTCTAGTTTTTTCAATAAAAGGCGTCGTTCACTTTTTGGGTTGTGATTATAATGATGACTGAAAGAGTATTCTTCTATATACATATTAATAACGAATAATTCACCTCTTTCATTAAATTCGCAAAAACTTTCAGTAATTCGGACTTTACTTTTCCTGATAGATTTTATTTCTGTACCGGTTAATTGAATTCCAGCTATATATTTATCTGAAATCTCATACTCGAAACGAGCTTTTTTATTTTGGATGTTAATTTTTTTCTGCATAAAAGTCATCAGTAATAAATGCAAAGCTTGTACTTAATTACGTTTTTATTATGCAGGTTAATATGGATTTTCTATTTTTTGTCGTTTTCCATCTATGTACGAAGCTACGAACGCATCTTTAAATCCAAATTTTAATAATTCACGTCTAAAATCCTGAGCTTCCTGTAATGTTGAAAACAGACCTATTGAATAACGATAAAAATTATCATCTTTTGACAGGCTGCCCATTATTGTTTTAGAAAGTAAAGGGAATTCCTGCTCTGAAAAAGCAGTTATTTGAACAGAGTAAACTACTTCATCTTTAATTTCATCTTTAATAGAAGCTATTTTTTCGTCTATGGATAATGAATTTTCATCTCCATCATCATCTTTATAATCATTTTCATAAGCAGTATTAATACTATCGATAACTCTGTAAGCTTCTGCTTTTTTTATTGAAATAATATCCAAAGAAGATGTGTCATTACCACTTGTGTTATATATGACCAATGCGATTGCTATACATACACCCGCTAATGTGCTAAGTAAGATATTTCTATTCCGGGCAACGCTTCTGATGTCAACTACTTCTTCTGTTTTCTCACTTAACTCATTTTCTAATTCTTCATTTTTAGAGTTTAGTTCTTTAATTTGATTTCGTAAACTTTCTAGTTCTTGGTCGTTTAAAAAAGGCATTGATTCTTTTTAATTTGAATTAAAAAGCTAAAATACAAATCTTTTTTATAATAATTTGTTAATATGAGTGATTAAATTAAAGAAAATACAACCTCAAGCTTGATGATTCTATTTTAGTGCTTACCTCTTAAACACTTCTCAGCAGTTATTTTCTGGTTTTTGCATCTGTAAAATCTGTGGTCTGTAGAATCTTTTGCTTTGGTAATTCTTACTTTAGGGCGTTAGTCATTTTTGAACTTAATAAATATAACAGCGGATGTGTACGTACTGTAATAAACGGGTGATGTTCCATTTTCATCTGAATACTTTTTAAAGATTAGCTTTAATCATTCTGTCGTTCCCGGAAAAATCTTTCTTTAATTGAATGTTTTTATACCCCATATCAAATAATATTTTCTTAGTTTCCTCTCCAAGATATTGATTTATTTCAAAAAAGAGTAATCCATTTTTTGTTAACTTTTTTTTTCCTATTACAGCAATACTTCTATAAAAAACAAGCGGATCGTCATCTGTAACAAATAACGCTGAATGAGGTTCATTATTTAAAACATTATTTTTCAGCTCACTTTTTTCTAATAATCTAACATAAGGAGGGTTTGAAATAATAACATCATATTGATTTTTTAGCTCTAATTTTGATAAAATATCATGTTCAATAAAATCGATATCAACATTATTAACAAACGCATTCTTTTTAGCTGTTTCTAGTGCTTTCTGAGAAATATCTAAAGCAAATATCTGAAGAATACTCAATTCTTTTTTGATTGAAATAGCAATGCATCCCGAACCTGTACCAACATCCAAAACTTTTGAGTTTTCAGAGAAATCTTTAATTTCATTTATAACCCAGGCAACCAACTCTTCTGTTTCTGGTCTTGGAATTAAAACATTGGAATTTACTTTAAAAGGATAGCCATAAAACTCAGTGAATCCTAAGATATACTGAATGGGTTCCTCTTTTTTTAGGCGATTGATTATTGAATAAAACTGATTCAATTTATTTTGTCTTAGTATAAGATTTTTTTTCATAAAGACATCAATTAAATCTAAATTTAATATAGCTTTAATACTTCTGAAAAAGAAAACATCAATCTCTTTTTTAGGATATAAACTAATTAATTCATCAGTGAAAAATATTCTGAAGTCCTTCAGCTTCATAAGTTCAATGTAAAAATGGTACTTTTGACCTATCAAATTTACAGAAAACAAATGAAGAATATAATTTATTTTATGACTATATGTTTCCTCTTGTCGAATTGCTCGGTTAAAAAGAAACTAACTTTTGTAAAAATTAATGATATTAAATTCTTATTACTGAAATCAGACACCATCCGATTACAGGCAAAGGCATATTTTAAAAATGAAAATAATATTGGAGGTAAGCTTTCTGCTGATGAAATTAAGGTGATTGTAAATGCAGCAGAAATAGCACAAATTTCATTTGAAGAGTTCAGGATTCCTGCCAATAAAGAGTTTTCTATTCCTCTAGAAGCAGCTGTTCCTGTCAATAAAATAGTTACCAATAATAGAGGCAAAATTCCGGGAGGAATAGTAAATTCATTATTAAATAATAGCTTAAAAATTCAATTTAAAGGAAATATACAATGTAAAATACTTGGTTTTTCAACTACCTATACAATAGATAAAACAAAGGAAATTAAGATTAAACTATAGTTCTTTTTTGGCTAATCACAAAAAATATATGAAGCGATGCCTGGAGCTGGCAAAAAATGGTATCGGAACTGCAAGACCCAATCCATCTGCAGGGGCTGTTATTGTTTATAAAAATACAATAATAGGAGAGGGATATACGAGTCCGTATAGGGGGTTACATGCAGAAGTGAATGCTATCCATTCAGTAAAAAATGAAGAGTTATTAGAAAAATCTACCATTTATGTAACGCTGGAACCCTGTTGTCATTACGGGAAAACTCCTCCGTGTTCAGATTTAATCATAGCAAAAAAAATTTCTCATATTATTATTGGTACTATGGATACAAATAACTTAGTAGCAGGTAAGGGAATAGAAAAACTAAAAAAAAACGGATGTAGAGTAACTGTTGGAATTTTAGAGAATGAATGCAAAAAACATCATAAACGTTTTTTTACAGTTCAAAATAAAAAAAGACCTTATATAATTCTAAAATGGGCACAAACTCCTAATGGTTTTATAGCTCCAAAGCATAAAAAACAACAAAGACCTGTTTGGATTTCTAATGAATACTCCAAACAATTAGTACATAAATGGAGGGCGGAGGAGCATGCAATTTTAGCAGGAAAAACTACTGTTTTAGCTGATAACTCTAAGTTAAATGTTCGTAGCTGGACAGGGAATAATCCGATTAGAATTATTTTGGATAAAATGCTTAAACTTCCGCATGAATTATCCGTTTTTGACGGATTGGTAAAAACAATTGTGATTACAAAAGTAAAAAAAGTGAATACTCATGAGAATTTAATTTATGAAGAAATTGATTTTTCAAATAAGGTGGCTGATCAAATATGTAACATCCTGCAAAAACATCAAATTCAGTCCGTTATTATTGAAGGAGGAGCTAAAACATTACAAACCTTTATTGATGAAAATTTATGGGATGAAGCTAGAGTTTTTATTGGAGAAAATGAATTTAACGACGGTATTGAAATACCTGTCTTAAATTCAAAACTTAAAAAGGAAGAAAAACTTAAAAATGACACATTAAGAACTTATTTTAATGATTAAAAATATCATTTCCCATTTCGGTAATGATTTTATCAATTCAGACAAAGAAATTACCTCAAAAGAGGTGTCAAAAATAGCTTAAATGCTTCAGAGAAAATTAATATCCGTTCAAACTTTAAAAATGCTATTATATATTTTTAGATAAAACTCATATCCGGTAATAGATTTCACGAGATTATTTTCAAGTTCTTTACCATATAATAAAGCATTTTTAAACGATCTTTTTTAAGGATGTACGACCTTGATTGATATATTTTATCTATCCTATTTAAATCTTCTGATACCAGGATGCCTGTCTTTTTCGGCATATCGGAGGATACAAAATAGTATTCCAAATTCCAAGTTTAAATGAGATTAATAAATAATTTGTATCTTTAAACAAAAATTATGCAACAACACACCGTGTATAAAAAATAGTTGTTAAGTATTTAATTTAAAATTTTCCTCTTTCCTGTTATTTTTGTTCTAAATATTGGAAGTAACAGAATTCTTATTCTGCTACTCTATCATACATAAAGATTGTTATGGTTTATATACATAAATAAAAACTACAACTCATTAAAACTGAATATTAATCATTAAATTTAACCAACATGAAAACAAAAAGAAAACAAATTGACTAACATTTTAAAACCAGGAATACTACTCTTTGGCATTTCTATCTTGTGTGGAATTGTCAAAACGATTTTAAAGAATCAGTAGAAATACAACAACAAAACTCTGCGTTCACTTTTTCTTTGGAAGAAAATACTACGCTCTCTGAAAAAACAATAATTAATCAACTTAAAATACCGTTACATAAAACATCTTTAAAAAAGAATTTTCAAGAGAAAATGAGTATTACAACCCGGAAGATTTTCAAATTATTACCCATACGGTTTCTAAGATAAAAACAACTGAATACCAATCTTTTACCTTTCCTGTAAAAAATAATACCAAAGAATTTGCTTTACATAATTTTGTTGCCATCAAAAATAACGATGATATTGTAAAATACCTGTTAATAAATTATATAAAATCCGAGTCCTAAAACCCTAATTTTCCCTATCTGATTCAATACAAAAAACTAGACAGGAATCTGAATTTTCCAGATTTAAAATATTTAGCTATAAGGAGAAGAAAATATTGATACAAACAAATGAAAATCTAGAGAATAAATTTGAAAACTGTATTGATTCTTTTCGAGTTAGGTCTTTAGTTATTTTTTCTAATAAAATTCTTAACCTTGAATATTTTGACTGTATCGAGTTTTCAGTTGTGTGAATTTCAAGTAATTCATCAAAGTATTCAAATGT
This sequence comes from uncultured Tenacibaculum sp., assembly GCA_963666645.2. Taxonomy (GTDB): domain Bacteria; phylum Bacteroidota; class Bacteroidia; order Flavobacteriales; family Flavobacteriaceae; genus Polaribacter. Next base: position 146,691 of record CAXXDB010000009.1, on the reverse strand, counting down.
TTTCTTTTTTCTATCATTGTAGTCTTTGTGTGGGTGTGCAAAAATTAGGCTCTTTTGTTTTTCAGCGTTGGCTTGTGTGTTGGCAAAAAAATGTACCTAATGTGCTGTGGCGTTTTCTTGCTGTATTTTTCTGTTTAGCACGATTTTTTTTAATGAAGCCTAACGGTTTTGTGTATGATTTCGTTGCGTGTTTAAGCACTAAAGTTAGCAAATAAAACACAGATAGAAAATCCGTGAGGATTTTCGTAAGTAGGCGAGTACTAGCAATGAATTATACACGTTGTTACCACACGTTTTTTATTCTTTAAATTCCTGTTCAATTATTTGGCTCACAATGTTCACAATTTCGGGAGGACATTCATTATGTGGATAAACATTTCTAGGTCCGTTTGATGTTACGTCATTCCATTGTATTAATTCCTCAACTTTTAATTCGTTCAATTCATATTTTTTTTCAGCGAGACAGTTTCTTAACGTTTCAGTCGCTTTTTTTAATCGATTGTCAAAGTCAGGTTTTTTAAAGAAATCTTTATTCATAAGTTTAATTTTTAGTTCGATACAATAAACTCCAATCTGAAATTTTTAAATAGTCTTTCAATGAAATCCGTTCGCTTGAATTTGAAGATATACCAAAGCGTACCTTATCGTCAACTAGATTAGTACGTTCTTTTATTTCAATTTTTTCAATTCTGAATCCGTCTTTGTCTTTCAACTCAATAATAAATGTTTCTATATTAGAATCAAGTTCGGTTTTTTTTAATGTTGACTCTATGTTTAAAACGTATAATAATCTGCCATTTTCATATTTGGTTTTCAGTTTTCCCTTTATATTCCAACTTGTTAATTCATAAGTACCTCTATCAATCATTTGTTCAGCATTTTTTTGAATATTTATTTGGTTTAATAAATAGCCAACAGGTACAATAGCAGAAATAACTAAAGATAAAATTGTTAGTATTAAAATTGTCCGATAGTTTTTTTTCGGGACTTCTGATTTTAAACTAAATCCGAAATTATGGATATACATATAATGTAAAAACAGTATGCAAGGAATGAATAAAAGACTTATTCCAACCTTTTCCTCAATATCATTTAAGCTAATAATTCCTGCAATTACTACTATAAATGCTCCAATTCCTACAATAGTTAGAATTATGCCTACAACTTTAGAATATGTTTTCATTTTTTTTGTTCGTTGGTTTGTTCAAATGTGTGGTAACGTTGCGTGTATGATTAGTGCGGGAATAGAAAGCCAGAGATTTTCAATTTAGCACGAGGCGAAGCATTTTGTTTGCTTCTATCTTTTTTTAATCAAAAGTCAAATCAAAATGATTTGACAGACTTTACAAAAATACACAAAACTTTGAATTAAATACTAAAACTCGCATTAATTATAGCCAATGTTGTGTGGCGTTTTTATATTGTTGACATTCTTATTCTTGGTCTATTGTCGTAGTCATAATCGTCAGATTTTATTAATTCCGCAAACAAATACGTGTCTTCTAATCTGTTTCCATCTTTATCGACCCATCTACACTTTATCTCAAAAGTCTCAGCTTCTTTACCAACGACAATCATTTTTATTTTTGTGTTTGATTTATGGTAAACACTATTTCCAATTTCAAAATCTTCGAATTTGTAACTTCTCATTCCCATACTATAATATTTCATTAGCATCTACTTGATAGCCTGCCACTGTTAATTCTTTAACTAATTTAAATTTCCAAGTTTTGGCATCATCAATAGGGTTATATAAAATTCCGTGTAAGTCACTTGGTAACTCAACGCCATCTTCATACATTGGAAATACATTACTACGTCCTAACTTTCCAATAAAATAACCCATTTCGATAATTACGTTCTGTCTCGCCCTATATTTATCTTCGTCAGAAGTTTTGACTCTACCTAAATCATCAGCGGTTAATAAAACTACAGCAAACCCAACATTAGAATGAAGTTCAAATTTTTCTATTATTGTTTGTCCTTGATTTGGTTGTTCTGATAATATGATAGGCTGTAAACGAAGCTTTTCTAAAGTTCTTGCTACATCAATTTTGATGTGGTCATTATGTCCGTGAACAATAAATATATTATTAGTCTTTATAGATGCTTCTTTCATTTCTTGTGCACTTGGTTGTTCTATTGAGGATTTTAGTAAATCGGCTTTATCAAGAAGGTTTTTCAGATTTGTGAGTTTAGCTTTAACCCTTTCTTTGAAATTTATGAGTTTTTCTTGTGATCCAGTTCTTTCTTTACCAAACCCAATAAGCTTTGCACAGTTGTCATATCGGCCTTTATATTCATTATGCTCATTATTGAATGACTGTTTTAAGTATTCAGAATTGTAGTCGTTCCAACGATTAAAATCATCTCTGTTTTGGTCAAATTCAGAGTTTTGGTCAAATTCAGATTGAGGAGTTACATTAAATTTTAGAATTTCTTCGCCCTCTTGAATTCTTTTTTTAAGTTTCTGAATGAAGTCTTCTCTCGGAACAACAAGTTCAGTCGGTGGCTTATATTTTGTATTTGTTTTAGCCATATTTAATTTTAGTTAGGGTTTTTTTCAAATGACACACAACGTCTCGGCTATGGTTAGTACGGGAATTAAAAGTAATTAATTTCCGATTAAGCACTTAGCCAAATCTTTTTATTAAGTTAGTCATTTAATTTATGTTTTATTCGATTTTGATATATTGGTTTAGTGTGTACCATTCTGGTAATTGTTTTGTGAAAGATACTGGTTTTAAATGGAGATCGATTAATTCTATAACAAAACTCATCAAAATAAGATTGAATATGCCATTTACTTACATGAGTTGGTATTGCTCTTAACCAGGATTTAACTTGCATAATTATAACATGCAGCTGTTTAAAATTAGTACCATTATTACTATATTTCTGTTGAATATTAAAAACTTCTTTTAAAGGTTCATAACCTCTCCATTTATCGGTTATTATTTTAGCAGAAGTACTTATGTGTTCTTCAAATATAGGTGTTAATGATTTAACAGAATAGTCATCAATAGATTTTATGTAAACCCTTTTTACCTTATTATCATCGGTCAATTCCACGGCTATGACTGCTTTTTTCTTTTTTGAATCGTAACTTCTACCTTGTTTTCCTTCTTCTTTACCTCCAACAGTAAATTCATCAACATGAACTAATTTTTCTAAAGGATATTTCTGACTGCTTTTCATTGATTTACGAACTTTCTGCATAAAATACCAAGCTGTACCTTGACGAATACTAAAACGTTTACCCATTTGAATACTCGAAATACTTTTACTACTGGTACTCATCTCAAAAGCAACACAAAAAGCTTTTTGCAAACCAAATTTAACCTTATGAAACAGCGTGTTTGCTGTTGCACTTTCTACATGGTGACAAGAATAACAATGATAATTGTAACCAGATTTTTTGCATCCTTTTGTATGACCACATTTACTACAGGTAAAACCATCTTGCCATTTTATTCTTGCTAAATAAGCTTTACAAGTTTCATCATTAGGTAATTCTTTTATAAAGTTTACTATATCTTGTCCTTTAAATTTATCCATCTTATTTAATTTAAAGGGCTCAATATACAGAAATTAAATGACTAACTCAATTTATTTTTTTGAAGAAAAGACTTAAAAAAAGCCCGTAACAAGGTATATAAAAAATAGCATTTTAATCGCTAAAACGAACAAGGGTAAATATAAAAAAGTTGTGTTATTCCGAGATATATAACCAAAATGTACTATATTTGGTTAATATAACTAGTTATGGGCAATTAAAACGAATGTTCAATTAGACCTGAGAATGAACTCTACTTGGGAGAAAAAAGAAAAAGAGTTAAAATTTATGAATTAATGTCTATAAACGGAGTTTTCTTGAAAAAGACGGTAACATTGCAAGTGTTCAACACTCCTAAAAAGTTGAATGCGTGAAATTAAAAAATGAAAAATTTAAATATTAAATCTATTCTTTTTGGAGTTTTAATATTGTTTGTTACATCTTCAATATTCTATTCATGCTTATCAGATAGTAATGAAAATAAATTATTGTCAACAAGTCAATTAAATTTTGTTTCTTATAACGAAAATTTAAACACAGAAAAATGTGACAAATGGCATTGTGGACCAGCTTGTAAACCATTAGTAGAAGTAAAAAATGATGATTATGAAGATTCAACTGGAAAATGATATAATACCAATAAAAAAAATAACTAAAATATATTATGAATTTTTTTTTACGGGAATATTTTTTTCCGTTTTTCCGTTTTATAGCTTTATCTCTTGGGTATTTATTTTTAATCAATATCCAAATGTAGATCAGTCAGAAAGGGTTAATAAATTTAGAGGAATGATTTTTAATTTCCCCTTTAGCATTAGTATTTTAAATGTAATAAATATTACCCTTTCAGTTATTGCCATATTATTTTTAACAAAATGCATAGGTACTAAAAATAGTGCATTGAAAATTATCAGTATTATTATCATACCTTTATTAATATTCATTTTGCTTTACAATATTTGGGGACTACTCTAAAATATTAAAAGACCTTAGCAATGATGCCTGTTACACAACTAAAAAAAATAAAAATATCTTGTTTTTAATAGTTATGCCAAACAGTATGTATATGTTGATTATCATTAAACAAAACGTAACAAACCGAAAATCTTAATTAAGTAAATGAAAGCAATTGAAAACAAAGTTGAAGACTTCTTATCTTCAAATAAAAACAGTTTATAATTCCTGTTTATCAGAGAAATTATGACTGGTCGGAAAGTCAATGCAAACAGCTTTTAGAGGATATTCTCGAAGTCGGAAAAAATAAGAAAATGAATATTCACTTTATTGAGAGTATAGTTTATGTTCACGATGATGTTTATACTACTTCAGGAATTAAAGAATTAATAAATAATTGATGGTCAACAACGTCTGACAACGTTAACATTAATTTATTTGACACTTATCAGCTAGCAATTGAAATGAACGATACATTTGAGATTGCCGTGGTAAGAGAAACATACCAAAAATCCAAAAGAAGGAAATATAAGACAACCCGTTCAAATCAATAATACCTATTATATAGAAAGAAACACTGATAGTATTGGAAAATTTAATAAAATTAAAGAGGTGTTAGTTGCTTTCGGTTTAGAAGATGAATTGGCAATAAAATATGCAGAAAAATAAAAACTAAAGCAATAGAAAATTGAAAGATGACTATTTATAAATACAAATTTATGTATCGAAAAAATAGGTTTTTACACAATCGACCTTAAGGTTTTCTTTATTATGAGTTTAATGTAACTAACCACCAATAGTAATCATACTACGATTATTATGGTTTGCTAAATTTTCAAAATCTTCCGGATTAGTCATTCCGGAGCGAACAGCTTTCTTTTTTAAGATTGCTTTTTGTATAATCGGCTCAATTGATTTACCTTCTCTGTATGCAGTTAATATATCTGTTTCTGAAGTAGAGAATAAACAATTCTTTAGTTTCCCGTTTGCTGTTAACCGAATACGGTTACAAGCATCACAAAAAGGATTTGTTACAGAAGAAATAATTCCGAAATTGCCTTGATATGATTGAATTTTGAAATTTCTGGCGGTAAAATTTTCTTCAACGGGTAATGGTATAACTTTTTCTGAGGAATAATGTTTCCTTATCTGGTTCAGTAGTTCCTGATAACTAACTAATTTTGATTTGTCCCATCGATTTCCGTCAAAAGGCATAAATTCTATAAAGCGAACGGATAAGGTTTTATCTTTTGTAAATTCTATAAAACTAATCACCTCGTTATCATTAAAATCTTTTAACAGTACTACATTTAATTTAATCGTTAAATTTTCATCTAATAATAATTGAATATTCTGAAAAACTTTTGCAAATTGATTTCTTTTGGTAATAGTATTAAACTTTTGAGGATGCAATGTATCTAAGCTTACATTAATTGTTTTTAAACTCACGTTTTTTAGAACTTCAATATACCTGTCTGCCAAAACCGCATTCGTTGTTAACGATAATTGCACCGGTAAGTTTGATAATTCTTGTATTATTTCACGAAAATCTTTTCGTACTAAAGGCTCTCCTCCTGTTAATCTGATTTTTGTTACTCCATGTTTTACAAATAAAGAAGCAATGCCTATAATTTCTCTAGAAGTCATTAGTTGTTTTTTAGGGTTTAATACTACTCCATTTTCGGGCATACAGTAGGTACATCGTAAATTACATTTCTCAGTTAACGAAATGCGTAAATAATTATGATGACGACCAAAAGTATCAGTAAGTATGTTTTTATTAGTGGTCATTAGTGACGTTTCCCCTTTAATACTTTAAAACTATGAAACAAATGCGGAAAAACAGCATTTAAGCTTTCTGTTACTGCTTTGCCGGAACCCGGTAATGATAGTATCAGACAATCTCCAATAGTTCCTACAACACTTCTGGATAACATTGCATAAGGCATACGTTCCTGACCATAACGTCTTATGGTTTCTTCAGCTCCTGTAATTCTTTTATCTAATAACGGTACTAGAGCCTCTGGTGTTGTGTCTCTTGGAGATAATCCTGTTCCTCCTGTAATTACAATTAAATTACATTTTTCTTTCAGTTCCATTATTCTGTTTTGAATATGTTTAAACTCATCAGGCACAATTGTTATGTCCTGAATGGTCAGATGATATTTTTCTAGTTTTTCTTTGATTAGTTTTCCTGATTTATCTTCCCCTACTCCTCGGGATAATGTGTCTGAACAGACAATAATTCCAGCAATAAGACCGGAAACATCTTCTATGGAATATGAAGATTTCCCTCCTTTTTTTTCTACTAATTTTATTCGTTGTATTTCTACTCCTTTATCGACAGGTTTTAACATATCGTACATATTCAATGCAACGATACCGGCTCCATGCATTGCCTCTACTTCCACACCTGTTTTATAAATTGTTTTAACTGTAACTTTTACAATAACTGATAAATCTTTAATTTCATAAGTAATTTCTGTAAATTCAATCGGCATTGGATGACAGTCGGGTAATAATTCCGGTGTTTTTTTCACTCCTAATAATCCCACTGCTTTACTCATCGCAAAAACATTTCCTTTTGGAACAGTATCATTTTGAATAGCATCAATAGTTGTCTGTGAACTTACTCGTACGATTGCCTGTGCTGTTGCAATTCTTAAGGTATTTGATTTATTAGTAATATCTATCATAGTATTGATTTTTGATTTGTTTTTTTCGAATTAACGGGTTAATTCTGATTTTTAACAAGATTAAACATTTGTTTTCCATTGATAGCTTGCATCTTCAAATAATTCTTTTCCAAAAACCGGCACTTCATATTTTACTCTGTTCACAATATATTCAGTTGCTTCATACACTTGTAATCTGTGTGGAGCGGATACAAATACAAAAAAACATACTTCTCCTACATGCACTTCTCCTAAACTGTGATAAATATGCATACATGTTAAATCGAATTTTTTGAAAACATCCTCTCTGATGTTATATAATTTCCGTTCTGCCATTTCCTGATAACAGCTAAACTCTATGGCACTCACTGTTTTGCCCTCAACTACATCTTTTCTTACTTGCCCTAAAAAGATATTATGTGCTCCTATTTGTGTTTTCCTCTGATGTTTTGCAATAGCATCTGCTATAAACTCAGAGGTAATTTGTCCTTTTGTAAAAACTGTTTTTTTCTTCATTATCTTTTAAATATTTATTAACCTCCGGCAAAAGCAGACAGAATAGCTACTTCATCCGTGCTTATTAGTGTTAAATTATCAGATTTTGAAACCAAATTATAATTTACTGCAAATTGCATATCTCCTATATCAATTTGATATTTTAAATTAAGGTAGTCAATAAGTTCTTGTAGAGTATTATTTTGTAACACAACTTCTTCAAATGGTTTTTTAGTTATATCTGCTATTTTTCCAAAATAGATAATTTTCATTTCTGAATTTTGATTAATAATTTGTTTCCTATTTGCTCTATAGACTGTATTCAAACAGAATTAAATTAAAAATAATTTAACTGCTGCTAGTCTGTTTCATATAAATTACAAGAAGATAAAATAAGGTTATTAATGCTAAATAATTACCAGCTCCGGGATGCCCGGCACTTGCATATAAAAACGTTACAACTGTTAGCAGTAACAAAAAAGGAATACTAAATTCTAAATGAAATGAATCCATACAACTATCGTAACTTAATATAAGTGATTTCTTCTCCTTTTTTGATTATATCGATATCTTCCGGAATTTCTAATAATGCGTTACACACTGCAAATGACTTTAACATTGAAGATGCTTGCCCGGTTAAAGATGTTGCTTTATCATTTTTTACTATACCTTTTAAAAACAATGTTTTACCATGAATATTTCTAATATCATTTGTTGCTTTAGCTTTTAATCTGGGTAAATAATGATTTTCATACCCTAACTTGGCTTTTAGTAAAGGCAACACGTACAAATAGAAACAAGTTAAACCGGAGGCCGGGTTTCCCGGTAATCCAAAGATTAACGTTTTACCTTTATATCCAAACCATAATGGTTTTCCTGGTTTTTGATTGACTTTGTAAAACACTTCCGAGGCACCATTTTCTTCTAATCCCTGTTTTACAAAATCGTAATCTCCAACTGAAATTCCACCGGAAATTAAAACGATATCTGAAAATACTATATGTTTTTTTATTGCTTTTTTAGTGGCTTTAAATGTATCTTTAATTTTTGATATTTTTATTTTTTTTATTTCCAGTTGCTGTAATGCTAGTTGCAACATTATGGAATTACTATCATATACCTGACCTTCTTTCAGTGCTTTCCCCGGTTGTTGCAATTCGTTTCCGGTAATTAAAATACTTACTTCAGGTTGTTTAAAAACTTTTATTTTTACAATGCCCAATCCAGCTAGAAAACCAATGACTGCTTCATTTAATATCGTTCCTTTTTCAAGGGCAATTTCTCCTGATTTAATTTGCTCACCAAGGGGTCTGATATTTGATAATCTACTCGGGATTTTTTTAATAGTTAATAAATTATTACTGACATTGGTATGCTCCTGCATAACTACTGTATCTGCAATATCCGGAACCTTAGCTCCTGTAAAAATTCGTACAGCTTCACTTTCTTTTAAATCTATATTTTTTGAATACCCTGCCTGAATCTCTCCTGCAATACTGTAATTTGATATATTGGAATGTATGAATGCGTAGCCATCCGCAGAAGATTGTTTAAATGGAGGCATGTTGACAGGAGAGATAATATCTTCTGCCAAAATCAGATTCAATGTTTTTTGTATTGATTTTTCTACTATACTATGAGGACTACAGTAATTTTCAATTTGCTGAATTGCTTCAGAAACTCGGATCATTTTTTGGTTGTTAGTTTATAATAATCTTCAGGAGTATCAATATCCGATAATTTTTCTGAAGAAAAAAGCGTTTTTGTATAATTTAACTTAGAATTTAACAATTGCTTCGCTCCCTTGTCTCCTGTTAATTTCAGCAGTTGAGGAAAAATAGTATCGGGAAAGATAGCAGGAACTCCATTAATTCCTTGATAATCAGAAGTAATAATATATTTTTTGTGCTTCCTGAACATCGAAATCATTGATTCAAAATATACTGCATCAATTTTAGGTTGATCTGCTAAACAAATTAAAATTGCATCGTAGTCTGAAAGTGTTCGGACACCACAACTAATACTTGAGCTTAATCCGGAAGCATAATTTTCATTTTGAATACAGGTAACAGGATATTTTTTCAATTGTCGATTGATTATCTCACTATTAGCTCCCAGTACAACATACACATCTTCTATTCCTGTATCTAATGAATTTTCTATTACTTTTCCTAAAATGAATGTTTGTTCGTATGGAAGTAATTGTTTTATGCTTCCCATCCTCGAGGATGCTCCGGCGGCAAGAATTAAAATCGCTGTCTTCATTCAAAATTATTTGATATGAATTTTTCCTTTTCTGGTTTTTAAGGAATATGGTTTTTTCTCTCTTAGCACTGTTAAAATCTCTGAGATGATAGATACTGCTATTTCTTCCGGCGTTATAGCTCCTATATTTAAACCTGCGGGACTATGTATTGCAGATAATACTTCTTCTGTTAAATTTTCTCTATAATGAAACAGGTCGTTCTGCAATTGATTTCCTCGTTTGCCGGAGCCTAAAATTCCTATATATTGAGGTAAGTCATCAATAATTTTTAATAAGAATTTTAAATCTTGCACATAGTTATGATTCATCAGCACAACAGCTGTCTCTGAATCAATTTTGAGTTCAGCAACTTCCGGATTCTGAGCAATTACTGAAGATGCTCCCGGAAAATCGGCTAATGATTTTTGATCTTTAACAGATGTTATTACGTTTACTTCCCATCCTAATAAACCGGATAGCCTGCAGAGTTTTACAGCATCGTGTTCTCCTCCTATGATTAATAATTTGGTTCTGGGTTTTAATAGTTGAATGAATTCTTGTGTTTTCTCCAGGTTTTCAATAAAAAAATTTGAGTTAAATTGATATCTGGCATTATTTGAAAATTTAATGATACTTCCAAAATTTCCTTTTACATCATCCTGAGGTTGGAAATAAGATTGAATTTTGAACTCCTCTCTTTTTTCTAATATTTTTTGAAAATCACTGATAAATTCTTCAGACACAAAAAAAGGCTCTATAAGAATATATAATATTCCTTCACATCCTAACCGATATCTTCCGTTGTATGCTATTACTTTAGATATGCCTTCTTTAAAAACAGATTCCGATCGTAATTTAACTTCTTTTTCTACGCAGCCCCCGCTTAATGCTCCAATTATCTTTCCATCTTCACAAATCAACATCCTTACTCCTGGTTGTCTATATGATGATCCTTCTAAATAAACCACTGTTGCCAGAGCATTCCTTACTCCTTTTTGCTGATTTAATATGGTCGCTTTTACAATATCTGCAAACTCATGTGTCATGCTGTCAAGTTACAAAAAAATCACAATCTGTAAAATTAATATTAAAAAGTTATACTGATAAGTGAAATTTATGAACTGTTAAAATAATTTATTTTAGTAAATGAGTTTGTTCCAATACAATAATTACCATCTTATTTCGATTAACCCTTTTTAGAGTTTTCAATATTATCTGACACAGAAATTAAAAAAAGAATACTCATATTGGTACGGTTTATGTATTTTTACAGAAATAGTTTTTTAAATATAAAGAAAAGACAACAGTGATAAAAAATAAAAAAGATGTTATTGTAGGTTTTGTATTTGTGATATTACTTTCTTTATGTGCATCTGCTCAAAAAATTAATCAAGTTGATGCTAATGGGAAACGAACGGGGGTTTGGCGTAAATACTATGAAAATGGGGATATTCGTTATAGAGGACAATTTAAAAACGGAAAAGAGGCAGGAAAATTTTTCTTTTACAATCAAGGCTCTCCTTATCCATCAATTATAAAAACCTTTTCAGTTGCTTCCGATACAGCTGTTGTAGAGTTTTACAATAAAAGCAGAGTAAAAACAGCAGGAAAAATGCTAAGACGAAAAAGAGTAGGGAAGTGGACGTATTACTTTTCGGATGGAAAAACTATTTTATCTGAAGAACATTATAAGGACGGAAAGTTACATGGAGTCTTAAAAAACTATTATATGAATGGAAAAATTACTGAAGAAACCTTATACGAAAATGGAAAAAAACATGGAGTATCTAAAATTTATACAGAAGAAGAAGTTTTGATAGAGCAGGTACATTTTTCTAGAGGTATACTAAATGGTGAAGCTAAATACTTTGATTTAAAAGGCATAATCCAGGAAAAAGGAAGTTATAAAAATGGAAAGAGGGAAGGAGAGTGGGAATTTTATATCGACGGAGAAGTCTCTGAAAAAGGAAGACCTCGAAAAAATATGCTTAAAGATGATAAGCTGAAAAAGAAATAAAAAGCAGTACTTTGAATTATAATAGTTAATATCTGACCTCACAATTAAAGATTTTGATAGTTGCCGGTTTACTCAATGAATGCGAAATGCCCTTATTATGGTAAACATGAGATTCCATTAATGTATATTCTAACCTATAGAAACACAGAATATTGTTGTGGTAAGGAGAGCATCATAAATATTAATTTTATTTAGCTATTAATAACTGTCTGTCAGATTCAAATTAATTAAGAAAGAGAATAAAAGAGCGTTATCTTTCTAAATACAAATCAATTAAACCCTTCGGAGTTTGGACTTCAATAATTTGTTTTTCACGGTTTATCTTTTTGATAAAATCATCAATCACAGGAATGAAAATTTCGGTATTTCCCATGTTAATTTCAAATAAAGGCTGTGCAGCAGTATCATTTATACTTGTGAGGGTTCCTACTTTTCCAAAGTTGATGTCAACAATTTTAAATCCGATTACCTCATGATAATAAAATTTATTTCCGGTTAATTCCGGAAGTGAAATTAAGGAGAGATAAACTCCGGATTTTATAATAGCTTCCGCATCTTGTTCAGAATTTACACCCTCAAATTTAACTCGAAGCATCATTCCTTTGTTAAGTGAAGAATTTTCAATAAAAAAAGGAATCAGATTGTTGCCAAGTTCAACAAAAACAGATTCCATATTTTTATAAAGTTCAGGTTCATCAGTATCTAGTTTGATAATTACTTCACCTTTAAAACTGTACTTTTTAACGATTTTGCCAAGATAGAAACAATCTTTTATTTGCATTATCGCTGTTGTTTTCTACTCTTCGCTACCTTCATTTTCTGCAGCAACATCTTCGCTGCCTGCTACCGGGGTTTTTGCAGCGACACGAGCTTCATTTACGGCTTTTTCAGCTTCTAAATCTTTGATTTTATAAGTTTCCCGGGCTTTTTCCAAACTTCCTGTTTTGCCGGCAACTTTAGCAGCTTTATCTTCCAGCCATTTATGAAATTCAGTTTCAGCCTGCTCTGCTGTCAAAGCTCCCTTTTTTACTCCTCCTGCTAAATGCTTTTTTAATAAAGCACCTTTATAGGATAAGATAGCTCTTGCAGTATCAGTAGGTTGAGCTCCATTTTGTAACCACTTAACGGCAACATCAACATTTAAGTCAATTGTTGCAGGGTTTGTGTTTGGATTGTACGTTCCTATTTTTTCTAAGAAATGACCATCTCTTTTTAATCTTGAATCAGCTACAATCATCCAATAAAATGGTTTTCCTTTTTTACCATGTCTTTGTAAACGAATTTTTACAGGCATACTTGTTAAATTTTAAGGTACTCGACCTTGATTATTAATCTAAAATAAATTATTTGATGTTAACTATTTGATAGTTGAGCGTGCAAAAGTATAAAATATTTTTCACTTTAAGTATGCTTATAGAATTTATTTAAAAATTGCATTATTAAATGTGAAATTGTATTTTCGCAAACTGTTAATAAAATAAATTATAGTATGGCAATTTTATCGAAAATCAGAGAACGCTCTTTATTTTTAATTTTTGTAATAGGTTTACCATTATCTGCTTTTATATTAGCCCCGTCAACATTAACCGATTTTTTCAATTCAAGAAAAATAAACGAGGTGGGATATGTAAACGGAAATCCGGTTTCACGTCAGGAATTCGCAGAAGCATTAGATAGTTATAAAGTTCAGGTAGGAAACAGAGTATCTGATATGCAGGCGGTTAAAAATGTTTGGGAAAATTTGGTTCGCCGGAAAATTTATGATACTCAATTAGCTGAAGCAGGAATTACTATTGGCGAAGCTGATATTTTAAATAGCTTATATGAACAGGAGTTTATTAAAAATGATTCCAGATTTCAAACAACAAATATTTTCAATAAAGATAAATTCAAGGAGTTTTTAGCGACGATTAAAGCTGAAAACGGAGATGAATGGAAGGCATGGAGAGATTATATGAATAATCAAAAAGCAAACTTACAAAAATCTACATACGATAATTTAGTAGCTGCCGGATTAGGAGCTTCTTTAGAGGAGGGAAAAGCAGAATACTTTAATGAAAATACAAAAATAAATGCAGATTTAGTGTATTTGCCATATACAATGTTAGCCGATTCTTTAGTGAAAGTTACTAAAAGCGAGGTTAAAAGTTACATGAAGAAGCACGTTTCAGAATTTGAAGTTGAAGCTTCCAGGGATATTAGTTTTGTAAAGTTTGATGTTAAAGCAACTCCGGAAGATGAAAATGACATCAAAAAAGAAGTTGAAAATCTAATAAATGACAGTGATAAGGGAAAAGGACTTAAATCCGTAACAGATTATATAACGTTCTTGGAGGATACAAAATCTGACTTACTTTTAAATGAAAATGCACAGTTTAAATCTCAGGTACCACAAGCAATTGCTGACAGTTTATTTAATGGTAACCCCGGAGATGTTTTTGGACCTTATAAAGATATTGATTACTATAAATTATCTAAGATTATTGAAATTTCAGAGATTCCGGATTCTGTAAAATCAAGCCATATTTTAATTCCTTTTTCCGGGGGCTTAAGAGCAAACGCATCAGTAAACAAAACAGAAAAAGAAGCTAAAAAAACAGCAGACAGCATTTATAGTTTAGTTAGAAATAATAAAACCAGATTTAAAAAGATTGCAGATGAAATAAATACAGATGCTACTAAGGGTAAAGGTGGAGATATAGGATGGACAAGCTATAATGTTGGTTTTTCTGATCAATTTGACAGAGACTTTGCAAACTTTATATTTAATAATAAAAAAGGAGCTGTAGAAGTTGTAAAAACTAAATTTGGCTACCATATTATTAGAGTTGATGAGCAAAAAAATAAACAAAAAGCAATTAAGTTAGCTACGTTTGCAAGAAAAATAGAAGCTTCCGAGGCAACTGAAAATGCAATTTTTCAAGACTCAGAAACTTTTGCACAACAAATTTCAAAAGGAAAAATAATTGATGAAATAGCAAAAGAAAAAAAATTAGTAGTATCTCCTGCTGTAGGATTAAAAATGCTGGATGAAAACATCCCCGCTTTAGGTAATGAAAGACAAATTATCTCTTGGGCATTTGGAAAAGATACTAATGCGGGAGATTTTAAACGTTTTGATGTTGACGGAGGATATGTTATTGCAGTATTAAAAGAAAAAACTCAAAAAGGACTAATGTCTGCTGACAAGGCTATTGCTAAAGTAAGTCCGGTTTTATCTAGCCGGAAGAAGGCAGAAATTTTAAAAGAAAAAATGGAGAATGCCACTTCTCTGGATGATATCGCCACCGCTACTAAGAAAACTATTAAAAAAATAAATGAAATTAACCTGAAATCACCAACAATTTCCGGAATTGGCTTTGAACCAAAAGTAGTGGGTGCAATGCTGAACGCTAAAGAGAATGAAGTATATAAAAATATAGTTGGTGACCGGGGAATATATGCTTTTAAGGTAACAGGCAAAGTGCTGCCCGCTGAGTTACCTAATTACGATACTTACAGGAAGAGAATAGCCAATCAAAGAAAGAACCAAGTCTATAACATGTATCAGGCAGTTAAAAAAGTTTCTAAGATACAAAATGAAGTGGGAGGCTCTTTTTACGGAATAGGACAATAAAAAACGAAATTATAAAGGATAAGTAATTACACTGACACTTTTTGACTAAAAATATCAACCATGTTACTTACCATTTAAACTTTGCGGAGTATTTCTTAGTTACAGGAATATATATGTCCGGAATCGTTGCAAGATTAGAAACATTATAGGGCTTTAAAATATTGCTTAAGAAATACAGATAGTTCTATATCATTAAATTGAATTAAGCGTTTGTTAATAAACATAAATTTACTTTATTCATTGGTATAAAACACCCTATTATTGAAATAGGTGTATAATATTTCACAATAAAAAAATGGTATCCTTAATCAATACATATATTTATATTTTCTATTGTTTCAACAAACAGAGTGTAATATAGAATGCAAAACTTACAACAAGACCTTACAGAGCTACTTAAAAACGAAGACAATTTAGTAGTAGAGAATCAATTAAATAAAAATAAAATCATAGAAGCAGCTTTAAAAGTAGAGTCATTTCTAATAAGTTTATTAATAAAAAGCGATATCATTAAAAAACACTTTTTTCAAGAAGTGGAAAATGTATTAGTATTCGATAAAATTAAATTTCAAAGGTTTGTAAATAATAAGTCCTTTTTACCAGATAGCTATACAGCATTTAAAAACAAAATAGGGTTAGCAGTTAATGATGATACAACAGATAATTTTATAAAAACCAAAAACGATGTTGTTTTAGTATGGCCTCATAAAGATTGCGTTTTAGAAGGTGGACAAACTAAAGAAGACCAAAAAAGAAACGAGATATTTTGGAATGAAACACTTGCACCAGATAGCGTAGATAGATTATTAGATGCAAAGGCATTTACTAATTTTAAAAAATATGATAAAGATGGTGAGCATAAAGTAGCAGAATTTAAAGGAGATGAAAATCTTATTTTAAAAGGTAATAATTTATTGGTAATTTCTTCTTTGCTTAAAACACATAGAGGAAAAATAAAGCTAATTTACATAGATCCACCATACAATACAGGTAATGATGATTTTAATTATAATGATTCATTTAACCATTCTGCTTGGTTAACATTTATTAAAAATCGACTTCAAATAGCAAGAGAACTATTGAGTTCTGATGGTTCGATATGGATAAATATTGATGATTACGAATGTCATTATCTAAAGGTTATTACAGATGAGATTTTTAAAAAGGAAAATTTTGTTGGTTCTGTAGTTTGGCAACATAGTATTCAGGGAAAAGGATATGCAGGTAAGTTTTCTCTTCATCATAACTATATACTTTGTTATTCTAAATCTGAACAATTTGTTTTAGGTCAGATGGAAAGAACAGAAAAGCACAATATAAATTACAAGAACCCTGATAACGACCCTAATGGTAGATGGCGTTCAGGTGATATAAGAAATGCTTTATATAGGAAAAATTTGATTTATGATATAAAAACACCTTCAGGTAATATTATCTCACCACCATCAAAAGGATGGCGATTTAGTAAAGAAACAATGCAAGAAAAGATAATTAAAGGTCAAGTTTATTTTAATGATGATGAAACAAAAATTGGTTATAAAATTTATCTAAAAGATCAAGATGGTAGAGTTCCTGAAACTATGTGGTTTGCAGGCGAAGTTGGTACAACAAGGACTGCTAATAATGAAATAAAACAACTTTTCGGTTCATCTGTTTTTGAAACCCCTAAGCCAGAGCAGTTATTACAAAGAATAGTTCATATTGCTACAAATGAAAATGATATAGTTTTGGATTTTTTCGCTGGTAGTGGCACAACCGCAAGTATAGCTTTAAAAATGAATAGAAAATTTATTACCACAGAGCAAATGGATTATGTAAATACTGTTACTGTTCAAAGACTCAAAAAAGTAATTGATGGCGAACAGGGTGGTGTGTCTAAAAAAGTAAATTGGCAAGGTGGTGGTAGTTTTGTATATGCAGAATTAATGGAATACAATCAACAATTTATTGATAAAATACAAGAAGCTAAAACTAAAGAAGACCTACATTTAGTTTGGGAAGAAATGCAAGAAAAAGCATTTATATCTTATCAATTTGATAAAGATATGTTTAATAAGCGTTTAGAGGCGTTTAAAACAGCATCTTTAGAAACAATGCAACATTATCTTATAGAGGTTTTAGACAAAAATCAACTATATGTAAACTTTAGTGAGATAGAAGATAAAGTTTTTAATGTAAATGAAGATGATAAAGTATTAAACTATTCATTTTATAAAAAATAATAGTTTATGAGCTTATTCAATCAAGATACTATACAGCGTTTAGATAAACGTATAGCTTCCAAAATAGATGATGGTGATTTGTTGGTAGAGTTATCATCAATAATTAAAAACAATCTAAAATTTACACCAAGACCTTATCAAGAGGAAGCATTTACAGCACTTAATTATTATTTAAACAATCCGCGTTTAAGATTAAAACCAACACAAGTGTTGTTTCATATGGCAACAGGTAGTGGTAAAACGTTGGTAATGGCAGGTGCAATGTTAGAGTTGTATAAAATGGGGTATCGCAATTTTATTTTTTTTGTAAATACAGATACTATTATTCGTAAAACAAAAGAAAACTTTTTAAATCCTAACAGCTCTAAATATCTTTTTAAAGAACAAATTAATAGTGATGGTGTAAATATAAATATTAAAGAAGTAGAAAGTTTTGAAAGTATCAATTCAGAAGATGTAAATATTTATTTTTCTACCATTCAGGGCTTACATACAAGATTAAATACACCAAGAGAAAACAGTATTACATTTGATGATTTTATAGGAAAAGAAATTGTATTAATTAGTGATGAAGCACATCATATAAATACACTTACCAAAAAGAAATTAAGTAAAGGTGAAAAAGAAAACTTTACAAGTTGGGAATATACGGTACGTCGTATATTGAATTCAAGTCCAGAAAATATAATGATGGAGTTTACAGCAACACTGGAACTCAATCATCCTAATATAGCATCTAAATACGCCAATAAATTATTATACGATTATTCATTAGCTAAATTTAGAGAAGATGGCTATTCTAAAGAAGTACAAACCAATCAAGTAGATTATCAACCTATTCAAAGAGCAATAGTTGCAATATTAATAAGTCAATTTAAAAAGAAAATATTTGCATCCAAAGGTATTTTAGCAAAGCCAGTAGTAATGTTTAAATCAAAAACAACTGCCGAAAGTGCTGAAATGGAAAAAGCATTTATAAATGAAATAAGAAGTTTAACAGTACAAAAATTAGAGAGCTTAATCAAGTTAGATAATGCTATTTTAGACAAAGCAATAACCTATTTTAAAGAATTAAATATATCATTACAAGGCTTAATAGATGAGATAAAAGAAGACTTTTCAGAAGACAAAATAATATCTGTAAACTCTAAAAATGATACAGACGATAAGCAAATTGTAATAAATAGTCTTGAAGATAATAATAACGAATACAGGGCAGTTTTTGCAGTAGACAAATTAAATGAGGGGTGGGATGTTTTAAATCTTTATGATATTGTCAGATTATACGATACAAGGGATGCAACAGGAAATAAACCAGGTAAAACAACAGTTGCAGAAGCACAATTAATTGGTAGAGGTGCAAGGTATTATCCTTTTCAATTAGAAGAAAACCAAGAGTTAGATAAGCGTAAGTATGATAATGATTTAGACAATATAATGCGTCATTGTGAAACCTTACATTATCATTGCTCATACAATCCAAGATATATTACAGAATTAAATAATGCACTACGTCAAATAGGAATGTTTCCTGAAGAAAAAGTAGAAGTAGATTTAATTTTAAAAGATGAATTTAAAGAAACTTCATTATATAAAAGTGGTTTCATATTCTTAAATAAAAAAGTAAAGAATAATCCTAAAACATTATTAGAATATCAAGAGCCAACAATAGTAAAAAAACATACATATGCTTTAAGAACAAACCGTTCAGCCTCTACAACTATTTTGGATAATAAGTCAGTTAAACAAAATAAAGTACAAGCTAATTATGCTAATAAACATTTGTTTTCTGTTTGGGATAATACAATAATACTAAAAGGTTTAAATAAAATACCTTTCTATCATTTTAGTAATATTAGAAGACTCTTTCCAAGTGTAAAATCAATGGATGATTTTATTACTAATTCTAAATATTTTGGCGGTATAGCAGTAGAGGTTACAGGATTACAAAAAGACACAGATAATTTATCAGCTCAGCAAAAATTGGAAATTGTTATAAATACAGCAACTAAAATTGCTAATGAAATATCAACCAGGTTTGGTGATTACAGAGGAACAAAATCATTCTATAGAGAACCATTGAGAAAGTATTTTAAAAACAAAAAACTATCTTTTTCTGTAAATACCGGAACAACGGCAGAAACAGGCAGAGGAACAATGCGTGATGATATACCACAAGAATACTTTGTAGATTTAAACAAAGCAGATTGGTATGCCTATAATGAGAATTATGGTTCATCAGAAGAAAAGTTTTTAGTGAAGTATTTCCACGATAACATAGATGATTTAAGAGAGCGTTTTAAAAACATATACCTATTAAGAAATGAACGCTTTTTTAAACTCTACAGGTTTAGTGATTCAAAAGTAACGGAACCCGACTTTGTATTATATATGACAGATAAAAACTCAGACGAAGAGATAATTTATCAATTATTCATAGAACCGAAAGGAAATCATTTATTATACAATGATAAATGGAAAGAACAATTTCTTCAGGAAATAGAAAAAGAAGCAATTATCGAATTATACGAAAGTCAGCAATACAGGTTAACGGGTATGCCATTCTATAACAAAGAAAAAAGAGAAGATATTTTTGAAGAAAAACTAAACAATATAAAACCATCTTAATAATGATATACTGAATATCAAAAGATAAAATAAATTTGCCGAAAAAAGAAAACCCCTTAGAAGGTAGCTAATATTTTTTCTATAGCTGTATATACCTTATGTAATTGGTCATCCCTAATTACATAGGGAACCTGAATATAGATTGTATTTCCAAGAGGACGTAAAAACACACCTTCCTTCATAAAAGATGATAATAATAAATCTCTTAAAGTTCCGTAACGATTCATATTTACATCTAAATCCAGAGCGAAAACAACACCTATATGCCGGGTAGACTTAACTTTCGGATGTTGTTGTACCTTTAGTTTAAACCGCTGATGCGCATCACTGATTCTTTTAATATTTTCCTGAATTTCTTCAGAAGTTAACAAATCGATACTGGCGATAGAGGCAGCACAAGCTATTGGGTTTGCTGAATAAGTATGGCAATGAAAAAAACCTTTAGTAATATCATTACTTAGAAAGGCATTATAAATTTTTTGAGTACAGGAGGTAATTGCCATAGGAACCAGACCACCTGTTAAAGCCTTACTTAAACAAATAATATCCGGCTTTGTGGCTATATAATCTGAAGCAAAGTTTTTTCCGGTTTTTCCAAAACCGGTCATAACTTCATCAGCAATAGTAATGATGTCTTTTGAGGCAAGGAATTGTAAAATTTCATTTAAGCCACTGCGGTCATAAATTCTCATTCCCGCCGCTCCCTGAATTACAGGTTCGTAAATAAAGGCAGCTATTTTATACTGAGCTGTAATTTCCTCCAGCTGTTCAAGAATTACTGCATGATTAATCCCTTTCGGAACGGGAATGCGATGTACATCAATCAAAAAATCTTTAAAAGGACTATTATATACAGAAAGCCCGGAAGCAGACATGGCCCCAAAAGTATCTCCGTGAAACCCGTTTTCAAAAGCAATAAATGAAGTTCGTTTATCGCCTTCATTAAAATAGTATTGAAAAGCCATTTTAAGAGCCGATTCTACCGCTGTAGAGCCATTATCATTAAAGAAAATCTTTGCTTGATTTTCCGGCAGAATGTGAATTAGTTTTTCTGAAAGCTCTACGGCGGGAGGGTGTGTAAAATCACTAAACATTATCTGATCCAACTGTTGCATTTGTTGGTAAACACGACTGATTATATAATCATTACAATGACCAAACATGCAGGTATACCAGGAAGAAACAGCATCTATATATTCATTACCATATTCATCAGTAAGCACACAGCCTTTAGCCTTTACAATTCCTAAACTGCCCGGATGTGTTTGATGTTGTTTTAGCGGATGCCAGATGTGTTTTTTATCGCGTTCCTGTAGTGTCATAATTAAGTTTTTGTGTGCTGAACTTGTTTCATTATTGTATTAAAATTAATAACCTGTTAGTTTTTTAAATTGAATTTTTTATTCTGATTGTAGATTATTAAATTGATATAGTTGACTTATTATTATATTTAAAACTATAATTTTTAATGGCTTCCAACCGTATATTCTGTTAATACTTCCTCTGAATCTTGCAAGACAGTATCCTGTTTGCTATTGTATTCTTCTACTGTAAAAATTTCAGCTTTAGACTTAGAATAACTACAACCGGAAATGAATTCCAAAATAAAATTTTCCGATAACCTGAATAAAATCCACTAATATATTTATCTTTGAATTTGCACCAAAGTTTTATTTTGCTCCTGTAAACTCGCCTGCCTCTGCAAGCAAAACCTAAACATTGAGTATTAAATCTGTTTTTTTGTGAAATATATAAAATAAATAAATAATTTCCTTTTTTTTTATACTTTTAATAAAAAAAACATAGTTTTCGATTTAATTTAATAATATATAAATCATATTTATTTCTTATTTTTACCAGATAAATGATTAGACAATATTATGGCAAGATTTGAATTAAAACTTCCTAAAATGGGTGAAAGTGTTGCAGAGGCAACAATTAGCAGGTGGGTGAAAGAGATAGGAGACACTATTGAAATGGATGACACCATTGTTGAGATAGCTACAGATAAAGTTGATAGTGAAGTGCCTGGTGAAGTTGAAGGAAAACTTGTAGAAATTTTATTTGAAAAAGATGCTGTTGTCCGGGTAGGACAAACAATAGCAATTATAGAAACAAAAGAAGAGGAGGCGTTAACTACCGGCAGGATTTCTTCCCGAAATACTGAAATTCCGGCAATAGAAACTGTAACTCAGATAGAAAAATCAGTTGAGAAAGTTAAAGAAGCCGGTACGAATCCTGTAAGTACTTTACCGGATAATCGCTTTTATTCTCCATTAGTAAAAAACATTGCTCAAATTGAGGGGATTTCATTAACGGAGCTGGAAGGAATAAAAGGAACGGGGAAAAAGGATAGAATTACAAAAAATGATATCCTTGAATATCTGAAGAACAGAAAAATTCAATCCGCAGTGAATAAAAATGAAATTCAGCCTGATATCGAAAAACCTGAAAAAATTGAAGTAACACCCATTTCAGTGAACGGAGAAGATGAGATTATTGAAATGAGCAGAATGGGAAAACTAATTTCTAAACACATGGTTGATTCTGTTCAAACCTCTGTTCATGTACAATCTTTTATAGAAGTTGATGTTACCAATGTAGTAAACTGGAGAAATAAAGTTAAAAACGAAGTCTTCCAAAGAGAAGGAGAAAAACTTACATTTACTCCGGTTTTTATGCAAGCCACTGCTCAGGCAATCAAAAAACATCCTCTGATTAACATCTCAGTTGATGGAAATAAAATCATTAAAAGAGGAAATATTAATTTAGGTATGGCCACCGCTCTTCCCGACGGGAATTTAATTGTACCTGTAATTAAAAATGCAGATGAGTTAAACCTGGCAGGGATAACAAAAAAGATAAACGACTTAGCCGGTCGCTCCAGGCTTAATAAGCTGAAACCGGATGAAATTCAGGGAGGTACCTATACTGTAACGAATATTGGCAGTTTTGGAAGTATAACGGGGACTCCTGTTATTAATCAACCCCAGGTGGCTATTTTAGCATTAGGGGCTATTGTAAAAAAACCGGCAGTTATAGAAACACCTCAGGGAGATTTAATAGGTATTCGTCATAAAATGATTGTTTCTCATTCCTATGATCACCGGGTCATAAACGGAGCCCTGGGAGGGATGTTTATCAAAACATTTAAAGATATTATAGAGAACTGGGATGTCAGTCAGAATTTCTGAAAGAGGCTGTAAAATCGTTTATCAATTCATTAAAAGCTATCTCATAAAACTGTACTAAAAGCTAAAGTCCGTAATTTCTTAAAACCTATTCAGTCAGACACATTCGTTAAGCAGATAACTCTCTTATATTTATTTACCCGAAAAACCGGTAATACCATTTCCGTTGACGCATGATTTTCTTAAAGATTCCAGAATTAGTAACACTCTGTTCTTTACTATTTATAAAAAGATAAGAGGTAAAAGTTAAAAAAATCTAATACCTCTTATTCAAAAAAATGAAAAAATATCTATTTTACTATTTACAAAGATAAGTGATAAAAAGACTAAAATTCTAAAAAAAGCCCAATATCTCTTATCCGAAATATAAAAAAACACTAAAACTGTATTCCGTTCCCTATAGCTCTCGCAATAAACAAGTTAAGGTCTGTAATCTGCACCTCGCCGTTCATATCGGTATCACTCCCGAAATATCCCGACTGCCCGATGCGGGTGGCCGCGACATTATAATCTCCCGTCTGTACCTGGTTGTTGCCGTCTGCATCTCCCGCAAATAAGGCATATTTTCCCGCACTTACTTCCGCCACGGCATTGGTGCCGCCGGTAACGTTTGCCACGGCGGTAAAGTCTATGGCGGTGGCTGTCGCACTTAACCTCAGAGCGACGGTCGTGGACGCAGCAATATGGTTTCTGTGGTTGACGCTTACATAATAATCTCCGCCCGTGCCGCTTATCGTTACATCGGAAGTCCCGTCGGGAGCTACAATGTCTCCGTCACGCTGAATCAGTGCCGAAGCAGCTGTCAGTACTTCGGTAATATCGGAGCTGTCCCGTAATTCTATCTGTACCCAGTCCACAATATCGTCATCATCATCGGCATTATCAAAAATACCGGTATCGGTTACGGTTGCTCCGTCGTTGTAAGGAGAGGTCAGAGGGATTCTGTTTGCCGTTCGTAAATCATCATTCATCAAAGCGGCAGTACTGTTATAAGATCCCTGTAACAGGGCATCGGCGGCAATGCTTAAATCCAGACAATCGGAATCAAGTGTGTCTCCGGTAATTGTCCAGCCATAGGTATCGGTCAGTATATTTCTGGCTGTTTTTCCAAAGCAATAATTTACGGAGGGGGCTCTGAAAGTAACTCCGTTTTGTAAGATAAGTTTAGACCACTCTGACAACAATTTCTCATAGTTTTGTCTGCTAAAACTGGTAGCACTAAAAAACATAAAAAGCATATTAGTAACCTTAGATACATTCCAGGCACTGAGATCACCGTTAAAATTAGTATATGCAAACATATAACTCATATCGGTTACGTTCGCCACATCCCAGATACTTATATTGCCATTAAAACCAACAGCATTATAAAACATATAACTCATATTGGTCACGTTTGCCACATTCCACGCACTTACATCGCCGTTAAAAACAGTAGCTCCCTCAAACAGGGCATTCATATTGGTTACATTCGCCACATTCCACGCACTTAGATTCCCCGTAAACCCGGTGAGATTCTTAAACATTTCTGTCATGTCGGTTACCCTGCTCAAATCGGGAACTCCCGCTTCAAGAGCAATATTCATATTGATACAGCCTTCAAAAGCTTCGTTCATCGATGTCCAGACAATCGTTCCCCAGTTTTCTATGGTGGTTAATTTCCCGGGGTTATTGCTATTGGCAAATTGTATTTGTAGCTCATTTTTTGTATTAGTGCTGCTGGGGCGTATGGCAATGGTATGGATTCCCGCACTGCCTAAATTGAGGGTTTGTGTGTCTGTAAGATTCAGTCTGTCAAAAGTACCGTCGTTGTTCGTATCTACATCATACGCTCCTGCAACTACGGGCAGGGTAATTGAGGTGCTACCGGCATCATCAGCTTCGGTATTCCAGGTAGTTACAAAATGATTTGCATTTTTTATAAACACCAACACACTGGCGTCGGTATTATCTCTTCCCGGGGAAAAACGGACGGCATTGGCTGTAATGGTGGTGTGCTTTACAAAATCACCTGTAAAGTCAGGATTTCTGACTATGGATTGATCATCCCCAGCTTCTGCACCGTATGTTACCGTTTTAATGACTGCACCGGAAGCATCTTTCAAAGTAACGGTGTCGCCACCATCATCCAGAGATAAACTCCCGGTGGTAGCTGTTTGCACCACTCCCGGGATGCTTGTCAGTGTACCCCCCCCAAAAACAACCAGAGAGCCTCTGGCGGGAATGATTGTTCCCTGCGGAAAGGCATGTCTGTCCTGATCAGCATCTGCCAGTGTCCATCCGGTAAGATCGATGGCTGTTTCGGCGGTATTATACAGTTCTATAAACTCATCCTGCAGGAGGCTTCCCGTTCCGTCACCGTTGGCATCTCCGACAAGCGTATTTAAAGGGTCTGCAAAAATTTCGTTAATCACAAGTCTGCCGGATGTGGGTGTAGAACGTTCATAACTGAACCCTGCGTACTCTGCAAAACCATGATTTCCACCACTGGCCCAGAAGAGAAATTTGATATCAATATAAATATCATCGGTAATAAGATGGAGTACCATATTTCTGCCATCAGCAATGTTTTTAAAGTTTCCGATTCCTATTAAGGCGGGCAAATTTTGATAGGTTAAAGAAGCATAATTTTCTGTTGTACCATAAGCCCATTCCGTATCTGTTGGAGTGAGGGTTCCAGCGAAATTAGTAGCTCCAGCATTAAAATCTCTAAGAATATTGAATAAGCCACCACCTCCCCTAGTTCTTGTTAATGAAATGTTACCGGTAATTCTGTCCTGATTAGCCAGCGACGTGTCAGTATTACCGGCTTTTGTAAATGTCATTTTAGGTCCTCTCCAAATGGTTTGGGCATTCAGCAGGGTAAAACTGAAGCTGAATGCCACAATGCAAATAAGTATAATCTTTGTTTTCATCGTACTGTATATTTTAAAATTGCTAATATAGTTATTTTTTAAATGTTACAATTAGGGTTGCTGTGTTTTTTTAAAACTGTATCCCGTTTCCTATGGCTCTTGCAATAAACAAGTTAAGGTCTGTAATCTGCACCTCGCCGTTCATATCAGTATCGCTCCCGAAATATCCCGACTGCCCGATGCGGGTCGTCGCAATGTTATAATCTCCTGTCTGCACCTGATTGTTGCCGTCTGCATCTCCTGCAAATAAGGCGTATTTTCCCGAACTTACTTCCGCCATGGCATTGGTGCCGCCGGTAACGTTTGCCACGGCGGTAAAGTCTATGGCAGTTGCTGTCGCACTTAGCCTCAGGGTGGCGGCTGTGACCACAGCAATATGGTTTCTGTGGTTGACGCTTACGTAATAATCTCCGCCCGTGCCGTTTATCGTTACATCGGAAGTCCCGTCGGGAGCTACAATGTCTCCGTCACGCTGAATCAGTGCCGAAGCAGTGGTTAGTACTTGGGTAATATCGGAACTGTCCCGTAATTCTACCTGTACCCAATCCACAATATCGTCATCATCATCGGCATTATCAAAAACAGCGGTGCCGGTTACCGTTGTTCCGTCATTATAAGGAGAGGTTAAGGGGATTCTGTTTGCCATTCGTAAATCATCATTCATCAAATCGGCAGTGCTGTTATAAGGACCCTGTAACAAGGCATTGGCAGCAATGGTTAAACAGCTATAGGTATCTCCTGTAATAGTCCAACCATAATTCCCGGTAAGAATATCTCTTCCTGCTTTTCCTGCACAGTAGGTTACAGGAGGTGCTAAGAAGGTAACTCCGTTTTGTAAGACAAGTTCAGACCATCCTGATAACAATTTCTCATAGTTTTGTCTGCTAAAACTAGTAGCATCCTCAAACATCCATCTCATATTGGTTACGTTTGCTACATTCCAGGTGCTGATATCGCTGTTAAAATTTCCGGCACCATCAAACATAGTCTCCATATCGGTTACATTTGTCACATTCCAGGTGCTGATATCGCTGTTAAAATTTCCGGCACCATGAAACATACTCTCCATATCGGTTACATTTGCCACATTCCAAGTGCTTACATCCCCGTTAAAATTACGAGCGTTATAAAACATCCATCTCATATCGGTTACATTTGCCACATTCCAGGTAGCTAAGTTAGCGTTAAAATTCTCAGCCTCATAAAACATGGAATTCATATTGGTCACGTTTGCCACATTCCAGGTACTTACATCTCTGTTAAAATTTCCGACACCATCAAACATCCTCTCCATATCGGTTACCTTGCTTAGATTGGGAACTCCCGCTTCAAGAGCAATATTCATATTGATACAGCCTTCAAAAGCTTTGTTCATGGACGTCCAGACAATCGTTCCCCAGTTTTCTATGGTGGTTAGTTTCCCGGGGTTATTGCTATTGGCAAATTGTATTTGTAACTCATTTTTTGTATTAGTACTGTTGGGGCGTATGGCAATGGTATGGATTCCCGCACTGCCTAAATCGAGGGTTTGTGTCCCTGTAAGATTTAGTCTGTCAAAAGTACCATCGTTGTTGGTATCCACATCATACACTCCTGCAACTACGGGCAGGGTAATTGAGGTGCTGCTGGCATCACCGGCTTCGGTATTCCAGGTAGTTACAAAATGATTTACATTTTTTATAAACGCCAGCACACTGCCGTCGGTATTATCCCTTCCCGGGGAAAAACGAACGGCATTGGTTGTAATGGTGGTGTGTTTTACAAAATCACCTGTAAAGTCAGGATTTCTGGCTATGGATTGATTATCTCCGGCTTCTGTGCCGTAGGTTACTGTTTTAATGACCGTACCGGAGGCATCTTTCAGGGTAACGGTATCGCCGTCGTCATCCAGAGATAAACTCCCGGTGGTAGCTGCTTGCACCACTCCCGGGATGCTTGTCAGTGTACCTCCTCCGAAAACAACCAGAGAGCCTCTGGTGGGAATGATTGTTCCCTGCAGAAAAGTATGCCTGTCCTGATCAGCATCTGCCAGTTTCCATCCGGTAAGATCGATGGCTGTTTCGGTGGTATTATACAGTTCTATAAACTCATCCTGCAGGAGGTTTCCCGTTCCGTCACCGTTGGCATCTCCGGCAAGCGTATTTAAAGGGTCTGCAAAAATTTCATTAATCACAAGTGCATTGGATGCGGGTGTAGAACGTTCATAGCTGAACCCTCCTAAATTCAATGAAGGGTCACCGTTATTACTGGTCCAGGAGAGAAATTTGATATCAATATAAATATCATCGGTAATAAGATGAAGTACCATATTTCTGTCGTCAACAATGTTTACAAACTGACCACTTCCTATTAAGGTACTCAAATTTACATAGGTTAGAGAAGCGTAATTTTCTGTTGTGCCATAGGCCCATTCCGTGTCTGTTGGTATAGGATTGGAAGAATCTCCGGTATCTCCGGCATCTGCCTCTTTAATGATGTTAAATAAGCCCTCACTACCCTTTCTCGTTAACGCAACGTTATCGGTGATTTTGTCCTGATTAGCCGAGAGATTCCAGTCAACACTATTGGCTTTTGTAAATGTTATTTTGGGTCCTTTCCAAATCGTTTGGGTATTTAGAGTAAAATGGAAGCTGAATGCCACAATGCAAATAAGTATAATCTTTGTTTTCATGGTACTGTATATTTTAAAATTGCTACTATATTTATTTTGTAAATGTTACAATTAGGGTTGCTGTGTTTTTTAAAACTGTATCCCGTTCCCTATGGCTCTTGCAATAAACAAGTTAAGGTCTGTAATCTGCACCTCGCCGTTCATATCGGTATCACTCCCGAAATATCCCGACTGCCCGATGCGGGTGGCTGCAACGTTATAATCTCCCGTCTGCACCTGATTGTTGCCGTCTGCATCTCCTGCAAATAAGGCGTATTTTCCGGTACTTACTTCCGCCATGGCATTGGTGCCGCCGGTAACGTTTGCCACGGCGGTAAAGTCTATGGCGGTTGCTGTGGCACTTAAAGTCAGAGCAACAGCTGTGGACGCGGCAATATGGTTTCTGTGGTTGACGCTTACATAATAATCTCCACTCGTGCCACTTATCGTTACAACAGAAATCCCGTCGGGAGCTACAATGTCTCCATCACGCTGAATGAGTGCCGATGCAGTCGTTAGTACCTCGGTAATATCGGAGCTGTTGCGTAATTCTATCTGTACCCAGTCCACAATATCGTCACCATCATGGGCATTATCAAAAATACCGGTACCGGTCACAGATGTTCCGTCGTTGTAAGGAGAGGTTAAGGGGATTCTGTTTGCCGTTCGTAAATCATCATTCATCAAAGCGGCAGTGCTGTTATAAGGACCCTGTAGCAGAGCATCGGCGTCAATGTTTAAATCCAGACAGTCGGAGTCAAGACTGTCTCCGGTAATTGTCCAGTTATATGTGCCGGTTAGTATATTTCTGGCTACTTTTCCAAAGCAATAACTTACAGGGGGTGCTCCGAAGGCAACGTCGTTTTTTAGAGTAAATTTGGACCACCCTGATAATAATTTCTCATAGTTTTGCCTGCTAAAACTGGTAGCACCATCAAACATAAATTGCATATCAACAACTTTAGTCACATTCCAGGTGCTGATATCGCTGTTAAAACTTCCGGCACGATCAAACATACTCCCCATATCGGTTACATTTGTCACATTCCAGGTGCTGATATTGCTGTTAAAACTTCCGGCACTATAAAACATAGAATCCATACTGGTTACGTTTGCTACATTCCAAGTACTGAGATTACCGTTAAAGGTGTCGGCACCATCAAACATACTCTCCATATCGGTTACATTTGTCACATTCCAGGTACTTACATTCCCGTTAAACAGAGAAGCATTATAAAACATGAAACTCATATCAGTCACGTTCGCCACATTCCATGTACTTATATTCCCGTTAAATTGAAAAGCATTATAAAACATCCTCTCCATATCGGTTACATTTGCCACATTCCAGGTAGCTAAGTTACCGTTAAAACTAGTGGCACTGGAAAACATAAGTGCCATATTGGTTACATTCGAGACATCCCAGGCATTTAAATTACTCTTGAAATTGACAGCCCCCCGAAACATAGAATTCATGTTGGTTACGTTCGAGACATCCCAGGCACTTAAATTACCCGTGAGACCGGTAGCTCCCTCAAACATTTCTGTCATATCGGTTACCTTGCTTAGATTGGGAGCTCCCGCTTTAAGAGCAATATTCATATTGGCACAGTCTTCAAAAGCTTCGTTCATCGATGTCCAGACAATCGTTCCCCAGTTTTCTATGGTGGTTAGTTTCCCGGGGTTATTGCCACCGGCAAATTGTATTTGTAACTCATTTTTTGTATTAGTACTGTTGGGGCGTACGGCAATGGTATGGATTCCCGCACTGCCTAAATTGAGGGTTTGTGTGTCTGTAAGATTCAGTCTGTCAAAAGTACCGTCGTTGTTCGTATCTACATCATACGCTCCTGTAACTACGGGCAGGGTAATTGAGGTGCTACCGGGATCATCAGCTTCGGTATTCCAGGTAGTTACAAAATGGTCTCTATTTTTCACAAGTGTTAGCACACTGTTGTTGGTATTATCTCTTCCCGGGGAAAAACGGACGGCATTGGTTGTAATGGTGGTGTGTTTTACAAAATCACCTGTAAAGTCAGGATTTCTGACTATGGATTGGTCATCCCCGGCTTCCGTGTTGTAGGTTACTGTTTTAATGACCGTCCCCGAGGCATCTTTCAAAGTAACGGTATCGCCGTTGTCATTCAGAGATAAACTCCCGGTGGTAGCTGTTTGCACCACTCCCGGGATGCTTGTCGGTGTACCTCCTCCGAAAACAACCAGAGAGGCTTTAGCGGGAATGATTGTTCCCTGCAGAAAAGTATGCCTGTCCTGATCAGCATCTGCCAGTTTCCATCCGGTAAGATCGATGTCTGTTTCGGCGGTATTATAGAGTTCTATAAACTCGTCCTGCAGGAGGCTTCCCGTTCCGTCACCGTTGGCATCTCCGGCAGAGGTATTTAAAGGGTCTGCAAAAATTTCATTAATCACAAGTGTATTGGATGTGGGTGTAGAACGTTCATAGCTGAACCCTCCGTAAGCTGTAGCACTGCCACCGTCACCATTGGTCCAGGAGAGAAATTTGATATCAATATAAATATCATCGGTAATAAGATGGAGTACCATATTTCTGCCATCAGCAATGTTTTTAAAGTTTTCGATTCCTATTAAGGCGGGCAAACTTTGATAGGTTAAAGAAGCATAATTTTCTATTGTGCCATAAGCCCATTCCGTATCTGTTGGAGTGAGGGTTTCAGCTTCATAAGCATTTCCAGCATCTGAATCTCTAAGAATATTAAATAAGCTAGAACCTTCATCCTCTCTTGTTAATGAAACGTTCCCGGTGATTCTGTCCTGATTAGCCGTTGACGTGTCAGTATTATCGGCTTTTGTAAATGTCATTTTGGGTCCTCTCCAAATCGTTTGGGCATTCAACAGGGTAAAACTGAAGCTGAATGCCACAATGCAAATAAGTATAATCTTTGTTTTCATGGTACTGTATATTTTAAAATTGCTAATATATTTATTTTTTAAATGTTACAATTAGGGTTGCTCTGTTTTTTTAAAACTGTATTCCGTTCCCTATGGCTCTTGCAATAAACAAGTTAAGGTCTGTAATCTGCACCTCGCCGTTCATATCGGTATCACTCCCGAAATATCCCGACTGCCCGATGCGGGTGGCTGCAACGTTATAGTCTCCTGTCTGCACCTGATTGTTGCCGTCCGCATCTCCCGCAAATAAGGCGTATTTTCCGGTACTTACTTCCGCCATGGCATTGGTGCCGCCGGTAACGTTTGCCACGGCGGTAAAGTCTATGGCAGTTGCTGTCGCACTTAACCTCAGAGCGGCGGTCGTGGACGCAGCAATATGGTTTCTGTGATTGACACTTACATAATAATCTCCGCCCGTGCCGTTTATCGTTACATCGGAAGTCCCGTCGGGAGCTACAATGTCTCCGTCACGCTGAATGAGTGCCGAAGCAGTGGTTAGTACTTCGGTAATATCAGTATTATTGCGTAATTCTATCTGTACCCAGTCCACAATATCATCATCATCATCGGCATTATCAAAGACAGCGATGCCGGTTACCGTGGCTCCGTCGTTGTAAGGAGAGGCTAGGGGAATTCTGTTTGCCGTTCGTAAATCATCATTCATCAAAGCGGCAGTACTGTTATAAGGTCCCTGTAACAGGGCATCGGCGGCAATGCTTAAATCCAGACAGTCGGAATCAAGACTGTCTCCGGTAATTGCCCAGTTATATGTGCCGGTTAGTATATTTCTGGCTGCTTTTCCTAAACAATAACTTACAGAGGGTGCCCAAAAGGAAATGTTATTTTGTAAGGTAAGTTTAGACCACTCTGACAACAATTTCTCATAGTTTTGTCTGCTAAAACTGAGGGCACCATTAAACATTCTGTCCATATCAGTCACTTTGGCGATATTCCAGGCACTTATATCGCTGTTAAAACTTCCGGCACCTTCAAACATACTGCGCATATCGATTACATTCGTCACATTCCAGATGCTGAGATTACCATTAAAACCACCAGCATTGAAAAACATCCATCTCATATTGGTTACGTTTGTTACATTCCATGTACTTATATTCCCGTTAAACCGAAAAGCACCATCAAACATACTCTCCATATCGGTTACATTTGTCACATTCCAGGTACTTACATTCCCGTTAAACAGAGAAGCATTATAAAACATGAAACTCATATCAGTCACGTTCGCCACATTCCATGTACTTATATTCCCGTTAAACTGAAAAGCATTATAAAACATCCTCTCCATATCGGTTACATTTGCCACATTCCATGTATTTATATTCCCGTTAAACCGAAAAGCATTATAAAACATCCTCTCCATATCGGTTACATTTGCCACATTCCAGGTGCTGATATCGCTGTTAAAATTTCCGGCACCATTAAACATCCTCTCCATACCGGTTACATTAGTTACATTCCAGGTACTTATATCCCCGTTAAAATTAGAGGCATCCTCAAACATGGAACTCATATTGGTAACCTTAGCTACATTCCAGGTACTTAAATTATCCGTAAAGTTAATAGCATCAAAAAACATAGAGTTCATATTGGTTATGTTCGAGACATCCCAGGCACTTAAATTACCCGTGAGACCGGTAGCTCCCTTAAACATTTCTGTCATATCGCTTACCTTGCTTAGATTGGGAACTCCTGCGACAGATGCAATTCTTATACGGGTACAGCCTTCAAAAGCTTTGTTCATGGACGTCCAGACAATCGTTCCCCAGTTTTCTATGGTGGTTAGCTTCCCGGGGTTATTGCTATTGGCAAATTGTATTTGTAGCTCATTTTTTGTATTAGTGCTGTTGGGGCGTACGGCAATGGTGTGGGGTCCCGCACTGCCTAAATCGAGGGTTTGTGTCCCTGTAAGATTCAGTCTGTCAAAAGTACCGTCGTTGTTGGTGTCCACATCATACACTCCTGCAACTACGGGCAGGGTAATTGAAGTGCTGCTGGCATCATCAGTTTCAGTATTCCAGGTAGTTACAAAATGATTTACATTTTTTATAAACGCCAGCACACTGCCGTCGGTATTATCTCTTCCCGGGGAAAAACGAACGGCATTGGTTGGAATGGTGGTGTGTTTTACAAAATCACCTGTAAAGTCAGGATTTCTGGCTATGGATTGATTATCTCCGGCTTCCGTGCCGTAGGTTACTGTTTTAATGACCGTACCGGAGGCATCTTTCAGGGTAACGGTATCGCCGTCGTCATTCAGAGATAAACTCCCGGTGGTAGCTGTTGTTTGCACCACTCCCGGGATGCTTGTCGGTGTACCTCCTCCAAAAACAACCAGAGAGGCTTTAGAGGGAATGATTGTTCCCTGCGGAAAAGTATGCCTGTCTTGATCAGCATCTGCCAGTTTCCATCCGGTAAGATCGATGTCTGTTTCGGTGGTATTATAGAGTTCTATAAACTCATCCTGCAGGAGGCTTCCCGTTCCGTCACCGTTGGCATCTCCGGCAGAGGTATTTAAAGGGTCTGCAAAAATTTCGTTAATCACAAGTCCGCCGGATGTCGAAGTGGAGCGTTCATAGCTGAATCCTCCTGTGCCACCATTGGTATCCGCATTTCCTGCAGTCCAGGAGAGAAATTTGATATCAATATAAATATCATCGGTGATAAGATGAAGTACCATATTTCTGTCGTCAACAATGTCTCTAAACTCACTACCTATTAAGTCACTCAAGCTTTTATAGGTTAAAGAAGTATAGTTTTCTGTTGTGCCATAAGCCCATTCCGTATCTGTTGGTCTGGGATCATGAGAATATCCGGTATTCCCTCCGGAATCTGATTCTACAAGAACATTGAATATGCCACTGGCACCTTTTCTTGTTATCGAAACGTTATCGGTAATTCTGTCCTGATTATCCGCCAGATTCCAGTCAGCATTATCGGCTTTTGTGAATGTTATTTTAGATCCTCTCCAAATCGTTTGGGCATTCAACAGGGTAAAACTGAAGCTGAATGCCACAATGCAAATAAGTATAGTCTTTGTTTTCATGGTACTGTATATTTTAAAATTGCTAATATATTTATTTTGTAAATGTTACAATTAGGGTTGCTCTGTTTTTTTAAAACTGTATCCCGTTACCTATGGCTCTTGCAATAAACAAGTTAAGGTCTGTAATTCAGACCACTCTGACAACAATTTCTCATAGTTTTGTCTGCTAAAACTGGTAGCATAAAAAAACATAAAATGCATATCAGTAACCTTAGATACATTCCAGGTACTTATATCCCCGTTAAAACTGCGAGCAAGATTAAACATCCCGTCCATATCGGTTACGTTTGCCACATTCCAGATACTTATATCGCCGTTAAAACTG
The DNA here is from genome assembly GCA_963666645.2 of uncultured Tenacibaculum sp. Classification (GTDB taxonomy): domain Bacteria; phylum Bacteroidota; class Bacteroidia; order Flavobacteriales; family Flavobacteriaceae; genus Polaribacter. The sequence goes on along the minus strand of CAXXDB010000009.1, from coordinate 111,207 downwards.
TCAGCATTTTCAAACATCCCTTCCATATCAGTAACTTTAGACACATTCCAGGCACTGAGATCCCCATTAAAATTAGTATATGCAAACATATAACTCATGCGAGTAACCTTGGCGACATTCCAGATACTTACATTGCCATTAAAACTAACAGCATCATAAAACATATAACTCATATCGGTTACGTTCGCCACATTCCAAGTACTTACATCGCCATTAAAACTATCAGCATCATAAAACATCCCGTTCATATTGGTTACGTTTGCCACATTCCAGATACTTATATCGCCGTTAAAACTGTCAGCATCTTCAAACATTCCTTCCATATCAGTAACCTTAGACACATTCCAGGCACTGAGATCCCCGTTAAAATTAGTATATGCAAACATATAACTCATATCGGTTACGTTCGCCACATTCCAGGCACTGAGGTCACTGTTAAGGGTGCTGGCTTCCGAAAACATATAACTCATATCGGTTACCCTACTTAAGTTCGGAGTCCCTGCGGCAGTAGCAATATTCATATTGGAACATCCCGCGAAAGCCTGATTCATGGATGTCCAGACAATTCGCCCCCCCCATTTTTCTATGGTGGTTAATTTCCCGGGGTTGTTGTTGCCGGCAAATCGTATTTGTAATTCATTCTCTGTATTGGTCGCATTCGGGCGTATGGCAATGGTATGGGTACCGGTACTGCCTAAATCAACGGTTATCGTTCCTGTTTGGTTCATGAGATTAAAAGTGCCGTCGTTGTTGGTGTCCACATCATAGGTACCCGCAACCACGGGAAGGGTAACCGAAGTACTGTTGGCATCCCCGGCTTCGGTGTTCCAGGTAGTTACAAAATGGTTTTGGGCGTAGCCGGTAACGATACTTATAAAATATAAAGAAATATAAATTTTTTTAGGATACATAATAAAATCATTTGATTACACAAATATTAGTCATAGATTAAATGATTCCCTTACAGGGTATTTTTTTCCGGAAAGGTTTTATTGAGTTTTTGCTTTAAGGGAGAGGCGGGAGATGAAATCAACGGGAGTATCTTGTGGCTCTCGCAATAAGCAAGTTACAATCTGTAATTTGTACTTCGCCGTTCATATCGGTATCAATTCAAAAAGATAAAGAGGTACAAAGACTAACATTTAAAAAATCCCGTACCTCTTATCCAAAATATGAAAACATACTAAAATTGTATCCCGTTACCTATGGCTGTTGCAATAAATAAGTTAAGATCTGTAATTTGCACTTCGCCGTTCATATCGGTATCACTCCTGAAATATCCTGACTGCCCGATGCGGGTCGCCGCAACGTTATAATCTCCCGTCTGCACCTGGTTGTTGCCGTCCGCATCTCCTGCAAATAAGGCATATTTTCCCGAACTTACTTCCGCCATGGCATTGGTACCTCCGGTAACGTTTGCCGCAACGGTAAAGTCTATGGCGGTTGCTGTGGCACTTAAAGTCAGGGCGGCGGTCGTGGACGCGGCAATATGGTTTCTGTGATTGACGCTTACATAATAATCTCCGCCCGTGCCGCTTATCGTTACATCGGAAGTCCCGTCGGGAGCTACAATGTCTCCGTCACGCTGAATGAGTGCTGAAGCAGTGGTTAGTACCTCGGTAATATCGGAGCTGTTGCGTAATTCTATCTGTACCCAGTCCACAATATCGTCACCATCATCGGTATTATCAAAAATACCGGTACCGGTCACAGATGTTCTGCTGCTATAAGGAGAGGTTAAGGGAATTCTGTCTGCCGTTCGTAAATCATCATTCATCAAAGCGGCAGTGCTGTTATAAGGACCCTGTAACAGGGCATCGGCGGCAATGCTTAAATCCAGACAGTCGGAATCAAGACTGTCTCCGGTAATTCTCCAGCCATAGGTGCCGGTTAGTATATTTCTGGCTGCTTTTCCAAAGCAATAACTTACAGAGGGTGCTGTGAAGGTAACTCTGCTTCTGTTTTGTAAGGTACGTTCAGACCACCCTGACAACAATTTCTCATAGTTTTGTCTGCTAAAACTGGTAGTGTTCACTAACATATTCGTCATGCAACATACTTTCCCTACGTCCCACATACTTAAATCACCATTAAAATTAGCAGCACCGTTAAACATACCAGACATATTGATTACGTTCGCCACATTCCAGTCACTTATATCCTGATTAAAATTTTCTGCACCATCAAACATTTCTCTCATATTGGTAACCTTAGCTACATTCCAAGTACTTATATCACCGTTAAAATTAAGGGCTCTATAAAACATAGCATCCATATTGGTCACGTTCGCCACATTCCAACTTAAATCACTGTGAAATCTTACAGCCCCACTAAACATACGATCCATACGAGTTACATTCGACACATCCCAGGTACTGAGATTATCGCTAAAGCTTTCAGTATTACTAAACATAGAATCCATACGGGTTACATTCGACACATCCCAGGCACTTAAATTACCTGTAAAATTACCAGCACCCTTAAACATGGAACTCATGTCCGTTACTCTGTTTAGATTGGGAACTCCTGCGACAGGTGAAATTCTTATACGGGTACAGCCTTCAAAAGCTTTGTTCATCGATGTCCAGACAATCGTTCCCCAGTTTTCTATGGTGGTTAGTTTCCCGGGATTATTGCCACTGGCAAATTGTATTTGTAACTCATTTTTTGTATTAGTGCTGTTGGGGCGTATGGCAATGGTATGGATTCCCGCACTGCCTAAATCGAGGGTTTGTATACTTGTAAGATTCAGTCTGTCAAAAGTACCGTCGTTGTTGGTGTCCACATCATACGCTCCTGTAACTATGGGCAGGGTAATTGAAGTGTTGCCGACGCCATCAGCTTCGGTATTCCAGGTAGTTACAAAATGATTTACATTTTTTATAAACACCAACACACTGGCGTCGGTATTATCTCTTCCCGGGGAAAAACGAACGGCATTGGTTGTAATGGAGGTATGTTTTACAAAATCACCTGTAAAGTCAGGATTTTTGGCTATGGATTGGTCATCACCGGCTTCTGCACCGTAGGTTATCGTTTTAATGACCGTATCGGAGGCATCTTTCAGGGTAACGGTATCGCTGTCGTCACCCAGAGATAAACTGCCGGTGGTAGCTGTTTGCACCACTCCCGGGACGTTTGTCGGTGTACCTCCTCCGAAAACAACCAGAGAGCCTTTAGCGGGAATGATTGTTCCTTCCGGAAAGATGTGCCTGTCCTGATCAGCATCTGCCAGTTTCCATCCGGTAAGATCGATGGCTGTTTCGGTGGTATTATAGAGTTCTATAAACTCGTCCTGCAAGAGGCTTCCCGTTCCGTCACCGTTAGCATCTCCGTCAGAGGTATTTAAAGGATCTGCAAAAATTTCATTAATCATGAAGGCGTCCGATATCGATGTAGAACGTTCATAACTAAACCCTCCGCCATTTAGAAGAGAGGTCCAGGAGAGAAATTTGATATCAATATAAATATCATCAGTAATAAGATGAAGTACCATATTTCTGTTATCAGCAATGTTTTTAAAGTTATTGCTTCCTATTAAGGCAGGCAAACTTTGATAGGTTAAAGAAGCGTAATTTTCTGTTGTGCCATAAGCCCACTCCGTATCTGCCGGTGCAGGATTAGAAGAACTTCCAGAATTACCAGCATGGGTCTCTTTAATAATATTAAATAAGGCTTCACTGCCCTTTCTTGTTAATGCAACGTTGTCGGTAATTCTGTCCTGATTAACCGGGAGATTCCAGTCAGCACGATTGGCTTTTGCAAATGTTATTCTGGGACCACCCCAAACGGTTTGGGCATTCAGCGTAAAATTAAGGCTAACTGCAACGATGCAAATAGATATAAAATTTGTTTTCATGAAATTGAATATTTAGTATTTTTTACTGTTTTCAGAGAGCCAAGGTACGCTACTTTTTTTATTTAATGTGCAGTTTCAGCGAAAAAAAATTTTTTTTCGGGGGGGGGGGGGGGGGGGGGGAAGGAATTTTATTCTTTATCTCTTTGATTATGAGAAGTTTTGCTCTCAAAAAATAATTATCAAAATTATTCCAAGTTATGAAATTATCCGCTGCTTTTTGCTGCTGTTTAATTTGCCTGCTCCGGATATTCCCTTGTTAATTGATAAATAATTGTAATTTTGCATTAAAATAAAAAACTTATGAAATACGACATCATTGTTATAGGCTCCGGACCGGGCGGGTATATTGCTGCGGTAAGAGCTTCGCAATTAGGAAAAAAAACAGCGATTATTGAAAAATATTCCGTGCTTGGGGGAACCTGTTTGAATGTAGGATGTATCCCTTCCAAGGCATTATTAGACTCTTCACATCATTATTACGATGCTGTTCATCATTTTGAAGCTCATGGAATTTTTGTTGAAAACCCCGGATTTAATTTTCAGAAAATGATTGAGCGGAAAGCTAAGGTAGTGGAACAAACTACGGGAGGGATAAAATATTTAATGGATAAAAATAATATTGACATTTACGAAGGATTGGGTTCTTTTGAAGACGTCACCCATGTTAAAGTAACTAAAAATGACGGAACTTCTGAAGTTATTGAAGGAATAAACATTATTATAGCTACGGGTTCGAAGCCTTCGGCTTTGCCTTTTATTTCTGTTGATAAAGAACGTATTATTACTTCTGCCGAAGCTTTAAAGCTGAAAGAAGTACCGAAGCATTTAATTGTTATCGGCGGAGGTGTTATCGGGTTGGAATTAGGCTCGGTTTACAAACGTCTGGGGGCTGACGTAACCGTAATAGAGTATGCGCCGGTGATTACTCCGGCAATGGATAAAGATGTTTCTAAGGAGCTTATAAAAGTTTTAAAGAAACAAGGAATTAAATTTAAGGTAAGCCATGAAGTTACCGTTGTGGAAAGAAAAAAGAATGAGGTAATTGTAAAAGCAAACAACAGGAAGGGAGAGGAAGTAATTTTTACAGGGGATTATTGTTTAACAGCCGTTGGGCGGAAACCCTATACCGAGGGCTTATCTTTAGAAAAAGCCGGGGTAAAAGTTACGAAAAGAGGTCAAATAGACGTTACCGGTCATTTACAAACGAATGTTTCCAATATTTATGCGATAGGAGATGTTGTCCGGGGATCCATGCTGGCTCACAAAGCCGAGGAAGAAGGAGTTGTTGTAGCTGAATATTTAGCCGGTGAAAAACCACATATTGATTATAATTTAATTCCGGGGATTATCTATACCTGGCCGGAAGTTGCTTCAGTTGGAAAAACGGAGGATGAGCTCAAAGAAGGGGGCATTGATTATAAAACAGGAAAATTTTCTATGCGTGCTCTGGGAAGATCCCGTGCAAGTGGAGATATTGATGGTTTTGTAAAAATTATTGCAGATAAAAATACTGATGAGGTGCTGGGTGTGCATATGGTAGGAGCCAGAGCGGCGGATTTAATCATGGAAATGGTGGTAGCCATGGAATTTAAGGCTTCTGCTGAGGATATTGCCCGGATATGCCATGGTCATCCAACATATTCTGAGGCTGTTAAGGAAGCGGCCAAAGCGGCTTGGGACGGGAACCCCTTAAATGCTTAGGGAGATTTCCGGGGGTTTAGTATTTTTTGAGCTTTCTTCAAATCTTCAGGAGTATCAATGCCAACGGATTCTACTGACGTTTCAATCATTTTAATTTTTTTTCCGGCTTCCAGACAGCGGAGGGCTTCAATTTTTTCGACAGCTTCCAGGGGGGTTACCGGAGTGGTATAAAAGTCTGACAGTGCTTTTTTTCTGAAAGCATATACGCCTTTGTGTTTGTAATATAATACATTTATATTTTTATCGATGTGATATGGAATTACTGAGCGGGAAAAACAGATTGCAAAATTATTATTCCCGGTAATTACTTTTACATTATTGGGGTTTTCGATTTCCTCTTTTTGAGTGATTTTCACTTTTAAAGAGGCTACGTCTATTTGCTTATTCACATCCTCTTTGAAAACCCGGATTAATTTTTGCAGGGATATTTCATCGATAAAAGGTTCGTCTCCCTGAACGTTTATTACTATATCTGCGTCTAAATTTTCAGCAGCTTCAGCAATTCTGTCAGAGCCACAAGTATGCTTTTTTTTACTGATTAGTACTTTTCCTCCTGCTTTGGATATTGCTTCAGAAATGATATCTGAATCGGTTACTACACAGACTTCATCAAACAGTCCGGTTTGTAAAACACTTTCATAGGTTCTGACAATTACCGGTTTTCCTGCCAGATTTTTCATTAATTTCCCGGGAAAACGATTTGCGTTATACCGGGCAGGAATCATTGCTATAATTTTCATAAAGTATTGTAAATTAGAAGTAATTCAAAGATAAGCATTTATCTATTCTGGAAACCTTCATATAAATTAAAAATCATTACTTCCGGAAGGTTTTCCCGCATTTACGTGTACTATTCTTAAAAAAAATGATAATTTCCGCATTGCATTAATTTTATTTCTGAAAAACAGGTTGTAATTTCCGATTTTTAACCCCATCATTTAACAGAGATGAAGAAGTATTATATTTTCGATTTTGACAGCAGACTGACTAAAGGAGGGGTTTTTAGATGTCCCGGCAGAGATTACTTTAGCAAATAACCCTGAAAAGAAACAAATTCCTGAAGAAATTATCAGGATTACTAATTTAGGAGCTAATGGTTATATTTCCTTTAGAGAATCTTTGGAAGGGAGGATTAAATTACTAAAATATTGTTCCCGGTAAAATTATGGTTTAAGGGAATAGATTTATTTTACTCCGTGCATTAATTTCTTCATCCAAGGATTGATTAATATTAAGATTAATCCTGCTACTGCTGGTATTAATGTAAATATTAAAAAGAAAGATGACATTGAGTACTTTTCTACAATTACATCAATATATCCACCAACAAATTGTGCTAAATAATTACCTGCAGCAATTGCTAAATACCAGATTCCAAACATCATTCCTATTTTCTTAGCTGGCACTAATTTTGACACATATGATAACCCTACTGGGGAAAGAGATAATTCTCCCATAGTGTGTAATAAATATGCTAGTACTAACCATACCAAACTTACTGAAGCTGTTTTAGCACCTTGTGGAATCCCACTAGACCCATAAGCTAAAGTAGCAAAACCTAAGCCTAACAATAATAATCCCATACCGAATTTTACGGCTGCTGAAGGATTGTATTTGCTTTCCCATATTTTAGAAAATAATGGTGCTAGTGTAATTATAAATAATGAGTTTAAAATCAAGAACCATGATGCTTCTATTTCTGCAGAATCTTTAGGTAGGATTACTGATAATTTCCAAATAGCGATTCCCCAAATACTTAAAAAACTTGTTGCTAATATAATATTTGAAAGAGCTATTTTTTTGAATGTCTGCCCAAATAATTTAAATAAAACCCAAGTAATAACACCAAGAGGAACAACAGTAATCAATGTATCAACTATTTTAAAAATCAATGCTGAATTTCCTTCTAATCCTCTTTGTGTATAGTCTCTAGCAAAAATAGTCATCGAACCACTGGCTTGCTCAAAAGCAGCCCAAAAGAATACTACGAAAAATGCTAATATCCCGACTACTATATAACGATCTCTTTGAACATTTGCTGGAACAATCTTTTCTTCTACTTTGCTATTTGCAATAGCATCAGATAAATCTACATCTTTAGTAGGTTCTTTTCCTATATTTCCAAAAATTGATCTTCCAAACCAAAATTGCAACATTCCTAATAACATAAAGATTCCTGCTAATCCGAATCCCCAAGAATAACTTAAATTACTTGCTAAGAATCCACATAATAAAACTCCTAAGAATCCGCCAGAATTTACCCCCATATAAAAAATGGTAAATGCTCCATCTTTTCTATTTGGATATTTATCATATACTCCACTTACTAAAGATGTAATATTTGGTTTAAATAGTCCATTTCCTATAATTAAAAGCCCAATTCCTAGATATAAAGTTGTTTCAGTTTCTAAAGCCATAGCAGCATGTCCTAACGTCATTGCTAATGCCCCTAAAGCTACTGTTTTTTGATACCCTAAAAGTTTGTCTGCAATAATTCCTCCAATAATCGGAGTTAAGTAAACAGAACTTGTGTAAATTCCTAATAAACCTAAAGCTCTTTCTCTAGTCCATTCCCAACCTCCATCTATTAAAGGTGCCGTTAAGAATAAAACAAAAATAGCTCGCATTCCATAGTAAGAAAAACGCTCCCACATTTCTGTAAAAAATAACACAAAAAGTGCAGGTTTATGTCCTAATAATGAAAATTCATTATTCTCTTTCGTTATAGTACTCATATGTTACAATTTGGTTTTTCTTTCTTAATTATCCGCTAACTCAAATCCTTCAGCTTCTTCATATGAAGTTCCCTTAAGGTCTTCAGCTCCATGAGTTAATCTTTTTAATGGTTTTAAAATTAAAAGGATTAAAATTCCAAAGATTGTACAAAAAATTGCTATTCCAGTAAAAACTTGAAATTCGCCAGCTCCTTCAGATAATTCTCCTACGTAACCAGCAACTTTATTCCCTAATCCTGTAGCTGCGAAATATGCCCCCATCATAAATGAAGCATATTTTAACGGTGCTAATTTTGTTATAAACGATAAAGCAACAGGTGAAGCACATAATTCTCCAATGGTATGAAATAAATACGCTAAAACCAGCCATATCATTGCTGATTTTTCTACTACTTCATCTCCATTCATAACCACTTCTGTACTAGCTTTACTCATAAAGAAAAAACCAAAAGCCATAATAATAACTCCTATTGCCATTTTAAATAAAGAAGAAGATTCTTTACCTTTTTTCCCCCATTTATACCAGAAATTAGCTACTAAAGCTCCCAATGTTATAATAAAAAATGCATTTATCGATTGAAATACAGCGGCAGGAATTTCATTACCAATAAGTGGTAATGAAAAAGAAAGCATTCTATCTGTCTTTTGCTCAGTATATAAACTCATTAATCCTCCAGCTTGCTCAAAAGCTCCCCAAAAAACAATAATAATTAAGAACGATAAAAACATTACCAACATTCTATCTTTTTCTATAGAGGTTAAAGGTTTTTTCATCAAATCTTTATCTGGAGAATCTTTTTTACCCAAGAATTCTCCTACTCCTTCTAAATATTTTAAACCATACATATATACTATTTGACCTAGAGCCATTCCAATTCCTGCTAATCCAAATCCATAATGCCATCCCCATTTAGCAGCAACTGCTCCAACTATCAACGCTCCTAAAAAAGCTCCTAAATTAATTCCTATGTAAAAAATATAGAATCCTTTATCTCTTCTATCATCTCCTTTTTTATAAAGGCCTCCAACCATAGTAGAGATATTAGGCTTTAAAAAACCAACTCCAATAACAATTAAAACAAGTCCTGTAAAGAAAGCCCATTGAGCATCTATAGCTAAAATTCCGTGTCCAGCACACAATAGTAATCCTCCCAACATCACAGCTTTCTTTTGTCCTATAAATTTATCAGCTATCCATCCTCCAGGAATAGACATTAAGTAAACAAACATAGTATATGTTCCATAAAAAGATAAAGTTTCAGCATTGGACCATCCATAACCAGATTGTGGATCTCCTAAAAGGATAGGAGCTGCTAAAAATAAAGTTAGAATAGCTCTCATACCATAGTATGAAAAGCGTTCCCACATCTCTACAAAAAATAATACATAAAGTCCTTTAGGGTGCCCCCAAATTTCCCTTTGTTTGTTTGAAGTTGAATTCGCCATAGTTTATATTATAAATTATTTTTAATAAAGTTTGTCATTTTAGTATATAGGTGTAAGCGTGTGTTTTCACCGTAAATCCCATGGTTTTTATCAGGATACACTCCCCATTCAAATTGCTTGTTTGCCTGAATTAGAACTTCCGCCATTCTAAAGGTATTTTGCACATGCACGTTATCATCTCCCGTTCCGTGAATTAGTAAGTATTTTCCTTTTAATAATCCCGGATAGTTTAATGGCGAATTTTCATCGTATCCTGAAGGATTTTCTTCCGGAGTACGCATATAACGTTCTGTATAAATGGTATCATAAAAACGCCATGTAGTAACGGGAGCTACTGCAATTGCCATTGAAAAAACATCATTTCCCTTTAATAAAGAATTAGTACTCATATGACCTCCGTAAGACCATCCCCAGATTCCTATTCTGTTTTCGTCTACATATGATCTTTTCGCTAATTCTTTGGCTACAGCAATTTGATCTTCTGTTTCATACTTCACTAAGTTCATATAGGTAACCTTTTTAAAATCGCGACCTTTAAATCCAGTACCTCTTCCATCAACACAAACAATTATATATCCGTTTTGTGCCAGCATCTGATGCCAATAATCATTTGAACTGTTCCAGCGATTTGCTACTTGCTGAGAACCCGGTCCTGAATATTGATACATTAATACCGGGTATTTTTTGTTTGGATTAAAACTCACAGGTTTAATGATATACATATTTAAATCATTCCCATTAATGCTAATAGTAGAGAATTCTTTTTTACTTAAGTTATATGCGACAATTTTTTCTTTTAAAGCTTTATTACCTTTAATTGTTTTAAAAATTTTTCCTTCATCATTTCTCAATGTATATACCGGTGGTGTACTTGCATCAGAAAATGTATTGATAAAGTACTTTAAATTTTTACTAAATGCAGCCTTGTTTGTTCCGGTTGAATTACTCAGTAACTTTTTATTTTTTCCTTTTAAAGAAATCCGATATACACCACGATTTACAGAGCCATTTTCTACAGATTGATAATAAATAGTTTTCTTTTTCGGATTATATCCATAATAAGAGGTCACCTCCCAATTTCCTTTGGTAATTTGATTTATTAACTTCCCGGTTTTATTATAATGATAAATGTGATTATATCCATCTTTTTCACTAGTCCAAATAAAATTATTATCATCTAAAAAGGTTAAATCATCTGTAACATCAACATACGCTTTATCTGTTTCATTTAAAATCAGTGTTTTTGATAGTGTACCGGCATTCACAAAATACATCTTTAGATCATTCTGATGACGATTTAGTGTCTTGACTGCTAATAAATTATCATCATTTGTCCAGTTAATTCCCGGAATGTATTCATAATTACCAAGCTCTGCTTCTCTTGTACTTTTAGTATTTAAGGTGTACATGTGTAATGTTACGATTGCATTATCCTCTCCGGCTTTTGGATACTTAAACACATATTGTGTCGGATATTTATCATTCCCGTACATATCCATGGAGAATGTTTTTACACGACTTTCATCAAAGCGTAAAAAAGCTATATGCTTACTGTCTTTACTCCATTCAAAAGCTTTTACAAAGGAAAACTCTTCTTCATATACCCAATCGGTAATTCCATTAATAATCTCATTTTTCTTACCATCTTTTGTAATTTGCACAGTAGTATTGTCAGAAAAATCTTTTATATATAAATTGTTGTTTTTTGCAAAAGCTATTTTTTTACTATCAGGTGAAAAAGTTGGTTGTTGTATATCGTTCCCTACTAATTCTAATGCCTTAGTTTTTATATCGTACACATAAAATGTTCCCAGAAAAGAACGACGAAAAATGGGTTTAAAACTTGTTCCTAAAATTAATTTAGTTTCTTCGTTATTAAACGAATATGACTGAAAGCCTTGTAATTCTGACAAATTCCTGCTGTCAACAATAGTTGAAGTTTTTTCAAGGGTTTTATAACTATATGCATCTACTGAAGTACTGCCCGTTGCCACATTATAGTTTAACAATGAATAAAAATCTCCGTTCATAGAATTTAATGCATTCATTCTGTCAGCAGAGAAAGTTCCATTCCAAATTTCTTCTAAAGTAACTTCTTTAGTATTTGTTGTTGCAGTTTGACTTTTAGCAGAAAAGAAAATCCCTAAAAATGCTAAAAAGTATAATTTTCTCATGAAGTATCTAAATTTATTTAATGATATGATAAAACGACTGCCAAGTTTACGAAAAAATAATAAATTTTACCCTAATTTAACATAAAACTATATTTATAAAAGTTGATTTCATTGAAAAATTTATCTTTGCTCAGTTAAAATTTAAGATGAATGGCGAAAATTATTTCCAGATTTTCTAAACTTACCAAAGAGGAAAAAATAGATTGGTTGGCTAAAAACTATTTTGATAGTCAACCTGAAATTATTCAAACCATAAAACAATACTGGAATGTTGATGAAAAATTACAGCAGCTCCACGATGATTTTATAGAAAACACAATTTCCAACTTTTATATGCCCTACGGAATTGCTCCAAATTTTGTAATTAACAGCAGAGAATATGTAATTCCAATGGTAGTTGAAGAAAGCTCGGTAGTAGCGGCTACTGCGAAAGTAGCAAAATACTGGAGTACAAGAGGTGGATTTAAAACTTCTGTTATTACTACAACCAAAACCGGGCAAGTCCATTTTCTGTATGCCGGCGATAAGAAAAGTTTACAAACTTATTTTAATCAAAATAAAAAGGAATTATATGCCGCTACAGCCTCCATCACTAAAAACATGGAGAAACGTGGCGGGGGTATTTTAGATATCGAATTAGTAGATAAAACTATTCCGCTAGCAAATTACTATCAACTTCACGTTACGTTTGAAACAAAAGATAGTATGGGAGCTAATTTTATTAATTCCTGCCTGGAAGCGATTGCCGAAAAATTTCAGAAAGATGATATTGAAATTATCATGAGTATTTTATCAAACTATGTTCCTGAATGTTTAGTAAAAGCAGAAGTAAGTTGCCCTGTTGAAGAGTTAGGGGAGGAGCATTCTGAAAAATTTGCTCACAAATTTCAACAAGCTGTTAAGATTGCCGAAATAGAACCGTATCGTGCTGTTACTCATAATAAAGGAATTATGAATGGTATTGATGCTGTTGTTTTAGCCACAGGCAATGATTTCAGAGCTATTGAATCCGGAGTCCACGCCTATGCTGCAAGAAGTGGCAGTTATACAAGTTTAACTCACTGCGAAGTTAAGAATAATCTATTTAAGTTTTGGATTGAAATTCCATTAGCTTTAGGGACTGTGGGAGGGTTAACTACATTACATCCAATGGCAAAACTATCATTAGATATGATGCAAAAACCAACTGCAAGAACGTTGATGCAAATTATTGCTGCTACCGGATTAGCTCAAAATTTTGCTGCTTTGAAGGCTTTAATAACTAAAGGCATCCAGCACGGGCATATGAAAATGCACCTGATGAATATCTTAAATCAGTATAATGCTACAGAAAAAGAAAAAGAAAAAATTACTCTTTATTTTGAAAACAGAATCGTTTCTCACAGTGTTGTAACTGAAAAATTAAATTCAATAAGAAAATCAGCTGTTATCTGGGTAGATTTTTCTAATGAAAGAAAAATCAGATCTCAATTGAAAGCACTTACCTTAGAATCTAAACCAATTTTTGGAAGCATAAATGCACAACAAATGATAGAACATTTAAGTACCTTAACTAGGATTGCCAATGGAAACTGGAATGCAGGTATCTTTGCAGAAGATGAGAAATCCGCCGGGAGAAAATCTTTTTTAGATACAGAAAATGAATTGTGTGCCGGATTCAGATCTTCTTTTTTATCAGAAAAAATGATGCTCACTAAATTCAATTCGATTAAAGAAGCAACAGATGATTTAATAAATCAAACAGCTATTTTCTTTGAAGTGTTTGAAAAAGACCCGAAAAGAACAGTGGTACATCCATTTTTTGGGGAACTGAGTTTTGAGTATTGGAAGAAATTTCAAATAAAGCATTTTACACACCATTTTAAACAATTCGGATTGGTTTGAAAAAGTATTATTCTAACGGGAAATTATTACTTACAGGTGAATATGTTATATTGGATGGAGCTAAATCACTTGCTGTTCCTACAAAATATGGACAACATTTAACAATCTCTCCCGTTGAACAACCTGAATTAATTTGGGCAGGTTTCACTCATCAGGGAAATTGTTGGTTCGAAGCTTCTTTTAGTTTGCCAAAACTGCGTCTGATTTCAGCTACATTTAATTCTGAAAAAGAGGGAAGTTCGGATCAAATTGCAGAAACTTTACAAAATATTTTGCAGGAGGCTAGAAAATTAAACCCTGATTTTCTGATGTCTAATCAAGGGTATTTTATAAAAACAGCATTAACGTTTCCTCAAAACTGGGGATTAGGAAGTTCTTCAACTTTAATAAATAATATTGCTTCCTGGGCATGTGTTAACCCATTTTATTTATTACGGGGAGCCTTTTCCGGCAGTGGATATGATATCGCCTGTGCTAAAAATAACACTCCGGTTCTCTATCAGTTAGAAAATAAAAACCCCCAAATCGAAAAAGTGATCTTTTCTCCTGTTTTCAAAAATCAATTGTATTTTGTTTTTTTAAACAAAAAACAAAACAGCAGAGAAGGAATCGCTCAATATAGAAAAAATAATAAGGGAGTACTTCAGGAAATTAATAAAATTTCTAATCTATCAAGTGCTTTTTTAAAATCAAACTCAATAAGTGAACTGGAAGATATTATAACTGAACATGAGTGTATTATTAGCTCGATTATCCAGATGAATCCCGTAAAACAATGCTTATTTCCGGATTATTCCGGTGCAATAAAAAGCTTGGGGGCTTGGGGTGGAGATTTTATCTTAGCTACCGGAACCAATGAAACTCCTGAATATTTTAAGAGTAAGGGTTATCAAACAGTCATCCCTTATGAAGAAATGGTTTTATGAGTACAATAATTACTGATGATGCAATGAACTCTTTCTTTACCGTCATAAGAATAAAATACGACACTTTCATGGCTTGGGATTCTGTTCGAGGTCTTTAAAATCTGAACCGTCTGTGAGGTGCCAGTCATTATTCACAGTGCTTTATTACAAATCGATTTCAAGGAAGCAATAGTTTCCACCGGGTTTTCACTTCTGAAAACAAAACTCCCAACGACTAAAGTATCTGCCCCGGCATCGACTAATTTTTTAGCGTTTTTATCAGAAACACCACCGTCAATTTCAATCATTGCATTAGAGTTAGTTTGAGCAATTAGTTCTTTTAACTGATTTACTTTTTTATACGTGGTTTCAATAAAAGATTGCCCTCCAAAACCCGGATTCACACTCATGACACATACTAAATCCAGCTCATCAATAATATTTTCTAATACATTAACCGGAGTATGCGGATTTAAGGCTACTCCGGCTTTCATCTCTTTATCCTTAATGGCTTGCACTGTTTTGTGTAAATGTGTGCAGACCTCGTAATGCACAGTCAATATATTAGCTCCTGAATCAGCAAAGATTTTAATATACCTATCAGGATTAATAACCATTAAATGGACATCTATTGTTTTTTTTGCATGACGAGTAATGGCTTTTAAAACGGGTATTCCAAAAGAGATATTAGGCACGAAAACGCCATCCATAATATCGATATGAAACCAAGCGGCTTCACTATTGTTTATCATCTCTATATCACGCTGTAAATTTCCAAAGTCAGCGGCTAACACTGAGGGAGCAATTAATTTATTCATCTTTTTAGCTGAGTTGTAACTTGGTAATAAAAGTATATAATATTAATATAAGTTATCCCAGATAGGTCATTAAAATTTTACTTCTTGAAGTGTGTTTTAATCTTCTGATAGCTTTCTCTTTAATTTGGCGTACCCGTTCTCTCGTTAAGTCAAAAGTTTCACCTATTTCTTCAAGAGTCATGGGCTGGTGTTCTCCTAAACCAAAATATAGCCTTACTACATCAGCTTCACGGGGTGTTAAGGTTTCTAAAGCTCTGTTAATTTCAATACGTAAAGATTCATGTAATAATGTTTTATCCGGATTTGGGGATTCTCCTGAGTTTAAAACATCATAGAGATTAGAGTCTTCTCCTTCAATTAAAGGAGCATCCATAGAAACGTGACGTCCTGAGTTCTTCATGGATTCTTTAACATCAGTTATTGTCATATCAAGTTTCTTGGCAATTTCTTCAGTACTGGGAGGGCGTTCATTTTCCTGCTCAAGAAAAGCATACATTTTGTTGATTTTATTAATAGACCCAATTTTATTTAAGGGCAAACGTACAATACGGGATTGTTCTGCCAATGCCTGTAATATAGACTGGCGAATCCACCAGACAGCATATGATATAAATTTAAAACCTCTGGTTTCATCAAAGCGTTTGGCCGCTTTAATCAATCCAAGATTCCCTTCATTGATTAAATCAGGTAAGGTTAAACCTTGATTTTGATATTGTTTAGCAACCGATACTACGAAACGTAAGTTCGCTTTGGTTAATTTTTCCAAAGCACTTTGGTCACGGGCTTTAATACGTTGTGCTAATTCCACCTCCTCATCGGCGGTAATTAAGTCTACCTTTCCAATTTCCTGTAAATATTTATCTAAGGATGCAGTTTCTCTGTTAGTTACCTGTTTTGTAATTTTAAGCTGTCTCATACATTTTTACTTGAATCTTATCAATTTATTATATAACTTTATGTTTATTTATACGTGAATAGTATCAGAAATGTTACAAAAAATATTTTTTTCAAAAAATTTTTTAGATGAATCTGGAAGTATTAATTTTAACATAGTATTGAATTACAACATAACTTTCACTTATTTTTGCATCTCAAATTAGACAGGGTCAAAATTTTTATTAAGTAAGAAAACTATTGAGAACTAATAATGTTAATAAAATAAGTGATGAAGAACTGGTTCGTAAAATCGTAGAAAAAAATGATACTCATTTGTTTGCTGCGTTATATGATAGATATGCGAGGATAATTTATAATAAATGTTATAGTTTTTCAAAAAATAGAGAAGAAGCTCAGGATTTAACACACGATGTGTTTGTCCGTTTATTTATTAAATTAAGAACATTCAGGGGAAAATCTAAATTTTCTACCTGGTTGTATTCATTTACATATAATTTTTGTGTAAATTATGTACGAAGAAACAGTGCTAAGAAAAATGAAAAAATAATATTGGTTACTGATGTAATTAAAGATGAAGATACTAATATTGATGAGATTAATGATGCTTCTTTATTTGAATTAAAATCTGATAAATTAGCAAAAGCTTTAAAAATTATTGATGCTCCCGATAAGATGATACTTCTTATGAAATATCAGGATGAAATGAGTATTAAAGACATTCAATTAGCATTAGATTTGGGGAAGAGTGCAACAAAAATGCGTTTAAAAAGAGCCAGGGAAAGAGCAGTAAAAGCGTATAATGAATTATAATTATGGACAACCCGTTTAAGAAAATATTAAGTAATCAGGAGTTACCAAAAGTACTTAAAAACAAAGTGCTTAACGACGTGGCTATGATTAAGCTATCAATAGATATGGCAGATTTATTTGTAGTTAAATACCCTAACGCTATGGGAGATTTATTAACGGGTGGCGGTGTTGATGATGCAAGTAAAGAAAAAAAGAATTAACTAAAGTTAAAAATTATGACAAAAACAGATTTACCAGAGCCTTTTTATGAAGTATATACCAGTATAATAAAATCTTTACCGGGTATAGCGGGTTTTATTGGTTATGTAGTACTTGTATGGATTATAATTAAAATCATTTTATATGTCGTCAGAAAAATTTTATCTAAAACGAATATAGATCAATGGTCTAAGAAATTGAGTGAAACCAAAATTTTTGGCAATACAACAATTAATATTGTTTTGACCAATATAATTTTGGGTACATTAAAATGGTTTATGATATTAGTTTTTGTAATGATTGGAGCAAGTATTTTTAAACTTACTGCAGTTTCAGATGGCTTAAAAAACTTCTTTGCTTATTTACCCAAGCTGGTTACTGCTCTTGGCATTTTTATCTCAGGAACCTATTTAGGAACAATAACTAAAAAAGCAATACAGGGAATGTTTAAATCTTTTGAGATAAACGGAGGTAATCTAGTTGGAAATATAGCTTTTTATTTAATCGTTATATTTTTATCTATCACAGCTTTAGATCAGGCGGGAATAGACACTTCTGCAATTAAAAGTAATTTAACATTGTTAATAGGTTCTGTATTACTAGCATTTACAATTGCATTCGGGCTTGGAGCCAGAGACGCCATTACAAGGTTGCTTTTTGGATATTACACCAGAAGAAATATAGAGATAGGTTCAACAATGAAAATTAACAATCTTGAAGGAGTAGTTGTTGCTATTGACAATATCTGTATTATTTTAGATACAGCTTCCGGAAAAGTAATATTACCAATTAAAGATGTGGTTGACAGCAAAATAATTATTAAAAAATAATCTTACTTTAGAATTTACTGATTTTAAAACAGAGCCTGAAATATATTTTCCCGTGTCAGTTCTGAATATCAAAAATCCATCGGATTTACAGATAATTATAAAAAGAATCAAAAAACAACTTCATGAATTTGAGTTAAATTAGTGAGTATTTGCAAACAATTACAAATCAGTATCTCAATTTTATGTTAGCTAGAATGGAGACACATATTAAAACTGATTATTCATTATTACTAGTTTCAAAACAAAGCTAAATCGCTTGTCAGCGGAAGCACCCTACGGAAGTTGATATCTTTTTTTATTTTCGCAACTATACTATGTATTTATTATTTCTAAATCTTTTTTACCTATCAAATGTTTTAGAATTTTATTTTTTTGAGTATTTTTTAATTCAATTTGAATAACTGCTTTTACATTTTCTTCAGCGAAATAATCTTTCGCCAAGTATAGTATTTTTTCGCCAAATTTCTTTTCAATAGCTTCAATTTCCTCAAAAGACCAATTATTATTTTTAAACTTTAACTGAGCAGTTCTTTTTTCAATATTTATAGTGGCTCCGAATTCTTTTGCACTTAAATTTCTTTCTGTTCTAATTTTAAGAATATGCTTACCTATATCTTCTCTTAACATAAACTGAATATAAATATTTGTAGCAATTTTTTTCAATTAATCAGCGAACTTATTAATCGTAAAACATAATTATTTTTCGTAATTATTTTTTAAAAAGAAAAATAATTACGTTATTTGTTGAACCTTGTTATTTAAGATACAGTAAACAAACTAGTAAAAAGCAGAGGCTCTCTGTGATTTCTGAAACTAAAAATACAGATAAGAAAAATTTAGATTCTATGCAGAAATTATCGAAAAAAAGATTAAAACAAGATTAGGGATTTATTAAATATTATAACCAGAGGTTTAAAAATTACTCTTGCTCCTTTTTAATATTTTTAATTATTGTATATATAAGAGTTAAAATACCGTAAACACTTAAATAAGGTTTCATTTCATGCCTGCTCATTTGACCATTATCGTTATAAACGGATATGATAAAGACTAAAAAAAGAATTGAAATGATTAAGCAACACCTGTCTATAATTTTTTCGTTTTTAAGCATAATATAATTTTATTAATAGGGTTTAAATCTTGCAAATATAATTTTTAATTCTGCAAGTATAATTTTTAATTTTTAATTCTGCAAGTATAGTCGGTAGAGAAAGCATTAACTTGCAATTTTTTTTTAGCTTATTGAAAAAGAGTTAAATTGATTTATCTCTCCGGATAGGTTATTCCACAAACAAAGATATGAAATCAGTTAGAGAAAAAGGCGGGATTATTTGTAAAAAATGTCATTACAGGCTATTTTGAAATAGATGATAATGGCGGTAACGCAGGAATTTATACTGAAGCTTGGGATAGATTAACTATAAATGAACAAAATAGAATTAGAAATAATTTAAAAAATTAAGAAGATTATGTTTTTAAATATTAACCGCACTCAGGTTTAAAGCTATCAAGTAAAATAATACCCTGCAGGAGTTTAGTAAAATTAAATCTCCGTATCGGAAGATTAAAGACGTTCGGCTGGTAAGAAAGCTAAAGGATTACATTTTAAAAGAAGTTTATACGAATTATTTTAAGAACATGTAAGTTTGTAAGAAATTTTATAACAAACTTCAATTGAATATGGTAAACATTTAATGCAATTATAGTGAAAATTACCAAAACCGAATCAGAGGGTCGTTTTGCTACTGAATCAAAAATTTTTGAAGACAAAAGAGATTATTTCCTTGAAAGTTATAATTAAGAGATTTAGGCTTTCAAAAAGGAAGATATACTCAAGCAAAACTACTGAGAGTTATTCAAGAAAGTACTTTATGTAGCCGTTGATATTAGACCTAATTCGAAAACATTTGGAAAATACTTTTCAATTATTTTATCCGAAGAAAATAAAAACGGGTTTTTATTCCCAGAAGATTTTTAGTTCTTTCAGATAATACTATTTTTGCACACGAATCCGATAATTATTACCATACTGAGTCTGAAGATGGAATAATATTTAATGACATCTATTTAAATATAGATTGGAAATTAAATAAGAATGATGTTATCTTTATCAGAAAAGGATAGAAACTTAAAAAAAATTAATCAGCTTTAAGTAAAAATTAATTTACTTAATAATTGTTTTGAATCAATAAAGTGAAGGTTTTAACTTTATTTAATAAAAAAGAAATTCTTTTTAGAAAAACGTTTTTCGTAGTTTTAATTAGAGTTTCTGGTGTTTGTCTCACTTTTTTATTCTTAATTTCTATTACTAAATTTTTTAACGAAAACTTAGTTGGAGAATACAATTATATGAGTACTATTCTTGTATTTGCAGGATCATTGTGCTTGTTAGGAATGGATAGCTCTTACTTACTTTTTTCTGGAAAACTAGAAGCTGAAAATTCATTTATAGAAATTGTCAATTTATATCATAAAAAGATTATAATCATATTATCCATACATTTTTTGATTGTAATATTATACTCTATCACAATATTTTTTTTTAACCCCTATATAGCACATGAACTGGAAGATATTCTTTTAAAAGCCATTATTGCTTCACCTTTTTTTGCATTGTGTAACTTAAACTTTCAAGTAATAAGAGTACTAGATAAAATTATACTATCTGAAATATTTAGAAGCGTAACCAGAAATGTCTTTTTAATACTATCTGTTTTTTATATTAAAGGCAATTGTGAACCTAATGCTCTTTTAGATTATGTAGTTGCAAGCTTCATTTTTGTAAGTTTTGTAACCTTTTTTGTAATAAAATTTTTAATGAAAAAGTTAAAAAAAAATAATAATATCGAAAACATAACTGAAAAAATTAGTTTCAAAGAAATTTTGAAAACTTCTCTTCCTATGACAATAAGTTTTTTTGCATTACTTATAATGCAGAGCATAGATGTTGTTATTTTAAAATTTTATGAGGATTATGATCAAATTGCCCTGTATGGAATAGTTGTAAAAATTTCTTCAATTTTAGTCATTTTTTTATCATCTATTAATACGATCATTGCTCCAAAAATTTCTGAATTATATTACAGTCAAAATAAAAAGGAATTAACCTCACTTATAAATAAATCAATTAAATTAAACTTTGCCTTAACTTTCCCTGTTTCTTTATTAATACTATTGTTTCCCAGCTTTTTTCTAGGTATCTTTGGAGAATCATACTTGCTTGCTAAAAATGCACTTTTAATAATCATTTCAGGACAAATTATTAACTGTTTATCCGGCTCAACAGGAATATATTTAAACATGACAGGGAGACAAAAAGTTTTTCAACAGGTTATTTTAACAACATTAATTTTAAATATAATTTTAAACATAATACTTATTCCAAAATATGGTATAGAGGGTGCCGCTTTTAGTACTTTTCTGAGTTTATTTGTTTGGAATGTGTATTCAGTGATTTATATTTATAAAAAAGACAGAATTCTAATGTTTTTAAACTAAAAGTATCTTAAAAAATGACATATTTAAAAAATATAATTAAAAAAGCTATTTCCGAAAGGAGAAAAGGACGAGAAATAGAAGTCCTTAAATCAGATATTTTTATCACTTCATATCCAAAAAGCGGTAATACCTGGCTTAGATTTTTACTGGGTAATGTAATTTTTGATGATTTTAATTTTACCAATAAAGAATTGATTCCTAATATTTACAGATGCACCAGTAAATATTTAAAAAATATTCCTAACCGACCCAGAATATTAAAAAGCCATGAATACTTTGACCCGAGATATAAAAAGATAATTTATATTGTAAGAGACCCCAGGAGTGTTTTCATCTCTTTTTTTGAATATTTAAAAAGAGTTAAAATTTTACAGAAAAATGCAGTTCATGATGATTTCATTGATGATTTCATTGATGATTTCATTGATGATGAAGTTAAAAAAGTAAATAGTAATGGAAATTGGATGGAACATGTTGGTAGCTGGATAGGTGCTAAAAAAGAATCTGATGAGTTTATGCTTGTTAAATATGAAGATTTAAAGGCAGAAACTGAGAAAAAATTATCTGAAATTTTATCTTTTTTGAGCTTTGAAGCAGATGTTGAAAAAATTAAACTTTCTACTCAAAAGAGTTCTTTTGAGAATATGAAAAAGAACGAAAAAAATAATGAAAATAAAATTAAAGAGTTTAAAAACTTCGATAAAAATTTTCCCTTTGTGAGGAAAGGAAGTACAGATGAATGGAAAAAAACATTGAGCCTAAAAAACAAAAACAAAATAACCAATAGTTTTGGAAGGCTTATGGATGAACTAGGCTATCTATAATTGAATTTTTTATAAAACAAACCTGTTGTGCAAACTACTAAACAGCAGTAAACTGTAGTTACCATACAGCACTTTAAAAGATTTTATACGAACTATTTAAAAATATGTAAGTTTGTAAGAAATTTTATAATAAACTTTAATTGAAATAACCAAAATCAATGGATAATTTACTGGAAATTAACAATGTTACAAAAAAATATGGCAATTGTACCGCACTAAATAATATATCGATGCAGATTCCTAAAGGAAGTGTATTTGGACTTTTAGGACCTAATGGAGCAGGAAAAACATCTTTAATTAGAATTATTAATCAAATTACCATGCCTGATAGCGGTGAAGTAATTTTGGATGGTGAAAAATTAGCTCCCCATCATATAGAACACATAGGCTACCTTCCGGAAGAAAGAGGATTGTACAAATCCATGAAAGTAGGAGATCAGGCATTGTATTTGGCTCAATTAAAAGGAATGAGTAAATCAGAAGCTAAGAAAAAATTAAAATATTGGTTTGAAAAATTTAATATTGACGCCTGGTGGAATAAAAAAATAGAAGAATTATCAAAAGGAATGGCTCAGAAAGTACAATTCATTGTAACTGTAATTCATGAACCGGAATTGTTAATTTTTGATGAACCTTTTTCTGGCTTCGATCCTATAAATGCTCAATTAATTGCCAAAGAAATTTTACAATTAAGAGATGAAGGTGCCACCATTATTTTTTCAACACACAGAATGGAAAGCGTAGAAGAGATGTGTGACTATATTGCATTGATTAATAAGTCAAATAAAATATTAGATGGAAAGTTAAATGATATAAAAAGAACATACCGTACTAATGTTTTTGAAGTAGGGCTAAAAACAAATCACCCGAACGATGTTAAACAAAAATTAAATGAGAATTTTGAAGTAAATCCTGCTGATTTTAAATCTTTACATAAAGGTTTAAAATTGAATGTTAAGCTATCGAACGGAAACTCTTCGAATGATTTATTATCATTTTTAACCTCAAACGGGGAAGTAAATCACTTTGTTGAATTGCTTCCTAGCACTAATGATATTTTTATAGAAACAATAAAAGAAGCAAATTAAAATGAACAAATTAAAATTAATAATAAAACGAGAATTTATTGCTAAAGTTAAAAACAAATCGTTCATTTTAATGACATTTTTAAGCCCTTTAGTTACTATTGCAATGATTGCTTTAGTTTTTTTTCTTACTAAGAAAAATGATGAAAAGGAAAAAGAAATAGTATATGTAGATAATTCAGGAATATTTTCTGAAAGCGATTTTAAGGATACAGAAACGATTAAATATGTCGATTACACCAAGTTAGGATTAGAAGAAACTAAAAAGAAAGTTGAGGAAGGAAAACATTACGGAGTTTTATACTTACCAAAGATTGACAGTTTGGAAGTTTTAGCAAAGTCAATTGAATTTTTCTCTAAAGATACCCCCGGGTTAAGCACTATGGATGATGTAGAAAGCAATATTAATAATAACCTGCGTAGTCTTAAAATGAAACGATTGGGAATTGATGAAAGAAAAATTAAATCCTCAAGAATTAAAACACATATCAAACTTCTTAATTTTTCCGGAGAAAAAAGTTCGAAATCAGGAAGTATAGTAAAAATAATCTCAGGAAGCATCCTTGGTTATTTATTAATGATTTTTGTATTAGCCTACGGGCAATCAGTTATGCGAAGTGTTATAGAAGAAAAAACAAGCAGAATAATTGAAGTAATCGTATCCTCTGTAAGACCATTTCAATTAATGCTGGGTAAAATTATTGGAAATGCTTCTGCCGGACTATTACAGTTTTTCATTTGGGGAATTTTATTAATAATTGGCTCAGTTATTGGAAGCTTGTTTTTAGGAGTAGATTCTGCAGAATTATTTTCTAAAGATATTGATCCCGGACAATTGGTACAAATGCAGGAAGTTTTAGGGAATAAAGCAGGTCTCTTTGTTGAGCTGGGAAGATTACCCTGGTTTACGTTATTTCTTCTATTTGTTTTCTATTTTTTAGCAGGCTATATGCTATATAGCTCATTATATGCCGCAATTGGAGCTGCCGTAGATAATGAAACGGATAGTCAACAGTTCATGATACCAATAATTATGCCCCTGATACTGGGGATATATGTAGGAGGATTTACCGTAGTAAATGACGCTCACGGGCCCGTATCTGTATTTTTCTCACATTTTCCATTAACATCTCCAATTGTTATGATAATGAGAATACCCTTTGGAGTAGCTTGGTGGGAAATTTTATTATCAATGACTATATTAATACTGACTTTTGCAGGAATCGTCTGGGTAGCAGCCAAAATATACCGGGTTGGAATATTAATGTATGGTAAAAAACCTACTTACAAAGATCTTTGGAAGTGGATTCGCTACAACTCTTAAAAAACTAAGATGAAAAAACTTAATACAATTTTAAATTACACTTTTGAATATAACAGCCATATCAGTATCAGTATTAAATCACTTTTAATATTGACGGCAATTATTTTACTCACATCTTTCTTACTTAAGATTTTTAAAAAGTATATCAATATAAAATTAGAAGATCACGATAAAAATAAATTCGATACTGTCTTCTCATTCGGAAAATGGTTGTTATATATCATTATATTTTTAGTAACGTTACAAAGCTCCGGAGTTGAGATTACAGCAATTTTTGCAGCTTCTACCGCATTATTAATTGGTGTAGGCTTGGCACTTCAGACCTTTTTTCAAGATATTATTTCAGGAATTTTTATTATTTTAGATCAAAGTTTGCATGTAGGTGATATTATTGAAATAGATGACAAAGTAGGCAGAGTAGAGGAAATAAAATTACGAACTACCAGAGCAGTTACAATCAATAATAAAGTTATTATCATACCGAATCACAAATACTTAACTAACAGTTTATATAACTGGACTCAAAATGGAACGCTGACAAGAGAAACTGTTGAGGTGGGAGTAGCTTATGAGTCAGATGTTCAGTTAGTAAAGAAATTATTAATTCAAGCTGCTGATGAGCATTCTGATGTTTTAAAACAGCCACCTCCTTTGGTTATATTTGATAATTTTGGAGATAGTGCATTAGAATTTAAATTAATTTTTACTTTAAACAACGGTTTTCGATCCTTAATCCCCAAGAGTGATTTGCGATTTAGAATTGATGAATTATTCAGAAAACATAACATAACCATCCCTTTTCCACAAAGAGATGTACATATTATAAAAGAATAGAAGCTCTCAGGAGAAATAAATACTTAAATAAATTTTAGGAAATATAAGATATGCCATATCCTACAATAATCTTTGTTATATAATAAAACGATACCCGTCATAAATTACAAACTGTACTATAAAAAGTCTGGCGGAATATAAATGAAATTCTATCTTTACACAAAACTTCAATATTTTGAATACGAATACAGCATTTTTTATTCCGGAAAATTTACATTTTTTTATTGAAAAATCAAGCTATACATGGCAAACTCCCAGTAATATCGCACTAGTAAAATATTGGGGAAAAACCTCCCTTCAGCTTCCTAAAAATGCATCCATTAGCTTTACGTTAAACAATTGCCATACTACTACAAAAATTGAATTCACAAAAATTAATAAAGTAGATTCTCCTCAATTTGAATTATTTTTTGAAGGAAGAAAAAAAGAGGAATTTAAACCTAAAATTGCAACTTTTTTTGAAAGAATTAAAAAATATTGCCCTTATATTTTAGAATACAAAATGGTTATTCATTCAAAAAATTCTTTTCCTCACAGTAGTGGAATTGCATCTTCTGCCAGTGGAATGAGTGCAATTGCTATGTGTATAATGAACTTAGAAAGAGAATTGACCCCAACAGTTTCAAATGAGTTTTTTTATAGAAAAGCTTCTTTTTTAGCTCGTTTAGGGTCAGGAAGTGCTGCCAGAAGTGTTGAAGGTCCCATAATTGTTTGGGGGAAGCATCCCGATATTGAAAGAAGTTCAGATTTGTATGGTATAAAATTCCCATATCAGATACACCCGGTTTTCAAAGATTATCAGGATACAATTCTACTGGTGGATAAAGGAGAGAAGCAAGTTTCCAGTACCCTGGGACACAGCTTAATGTCTAATCATTTTTATAATAAAAATCGGTTTAAACAGGCTAATGCAAATTTAGCTAAGCTTTCAAAAATATTACAGAAAGGAAACATTAAGGATTTTATTACACTAGTAGAAAGTGAAGCTTTAAGTCTTCATGCCATGATGTTAACCAGCACTCCATATTTCATTTTAATGAAACCTGATACTTTGGAAATTATTAGTAAAATCCGAAACTATAGAGCTGAAACCGGAAGTAATGTTTGTTTTACTTTAGATGCCGGAGCAAATGTTCATTTATTATTTCCAAAAAGAGAAAGAGAAAACATTAATACGTTTATCTCTAAAAAATTATTGGATTTTTGTGAAAAAAAACATTATATTTGTGATAAAGCGGGCTTTGGAGCTCAAAATATATAATTAAAATTATCTTAATATTATGAAAAATTTGATTTCAACTATTCTTTTTAGCTTCTTTTTTTCTTCACTAATAGCTCAGGAGATAATTTGGTTCGATAAGAATTGGAAAGAAACTTCCAAAGACGAAAGTGTTTATTACAGACCCAGTCCGAAAAAAATAAAAAACGGGTTTTGGATTGTAGATTATTACAAAAACGGACAAGTACAAATGGAAGGGTACAGTACAGTAAATAAGCCTAATCAGGAAAAATTTGATGGTCTTGTTATATACTATCATGAAAACGGTAAGCCTTTTCATAAAGCGAATTATAAAAACGGAAAGTTAAACGGAGTTATAAAAGTATTTTATGAAACCGGTGAATTAAAAGAACAAGGAGAATACAAAGATGATAAAAGGGAGAGGATTTGGAAAACTTTCTATAAAAGCGGTAAAATACAAACTAAAGGAAAATATAAAAACGGAGATAAAGTTGGAATATGGAAAACTTTTCACAAAAGTATTTATTAAATTATAAGTACCTTCGTAATAAAGAACAGATTTCGAAATGAAAGGACCCTTATTTTATGCTAAAATTTTATTATTTGGTGAATACGGAATTATAAAAGATTCTAAAGGATTGGCTGTTCCGCTTAATTCCTATAAAGGATTTTTAAAAGTTTCTGAGAATTTGTCAGATCAGATATTAAAATCAAATAAATGCTTAAAAGATTTTTATCAATATTTAAGCACACTCCAAACGGATTTGGTTTCTTTTAATTTAGAAGAATTAGAAAGCGATATTGAATCGGGCATGTACTTCGAATCCTCTATTCCTCAAGGATACGGAATAGGAAGTTCCGGTGCTTTGGTTGCTTCTGTTTATGATAAATATGCAACTGATAGAATTACAGTATTAGAAAACCTCACCCGTGATAAGCTCTTAAAACTTAAAGAGATATTTTCTTTAATGGAATCTTTCTTTCATGGAAAAAGCTCTGGTTTAGATCCTTTAAATTCTTATCTGAGCATTCCTATACTTATTAATTCAGGAAAACATATAGAAGCTATCGGTATTCCTTCACAAAAAGAAGGTAAAGGAGCTATTTTTTTATTAGATTCTGAACAAACAGGAAGAACAGAACCTATGATAACTTTGTTCATGAATAAAATGAAGAATGAAGGTTTCCGAAAAATGCTGGATAATGAGTTTACTATGTATACAGATGCATGTATTGATGATTTTTTAAAAGGAAATGCAAAATCGTTATTTAAAAATATAAAACAACTTTCTAAAGTTGTCTTGACAAACTTTGAACCCATGATTCCAAATTCTTTTCATAAAGCATGGAAAAATGGAATACAAACTAACGAATATTACTTAAAACTTTGCGGATCCGGTGGCGGAGGATACATCTTAGGTTTCACTGAAGATTATGAAAAAGCTAAAAAAAGTTTGATTGATTATAAGTTAGAATTAGTGTATAGATTTTAATTTATATGAATTTAAAACTTTATAATAGTACCTTATTAGTAAAACTATTAAGTTTACTGTCTGTTGTAAGAGGATATAATATTCTGGCACTAATAATTACTCAATATTTAGTAGCCATTTTTATTTTCTCAGAAAAAAAATCATTAAAAAACATATTATTGGATTGGCATCTGTTGTATTTAATTTTAGCTACGGTCTGTGTAATTGCAGCAGGATATATTATCAATAATTTTTACGATATTAAGGCAGATATAATTAACAAACCTATTAAAGCAACTTTAGACGATAAGATTACACAGGAAACTAAATTATCACTTTACTTCCTTTTAAATTTTACAGGCTTTGCATTTGGCTGGTTAGTTTCCCGGAAAGCCGCTTTGTTTTTCTCTTGCTATGTTTTTGGAATTTGGCTCTACTCGCATAAACTAAAAAAATTTCCTCTTATTGGTTTAATAAGCATAACCATACTCACTACCTTGCCATTTTTTGTCATTTTTATACATTTCAAAAATTTTTCTAAAATAATTTTTATCCATGCTTTTTTCTTTTTATTAGTTATAATGATACGAGAATTAATTAAAGATCTTGAAAATATTAAAGGATCTATTGCTAATAATTATAACACATTTCCTGTTGTTTACGGTGAGAACAAAACAAAACAATTTATTCTTTTACTATTAGTATTAACATTAATTCCTGTAATCATTCTTTTCAATTATTCGGCTATTGAATATATGAAATACTATTTTTATTTAGCAGGTATAATTTTGACAGGAATTGCAATTTATATTTGGAATTCAACGACAAAAAAACAATATCAGCTTATTCATAATATTCTAAAAATCCTACTTTTAACAGGTGTTTTTAGCCTTTTACTTATTGATAAGTCTTTATTATTAGACAAGATTATAGATCAATTTGATTAAAATCAAATATTTACAATATATTTGCCTTCATTTTTAAAATTTCTAAAATGAGAAAAAATAACTCGTCGGGAGGACGACAAGCCCCTAAAAACAGCAGTTCCCGGCTTAAACATCTGTCAGCTTCCAAAAAAAATATCCCAAAACAAGAGAACTCCGGAGTTCGGTTAAATAAATTTATTTCCAACTCCGGAATATGCTCAAGAAGAGAAGCAGATACTTACATTGAACATGGAAGTGTAACCGTAAATGGTCAGTTAATTACGGAAATGGGGTACAAAGTACAACCTGATGATGAAATTCGTTTTGATGGCACTTTAATTTCGATGGAACAAAAAAAATATGTGCTATTGAACAAACCTAAAAATTATATTACTACTATGGAGGATAACCGGGGCAGAAAAACTGTAATGGAATTAGTTGTTAATGCAGCTAAAGAACGCATATATCCCGTTGGGCGATTAGACAGAAATACAACGGGTTTATTATTATTTACAAATGATGGTGAATTAGCCAAAAAGTTAACACACCCCAAACATAATGTAAGAAAGTTATATCATGCTTCTTTAGATAAAAAATTAACTCTAAATGACTTAGAAAAGTTAAGAGGAAATGTAATTATTGAGGGACGAAAAGTATTTATCGATGCTGTTTCGTATGTTACAGGAGAAAAGAAAACAGAAGTAGGCATAGAAATTCACTCCGGAAGAAATAGAATTGTTCGTAAAGTATTTGAAGATATTGGATATCATGTAATAAAACTTGACAGAGTCATTTTTGCAGACTTAACCAAGAAAAATCTTTCAAGAGGCAGATGGAGAGAATTAACCCAACAAGAAGTTAATAACTTAAAAATGGTGTAAAAGATGAATGTAGAAAATATTAAAACTCATATTAACTATATAATACTAAATACCAATATTTTAGAAAACAAGCTTCAGCAAATATGTGATTATTTAAAAGAAGAAGTATCATATTACGATTGGGTTGGATTTTATTTTAAAAACGGAGATAAAGAAGAATTAAAATTAGCACAATTTTCCGGTAATCCTACAGAGCATACTATAATACCTTTCGGAAAAGGAATTTGCGGACAGGTTGCTGTAAGTAATGAAAACTTTGTTGCTCAAAACATTTCTCTACAAGACAATTACATTTCATGTGGATGGAAAATAAAATCAGAAATTGTAATTCCAATTTTTGTAAATGAAGAAAATATTGGGCAAATAGACATTGATTCTCATACATTAAACCCTTTTTCTGAGAAAGATGAAGTGCTTTTAGAGTATATATGCAAAAAAATCGCTACCTTTTTATAAAAAAAGATGCAAATACTTGGTTATAAAGTTTTTTTGTATAACTTTACAAAAGTTATTAACATTTTTGTATAAATTTTTTAACCTCTGAAGATGAGTAAAAATATTCCCGCTTATGAAAATTTAGGTAAAACTGATGAGACTGGAAAGTTGACTTTATTAGAAAAAATAACTCTCTGGGTTCGTGATTTTTTGGAAAATGCAGAATAAAAAGTCAAACAAAAAATATTTGGAACTGAAAAAAATTGTGAAATTGTTAACAAGTTTTTTCTTTACAAAACATGCCATAAACAATTGCATTGCAACATTACTTTTAATAAATTAGCATACTCACTGACAACGCTAATGAGCAATGTAAATGGACAATAATAAAACTATAAAATCTGCACTTATCTCTGTTTTTAACAAAGACGGGTTGTTGCCCGTTATAAGAAAACTTAATGAGCTGGGAATAACTATGTATTCAACAGGAGGTACTGAAAAATTCATTTCTGAATCGGGTATTAATGTTATACCTGTAGAAAGTGTAACTAAATACCCACCTATTTTAGGAGGAAGAGTAAAAACATTACACCCAAAAATTTTTGGAAGTATTCTTAATCGTCAAGATAACACTAGTGATGTTGCAGAGCTACAAGAATATGAGATTCCTCAGATAGATCTGGTTATTGTTGATTTATATCCTTTTGAAAAAACACTGGCTTCCAATGCTTCCGAACAGGATATTATTGAGAAAATAGATATTGGCGGTATTTCATTAATTAGAGCGGCTGCTAAAAACTTTAAAGATACTTTTACTGTTTCTTCAATGAAACAATATGAAGAATTCCTTCATATAATCAATAAAAACGGAGGAGAAACTACAATTTCTGAAAGAAAAAAATTTGCTGCAAAAGCTTTTAATATTTCTTCTCATTACGATATAGCTATTTTCAATTATTTTAATGAAGAAGAAATTGTGTTTAAAGCAAGTGAAACTACTTCAAAAATATTAAGATATGGAGAAAATCCTCATCAAAAAGGATTTTTTTACGGAGACTTAAATGCAATGTTTGACAAACTTCATGGAAAAGAACTGAGTTATAACAATCTTTTGGATATTGATGCAGCTGTTAATTTAATCAATGAATTTAAAAATGAAGCTCCGGCTTTTGCTATTTTAAAACACAATAACCCTTGTGGATTTGCACAAAGAGTAACAATATATCAAGCTTATTTAGATGCTTTGGCGGGTAATCCTGTTTCAGCTTTTGGTGGAATTTTAATTGCAAATTCAAAAATTGATAAAACTACAGCAGAAGAAATTCATAAACTATTCTTTGAGGTAATCATCGCTCCGGATTATAATGAGGAAGCTTTAGAAATATTAAAAGGTAAAAAAAATAGAATTATCTTAGTTCAGAGAGAAATACAATTGTCAAAACAAACAATAAGAACTGCTTTAAACGGTGTATTAATTCAAGATAAAAATAATAAAACTGACAACATCGGAGATTTATTATATCCTACCGAGAGTAAACCTAATCAAAGAGAAATAAAAGACCTTTTATTTGCATCTAAAATTTGTAAGCATACAAAATCAAATACCATAGTATTGGTTAAAAACAAACAATTATATGCAAGCGGAACTGGTCAGACAAGTCGGGTAGATGCTTTAAGACAAGCTATTGATAAAGCCAGAAGCTTTAATTTTGATTTAAATGGAGCTGTTATGGCGAGTGACGCTTTCTTTCCTTTTCCGGATTGTGTGGAAATTGCTGATAAAGCAGGAATTAAATCTATAATCCAACCAGGAGGATCTGTAAAAGATGAATTAAGTATCAACTATTGTAATAATAACGATTTATCGATGATTTTCACCGGTACAAGACACTTTAAACATTAATGATTTAACTCTTTTTTCTATTGTTTTTTTTATTAGATTTGTCAGAATACATAAATGAGTTACTTTTTTAAATATATTTTATGGGATTTTTTACAGGACTTTTTGATTTTATGACAGAAGAAATTGCAATCGATTTAGGAACTGCCAACACACTTATCATACATGATGGAAAAATAGTTATAGATAGCCCCTCAATAGTTGCCAGAAACAGAGAGAACGGAAAAATAATTGCCATAGGAAAAGAAGCTCAGAAAATGCAAGGTAAAACACATGAGAATATAAAAACAATACGACCGTTGAAAGACGGAGTTATTGCTGATTTTCAGGCCTCTGAAGAAATGATAAAAGAATTTATTAAACAAATTCCGGCAATACGAAAAAAGATTTTTCCTCCTTCATTACGAATGGTAATCTGTATTCCGTCCGGAATTACAGAAGTTGAAAAAAGAGCAGTTATCGACTCTGCTCGCCACATGAATGCAAAAGAAATTCATTTAATTTACGAACCCATGGCAGCAGCTATTGGTGTCGGCATTGATATTATGGAGTCCAGAGGAAATATGATTATTGATATAGGCGGAGGAACAACTGAAATAGCTGTTATTGCCTTAGCAGGTATTGTTTGTGATCAATCTGTAAAAGTTGCAGGAGATCTATTCACTAATGATATTATGTATTACATGAGAACACAGCATAATTTGTATATCGGGGAAACTACTGCCGAAAAAATGAAAATTCAAGTAGGAGCCGCCATAGAAGATCTTGATGAAACTCCTGAGGATATTATGGTTCAGGGAAGAGATCTTTTAAGCGGAAAACCTAAACAGGTAAAGGCTACTTATAGAGAGATTTCTAAAGCATTGGACAAGTCGATTCTACGTATAGAAGATGCTGTTATGGAAACATTATCTAAAACTCCTCCTGAATTAGCTGCAGATATATACAATACGGGTATTTATCTGGCAGGCGGAGGTTCTATGCTAAGAGGCTTAGATAAAAGATTATCACGTAAAACGGACCTTCCGGTATATGTTGCTGAAGATCCTTTAAGAGCGGTAGTAAGAGGCACCGGTATTGCCTTAAAAAATTTAAATAAATATAAGAGCGTACTTATTAATTAATATACGTTGAAATAGTATGCAACAGCTTTTTTATTTTCTTCGGAAATACAAATACTTTCTGTATTTTATGCTATTGCAAATCATTGCCTTTCTTTTAATTATAAATAATCATAGTTTTCATAAAAGTAAATTTGTTAATTCATCAAATGTTGTAACCGGGGGTTTTTACAAACAAAAAAGCAAAATCCAGAGTTATTTGAATTTAAAAACTAAAAACAAATCTTTAGTGGAGGAAAATTTGGTTTTGAAAAATAAATTAGTCAGATTTCAACATATATTAAATGATTTGAATATTAAGACCGGAACTGATAGCACAAGCTATGAGCAACAATTTAATTATGTTTCAGGGAGAATTTATAAAAATGAATTTCATAAATCGTATAATTTTTTAACAATTAACAGAGGTAAAAAACATGGAGTTTTTCCTGAAATGGCTGTAATAAATAACAAAGGAATTATTGGAATTACCGATGTTGCCTCCGGAAATTACACCAGAGTAAGATCAATATTAAACAGAGGTAGTAAGATAAATGCACGACTAAAAAACACGTCTTACTTTGGTTTCTTAAGTTGGAATGGTAAAGACTATAACATTGTTCAGCTCATAGATATCCCTAGACAAGCAAAAATAAATGTTGGAGATACAATAATTACAGGAGGAAATTCGGCTATTTTTCCTAAAGGAATTTTAATCGGAACTGTGATAGACTATAATAATTTAATTAATGTAAAGTTATTTAATGATATGGCAAATATTGAAAATGTATATATCATTCAAAATTTTCACAAAAAGGAGATTAAATATTTAGACAGCATTACCAATGAATAGAAAGTCATTCTACTTAGTTTTTACCTTTGTTGGTTTAATACTTTTACAAGGCTTAATTTTAAACAATATTTTATTATTTGGTTATGTAAACCCTTACAACTATATCGCATTTATTTTTATTTTTCCATATAATACTAGCAGGTTTTCTATACTAAGTTTAGCATTTTTACTGGGTTTATGCATAGATTTTTTTTCTGATTCTGGCGGAATTCATGCATTTTCAACAACATTAATTGCTTTTTTAAGACTTTCTTTTTTCAAAAGTTTTTTCCAAAAAAGCGAAGTAGATTATGAGTTCTTTCAAATGAATAAGGAATCATTCGGGAAAGTCTTTAATTTTGTTGTTATGCTAACTTTTATACATCATTTAACATTATTTCTTTTAGCAAATTTTAGCTTTAATAATTTCTCAAAATTACTTACCAATACTCTATTGTCAGGAATATTTTCCTTACTTTTATATTTTTTAGGGAGATTTATTTTAAATAGAAAACAACAATTGTGAAACAAAACTTCTTATTAGTTTTTTTAATTACTTTGGTAGGATTGATATATATCGGTCGATTATTTCAATTACAAATTATTGAAGGCGGAAACATAAACCCTATAAGCAGTGCAACCATTAAAATTGAATATGATTATCCTGAGCGTGGCTATATTTACGATAGAAATGGAAAACTATTAGCTGCCAACCAGGTTTCTTATGACATTATGGTAATTCCCGGGGAATTGAAAAAAATCGACACTTTAGAGTTTTGTTCTCTTTTAAAAATTACCAAAGAAAAATATATAAAAAAAGCTCGGAAAATAAAGAATTCCGAAAAATTTACTCCCTGGTTGCCAGTCGTTTTTGTTAAACATTTAGCTAAAGAGGATTACGCTTTTCTACAAGAGAAACTTCATAAATTTAAAGGCTTTTATACTCAGAGGAGAACCATCCGGTATTACCCTATACCTACAGCCGCCAACGTTCTGGGGTTTTTAGCGGAGGTAAATGAATTACAAGCTAAAAATAACCCCGATTATGAAAACGGAGAGCTTATTGGTAAGCTGGGAGTTGAAAGATATTATGAAAATATACTTAGAGGAGTAAAAGGTAAAAAACATTATAACAGAGATAATTTAAATAGAATTACAGGTTCTTATAAAAATGGAATGTATGATACTTTAGCGTTACCGGGAAAAGATTTAATGCTAACAATTGATAGTGATTTACAACAATATGGCGAAAAATTAATGACACGAAAAAGAGGAGCAATAGTTGTATTAGAACCCTCTTCCGGTGAAATTCTTACTCTTGTTACAACTCCAACTTATAACCCTAATTTATTGACAGGTAGAAAGCGTTCAACATATTCTCCTAAACTTTTTAAAGATACTATTAATAAACCTATTTATAACAGAGGTCTACAAGGCATATATCCTCCGGGATCTCCTTTTAAGATTTTAAACGGCTTGGTTGGGTTGCAGGAAGGAGTAATCGATGAAACAACTCATGTTTATTGTTACGGAGGTTATAAATATGGTAAAAAGAAACATGAATTTATGAGATGTCATTGTGGAATTTACGGCAGACCTGTAAGATTAAAAAAAGCTATCTCAAATTCGTGTAACAGCTATTTTTCACATACTTATCGAAAAATAATTAATAAAGAAAATAACATTAAAGCAGGTTTTGATAATTGGAGTAATCAAATTAAAAGTTTCGGTCTTGGAAATTTTTTGGGATATGATTTACCTGTGGGTCAGAAAGGATTAGTTCCCAATGCAGAATACTATGATAATCGATATGAATTTGAGTGGAGAGCCACAACAAATATATCAAATGCCGTTGGTCAGGGTGAAATTCAAACAACCCCAATTCAAATGGCAAATGCCACGGCAGCAATTGCAAATAAAGGATTTTATTTTACACCCCATATTGTTAAAAAAATTGGCAATAAGAAAGTTCAGGATAAGAAGTTCACCTCAAAAAAGCAAACCACTATAGATTCTCAACATTTTCTTGTAATAATCGATGCCATGCATGAAGTATTTAAAACGGGAACAGGTAGATTTAATCAGGTAAAAGATATTGATATTTGCGGAAAAACCGGGACTGTGGAAAATTTTACTAAAATAGACGGACAAAAAATTCAATTGAAAGATCATTCAATTCTTATTGCCTTTGCCCCTAAAGACAACCCTGAAATTGCCATGGCAGTATTTGTAGAAAACGGAGGATATGGCTCTGTAATTGCAGCTCCAATCAGTAGTTTGATGATTGAAAAATATTTGAATAAAACTATCACTCGTAAAGATTTAGAGGAAAGAATAATCAATTTAAGCCTTCAGGATGAATATGATAAATTAATTATTAAGAAAGATTCAATTGAGGAAACAAGAAAACAACATCTTTAAAAATATTGATTGGCTCACCATATTCATCTATTTAATTCTTATAGCTTTTGGTTGGTTGAATATATATGCTGCGGTAGCTTCTGATGATGATAGCAGAGAGATTTTTAATTTTTCAACCCGATATGGAAAACAATTACTCTTTATAGGGTTAAGTTTTCCTTTGATTGTTTTAATTTTATTTTTAGACTCAAAGTTTTATGAACAGTTTTCCAGCCTGACATATCTATTCTCACTACTGCTGTTAGCAGGTGTGCTTATTTTTGGTAAAACGATAAATGGTGCCACTTCCTGGTATAATTTTGGTAGTATCGCACTTCAGCCTTCTGAATTTTCAAAAACTTTCACAGCACTTGCCCTTGCAAAACTTATGAGTAATCGACAGTATAACTTAGAGTTAGTTAAAAACCAAATTAAAGCCTTTATTATAATATTTTCTCCTGTATTGTTAATCGCTTTACAACCCGATATGGGATCAGTGCTAGTATATTTCTCCTTTTTTTTTGTTTTGAACAGAGAAGGATTAACCCTAAAATACTTTATCTTCGGTATCGTAACAACTACCCTTTTCCTGTTGACTGTAAATTATGGTATTAAAATAATTTTGACAATTGCCTTATCTTTGTTAACAATTACTTTTACTTATCTTATATATAAAAAAAGACAATTTTTTCGCTTTAACTGGCCTGTAATTTTAGTAATCTATTTAATTACTTCTGTTTTTGTTATTGCGGTTGGATATGTATATACAAACGTATTAGAACAACATCAGAAAGACAGATTTGATATTTTACTTGGTAAAGTTAAAGACAACAAAGGAATAGGATACAATACATATCAATCAGAATTAGCTATTAAATCCGGAGGAGGACTTGGGAAAGGTTTTTTGCAAGGTGACAGAACTCAAGGTAATTTTGTTCCGGAACAAGATACTGATTACATTTTCAGTACCGTAGGAGAAGAATGGGGATTTTTAGGAAGCTCTATGGTAATTATCTTATTTATGATTCTATTATACAGAATTCTTTTTTTAGCAGAAAATCAGACAAATAAATTTTCCAGAATTTATGGCTATGGATTAGTATCTGTCTTATTCTTTCATGTTGCTGTGAATATAGGCATGGTAATTGGATTATTGCCGACAATAGGAATTCCTCTGCCTTTTTTTAGTTATGGAGGCTCTTCTCTGTGGGGATTTACCTTACTGCTTTTCATTTTTATAAGACTGGACGCACATAAAAAGTATGACTATTAGACGTTATTTTGAAACCGGAATTAAGGTTAAAAAAGCTAACCTGTTTCAGGGCAATACTTCAAGGAAAATAAAAAGTTTATATTTAGAATATGACTGAAAACGAACTATTAGAAATAACTACAGAGTATTTTAAAGATAAGATTTTTGAAAATCACAAAATAACTCATTCTAAACTTAAATCATATAAAATTAACCCAATTATTGTTAAGTATTTATCCAAAATAGGAGAGAATGATTTTATTCCTATTGGAATTGCAAAAGCTTTATACTACCCTAGAATTTTAGGAACTTCAATAAACACATCATTTGGAACACGAATTCAAAATATGTTTGTTGAACTTGGTCTTGTCTAATGCTCCTTAATAAAAGGAATGGATATTGAATTTACTGACAAAAACTACGCAACTATTCTTATAGCCGAGACCGTTTTGCATAATGTGGAAAATCGTGTAAACCATTGAAATTAGTACTAAAAATACCAACGCTCAAACAGACATTTATTTTTTCCGACGCTAAATTCCAATGCTGAAAAAAATAAAAAGCTGTTTTTTTCCCACGCTCACTTCCAAATTCTCAATAGTATTTCTATATTTGACAAAAAAAGTCAAATTATGTTGGACACATTAGTTTCAATCGGAGATACTCTAAAAGAAATACGAGAAACAAAAGGTTTTCATCTTCAAGAAGTTGCAGACAGAACTTCAATTAATTACACTTCATTAAGCCGAATTGAAACTGGTAAACGATTTCCAACAAAACCACAGGTTCAAAGTTTAGCTGAATTTTATAGTTACAACGAAAACGAATTAATCCGACAACTAATTAGTGACAAAATAATCTATGAAGTCCAAAACGAGGATTTAGGGCTTGAGGGTTTTCATCTTGCCGAACAAAAAATAAAGTATGGCATAAATCTTTTTAATGATTATAAAAATCAAGAAAAATTTCAGCTACAAAGTCGCAGATATATAGGAAATAAAGCAAAATTGACAGATTGGATAATGGAAATTATTGAATCGGAAACAGAAGGAGAAGGAACGTTTATTGACATTTTTTCTGGAACTTCAATTGTAGCAAAATCTGCAATGGATAAATATAAAACTATAATTCTGAACGATATACTTTATTCTAACAATGTTACATATCAGGCATTTTATGGAACACTAAAATGGAATTCGAACAAACTTGTTGAATTAGCGAATGAATACAACACATTAAATCCAAAATCAATTAGAGAAAACTATTTCTCAAAGAACTTTGGAGGCAAATTTTATGAAAAGGAAATTTCAAAGCAAATTGGCTATATAAGACAAGACATTGAAAAGAAGAAAAAAAACAATGAAGTAAACTCAAGAGAATACGCAATTTTACTTACTTCTCTTATTTATACAATTGATAGGCTTGCTAATACTGTAGGGCATTTTGATGCCTACATTAAAAAATCAATAGCTAAAAAACCTTTGAATTTCAGATTAATTCAGACAGCTGATTTTAAAGGTGCGAAAATATATCAAGAAGATGCTAATGAATTAATTAGAAATATTAAAGGAGATATTGCTTATATCGACCCGCCATATAATTCAAGGCAATACAGTAGATTTTATCATATATACGAAAATCTTGTTCAATGGAAAAAACCCGAATTATATGGGGCTGCACTAAAACCTGAACCAGAAAATATGAGTAAATATTGTACTGTTCAAGCAAAAGACACTTTTAAAGATTTAGTACAAAACTTGGATGTAAAATATTTAGCTGTTTCCTACAATAACACTTATAAATCGAAAAGTAAATCTTCTGCCAATAAAATAAAATACGAGGAAATAGTTGAAATTTTAGAAAGCATTGGAGAAACTAAAAGTTTTCGTACAACTTATGATATTAAAGGAACTAGATATAAAGAGTCATTATTAATAACAGAAAAACAGAATTTTTAGGATTTGAGTATTTCCCTTCGGGTCAGGCTTTCGGTTACAATCTTTTTGTGAAAAACAAAAATAATTTCCACTACAATCCTTAACGCAAAAGAAAATTATGAGTTCAATTCAAATATTATCAAATTTAAATTATCCAATAGGAAAAGTAATAAATCAAGAATTACAAAATTCAGTTGATACACAAATAGCAGTCGCATTTTTAAAATATACTGGTGATGATGCAATGATGAAATTTGCGAAAGAACATTTAAACTACAATCACAATAAAGGTTTAGATTTTGTTGCTCGTTTTAATAAACAGTACGTTATTGGTGAAGCTAAATTTTTATCTGATTTTGGAAGACACCAAAATGCACAGTTCAATGATGCAATTAGTACAATTGAGGAAAAAGGTGTAAAAGCAATAAAATTGCAATTCTTGACGGTGTTGTCTATAAAAGGAAGAAACAAAATGTATAAATCAATTACTGAAACTTATAAAGATTACAACATAATGAGTTCTCTTGTTTTACGTGAATTTTTATATCAAATATAATTAATGAATAATTTATTAATAAATAGCGACAATATAGTTGGTTTAAATTATTTGCTTGACGAATGTAACCTGAAGGGTAAAGTAGATTTGGTATATATTGACCCACCATTTG
Source organism: uncultured Tenacibaculum sp. (assembly GCA_963666645.2). Lineage (GTDB taxonomy): Bacteria > Bacteroidota > Bacteroidia > Flavobacteriales > Flavobacteriaceae > Polaribacter. The sequence continues at coordinate 70,342 of CAXXDB010000009.1, read as the reverse complement.
CAACCGGTATCAATTTCACAATAACTGATGGTCGTGCCTCAACAATTAGTAATTCAAAAAATGGAGAAATTGCATATTCAGATAAACTTTCGGGGAATGAATTTATTGAATTTTTAAGAGAAAGACTTTTGTTAATAAAAGAACTATTATCTAAAAAAGGCTCTATTTATTTACATATTGATTACAAAATAGGACATTATGTAAAAGTTATGATGGATGAAGTTTTTGGGATAGAAAATTTCAGAAACGATATTACAAGAGTAAAATGTAATCCTAAAAATTTTAAAAGAATTGGTTATGGAAATATAAAAGATTTAATACTTTTTTATACAAAATCTAAAGAACCAATATGGAATGAGCCGAAGGAAAAATACACAGAGAAGGACTTAGATAAATTGTTTCGTAAAAAGAATAAAGATGGTAGAAGATATACAACTGTTCCGATACACGCACCCGGAGAAACAAAGAACGGTAAATCTAATCAAGAGTTTAAAGGAATGAAACCGCCTAAGGGAAGACATTGGAGGACTGATGTAGAAACTTTAGAAAAATGGAATGCAGAAGGTTTAATTGAATGGTCTTCAAATGGTAACCCAAGAAAAATAATATTCGCAGATGAAAAAGAAGGAAAGAGAGTTCAAGATATTTGGGAATACAAAGACCCTCAATATCTCACGTATCCAACTGAAAAAAATATTGGTATTTTAGATTTAATCATTAAAACTTCTTCAAACCCGAAAAGTATTGTTTTAGATTGTTTTTGCGGCTCTGGAACAACTTTAAAATCTGCTCATAAATTAGGAAGAAATTGGATTGGGATTGACCAGTCTAATTTAGCAATTGAAGCAACAGAAAATAAATTGTCTGAAATATCCGAAGATTTATTTATAAGAAAAGTAGAATTTTAAAAAAATTGACTTAAAAGTGAATAAGATAACCTGCAATCGAGCAGACTGCCCTAATCTTAATGACTAGAGAAAGACTTTCACGCCACCTTTTGGTTAAAGCTCCGGCATAGCTATATATCCTCTTTGTTTTAAGTGCCTTAAGATGATTGTGGTAAGTTAACATTATACCATTTCTGCTCTAAATTTATATTCTTGGGCGTGATTTTATCCTTATGTTCTTCGGTTTACTTCTTTAAAGACAACACTTTGTACTCTTTTTTAATAATCCAACAATGGGCTTTTCGGGTTAACCAAAAAAAGATAAAAACAGTAAAAAAGTTTTGTTGCCCCGAAATATATAATCAATATAATATATTTTTTACTTACACTAGTTGTCGTTAATTTAAAAGCAACCTATATAAAAAATATTTTTATTCTGATGGAAAATAAAAATCAGGATTTCTAAGCCTTGACAAACTGAAGCAAGAGAGTATTTATAATGACACTTTAATCTGGTTTTGAAGGTTTTGACGAGTCGATTTGTCAAAAAAATCACTGCCTGAAACATTAATAAAGGAGGTTTAAAAAAATGGATTACGAATTGTCAAAAAAATTAAATTTTTATAAAATTCTCCAACGCATCTGCAATTTTTCTATTATCAGAAAGTTGCGGTATTTTGTTTTGACCTCCAAATTTTCCGATAGATTTCATATATTCATGAAAGCCTCCTTTTTTTATTTTTCTAATAATTAGCGGACGTAGTATTTTCCCTTCAATGAGTTCTTTATAATAAATATTTTGTTGTTGCATAGAAGCATCAATCTTAGCGGCTATTTCTTCCGGATTTTCCGAATCGTTTTCAAACTCAATAAACCACTCATGGTATGGTAGTCCATTTTGCGGGTTTATTTGCGGGGCAACTGTAAATTCACTTATATTAATGTGGTTTTCTTTTATAGCATCGTTTAAAGCTTTTTCAACCTCTTTCCCAATAACATGCTCACCAAAAGCAGAAATAAAATGTTTAATTCTACCGGTAACCTTTATTCGGTAAGGGTATAATGAGGTAAACTCTACAGTATCTCCAATATTATATCCCCAAAGCCCTGCGGTAGTATTTAAAATAAGAACATAATTTACGCCAAGCTGTACATCTTTTAAAGAAATACGTATTGGATTCTTATTGAAGAATTCAGATGCAGGAATGAATTCATAAAAAATACCTGAATCGAGCTGTAACAACATTCCTTTTTCTTTTTGAGAATCTTGAAAAGCAATAAAACCTTCTGACGCCGGATATAATTCAATATAAGTTATTTTCTTTCCAATTAATGTTTCAAACTTATTTTTATAGGGTTCAAAATTAACTCCTCCATAGATGAAGAGATTGAAATTTGGAAAGATTTCTGAAATTGATTTTCCGGTTTTTTCAATGAGTTTTTCGAAATATATTTGCACCCAGGAAGGAATTCCGCTAATTACGGTCATATTTTCAGAAAGTGTTTCTTCTACAATTTTATCAACTTTAGTATCCCAATCTTCAATACAGTTAGTTTCCCAGCGGGGTAATCTGTTTTTTAATAAATAACCGGGAACATAATGAGCAACAATACCGCTTAATCTACCTAGTTTAATTCCATTTTTATTTTCTAAAACAGGGCTTCCCTGAAGAAAAATCATTTTCCCGTTTATGAAAGAAACATCTTTCGTCTCGTTAATATAGAATAATAGAGCATTTCGTGCCGATTTTATATGCGAAGGCATTGACTCTTTAGTAACTGGAATGTATTTTGCTCCTGAAGTTGTTCCTGAAGTTTTTGCAAAATAAACAGGTTTACCTTTCCAAAGTACATTTTTTTCTCCTGCTATAATTTTATCTATATACGACCGTAGCCCTTCATAATCATTAACGGGAACTCTTTTCTTAAAATCTTCATAAGAAGTAATCGAAACAAAATCATGATCCTTTCCAAAGATAGTTTTACAACCTTCTGCTATTAAATATTGAAAAACTTTTTTTTGAGCTTCAATAGGTTCAGAAGTCCATTTCTGAGCTTTTTTTATCACTCGTTTTGCAAAAGGAATCGCTAAAAAAGATTTTAAAGACATCACAGTGTTTAATTCAGTTACTGAAAATCAATGTAATTTTCAGGATTTAAAGGATATCCGTTACCCCATAATTCAAAGTGAAGATGAGGACCGGTAGTTAATCCGCCTGTTGAACCTACGCTTGCAATAACTTCTCCGGATCTCACAAAGTCTCCTTGTTTCTTTAATAATTGGCCATTGTGTTTATATACAGAGATAAAATCATTGCTATGTTGAATAGCCAGTGTATAGCCTGTCTCTGTAGTCCATGCCGAAAGAATTACTGTACCATCAGCAATTGCTCTTACCGGAGTTCCGGTTTTGGCAACAATATCTATAGCAAAATGGTTATCAGCGGCATTAAAAGATTGGGTAACATTTCCGGTAATTGGAGCAAAGAATACAATTTTAGCTTTATTAGCGGCACCGGCAACTAATGCATATCGATTTCTACTTTCTATTTGTTCTCTAAATTGTAAATCCTGATCAGTAGCGGATAGTTTTTTATAGTTTATTGTTGTTTTATTAGTCTCACTTTTTAAAGAATCGACAGCATCAGGTTGAATTTCGCCTGTTAGTACAGAACGGATAGCTTGTGTAAATTTTTGTAAAATAACAATCCTGGTTTTAAGTGAATCGGCTTCATAAGTAAGTCGTGTTGCTTGTTTCTTTAATTCTGTTGAGGAATATCCGGGGATATACTCTTTTAGTGATGTAAAAGCGATTAAAAAAATGGTAAGCGTAATTAATATAATAGAAAATATACCTCCGAAAAGAAACACATTTAAACGAGAAAGTTTTAATGAAAAATGTTCTTGAAAAGTATCTTCATTCAGAATAACCAATCGATATTTATCGATTAGTTTTCGTTTTAGTTTACTTTGTTTTTTCTTGTCTTTTGCCACGTAATATCAGGTTTGGAATTCAAAGATACAACGAAAAAAAAGGATGATTATTTTTTATAGAAATTCATCTCATCAATATATTTCCAAACAAGAGTGCTAAGCAGGGGTTTTACGTTTTTCCCTTTTTTAATTGCACTGCGAATCATGGTAGAAGAAATTTCAATAACAGGAGCATTAACTCTATGAATTTTAGGATGGTTATCGAACCGGGTTTCTACTATTCCTTTTGAAATTCTAGGATACACATATATATGATGATGCTCTAAAATCATTTCATAATTTTTCCATTTATGAAGATCTTTTAAATTATCTTCTCCCATAATCAAACTAAAACTATAAGAAGGAAATTTTTCTGAAATATGGATTAGTGTATGAATAGTATAATTAGGTTGTGGCAATTTGAATTCAACATCAGAAGGAGAAATTTTATCATATTCTCCGGTAGCATTAAATATCATTTCTAACCGATGATGATTATCAAGTAATGAATTCTTTTTTTTGAAAGGATTATGAGGAGTAACAACCATCCATATTTCATCTAACTCCGAGTTTTCTGCCATGTGATTTGCAATAATCAAATGACCAATATGAATGGGATTAAAAGTCCCGAAATATAATCCAATATTCTTCATTTGTTATTTTCTGAATTATAGTTTAACTCAATAAAATTTTCTACTAAATTTTCTGCTTCTTTTAAAGCAACATCCAGATCATAGTTGTTTATTATTTTGTCGAACTGAGGTGCGGTGACTAATTCAATGGAAGCCTTTGCAATTCGCATATTTATTTTGTATTCTTCTTCTGTTTTTCTTTTTTTTAATCTTCTTTTTAACTCATCTACACTTGGAGGTTTCACAAAAACGGCTAATGTTTCTTCAGGGAATTTTCTTTTAATACGAAGACCTCCGGCAACATCAATATCGAAAATAACGTGTTTTTGCTGAGACCAAATCCGTTCTACTTCTGTTTTAAGGGTTCCATAGAAATTTTCTACATAGACCTCCTCCCATTCTAAGAACTCATCATTTTTTATTTTTTGAATAAATTCATCTCTGGAGATAAAATAATAATCAATTCCGTTTTTTTCCTCCCCTCTGGCTTTTCTGGAAGTAGCAGAGATTGAAAATTCTAAGTTGAATTGTTTTTGAGTTAATAAATGACGAATAATGGTAGTTTTTCCGGAGCCTGAAGGTGCTGAAAACACAAATAATTTTCCCTGAAACTCTTTCAACATTATAATACATTTAATATTTGTTCTTTAATTTTTTCTAATTCGTCTTTCATTTGGATTACTATTTTTTGTAGAGGAGCATAATTTGCTTTCGATCCGGTAGTATTAATTTCTCTTCCGATTTCCTGAACAATAAACCCTAATTTTTTACCATTAGAATCTTTAGTGTTTAGAGTTTGCAAAAAGTAATCTAAATGATTCGCTAAACGAACTTTTTCTTCATTAAGATCTAATTTTTCTAAATAATAAATTAATTCCTGTTCAAAACGATTCTCATCTACTTCAATTTTAAGTTCGTTAAGTGCTTTACCCAATCGCTTTTTTACATTTTCGATTCGTTTACCATCCATTTCATGGATTTTTTTTAGATAAGTTTTAATATTGGTAATTCGTTGTTTAAAGTCTGTTTCTAATGATTTAGCTTCACCTCTCCGGTATTGGATAATATCCTGTAAAGCTTTATCAAGATAAACTTCAATTTCAGACCATTCACCCTCATTGAACTCTTTTCTTTCTATCTTTAAAGCATCCGGCATCCTTACTGCCATTGCTAAGAGCCGGATATCGTTTGATGAATCTACAGAAGCAATATTTTTTAACTGATTTACATATTTTGAAACCACCTCTTTGTTAATAGATGAAGAGGTTTCATCAGCAATTGATTCAATATAAATAGAGAAGTCTATCTTTCCTCTTATGAGTGTAGCAGCTAATTTTTTTCGTATAAATAACTCTTTTTCTTTGTAGTACAGAGGGATATGAATATTTAAATCTAAATTTTTGCTATTTAGAGATTTAATTTCAATAGTTATTTTTTTACCAGATAATTGGAATACGGATTTTCCATATCCTGTCATTGATTGAATCATAAGCTATATTTAGATGATTGTAAAGATACATTAATTTGATTATACTCTGAGTAGTTTATTCAGAAGTAAGTCAGGCACAACCGGAAACGCAGAGAGTGTATGCCCATTAGTTCTAATGTAATCATAGTTAAATTTATTAAAAGCGACCTCGGCAGTAATTGGTAATGAGATTTTCTAAAAGTTTTAATTAATCTTAAGCCTTTTGTTTAGAATTTTTTAAATTAATTTTTTTGGATTTAATGAATAAATACTGAAAAAATCTATTTTTGCTTACCACTAATTTAAAGTCGATGAAAATATTTAAGATTATTTCAAGTGTTTCTAAGCACCCTCTGGGTAGAAAAACTCTTTTTCAAAGTTTAAAAAAAATTATTTTATTTCAAGTTTTTTTCAGAATAATGAAAGGTGAATATGTTTTTAACTGGATTAATGATAGTAAATTTATTGTTAGTCCCGGAGAAACAGGATTAACGGGTAACCTATATTTTGGATTACAAGAATTTGAAGACATGTCCTTTTTACTTCACTATTTAAATAAAGAAGATTTGTTTGTTGATGTTGGAGCTAATGTAGGTTCCTATACGATCCTTTCAGGAATTGTTAAAGAATGTACTGTTCATAGTTTTGAACCAATTCCAAGCACATTTAAAAAATTAAAAAGAAACATAGATATTAATTTAAAAGATAACAATATTAATTTATACAATGTTGGGTTGGGAGAAAGAAAAGGTAAATTATTTTTTACTAATAAAACTACCAGTACTATTAACCGTGTTGCGTTAAATGAATCTGAAACAGACTTAATAAAAGTTAATGTAGAGACTTTGGATAGTTATAGAATTAATCCAACTGTAATTAAAATTGACGTAGAAGGATTTGAGTACTCTGTATTAAAGGGAGGGAGTGAAAGTTTGAGTAATGAAAATTTAAAGTGTATTATAATTGAGTTAAATGGAAATGGAGAAGAGTACGATCAAGACCAAAATCAAATTTTTGAATATGTTATTTCATTGGGTTTCAAGCCTTATAAATATAATCCATTCAACAGAGATTTAACAAAATTGAATAAAATCAATTCAGATGGAGATAATACTTTGTTTCTTAGAGGTTCTATTGATCCTTTCACTAAAAAATTAAAAAGTTCTGAAAAGTACCTGTTAAACGGTATCTATGTCTAATAAACATATAAAATCAGTTTGAATTTTGGATTTTTTTATTTCGAATAAATTTAAAGACTCCGTCTAAGCATATAAATTCCGGTATCAACCCCTTTTTTTAATGAAAACTCTTCTCATGATATGAGCCAGATAGAACCTTATGAAATAGTTTCCTTACACCACTTCTTTCTAATATAAGGAAATATGGATATCCATGATATTAAAACATTTGATTATTTTGTACCGTATTTGTCACCTTTTGAAAATAAAAAATCCTAACTATTTGTAAATAAATTAATTAGGATTATTAAAAGCGACCTCGACAGGATTCAAACCTGCAACCTTTTGAGCTGTAATCACGCGATACACTAAATATAAGGCTCTTGATTTGGCTTACAGCTTTCATATAATACATATTTACTGCTTATTTTAATCTTTATTCATATACCCCATTTTCATAATAGGTACACGTAAGGGTGTACGTAGAAATATTAAACTTCATTAATGTTTATAAGTTTTACTTAAATCTCTACAAAATTATTTACTCCCCTTTATATATTAATATGCAAGTTGATGTGATAGGGTTTAAGACCCTTTAACCATCGGTTTATCTAAACGACATATAATGAGAGAAACAGATATAGAGGAATATGCCTGGGGATTGACCCATATGAGTAACTGGAGAATAACAATAAGACCAAGTTATAAACTAAAGCCACATACAAGTGGTAGATTGATAGAGAGAATATCAAAGAGACTAAGAGTAAGAATATTCTACACTATGGAGAGGGATAGAAATGATGAGTTATACCGTCTACACTTACTACTAAGTAGGAATGTAGCAGATAAACAGATATCTAATGCAAGTGGTCTAAACCCTAAAGCTATAAAGTATAATGAACCAATAAGAAGCAAGGTAGCAATAAGCAGCTATGTGGTAAAGTACCTAAACAGAGATTACTCACATCATAATGTGTTTTGAAAAGATTTAATCGTTACGCTTGAAGAAGTTATTCTTCCATAGGTAAAAAAACATCACTAACGATATAGGAATGAAAAGTATGCCTGCCACCGCATCATTTTCATTTACCACCGCATTATTTCCATCAGTAGAAATTACTACAAAAAAGCAAGTTAGTCCAATTGTGATAAAAATCAACGAAATTAAAAAAGTAAAATATTTCATAAACCAAATATAATAAATAAATAACTATCAAACAGTATCCATACAATTCACAAAGAGTGATGCAGAGAAACTAACAGAAAAAGCTAAAGAGAACAGATTAAAACTATCGAGCTATCTAAGACAAGTCCTTACAAAAGACCTCAACTAAATTGAGTGTTGGTATAATTTTATTACTTTTATAGCACATCTATACTAACCCCATAGCAATCATTTGTTTATTTGATAACTTTGCTAAAATTGCTTTTTTACGATTATATTCTTTAATCGCACCATTTAAAGTAAACAACCTTATTAAGGACCAAAAACCTAAACCACCAAGAGTTATATAAAATAAGATTTGCATACCAATTTTACCCATAGAGCCATAACTCCAGCCTAAAAACAAATATAAAACCCAAATTAATGTAGGGTTTAATTTATTTGCCTCATATATTAATAAATTTTCTGTTGATTCTTCCATTGTGTTATAATTAAATATTTAGATTTCATTTTAAAATAGCAAATATAATATTTTTTTTAAACCAAAATAACATCTAAGACAAGTTCTAACCAAAGAACTCAACCAACTTGAATAATCAAGTTATATCAAGATTGATTAATCAAAGTTTTTCAAAGTTTTATTTCTTTTGGTAAACAAATTCAGTTAACTGATTTTAAGCTAAATGAATCGGTTGGTTTTGTTAGGGATTAAATAAACTCCTCCTTATTCTTTAGCTTAGTAATATAGTCGCTATAAGGAGGCAGCACATATGAAATACGGCTATCTACAGACTCCAATTTACTTACAACAAGATTGACTAAGGCTTCAAACTCAAACGCCTTTAAAACGCTTTTATGAGCCTCGTTGACCTCATCCTCTATCACGCTCAAATCATCATAGTATTGTAGCATTGTCATATTCTTTTGACCCAATAGAACTTGGCGTATATCATTAGACATTTTCAGCTTCAATGCTTGAGTGTTAAAAGTCTTTCGTGCTTGTTTAAACGAATAACCTATTAGCTTTACGCAATGTTTTCCCCAAGAACTCCAAATGTTTGCGTGTATTCCAGAATCTACATCATAATCAAATATGCTGAGGTTATCATCAAACGTACCCAAGACCTCACTCCTTTTGTAATGTGTGAGGATTACTGACAGTTTAAGATAAGTAAATAGTTTTAACGTGTCAAGGTCTATCCTTATAACCATTGGGACATTGCTACGATTTCTGTTCTTGCTTCTTGTATGAACAAGGAAATTCTCTCCATAACCATTGGGACATTGCTACGATTTCTGTTCTTGCTTCTTGTATGAACAAGGAAATTCTCTCCAGTACTTATTAGCTTGTTAAGACCATCATTAATAATTTCATCCCCATATGTGCTTGCAAATGTATCTCTAAGGTCTGATTTTTTAATCTTGACTATATCAGCTGGGTACATTCCGCGAGTGCCAAACATCAATAAATAAAACCCTAAAGATTGAACGTGATAAATTGTTTTACACTTTTCAAGACCAAGCACAAATTCTTCAACAGAACAAGTCTTAGGCTGTGACATAGGCTTAACCATTCTCAAACTTTTATGCAGAGTAAATTTCTCAAGTATGTACTGATTCAAGTATGCATCATTCAAGACAACTCTAATCTTAGTAAAGTATGAATTGATTGTATTAGGACTTAGCCCCTTACTAACCATACCACGTTTAAACTTACTTAGTAGGGTGTAATTAAGATAACTCATTAAAAGAAACTGGTCTGTTAATATCTAAATGCTTCTTGAAAGCCTTTAATGTATTATGATAGTCTTGATAGGTAGTAAATGATTTGGATTCCTTAATAATGTTTTCCACGTAGTCATCAACACTATCGATATTTGAACCACCGCTGAGGTGGTTTATTACTTGCTGAATAGTATACGTATCAGCTTCGTATTTGGTTTCGCAAGTACGTTTGTTCTCCTTGAATTTAGAAATTTCCTGATTGATTACCTCTTGATTTGGATGTCGAGGCTTGGCTCTAAAGTTTTTTAGGTCAAATTGTTTAGCAGAAACCTCCAAGCCTACATAGACCTTTTTTCTAATTTGATTAATTGTTCCCGATTTGCCGTTTACGACATAAAAATAAATGGATTGATACCCACTTTTTTTAACATTCTTGTCAAGTTTTAGAGTGATAACCATACCCAAATATATAAAAAAATACATCAGGGTGCACGTATAAAAAAAGACCGCCTATAAAGACAGTCTTTTAAGAAGCGACCTCGACAGGATTCAAACCTGCAACCTCTTGAGCCGTAATCAAGTGCACTATTCAGTTATGCTACGAGGTCTTTTTCCAAACGCAAATATAATTCAATTGTTTAAATCACAGAACTGTTTAGAAATTTATTTTTAAAACCTCTTAGAGTAGTTTTAGTTTTTTCAGTACCCTGATTTAAGCTAATGAAAAACCTATCAATGCAAGTTTTCCTGTCCGTATGAATTTTTTGATAATCATCATCATAAACTTTAATTTATTGACGACCGGATGATTTTAATATATGTTAAATAATCTCAATAGTTCATTTGCAGCATTAAAGGGAGTATTTTTTTTATCTTTTAATTCTCGGATGCTCTCTTCTAATTGTTTTTTAACCTTTGAACTATTATAAAACTTTTTTTTCAATTGCTCTTCAACAGCAGAAAAGAACCAATGCTTATCTTGATTAGCTCTCTTCTCATAAAAATACCCTGTTTCCTTAGTCTTTAAAACATAGCCGGAAATCATATCATAAATTTCCTGAATCCCTGAATTGTGAAGTGCGCTTACCGTTAAAACCTTAGGTTGCCAGCCGTTTTCTTTTGGAGGGTACAAATGTAACGCACGATTAAACTCTGCTTTTGCTACTTTAGCACTCTCTGCATTACTCCCGTCTGCTTTGTTAATTACAATAGCATCAGCCATTTCAATAATCCCCCGTTTTATTCCCTGTAATTCATCACCGGCTCCGGAAAGCTTTAAAAGCAGAAAGAAATCAACCATGGAATGTACAGCGGTTTCGCTTTGCCCAACGCCAACGGTTTCTATAATTATAGTATCAAAGCCGGCAGCTTCACAGAGAATAATGCTTTCTCTTGTCTTTTGGGCAACCCCTCCTAAAAAAGCTCCTGAAGGCGAAGGTCGGATAAAAGCGTTTTTATTGATAACCAACCGCTCCATTCTTGTTTTATCTCCCAAAATACTCCCTTTGTTTATAGTGCTGCTGGGGTCTGTTGCCAAAACAGCTACTTTTTTTCCTGCCGCGGTTAAATGGCTACCAAAGCTTTCAATAAAAGTGCTTTTTCCAACTCCCGGGACTCCCGTAATACCTATTCTGACAGATTTACCTGCGTGGGGCAAACAGGCATTTAATATTTTAATGGCTTTTTGTTGATGTTTTACATTAGCACTTTCTATAAGTGTTATCGCTCTGCTTAAAAAACTAATGTCACCCGATACTATTTTAGTAATATACTCATTGGCGGGGGCTTGTTTCCGTCTGTTGGATTTAACTTTCTCGGCAACAAACTTACTTGTTGTTGTCGGTAGTGAAACCCTTTCTTGTTTTAACGAGGTTGGTTTTGAATTCTTTGCCATTAGTTAAAGGAAACAGATAGTATTTGTAAATTTAGAAATAAAAATTGTCTTTAAGGAAAGAAGCAGGTAAATAAGCTGAACCAAACACCCGTAACACAGCCTTATTGATTCCTGTAGAGCGGGGAATAAAAAAGCACCGATGCAATTACATAGTCTCCGTTGTAAAAGAATACCTTTAATTTATTACCGATATACTAAAAAACCAAGGTACTGCAAAAGACACGGTATGGGGTACTTTTATTAAAACACTTAAAACCATGAGTTCATATAAAAGATAGCCCTCTTTGCCGGATACCCTGCTACTTATAGTACTCGTATGTACGCTCCAGAATGTATTCTGGGATATTATTTTCAAACGCTGTCTTTTTAATCCAGTTTCCTTTTTTATCATATTCATATTTATACGTCAACTTCTCATCTAAACTGCCGTCTGATGTGTATCGGCTCATTTCAATCTTGATTCCCTTCTCATCATATTTATACGTCCACTTCGAATATAAACTGCCGTCTGAATTGTAGATGCTCTCTTCAATCTTGTTTCCCTTCTCATCATATTTATAAATAGACTTCCCAAGTGAACTGCCGTCTGATTTGTAGCGGCTCTCTTCAATCATGTTTCCCTTCTCATCATATTTATAAATAGACTTCTGAGATAAACTGCCGTCTGATCTGTAGTCGCTCCTTTCAATCAGGTTTCCCTTCTCATCATATTTATACGTCCACTTCGAATATAAACTGCCGTCTGATTTGTATCTACTCCATTCAATCAGGTTTCCCTTCTCATCATATTTAGAAATACCCTTCGAATATACGCTTGAATTGTAGCCGCTCACTTCAATCTGGTTTCCTTTCTTATCATATGTATATTGAAAATAATAGTTATCAGAATCCTCTCCTTCTGGTTCTGATATCTCAGTAAAGGTTTTCACTTTACCCTGTAGCTTTTCTTTTTCCCAATCGGTTTTCTTTTTTTGGCTAAAACAGTTAAGCACTGTTACGGTCATAATGATTACTACTGCTAAATTTCTCATATCTGTTTTGTTATTATAAATTACTTCTTTCTTTATTACCCCCCTCTTTGCCGGATACCCTGCTACTTATAGTACTCGTATGTACGCTCTACAATGTACCGCGGGATATGATTTTTAAACGCTGTCTTTTTAACCCAGTTTCCTTTTTTATCATAATCATATTTATAAATCTTCTTCCAATCTAACCTGCCGTCTGATTTGTAGCGGCTCACTTCAATCATGTTTCCCTTCTCATCATATTTATAAATATCCTTCCAATCTAAACTGCCGTCTGAATTGTATTTGCTATATTCAATCTTATTTCCCTTCTCATCATATTTAGAAATATCCTTCCCATATAAACTGCCGTCTGAGTTGTATTGGCTCCATTCAATCTTGTTTCCCTTCTCATCATATTTATAAATATCCTTCCAATCTAAACTGCCGTCTGATTTGTAGTGGCTCTGTTCAATCTGGTTTCCCTTCTCATCATATTTATAAATATACTTCCAATATAAACTGCCGTCTGAATTGTAGGTGCTCTCTTCAATCCTGTTTCCCTTCTCATCATATTTAGAAATCCACTTCGAATATAAACTGCCGTCTGAGTTGTACCAACTCTGTTCAATCTGGTTTCCCTTCTCATCATATTTATAAATATACTTCCAATCTAAACTGCCGTTTGATTTGTAGCAGCTCTTTTCAATCTCGTTTCCCTTCTCATCATATATATATTGAAAATCATAAGAATACTCCCTTTCTCGTTCTCCTTTTTCAATGTTTCCAAAACGGTCAACAGCTTTATAAGATATCTCAGTAAAGGTTTTCACTTTACCCTGTAACCCTACTTCTTCCCAACCGGTTTTCTTTTTTTGGCTAAAACAGTTAAGCACTGTTACGGCCATAATGATTACTACTGCTAAGTTTCTCATGTTTGTTTTGTTATTATAAATTAACCCCCCCCTCTTTGCCGGATACCCTGCTACTTATAGTACTCGTATGTACGCTCTACAATGTACCGCGGGATATGATTTTTAAACGCTGTCTTTTTAACCCAGTTTCCTTTTTTATCATAATCATATTTATAAATCTTCTTCCAATCTAACCTGCTCTCTGATTTGTAGCGGCTATTTTCAATCATGTTTCCCTTCTCATCATATTTATACGTCAACTTCTGACCTAACCTGCTGTCTGAATTGTAGTAGCTCTGTTCAATCAGGTTTCCCTTCTCATCATATTTATACGTCAACTTCCAATCTGAACTGCCGTCTGAATTGTAGTCGCTCTGTTCAATCTTGTTTCCCTTCTCATCATATTTAGAAATATACTTCCGAGATAAACTGCCGTTTGGATTGTAGAGACTCCATTCAATCTTGTTTCCCTTCTTATCATATTTAGAAATAGACTTCGAATATAAACTGCCGTCTGATTTGCAGTGGCTATTTTCAATCTGGTTTCCCTTCTCATCATATTTATGAATAGACTTCGAATATAAACTGCCGTCTGATTTGTAGCGGCTATCTTCAATCATGTTTCCCTTCTCATCATATTTATACGTCAACTTCCCATCTAAACTGCCGTCTGATTTGTAGCGGCTATCTTCAATCAGGTTTTCCCTCTCATCATATTTATACGTCAACTTCCCATCTAAACTGCCGTCTGATTTGTAGCGGCTATCTTCAATCAGGTTTTCCCTCTCATCATATTTATACGTCAACTTCAAACCTAAACTGCCGTCTGATTTGTAGCGGCTCTCTTCAATCATGTTTCCCTTCTCATCATATGTATATTGAAAATCTTCTACAAAATACTTTCTTTCTCGTTCTCCTTTTTCAATGTTTCCAAAACGGTCAACAGCTTTATAAGATATCTCAGTAAAGGTTTTCACTTTACCCTGTAACTCTTTTTCTTCCCAATCGGTTTTCTTCTTTTTATTACTGTTTTGGCCCAAACAACCGAACATTGTTACGACCATAATGATTACTACTGCTAAGTTTCTCATATTTGTTTTGTTATTATAAATTACCCCCCCCTCTTTGCCGGATACCCTGCTACTTATAGTACTCGTATGTACGCTCTACAATGTACCGCGGGATAGGATTTTTAAACGCTGTCTTTTTAACCCAGTTTCCTTTTTTATCATATTCATATTTATAAATCTTCTTCCAATCTAACCTGCCGTCTGATTTGTAGCGGCTCTCTTCAATCTCGTTTCCCTTCTCATCATATTTATAAATATCCTTCCAATCTAAACTGCCGTCTGAGTTGTATTCGCTCTGTTCAATCTTGTTTCCCTTCTCATCATATGTACGAATAGACTTCCAATCTAAACTGCCGTCTGATTTGTAAAAACTCACTTCAATCAGGTTTTCCTTCTCATCATATTTAGAAATATACTTCCAATCTAAACTGCCGTCTGAATTGTAGCTCCTCTGTTCAATTGCGTTTCCCTTCTCATCATATTTATACGTCCACTTCAAATATAAACTGCCGTCTGAGTTGTAGCCGCTCCCTTCAATCAGGTTTCCCTTCTCATCATATTTATAAATAAACTTCCTACCTAAACTGCCGTCTGAATTGTATCGGCTCCATTCAATCTTGTTTCCCTTCTCATCATATGTATATTGAAAATCATATCTATTAGAATACTCCCTTTCTCGTTCTCCTTTTTCAATGTTTCCAAAACGGTCAACAGCTTTATAAGATATCTCAGTAAAGGTTTTCACTTTACCCTGTAGCTTTTCTTCTTCCCGACCGGTTTTTTTCTTTTTATTACTGTTTTGGTTCAAACAACCGAACATTGTTACGGTCATAATGATTACTACTGCTAAATTTCTCATGTTTGTTTTGTTATTAAATGATATTGATTATTTTTTGTTTTTCTGTGATGTTAAAAAGGGTTGCCTATAAAACGCAGGAATAATTTGATTGGTTATCCGGGGATTGAGTTTGTTTTTACAGCAATTAGGGTTCTTTATCACAGGAATATATTTTAAACGGCAATATATTTATTTCCTGGACGGTATCAAAATAATTTTTTACATTAAAGAATCCCTCAGCACTCCGCCCGGGGATTTAATGAGAAAATGAAAACCCCCGGGGTTTCTTACAGTTTTTTACAGACCGGTAAGGATTAAAACAAACAAGGTAAAACACCTGAAAACAATATAGGACCCGCCTTCTTTTCTGCTTGTTTACTAACAATCTGATAGCATGCTGTCAAATTGCATGATAACATAGTATCAATTTGCTTTCTATACTGTTGTCAAACTCTTTAATACCATAGTATCAACTTTTATGATATACTGTTATCAAACTCCCTGATACTATAGTGTCAATCTCCTTAATATAATGTTGTCGATATTTCTGATATCCTGCTGTCAATATGTATAATATCCTGCTGTGAATCTTCCGTTAATACTTTCAACTTTCTCCCGGACTATTTGCAACTCCCGTCTTTGCCTTATTTTTGCCTAACCTAAGAAATATAAAATAATAATGTGCCATTATGACACTATTTTTTTATTGGCAATATTCTTGTTAAAGAACAATGTAAACAATAATTAAAAGAAAATCATCTATATAATGAGTGAAAATAAATCTACTAAAGAAAATGCTGAAAAAAATACCGAATCAGACTCAGGAAAAGAAACAATAAGCAAGGAAAAAACAAAAGGAAATAAAGCAGGTAATAAAGGTAAAGAAAAAGCTCAGAAACCCACTCATGAGGAACTCTTGAAAGAAGAGAAAAACAAATATTTACGCCTGTTTGCTGAATTTGAAAACTATAAAAAGAGAACCACGAAAGAAAGGATAGAGTTTTTTAAAACAGCCGGTCAGGAATTGATGACAGTCTTACTGCCGGTTTTGGATGACTTTGAAAGAGCGTTAACACATATAGAAGAAGATACTGAAGCAGAAGAATTAAGAAAAGGCGTTCTGTTAATTTATCAAAAATTATTAAAAACCTTAGAACAAAAAGGCTTATCTGCAATGGAAGTAAAAAAAGGAGATACTTTTGATGCCGATACTCACGAAGCAATTACACAAATACCGGCATCCTCTGATGATTTAAAAGGAAAAATTATGGAATGTGTGGAAAAAGGATATAAACTAGGCGATAAAATTATTCGTCATCCTAAAGTCGTTGTAGCACAAGGATAAGCAATCAATAACTGTCAATTATCAATTGTTTCACCATCAACTGATAATTGTCAATTGAAAAAAATATGGCAAAGCAGGATTATTACGAAATATTAGGGATATCTAAATCGGCAGACGCAGCCGAGATAAAGAAAGCATACCGCAAGAAAGCAATTAAATACCATCCGGATAAAAATTCAGGAAATAGAGAAGCTGAAAAGAAATTTAAGCTGTGTGCAGAAGCCTATGAAGTGCTAAGTGATGAGCAAAAGAAATCCCGCTACGATCAGTTTGGACACGCGGCTTTTGAAGGCGGAGACGGAGGCTTTGAAAGTGGCAGTATGAACATGGATGACATCTTCAGTCAGTTTGGAGACATTTTCGGAGGAAGTTTCGGAGGCTTCGGAGGAGGCAGAGGAAGACAGACCGGAATTAAAGGAAATAACCTTCGCATTCGGGTAAAACTTACATTAGGAGAGATTGTCCGGGGAGTTGAAAAAAAAGTAAAAGTACGTCGTAAGGTTCAGGCAGAAGGAGTAACTTACAAAACATGTTCAGCTTGTAAAGGTTCCGGGCAGCAAACCAGAATTACAAATACGATTCTTGGAAGAATGCAAACAGCAACTACCTGTACTGTATGCCACGGAGCAGGAGAAGCGATTGATAAACGCCCCAATGATGCTGATGCACAGGGAATGATTGTTAAAGAAGAAAAAGTATCAATTAACATCCCTGAAGGTGTAGTAGAAGGCGTACAGTTAAAAGTAGGAGGGAAGGGAAATGAAGCACCCGGCAGAAATTCCGTTCCCGGAGATTTGCTGGTGTTAATAGAAGAAATTCCTCACGAAAATTTGAAAAGGGAAGGAAGTAATTTACATTATGATTTATACATTACTTTTTCTGAAGCAGTTTTAGGAATCTCTAAACAAATTGAAACAGTTACGGGAAAAGTAAAAATTAAAATAGACGCAGGTACTCAATCCGGAAAAATTTTAAGACTTAAAGGAAAAGGATTGCCAAGTATAGAAAGATACGGAAATGGAGATTTTTTAATTCATATCAATGTTTGGACTCCTCAGGAGTTAACAAAAGATCAGTACAAGTTTTTTAAATCAATGCTGGAAGATAAAAACTTTTATCCGGATCCTCAGAAAACAGATAAATCATTTTTCGAGAGAGTAAAAGATATGTTTTCTTAAAAACTTCGGATTCAGTTCGGTAAAGGTTATTTGAGAAAAAATTCCAATCTGTCGATTTAAAGTGAGTAGTTCAGAAAGCTTCGTTGCCTCCTTCAAAATCTCTTTGCGAACGTTCTCTCTTTTTTTTCTGATTGAGTCGATATGTGAAATTTAGGGTAACTTGTCGCTCTCTCCACTGGAATTCCTGATAGGCAATTGTATCGGGGCGTTCTTTGTTCGGATTGTAGGTTGTTCCCCGGCGTCTTCTGTCATTAAATAAATCGCTTACATTTAAAACTAACGTTGCTTTTTCTTTGAATAAATCTTTACTAAAAGCTAAGTTGGTCACAAATATGCTTTTACTATTTCCTTGTGCGTTTTCTTGTGAACCTCTATACATAATCCTTGTTTGCCATTGAATTTTGAAAGGCAATGTAATTCTTGAATTAAATCGTAAAAACCAACTATCATTATCCACTTCGGATAAAAACGTTGTTGCTTGTGTACCATCTGATGCCAGAGAGATATATGTAAGTGAATCGGTTTTAAATTTAAAGTAGTTAAAAGTTGAGGATAAACGCATCCATTTAAACGGGTTATAATTTGTTGTTAGTTCAAATCCGTAACGACTTTCATCATTTAAATTTACCGGCTGACGAACAAATACATTTGTTAATTTTCCGTTTACAGTTCTTTCCTCAATAATGGATACTCTTCGTATTAGATCTGTTGAAAATTGATAGTAAACAGAAGAGTTTAGGGTTAATTTACCTATCCGAGTTATATAATCTAAATTATAAGAATTGGTATAGGCAGGATTCAGGTCTGGATTTCCTTTAAACACATTAGTAGCTGAACTCCTTGTTTCAAAAGGATTTAAGAACCAAAAACGAGGTCTTCTTAATCTTCTGCTATACCCCAAAGCCAGGTTATCAGTATCATCTAACTCATATCCTAGGTTAATTGTTGGAAATAGTTGTGTGAAATTCTTATCGGATGTTTCTCCGGTATTTAAGAGTAATAAGTCGATATCAGTAGTTTCTGCACGTACTCCTAATAAATAAGAAAACTTCCCGGATTTACTGCCAAATTGTACATAATGTGCAAAAATATTTTGTTTGAATTCGATAGCATTGGAGGGATCAGGATTTAAAAATCCTCCATTAGCATCACGAACTCTGAAATCAGAGTTTAATTTTTGATATTCAGATTTGTGTCCTAATTCCAGTTGATTCTTTTTTCCAAAAGGCAGTACATAATCTATTTGAAATAATGTGTTGTTTGATGCTGTAAATTGACTATTTAATTCAGATAGCATATTGTTATCAGTAATATCAGAAAATTCATCTTCATTATTATCGCTGAGTTGGAAATCTACAGTTAATTTTTGACCTTTGTCATCTAATTTATTAGAGTAGTTTAAGGAGAACTGTTTATTGTTGCCATCTTCTTTTTCATTTTCTACTCTGTTAATTATATCAATACTATTTCTATCTGTATCTAATAAATTAGTTAGATTAGTTGCAATGTCATCTCCGTTATTCTTGCGGTAAAAGAAGATTCCGGTAAGGGAACTTTTTTTGTTTATATAATATTCTAAACCAACAGATCCGTTATAGTTATTGTTTTTTCTATCGTAATCTCTTTCTTCAATTCTGAATCCTGTAATGACACCATTATCTAAATTGGTAAAATCACTAAAAGCATTTCCCGGTCCGTTTCTATAAGAATAGCCTGAATTTGAGAAGAAATTGAATTTTTTAGTTCTATAATTGACATTACCGCTTAATCTCAATAAATCCGGATTTCCTAATGATAAGTTTAAAGAACCATTAAAGCCTCTTACTTTTCCCTTTCTAAGAACTATATTTAAGATTCCTGCTGCTCCTTCGGCATCATAACGAGCAGAAGGAGAGGTAATTACTTCTACTTTTTCTATAGCATCAGCTGATAAATTACGAAGTGCATCGGTTCCGTTTAAACCAACTAATGATGAGGGTTTACCATCAATTAATATTCGTACATTTTCATTTCCCCGCAGGCTTACGACTCCTTCGGCATCTACATTTACAGAAGGGACATTATCTAATACGTCAGAAGCATTTCCTCCTTTAATAGTCATATCTTTTCCGACATTATAAATTTTCTTGTCTAAACGAATTTCTACGGTTGATTTTTCAGCAATAATTTCAACTTCATCAAGTGCTTCGGTGTCTTCAGCAAGAACTATGATGCCTAAATTTAAATTGGTATCTAATTTTTTTTGAGGAAGTTGTTTGGTTTTAAAACCAATGAATTCAACTTTCATGTTATAAGTTCCTTTAGGAACAACAATCGAAAAATTTCCTTCAGTATCGGTTATTCCACCTGTAATTTTTTTGGTTTTTATACTGGTTAGAATCAATGCAGCGTATTCCAAAGGTTGATTTGTTACTGCTTCAATAACATTACCGCGAATAGTTATTTTTTTGTTTTTCTGAGCAAAAACCGACATATTCATCAGCAGAAGCAAAGCAGTAATAATTTTCTTCATTAATGTGAGTTGAAAAAATAAGTCTGTTTAGAATACTAATCTATATAATGACCTGATGACTTGCTGTTAAAAGTATGTTAAAGAAAAAATACCTCTAAATAAAAAATATTCAAAGGTATTTTATAAGAGAATTTTGTTTGATGAATTATACTTTTTCGCCAGTACAACATTCTTTTTTGCAATCTTTTGTACATGATTTTTTTTCAGTTTCATTCCTGTCCATTGTACAGCATTCTTTTTTGCAATTCGAACTACATACTTTCTTATCAGATTCAGTAACTTTATATGTATGCCCACTACTGTTGCCAATATCCTCAACAAAAGCAATTAAATCTGTTTTATTTGTTTTATTAATGTCATATTTTATAGTTGCTAAACTATCGGAAAATATTATTTTAGCTTCTATTACGCCTTCTTTTTTTGCTAATTTAGATTCAATTGTTTTTGCACATCCCAGTTCACATGACATTCCTGAAAGATTTAAGGAAATGACTTCAGCTTTGGCAATTGAAATTTCTTTTGCTTCTTTAGTTTTGTCTTTGAGATTTATTTCGCAACTAAACATAACGAAGCTCATAAGCAATAACGTACATCCTATTTTTGAAATTTTCATATTAAATATCTGTTAAATTATTTTACAAATTTACAAAAAAAATATATATATAATAATAATAAACGACTTTTGTGGCAATTAAAACTTTATTTATGAATAAAAATCAGCAAAAGTGGGTTTATTTCATTTTTCTTTCTTTTATTTGGGGGAGTTCTTTTATTTTAATTAAAAAAGGATTAATAGAATTAACCCCAACACAAGTAGGCGCACTACGTATTTTAATTGCAGGAATTTTTTTACTCATAACAGGTTTTAAGAGTCTTAAAAAAATTGAAAATAAACATTGGAAATTTGTTTTATATAGTGCCATTTTAGGAACATTTCTTCCCGCTTTTTTATTTGCTTACGCAATTTCCGGTATTGATAGCTCTGTTGCTTCAATTTTAAATTCATTAACACCACTTAATACCTTAATTGTGGGGACATTATTGTTTAATGTATTATTTAAAAAACAACAATTCACTGGAATTTTAGTTGGATTATCAGGAACTTGTATTTTAATTTCAGAAGGAATTGATTTAAATCCTAATCAGAATTATTGGCTCACATTTTTACCTGTAGCTTCTTCTATTGGTTATGCGTTTAATGTGAATATTATTAAGAAACACCTGCAAGATTTAGATCCTTTGGCTATTACTACCGGTAATTTTCTCTTAATTTTTATACCCACATTTTTTGTATTAGTATCTACGGGGTTTTTTAGTTCTTTTGAATTGAATGAAAAAACCGGTGAAGGGTTGTTTTATATCATTGTTTTAGCTATTATTGGTACTGGAATCGCAAAAGTAATGTTCAATAAATTAATTCATATTTCTTCTCCGGTTTTCTCAACTTCCGTTACTTATTTAATCCCCGTTATTGCTATAGCCTGGGGAGTGTTTGATGAAGAAAAATTGAGTTTGATTCAACTATTTGCCGGAGGGATTATTTTATTTGGAGTTTGGTTAGCGAATAGAAATAAATAAAAAAGAGTCAAAAACAAATAGTTTTGACTCTCTTAGTATTTTCATTAGAAAAAGGTATTTTCTATGCCTGGTTATTTAAAATCAGCATCAGATACTCCTTCATTTATTTTGACTTCTTTAATTACAAAATCCATTGTCATTGATCCTTGTTTCAAAATCGTCTTATGAGGAAATTTAATTCCGTTCACTTCTTTATAGTCTCCAAAAATTGTAGGAATTTTAACTTCTCCCTGAGGAGATTGAACTGTTCTGACAATTTTTACTCTATACCCTGTTTTTATATCATAAAAAACTTCGGTATCATTATATTTAATCACATAAGCATTGCTTCCTTCCATTGGCTCTATTCTTATTAATTTGCCAGTTCTATATGCTTCATCATTAAAAGGGGTTTTTTTAATTTTTGCTTCCTCTAATTCTTTACCTGTTAAATCTGTTCTTACCCCTTGTTGTTCAACATATCCTTTAGTACCATCAAAAACCTGTTTACTAAATGTTTGCCCCATTCCTGTAACAACAAAAGAATTTTTATTGGGAGCAGCACTTTTGGTAGTTAAAGTAATATCAACTCCCTGAACTTTTGCATTGGCTGCTATCATAACAGATTTGACAGCTGAGGTTTTATCTTTTCCTCCGATTGCTTCAAAATATTTGTCGACAACTGTAGAAGCACTAACTCCTGAAGGAATAGGTAAAGTCATTGCCGGCTTTTCTGTAGGGTTTCCTTTTTTATCAAAGTATTTAATTGTATAATCTGATGTTTCTTCAAGATTTTTTAATACATCAATTCCTTTTCCTGTAATAAAAATTCTTGCTTTATCTCCCCTGAAATATTTAATAGCTGCATTTTGAACATCATCCAAAGTTACAGCATTTATGTTTTCTAAATATTTTTCATAAAAATTCTTAGATAAATTGTAACGTGCAATATTTAATGCGAAACGAGCAACTGTCCCTGGTTTCTGTACCTCCATTACAAAATCTCCAACATATTCAGCTTTGGAGTTCTTTAGCTCTTCTTCGCTTACTTTTTGATAACGAATTTTATTTACTTCTTTTAAAATTTCAACCACAGAGCTGTCTGTAACCTTGTTTCTGACACTTGCAAAAGCTCTGAATTTACCGGCATATTTATCTTGTCTTAAACTTGAATAAGAACCGTAAGTATACCCTTTGTCTTCACGTAAATTCATGAATAAACGTGCAGTGCCGCCACCACCTAAAATGTTATTTGCCATTAAAGCAGCATAGTAATCTTTATCTCCTAAAGATAAATCAATATTATTAACAACTGCTACTTCGGATTGAACAGCGTTAGGCATGTTAATAAAGTTAATTTCAGTAGTTTCGGTGTTTTGAGGTTTTGGCATTGTATAATCAGGAATATTTCCTTTTGCCCATCCGCTAAACAGTTTAGTTATTAATTTTTTAGTTTCTCTTGGATTGATATCACCAACAATAACTAAATAGGCATTGTTTGGTCTGTAATAAGTGGAATAATTGTTCTTCACATCTTCTAAAGTGATATTTTTAATAGATTCCGGTGATATGTATTCTCCGTATGGATGATTTTTACCATAAGTGAGATAATCCTCAACTCTGCGAGCAATTGCTTTTACATCTTTTTTTTGGTTTTTTAAACCTTCAAGGGTTCTTTCAACCTCTTTATCAAATTCTTCTTTAGTAAACACAGGGTTTTTTACCCCGTCGGCCATTAACTCTAAAATCTCCGGAAAATATCTTTTTAAGGAAGTTGCATAGGCTCCTGTATTAAAAAAACTTAAATTGGCTCCTAAGTAATCTACTTTCTCGTTGAATTCATCTTTGGGAACATGGGTGGTTTCGTTACCTAACAGACTTCCCATTAAGTTAGAAACTCCCGCTTTAACTCCTTCAAAAACCAACTTATTGTCAATAGTTAAATTAGCAGAAGCACGAGGTAATTTATGGTTTTCTACTATAATTACCTGTAAACCATTGGGTAATTTAAACTTTTTTGGTTTTCCCAGCTTAACTTTAGGAGCGGGTCCGGGTTTTGGTTGTTTATTTAAATCTCTTTGTGCCTGTATAGTAATAGACATTGCTATAACAGCTATAAATGATACTATTTTTGTTTTCATAATTATTGTTTATTTGTCTTTTGATATTGAAATTATTTCTTTTCCTCCGGTAAATATTCCATCACTAATCGTTGATTAGGATTTAAGTACTTTTTAGCAACATCTCTAATATCTTCTCTGGTAATAGATCTGTAAATATCAATTTCAGTATTAATTAAATTGGTATTACCATATAAAACATTGTAGCGAGCCAAGGAGTTAGCAATTCCTTCAACACTCGCATTAGAGTTTACAAACCTGTTTTCAAATTGATTTTGTAGTTTTTGGTAATCTTTTTCTGAAATTAATTCAGTTTGAAGTTTTACTATTTCCTCATCAATTTCTTTGGTTAAATCCTTCAAAGCAACTTTTCCTAATGGTAGTGCAAAAACTATATAGGTTCCGTAATCTTCCTGACTTAAATTAATAGCTCCGGCTTGTAATGCCATTTTTTTAATATCTACTAATTTTTTATATAAAACAGAACTTTTTCCAGTGCTTAAGTATGATGAAATCATATCCAAAACTCTGGAATATTTCGTTTTCATGGATGGCGTTCTATACGCTTGCATAATAGCCGGGATTTGAATATTTGGATCATACGCTTTGGCATCTATTTGTTTTGTAATAGGATCTTCTTCAGGGAAGTTTCTTGTTACTTCTTCTCCTTTAGGAATTCTTCCAAAGTATTCTTTGATTAATTTTTTAGCCCTGTTTACATCAATATCTCCGGCAACAACTAAAGTAGCATTGTTAGGGGCATAAAATTTTTTGTTAAATGCTAAAAATTCATCAAGGGTAGCAGCATCTAAATGTGCCATTTTACCAATGGTAGTTCCTTTATACGGATGTTTCTTAAACATGTGTTTTTTTACATTTTCCAAGAAACGTGAATACGGTTGATTATCTACACGTAATCTCTTTTCTTCTTTTACAACTTCATTTTGTGTATCAACACCATCTTGTTTAATAATTGGATGCAACAGACGTTCTGATTCCATCCATAAACCTAGTTCAAGGTTATTTGAAGGAAATATTTCATAGTAATAAGTTCTGTCATCTGTAGTATTTGCATTATTTCTGCCTCCGTTAGAGGAAACTGTTTTAAACCAATCTCCTTTTTTGATATTTTTAGTTCCTTCAAATAAAAGATGCTCAAAGAAGTGAGCCATTCCTGTTCTGTTAGGTTGCTCATCTTTTGCTCCAACATGATACATTACAGAGGTAACTACTACCGGAGCAGAATCATCTTTATGTAAAATAACATGCATTCCGTTGTTTAAATCGTACTCTTCAAATTCTACTTTTTGAGCTTGTACAATAAGCATGGAAACCGTAGCGACCAGAGTGAAAATTTGTTTTTTCATTTAATTAAAATTTGTTTTTATTTAGTATTATTAAAAGTTTGACACCTCCATTATTAAATTGTTACACTATTTGTGTAAAAAAATTAAGGTTATTATTAATTTCGTCACAAATATAAAAACAAATAAATTAAAGTTTTGCCGTGTTTTCATTTTTTTATTTAATAAATTATTTTACAGTGAAAAAATTGTATATTTGCAACCGCATTTTATCTAAAATGTTGTTAATTGTTTAATAATAAATGCAAAGCAAATTCATATGTACGCAATCGCAGAAATAGCAGGGCAGCAATTTAAAGTAGCAGAAGATCAAAAACTTTACGTTCATCGTTTACCAAAACCTGAAGGTTCTAAAATAATTTTTGACAAGGTAATGTTAATTGAAGATGGTGAAAATGTAATTATTGGTACCCCGGTTATAGAAAATGCAAAAGTAACTGCAAAGATTTTAGGTCACTTAAAAGGAGACAAAGTAATCGTTTTCAAGAAAAAAAGAAGAAAAGGTTATAGAAAGAAAAACGGTCACCGTCAATATTTAAGTGAAATCCAAATTGAACATATTTCAGGATACGGAATAAAAGCGACTAAAGTTGCATCAAAAAAAGAAACCTCTAAGAAAGGAGATGATTTAAAGAAAATTGAAGGAATCGGACCCAAGATTGCAGAAACTTTAGCCGAATCAGGAATTATAACTTTTGCACAACTAGCAAAAACTACTCCTGAAAATATTTCTGAAATTATAACTAATGTGAGAGGTAATCACATTACAACTACCTGGCCAAAGCAAGCTGAAATGGCTGCAAAAGGTAAATGGGATGAATTAAAAGAATGGCAAAATAAATTAGACGGAGGCGTTGAAAAATAAATCCGGAAGTTTAATCTATAAAAAATCAATAAGAAATGGCTCATAAGAAAGGTGTAGGTAGTTCGAAAAACGGTCGTGAATCGGAATCGAAACGTCTGGGAGTGAAGATTTTTGGAGGACAAGCTGCAATCGCAGGAAATATCATTGTTCGTCAAAGAGGAACAAAACATTATCCGGGTAAAAATGTTTATATGGGTAAAGATCATACTTTACATGCTAAAGTAGATGGAGTTGTACAATTTCAAAAGAAAAGAAATAATAAATCATATGTTTCCGTGACTTCTTTTAAAGCTTAAAAAATATACTATATCGTCTCGTAAAACGTGCGGTTATTTTTTTATCTATTTGGGAACGCTTCTATGGTTCTTATCTTTTGCTATAGTTATTCTTGATCTTGATAGAGGTTTTACCTCCAACGAATTACTATTTCTCTTTAATATAATTGGACCGATTTTCTTCTATATGGGATGTCGATGGGCAACCATAAAACTAAAACCTGCTTTGGCAGCTCTGTTGTTATTTTTAGCATTTAGTAGCTTTAGCCTTATTTTATTGACAATAGGTGGGCTTATATTTTATTGATAATAAAGTAGGTTTCTATTTTTTTGATTAATATCGATTTTAAGGTGTAGGTGTTTAAGCCAGTTATGGAATGTTCTGGTGGCTCGGATAATATCATATAAAGCTCGTAATACGGCAATGAATTTATTTATTCCTGTTTCTTTTTTAGCTATTTTTATATACTCGATTTTCTAAAGTTTCTTGTATAAAAAAGTGATGCCTTCAACTGTTTTTTATAAAACAGGAAACTGGTGAATGACAGCTATAAAAAAGACCAGCAGTTTATAGTACCTGAGCGTTTTTAATCATATTCTGTGAAACTAAATACTCAGCAATTTGTACTGCATTTGTTGCGGCTCCCTTTCTTAAATTGTCAGAAACAATCCATAAATTTAAAGAATTTGGTTGTGATAAATCTCTGCGAATTCTTCCTACAAAAACATCGTCTTTTCCTTCTGCACTCAGAGGCATCGGATATACATTATTACCAGTATCATCTAATACAACAAGACCTGAAGTTTCTGATAGCAAAGTTCCTACGTCTTCTAATTCAAAATGATTTTCAAATTCAATATTTACAGATTCGGAATGACCTCCCACTACGGGGATTCTCACAGCAGTTGCAGTAATTCCAATACCGGAATCGTTTAAAATTTTGTGTGTTTCTCTAACTAATTTTAACTCTTCCTTTGTGTAGCCCGCTTCTTCAAAAACATCACAATGTGGTAGTGCATTTCTATGAATAGGGTGCGGGTATGCACTTTTTACTTCTATGCCTTTCACCTCATTTTCAAGCTGTTTCACTGCTTTCATTCCTGTTCCTGTGATTGATTGATAGGTAGAAATTACCAATCTTTTTATCGAATACTTTGAATGTAACGGAGCCAATGCCATAACCATTTGTATTGTAGAACAGTTTGGATTTGCAATAATTCTATCATTTTCTGTTAATTCAGAAGCATTAATTTCCGGGATGATTAATTTATTATCCGGATTCATTCTCCAAGCTGAGGAATTATCAATCACTATAGTACCTGTTTCAGCAAATTTCGGAGCCCATTCTAAGGAAATACTCCCTCCGGCTGAAAATAATGCTATATCGGGCTTCAGGTTCACTGCATCATCTAATCCAATTACAGTATATGAATCTTTTTTAAATGTTATTTCTTTACCCGCAGAAAGTTCAGAAGCGACTAAAAATAAATCGCTAACCGGAAAATTACGTTCTTCTAATACTTTTAACATGACGCTCCCTACCATTCCTGTTGCACCTACTATGGCTACTCTCATAACAAACAATTACTATTGTTAATTAAATTTAAGACAAATTTCGTAAAAAAAGTATTCAATCAAGATTAAATGGATTAAAAAATCAGAGATTGTTTCATTTTTAACAAATTGATGATTTATAATTAAAAACTAAAATTTATTACATTTGCAGACTTGGAATTTTGTATAACTTAAAAAAAGTATAGTATGCAACTGTACAACAAGTTAAGTGCACAAGAACGTGCTAAATTAATTGATGAATCGGGGAAAGATCGTATTACTGTTTCTTTTTATCAATATCATAAGATAGAAAACCCGCAACTTTTCAGAGATAAACTGTTTATTGAATGGAATGCATTAGATGTTCTCGGCAGAATTTATGTTTCCTACGAAGGGATTAATGCTCAAATATCGGTGTCTGCAGAAAATTTCACAACTTTAAAAGAGCAACTGGACAGTATTTCTTTTTTGAAAGGGATTCGTTTAAATATAGCTGTTGAGCAAGACAATAAATCGTTTTTAAAGCTTAAAATAAAAGTTAGAAATAAAATCGTTGTTGACGGATTAAATGATGAAACATTTGATGTTACTAATAAAGGCACTCATTTATCTGCCGCTGAGTTTAATAAAATGTTGGAAGATCCGAATACGATTTGTGTGGATATGCGTAATCATTATGAAAGTGAAATTGGGCATTTTAACGGAGCCGTTACCCCGGATGTAGATACGTTTAGAGACTCTTTGGAGATTATTGGAGAGGATTTAAAAAAATATAAAGAAAATAAAAGAAT
Source organism: uncultured Tenacibaculum sp. (assembly GCA_963666645.2). Classification (GTDB taxonomy): domain Bacteria; phylum Bacteroidota; class Bacteroidia; order Flavobacteriales; family Flavobacteriaceae; genus Polaribacter. The sequence goes on along the minus strand of CAXXDB010000009.1, from coordinate 41,029 downwards.
TTTAATGTATTGTACCGGAGGGATTCGTTGTGAAAAAGCTTCAGCATACTACAAGCATAAAGGTTTTAAAAATGTTTTTCAACTGGGAGGCGGAATTGTTGAATATACGCGACAGATAAAAGCAGAAGGTTTAGAAAATAAGTTTTCAGGAAAAAACTTTGTGTTTGATCACAGACGTGCTGAACGTATTTCTGATGATGTAATTTCAAATTGTCATCAGTGCGGCAGCTCTTGTGACACACATATCAATTGTGCCAATGAGAGCTGTCATTTATTATTCATTCAATGTGATGAATGTGCTGAAAAAATGGAAAATACGTGTTCTGCAGAATGTCAGAATATTATTCATTTACCTTATGAAGAGCAGAAAAAACTACGCAGAGGAAAACATACAGGTAATAAAATCTTTAAAAAGGGACGTTCAGAAAAGCTGAAATTTCAAAAAAATAACTTCTGATATGAAATACGGAATATAAAAGCATCTGTTTAAAACATGATTTTTGTGTTTTGAAGTACTTGCTTTTTTATTTCTTTCTTTTTTGAACCGCTTTACGTTTTGCTTCTTGTTGTTTTTGTGCCTGTTTCATTGCAATATCTATACGCTCTCTGAATTTACTCTTTTTAACAGGTTTTTTCTTGTTCTCTTCTATTTGAGCGTGGATTTTGTTTTCATCAATTACGTAGTTCTTAATTACAAACATAATTGCAATGGTTAGCAGGTTTGAAACAAAGTAGTATAAGCTCAATCCGCTGGCGTAATTATTAAAGAAGAACAACATCATGACAGGAGAGAGATAAATCATATATTTCATCATTTTACTCATATCGGGCATTCCTTCCTGAGGAGGTGCCTGCATGGCTGATTGTTGACTTTGATTCATTTTCATGTAAAAGAAAATTGCAACAGAAGCTAAAATCGGAAACAGGCTGATGTGATCACCATAAAAAGGTATTTTAAATGACAGCTTAGCAATGATATCGTATGATGACAAATCGTTTGCCCATAAGAATGATTTTTGACGGAAATCTATATTCGTAGGGAAAAATTTAAACAGAGCAAAGAACACAGGTGCTTGTAGCAAAGCAGGAATACAGCCTGACATCATGCTTACTCCGGCTTTACGCTGTACACCCATGATTTCCTGCTGACGCTTCATTGCATTTTCTGTTCCCGGATACTTTTTGTTAATTTCTTCCATCTCCGGACGGATAACTTTCATCTTAGCACTGGACAGATACGATTTATATAATATCGGTGATAAAATGATTCGTATTACGATGGTCATTAAAATGATGATTAAGCCATAATTTCCCAGGAATCCTTTTAACATATTAAAGACAGGATAAAAAATAGTTCTGTTTAAGAAACCGAAAATACCCCAGCCCAGGTCTGAGATTTCTTTTAACCCGGTTTCTTTATATGTTTTTAACAAATTATAATCAACAGGACCATAATACCATTCCATATTATAATTTAACTCTCCGTTCTTTAAGACCAGAGGAGTATTTAACCCGAATGTTTTAGTAAAAACACTGTCTTTTTCCTCTCCTGAATAATCGACAGATTTTAGCTTGGCATCGTTAAGAGGAGTGTCAGTTAACAACGCAGCATAGAAGAAATGTTGCTTATATGCTACCCATTCCACATCATTTACAATTTCGTCATCTTTCATCTGCAGATACTCCACATCTCCGTCTTCTTTATAATAATAATACGTGTACATATTCTCTGTACGCATACTTTTCTCTTTACGTAATGCCTTTAAATCCCAATTCAAATTAACTTGCTGAGAGCTGTTAATTACATTATTTAAACTCTGGGAACGAACTGTAAAACCTATTCTGTAATCATTTGGTCTAATTTCATAGCGATATTCTAAATACCGGGTATCAGATACTTTCAGTTTCATAGAGAGTATCGTGTTTTCTCCGTTTTTAGTTTTTGACGGGGAGAACAACAGCTCTTTAGTATTTAATGTTCGATTGTCCGTTGTACTGAAATTTATATTAAAGGAAGCATTTTTATCTCTAATAATGTATAGCGGCAATGAATCGTGTGTTTTATAATTCTTAATTAATGCTTTGCTGATTTGCCCTCCTTTATTGTCAATCGTTAATTGAAGTAGTTCATTTTCAATAACTGTTTCTCCTTTCTTACCATAAACGGCACTGTGTGCAAATAGTCCCAGTTGATTTTGTAAAGCTATTCTTTTTAAAGAATCATTCACCACAGTAGTTTGATTTGCGGCAGCAGAATCCACCTGAATTGTGGTTTTTTGATCTGTTTGGGTAGTGTTTTTTTGATTAGAATCAGCTTTGGGGGTATTCGTATTCAGCCACCACAGAAGGATCCCGCTTAATAAAAGCATTCCAATAAATGCATTGAAATCAAATTTTTTTTCTTCCATCGATATATGTTAAAAGTCAGCATCTCCCTCTCTCAGAAACGTGCCTGAGAAAAACGAAACAAATGTAGCAAAACTACATTGTATTTCTGTTGTTTAATTATAATTAATTTATGCATAACGTAACCAGCATAAAACAGCCTGCACAACCGGCTTAACCTCTCTCGGCAAGAAAGAAAAGCTACTCCGGCGCTCAATGAGCTTCAACCAGCATTACAGCAAATTCAGGGTTCCGCATTTGTTAAAAGATCAATGCTCCGGAAAATACAGGACGCTCAGCAAAATGTGAATTATACAACACAGAGTTCTTTCTCTGTGTTTAAGTAATCAACTACATGATATCAACAAATACAGCAATCTCATGTGGTTAAACAACACTATATGCTGTCAGGAAGTTAGATACCCTGTTTTCAAGGAGTTTGACACTATGCTGTCAGATAATTTAACACTATGATATCATACAGTTTGACAGCCTAATATCAAAGAATATGACAGCAGGGTATCAAAAGAGTATTAAACAACCGGAAGATGAAGCTTGCCTGATACTGTTTTAAAACAGCTCAGCTTGTTTATTTTAAGTGGCTTTTTCTTTTAGCCGCTACAGCAAACTCCCGGAGGTTTTCACTTTCTCATTAAATCCCCGGGCGGAGTGCTGAGGGATTCTTTAATGTAAAAAATTATTTTGATACCGTCCAGGAAATAAATATATTGCCGTTTAAAATATATTCCTGTGATAAAGAACCCTAATTGCTGTAAAAACAAACTCAATCCCCGGATAACCAATCAAATTATTCCTGCGTTTTATAGGCAACCCTTTTTAACATCACAGAAAAACAAAAAATAATCAATATCATTTAATAACAAAACAAACATGAGAAATTTAGCAATAGTAATCATTATGGCCGTAACAGTGTTTAACTGTTTTAGCCAAAAGAAGAAAACCGGTTGGGAAGAAGAAAAGCTACAGGGTAAAGTGAAAACCTTTATTGAGATATCTTATAAAGCTGTTGACCGTTTTGGAAACATTGAAAAAGGAGAACGAAAAAGGGAGTATTCTGATAAATATGATTTTCAATATAGATATGATGAGAAGGGAAACCAGATTGAACAGAGCGACTACTATTCAGACGGCAGTTTAGGTAGGAAGTTTATTTATAAATATGATGAGAAGGGAAACAAGATTGAAGGGAGCGGCTACAACTCAGACGGCAGTTTAGTTATGAAGTTTATTTATAAATATGATGAGAAGGGAAACGCAATTGAACAGAGGGGCTACAACTCAGACGGCAGTTTAAAAGGGAAGAAGATTTATAAATATGATGAGAAGGGAAACATGATTGAACAGAGCCGCTACTATTCAGACGACAGTTTATATGGGAAGTCTATTTATAAATATGATGAGAAGGGAAACGCAATTGAACAGAGGAGCTACAAATACGGCAGTTTAGTTGGGAAGGTTATTTCTAAATATGATGAGAAGGGAAACCAGATTGAAGAGAGCTACTACAGATCAGACGGCAGTTTAATTGAGAAGTCTATTTATAAATATGAATATGATAAAAAAGGAAACTGGGTTAAAAAGACAGAGTTTAAAAATACTATCCCGCAATACATTCTGGAGCGTACATACGAGTACTATAAGTAGCAGGGTATCCGGCAAAGAGGGGGGTAATAAAGAAAGAAGTAACTTATAATAACAAAACAAACATGAGAAATTTAGCAGTAGTAATCATTATGGCCGTAACAGTGTTCGGTTGTTTGAACCAAAACAGTAATAAAAAGAAGAAAACCGGTTGGGAAGAAGTAGGGTTACAGGGTAAAGTGAAAACCTTTACTGAGATATCTTATAAAGCTGTTGGCCGTTTTGGAAACATTGAAAAAGGAGAACGAAAAAGGGACGATTCTGTAGGAGATTTTCAATATACATATGATGAGAAGGGAAACGCGATTGAAGAGATTTGGTACAAATCAGACGGCAGTTTATCTGAGAAGTCTATTTCTAAATATGATGAGAAAGGAAACAAGATTGAACAGAGGGGCTACAAATCAGACGGCAGTTTAGATTGGAAGAATATTTCTAAATATGATGAGAAGGGAAACATGATTGAACAGAGCCGCTACAAATCAGACGACAGTTTAGGTGGGAAGGCTATTTCTAAATATGATGAGAAGGGAAACATGATTGAATTGAGCTACTACAGATCAGACGGCAGTTTAGGTTTGAAGTTGACGTATAAATATGATGAGAAGGGAAACAGGATTGAAGAGAGTTGGTACAAATCAGACGGCAGTTTAGATGGGAAGTATATTTATAAATATGATGAGAAGGGAAACAGGATTGAACAGAGCCACTACAAACCAGACGGCAGTTTAGATTGGAAGTATATTTATAAATATGATGAAAAGGGAAACATGATTGAAAAGAGCAGCTACAAATCAGACGGCAGTTTAGATCGGAAGTTTATTTCTAAATATGATGAGAAGGGAAACCAGATTGAATGGAGCAAGTACAAATCAGACGGCAGTTTAGATTGGGAGAGTATTTATAAGTATGAATATGATAAAAAAGGAAACTGGGTTAAAAGGACAGAGTTTAGAAATCATATCCCGCGGTACATTCTGGAGCGTATATACGAGTACTATAAGTAGCAGGGTATCCGGCAAAGGAGGGGGTTAACAAAGAAAGAAGTAACTTATAATAACAAAACAAACATGAGAAATTTAGAAATAGTAATCATTATGACCGTAACAGTGTTTGACTATTCTAGCCAAAAGAAGAAAACCGATTGGGAAGAAGAAGAGTTACAGGGTAAAGTGAAAACCTTTACTGAGATATCTTATAAAGCTGTTGACCGTTTTGGAAACATTGAAAAAGGAGAACGAAAAAGGGAGGATTCTGATGAATATGATTTTCAATATAGATATGATGAGAAGGGAAACAGGATTGAACTGAGCGAATACAACTCAGACGGCAGTTTAAAGGAGATTTATAAATATGATGAGAAGGGAAACGATATTGAATGGAGCAACTACAACTCAGACGGCAGTTTATCTGGGAAGCATATTTCTAAATATGATGAGAAGGGAAACAGGATTGAACAGAGCAGCTACAACTCAGACGGCAGTTTAGATTGGAAGTCTATTTATACATATGATGAGAAGGGAAACCAGATTGAAGAGAGCCGCTACAACTCAGACGGCAGTTTAGATTGGAAGTCTATTTATACATATGATGAGAAGGGAAACCAGATTGAAGAGAGCTGGTACAACTCAGACGGCAGTTTATCTGGGAAGAAGATTTATAAATATGATGAGAAGGGAAACGAGATTGAATGGAGCAACTACAACTCAGACGGCAGTTTATCTGGGAAGCATATTTCTAAATATGATGAGAAGGGAAACAAGATTGAATGGAGCAGCTACTATTCAGACGGCAGTTTAGATTGGAAGGAGATTTCTAAATATGATGAGAAGGGAAACAGGATTGAACTGAGCTTCTACAACTCAGACGGCAGTTTAGATTGGAAGTCTATTTATACATATGATGAGAAGGGAAACAGGATTGAATATAGTAGCTACAACTCAGACGGCAGTTTAGATGAGATTTCTAAATATGATGAGAAGGGAAACATGATTGAACTGAGCGAATACAATTCAGACGGCAGTTTAGATTGGAAGGAGATTTCTAAATATGATGAGAAGGGAAACATGATTGAAGATAGCCGCTACAACTCAGACGGCAGTTTAGATTGGAAGTCTATTTATACATATGAATATGATAAAAAAGGAAAATGGGTTAAAAAGACAGTGTTTAAAAATCATATCCCGCAATACATTCTGGAGCGTACATACGAGTACTATAAGTAGCAGGGTATCCGGCAAAGAGGGGGTTTAATTTATAATAACAAAACAAATATGAGAAATTTAGAAGTAGTGTTACAGGGTAAAGTGAAAATCTTTACTGAGATATCTTATAAAGCTGTTGACCGTTTTGGAAACATTGAAAAAGGAGAACGAGAAAGGGAGTATTTTTATAAATCTGATTTTCAATATACATATGATGAGAAGGGAAACAGGATTGAACTGAGCAGATACAATTCAGACGGCAGTTTATATGTGAAGATTATTTTTAAATATGATGAGAAGGGAAACATGATTGAACGGAGTGAATACAATTTATACGGCAGTTTAGATGGGAAGTATATTTTTAAATATGATGAGAAGGGAAACAGAATTGAAGAGAGCTTCTACAACTCATACGGCAGTTTAGGTTCGAAGTGGATTTATAAATATGATGAGAAGGGAAACAAGATTGAAGGGAGCAGCTACTATTCAGACGGCAGTTTAGATTGGAAGGAGATTTATAAATATGATGAGAAGGGAAACAAGATTGAAGTGAGCAGATACAATTCAGACGGCAGTTTAGATGGGAAGGAGATTTATACATATGATGAGAAGGGAAACAAGATTGAATATAGCTCCTACTCCTACAAATCAGACGGCAGTTTAGATGGGAAGTTGACGTATAAATATGATGAGAAGGGAAACAGGATTGAACAGAGCAGCTACAAATCAGACGGCAGTTTAAATTGGAAGTCTATTTATAAATATGATGAGAAGGGAAACCAGATTGAATGGAGCAGCTACAAATCAGACGGCAGTTTAGATGGGAAGAAGATTTATAAATATGATGAGAAGGGAAACAAGATTGAAGTGAGCAGATACAATTCAGACGGCAGTTTAGATTCGAAGATTTATACATATGATGAGAAGGGAAACCAGATTGAACAGAGCCACTACAAATCAGACGGCAGTTTAGATTGGGAGAAGATTTATAAATATGAATATGATAAAAAAGGAAAATGGGTTAAAAAGACAGTGTTTAAAAATCATATCCCGCAATACATTGTAGAGCGTACATACGAGTACTATAAGTAGCAGGGTATCCGGCAAAGGAGGGAGTTAACAAAGAAAGAAGTAACTTATAATAACAAAACAAATATGAGAAATTTAGCAGTAGTAATCATTATGGTCGTAACAATGTTCGGTTGTTTGAACCAAAACAGTAATAAAAAGAAGAAAACCGGTTGGGAAGAAGTAGGGTTACAGGGTAAAGTGAAAACCTTTACTGAGATATCTTATAAAGCTGTTGGCCGTTTTGGAAACATTGAAAAAGGAGAACGAAAAAGGGACGATTCTGTAGGAGATTTTCAATATACATATGATGAGAAGGGAAACGCGATTGAAGAGATTTGGTACAAATCAGACGGCAGTTTATCTGAGAAGTCTATTTATAAATATGATGAGAAAGGAAACAAGATTGAACAGAGGGGCTACAAATCAGACGGCAGTTTAGATTGGAAGAAGATTTACAAATATGATGAGAAGGGAAACGCGATTGAAGAGATTTGGTACAAATCAGATGGCAGTTTAGATGAGAAGTCTATTTATAAATATGATGAGAAGGGAAACAAGATTGAAGCGAGTTTTTACAAATCAGACGGCAGTTTGTATGGGAAGTCTGTTTATAAATATGATGAGAAGGGAAACGCAATTGAAGAGAGCGGCTACAAATCAGACGGCAGTTTAGATGGGAAGAGGAGGTATAAATATGATGAGAAGGGAAACGAGATTGAAAAGAGCTGGTACAAATCAAACGGCAATTTATATGGGAAGAGGAGGTATAAATATGATGAGAAGGGAAACGCAATTGAAGAGAGCTGGTACAAATCAGACGGCAGTTTAAATGGGAAGAGGAGGTATAAATATGATGAGAAGGGAAATAAGATAGAAGAGAATCACTACCATTTGGGCAGTTTATCTTGGAAGGAGATTTATAAATATGAATATAATAAAAAAGGAAACTGGGTTAAAAAGACAGAGTTTAAAAATAAGATCCCGCAATACATTGTAGAGCGTACATATGTTTACTATAAGTAGCAGGGTATCCGGCAAAGAGGGGGGGTTAATTTATAATAACAAAACAGATATGAGAAATTTAGCAGTAGTAATTATTATGACCGTAACAGTGTTTGACTGTTTTAGCCAAAAGAAAAAAACCGGTTGGGAAGAAGAAAAGTTACAGGGTAAAGTAAAAACTATCATTCAAATACCGTATAAAGATTTTGACCGCTCTGGAAAGAAAGATGATTTTCAATATAAATATGACAGGAGGGGAAACAGGATTGAAGAGAGCTACTACGGGTCAGATGGCAGTTTAGAGGGTAGGTATATTTACAGATATGATAAGAGGAGAAACAGGATTGAAAGGAGAAGATACAAACCCAACGGCGGTTTGGACTGGAGGAACATTTATAAATATAAATATGATAAAAGAGGAAATGAAATTGAAAAGAGCAGCTACAAGTCAAGCGGCAGGTTAGATGATAAAAAGATGTATAAATATGATGAGAAAGGAAACAGAATTGAAGAGAGCAGCTATAAATCAAACGGTAGTTTAGAGGGTAAGAAGACGTATAAATATGATGAGAAAGGAAACAGGATTGAAGAGAGGCACTACAATTCATACGGCAGTTTATATGAGAAGTGGACGTATAAATATGATGAGAAGGGAAACAGGATTGAAGAGAGCCGCTACAATTCAGACGGCAGTTTAGAAGGGAAGAAGACGTATAAATATGATGAGAAGGGAAATAAGATAGAAGGAAATCACTACCATTCAGACGGCAGTTTATGGTATGAGGGTGTTTATAAATATGAATATGATAAAAAAGGAAATTGGGTGAAAAAGACAGTGCTTAGAAATAATATCCCAAAGTACATTACAGAACGTACATATGAATACTATAAATAGCAGGTCATAGGTTGGCAGAAACCAAATAGCAAACAGGGAAGCTAATATTAATACAGTGTGAAAACAGTAAGGAGGATTCCTAATAGAACGGCAATAAACTTCTGAATGTTAAATTTATGATTTTCAGTGGTTTCAAATAAAATAACAGTAGAAATATGTAAAAAAACACCTATAAGAAAGGCAGTAATTTCATGATGAAACTGAACAAACCAATCTGTTTTTACACTTAAAAAATAACCTAAGGGACTCATTAAGCTGAAAATAAAAAGAGACAGCAGTGTTTTAACCTTTGAGAAATCAGAATATAAGAAAAATGAAGTTAGCATAACAGCAACCGGAATTTTATGTATTGCAACAGCGTGAAGCAGAGTATGATTTGTATCATAAAGAGGCAACCCTTCTGAAAAAGCATGAACAGATAAGCTGATAAATAACAGCCATGGAAACTGACTGCTTTTGGAATGTAAATGGACATGCCCGTGTTCTGCACCTTTAGAAAATGATTCCAGAACAGACTGGATTAGTATTCCTGCTAAAATTAATATTCCGGTATTGAGAGATTCAGAATGTGGATGTGTGTATGTTTCCGGCAACAGATGAAGAATGGTTACTGATAATAAATAGGCACCACTAAATGCTAATAACAATTTGATGTGTAATTCTTTAGGTTTTGTAAAAAAAACAATGGCAACCCCTGTAAAAACAGCACTTATTAACAGAAAGTAAATCATTTAGCAATTAAGATTAATCGATTAGAATTTTGTTTGTTAAATGCATTTAGATCATAATCACCAAAAGTATTTATAATTTTTAAATCAACGGCATTAAAATATGATTTCATCTTTTCGTAGCTTAAAAATCGTACTTTTTCAATATATGAATGTTGCTGTCCGTCAGCAAAGAAATTAATATATTTCAAGATAAAACCATTTTTAATTTCTCGTTGAATATGAAATGTAATTCCATCAACTTCTTTCATTTCCTGAGAAACTAAATTATTTTTAGTTTTAACTACATTTAAAAAATCAAGAATAAAAATACCATTCTTTTTAAGCCCGCTTTTCATTGCTTTTAAAACTAACAGATTGTCCTTATCACCATTAAAGTATCCAAAGCTGGTAAACAAATTAAATATGGCATCATATTTATTTTGCAATTGTCGCCGCATATCCCAAACCTCAAAATGGAGTTTTTCATTTTCAAATTGCTTAGCAAATTCAATACTGTTTTTACTTAAATCACCTCCGGTAACAGTATAACCAAGAGAGTTTAGATAAATTGAATGCCTTCCTTTTCCGCAAGGAAGATCAGCAACATGAGCATTTTCAGAGAGTTGCAGACAGGCGGTTATGTTTTGGATAAACAACTGTGCATCCGCATCATTTCTATTTTTATACAATATATGGTAATATGGGGTGTCGAACCAGGAACTAAACCAATCTTTTGTACTCATAACTAATACTATCGCAAAAGTAATGAAAACTTACAGTTTATAGCATCTTATTTTATAAGTAACATAGTAATTAAATGTATTTTTGTAATATAAGTAGAGTAAAATGGATAAAGATTTTAAAATGACAGCTACTACAATCTCCGGATTAGAGGGAGTTTTGGCTGATGAATTAAGAAAATTAGGTGCCGGAGAAGTTAAGGAAGCAATAAGAAGTGTCCACTTTAGAGGAGATAAGGGATTTTTATATAAAGCAAATATTGCATTGCGAACTGCGATCCGAATTTTAAAACCCATCAAGAGAAGTAAAATTTTTAACGAAGAAGATTTATATGAAACTATACAAAAAGTTAAGTGGGAACGTTTATTAGGTGTTGACGGAACTTTTGCTATAGACGCTGTTGTACATTCAAGAAATTTCACATCAAATTCCCATTATATAGCCTTAAAATCTAAAGATGCTATTGCAGATTATTTTATGTATAAATACAATAAGCGTCCAGATATAAACTTAAAATATCCGGATATTAAAATACATATTCATATCTATAAAGAATGGTTAACCATCTCTTTAGATAGCTCCGGAGAATCCTTACATAAACGAGGATATAGAAGTGCAACCAATATTGCCTCAATAAATGAAATACTGGCAGCAGGTTTAGTTTTGCTTTCAGGTTATAGGGGAGAGGAAAATTTTATTGACCCTATGTGTGGCTCCGGCACCCTGTTAATTGAAGCAACAATGATTGCTAATAATATTCCGGCAAACATAAACCGCAAACATTTTGCTTTTGAAAACTGGAAAGACTACGATGAAGAATTATATTTTATTATTCAGGATTCTCTACTGAAAAAGGTACGAAATTCGCATTTTAAAATTATGGGGTTTGACAAAGCACCGTCAGCAGTCAGAAAGGCAACACAAAATATCATTAATGCTAATTTAGAAGAATTTACAGGAGTGCATCATGTGAATTTTTTTAACTCTAAGAAAGAAGTCTTTGGAAAAACAACCATTCTTTTTAATCCTCCTTACGGGAAACGTTTAAATATAAATGTTGAAGAATTTTATAAAAATATAGGGAATACTTTAAAACACGGGTACCCGAATTCTACTGCCTGGTTGATCACTTCTGAGTTTAATGCTCTTAAATTTGTAGGCTTACGAACATCGAAAAGAATTGCTGTTAAAAACGGAGGTTTAGATTGTCGGTTTGTACGATATGAATTGTATGAGGGAAGCAAAAAAATAAAGAAGTTTAATGAAAACTAAACTTCTTTATTTTTAATACAAATAATCAAATTGTCTGATTGAGAAAATGATTTTCATTTTTTTAATAAATATTTACTAAAGCTTTGTCCGTTAATTTTTGTATATTTTGAATCTATATGATAGCTGACAATCATGTTTTTAATATCAAATTTACCTGAAACTTTAGTGTATTTAATGTTTAAATCCTCCTCAAACTTTACATTATTGAACGAAACTCCGTTATTAAATTCTGTATATTTAAAAGTAACAGTTTCATTAAAAACTGAATTAGCAAAACTTACAAATTGCCTGAATTTTGCATACTTAAAAGTAGCAGACTCATCAAAACGGGTGTTTTTAAAAGAAATATTTTTATCGAAAGTAGCATATTTAAAAGTAGTATCATCTAAGAATTTACAATTGCTAAAATATGTATTTCCCTCAAAATCAGAATATTTAAACATTGATTTTTTTTCAAAAACACATTCTTTAAATACAACATCATCTTCAAAATTTGCTATAAATGTATAACCGCTATCTTTATGTGGAATATAAGCAAGAACATTATTTTTAAAAACACAGTTTATAAATGAAATTTTACTAACTACTTGTTTTTCCACGGTATTTGATGTACTCTTATTCCACCAGCGTTTTTTCCCAGGTAATTCAGGCAAAGCATCATCCATATACGTAAAATCTAAAACTCCTGTCACAGTGGCATTGCTTATGGTAATATTTTTTCCATCTTTAATATCCTGTAAGATACCATTGGCATTTACTTCACTTTGATTAAAAGCAGAGAGTGATATAAAAAAGATAAACGGTGTCATAATTTTTTTCATAATTAAGCTATTTAAAACGTTTATCTTAAAGACGGATGAGAGCCTGAATTTGTTACAATATAAAAAAACGTCTGCTTTTAGACGTTTTATATATTGTTTAGTTTTTTGATTTTAGTTTACAGAGTCACTTAAACCTGCACCTGCTTTAAACTTAACAACATTTTTCTCAGGAATAGTGATTTGCTTACCTGTTTGCGGGTTTCTGCCGTTTCTTGCTTCTCTTTTGGTAACTGACCAAGTTCCCCAACCAACTAAAGCAACTTTATTTCCTTTTTGTAAAGCACCGGTTACATTGTTAGTTAAAGAATCTAATGCAGCTTTTGCAGCAGTTTTAGAAATTCCTGCATCAGCAGCCATTGCATCGATTAATTCAGACTTGTTCATAATTTATTATGATTTTAAATTATTATTAGTTTTTTACTATAAATATTTAGCAAAAATAGATTTAATTGAGGTATTGTGCAAATTTAAAACCTAAAAAATAAGAAATTTATTAATAACTTAATAAAAAACGGAATTACCACAGACAGAAGTCAGAGTGCTTCAGCACTGATATCAAAAGTAAAACCATTTAGCAGACTTGCTGCATCTAATTTTTTCTTACCTGAAATCTTAATTCCCTTAATAATCAGGTATCCGTCTTTTACGGCAACTTTTAATTCTTTTTTAGAAGTTACGATATGTCCGGTTTCATAGCTATGTTTTACAAATTCTTTTGAAACATCATAAATTTTCGCAGATAACTCATTCTCTCCGTTTTTTATTTTTGTCCGGGCAGCGGGATAAGGATTTAACCCTCTGATATGGTTATAAATATCATTTAAAGACTTTGTCCAGTCAATTTTGCAATCACCGGGAAATAGTTTTGAAGCTGATTTTTCTTCCAGTTCAGGTTGTTTGGTTGTTTTAACCTTTCCTTTTGCAATTAAAGATACTGTTTCGATTACCAAAATGGCTCCCAGGTGCATTAATTTATCATGAAGTTCACCAACAATTTCATCCTCGGCTATAGAAACTTCTTTTTGAAGGATGATTTCTCCGGTATCTATTTTTTCATCTATAAAAAATGTAGTAACCCCCGTTTTGGTTTCTCCGTTAATAATTGCGCGGTTAATTGGTGCGGCTCCTCTATATTCAGGTAGTAGAGAAGCATGTAAATTAAACGTACCATATTCCGGTATTTTCCATACTATTTCAGGCAACATTCTGAAAGCAACTATAATTTGTAAGTTGGCATTTAGCTCTTTTAATTGATTTATAAATGATTTACTTTTTAAATTTACAGGTTGTAGTACAGGTAAATTTTGAGATACAGCATATTTTTTTACTGCGGATTGATTTATTTTTAGCCCCCTGCCTGCGGGTTTGTCCGGAGCCGTTACTACTCCGATTATTGTGTAATTATTTTCAATTAACTTCTTTAGAACGGGAACTGCAAAATTCGGAGTTCCCATAAAAATAATTCGTAAGTTTCTCATTTATGTAAGCAGATATGTATTATAGTTAGTAATTGTAATTTTTTCTTCAGTAAGCAATTTTCGTAAATGTATTAAAATGTCTTTTTCATTATAATTTAATTTAAGACAAATATCTCTTGAGGAAATTTCCTGATACTCTTTTAATAGTTCTATAATTTCCCGGGAAATATCTTTTATCTTCTGTCTGTTTAAACAGATATCACAAATGCCACATCTGAGCTTACTTTTTTCTTCAAAATAATGTAAGAGCTGAATACTTCTGCATACAGATTTATTTTTAATATAATTGATTAATCGTTTAATTCTATGTTGCCGGTGCTTTAAGAGTTGCTTTATTTTTTTAGAATACTTATTAATGGTAAAATCATCTTCCCTTGGATATAGAAAAAATAACTCGCTGTTTTTTGAAGGTTTCCGGTAGTTTAAAATTTTAGTTGCATGTAGTTCATCAAGAATAGCAATAACTTTTGACGAAGTTATTGATAAATATCTGGCAATTTGAAATTCGTTAATGGGTATTTTTTTTTCAAACAGACCTCCATATGTTCTAAGAAGTGTATTAATAAAACGAGCTTTACTACTATTGATTCTTTTATAATTAAGTATCTGAGAATGGGAAACAATAAATTGAATGGCTGATTTTTTTTGATTATGATTATGTAATGCTATAATATCAAAATTATGTAGTATTTGAAGTATATTAAATGTTTTTCTGGGAATAAACTGATACCTATGACAAAATTCAAGAATGTTAAAATCAAAACCGTGATTTACTAATTCTCCTTTTGCAATACCATAATATTGATATAATTTTTTATATACAATTTTAATTTCCTCAATGGAAGGTTGTGTATCTCTGAATAGCCTAAAAGTTAATTCTAAATCGCTCTTATTTGTTAAAGCAATAGCATATGATTTTTCTTGATTTCTACCTGCTCTTCCTGTTTCTTGTACATAATTTTCTATAGAATAAGGAATGTCATAATGAATTACCAGCTGAACATCGGCTCTGTCTATTCCCATCCCAAAAGCATTGGTAGCAACTATAATCGGAGTATCATTATTCATCCAGTTTGTATAAGCTACTTCTTTCTCGGTTACTGTTAAACCTCCATGATAATATGTAGATTTAAAACCATTATGGTTTAGATACCCTGAGATTTCTCTAGTTCTTTTTCTTGAATTTACATACACAATGGCAGGGGCGTTATTTTTAGTAAAAATATAATGCAACCGATATAATTTATCATCTGTATATAAAACCTGATATCCTAAATTCTTTTTCAGAAAAGATTTCCTGTACACCTCGGGTTTGTCCAAATCAAGAATTATTTTTATATCCTGAACAACTTTACCGGTTGCAGTAGCCGTTAAAGCTATTACGGAAGAATTTGGATGTAATTTTTTTAGTATTGAAAGCTTAGTGTATGATGGACGAAAATCGTGTCCCCATTCAGAGATACAATGTGCTTCATCGATAGCAAAAAAAGAAATATTTAATTCTTTTATTTTATTTTGCATCAACGTTGATTGAATTCTTTCCGGTGAAAGATATAAGAATTTATAATCCCCATATTTAAGTTTTTCAAAAATTTGTACGATTTCATTTTGAGAACTTCCGGATGGAATATGCAATGCTTTTATCCCTCTTCTATCAAGATTATCAATTTGATCTTTAATTAAAGCAATCAGGGGGGAGATTACGATACAAACTCCTTCTTTAATAAGTCCAGGAATTTGGAAACAAATAGATTTTCCTCCTCCTGTAGGCAACAGTACTATGGTATCGCTGTCTGTTAGAATAGTATTTATGATATCTAATTGTTGCTCTCTAAATGTACTGAATCCCCAATATTTTCGTAATAATTCATTAGGATTTTTCATTCTTATAAATTATTCAAAATAAATTCAGAACGATTTTTTATATTATTGAAAGGAACATCAATTATTTCATATCCTAACTCTGAATAGGTATGATACAAAAAATTACTGATTTTAACAGCCTGTTCAAAAGTTTCATAACGTTCATTATCCGGTTTATAAATTTCTTTCCAGGGCAAAAACTGAAATACTTTTGTATATCTGTATTGCTTATTTTTTTCAATAAAAATAGTCGGAATTTTAATGTCAGAATACCGCATATAAGCATAAATACCGGGGATACCCCTGTCAAAAAAAACGATTTTCACTTTTGAATTTTCAGCATCAATAAATTGTTTTTCCCTACCTTCCAGAAGTTTAGTGCTAAACAAAACAGGATCTGTAAGAAATAATTGTTGAATCCCTTCTTCCTGATCTTGCTTAATAATTTCTCTGGATATTTCGGGCATACATCTGTATCCGTGTGTTTTCAAATATCTCAATACAGAAGATTTTCCCGTCCCCGGTCCGCCAATGAAAACAATTTTTTGCTGCATAACACAAAAATAACAGATTAAGGGTTTATATATAATAAATATATGTAATTTTGTGTCTAATTTTTTTATGTAGTATAAAGTTTTACATCTGAATTAACGGATAGAAATAAAAATATATGTCAAACAGAGAAGTATTTTATACCAATTTAAAAGAAAAACTAGAGGAAACTACTACATTTCCCGGTAAGTATTTGTATAAATTTATTGTTCCAACTGCTGAGAGTGAAGTAAAAAAGGTGCAAGACCTTTTTGATCAGGAAGGAGCTGTGATTAACACGAGAAAATCAAGATCGGGAAAATATACCAGTATTTCAATTCATATGAATGTTTCTAATGTTGATGAAGTTATTTTATATTACAGAAAAGCAGAAAAAATAAAGAGTATTATATCATTATAAAGTTTATGAAGACTAAATTAATTTTTATTATTTGCATTTTATTTACAGGGCATACTTTTGCCCAAAAAGATGAAGTTTTATTAACAATTAACGGACAGCCTGTTTATGTATCTGAATTCAAAAGAGTTTATGAGAAAAACTTACAACAGATTGAGGATGAGGAAAAAAATATTGATAAGAATTTAAATTTATTTATCAATTATCGATTAAAATTACTGGACGCGTATCGATTAAAATTAGATACCTCCAAAACTTATAAGAGAGAATTAAATTTATATAAAAATCAATTGATGAATCCTTATTTACACGATAATGAGTTTAAGCAAAAATTAGTCCGGCAGGCATACGACAGAACGATAGAAGAAGTAAGAGTAAGTCATATATTACTTTCATTCTCTGAAAAAAACGGGGAGCAGGACTCTTCGGTAATTAAGGAGAAACTGAAAATGATTAGAGAACGAATTTTAAAAGGAGAGCCTTTTGAAAAACTAGCGAAAGAGTTTTCCGACGACTCCTCAGCAAAAATAAATGGCGGCGATTTAGGATATTTTTCAGCATTTAGAATGGTATATCAATTTGAAGAGGTAGCATATGCTACAAAAACGGGAGAAGTGTCTGAACCTTTTAAAACCAGATTTGGCTATCATATTTTAAAAGTAACGGATCGAAGAAAATCCAGAGGAGAATTTGAAGTAGCTCATATTTTAGTTAAAGATAGTAGTAATACAGCAGGAAAAGAAAAAATAGATTTGCTATATAAAAAAATTACTGACGGAGTACTGTTTGAAGATATAGCAAAGAAATATTCAAATGATAAAAGTTCTGCTGGAAACGGAGGAAAATTACCAAAATTTGGTGCCGGGAAAATGGTATTGCCTTTTGAAAATGCCGTTTTAAAATTGAAAGAAGAGGGGCAGATAAGTAAACCTTTTAAAACCGTATTTGGTTGGCATATTGTCAAACTATTAAAAAATTACCCAATAAAGTCATTCTTGGAATTAAAGCCTGAATTACAGCGTAAAATCAGAACGAACAGAGGCAATGTTTCGACTAAAAAACTGATTAACAGCTTGAAGAAACAGTATAATCCTGAAGAAAATCTTACCCTTTTAAATGCCGTTAAAGAGCAGGCAGAAGATGAGAAATTTACTGCGAAAGAATTAGATACATCAATCTTAACAATAAAGGATAAAAAAATTAAATTATCTACGTTCTTAAACTATATCAGAAATAAAAGCTATTCATCATTAAATCATTTATGGGAAAAATTTAAAGATGAGGAAATATTGAATTATTATAAAGAAGATTTGGAAACTATTTATCCTGAATATAAAAATACACTACAAGAATATAAAGACGGGTTATTATTATTTGATTTAATGAAACTAAAAGTTTGGGATAAAACTCAAAAAGATACAGATGAACTTGAAGCTTTCTTCCAAAAGAATAAAGATATCTATGAAGTGGATACTATAGATAAAGTAAAAGGAAAGGTAATTAATGACTATCAAAAGTACATAGAAACTCAATGGGTAGATAGTTTACGAATTGCTAATAAAATTAAGATTAAGAAAAAAACAGTAAGAAAAATTAAAAAAACATACAATCAACAGGTTAAGTGAAAAATGTAATTTTTATTCTTTTTTTATTTGTATGCTCTTCATGCGATGAAATACAGTTTTTTAAATCAAAAAAAACTAAAAACCGGGATGAACCGGTAATAGCTTCAGTTGGAAATAAAAAATTATATATTTCTGATATTAAGATTGTTATGCCTGAAATAATTTCCGGAAACGATAGTTTAGCTTTTATAAAAAGCTTTATTACAAATTGGGCTAATCAGCAATTACTATTAAAAAAAGCAGAGGAAAATATCTCTGAAGTTAACGATAAGGAAATAGATGAATTAGTTAAAAATTATAGAGAAAGTCTAATCATAAACAGATATAAGGAAAATTTAATCAATCACCAATTAGACACTATTGTAACAGACAATTCAATTATAACCTATTATGAGAAAAATAAAAATAATTTCCGATTAAATGAGGAATTATTACAGCTCAAATTTATTTACTTCGGGAAGGATTTTTTAGATAAAAAAGAGGTTATACAAAAATTTAAATCAGATTCAGAGCAAGATCTGGAAGATCTGGAAAACTTAACGATAAATTTTAAAAATTATCAACTAAGAGATTCCAGTTGGATAACTTATGATAAAGTTCTGTTAAAAATCCCGCCTTTCCGATACTATTCGAAGGAGAAGCTGTTAAAAAAAACAAAATTTATTCAAAAAGAGGATAGTTTAGGAGTATATTTGGTCGCCGTGAATGATGTGCTAAAGAGGAATGATATTGCACCCTTAAGCTATATTAAAAATAATATCAAACAACTTGTTTTACACAAACGAAAAATAAAATTAGTAAGAGATATTGAAAAAACGTTGATTAATGATGCAATTAAAAATAATGAATTTAAAGAGTATTAGTATTTCAATTATTTTAGGATTAATTCCGGTTTTAACATGTGCTCAAAAAAATAAAATTGACGGAGTAGCAGTGGTAGTTGGAAAAAATATTGTTTTAGATTCTGATATTGATAAATTTAAGAAAGAAGTTGAATTAAGGAGTGAAGGAAAAATAAAAATTTCTGATTGTGAAATGTTAGAAGAATTAATGCAACAAAAACTTATCGCCCATCATGCAGTTATCGATAGCGTAACTGTTTCTCAATCAGAAATAGATTCGAGAGTAAACAGAAGCCTGTCATTTTTTATTCAGGAATATGGCAACGAAGAAAAGGCAGCCGAAGCATATGGTTTTAATGATATTGAAGACTTAAAAAAAGAATTAGAAAGAGTACAAAAAGAAAATGAACTTATAGAAAAAGAACAGCAAAAAATTACTGAAAATATCGATGTAACTCCGGAAGAAGTTCGTTTGTACTATAATGGGTTAAAAGAGAAAAATGAACTCCCCGAGTTTCCTGCAGAAGTAGAATTAGCTCAAATAATAATCCATGCAGAAGCTGTAGATGAAGAAAACAAAAGAATTATAGCTAAGCTAAAGCAGATTAAACAAGAAATAGAAAAGGAAGATGCCAGTTTTAAATTAAAAGCTATTATTCACTCAGATGATCCAACCGTAGGAAGAAATGGAGGAAATTTAGGGTTGATTACTAAAAAGACACAATTTATTAAAGAATTTAAAGAAGTTGCTTTTTCATTAGATGAAGGGCAAATTTCAGATCCTTTTAAAACTATTTTTGGCCATCATATTATACTACTCCATAAAATAAAAGGAAATGCGAGGGAAGTTTCTCATATTGTAATGAAACCTGAAATTGCCGATGAAAAACTAAAAGAAGTCAAAGAGAAACTGGAATACTTAAGAAAACAATTAGCTGACGGAAAAATTATGTTTGATGATGCTGTAAGAGAGCATTCAGAAGATAAAGAAACGAAGAATAACAGGGGGTTAATTATAAATCCATATACCGGAGAATCAACATTCGATTTGACGAGAATGGATCCTGCCTTATATGCCAGAATAAATGAATTACAGAAAGGAGAGTTTTCCGAGGTGTTTTACGATGAGACCAGAGCAGGAGAGAAGATGTATAAATTAATTTACATGAGAAACAGAACTAATACACATAAAGCGAATTTAGTTGCAGACTACGTAAAAATACAGCATTTAGCTTTAGCAAAGAAAAAAGAAGAAACAATTTCCAAATGGTCTAAAGATAAAATAACTGAAACATATGTTAAACTTGGAAGTGAATATAAAAAATGCACTTTTAAAGCAAACTGGAAAAAAGAAAATCAATAATGTCAGACGTTAATGCCGTTAATAACTTAGTAACTAAATACACCCGGTTACAAGAAGAAATAGGTAAAATAGTTATAGGTCAGAATGAAGCTGTTAATTTTTCATTACTCTCTGTTTTTTGTGGCGGGCATTCGTTACTCATTGGAGTTCCGGGCTTAGCAAAAACATTATTAGTTAATACTATTTCTGACGCATTAGGACTTAAATTCAGCAGAATTCAGTTTACCCCGGATTTAATGCCTTCTGATATTTTAGGGAGTGAAATTTTAAATGAGACGCGTAATTTTAAATTTATTAAAGGACCCGTTTTTTCTAACATTATTCTTGCTGATGAGATTAACAGAACTCCGCCAAAAACTCAAGCTGCTTTACTGGAAGCAATGCAGGAGCGTTCTGTTACCATAGCCGGGCATCATTATAAATTAGAATTACCTTTTTTCGTATTAGCCACACAAAATCCTATAGAGCAGGAAGGGACGTATTCATTACCTGAAGCTCAACTGGATCGCTTCATGTTTTCTATAAACTTAGAGTATCCGACTTTCAAGGAAGAAGTTCAAGTAGTTAAAAATACAACCTCTACAGCAAATCAAACAATAAATTCATTGTTTAGTGCAACAGAGATTATTGAAATCCAAAAGCTGATACTTAAAATACCTGTTGCTGATAACGTTGTTGAATATGCCGTCTCTTTAGTCGGTAAAACAAGATCTAAATCAGAGAAAGCAACAGAATTAGTTAAAAAATATGTCGATTGGGGTGCAGGTCCGCGTGCCTCACAAAATTTAATCTTAGCAGCAAAAGCCAATGCAGCAGTGCAAGGTAAATATTCTCCTGATATAGAAGATGTACAAGCTGTAGCTGTACCGATTTTATCGCATAGAATTGTCAAAAACTATAAAGCAGAGGCAGAGGGAATAACGGTTAAAGAGGTAATTATTTCCTTATTCTAAATGTAAGAAGAATGAATTTCTTTACATGTTATAATTTGGAGAGCGGATTAAATAACTTAATTTTATTATCTAATTAATTGAATACCTACTCTTTTTAAGTTTGAGTGTTTTGGTAAAAAAGTTAAAAGGGCGTTACTCTCGATTGTTTCAACAAGAATATGCTTCTCTAGATAAAGTTATATTGAAATCACTGTTTTTGGACTGTTGAGTATGGTGCATGGAGTACGGGCAGGATAACTGATGAGGTGGTTCAAGAATATTTGAAACATCACAAAGGAAAGCCGAATTTAGAAAAAGGGAATTGTAAGATCGTATAACAAATCATTACCAAAGGTAGTCATGCTCCCAAGACCTCCCGGATCTTCAATACTGATATCGATGTTAACTAACGGACACCTTCCTACCTTGGCTGTTTGCTTAAAAATCCCTGTAACCCATGTCCAGATGCTTCTGATTGTAGCTCCCAAAATACCGTCGCTGCCAATGCCGCCACTCTTTTTGTGCTTTGTAGTCTTAGAGTTAGAAGGAAGATTTCCGAATGAACCTCCATAATTTAAGTTAATGACGTTTGTGTAAAAATTAAATCGCAGATTATAGTGATTGCCGATGCCTGAAACGGGCGGCGGATTCATTCCATAAAAGTTGGTTTGATATAAATCACTACGATCGCCGCCTGAACCAATATTCATGCTGATTACAGTATAATCAGGCTCCGGATCAGGTTTTTTCTCGCACTCATTTGACTTTTTAAAATGAGTTGTATTTTCCTTTTTTACAGGAATTACATTATAGATAATTATTCCGTCTTCAGCGGTTACTTTCGTTATTTTTTGTTTAAAATTTTGTTGAACATTTCTCCTGCCGGCATTTTTTAACAGAACCGTATTGCCGGGTTTGTTTTTGTAATCAATATAGTTCTCAATAAACGCTTCAGTTCTTGAAAAGAAATGATTTCTACTTCAGGAGTTTGGGAAGAATCTTCTGCCGGAGCTGAAAGAGGAATCTCTTCTTTTTGGTATTTGGAGAACAACAATATTGCAACAAGAAAGAACACTGTTTCAAAATATACTTTCAAGTATTTTTCTCTGATTTTCATATCCAAACTGTTTTAATTTTGTTATGAATATATTTAATATTTTATTAAAAATCACCATAGAATGCTGTTTTAAATAAGTGATTCTCAAAGTAACAATATTCAATAGCACAGTAATTAAGAATGATTAATAATAGTGATAAAATTGATCCGCTTAAAATTATATGTAACTAAATATTCATTTCTGCAACTGTTGTTTAATTCAGCATTACCGGATAATAGTTTGTTTTCTGTCGGGACCTACCGATACAGTTTTGACAGGAATTCCGGTTTCTTTTTCAATAAAGTTAATGTAGTTAATCAAATTTACCGGTAAATCTTTTTCATCCCTCATTCCGGTTAAGTCAGCTTTCCAGCCTTTAAATTCTGAATATACAGGTTGTATGCTTTCCGGTTCAACATTATATGGGAAATGGGTTATTTTTTTCCCTTTATACTTGTAAGCAGTACATATTTTTAAAGTATCAAAACCGGAGAGTACATCTCCCTTCATCATCATTAATTGTGTAACACCGTTTACTTGCACGGTGTATTTTAAAGCCACTAGATCTAACCAGCCACAGCGACGGGAACGACCTGTGGTGGCTCCAAATTCCATACCTGCACGCCTCATAGCTTTACCTTCATTATCAAAAAGCTCGGTAGGGAAGGGACCCGATCCCACGCGGGTAGTATAGGCCTTAAAAATACCTACTACTTCTTTAATTTTATTTGGAGCTATACCTAAACCGGTACAGGCACCTGCTGCCGTAGTATTGCTGGAGGTAACAAACGGATAGGTCCCGAAATCAATATCTAATAATGAACCCTGAGCTCCTTCAGCTAGTATTTTTTTACCTTCTTTAACTGCATTGTTTAAAAATTCTTCAGAATCTATAAATTGTAATGTTTTTAATTTCTTAATACCCTCAGAGAATTCCTCTTCCAGTTCTTTTAAATTATATTGAATATCTACCTCAAAGAAGTGCAGCATCTTAATATGCTTTTCTGTAAGAAACCGATATTTTTCTTTCCAGTTGTTCAATTCTAAATCGCCAACCCGCATACCATTTCTACCTGTTTTATCCATGTATGCCGGACCAATACCTTTTAAAGTAGAGCCAATTTTCATTTTACCTTTGGAAGCTTCAGAAACGGCATCCAACAATCTATGTGTAGGCAAAATTAAATGTGCTTTCCTGGAAATTAAAAGATTATCAAAATAATTTACAGAGTACTTGTCTAAGTTTTCTAATTCGTTCTTAAAAATTACAGGGTCGATTACCACTCCGTTGCCCACAACATTTAGAGCAGTTTTGTGAAAAATGCCGGAAGGAATAGTATGCAATATATATTTATTTTCATCAAAAACAATTGTATGACCTGCATTGGGCCCTCCCTGAAACCGGGCGATAATATCGTAGTTTTGTGTAAGAGCATCAACAATTTTGCCTTTCCCTTCGTCTCCCCATTGCAATCCGAGTAATAAATCTACAGTCATTATTTTAGTACGTTACTATATTAAGAATTTGAATTTATTTTGAGTTTCTTTTTGTCCCGTAAAAGTACAATGAATGATTTTGAATATCGATATCGAAAACTTCTTCAATAGTTTTTTTTATAATTTGAATTCTGGGATCACAAAATTCCTTTACTTCTCCTGTATCTGTAAAAATTACATGATCATGGTTTTTATCAAAATAACTTTTTTCATACCGCCCCATAGACTGACCATCAAATTGATGCTTTCTGACCAATCCGCAGTCTAATAATAATTCCATGGTATTGTATAAGGTAGCTCTGCTTACACGATAGTTTTTATCTTTCATTTTGGTATATAAAGATTCAATATCAAAATGTTCATTAGCATTGTATATTTCTTGAAGAATTGCGTAACGTTCCGGAGTTTTACGATGTTTGTTTTCTTCTAAAAAAGAAGTAAGAACTTTTTTTACAATCTTTTGACTTTCAGCTATACTATTCATAATATTTATGATTTTCAAAAAACAAATTTACGCTTATTTGTTAATAAAAAAAGTAGTTTCTGAAAGAATATAACTATAAAGTATTAACTCGGGTTACCTTTTGTATCCCGTCTATTCTTTTCATGCTGTTAATTAGTTTGGTAAGTTGATTTCTGTTTTTAACAGTTAATGATATTTTACCTTTAAATACTCCGGCATTCCCTGAAATGTTAATACTGTTGATATAAACACTCATATTGTTAGAAATAATTTTAGTAATATTATTTACAATTCCTTTATTGTCAACACCACTAATTTTTAAAATAGCAGAAAACTCCTGCTTGGTAGAATCGATCCATTTTGCTTTTATAATTCTGTAAGCAAAATTGGATTGTAAGGAAATAGAGTTCGGACAGTTGGTTTTATGAACTTTAATTCCATCATTAATTGTAACAAAACCGAATGCAGAATCACCGGGAATAGGTTTGCAGCAAACGGATAATGAGTATTCTAATTTTTCCTCATCCTGCCCGAAAACAAGAGCATCATATTTATTGGTTACTTCTTCCTCATCAGAAATATTTTTAGCTGAGTTTCTTTTAAAAGGTTTTTTTAAGAAACTCATAATAGGACTGGATTGCTGTACTATAAACTCTTTTAGTTGCTTATTATCAATAGACCCGTTACCGATTCTGTAAAAAAGATCGAAACTTGTCTGAAGGTTAAAAAAATTAGCAATCCTGCGGGCTAATTTTTCATTGTAATTAATTTTAAGATGCCTGAGTTTCCTTATGAGAATAGCCTTACCTTCCTCAGCTATTTTCTTCTCATCTGCTTTTAATGCTGACTTTATCTTAGTCCGGGCTCTTGCCGTAAGTACAAAATCTAACCATCTTGTATTGGGCTTACTAGTTGCCGAAGTCAATATATTTACCTGATTTCCACTTTTTAACTCATAACTTAACGGGACGAACTTGCCATTAACTTTTGCTCCTCTGCATTTCAATCCCACATCGGTATGAATGGCAAAGGCAAAATCAAGGGCAGAAGCTCCTTTTGGTAAGGATTTTAAATCTCCTTTAGGTGTGAATACATATATTTCTTTTGCATAAAGATTTAACTTAAAATCTTCAACGAAATCAACCGCATTTAATGTATTGTTTTCTAAAGTCTCTCTGAGTTTATTCAACCATTCTTCTAAACCGCTTTCGCTGACATTTCCCTGCTTATATTTAAAATGTGCCACATATCCTTTTTCTGCAATTTCATCCATTCTTTGTGAACGAATCTGAACTTCCACCCATTTAGCTTCCGGACCAACTACAGTGGTATGGAGAGCTTCATAGCCTGTTGATTTAGGTTGAGAAATCCAATCTCTCAACCGGGTCGGATTTGGTTTGTAGAAATCGGTTACAACAGAATAAATTTTCCAGGCATCAAATTTTTCGTCACCGGATGTTGGCTCATATATAATTCTAATCGCAAATTTGTCATAAACTTCATCAAAAGAAACATTTTGTTTGCGCATTTTCCTTCGAATAGAAAATATGGATTTAAACCGACCCTTAATTTCATATTCAAATTCCTCTTTGTCAAGAGCTTCGCAGATTTTGGAATTGAATGTGTTAATATACTTTTGCTGCTCTTCTTTATTTTCAGTAATTTTTAAAAGAATATCATTATAAACTTCAGGTTCAGTATATTTTAATCCCAGATCTTCCAATTCTATTTTTATATTGTACAGACCTAATCTATGAGCAAGAGGAGCGTAGATATACAATGTTTCAGAAGCTATTTTTACCTGTTTATGCACAGGCATTGCATCCATCGTTTGCATATTGTGTAAGCGATCGGCAATTTTAATTAAAATTACCCGAACATCGTCATGCAGTGTAAGCAGCATTTTTCTGAAGTTTTCTGCCTGAACAGAATAATCCTGATCTTTTTTTAACCGGGATATTTTTGTCAGACCACTTACAATCCGGGCAACAGTTTCTCCAAATAACTGCTCTATATCCTCAACGGTATAGTGTGTGTCTTCCACAACATCATGAAGCAAGGCGGCTGCAATTGATGTTGCTCCTAAACCAATTTCACCGGCCACGATTTTTGCAACGGCAACAGGGTGGAAAATATATGGATCACCGGATTTTCTCCTTTGTTCAGAATGTGCTTCTACAGAAATTTTAAAAGATTTTCGTATCAGTTTTTTATCATCCTCTGATAAAATCAGGTACGTACCTTTCAGCAAATCTCTATATCGGTTTGCTATTTCTTTGTTTTCCTCCTCTACAGTTGCTGTATACTCCATTTACTTCAGTCACGATTCTAAAATGAAATTACTATAAAGATTTGTAATGAACAAATTTTTGTTGTTTGAATAAAAACAGTGACTTTCGTAAATCAGTATTTTTTTATTGTAGAATTTTAAAAAATAGTATAAAATGGAAAAAGATAAAAACGATAATTATATTCCGATAATCAAAAAAAATCAAAAAAAATCAAATATTTCATAATTAAATAGTATCTTGCGGACTTTTAATAATTAATATATTTATAATGAAAAAAGGGACAGTAAAGTTCTTTAATGAATCCAAAGGTTTCGGGTTTATTACAGATTCGGAGTCAAGTACAGATTATTTTGTGCATGTTTCCGGATTAATTGATGAAATTCAACAGGGAGATGATGTAGAATTTGAACTAAAAGAAGGGAAAAAAGGATTAAACGCTGTTAGTGTTAGTAGAGTAATTTAACAAGTTACATCATTTAATTTTTTTAAAAGCATCTGATTATCAGATGCTTTTTTATGTTTTTATATCATATTTTATACTCAAAAAAGAGAGTTCCCGGTTTTGTTTAATCAATTTTTATAAATTTATACTATTGATAATCAATGTTTTATAATTAACTTAAAATATTTAAAAAAATTATATTTGTACTCGTTGATATCAATGCAGAAGTAACTCAGTTGACAGAGCGTCAACTTTCCATACTGAATGTCGTTGATTCGAGCTCGGTTTCCCGCTCAGAAAACCGGAAAAGCAATTAGTTTTGGTTTTTTATTTTATAATATTGTGGTATCTGAAATAATCATCACAGGATTAATAATTTGGGACGGATAATCTTTTAAATGACTTTTTTTATTGAAATTCTTTAAAAGCTACATATTTTCAATCCATACAACAGTCTTAAAATGAATATCAAAAATGAATGTTTTCTTTTTTTTAATAATCTGTTTTGTAAAAAACAGGAATTACAGGAAAGTAGTATGAAAAAAATTTTAATTGCAGGTCTGGGAAATATTGGTGAAGAATACCATAACACCCGACACAATGTTGGTTTTAAAATTGTTGACGCCTTTGTAAAAAAACATCAAGAAACCTTTTCAGCCGGGAAACTCGCCGCTCTTGCTAAATTTAAAATTAAAGGAAAAACAGTTTTTGTTTTAAAACCCGGTACTTTTATGAATTTAAGCGGAAAAGCAGTTTTATATTGGATGAAAAAAGAGAATATTCAAATTGAAAATCTACTTGTAATTACTGACGATTTGAATATTGGTTTTGGTAAAATAAGAATTAAAAGACGGGGGAGTGCAGGGGGACATAACGGATTGAAAGATATTCAGGACAAATTGAATACAGATTCATACCCAAGGTTCAGGTTTGGAATTGGTACGGATTATCAAAAAGGGAAACAGGTTGATTTTGTCCTTGGAAAATGGAGTCAGGAAGAGGAATGTGTATTAACAGAAAGAATGCAAACAAATGTAAACGCAGTTACTTCTTTTATAACTGCAGGTTTATCAAATACGATGAATCAATTTAACGGAAAATAACTTTTTTATAAATCTATTACTTTTTTTAATTATTTACAGAGATATGGAATCTAAACCTACGATTTTTGCTTTAGGAACTAAAGATTATTTTCTAAGTTTCTGATATCAATTTCTTTTTTGTTATTGAAACTTCCTTTTAAAATTTCCTGACCTGATTGATTTATAATGCCCGTCTCGAAACTGAAGCCTAAATTTCCGTTCGAATTCCTGAGGATTCTGAGAGGCGGTTATTAGAAGCGTTAAATGACAAAGGATGAAACAAATTTTTGAAAAACAATGCATTGAGGATTAATGTATTGCGATATGCAAATGATTACCATGGTCAAACCAGTTTTAACTGATATAGAAAAGTTTTATTTTTTTAATTTTAATGTTTTGCCAATTTATATAGTACTGGTTTATTTAGGAGCAAAATAATTATTTTACATATACAATTTATTCATTTGATTTTCTAATATCAGGGTTCAGATAATCCGGAGTGTTTGGTTTATTAGGATCATTAAAATCATTTGCGGGGTTTCCGTCTTTATTGGTATCTTCGTTGATAGTTAAAATCAAATCTCCGTCATCATCAATATCTAAAAAGTTAGGAACACCATCATCATCAATATCATCATTCCAGGGAATTCCGTCACCGTCAGGATCTTCTGAAATTGAGGGAACACCATCTCTGTCTGAATCTGTGTCTGTGACAACATCATTTAACTGAATGTAAAACATTAAAATTTCATTTGGTAATATATCTCTAATACCCTGATTTCTATAGGCCAAACCGGATGGAATAAAAATAACTCCTTTACCGGGGTTTTCAAATGCTAAGGGTTCATCGGGCAGGGTAATATTTGTTCCTCCTTTAAAATTAGGAACGCCATAGGACCAGCCTCTTATGGTTGAAGCACCTAAAACAAACCAGGTGTTGTTGTTGTTGTCAAATTCTGTACCGTCTAATGTTTTAGTATTCAAAACTTTATACCCGGAATAATTTACTAATACTGAATCAACAACAGTGGGATTCCCTTTCCGAGAGCTTCCTTTCTCTGCCGTGTATACATATAGTTTAAAATCTATTTCCTTGTCATTTATAACATCAGTGACTTCCTGAGTGTGTAAATCAGGGTGATCAAAAAGAGCTGTTTTGCCATCCTCCAAAGGCTTTACCAAATCTTCTGTTTTATCATAAAAATGATTCTTAAGGAATAACACCAGTGAATCATTGTCTTTAACTGCCTGAGCTGCGTGATCAAAATCAGAACCTGCAGGGTTAGCAGAATCATTGTCATCACATGAATAAACCAAAAATGTGATGATGCTAATTGTAAGTATATTCTTTAACGTTCCCATTAGTTTTAATTTAAACCCGCAATTTACGATTTTTATATCTTTGTAAAACACAAACAATAAAAAAATAACTTTTTGTATGAGGGCAGATAAGTATTTATGGTGTATCAGAGTGTTTAAAACAAGAAGTTTAGCTGCCGATGCTTGTAAGAAAGGGCATGTTAAAATTGAAACAAAAACTGTAAAACCATCCGGAGAGATTTACATCGGGAAAATTATTTTAGTCAGAAAAAATCAAATTAATTATCAGATGCAAGTATTGGATATCCCTCCGGGCAGGGTGGGAGCTAAGCTTGTTGACTTGTACCGGAGAGACGTAACTCCTGGAGAAGAATTTAAGAAAGCAGAACTGTTAAAGTGTGCAAAAGATTATTACAGAAAGAAAGGCATTGGAAGACCCACTAAAAAGGATCGAAGAGATATTAAGGATTATTATGAAACTAATAAGGAAAATTTTTAAGTTTGTCTTATGATTGAAAAGAATAATATTATACTTACAAACATACAGATTAAGCAAAAAATTAAAAGGATAGCGTATCAGATATATGAAGTAAACTATCAGGAAAAGGAAATAGTAATTGCCGGAATAGCGAATAATGGTTTTTATTTAGCAAAAAAAATAGCTGATGAACTTACTGCTGTCTCCCCTGTAAACATTGTCCTCTGTAAAGTTAATATGGACAAAAAAAAACCGCTAAAAGAAATAACTACTGATATTGACTCTTCAAATTATATAAATAAATCATTGCTGTTAGTTGATGATGTGTTACATTCCGGAACTACATTAATCTATGCGGTAAAACATTTTCTGGATGTTCCCCTCAAGAAATTTAAAACAGCCGTGTTAGTGAACAGAAGTCATAAAAGATATCCGGTAAAAGTTGATTTTAAAGGAATTTCATTGTCAACATCCATGAAAGAGCGTGTAGTGGTTAATTTTACAGGAGATGAAATTGTTACTTACTTAGAATAAGCTGTATTTCATAAATTAATTCTTTCGGAGTTTTATTATCAGTTACAATTTTTTGCTGTGCTTTTTCGTAAAAAAAACTTCTTTCAAAGAGGTGCTTCCCTATAAATTCATGGAGTTCTTCATCAAGTCTTGCTATGAGCGGTCTTGTATCTTTTTGCGTTTGTAATCTGTCAACCAGTGTAGAAATTGATGTTCTTAAATATATAGAAATACAATTACCGTAGTTATTAATTAACCTCATATTATCAGCATAACAAGGAGTACCTCCCCCTAAAGAGAGAATGAAATCATTTTGTTTTTCTAATAGTTCTTTTAAGAATTTATGCTCTTCCATCCTAAAAAAAGATTCTCCTTTTTTATTAAAAATTTCGCTGATTGTTTTTTTTGATTTTTCTTCAATATAAGCATCTGAATCTATAAAAGGTAGTCCTGTAGCAACCGCTAATTTTTTACCAACGGAAGTTTTACCGCTTCCCATATATCCAAGGAGTACTATTTTCATATTTCATAAACTACAAATATCTGTTTTTTTTTTTAGATATAACTTATCAACGTATATTTGCTTTGATTTTCTGAAATAATTAAAATCAGGCGAACCCCGGAGGTTGAACCTTTTTTGATGTTTTTATTTTCAGCACATATGGCGGAATTGGCAGACGCGCAAGCTTGAGGGGCTTGTGTCCTTAGGGACGTGCAGGTTCGAATCCTGTTATGTGTACAATTAGCACTCCTTTAAAATAACAAATATGCGTATTATTGCAGTATGATTCAACGCTTATCTCTTTTTATAGTAGCCCTGTGTACCTTAGTTTCCTATACTCAAAATAAAAAGCTGAAGGGTCAGGTTATTCATTCTGAAACTAAAAAACCGCTGAGTGCCGCACATATTTTAAATTTAAACTCTGTCACCGGAACGATTACCCGTGAAGATGGCTTCTTTGAACTTATTGCCAAAGCAAACGATACTGTTTTAGTATCATATTTAGGCTTTGAGTCTATAAAACTGAAAATAGCAAATGATTTACTGAAAGGAAATGAACTGATTATTGCGTTGCATGAAAAGCCCGAAGAAGTAAAAGAAATAGTCATTGAATCGACAAAGCTTACTGGTGTTCTGGAGATTGACATAAAACAAGTTCCCAGAGACAAGTTTACGAGAATTCATTTAAAAGGATTACCACAAACCTACGAAGTAGGTCGCCCGCAAAAGATATTATCTCCTCTTGCGAAACTTTTAAACCCTGTTGACTTGGTATATACTCTCTTTGGAAAGAAACCGGGACAGCTTAAAAAATTGCAAAAGCTTAAAAGAGAGGATGACCTCAGAAAAATGTTTGCCGGAAAATTTGACAGGGAGGTAATGATGGAATACCTGGAAATGGACAAGCACCATTTGACAAAATTGCTAATCGATTGTAGCTATTCAGAATATTTTATTAAAAAAGCGAGTGACTTACAGCTCATTGAAGCAGTATTAAACTGTTATGAGCAGCATAAAGCTGTTAAAAAAGGAAAAATAGAGAGGAATCGTATTCCGGGGAAAATTTAATATTTTAAGAGTTCCGGGGAAATCTTTTCTTTATTTTTGTAAATTAAAGTTAAAAATTTTGAATAAAATACTTCTTTTTGTCATACTGCTGACAACATTAAAAATAGCCCCTCAAGCCAAGAAAATTAAGATTTTATCTTCCAGAATTTCAACATTTGATAAAGAAAGATATCCGGGAGCCGCCATTTTAATTGGTGACGTAGAAGTAGCTCATGAAGGTGTTACTTTAAACTGTAAACGGGCTCTGCTTTACAGAGATCAAAACATTTTCAAGGCAGCTGGAGAAGTTGTTATAGAACAAGGAGATAGTATTATACAATATTCTGATTTTGCAAACTATAATGCAAATACAAAAATTGCTAAATCTTGGGGAAACGTAGAAGTTAATGATAAAGAAATGAAGTTAATTACTGATACATTATATTTTGACAGAGTAAAGCAAATTTTATATTATCCGTCATCAGGAATGATTCGGGATAAAAAAAATATATTAAATAGTAATAAAGGAACTTACTATTTACAGGATAAAAAGTTTACGGCAACGACTCAGGTAAAGGTTGTCAACCCGGAAAATGAACTAAACTCCAATCATTTAAACTACTACACCAATTCTAACCTTGCTTACGTATATGGACCCTCTACCATCATAAGCCTGAAAGACAGCACTAAAATATATGCTGAGAAAGGTTTTTTTGATACCAATACGGGCATCTCTTATTTTGTAAAAAATGCTAAATTATTTTTAAAAGAAAGAACGGTGGAAGCGGATAGTTTGTATTATGATAAAAAAAAAGGGTTTGCTTCTGCAACTCATAAAATCAGGATTATTGATACCGTTCAAAACATGGTTATCAAAGGTGGTTACGCAGCAGTTTTCGAGTACCGGGATTCTCTGTTTGTTGTTAAAAAACCCGTGGCCATCACTATCCTGGAAAAAGATTCTCTTTACATACACGGTGATACTATCCTTTTGACCGGCAAGAAAGATTACAGAACTGTCAGAACGTATCATAACGTTAAAATCTTCAAATCCAACTTGCAGGGGAAGTGCGATTCTGCTCATGTAAGTCAGGATACCGGAGTAACCCGGATGTTTAAAAAACCAATTCTGTGGTCGGGAGAAAGTCAAATAACCGGAGACAGCATTCAATTTACAACGAATACAGAAACTAATCAGCTGGATTCTCTCAGAGTATTACAAAATTCATTCATCATTCAAAAGGATTCTGCCGGAACAGGCAGTTTTAATCAAATAAAAGGAAGGAATATCTATGGAAAATTTGAAGAAAACAGGTTAAAAACATTGCTGGTAAAAGGAAATGCAGAATCATTATACTATAACAGGAATGAAAGCACACAGAAATTAGAAACAATTACCAAAGAAATTGCCGGTGATATTGAATTCTTATTAGAAAATAATGAAATTACACAAACTAAATACATTAAAAAAACTGAAGGAAAAACATATCCTCCTTCAGAATTTCCCTCAGAGGAAGGAAAATTTCCCGGTTTTGTATGGAGAGAAGACGAGCAGCCTAAAGTGATGGAAGATATCTTTATAAAAGACACTGATGAAAAAGCAATTTCCTCGTCTGAATTAAATCCCGGTATAGAAAAAGTCAAATCTGAATTGAAGCAGGAGAACGACAGGCATAAGGCAAAACAATTACAAGGAAAGAATGAAAGATGATTTTTTCAAATACCAGGCACAAACAACTCCTCATCCTCTCGGTATTGAAATCTCTCATGCACACGGAAGTTATATTTATGACACGAGTAATAAAGCGTATTTGGATTTTATAGCTGGTGTTTCTGCAAACAGCCTTGGTCATAACAATTCAAAAATATATGACGCAATAACTCAGCAGCTTAAGCAATATAGCCATGTAATGGTGTACGGTGAGTTTATTCAACAACCACCATCAGAGCTTTGTAAAGTTTTAGCAAAAACACTTCCTGAATACTTATCCTCTGTTTATTTGGTAAACTCAGGAACAGAGGCCACCGAAGGAGCTTTAAAACTGGCCAGAAAATATACTAACAGAACTGAAATTATTGCCGCAAAAAATGCTTATCACGGAAACACTGCGGGTTCTATGAGTGTTTGCGGTGCAGAACAACAAAACAGGGCATTCAGACCTTTAGCCCCCGGAGTACGATTTATTCAGTTTAATGCTGAGAAAGAGTTAGAAAAAATTACTTCTCAAACAGCTGCTGTGCTGTTAGAAACAATTCAGGGAGGTGCAGGTTTCATTGAACCGGTAAACAACTTCCTGGATAAGGTAAAAGAAAAATGCGAAAAAACCGGAGCATTATTAATTTTAGATGAAATACAAACAGGTATTGGCAGAACCGGGAAATTTTGGGGATTTGAAAACTATCATGTAATTCCGGATATCATCATTACAGGAAAAGGGCTGGGAGGGGGAATGCCCATAGGAGCATTTATTTCTTCCCGTAAGATTATGAGTTCTTTAAAAGAAAATCCCAAATTGGGTCATATCACTACTTTTGGAGGTCATCCCGTAATAGCCGCTTCAGGTTTAGCAACAGTTAATGAAGTAATAAACACTACACTGATTCGTCAAACATTAGAAAAAGAAAAAATTATCCGCTCACATTTAAACCACCCGCTGATTAAAGAAATCAGAGGTAGAGGGCTAATGTTGGCTTTAATTATGGAATCTCCTGAAACGGCAAACCAGGTTATTTTGAATGCTTTGGATAAGGGACTTATTCTCTTTTGGCTACTGTATGACAAAAAGGCGATACGGATGACCCCGCCCCTGACTATTTCTGATAAGGAGGTAGTAAAGGGATGCGAGATTTTAACAAAAGTTTTAGATAATCTGTAAAAACAGATACTCTCCTCAATCGTTATGGGTAGTATTCTCATAATTGATAATTTTGCTAAACTGTTAACCGGCTGAGAATAGTTTTTTTAATCCGGTTTTTATTTTTGTCAATAAAACAGTTGTAAAATCAAGAGAAAAAAGAAATATTTTTGTATGTTGTAACACATAAAATTTAATTTATTATGTCGATTGAAATTACTCGTTTATTTGATTTTCCTTATTATCAGCTGGAAAATTATAATTTAAAGAAGTCGCTGACCACTAAATATAACGGAAAGTGGAAATCGGTTTCTACTAAAGAATATATTGAGCAGGCAAACGCCGTTAGCAGAGGATTACTCCGGTTAGGAGTCCAACCGGATACTAAAATAGCCATTATTTCTACGAATAACCGTACTGAATGGAGTATCTGCGATATTGGAATTTTACAAACTGGGGCTCAGAATGTTCCTGTTTATCCCACAATTTCAAAAGAAGAATATGAATATGTATTAAATCATTCCGAAGCTACATACTGCTTTGTTTCTGATGCTGAAATTGTAGAGAAATTAAATCAGATTAA
Organism: uncultured Tenacibaculum sp.; assembly: GCA_963666645.2. Taxonomy (GTDB): domain Bacteria; phylum Bacteroidota; class Bacteroidia; order Flavobacteriales; family Flavobacteriaceae; genus Polaribacter. Next base: position 5,044 of record CAXXDB010000009.1, on the reverse strand, counting down.
AGGAAATACAAAACTAAAGGAAGTCTATACTTTTGATGAAATACCGGGAGAAAAAAACTGGAATGAAATTTTGGCATTAGGGAAAGATAAAAGCAATCAAAATGAGGTCAGAGCAAGAAAAAATGCTATTCATCCTGATGATTTAGCTACGTTAATTTATACCTCCGGAACTACCGGTAAACCTAAAGGGGTAATGCTTTCTCATAACAATATTGTTTCTAATGTGTTAAGCTCACATGAAAAAGTTCCTCTGAAATCCGGAAAAGAAAGAGCTTTAAGTTTCCTGCCTGTTTGTCATATCTTTGAGAGAATGATTTTGTATTTATATCAATACTGCGGGATTTCCATTTATTTTGCTGAAGCCATAGATAAATTAGGGGATAATGCTCAGGAGGTAAAACCTCATATAATAACAGCCGTACCAAGATTATATGAAAAAATTTATAATAAGATACATGCAAAAGGAACAGAATTATCAGGGATTAAAAAAGCTCTGTTTTTCTGGGCAGTTAATTTAGGATTAAAATATGAACCGTATGAGAAAAATGGGTGGTTATACAAAAAAAAATTAAACATTGCCAGAAAGCTTATTTTTTCTAAGTGGCAGGTCGCTTTAGGAGGAGAATTAAAAATAATGGTTTCCGGAAGTGCGGCTTTGCAACCTCACTTAACCAGAATTTTTACCGCTGCGGGGATGCCTGTAATGGAAGGTTACGGATTAACCGAAACTTCTCCTGTAATATCTGTAAATGATCAACGGAACAGAGGTTTTAAAATAGGGACGGTTGGTAAATTAATCACAGGAGTAGAAGTTAAAATTTCTGAAGAAGGTGAAATTTTAGTAAAAGGACCCAATGTTATGATGGGTTATTATAAAGATCCTGAACGTACTGCTCAGGTTATAAAAAACGGGTACTTTCATACAGGAGACAGAGGAAAAACAGAAGATGGATTTCTAAGTATTACCGGTCGCATAAAAGAAATGTTTAAAACCTCGGGAGGGAAATATGTAAATCCAACATTATTAGAGGATAAACTGAAACAATCCGAGTTTATAGAACAGGTAATGGTGGTGGGCGAAGGAGAAAAAATGCCAACAGCTTTCATTCAACCCAATTTCGATTTTATAAAAAGATGGAGTATTCATAATGATATTAAAGTATCAGGAAAGCTAATTGAAAATAAACAAGTTATAACCAGAATTCAGGAAGAAGTAAACAATTGTAACCGTAACTTTGGTAAGTGGGAACAAATTAAGCGCTTCGAATTAACTCCGCATGAATGGACTACAGAGAGCGGACATTTAACACCAACAATGAAAATGAAGAGACAAATAATTAAAGAAATTTATAAAAATCTATATGAGAAAATGTATGACAGGATTTAATAATAATTTATTATTAGCGACATTCTGAATATTCGCTGCGAAATTCATTATCTGAAAGCAGTAATTTCTTTATTTTAATTCTAACCCTTAAAAAAGATAAGAAGCAAAAAGACTAAAATTCTAAAAAAGTTACCCCTTATCTAAAACATAAAAAACACTAAAACTGTATCCCGTTACCTATAGCTCTCGCAATAAACAAGTTAAGATCTGTAATCTGCACCTCGCCGTTCATATCGGTATCACTCCCGAAATATCCCGACTGCCCGATGCGGGTCGTCGCAGCGTTATAATCTCCTGTCTGCACCTGATTGTTGCCATCCGCATCTCCCGCAAATAAAGCATATTTCCCCGTACTCACTTCCACCATGGCATTGGTACCGCCGGTAACGTTTGCCACAGCAGTAAAGTCTATGGCGGTAGATGTGGCACTTAAAGTCAGGGCGGCGGTCGTAGCCACGGCAATATGGTTTCTGTGGTTGACGCTTACGTAATAATCTCCGCCTGTGCCGCTTACCGTCACATCGGAAGTCCCGTCGGGAGCTACAATGTCTCCGTCACGCTGAATCAATGCCGATGCAGTCGTCAGTACCTCGGTAATATCGGAGCTGTTGCGTAATTCTATCTGTACCCAATCCACAATATCGTCGCTATCATCGGTATTATCAAAAACAGCGGTGCCGGTTACGGTCGCTCCGTCGTTATAAGGAGAAGTTAAGGGAATTCTGTCTGCCACTCGTAAATCATCATTCATCATACCGGCAGTGCTGTCATAAGGTCCCTGTAACAGGGCATCGGCAGCAATGTTTAAACCCAGACAATCGGAATCAAGACTGTCTTCTCTAATTCTCCAGCCATAGGTATCGGTCAATATTTTTCTGGCTGCTTTTCCAAAGCAATAACTCACAGAGGGGGCTGTGAAAGTAACACCGTTTTGTAAGGTAAGTTTAGACCACCCTAATAATAATTTCTCATAGTTTTGTCTGCTAAAACTGATATTACCACCAAACATAAATAGCATGTCAGTAACTTTGGATACATTCCAAGTACTGAGATCACTGTTAAAATCAAAAGCAAGATTAACCATCTCGTACATATTAGTCACATTCGAGACATTCCAGGTACTGAGATTCCCGTTAAACTTGAGGGCACCAAAAAACATCTGGCTCATATCGGTTACGCTTGCCACATTCCAGGTACTGAGATCACTGTTAAAAACTCTGGCACCACGAAACATCTGGCTCATATCGGTTACATTTGCCACATTCCACACACTTACATCGCTGTTAAAAACGGCAACATTCTGAAACATGGCACTCATATCGGTTACCTTCGATACATTCCATACACTTACATCGCCGTTAAAAACAGAAGCATCCTTAAACATAGCACTCATATCGGTTACGCTTGCCACATTCCACGCACTTACATCGCCGTTAAAAACAGAAGCTCCCTTAAACATGGCACTCATATTGGTTACGCTTGCCACATTCCACGTACTTACATCGCCGTTAAAAACAGAAGCTCCCTTAAACATGGCACTCATATCGATTACATTCGCCACATTCCACGTACTTACATCGCCGTTAAAAACGGCAGCATCCTCAAACATAGAAATCATATTGGTTACGCTTGCCACATTCCACGTACTTACATCGCCGTTAAAAACGGCAGCATCTTGAAACATAGAACTTATATTGGTTACTTTCGATACATTCCACGTACTTACATCGCCGTTAAAAACGGTAGCATCCTCAAACATAGAACTCATATTGGTTACTTTCGATACATTCCACGCACTTACATCGCCGTTAAAAACGGCAGCATCCTCAAACATAGAAATCATATTGGTTACTTTCGATACATTCCACGTACTTACATCGCCGTTAAAAACGGCAGCATCCTCAAACATAGAAATCATATTGGTTACTTTCGATACATTCCACGTACTTACATCGCCGTTAAAAACGGCAGCATTCTGAAACATAGCACTCATATCGGTTACGCTTGCCACATTCCACGCACTTACATCGCCGTTAAAGACAGCAGCATTCTGAAACATGGCACTCATATTGGTTACGCTTGCCACATTCCACGCACTTACATCGCCGTTAAAGACAGCAGCATTCTGAAACATGGCACTCATATTGGTTACGCTTGCCACATTCCACGCACTTACATCGCCGTTAAAAACAGAAGCCCCCTCAAACAGAGTACTCATATTGGTTACATTCGCCACATTCCACTCACTTAGATTCCCCGTAAAACCGGTGAGATTCTTAAACGCGGCACTCATGTCGGTTACCCTGCTCAAATCGGGAACTCCCGGGAAAGGGGCAATACTCATATTGGCACAGCCTTCAAAAGCACTGTTCATCGATGTCCACACAATGTTTCCCCAGTTTTCTATAATGGTTAATTTCCCGGGGTTATTGCTATTGGCAAATCGTATTTGCAGCTCATTTTTGGTATTGGCAACATTGGGTCGTACGGCAATGGTATGAACCCCCGCGCTGCCTAAATCGAGGGTTTGTGTCCCTGTAAGATTCAGCCTGTCAAAAGCACCGTCGTTATCGGTGTCCACATCATAGGCTCCTGTAACTATGGGCAGGATAACCGAGGTGCTTCCGCTCTCATCGGCTTGGGTATTCCAGGTAGTTACAAAATGATTTTTATCTTTTACAAGTGCCAGAGCACTGCCGTCGGTATTGTCTCTTCCCGGGGAAAAACGAACATTGTTGGTTGTGATGGCGGTATGTTTTACAAAATTACCCGTAAAGTCGGGGTTTCGGGCTATGGAACGGTCATCACCGGCTTCCACACCGTAGGTTACTGATGTAATGACCGTATCAGAGGCATTTTTCAGGGTAACGGTATCCCCGGTGTCGTCCAGAAATAAAGAACTTCCTTCGGAAGCCGTTTGCAGCAATCCGGGGATATTTCCGGGAGTCCCTCCGCCGAAAACAACCAAGGATTCTTCAGGGGGAATGAGGGTTCCCTCCGGGGAAGATATGCCTGTCTTGAGCGGCATCCGTCAGTTTCCATCCGGAAAGATCGATGGGGATTTTATCGGTATTATACAGCTCTATAAATTCGTCCTGCAGGGGGTTTCCCGTTCCGTCCCCGTTGGCATCTCCGGCAATTGTCATTTAAAGGATCTGCAAAAATTTCGTTAATCACAAGGGTATTCGCCGGTGTAGAGCGTTCATAACTGAAACCGCCTCCGAGATTGTCATTAGTCCAGGAGAGAAACTTGATATCAATATAAATATCATCGGTAATAAGGTGGAGTACCATATTTCTGTTATTAGCAATGTTTTTAAATCCACCGCTTACTAAGGCGGGCAGACTTTCATAAGTTAAAGAAGCATAGTCTGCTGTTGTGCCGTAGGCCCACTCCGTATCTGCCGGTGCGGGATTAGAAGAACTTTGAGCATTGCCAGCATGGGTCTCTTTAATAATATTAAATAAGGATTTACTCCCCTTTCTTGTTAACGCAACGTTGTCGGTAATTCTGTCCTGATTAGCCGGGAGATTCCAGTTAGCACCATTGGCTTTTGTAAATGTTACTTTGGGTCCGGTCCAGATGGTGGAGCCGTCTTCATCCGGTGCGGCAATGGGCGCAATGGTAACCGGGCAGCTGTAGGTATCTCCGGTAAT
>CAXXDB010000008.1:0-632177 GCA_963666645.2 uncultured Tenacibaculum sp. | reverse complement strand
CTCCGGTAACGTTTGCCACAACAGTAAAATCTATGGCAGTTGCTGTGGCACTTAAAGTCAGAGCGGCAGTCGTAGCCGCGGCAATATGGTTTCTGTGGTTGACGCTTACGTAATAATCTCCGCCCGTGCCGTTTATCGTTACATCGGAAGTCCCGTCGGGAGCTACAATGTCTCCATCACGCTGAATGAGTGCTGAAGCAGTCGTTAGTACTTCGGTAATATCGGAGCTGTTGCGTAATTCTATCTGTACCCAATCCACAATATCGTCATCATCATCGGCATTATCAAAGACAGCGGTGCCAGTTACCGTTGTTCCGTCATTATAAGGAGAGGTTAAGGGAATTCTGCTCGCCGTTCGTAAACCATCATTCATCAAAGCGGTAGTGCTGTTATAAGGACCCTGTAACAAGGCATTGGCAGCAACGATCACAACATTGGGTGTAGAACGTTCATAGCTGAACCCTCCTCCGTTACTATTGCCTTCCCCATCTCCTGCAGTCCAGGAGAGAAATTTGATATCAATATAAATATCATCGGTAATAAGATGAAGTACCATATCTCTGCCGTCAACAATGTTTGAAAACTGACCATCTATTAAGGCACTCAAACTTACATAGGTTAAAGAAGTATAGTTTTCTGTTGTGCCGTAGGCCCATTCCGTGTCTGTTGGTATGAGATTGGAAGAATCTCCGGTATCTCCGGCATCTGACTCTTTAATGATATTAAATAAGCCCTCACTACCCTTTCTCGTTAACGCAACGTTATCGGTAATTCTGTCCTGATTAGCCGCTAGATTCCAGTCAGCCTCATCGGCTTTTGTGAATGTTATTTTAGGTCCTCTCCAAATCGTTTGGGCATTCAACATGGTAAAACTAAAGCTAAATGCCACAATGCAAATAAGTATAATCTTTGTTTTCATGAAATTGAATATTTAGTATTTCTTACTGTTTCCAAAGAGCCAAGGTACGCTACTTTTTTTATTTAATGTGCTGTTTCAGCGAAAAAAATATTTTTTTCGGGGGGGGGGGGGGGGGGGAAGGAATTTTCTTCTTTATCTCTTTGATTATGAGAAGTTTTGCTTTCAAAAAATAATCATCAAAAATATTATAAATTATCCATTGCTTCTTAATTTGCCTGCTCCGGATATTCCCTTTAAAATTTGGTAAATAATTGTAATTTTTCATTTGTATTGAAAAATTGTATTCAATTATCCTGAAAACTTTAAGATTAAACTATCCAAAAAGATAAAGAGGTACAAAGACTAACATTTAAAAAGTCCTATATCTCTATATCTAAAGTATAGAAGAACACTAAACTGATATTTGTTTTGGTAACCTCATTGCTATAAGGAGAAATTACAGGGTGCTGTCCGTAAATCATCATTCATCAAACCGGCAGTGCTGTTATAAGGCCCCTGTAACAGGGCATTCACAGAAAGGCTTAAATCCAAGCAATTGAGGATTGAGGCATGGTAACAGTATCGGGAAGATCGGCTTCAGTATTCCGGATGGTTACAAGGTGATTTTATGAATAGCCGGTGATTATCCCAAGCTGTGAAACAATAGGAATACAGGGTTTTTATTATATTCATCATCAGTGATTTATGTTACTTTTTTTAAGACAGGTTAAGCGGGGGTGTTTATTGATGCAAAAAATTAATATACTGAAGAGCTGTTAAAGCGGCGGTTTCAGTTCTCAGTCTGGTATTTCCCAGTGTAACGGGGATAGCTCCTTTTTTTATTGCCTGTTCTATTTCATTTGCAGAAAAATCTCCTTCGGGGCCTATAAAAATAGTAATGCTCTCAGAAAAAACGGGAATTTTTTTTAATGCTTTTTTCTGAGTATCATAGCAACAATGTGCAATAAAAATATCTCCTTTTAACTCTTGATTCAGAAAATCTGAATATTTCACAGGCTGATTAATTTTTGTGGCGTTGAGTTTTAATGACTGCTTTAAAGCTGAAAGCATAACTTTTATTAATCGCTCTGTGTTTAAAATTTTTCTTTCAGAGTTATTGCAAATAACCGGGGTGATTTCATCAATTCCTATTTCGGTTGCTTTTTCAACAAACCATTCCAGCCGGTTCATATTTTTAGTGGGAGCAATGGCAATATGAAGATGATAGTTCCATTCTTTTTCTTTTTTTTCTATTTTTGTAATTGAAGCGATACATTTTTTATTGTCAGTGGTACTGATGACAGCAGTAAACAAACAACCCAAACCATTAGTAATTAACAATGTATCATTGATTTTCTTCCGTAAAACCTTAACTATATGACGGCTTTCTTCTGTACTGAACTCTATTTTTTTTGTTTTGTTAGTAATGTCAGAATTGTAAAAAAGATGCATTATAAATTAAGTTTATAGGTTCTCCTTCTTTTGTGAGTTTCAGGATTAAAATTTGACCAGATTTTATGAATAGCGGTATTTTCTTCTAATTCGGGTGTACGAATACAATTCCGGATGCCTTTTCCCTTGAGAGTTTTATGAAATTCTTCAAAAATAATTGCTGTAACTCCTTTATTTTGAAGGGCGGGATCTATCCCTATTAAATAAAAAGTAACATCTTCAGGTTTTTTTCTCGCCTTTATTATATGAAAAAAACCGAAAGGGAATAGTTTTCCCTTAGCTTTTTGAAGTGCTTTTGAAAATGAAGGCATGATAATAGCAAAGGCTACCAGTTTGTTTTCTTTGTTTACAACAAATTTGATATACTCCGGGTTGATAAAGCCAACATATTTTTTTTTAAAGTATTGTACCTGAGCATTTGATATGGGAACGTATGTGGATAGTCCGGAATACGCTTTCCTGAATAAATCAAACATCCCATCTACATAAGGCATGATGTTTTTTGTTGATGTAAAATTTAAAGGGGTAAGACTATACCGTTTTTGGATAATAGTGCTGGCTTTGGCAAACTTTTCAATATTAATATCATCAAAAGCAAATTTATTTTCTAAATATTCTTTTTCTTTTATAAACCCTAATTCTTCTAAATGCTCTTTATAATAGGGCATGGCATACCAGGTGGTCATTGTTCCTATATGATCGAACCCTTCTGTTAGCACGCCGGTTTTGTCTAAATTATTAAATCCTACAGGGCCTTCAATATATTCTAATTGATGTTGTTTTCCTGTTTCTTTTACTTTATCAATAAGAATTTTGGTAACTTGAATATCATCAATAACATCAAACCAGCCAAAACGTATTTTTTTTACGCCTTGTTGTTCAACCTCGTAATTATTGATTATAACTGCTATTCTGCCGACCGCTTTTTTATTTTTAAAGGCAAGAAAAAGGTGAGCATCAGCATGTTCAAAAACAGGGTTTTTATTTTTGTCTAAAGTGTTGATTTCATCGTTAATAATCGGAGGCACCCAATACTTATTCCCTTTATACAGAGAAAAAGGAAATAAAACGAACTGTTTTATTTCCTTCCTGGTTTTTATTTCTTTAAGTTGAATCATACAACAAAAATATAATTTCTAATTGTCCTTTTGTTTTTCTTCCTCTTTTTTTAATTCTTCTTCTAATTTTTTAATTTCTTTTTCTAGTTTTTCCTGCTCTTTTAACTTTTGTTTTTCTTCTCTCTCTTTTTCTTTTTGTTCTTTTCGTTTTGCTTTTTCTTCTGCTTTCTTTTTCTTTTTTGCGGCCTTATTTTTTTCTTTAACTACTTTTTTCTTGGCTTTTCTATCGCTTTTAGTAATATTTCCCAAAACTGATTTCTGCCGATTTCTTTTTTTAGGTTTCTGGTTTATTTCTGCAGGATTTGTACTTTCTTCAAGTTGAGGAACTATTTTATCTTTCTTCTTAAAAACACTACTGATTTTATCAAATAACCTTCCAAAAAAACCTTTATTGTAGATTTGTATGTCATCATCCTCTACTTTATTACCAAGCTCATCAAGCTCCTTATATTGATCAATATGCCGGTCTAACCGATAGGAAGCCCCTATCCCGGAATAAAACCCCGCAGTTTCTTCCTGAAAGAAGATTCTTACAGAAGAATTAATTTGTAAATCATTATCAAAAAGATACGCACCCCCTATTCCTAAGTTATTCTGTTTCTCTTGTTTGTTAAACAAAGCTTGATGCTCAGCAAATCCGGACCATTTATCATTAAAATTATAAGTACTCGTAATTACATAAGAAAACTCCGGCAAATACCCTCCAATATAATTATAATGAATATTAGTAATAAGATTTAATTTATCAGAGAATTCATTTTGCAGTAAAATACCAACTTTTGGGGTTATGCCTCCGCGGGCGTGAAAATCATTCAATAAAGCTCCGAAGTTCACCCCTCCGTATATGGCTACATGGGGAATCCAACGTTTCCAGTCAAAAGCATGCCTCTTTCTCCAACTTCTTATTTCTTTGGATTTATCCTTATACTGAGGCTTAAAAACTAAGAATTTAGCTCCGGGTGTAAGTTGACCTAATCCAAATTTTGAATATGATGACTGGAATATATTAGTAAAAAAAAATTCACTTTTTTGTAATGAAGAAGTTAAATTAAATTCTAATTTTTCATCCAGAATTCCCATTCTAAAATGTAAATTTAAACCTGTAGCCTCAGGATTGCTGAAGACAGGGCTTCTTGCTTCGTATTTTCTGTTAAAAAATCCGGCTTCTAATTGATAAATCCCAATACCCACGTTGTACGGGCTTTCAGAAAAACCAGGACGGTTAGAATTAATTACTTCAGTATACTGTGCAAAAAAAGGAATTGCGAAAAATAAGAATAATATAATTAAGAATCTCTCTGTCATATTCAACACAAACAAGTTACTAAGTTTACAAACATACAGTAAAAATATCAATCGTATTAAGTTTACGAAACTATTAACGCCGGGGTTTAATGCAAATTGTTATTTTTGGATGTTTTTTAGTAGAGTTATAAATTTAAGATATCATAATTAAAATAATATGGGACTTATAAGAATATTTCTTATTATTGGTGTATTGTATTATTCATTCAAATTCTTAGTAAGGTTATTTGCTCCGTATTTAATGAAAAAAGCTGTTGACATGATGGAACAAAAAACAAAAAATCAATATAAACAACAGGAACCAGATTCCAACGTGAAAGTAGGAGAAACGGTTATAGATAAAAAACCAAATGCAGCAGGACATAATGATAAACCGGTAGGAGAATATATTGATTTTGAAGAAATTGACTGACTATGAACACTGCTAAATTTCTACCTTATACAGGAGCCGTCATATTATTTGTTATTGCATCTCTTTTATATTTTAATCCTGTTTTAAGCGGTAAGCAAATCAAACAAAGCGATATCACTCAATATATTGGTATGGCTAAAGAGATGAATGATTTCAGAGATGATAAAAAAGAAGAACCTTACTGGATTGGGAACGCATTTAGTGGAATGCCTGCATATCAGGCAGGAGCAAGGTTTCCAAATGATTTTATAAAGCAATTTGATTATTTATTACGCTTTCTTCCCAGACCGGCCGACTATCTTTTTTTATACTTTATTGGCTTCTTCTTCTTACTGAATGCTTTAAAAGTTGATTGGAAATTAGCAATTCCAGGAAGTTTATTCTTTGGATTTTCGACATATCTGATTATAATTTTAGGAGCAGGACATAATGCTAAAGCACATGCTATTGCTTATATGCCGATTGTTATAACCGGTGTTCTATATGTTTTTCAAAAGCGTTATTTATCAGGCTTTATAATTACTTCTTTAGGAATGGCACTGGAAATAATGACAAACCATATACAAATTACCTATTATCTGGGATTTTGCTTGCTAATCCTTGGAATTTCAGAAGCAATGGAAGCTATAAAAAATAAAAAATTTTTAACCTTTACAAAGCAAACAGGAGTATTGTTAGTTGCCTTTTTATTGGGAACGGGAATCAATGCAACTCGTTTATTAGCAACTAAAGAGTACGTGAAATACAGCACCCGGGGAATCTCAGAATTAACCACTACCCCGGATGGAGCTTCTAAAAATCGGAGTAAAGGTTTAGATAAAGAATATATCACAGAATATAGTTATGGCATTCTGGAAACATTTAATTTAATTGTTCCCCGGTTTATGGGAGGAGGAACTGTAGAAAAATTGAATGAAAGTTCTGATTTTTATCAAATATTAGAGCAAAATGCAGGAAGTAGAGTAGCTGGTGATTATTCAAGCCAGGTATTCACTTATTGGGGGAAGCAACCTATAGTTGAAGCACCGGCATATATTGGAGCTGTCTTGTTTTTCTTATTTTTTATTGGAATCTTTTTAGTAGAGGGAAAAATTAAGTATTGGCTGGTAGCAACTACCGTTTTTTCAATACTCCTGAGTTGGGGAAAAAATTTACCTCTCATTAGTAATTTCTTTATCGATTACGTTCCGTTATATAACAAATTCAGGGCAGTTTCTTCAATACAGGTAATTACTGAATTATGTGTGCCGCTACTTGGAATTTTAGGACTAAAAGAATTTCTTTTTTCTAAACAGGCACTCGAAAAAAAACAAAAAGTATTGAACAAGGCAACAATCTTTTCAGGAGGAATTATTTTATCAGGATTACTATTAGCGTATATGTCTTCAACTTTTGAAGGGATGAGAGATAATCAATACCAACAATTACAATTACCGGGATTAATTGAAGCGTTAATTTCAGATAGAAAAGCCATGCTGCTTAGCGATAGTTTTCGATCGATAATATTGATAGGTCTTTCCGCAGGCGTACTTTGGTTGTTCTTAAAAAATAAAGTAAAATTAATACCTGTAATTCTGATTACCGGATTTTTAACTTTATTTGATTTACTATCGGTGGATTTAAATTATGTAAATAAAGATGATTTTACAGATGCAGAAAATGTTCAAAACCCATTTACAGCCAATAAAGCGAATCAGGAGATATTGCAAGATAAAACCCATTACAGAGTAGCAAATTTTACAGTAAATTTAATGAACGAAGCCGAAACATCGTATTTTCATAAATCTGTAGGGGGCTATCATGCTGCTAAAATGATGCGGTATCAGGAACTTTTTGAATATCAAATGACAAAAAACAGTTTTGAAATTCTAAACATGTTGAACACAAAATATTTTATTGTTGGAGAGGAGCATATTGAAACAAACGATAAAGCCAATGGCAATGCCTGGTTTGTGAATAAATTAAAATTAGCGGATACAGCAGATGAAGAAATATCAGCTTTAGATAATCTTAACACTAAAAAAAAGGCTGTTATCAGAAGAGATAAATATAAAGGAAACACAGCATTTACCGTTGATTCGTCAGCAACTATTAATCTGAAAAAATACGATACGAATTACTTAGCATACACCAGTAATTCATCAAAAGAACAATTTGCCGTGTTTTCTGAAATATATTATAAAGATGGATGGAATGCCTATATAGACGAGAAATTAACCCCACATTATCAAGTCGATTATGTATTAAGAGGAATGAATATACCCGCAGGAAAACATACCATTGAATTCAAATTTGAACCAATCATTATTAATCAAGGAAAAATGATTTCAATGCTGTTTTACTTTTTAATAATATTGATTCCGCTGATTTGGTTTTTCTTGCAAAAAAACTTAACTATTCTACAACTATATTAAATAAAGAAACTTAAAATTCAACATATTAAAAATAAAATATGTACCTCTTTCCGGTTTTAATGAAGAAACAGGGTGTCATAAATTAAGCAACACAGTAAAGATTCCTTTAATTTTTAAGCAATAGTTTAGATAAAAACAACAAAGCAATAGTTATTGCAAGTCCGATACCTACATGCAAAGCTGAATTTTGATAATACTTTTTATTGTTTTTGGCATCTTTCCTGTAACCGAAAATCATTAAAGCAGTAAACACAATTAAAAACAAACCGGCAAAAATAATTCTGCCGGCAGTAAACATTCCTGAAGCGACTAAAAGCATAAATTATTGAATTAAATGTAATTAATGATTGTACAAATTTTGTATCCTTAAGCAAAAGTACTAAATAAATGAAAAAGGGAATTATTTGTCAAAAAAAATTATAAAATAGCAATTACAGGAGGGTAACCCGAAAAATTTAACGAACAAAACACCTGCCAATTGAATCTGTCAAATATTTTTTATATTTTTTCTTGCAGTTAAATAAAAAATATATATATTTGTTCCGTCTAAGAGACATCTTAGATACTTTTTCTTTTTCATAGCAATTTTCCCACTCAATAATTTGAGTGGGTTTTTTATGAAATCATAATATTGAAAATAAATTAAACAGACCAGTCTTATCGCTAAAATTAGTTTAATTTTAGAGGAAAGTCCGGACACCGGAGAGCAAGCATAGCGGATAACATCCGTCCGGGATTAACTGAGGACAAGTGCAACAGAAAGAATGTACAGGTAGTGCTGTAGTGAAATCAGGTAAACTCTATGCGGTGCAATGTTACGTATATTAGAGATTGAGTGTTGCTCACACGATTCTAAGGGGTAAACAGCCAGATTCCGGCAGCAATGTCAGAACCAGATAAATGATAAGAACTTTTTTTAAAAAGCTACAGAATCCGGCTTATTGGTCTGTTTTTCATTAAAATATTTCCCTCTAATAGTGTCCGGAGGAAAAAATAAAACTATTAAATTAATAATTTAAACATGTTTTTTTGTTAATAAAATATTGAAAACAGATTCTCTGTGAAATTCTGTTAATGATTTTTTAATCTTTAATCAAAATCATCATTCCCTTTTAAAATATGCAATAAAAACAGTAAATTCGTAACACCTTAAATTATAAACTTTTTACTATATGGCTTTCGATATTAAAATGATAAAAGAAGTTTACAGTAAAGTAGCCGAAAGAGTAGATGCTGCCCGGAAAATTACTGGTAAACCTTTGACATTAACAGAAAAAATATTATACACCCATCTTTGGAATGCAAAACCATCGAAAATTTTTCAGAGAGGCAAAGATTATGTCGATTTTGATCCGGACAGAGTTGCCTGTCAGGATGCAACCGCTCAAATGACATTATTACAGTTTATGCAAGCCGGAAAAAACAAAGCAGCAGTCCCGACTACAGTACATTGCGATCATTTAATTCAAGCCGGAGAAGGAGCAAGAAAAGATTTAAAAAATGCTTTGAATACAAGCAACGAAGTATTTAATTTCTTAGAATCGGTATCAAATAAATACGGTATTGGTTTCTGGAAACCGGGATCGGGAATTATTCATCAGGTAGTTTTAGAAAATTATGCATTTCCCGGAGGAATGATGATTGGAACGGATTCTCACACGGTAAATGCCGGAGGGTTAGGAATGATTGCTGTTGGCGTTGGCGGAGCTGATGCAGTTGATGTAATGGCAGGAATGCCCTGGGAGTTAAAATTCCCTGAATTGATTGGAGTTAAACTAACGGGTAAATTATCCGGATGGACCGCACCTAAAGATGTGATTTTAAAAGTAGCTGATATTTTAACCGTAAAAGGAGGAACCGGAGCCGTTGTTGAATATTTTGGTCCCGGAGCAACAGCAATGTCATGTACAGGCAAAGGAACTATCTGTAATATGGGAGCAGAAATTGGAGCAACAACGTCTACTTTTGGGTATGATGAATCTATGGAACGTTATTTACGTGCTACTGACAGAGAAGATGTTGCAGATGCGGCAAATGAAGTTAAAGACTATTTAACCGCAGATGCAGAAGTTTATGCAAATCCGGAACAATACTTCGACCAGTTAATCGAAATAAACTTATCTGAATTGCACCCGTTATTAAATGGCCCGTTTACTCCGGATTTATCTACTGCTGCAGGCTCGGATATGACCGAAAAAGCAACAGCAAACAACTGGCCGTTAAAAGTTGAGTGGGGATTAATAGGTTCGTGTACAAACTCTTCATATGAAGATTTATCAAGAGCAGCATCCATTGCTCAACAAGCTTTAGATAAAAGACTGAAAACGAAAGCAGAGTTTGGAATTAATCCGGGTTCGGAGCAAGTACGCTTTACATCAGAACGTGATGGAATTTTAAGTGTTTTTGAAAAACTGGACGCTAAAATATTTACCAATGCATGCGGGCCGTGTATTGGTCAGTGGAGACGTTATGAAGATCCTGAAAACGCACCTGAGAACAGCATTATCCATTCCTTCAACAGAAACTTTGCAAAGCGTGCTGATGGAAATCCGAATACCCATGCATTTGTAGCCTCACCTGAAATGGTTGCTGCTATTACAATTGCGGGTCGTTTGGATTTCAATCCTGTTACGGATAAACTGATTAACGAGGATGGAGAAGAAATAATGCTGGATGAACCAACAGGATGGGAATTACCTCCTGAAGGTTTTGAAGTAAAGGAGAACGGGTATTTAGCACCCGTTGAAGATGGAAGCGAAGTAGTGATTAACGTAAATCCGGATTCTGAACGCTTAGAGTTATTAACTCCCTTTACGCCAATTGGGAATGAAATAAAAGGAGCTAAATTATTAATTAAGACATTTGGTAAATGTACAACGGATCATATTTCCATGGCGGGCCCCTGGTTACGTTACCGAGGGCATTTAGACAATATTTCTGATAACTGTTTAATAGGTGCCGTTAACGCATATAACAAACAAACAAATTTTGTAAAAAATCAGTTAACGGGAGAATTTGATTCAGTTCCGGCTACACAGAGGGCATATAAAGTGGCCGGAATCCCCACAGTTGTAGTTGGAGATCATAATTACGGAGAAGGTTCTTCCCGTGAGCATGCAGCTATGGAGCCTCGTCATTTAGGTGTGGTAGCGGTTATCGTTAAATCTTTTGCTCGTATTCACGAAACTAATTTAAAGAAGCAGGGAATGTTAAGTTTAACATTTGCAAATGAAGCAGACTATGATTTAATCCGGGAAGATGATACATTTAACTTTCTGAATTTAAATGAATTTGCTCCGGAAAAACAAATAATAATCGAAGTTGTTCATACAAATGGCTCTGAAGATGAAATTAAAGTGAATCATACATATAATGCAGGACAAATAGAATGGTTTAATGAGGGATCAGCTTTAAACTTAATCAGGAAGAAGAGTACTCAACCGGCAGATAAAAACTAAAATTACTATATTTTTGAAGTATCATAAACGAATAATGAAAAAATTAATAAATCTCCTGTTTTTTGCTTTTGTATTTACATCATGTAATGATAGTGAGGATGTTGTTATAACCAATGCAGGGACGTTAAGAGGAGGACCGTTTATTTTTCTTATAGATGGAAAAGTTGATAATGTATCCGGAATAACTGTTGAAGGAAATATACAAGGAACTAATACCTCTTTTATTATTGCTGACGAGACCGGAGTGATTTTAGAGCTTCCTCCTGATTTAACGAATTTACAAAGGATTGATTTTGATACGGCAAGCATTGGAAAATGTTACATATTGCATATTGCATATGAAAATGATGTATCAGGACTGGAAGTTGGAAAAAGCGGAAATGATTTAACAGGAAATTTTGATTTGTCAAATAATATTGAAATAAGCAGAGAGAAAGAAACCCCATAACGGGAACTTCAGAAAGACACCCATACCATAACATTGCAGGAAACGAATCGCCAGATAATGTTCAGGACAGGAATACCTGAATTACCTGAAAATATAACTGTCTTGGAAAACAGTAATTTATATGAAGAAACAGGTGCAAGTGCTAAATAAATATATTTAAAAACCGGGATTTAAAAGTTTGTTGTGCAAAAATAAATGAAAATTCTTTCAGATTTTTTAATCAAATTCTGAAAGAATTTTTTATTTTTCAACTCGTAATGTCTGTCTTTTGAAGATGCTTAAAACTGTATTCCGTTTCCTATAGCTCTCGCAATAAACAAGTTAAGATCTGTAATCTGCACCTCGCCATTCATATCGGTATCACTCCCGAAATATCCCGACTGCCCGATGCGGGTCGCCGCAACGTTATAATCTCCTGTCTGTACCTGATTGTTGCCGTCCGCATCTCCCGCAAATAAAGCATATTTCCCCGTACTCACCTCCGCCACGGCATTGGTACCTCCGGTAACGTTTGCCACGGCGGTAAAATCTATGGCGGTTGCTGTGGCACTTAACCTCAGGGCGGCGGTCGTGGACGCAGCAATATGGTTTCTGTGGTTGACGCTTACATAATAATCTCCGCCTGTGCCGCTTATCGTTACATCGGAAGTACCGTCGGGAGCTACAATGTCTCCGTCACGCTGAATGAGTGCTGAAGCAGTCGTTAGTACTTCGGTAATATCGGAGCTGTTGCGTAATTCTATCTGTACCCAATCCACAATATCGTCACCATCATTGGTATTATCAAAAATACCGGTACCGGTCACAGATGTTCTGTTGCTATAAGGAGAGGTTAGGGGGATTCTGTTTGCCGTTCGTAAATCATCATTCATCAAAGAGGCAGTGCTGTTATAAGGTCCCTGTAACAGAGCATCGGCGGCAATGCTTAAATCCAGACAGTCGGAATCAAGACTGTCTTCTTTAATTCTCCAGCCATAGGTATGGGTCAGTATATTTCTGGCTGCTTTTCCGAAACAATAACTTACAGAGGGTGCTGAGAAGATAACTCCGTTTTTTAAAGTAAGTTTAGACCATCCTGATAACAATTTCTCATAGTTTTGCTTGCTAAAACTGGTAGCATCATTAAACATAAAATTCATACTGGTAACCTTAGACACATTCCAGCCACTTATATCGCCATTAAATTTAGAGGAAAGAAACATCTCATTCATAGTGGTAACCTTAGCTACATTCCAGGCACTGAGATTACTGTTAAAATTTAAAGTGCCAAGAAACATACCACTCATATCAGTTACATTGGCAACATTCCAGGCACTCACATCACTGTTAAAATTATTAGCACTATAAAACATAGAATTCATATTAGTGACATTCGTCACATTCCAGGTACTTAGATCGCTGTTAAAATTATCAGCACTATAAAACATAGAATTCATATTGGTTACCTTAGTTACATTCCAGGCACTCACATCACTGTTAAAATTATTAGCACTATAAAACATAGAATTCATATTAGTGACATTCGTCACATTCCAGGTACTTAGATCGCTGTTAAAATTATCAGCACTATAAAACATAGAATTCATATTGGTTACCTTAGTTACATTCCAGGCACTTAAATCACTGTTAAAATTAGGAACATTATAAAACATAGCAAACATATCCGTCACATTGGCGACATTCCAGGCACTTAAATCACTGTCAAAACTAGAAGAACCATAAAACACGGAATTCATATTGGTTACATTCGAGACATCCCAGGCACTTAAATCACTGTCAAAACTAGAAGAACCATAAAACACGGAATTCATATTGGTTACATTCGAGACATCCCAGGCACTTAAATCACTGTCAAAACTAGAAGAACCATAAAACACGGAATTCATATTGGTTACATTCGAGACATCCCAGGCACTTAAATTACCCGTGAGACCGGTAGCTCCCTTAAACATTCCTGTCATATCGGTTACCTTGCTTAGATTGGGAACTCCTGCGACAGATGCAATTCTTATACGGGTACAGCCTTCAAAAGCTTTGTTCATGGACGTCCAGACAATCGTTCCCCAATTTTCTATGGTGGTTAATTTCTTGGGGTTATTGCTATTGGCAAATTGTATTTGTAGCTCATTTTTTGTATTAGTGCTGTTGGGGCGTACGGCAATGGTATGGGTTCCCGCACTGCCTAAATCGAGGGTTTGTGTCCCTGTAAGATTCAGTCTGTCAAAAGTACCGTCGTTGTCGGTGTCCACATCATACGCTCCTGCAACTACGGGCAGGGTAATTGAAGTGTTTCCGGCATCATCAGTTTCGGTATTCCAGGTAGTTACAAAATGGTCTTTATCTCTCACAAGTGCCAGAGTACTGCCGTCGGTATTATATCTTTCCGGTGAAAAACGGACAGCATTGGTTGTAATGGAGGTATGTTTTACAAAATCACCTGTAAAGTCAGGATTTCTGGCTATGGATTGGTCATCGCCAGCTTCCGTGCCGTAGGTTACCGTTCTAATGACCGTCCCCGAGGCATCTTTCAAAGTAACGGTATCGCCGTCGTTATCCAGAGATAAGCTCCCCGTGGTAGCTGTTTGCACCCCCGGGATGCTTGTCGATGTACCTCCTCCGAAAACAACCAGAGAGCCTTTAGCGGGAATAACTGTTCCCTGCGGAAAAGTATGCCTGTCCTGATCAGCATCTGCCAGTTTCCATCCGGTAAGATCGATGTGTGTTTCGGCGGTATTATAGAGTTCTATAAACTCGTCCTGCAGGGAGCTTCCCGTTCCGTCACCGTTGGCATCTCCTGCAGTGGTATTTAAAGGGTCTGCAAAAATTTCGTTAATCACAAGTGAATAAGATATCGATGTAGAACGTTCATAGCTGAAACCTCCTCCGCCACCTTCGCCATCATTACCACCATAGGTCCAGGAGAGAAATTTGATATCAATATAAATATCATCGGTAATAAGATGAAGTACCATATTTCCTTTATCAGGAATAATACCAAAACTCCCACTCATTAAGGCGGGCAGACTTTGATAAGTTAAAGAAGCATAGTCTGCTGTTGTGCCGTAGGCCCACTCCGTATCTGCCGGTGCGAGATTAGAAGAACTTCGAGCACTGCCGGCATGGGTCTCTTTAATAATATTAAATAAGGCTTTACTGCTCTTTCTTGTTAACGTAACGTTGTCGGTAATTCTGTCCTGATTAGCCAAGAGATTCCAGTCAGCACCATTGTTTTTTATAAATTTTATTTTAGGTCCTTTCCAAACGGTTTGGGCATTCAGCGTAAAAGTAAGACTAACCGCAACGATGCAAATAGATATAAAATTTGTTTTCATGATATTTACTATTTTTTACTGTTTTCAGAGAGCCAAGGTACGCTACTTTTTTTATTTAACGTGCAGTTTCAGCGAAAAAAATATTTTTTTCGGGGGGGGGGGGGGGGGGGGGGGGAAGGAATTTTCTTCTTTATCTCTTTGATTATGAGAAGTTTTGCTTTCAAAAAATAATCATCAAAAATATTGTAAATTATGAAATTACCCGTTGCTTTTTACTGCTTTTTAATTTCCCTGCTGCTCCGGATACTGATGCAATCTGTAACCGGGGTTATCCCGTCGAAATACGAATAGTTAAAGAATTATGTGACAAATCAGATAATTATTTATATAATACCCATGTTTGCTGCTCTAACAGAGGAATTGCTTGTTTGTATTTTACTTGTTTTTCTTCGCCTGTCATCACGTTTTTTATAGTAACGCGTTCATTACGTCCGATTTTAGGTTGCTCCCGGATAATGGTTTCTGCTGCGGGCGGCTGTTCCTGAGTTTGTTGCCGGTGTGCATTATTAAACGCTTGCTGCGTAGAGTTTTGAACTTCGTCTTTACGTAAGTCCAGCGGTACTCTTTTTTGCTTACGGGCTTCAGAAATTCGGGGATTGTCTTCGTCAGGTAACTTTCCCTTGAATAAGAAAGACAATACTTCTTTATTTACTTTACCGATAGTTTCCTGAAAAAGTTCAAATGCTTCGAATTTATAAACTAATAAAGGGTCTTTTTGCTCGTAGGTAGCATTTTGTACCGTGTGCTTTAATTCGTCCATTTTACGGAGGTGTTCTTTCCAGTTTTCATCGATGATGGCTAAGGTGATATTCTTTTCAAAATCATTTACTAACGATTTTCCTTCTGTTTCGTAGGCTTCTTTTAAATTGGTAACTACCCGGAGTGTTTTAGCTCCGTCAGTAAAAGGAATCACAATACGCTCATAGCGGTCACCTTCGTTTTCGAATACGTTTTTAATTACCGGATATACTTGCACGGCATTTCGTTCCGCATCTTTTTTATAATTTCCGGCAACTGTTTTATATAATTCGTCAATTAGCTCCTGCTCCGGTTTATTGTTGAAATCTTTTTCAGAAAAGGGAGAAGTCACGGAGGAGAAACGAATTAACTCGAAATCAAAATTTTGAAAGTCTTTAGTTATTTTATTTTGACGTACCACAGCATCACAGGTATCATAAATCATGTTTGCAATGTCTATTTGTAAGCGTTTCCCATCCAGAGCATGGCGGCGGCGCTTATAGACAAACTCACGTTGTGCATTCATGATATCGTCATATTCCAATAATCGCTTACGAATGCCAAAGTTATTTTCTTCTACTTTTTTCTGTGCTCTTTCGATAGATTTTGTTACCATTCTGTCTTGAATAACCTCTCCTTCCTTTAATCCTAATCTGTCCATTACTTTAGCAATTCTGTCAGATCCGAATAAGCGCATCAGATTATCGTCCAAGGCAACGAAGAATTGTGAAGATCCTACATCTCCCTGACGACCGGCACGACCCCGTAACTGGCGATCCACCCGTCGGGAGTCGTGGCGTTCTGTACCGATAATTGCTAAACCTCCCGTAGCTTTCACTTCATCAGAAAGTTTAATATCAGTACCGCGACCTGCCATGTTTGTTGCGATGGTTACCTGTCCGGGTTTTCCGGCTTCAGCAACCACATCAGCTTCTTTCTTATGGAGTTTTGCATTTAATATATTATGAGATACTTTACGCATTTTGAGCATTCTTCCCAGTAATTCAGAAATTTCAACGGAAGTAGTACCTACGAGTACAGGTCTTTTCAGATTAACTAGTTTTACAATTTCGTCAATAACGGCATTGTATTTTTCTCTTGTGGTTTTATATAATAAATCTTCCCTGTCATCTCTTACAAGGGGTTTGTTTGTTGGTATTTCAACAACGTCTAATTTATATATTTTCCAAAATTCTCCTGCTTCTGTAATGGCTGTTCCCGTCATACCGGAGAGTTTACGGTACATTCTAAAGTAATTCTGTAAAGTGACTGAAGCAAATGTTTGCGTTGCATCTTCAATTTTTACGTTTTCCTTAGCTTCAATAGCTTGATGTAATCCGTCTGAATAACGCCGACCATCCATGATACGACCTGTTTGTTCATCTACAATCATCACCTTATCCTCTACAACAACATATTCAACATCTTTTTCGAATAAGGTATAGGCCTTTAAAAGTTGATTCATTGTGTGAATTCGTTCACTTTTCACACTGAATTCACGATATAACTCCTCTTTAAGTGCTGTTTTTTGTTCAGGAGTAGTATTACCTTCATCAATTTCAGCGATTTTTATACTGATATCAGGTAAAACAAAGAATGTATTATTTTGAGTTTTTTCAGATAAATGAGCTACTCCCTGATCGGTTAAATTAATTTGATTATTTTTTTCCTCAATGGTAAACCATAGTTCAGCATCTACCTCGGGCATCAGCTTATTGTTATCCTGCATGTAGAAGTTCTCAGTTTTTTGAAGCGTTTGCTTGATTCCTTCCTGAGATAAGAATTTGATTAAAGCTTTATTTTTCGGAAGCCCTCTGTATACTCTTAATAGTAAGAAGCCTCCGTCTTTGGTATTCCCTTCTTTTAATAGTTTTTTAGCCTCTGCCAAAACGCCTGTTAAGTACTTGCTTTGCAGAGAAACTAAATCAGCAACTAAGGGTTTTAATTCATTAAATTCGTGTCTGTCTCCCTGTGGAATTGGGCCGGATATAATTAGTGGTGTACGGGCATCATCAATTAATACGGAATCAACTTCATCAATAATTGCATAATTGGGGACACGCTGGACCAGATCTTCTTTGGAAGAAGCCATATTATCCCGTAAATAATCAAATCCGAATTCATTATTTGTTCCGTAAGTAATATCTGCGTTGTAAGCTTTTCTTCTATCTTCTGAACTTGGCTGATGATAATCAATACAATCCGTTGATAACCCGTGAAATTCAAAAACAGGAGCCATCCAGGCATGGTCACGTTTTGCTAAGTAGTCGTTTACGGTAACTACATGAACCCCTTTTCCTGTAAGTGCATTCAGATATACCGGCAGGGTAGATACTAATGTTTTACCTTCTCCGGTCATCATTTCGGCAATTTTACCATTGTGTAATACCGATCCTCCAATTAGCTGGACATCATAGTGAATCATATCCCAGGTAACTTCTTTCCCGGAAGCGCTCCATGTATTTGCCCAAACAGCTTTCTCATTTTCTAAGGTGATATGATCTCTGGTAGCTGATAACTCTCTGTCAAATGAAGTAGCATTCACTTTGATACTATCATTTGCATTGAACCGTTTAGCAGTTTCTTTAATTACAGCGAAGGCTTCAGGCATAATATCTTTTAATATTTTTTCGGATGTTTCATAAACGTCATCTTTCAGTTTATCAACCTGAGCATAAATCTCTTCCTGCCTGTCAATATCTGCAATTTTTGCTTCTTCTTCCAGTTGTTGTATTTGATCTTCAAAAGATTGGGTATTTTTTTTTATTTTGTGTTTGAATTCAACGGTTTTTTCTCTTAATTCGTCGTGGCTTAATCTAGATAATTCATTTTCGAAAGCTTTAACATTATCTACTACAGGTTGTAGTTTTTTTAAGTCTTTCCGTTGTTTATCACCTATAAAAATTTTTATGACTGAGTTTAAAATGCTCATTACGTGTATATTTTAATTGAAAGATTATCTCATTTATATATTAGGCTTAAAAGTAAGCAAAAAAAAAGCCTCTGCCGAGACTTTTAAGTGTTATTGTTTAGTATTCATCTTTGTTCCAAAGATAATCATCTGCAGTAGGATAATCCGGCCAAATTTCTATAATAGAATCATAAATTTCTCCTTCATCTTCAATGTCTTGTAAGTTTTCTACCACCTCTAAGGGAGCACCGGTACGAATTGCGTAATCAATTAATTCGTCTTTAGTTGCGGGCCAGGGTGCATCGGCCAGATAAGATGCCAGTTCAAGTGTCCAATACATTATTTAAATTTTTTTAGTTTTCTGCAAAAATAAAATTTAAACTTAAAAAATCAAGTTTTTTTATAAAAATATGAAACCAATAAAAAAAGAACTTCTTTTTTACAGTTTTTCAGGAATCCATTTTATTTCATCAGCTTTCAGGGTTTCGGACGATTTCCTTGCCAATACAAAGAGATAGTCAGATAGCCGGTTTAAATATATTAATATAAAAGAGCTGGCAGATTCCCGGGTATGTAAAGTAACTGCTAAGCGTTCTGCTCTTCTGCAAACACACCGTGCTACATGACAGAATGATACTGTTTGGTGTCCGCCGGGTAAAATAAAATGAGTCATCCGGGGTAGTGAAGCACTCATCCTGTCTATTTCATCTTCTAAATATTGAATGGATTGATTATTAAGTTTTGCAATATTCAATCGTTCTTTACCATTTTTTAATATTTTTTTTTCCGGTGGAGTAGCTAACATAGCTCCGATGGTAAAGAGTTCATTTTGAATTTTTATTAATGATGTTCTTGAAAGCCGGTCAACATTTTGATCCCTTATAAGACCTATATATGAGTTTAATTCATCTATAGTTCCATAACTTTCTATTCTAAGGTGATTTTTGGAAACTCTTTTTCCTCCAAATAAGGCAGTAGTTCCTTTATCTCCTGTTTTTGTATATATTTTCATTAACTATAATCTTAAAACGGGGTGTTTATAAGTTGTTTTTTCTTCCTTTTTTAAGAGAAGATTTTTTATTTTTTCGAGGATATATTCAGGACAATGAACGGGTTTTCCGGAATTACGACTTATAAAAGCTAACGCAGTACTTGCCGTAGATAATAATTCGTTATGCTGATTTGTAATTTCATAGTCAAATTCTATTTTAACTACAGGAAGTTTTTTTACTGTTGTTTTTACAGTTAAGACATCATCATAAAAAGCAGGTTTTTTAAAGTTACAGTTTAATGAAACTACGGGAAGTATAATTCCGTTTTTTTCCATATATTTGTACGCAACTCCCAAAGAACGAAGCCATTCTGTTCTGGCAATTTCAAAATATTGTGCATAATTACCATGATACACAACCCCCATTTGGTCTGTTTCAGCATACCGTACTCTGATGTCTAAATGATAGTCTAACATAAACTGTATAATTTTTGCCCTAATCTTACGTAAAAAAAAAATAAAAATCAATAGCAAATTGATTTTTTTTTACTGAAATTTATTTACATTTTTGTTCCTCTGTAATGAGAGAATTTTTAATACTATTTTTTATGAAAAGTTTAAATGAATAAAACTGCTGAACTCGTATGGTCAAATTGTTTATCTTTTATTAAAGATAATATTAAACCTCAAGCCTATAAAACATGGTTTGGACCCATAAAACCTGTTAAACTTTCCGGGGAAGTATTGACAATTCAGGTTCCCAGTAAGTTTTTTTACGAATGGGTAGAAGAACATTATATTAAACTACTGCGGGTTGCCTTAGTTAAAGAGTTGGGAGAGCATGCAAAGCTCGTTTATGATGTTCGTATGGAAAATTCCTATAGCAGTAATAATCCGCAAACTGTAAAAATTCCCAGTGCAAACAGAAATCCTTTAAAACCACAAAAAGTAACAGTACCTTCGGAATTTAAAAGAGAATTAAAGAATCCATTTATTATCCCCGGCTTACAAAAGGTAAAAATAGACTCACAGTTAAATCCCGGTTACAATTTTGATAATTTTGTAGAAGGAGATTCTAACAGATTAGCAAGATCTGCAGGTATGGCAGTAGCTAATAAACCCGGAGGTACTTCATTTAATCCGTTGCTGATTTACGGAGGGGTGGGATTAGGAAAAACACATTTAGTACATGCCATAGGAGTTGATATTAAAGATAAATATTCAGACAAAACGGTTTTATATATTTCATCGGAGAAATTCACACAACAATTTATTGATTCTGTAAAATCTAATACAAGAAATGACTTTATTCATTTTTATCAGATGATAGATGTATTAATTATTGATGATGTTCAATTCCTGTCCGGTAAAGCAGGAACTCAAGATGTATTTTTCCATATTTTCAATCATTTACATCAAAACGGAAAGCAAGTTATTTTAACGTCGGATAAAACTCCGGTGGATATGCAGGACATTGAGCAACGTTTATTGTCTCGTTTTAAATGGGGTCTTTCTGCCGAATTACAAAATCCGGATTACGAAACCCGCATCTCTATTTTGCAGAATAAATTATTTAGAGATGGAGTTGAAATGCCGGAGGAGATTGTAGAATATATAGCAAAAAATGTAAAATCTAATGTTCGTGAATTAGAGGGCATTATTATTTCTATGATTGCTCAATCTTCATTTAACAGAAGGGAGTTTACCTTAGACCTGACCAGACAAATTGTTGATAAGTTTGTAAAGAATACAAAGAAAGAAGTATCTATAGATTATATTCAAAAAATAGTTTCTAAATACTTCGATATGGATGTGGCTACATTACAATCCAAGACAAGAAAGAGACATGTAGTTCAAGCTCGTCAGTTAGCTATGTATTTTGCAAAGCACATGACTAAATCTTCATTAGCAAATATTGGTAATCAGATAGGGCAAAGAGATCATGCTACGGTATTACATGCTTGTAAAACAGTAGATAACTTGTCAGAAACTGATAAACAGTTTAGAAAATATGTTGAAGATTTAACCAGGAAGCTAACATTTTGATATTTTTCAGAAATGAAAATACTGATGGTTTGTCCGGAGAATATTTGTTGTTCACCTTTAGCTGAGTGTATTTTACGACCCAAAATTTACCCGGATACGTTTTGTTAATTCGACCGGGACTCCGGAGTTTCGTCAAAGAGAGTCTCCCGATAAAAGAGTGATTGAAATTACCGGAATAGATATTACAAATGTTAACATTTATAACATGCCGGAGAGAAGTTCCCAAAATTATTAAATGATGATTGGTAAATTATATTTGATACCCACTACACTTGGAGATACAGAACCTCTTGAGGTAATGCCTATTTCAGTAAAAAAAATTATTGAAAAATTAAATTATTTTATTGTAGAAAATGAAAAATCAGCCAAAAGATATATAAAAAAAATAACACCTAATAAATTGCATTCTTCATTAAATTTTATGATGATTGATAAGTATTCTCACGAGTTAGAAACAAGAAATTACTTAGACGTTTGTGATGCGGGTATTTCAGTAGGCATTCTATCAGAATCAGGAATGCCCGGAATTGCAGACCCGGGGGCAACAATTGTTAAGCAAGCTCATGAGAAAGGAATACAGGTAATCCCTTTAGCGGGACCATCGTCAATATTAATGTCAATGGTGGCCTCAGGGATGAATGGGCAAAATTTTGCTTTTAACGGATACTTACCAATTGGGAAGTTAGAAAGAAGAAGAAAAATTAAAGAGTTAGAAAAATTATCAAGAGATAAAGAGCAACCTCAGTTATTTATAGAAACTCCTTACAGAAATAATAAGATGCTGTATGATTTAAAAGCTACACTACAATTGAATACTCAGCTGTGTATAGCTTGTGATATTTCTCTTCCTACTGAATACATCAAAACATTTTCCGTCAATAAATGGAAAACAGAAAACATTGACTTACATAAACGCCCTGCTGTTTTTATTATTCAATCTTAATTTAATGTAGCTATACAGTTGCGCGGTTATCTGTAATAATGTAAGAAACATCGTATCCAGAATTTTTTTAAGTAACTCTCTATAGAGATGACAAAAGCATCTTCGAATTGGTAGTTACCATAAGGATGCAGAATTTTTTTCACATTTCCTGCTCCTGCAAGATGAGCAGGAGTCAAAATTCCGGATTCAATAACTATAATTCCATTAACTTTTTTTCCTGAAAAACTATAAATTTCTCTTCTCAATATCCATTTATTTACCTTACATAGAGCAATAAAAGCTTTTTCCTGCAATCCGGGGGCAGAAATTTTTGAAACGATGTAATGTGCTTTTTCCAAATTGATGTTTAACTAAATATCCCAATTTATCTACACGGAATATTTTCCCTGAGATTCTTTAAAGGCTAATGCTTCCTTTAACCCTACAAAGTCTTTTTCCAAAACTAAGATATCCTCTGTAATCCGGTAATTAACAGGCATAGTTTTGTTTACAGTTTCTCCTCTCTCGTTTTTTTCGACAGTAAACCCCGATAATAAAATAAAAACAAATATTAGTCCTGAATTTCTGATAATTAATATACTTTCCGTTTGGCAAGGGCAAAGATTTAATAAAAATTGAAAGAAAAATTAAAGTTCAAACCTTCTGTTTTTAACTATTCATAATGCGTTGATTTATGTTTTATGAAATATGCAAAAATTTAGTTGAAAACAAATCAATTAGACGGGAATTATTTTTTGAAAAATATTTTGATGTTTAATCTTTTTGTAACGTGTATAAAAAGAGTTCCGATTTCAAAATAAAATTATCGGCATTTTTTTGTGTACCAGCTATTTATAGAATTAAAAAAAGCAATTATAAAAATCTACCTTACTCTAAATAACAGATTAGTTTTAATATTAAATTGAAATTGTTTTATAATTATCGTTTAATCCCCTGATTATTAATCCAACGTTGATATTTTGTTGCATTTTTGTTATGTTGGATTAGTGTTGCGGCAAATTCATGAAAGCCAATGTTGTCGACACTGGCACACATATAAAGGTAATTGTGCTTTGCCGGATTTAAGACAGCATCAATGGACGAGATATCAGGCATTGCAATTACTGAAGGAGGAAGCCCTGTGTTTTTATAAGTATTGTATGGAGAATTAATCTCTAAATCTTTATTCAATACACGTTTTACAATATAATTCTGACCATATTTTTGTTTCAAAGCAAAAATTACTGTAGGATCAGCCTGTAAAGCCCAACCCTTTTTATACCTGTTCAGATATAACCCTGCAACTACAGGTCTTTCAAGTTCTTTGGCTGTTTCTTTTTGAACAATAGAAGCTAATGTAAGTACTTGATTTTTTGTTAAGCCTAGTTTTTTTGCTCTTTCTAATCTGGTTGTATTCCAGAAACGATTGTAGTAACTCAACATTTTGTTTTTAAAATTTTCTGCTGAAATATTCCAATAAAACTCATATTGATTAGGGATATACATTCCTAATGCAGATTTCAGATTAAAATTATGCTGATTTAAAAAAGATGAATCTTTAAAACTATTTAATAAAGTTACACTATCAGTTTCGATTTGCTGAGCAATTCTACCGGCTAGTTTTTCTAGAGTATCCTGATTGTTAAATGATACTTTTACCGGAGTTTGATTTCCCGATCGTAATAAGTTTACTAAATTATTCATATTCATGTCTTTGGTAATAATATACATTCCTCCCTTGGGCTTTGTAAACTTTTTTCTGGAAGCTACCCATATAAAATCATCAGGCTTTTTTACAAATTTTGAAATGCGTTGGATTAACTCATTCATAGAGCTACTTACAGGAATAAATAGTTGTGTATCTTTAGTTGTGGCCGGTGCATATATTTTTTGATAGTATGTGTATCCAAAAAAACCTAAAATCAGAAATAATACTATTCCGGTATATATGATTTTATTTTTCATTAATTAGTTGAAATAAAATTTCGTTTTTATAAACTCCTCTTAAAAAGAGCCAATCTTTTTTAATTCCGGTTTCTTTAAAATTATGCTTCTTAAACAACGTTATACTTTTACTGTTATCAGTAGCTATTGAAGCGTATAACTGATGTAAATGTAAAACTAAAAAACTATAGTTAATTAAAATTTTCAAAGCTTCTGAAGCATAGCCTTTATTTTGAAAATTTTGATGAATTATAATTCCTACACCAGCTCTTTTGTGTTGCGGATTAAAATCAAAAAGATCAATAAGTCCGACAAGAGAATTGGTAACAGTTTCTATGATAACCAACCGAAGTTGCTTAGCTTGATAAATATCTAAATGACAATTTTCGATATATTTTTTAAGTAAATATTTAGAAAAAGGAGTTTGCGTGTGACTTGCTTCCCAAAAATGTTCATTGTTCTCAATCTCAAATAAGAAATGAAGATCTTCAGGCTCCAGTGCTCTTAATTGTATACAACCGTTAGATAAAACCTGCATTATATTTCTATAGTACCATTAAACACCAATTCGGCAGAACCTATTAAATGAACATTTGTATATGAATCATTGACATAGTCAAAAGTTACTGATAAAGTACCTCCTTCAGTTTGCAAATATAAATAACTACTTTGTGTTTTTTTCAAAGCATGCATTACTATTGCTGTTGCTGTTGCTCCTGTGCCACAAGCTAAGGTCTCATTTTCTACCCCTCGTTCATAAGTTCTTAATCTAAAAGAGCTTATATCGGTTTGTTCTACAAAGTTTATGTTACTTCCTTCTTTACCGTATAATGAATTTCTAATGTTTTTACCTTGAGTGAATACATCATATTCATCGATATTTTCAACCAGTTCAACATGATGCGGAGACCCTGTATTAATAAATGAATGATTTTCATAAACTTTTATTGAACTGACATCAATCATTTGTAAAAAAACTACATCATTGTTAAATTCAGCACGATGAATATCATCAACAGCAACAAATGTAGCTTTATCATTGATAAGCTCTAACTTATTAGCAAAAGCTACAATACATAGACCTCCGTTACCGCACATAGTGCTTTCATTTCCATCGGCATTATAATACACCATTTTAAAATCAGCGGTACTATCATTTTCTAATAAGATGAGACCGTCAGCACCGATTCCAAAATTTCGATGACATAATTTTTTAATGAGCTTGCTGTTTTGTTTTGGAAAAGTTTTTAACCTGTTATCAATGATAATAAAATCATTACCTGTTCCTTGGTATTTGTAAAAAACTATTTTCATAATTGACTGCAAATATACATATTTACCAGGAAAAAAAGAGTTGTTAAACGCTGGTTAAAGTGCGTTAAAATGAAGTTAAACATATTGTTTCAAAATACTAAATTTGTATATTTGAATAATTAAAAATTTAATACATCATGAAGAAAATCTTTGGAATAACCGGAATTGCATTTCTGGGAGGTGCGATAGCTTTGGGAGGGTATAAATTATTTGTTGAAAAACCTCAGACAGCCATTGAAAAAATAATAAACCCTTCATTACAAACAGTAAAAGCAAATTATACACCTACAACTATTGCTTCTGAGACAACCCCTACAAATTTTACGGAAGCGGCTGAAAAAACAGTAAATACCGTAGTGCATGTAAAAAATACTGCGGTAAAAGAAATCTACAATCCTTTTGAAGGACTCTTTGGTGCCGGTAACGGAATAAGTAAGCATAAACAAATAGGAACCGGTAGCGGAGTTATTATTTCTTCAGATGGTTATATTGTAACTAATAATCATGTTGTTGAAGGAGCTACAGAAATTGAAATTACTTTAAATAACAGAAGAAAATTAAAAGCAAATTTAATTGGAGTTGATAGGAAAAACGATATCGCTCTTTTAAAAATTGACACTGATATGAATTTGCCTTTTATCACATTTGGTAACTCTGATAATGCAAGAATAGGAGAGTGGGTATTAGCCGTAGGAAATCCATATAATTTGAATTCTACAGTAACTGCCGGTATTATTAGTGCAAAAGGAAGAGATCTGCAAGGCAATGGTAATGTAATAGATTCTTTTATTCAGACAGATGCGGCGGTAAATCCGGGAAATAGCGGAGGAGC
Organism: uncultured Tenacibaculum sp.; assembly: GCA_963666645.2. Taxonomy (GTDB): domain Bacteria; phylum Bacteroidota; class Bacteroidia; order Flavobacteriales; family Flavobacteriaceae; genus Polaribacter. The sequence continues at coordinate 605,642 of CAXXDB010000008.1, read as the reverse complement.
ATTGGTTAATACCAGGGGAGAGTTAATAGGTATTAATACAGCTATTACTTCAAGAACGGGTTCTTTTATTGGATATTCGTTTGCTGTCCCTTCCAATATTACCAGGAAAATTATAGATGATTTATTAGAATACGGAAATGTTCAGGAAGCTATAATCGGGATCAAATTTTCCCCTGATGATGAAAATATTGAAGGAGTGAAAATTATCTCGATTACAGAGGGAGAAGGAGCAGAAAAAGCAGGGTTACAGGCAGGAGATATTATAACTAAAATAGAGAATGTTAAAATTTCTAAATTTTCTGATTTAAAAGGACAATTAACCGCAAGAAGACCCGGGGAGCATGTAAATGTTACTGTAAACAGGAATGGAACATATTTAACTAAAATAGTTGAATTATCAAAAAGAAATACGTATGCTTCCATAAATTTCGGGATTGTTTTAAAAGATTTAACGGAAGAAGAAAAAAAATTGAAGAAAATTAAGAATGGGGCTAAAATTATTTCTGCTCAGAATCCGGTATTTAAAAAATTTAATGTTGGGAACGATTATGTTATTACAAAAATTAATAATATAGAAGTGTATAATGCTTCTCAGGCGATAACCATTTTAGATACCTATTCTCCGGGAAGCGGGATACAAGGATTTATAAGGGAAGAAAGACTTATCCTGGAAGTTATAAGCCCTGAAGGGCAGAAAGAACGTTATGGCATATAATAGCCATATTAAATAAAAACCTGATACAGAAATACTGAATTTTCTGCACCCTCCTGATAGTTTAAAAGTCTGCTTTCAGGATAAAGAACACTTTTGTTAGATGAGTTATAGTAAGAAGTTCCCTATAGTTCATTATCGCAAACATTATATTAAGTTTAAATCATTACTTTTGTAGCAAGATTGCATTAAAATACTACAAACAAGACTATGTCAGGAATAGCAAATTATGAGAAAGAAGTTGCCAATCAAATTCAAATCAAAAGAGCAACAACAGAATTTATCAATATCGTAAACGATTTATGGTATGATAAATCCATTGAATTAGTATTGTTTAGGAATCCGTTAGTAGATAAAAGAGTTAGTGAAGTTTTAAATCTAATCGACTATGCAAAAGAATTTGTAGCTAAACCGATTTCGATACAAGATGCCTTAGATATTGCTAAAATAATTCAATCGATTGATTTACCGGCATCCAAATTAGATATAGGTAAGTTAGTATATGAATATCATTTGACAGATAATGTTGATTCAGAAAAAACAACTTTTGTAAAAGCTCAGTTAAAAGATGTCGTAGGAACTGTTTTTAAACCAAAAGATGTAGTACTATATGGTTTTGGTCGTATTGGACGCCTGTTGGCCAGAGAATTAAGCAGTAAAATGGGAAAAGGATCTCAGTTAAGATTAAGAGCAATTGTTACTCGTGATACTATAAATCAAACAGTATTAGAAAAAAGAGCTCACTTATTAAATGTAGATTCAGTACATGGAGATTTTTTAGGGACTGTACGGGTAGATACTGAAAATAAAGTATTAGTTATTAACGGCACTACAGTTTACATGATTTCTGCAGATGCACCTGAAGACATAGATTATGAAGCATACGGAATTAAAGACGCTTTAGTAATAGATAATACAGGAGCTTTTAGAGATAAAAAAGCTTTAAGTCGTCATATACAAGCTAAAGGAGCTAATAAAGTTTTATTAACAGCACCAGGGAAAGAGATACCTAATATTGTTCATGGAGTAAATCATTTAGAAAATAACCCGGATACAATTGATATTTTCTCTGCAGCTTCCTGTACAACAAATGCAATTACTCCAATACTAAAAGTTGTAGAAGATAATTTTGGAATTAAAAAAGGTCATTTAGAAACAATCCATGCCTATACAAATGATCAAAATTTAGTTGACAATATGCATAAAAAATACCGTAGAGGCAGAGCAGCAACTTTGAATATGGTAATTACGGAAACCGGAGCTGGTAAAGCAGTATCTAAAGCATTACCTGCATTAAAAGGAAAACTTACATCTAATGCTATCAGAGTTCCTGTACCAAACGGATCTTTAGCAATATTAAACTTACAATTAAACTCTGAAACTACTGTAGAAGCAGTAAACGCAATAATGAAACAATATGCTTTAGAAGGAGATTTAGTTGAACAAATTAAATACTCTTTAAGTAATGAATTAGTATCATCAGATATTGTGGGAACAACAGCTCCTTCAATTTTTGATAGTAAAGCTACCATTGTTGATGGTAACACAATTATAATTTATGTTTGGTATGATAACGAGTATGGCTATTCTCATCAGGTAATGCGTTTAGCAAAACACATAGCAAAAGTTCGCCGATATACTTATTATTAGTAAAAAAACTACATCAACATCAGAAAATATGAAATATTTACCCATATTTTTTATCAAAAAAAATAACTTAGCATTGCTAACTGTTAAATTTAAAAAATGAAATCACTTTTATCCCTTACACTGTTTTTAGTTATGATAAATCAAATAAATGCCCAGGAATTGACGTATTATGAAATCCCCGAACCATCTGATGATTACACAGCAGGAAGTATTGCAAGCAGAATAATTGATGGACTGGGATTTCGATATTACTGGGCTACTGAAGGACTAACTGATAAAGACTTATCTTTTAAACCAACTGAAGAATCAAGATCTGCTGAAGAAACTATTGATCATATTTTAGGATTATCACAAGTAATTTTAAACGCTGCAATACACAAACCTAACGGAGGAACTCAACCTAAAATGACTTTTCATGAAAAAAGAGAAAAAACATTAAAAAACTTAAAAAAAGCAAGTAATATTATAAACAAACAAACAGATTTATCAGCATTTAAAGTTGTTTTCGGAGATAAAGAACTTCCATTTTGGAATGTACTTAACGGACCTGTTGCCGATGCAATTTGGCATTGTGGTCAAATAGTCTCTTTTCGCCGATCATCAGGAAATCCGCTTCCAAAAGGCATTAGTTTCCTAACAGGAAAGGTAAACAGATAAAATGATGATACAAGAAAAAATTCAATCACTTAAAAAAGAACTCAATCAACATAATTATAGCTATTACGTATTAGATAATGCAACAATTTCTGATTATGAGTTTGATATAAAATTGAAAGAATTAGAAAAATTAGAAAAAGAAAACCCTGAATTTTTTGACATAAATTCCCCCACACAAAGAGTAGGAGGGCAAATCACTAAAAACTTTAATACTATTACTCACAAGAACAGAATGTATTCTTTAGACAATTCCTATTCAGAAGAAGATTTACTGAATTGGGAAAAGAGAATTCAAAAAATCCTCGGAACTTCAGAAATTGAATTTACTTGTGAATTAAAATATGATGGAGCTTCTATTAATTTAATTTATGAAAATGGAGAATTTGTAAGAGCATTAACAAGAGGGGATGGCTTTCAAGGAGACGAGGTGACTACCAATATTCGCACCATTAAATCGATACCATTAACACTAACAAACGATTTTGTTTCCAATTTTGAAATGAGAGGAGAAATTATCCTGCCTTTAAGAGGTTTCAATAAGATGAATAAAGAAAGAATTGCTAATGGAGAAGAATTCTACAGAAACCCAAGAAACACAGCAAGTGGTAGCTTAAAACTACAAGATAGTACCGAAGTAGCAAAAAGACCATTAGATTGTTTGTTGTATCAGGTAATAACCGATGAAAGAAAATATACCGGACACTATGAGAGTTTAGAAGCAGCAAGAAATGCTGAATTTAAAGTACCTGAAACTGTTGCTTTGGTAAAATCAATCGATGAGGTAATAATGTTTGTAAATCATTGGAATAGAGAGCGTCATAATTTGCCTTATGAAACTGACGGAGTAGTTGTAAAAGTTGATTCTTTGCAACAACAGGAAGAATTAGGCTATACCTCTAAATCGCCTCGTTGGGCAATTGCCTGTAAATTTAAAGCAGAGCAAATACCTACAGTTTTAAATGAAATAACCTATCAGACAGGAAGGACAGGAGCGATAACCCCTGTGGCGAATCTCGAATCTATTTATTTAGCAGGAACCGTTGTAAAAAGAGCGTCATTACATAATGCAGATCAGATAGAAAAAATGGATATTCGAATCGGGGATACTGTATTTGTAGAAAAGGGAGGAGAAATTATTCCAAAAATTACAGGAGTCGATTTAACAAAACGATCTAACGATTCTCAGCCAACAGTGTACACAATTCGTTGCCCGGAATGTAATTCGAAATTAATTAGAACCGAAGGAGCTGCGAAACACTATTGCCCGAATGAATCTGGTTGTGTCCCTCAGATTACCGGTAAAATTCTACATTTTATTAGCAGGAAAGCAATGAATATCGATGGGATAGGAGTAGAGACTGTTGATTTATTGTGTAAAAAAAAATTAATACAAAATTATGCAGACTTATATGAGTTAGAAGCAGAACAAATTATTCCTTTGGAACGGATGGCAGAAAAGTCTGCTCAAAATATGATTGAAGGAATAGAAAAATCAAAAGAGATTCCTTTTGAAAAAGTATTATTTGCTCTTGGAATTCGATTTGTAGGAGAAACGTTGGCAAAAAAACTGGCAAAACATTTTAAATCCATAGATAATTTATTGAGTGCAGATTTTGAAACATTAATTTCTGTTGACAAAATAGGAGATAAAATTGCCGAAAGTATTTTAAATTATTTCAGGGATGAGAAAAATATTGAAATCATAAATCGATTAAAAATACATGGTGTTCAATTGGAAACCTCTTTTAAAGATCAACAAAATCAAACAAATAAATTGGAAACTAAAATTCTTGTTGTTTCCGGGGTTTTTCATCAAATGAGTAGAGATGAACTTAAAAAAACAATTGAAGATAACGGTGGCAGAGTGAGGAACTCTATTTCTAAAAAAACTGATTTTATAATAGCAGGTAGTAATATGGGATCAAGTAAGTTAAATAAAGCAGAAGCACTAAACATCCCTATTATTAGCGAAGATGATTTTTTACGAATGATTGGATGATTGAACAGGTGTGTTATAGGCTAATGCCAAATCCTTTTGTAATCTTTCCTGTTAAAACTAATTTAGGAAAATCAATAGTTTCGGTCATATTTTGTTAAAATAATAAATTTCTGTTTTCGGAACAGTTTCATTGATAAACTATATAATAGATTTTATATCGTTGAAATTTTGTTGTCACATTTAATTAAACTTAGCCTGATAATATGGCTGTTTGTCCTTATTTAATTAAACCTAATTTAATCAAGTTAGAACACTAAAACTTGATGATTTCAATCGTATGAGGATTTTAAATCTATTATATTTACTATTTAAAACTATTATAAGTTATGTTTCAGTGTAAATTACTACCTTTCGCTGCGACATAGATCAGAACAATCTTTCTAAAATTATGGAACACATCGTCATCATAGGAAATGGTATATCAGGAGTAACTGCTGCCAGGCATATCAGAAAACTTTCTGATAAAAAAATTACAATCATTTCATCTGAAACCGAACACTTCTTTTCCAGAACAGCTTTAATGTATGTATATATGGGGCATATGAAATTTGAAGACATAAAACCCTATGAAGATTGGTTTTGGGATAAAAACAGAATTGAACTTAAAAAAGCCCTGGCAGAGCGTGTTGATTCCAAAAATAAGCAGCTTGTTTTAAATAATGATGAAATATTTCCTTACGATAAATTAATTATAGCTACAGGATCTAAACCTAATAAATTTGGATGGAAGGGGCAGGATTCAGACGGAGTTATGGGGATGTATCATAAACAGGATTTGGAAGAATTAGAAAAATACACCTCTGAAAGTAACGTATGTAAACGAGCTGTAATAGTTGGTGGCGGTCTTATTGGTATTGAACTTGCAGAGATGCTACACAGCAGGAATATTCCGGTTACTTTCTTAGTGAGAGAAAAAAGTTTTTGGAATAAAGTACTGCCCGATCAGGAGTCGGAAATGATTAATAAAGAAATTTTAGATAATCATATTGATTTAAGATTGGGAGTAAATCTAAAAGAAATAAAAGCTGATGAATACGGGAAAGTCACCTCTGTAATAGTAGCTGAAACTAACGAAGAGATAGCTTGTGATGTTGTTGGATTAACTGCCGGTGTTTCTCCTAATATTGATTTTATAAAAAATTCAGAAATAGAAACAAATAAAGGAGTATTAGTAAATTGTTTTCTGGAAACTAATGTTAAAGACATTTATGCAATCGGTGACTGTGCCGAACAAAGAGCAGCAATATCACAAAGAAGATCAGTAGAAGCTATTTGGTACACAGGCAGAATGATGGGAGAGGTTGTAGCACAAACAATTTGTAATAAACGAAGAACATATAAACCAAGTCATTGGTTTAACTCTGCTAAATTTTTTGATATTGAATACCAAACGTATGGCTGGGTTTGGGCGAAACCCAAAAAGAATGAAGCCCGTTTTTTCTGGCAACATGAAGATGGAAAAAAAGCCATTCATATAAGTTTTGATAAAAAAACACATCAATTTATTGGTATCAATATTTTTGGAATTCGTATGCGTCATGAATTTTTTGATTGTGTTCTTTCTGAAAAAGAATCTGTTGGATATGTATTAGAACATTTAGCAGATGCTAATTTCGATCCTGAGTTTTGTAAAAAATATGAGGAAGTAATCGTTTCAAAATTTAATGAGGAAAATAATACTAATATTCAATTAAAAAAGAAGAGTTGGACACGAATCTTTAACATATAAAAATACATGAAAAATATAAAATACATTGGACTAATTATTTTTTTAGTTGGTTTATCAATTTTTACAGGGAGTATTTTTTTAGGGTCATTTAATTTAACTTCTGGTGAATTAGAAACATTCTTTAAAGAGAAAAATTATAAAAATGAACTTATCAAAGATGAGCTTAGTAAAACAGTCGTTACATCTGAAGGCTTAAATATATTCGAATTTTCAAGTCGTGTTCGAAACGCTTATAAAACTTCAAATGATCACTACGATGCTTTAATTGCAAAATATAATACAGAAAAAAAATGGGATAATAAGGGAGAACAATTCCAATATAAAATATCTGGAAAACCACATTCATTAAGTTTTGATTTAGCTAAAATAGCAGGTAAAGGTTTTGTAAAAGAAAATCAAGTATTACTATGGTGGCTTACTTTCGGTTTAGGTATTATTGGAGCTCTTTTATTTATTTTTCCCAATTACAGATTATTAGGAAATCCTGGAATAAAAAATAATGGAATTTACTTAGAATCCAGTACCAATAAAGGCTTTATTGCATGGTTAGTTCTTGTTTACTTAGTAGCATTTTATCTATTGCTTTATTTTATGCCTGACTATGTAGTTAACTGGACGTACATTGTTGATCCTATTAGTAAGTTTTTAAGTGGAGGTTTAGCAAGTCAATGGTTTGTGTATGGTTTCTTATATTGTGTTATCATGCTTGTTATGGCTACAAGAATGTATATTAAATACAGACATAATAAATATCAGGTTGTTAGAACGACTTCAGTTTTATTTTTTCAAATTGTATTTGCTTTCTTAATTCCAGAAATCATGACTAGCTTAAATATGCCCGGCTATGATTTTAAAAATGCATTTCCTTTAGATTATGACTTCTTTTTTGAATGGAATTTAGATAGTTTAAGAAATAGCGGAGGTATAGGTTTATTTATCTTAATTTGGGGTATTATACTTACATTAATTATAGTACCAATAATGGTATATTTCTTTGGGAAAAGATGGTATTGTTCCTGGGTATGTGGTTGTGGAGGTTTAGCCGAGACTTTAGGAGATCCATACAGACAACATTCTGACAAAAGTTTAAATGCATGGAAGCTGGAACGATGGTTAATACATTCAGTCTTAATATTTTCTTTAGTAATGACATTAGTAACTTTATACTGTTATTTTACAGGAACACAATCATTTTTAGGAATTAAATCTCAGTGGATTAAAGATACGTATAGCTTTTTAATTGGATCTTGGTTTGCTGGAGTTATAGGAACAGGATTTTACCCTATCTTTGGAAATCGTGTTTGGTGTCGTTTTGGTTGTCCGTTAGCAGCATATATGGGATTAGTACAACGATTTAAATCTCGTTTTAGAATAACAACAAATGGAGGGCAATGTATTTCATGTGGCAACTGCTCTACGTATTGTGAGCAAGGAATTGATGTACGATCGTATGCACAAAAAGGAGAAAACATAGTTCGTGCAAGTTGCGTAGGTTGTGGTATTTGCTCTGCTGTTTGTCCCAGAGGGGTATTAAAATTAGAAAACGGTCCGGAAAAAGGAAGAATAAATCCAACTGAAACACTATTAGGCAATGATGTAAATTTATTAAAATTAATGAATGGAAGGTAAATTCTTAACAATCTTTTTAATTATAATTTTTTCAGAATTTATCAAAAAACCATATCAAAGAAACACTGCTCAAATGGTATAAAAAAGCAAATCGAAACATGCATATTGGAAGCTTTATCATCCTGACAGTCAAACTAAAAGAAAGACCATTACAAAAGAGGATTAAAACATAACTGCTGGTGTTTTTACCACAATAAATTCTTCAAAAGAAAAACATTACATTGATAGCATACAAAAATAGATGATGGTTTCATTTATAATGAAAATGTTAATGAATGTCAGATATAAAATAATAAAAAAATGAAAATTGATTAATTTATCATAAGAATAAATCAATCGGAGTTTCTAAATTTGTAAATGGAAAAAATAAAAGAGTAGAAATCTTTCTGCTCTTTTTAAGAAAGAGAATAATCTAAATGATTAAAATAGTAAATGAACCCAATAATTAAAGTTATTATCCCTGCATATAATGAAGAAGATTCTATTGCTGAAGTTGTACAGGATATTCCTAATATTGTTGATGAAGTAATTGTTGTAAATAACAATTCTACAGATGCTACCGGAAAAAATGCGAAAAATGCAGGAGCAACGGTACTTACTGAAAAAAAAAGAGGATACGGCTATGCTTGCCTGAAAGGAATAGATTACATTATTAAAAACAAACATAATCCTGATATTATTGTTTTTTTAGATGGAGATTATTCAGATTACCCTGAACAACTTGAAGATATTATATCTCCCATTATTTATCAAGACATAGATTTTGTAATTGGTGCCAGAGTCAAACAATTGCGAAAGGAAGGGTCGATGACTCCTCAGCAAGTTTTCGGTAACCGGCTGGCTACTTTGTTAATGAAGTTTTTTTTTAAATCTGAATTTACCGATTTAGGTCCTTTTAGAGCCATTAAATTTGAAAAACTACTGGAATTACAAATGGAAGATAAAACATATGGCTGGACTATAGAAATGCAGTTAAAAGTCATCAAAAAAAAATATTCATATATAGAAATTCCTGTAAAATACAGAAAGAGAATTGGTGTTTCTAAAGTTTCAGGGACAGTAAAAGGAGCTGTATCGGCAGGCGTAAAAATATTATATTGGATTTTTAAATACAGCTTTAAATAATGATTGTTGAATATATCACTATAGGTCTATATAGCTTATCGTTATTATTTGTTTTCTTATATGCTATAGCACAATTAAATCTATTATTTAACTATTTGGCTTCAAAGAAAAAAGTTGATAATTCTCCTAAATTCGATTTATCTAAAGACGGAGAAACCCCTTATGTTACTATTCAATTACCGGTATATAACGAATTATACGTAATGGAACGTTTACTGGAGAATATAGCTAAGATAAATTATCCTAAACAAAAACTTGAAATTCAGGTTTTGGACGATTCAACTGATGAATCTTTAGAAGCTACAGCAAATCATATTAAAAGATTACAAATTACAGGCTTAAACATACAACATATCCGTAGAGAAAAAAGAACCGGTTTTAAGGCAGGTGCTCTAAAAGAAGGATTAAAAACAGCTAAAGGTGAGTTTATTGCAATTTTTGATGCTGACTTCTTACCAAAACTCTGCTGGCTGGAAAAAACGATTCCTTATTTTAAAGATTCTGAAGTGGGTGTTGTTCAAACAAGGTGGGGACATATAAATAGAAACTACTCTACCTTAACAAAAGTTCAGGCTTTTGCTCTTGATGCTCATTTTTCTTTAGAACAAGTTGGCAGAAACATTAAAGGGCATTTTATCAATTTTAACGGAACCGCCGGTATATGGCGTAAAGAATGTATTATAGATGCCGGAAATTGGGAAGGTGATACGCTCACAGAAGATTTAGATTTAAGTTATAGAGCTCAATTAAAAAAATGGAAATTTAAATATTTAGAAGATGTAATAACTCCTGCAGAATTACCTGTTGTAATTAGTGCAGTGAGATCGCAGCAATTCAGATGGAATAAAGGGGGAGCAGAAAACTTCCATAAAATGCTGATAAAAGTTATTAGTAATAAAAATATTAACTTAAAAACAAAAATTCACAGTATCCTTCATCTGTTAAACAGCTCTATGTTTATTTGTATTTTCTTAATGGGAGTCTTAAGTATTCCTATGCTATACATAAAAAATAAATATGCACATTTAGAAGTTTTTTTTTGGGTAATGAGTTTTTTCGTTAGCAGTACTATTATTTTTTTTATATGCTATTGGTTTATGTATAAAAATTCTTTCGGTGGCGGGTTTAAAAATTTTATTAAATACATAGGTTCCTTTCTCATTTTCTTTTCTATTGCTATGGGATTTTCACTTCACAATACGATAGCTGTTTTAGAGGGGCATTTAGGTAAGAAAAGTGAATTTGTCAGAACTCCAAAATTTAATATTAAATCATTGAAAGATAGTTGGAAAAACAATAAATACATTAAAAAGAAACCTTCTTTACATGTGGTTATTGAAGGTCTTTTGATGATTTATTTTGCTTTTGGATTATTTAGTGCCTTTACGGTAAAAAATGGTACTGGAGATTTCGGTTTATTTCCCTTTCATTTGATGCTTTTTGCAGGATTCAGCTATGTTTTTTTTAAATCTGTTTTCTCTAAAGTATAGATGGATTTTTTAAGAAAAAATTCATTTTTTCCTATTACCTTGTTCTCGGGGTTATTTTATTATTTATTTGCTTATCATATTGATAGAACACAATTCAGCTTTCTTTTACTTTTATGGATTGTACTATTTTCAAGCTATTATTTATTAGTTACTTATACCAATAAACCTGTAAAATACTATTTAGGTTTAGCTATTCTGTTTCGTTTAATTTTTCTATTTGCTATTCCTAATCTTTCACAAGATTTTTACCGCTTTATTTGGGATGGCAGAATGATTTTTGAAGGATTTAACCCTTATATATCTTTACCTGAAACTATTATTAATAGCAAAAAAGTTCCTATCCCGCAAGCCGAAGAACTCTATAAAGGCATGGGTAGTATGAATGGCAGTCATTTTACCAATTATCCTCCTGTTAATCAGTTTTGTTTTTTTATTGCCGCAGCACTAGCCAATAAATCTATTTTAAGTACCGTTATTGTCATGAGATTTCTTATAATATCAGCAGATATCGGAATTTTCTATTTCGGACATAAAATGCTCAAAAATCTATATAAGAATCCAAATTTAATTTTTCTATACCTGCTAAACCCTTTCATTATTATTGAGCTTACAGGTAATTTACATTTCGAACCGGTAATGTTATTTTTTCTGGTTTGGGCATTATATCATTTACAAAAAAAAGAATGGGCTTTTGCTGCAATTCTTTTATCATTTTCTATTACTGCTAAACTAATACCATTACTTTTTTTACCTTTATTTTTCAAGTGGTTTTTAATAGATAATTTAGGTAAATTGCAATGGAAAAACCTTAAACAACTAATTTTATTTTACAGTATAGTTATTATTTCCTGCATTATTTTATTCCTGCCTTTTTATTCTGAAGAACTTATAAATAATTACTCGAATTCTATTGGTCTTTGGTTTAAAAATTTTGAATTTAATGCGAGTTTTTATTATTTGCTTAGAGGAATAGGATATTTATTCAGAGGATACAATGAAATTGCCATACTTGGTAAGGTAAATCTTATCTTAACTATTCTTTTTTTAATCATTATTACTTTTTACCGAAAAAATAAGTTAATAAAAGAGCTAATCACATCAATGTTGTTAACTCTGTCATTTTATTATTTTACCACTACTACGATACACCCATGGTACTTAGCTACTTTAATAATTTTATCAATTTTTACAAAATATCGTTTCCCTTTAATTTGGTCATTTGTAATTATTTTAAGTTATCAAGCTTATGCTAATAACCCCTTGAAAGAAAATCTTTGGTTTGTGTTTAGTGAATATTTAGTAGTATACGCCTACTTAATTTATGAAATAAAAAAATTACCTAACATCAGAGGAAAAATTGCTATGAAAAAGAAAAAAGGTCTTAGTAACCGCAACACAGGTATATAGTACATTTTTTCCCTGTCAAAATTACTTGATAAGGGACGGTTAGATTTTTAACACTAAATTATCATTAGTTAATCTGTATTTTTTAAAACTTTCCGGACATACTGCAAATCTGTTTTTATCAAAATTTAATTTATGACCATACTCACTCATCCAGCCTGTTTGTCTCGATGGATTACCAATAACTAAAGCATATGATGGAACATCTTTGGTTATAACGGCTCCGGCACCTACAAATGCATACTCTCCAATAGTAATTCGGCAAATAATTGTAGCATTAGCCCCAATTGTAGCTCCTTTTTTTACTATTGTTTTTTGAAACTGATTATGACGTCTAACAGCACTTCTTGGATTTATAACATTAGTAAATACTACTGAAGGTCCTAAAAAAACATCATCTTCGCACATTACTCCCGTATAAATTGAAACGTTGTTTTGGATTTTAACATTATTCCCTAAAACTACTTTTGGTGAAATAACAACATTTTGACCTAGATTACAATTTTTCCCAATTATCGAATCGGACATAACATGGCTAAAGTGCCATATTTTGCTTCCTTCTCCTATTTTGCAATTAGCATCTATAACTGCTGTTTCATGTGAAAAATAATTTTTTGTGGTATCCATTTTACGAAAATAAAAAAACTCAATCAACTGCTTGAGCTTTTTATTTATTAATCTATTATAAAACTGACAGGTATCGTGTATGTGACTTTAAGGAGTTCATTATTTTGAATATCAGATTTGTTGAACAAGGTTCATTGAAACAGGGTTATATTCATTTTCCTCTTCTTCAGTTTCTACTAATCGTTCAATAAATTTATCATCATTTTTAGTAACTCTAGAAAGTTCAATTAATATAATTATTTGATATTTTTATTCTTTCTGATTCTACTCCCAGTCTTACCAATATGGGTATTTTATATAAAACGAATAGGGTTGAATCTTGTGAATGTATATACACTCACAACTTAGCTTTTTCTCATATTTATATTCTAAAGTTAGAAACACAATAAACAAAACTACTACCAATCTGCAACTGGCGTAAAGTATGGAGAGAAATTTTCCAATTGTTTTTTACTTTTTTTAAGCTGTTTCATAATTTGATAATTTTTAAATTAGGAGTAGGAAAATTTCAAAAAATAATTCATAAAAAAACAATCTTTAAAAGACTGCTTTTTTATGAATTACAGATTTAAGAATAATACTATTCTATGTTAAAAGTAATTGGCAACGTGTAGCCGACCCTAACAGGTTTTCCTCTTTGTTTACCTGGAATCATTCTTGGTAATTTCCTTACAACTCTTTCGGCTTCTTTTTTTAGTCTTGGATGAGGTGCTCTTACTTTTATTGCTGTAATAGAACCATCTTTATCTATTTTAAATTGTGCATAAATTCTTCTTTTACCTGATGCTAAACCTAGTTCATTTCCTAAGTCAGCATTGAAATACTTTTGAACATGCTTATGCATATACTTATTAAAACAGTTTTTTTTCTCCTGCTTGCTTCCTTTACATCCGGGGAAAACTGGTCCATCTTCTATAATTGCAAAAGAAACATCTTCCACAATATACTCATCTTCAGTCACTTCTACAATTTCATGCACTTCTACAACTTCAGATTCATTAGTTTCGCTAGACTCAAGTATTGTCTCTACAATTTCCTCATTATTTTTAATCACTTCTATTACTTTGGGTGGTGGAGGCGGTGGAGTTGCCGGTGGAGGTGGAGGTGGAGGTGGTGCATTCATAATTAATGTTTCTTCTTCTACTTCCGCACCTAAGTCGGCAATACCTAAATTATCATAATCTTTCTCGTAAGTTTTATGTTCCATGGACACATAGGTAATAAATAAAGCCAAAACTAAACCAAGCTGAATAAGCAATTTACTGTAATTTTCTAAATTAAATTTTGGATTTTTCTTGATTTCCATCTTTATATTAGTTTTTAGTATTCCGCTAATCTATTTAATTTTTTTATTTTTTACAAGTTATTTAACATTTTTGTTAGTTTTTTTTCAACTATATTAAAAATTAACAAACCTGTTAATGATCCTATAATATTGATAATTATGTCAAAGTAATCAAATGTTCTGTAAGTTGTTATTAATTGTAATAACTCTATTAGTACACCATAGATTACACAGCTAATAACAATACTTTTTTTTATTTGTTGCTTTCTTAAAGCTATTAACCACATAAAGGTTAAGGAAAAATATGCGACAACATGATTAAACTTGTCTGAATATTTCAATTTTAGAGGCTGTACATCTATTTCTATTAAGCTTAAAATTCCAATTAGTAGAGTAATTCCTAAAGAAATAAGAAAAGATTTATTCTTTAATAAGTTTTTTATAAGCTTCTGCATCTAATAAAGCATCTGTTTGACTATCATCTGAAATTTTTACTTTAATCATCCAACCACTGCCATAAGGGTCAGAGTTTACCAATTCAGGCTCATTCTCCAAGGTTTCATTGAGTTTAATTATTTTTCCCGTTAAAGGCATAAATAAATCAGATACTGTTTTAACGGCTTCAACAGATCCAAATACTTTTTCAATTTCTAAAGTATCACCAAGTATATCAATATCTACATACACAATATCTCCTAGCTCATTTTGAGCAAAATCAGTAATTCCTATTGTTACTATATTACCATCTATTTTAATCCATTCATGGTCTTTTGTGTATTTTAATTCAGCTGGAATGTTCATTTGTATTATAATTTTGTTTATATATAGTTATTTAATTTCCCAAGTTATATATCAGATTAAATCCTCCATTAACAGATTGCCTGGGAAAATTCGTTGATATTGCATAATCAAATGTGTTATGGTTGTAGTAAAATGAAACGGTTAAATTTCTGTTTAAATTATAATCTGCTAAAAACTTTAATCCAAATAATTTTTCTCCACCCGTAATTTGATTGTTTTGCTCATCTATAGAGCGAATTAATGTTAAGTTATCTCTTAATGAAATATCTGCCCTTAAATTAATATCTCCTTTTAATACTTCTTTTCTCCCTGTTATTCTTGTGATAAATTTAACATCTTTTATTCTATATCCTAATCCAAATACATATTCAGTTCCTTTAATATCTGTTAACGTATTGTTATTAAAATTTAGAGTTAAACTTCTGTCTCTTTTAATTTCACTTCTAAAAGAAAATGAGTTTTTCATTTTCATATCTATTCTAATTAAAGGAGAAAATTCATCTACTAATGTTGCTGACGAAATTAATAATTCCGGATGATAATTTCCCGAACTATTTGTTAAACTAAGATTATTTGAATCGAATTGTAAATTATTTGTATAATTTAAAATACTGTATGATGATTTATAGCTATGTGATAAAGTAAATGAAGAGAATCTTTTTTTTAACCACTTAAACTTCATTAACCCGTTGTAACGCATAGTCCAGTTCGGAACAGGAATATTTCTAAATACTTCCGTATTTGCAGAATTAGGGTTTATGCCGGAATATGCTGCTAAAAATGCAGGGAGCATTGTTTGTTGCCCTTCTTTTTGAAAACCACTGAAAATACCATTGGATTGTACCCGGGTTTCTAGCCGGTTAGAAATTATTTGCCTATATCCTAAAAATTTTTGATACAAATCATCTCCGTCCTGAAACATGGTTCCTAACATAAAGTGACTAATATTAAAGTTCCCTGTCTCAAAAGATCTTAAATCAGGATTTTGTTTTGTTTCACCGGAAAATGCAATAATATCTAATTGCTGCTTTGTGTTTGATGTTTTTATTCTGTTTCCTCTTAAATCAATTGTTAAGTCTTCAAAAGGTTTTATGGAGATATTATAATCTAATTTCCCGGCTCGTGTTTGGGCAAAATCTTTATTAAAATAATCTTCATTTTCATTTCGGGTAACCAGCCATCCTTCATTAACAGCTCTGTTAATTATATCTGTCTGACTTCCAAAAACAAACCCAAATGTTGGAGCTAAACTTCCTTCAAAATTACTTCTTCCCAAAAATCCTGCCGATGGTCTGTATCCCTGTAACAATGTTCCCTCCTCTTGTGAATAACTTATTTTAGCACGCTTTACTGAAGTCAGCACATCATAAGTTCCTTTTAATATTTTTTGACCAAATGACGCATTTTTACTCAATTTAAACTTTTTCGTTTGTTGCATATTTTTTCCTGACGAAACAACTTTCTTACCTTTCTTTCCCGTATCTTTTTTAGTTCTTTTTAATAATAATTTATCTAATCCTAAAGTTTTATAGAAACGATTAAAATCAATGGTTGCATTAATAATATGCTTATTTGAGTTTTGAATCATGTTTCCTATTCTGTCTTCTATACTAATATCAAACATATTTCCGTCTGCATCAGTCTCCGTAATTGTACTTTGTGAAGAAGCTTGCCAGTCGAAATTGGCAGTATATCCATAATCTGAATTAATAAAGTTTAAGAAAGGTAGTTTATTAACCGGTAATTTATAAGTAGCATTTAGTGTTTGATGGTATTGATTACGTCTGCCGAAGATAAATAACTTATCAAAAATATCTAGTTGCTCATCATCGCCAAAGCTATCGTATATATAACTGTTTGTTGCATTAAGATTTAACTGTAATGACCGCGTTAAATCGAAACCAATCGTATAATCCCAGTCAAATAAAAATCTACGCTGAATAAGGTCAGGCTGCTTTGTTAATCCTAACCCTTCAATTAAATTTCTGGATTGTTGTAAGCTATAATTTCTATTAATCCTGGAATTTATTGACAACAATTTAGGAGACGGATTGAAGTTCAAATCTTTAATAAACCCCCAGTGTTTACCCTTAATTTTTTCTGTTTTTTTAAAAGGCTCAATGGAAAACGGAGTAAAATTAAAATTATAATTCGCTCCTGCCATTAAATTTTGATTCACAAAGCGTTCAATATTATAATCCTTATGAAACTCTTCATTAAATGAATAGGATATAGAAAAATTTTCTACATTGTAGAATTTAGGTTTTTTACTGCTTTTCGGGTTTCTGTTCTTTTTTACATTAATAAAACTGATACTTTTTCTTTTTGTATAATCTTGTGCATTTCCGGCGTTTCTTTTTACCTGATCAGATCCGGAATCAATAGCATCGGCTAATTCTACATCTTGATATTGCGGATCGAATTTAGGGTCTGTAAATTGTTCCCCGTAGCTATAACTCATTGGCACTTGCATATTCCAGTTTTCAGGCATCATTTTGCCTAACCGAACATTGGCAGCAACGCTGTACTGCTTATTTTCCTCTAAACTTCTTTCTTGCACTCTTTGATCAACACTTCCAAAACCTATTGTAGAAATACTCCCTGCTAAATTTACATCGGCAATATCAGCAAAATTTGCATCTGCATTTAGCACAGCTGCCCACCCTCCTTTATTATCGAATCCGACAGCTCTTAATTCGTTAAACCAAACTTCTGCACTTCTATCATTTGCAGCGTTATTTTTAACCCCCAACATTACTGTTCTAATTTGTGCTAAGGTTGGATTCCCTTTCACTCTGATTATTAAATCATTAATTTCTTCTCCATTTTCAGGAAAGGGGCGGATTGAGTCCTCAGACATACCATCTCTTCGTAATTTCAAATCAGATAATTTACTTAATAATATATCTAAATTGTTTTCTTTGGGCCAAACATCCAATGAGGAGGCACCGGATCTTGATAATTTTAATGACTTTTCTATCTCGTAATAATTATCATTTAAGTCGGTTCCTAATCGAATAACGGCAACTATATCATCATCTGTAACTACTTTTTCCGGAAGGCCCTCTGCATGTAAGAACATACGTAAGTTTTTATATCTGCGTAAGTCGATACTAATATTTTTAAATATTGATCTGGTGCGGTTAGGTTCTAAATCGGTAACTGTTATTGTTGATGATTGTTCGTTTTGCCGCTGCACCCTGTTCGTTCCCTGCAGTTGCTCTCTTGGAATTCCCGGAGGTAGTTCATATCGATCATCGTTTTGTTCAATACTTACTACCCCAACTTCAAAATTGTTTAACTCTTGCTGTGTTAAATCAATCGAAGCATCATTAAAATTTCTTGTATAACGTCTCCAATCTCCACGTACTAATTCTAATTCTGCAAAACGGAGTACAACAGGAATTCTAAATTCTGTCAAGTACATTCTCATGAAACGAATACTATTAAAATCTGTGATTCCTCCTACAGCCTGAGAGAATCCGGTTCGAACCGGGATTCTAAACTGATACCATGTAGTACTTCTGGTTTGTCCGTTTGGCAATGAAACCGGTTCTGATTTTACATCAACAATAAAATTAGATCCCTGCACCAAATCATTTTTTTTAAGTGATACCTCATATTCAAAATATGCACTTACGGCATCCATAGTTTGATCTCTGTTTAAATCTTCTACATCCGGATAGGTTGAAGATGATGTAGGGAAATTTTCATCCGACTGATCGATTGTCGGAGAGTTTCCCTCTGTTCCGTTATAATTTTTATAGCGTGTAAGAATTGATGCGTTTGAAGAATCTAATTCACTTCCCCTAAAAAATTGAAAATTATCTCCTGCAGGGTCATTTTCATCAAAAATACTTTTAGCAGCGTTCTCGCTTATTCCTAAATTTTGTTGTATTTTCAATAATTCTTCAGTATCATTTAATCCATCCAAACCAATATCCTGTTGCAATCTTTCGTCAGGGTCTGCACTAAATGCGTATAAAATGGAAGGGTTTAAGGGTACTTTTCCCCAAATCGTTGGAGTAAAATTTACTTGATTTTGCGTTGTAGGTAATCCATTTTCAAATTGCTTTCGGGAATCTCTTAAAATATCCTCTGAGATACTTCCGAGATTTAGGAGTAATTTTCCCTGATTTACCGGACTTTGAGGATCGAATCCCGGAGGCAATCCTTCTTCTGTTGCTATTGAATATCCTTCATATGGATCCATCAGCCAGAACTGTATGTATTCTACATTTGCTTGCTCAAAATTATTGGTGGTTGTTAGTGCTCTCATAATGCCTCCCCATTTATCTTCCGGATTTCCTATATCTTGATTGAAGTTATAGGGACCTCTTTCGTTGGGATAGTATGCTAAATCTAAAGTTCTAACTAAATTTAACTGAGTAATATCTAAATCGGTATTCGGAAATAGTTCAGAGAAGCTAATCTGCCTTATCTCATTTCTGGATAATTCAATATCATTAATGTTTGAGGGTCTGTTATTACTGTTAGAATAGAATAACTGATCAATACTGTACCATGCCAGTTTTGCTCTTTCATAGTTATAATTTAATCCTTGTGACTGACCGTTAAACGGATCACTAAATCCATCTCCGATAGGTGTACTTGCTAGCACCCACTGTCGGGCTGATGTTAAATTAATAGGGATTTGTGTTGCTTCAAAATCATCTAAATATGATGTTGCTGCGCCATTTACATCAATCCCGTCAGGTGAACCTGGCAGTAAGTATGCCATGTCTGTTCTTACTGATAAGTTTGACGGAGCATCTGTCTCCACAAATGGCAATTTATTTGCCAATTTGGTTAAATAAGGAACCTCAGACGAAAAATCAAGGTTTAAACCCAACATGATATTATCTATAGGTTCTGCTCCGAAATTAACTTTTGGGGTTACAGGGCGTTCTGTAACATTTAAAAACGTACTCCCAAGAATAAAATTCTCATTAAATTCATGTTCAATATCGATTCCTAAAAATGTTTTTCGCTGCTGATTAAAAAATGTGTTGTTTTCTAGAGATGCATTGACAGGAATACCTGAAGCCTCTAAACCCGGGTCTAATATTTGTACTCTGCCCAACTGATAATCTACTACGTAATCTACCCCTTCTACTAAGGCTCTCCCTCCTGCGGTAACTCTAACGGAGTTACGCGGAATATTGAAAGCTCCCAGTGAAATACCTCTGCTTGTTTCAGATTTATAGTATCCTTTTAAGAAAAATTTATCTAAGTTTTGATACTCATTCTTTGCCTGAACTTTTGTTGTCAGGTATAGTTCATCAAAAACAAACTTTCTTTGGTCATCTTCGTTAGAAATAATTGCACTTAGTGGTCCTGAATCATCAGGGTCTTGTGTTAAGAACTCTCCAAAGGGTTCCGGTGCAGGGAAATAAATCAATCCTCTGGTAGAATTTACCGTTATTCCTTCTATATAATCAAAAAAACCATCTCCATTATCTGTTTTAAATTGACTTTGATCTAATTTATCAATTTCAAACAGGTTTAATAATGTTCGGTTATGGAGTGTTTCATCTTCGGCATCCTGTAGTGTGTTTTGAAGTATTCCTGTTTTATCATCTCTATACAACAGTTCGAAGCGAAAGCCATCCTGGTTCAACGGAATTGCTCCCAGAGCATAAACATTTTTCATCATTAATCGCCAGGTAGGAAATGATTCAAAAATACTGGATGCTGTTTCTCTCCGGGTTCTTAAAATTTCACTGCGCAATAATTTTACAACAATATTGGAAGGAGCATTAATACCATCATTAGAAAATTCACCTACCTTAAAAATAGTCTCATTTACCGGATTTCCATTTTGTTGTGCTCCTACCACAGTATATTCGTAGGCAACGGCTAAAACTTCTCCATCATTTAATCGCCTGTTTAAAGAGATAAATCCTAATTGCGGATGCAGAGTATATTCACTTGTTTGTAATCGTTTTGCGTTTTGTAAATATGAGTAATCTCTTCCTTGAATCATTTGCGAAGGGATTGTTGTATTTATGGTTGAGACACTTCTTATTCCTCCGTTATTTACCAATAAATCATTCAAATCGTTAACAGCATTATAAGGTAATATTTTATTTGTTGAAGATCCATTTTCTCTCCGGGTAATAAAAAAAGGATTATCAGTGATGTCAACATAATTTTCCTGAGCAATCCCTGAAGTAAAACTGGCACTAACTAAATTACCGGGTTTTGATTCTCCTAAATCGGCAAATGCAATGATACTTCTAAAATCTTCTACATTCTGATTCCTGTTAGTAATCCAGACTTCAACTCTGTTAATATTAACCAAGCTATTAATTAAAGGGTAGTTTTTTAAGGCATTTTCATAATTTTCTCTGAAAAACTGTCCTAAGAAAAAATGGCGATCGTTATCATAATCGGTAGCTCTTAATTCAAAACTTTCAATAACGCCTCCTCCTTGAGCAACTACTGTTTTCGATTGGGAATTTTGCTGAGAGAAAGCTGTTCTAATCGTTGTTTTTCCAAATTGAAAATCAGCACGAACACCAAACAATGCCTGGGCTCCGTTAATTAAAGAATTCTTTATTGGTAAGTTAACATTTCCGGCATCTATTTTCTGAATAATGTCATCTTCAGTGGGTGTATATTCTAATTTTATAATGTTTTGAAAATCAAATGTGGATTGAGTATCGTAGTTTGCAGTAACTTTTAATCTTTTTCCAACTTTAGCTTGTAAACCGGCACTAATTTGCTGATCGAAATCAAATGTAAAGCTACTTTGGTTTTCTACGGATATTTGTGGGTTTTCTGTATTTTGATAAACTCCACCTAATTTAACACTGACTTGTCCGGAAGGGATTACTTCTACTTCGGTTCCTCCAAAAACAGATTCAAAGAATTTCGAATTTACATAATATTTTGGCAATAAATTTTTACGTGCTTTATTTCCTTTTTTATTTGGATTGGCGGCATCAACTTTTTCTCTGAAATATGTTTTAATATCATTTTCTAGTTTGTATTTATCGTATTCTTTCGGGGTAAGGTAAATGGGGAATCCTATTAAGTAATCTCCTATTTTTTCTACGATTACAAACTTGTTAATGGATTTGTCGTAGGCAATTTGAGTTGATACAGGATTATTAAGAAAAAGATGTGCTTTTTGATTGAATTTAAAATTGTACTTTAGAGGGATTATAGTATCTTTTTTTGTTGTTTTTTGAGCAAATAAAACAACACTTATCACAAGCATAAGTGTTGTTAAACAATTATTACGAAATTTTTCTCTCAACTTTTTTACAAAATTTTTAGTGCCTTTTTAATTAGCTCTTCTACATCAGCTGATGGCAATTCTTTTAAAATATTACTGACTACTTTGTCTGTTCGCTTCCTTGCAAAACCAAGAATATCTAATGCAGATAACGCTTCTTCTTTATTTGTATTGTTTTCTACTGCAGAAACTTCATCAATGTCAAATGTCTTTAATATTTTTTGCTTCAAATCAATGATTACTCTCTGAGCTGTTTTGGCTCCGATTCCTTTTATTGATTGTATTAATCCTACGTTTTCCGAAGCAATAGCTTGTTGTATTTCTTCGGCTGTCATTGAGGATACCATTGTCCTGGCGACACTCGGACCAACACCTGAAACAGAAATTAACAGTTTAAATATTTCCCGTTCTGCTTTATTTATAAAACCATATAATGTATGTGAGTCTTCTCGTATGGACAGGTAGGTATATAATTTTACTTTTTCATCTTTGGGAAGTGAGGAGAATGTATTTAGTGATATATGAAGTGTATATCCTATGCCATTGCAATCAACAACTACATATGTAGGGCTTCTTTCTACTAGTTTTCCTCTAATCTGTGTAATCATTACTCTCTTTTAAAGGGGGGCTAAAGTAGGAAAAATATTTGTTACATTATATTAAAAAATTAAATGTCAGTAATCAGTTATAATTAAGATTGCTTCAGGGTTAAAAAAATACTGATTTTTAGCCGTTTCCCTGATTTTGCTTAAACCTGAATAATGAAGCTTTTGTTTTTTATAGAGTGGATTATTCCGATATGTTATGTTTAAGGGTTTGTTATAGAAACAATATTAAAATCAGGACAATTATTAGTATTACAGTACTGAAAACTTTAAATGCTTTTATTTTCATTATTATAAGAAAACATAACTATATAAAATATGATTTCTGATACCATTTTCTTAATTGAATTTTGGTATTGTTTGTTTTTTCGACTGAATTCAGGCTAATATAAAATTAAATAAGACTGTCTGTCTGAAATCATCCTTTTAAGAAAAGAAACCGGAGAATCTATTCTAATAAACTCTCTCCATTTAGATTAGTTGTTAAGATTAAACTCATTAAATTAAAAAACGACCGTAATGCTCTGTATGAAGCATCTATTTCTTTTAAAAAGGTAGAGGATAAAACTTCTTTATCTGTAAAATTTCTAACTGCTATATAATCTTTTTTTCGAATCAGGTTAATATCCGGGTGGGTTTTATCAAAACCCTTAGGAGCTGTTTTCAATTCATCACCTTGTAATATATTCCCAAAATACTTTATAAAATGAGGTTCATTAATAACTTTTTTAAATTCTGAAGCATCTGTTTCCAGCTCTTTTCTGATTCTAAACAAATCCTCCTTATCGGGCTCCCAAAAGCCACCTGCTAAAAAACTTTTTTTAGAACTCATTTGTAAATAATAGCCACCTCGTAAATGCTTCCCTTTTCTTGAATAGGATCCTGAAAAATGAGTTTTATAGGGTGTTTTGTCTTTAGAAAAACGAACGTCTCTGTAAATTCTGAAAAACTTATGCTTCTCAATTTCATCATGCTTTTCAAGATCTTCCCGGACGCTTTTATAAAACTGCTTTACTTCATTTTGTATAGTGGTAAATTTTGTTTTATGTTTTGTAAACCAATCTCTATTGTTATTCTTTGCTAAAGTAGTTAAAAATTGAAAGGTTGATTTTTCTATTTTCATGATTGAATATTTATGATTAAAAAATACAAAAAGAAACTTAGAATATGAAGATTTTGAACTCTAAAATAATATCTTTTCAGAATTATGATATTTTATAGGTTAAACTTAAAATACATTACATCTCCATCGATAACTACATATTCTTTACCTTCTATCCTCATTTTTCCGGCCTCTTTCACTTTAGCCTCACTGCCATAGTTGACATAATCAGTGTAGCTGATAGTTTCAGCTTTAATAAATCCTTTCTCAAAATCTGTGTGAATAATTCCTGCTGCCTGTGATGCTTTTGCTCCAACAGGAATTGTCCAGGCACGAACTTCTTTTTTACCTGCTGTAAAATAGGTTTGTAAATCCAGTAAAGTATAGACTGAACGAATTAAACGAGCAACTCCGGATTCTTCTAAACCTATATCTGCTAAAAATATTTGACGCTCTTCATAATCTTCTAATTCGGCAATATCTGCTTCTGTAGCTACTGCTAACATAATAATTTCAGCACCCTCATCTTTTATTATTTTTTTTACTTCTTCTACATAAGCATTCCCGTCTTTTGCAGAGGACTCATCGACATTACATACGTATAATACCGGTTTTTCTGTAATAAACTGCATTGATTTTACTAATTCTTCTTCTTTTTCAGTAAACTCTATTGTTCTTATAGATTTTCCTTCCATAAGAGCTTCACGAATCTGCTCTAATAATACTGATTCAGTTTGTGCTTCTTTATTGCCGGTTTTAGCGGTTCTATTTACTTTTTCTAAACGCTTCTCTACGGCTTCCAAATCTTTAAGTTGTAATTCAATATCGATTATTTCCTTATCTCTGACAGGATTTACGGAACCATCAACATGCACAATATTATCATTATCAAAACAACGTAATACGTGTAAAACAGCATCTGTTTCTCTGATACTTGCTAAAAATTGATTTCCTAAGCCTTCTCCTTTGCTTGCTCCTCGTACTAAACCTGCAATGTCAACAATCTCAACAGTTGCAGGAATTACTTTTTCCGGATTTACTAATTCCTCCAGTTTTTCTAACCTGATATCGGGTACATTAACAACTCCTAAATTAGGTTCTATAGTACAAAACGGAAAGTTTGCACTTTGTGCTTTTGCATTTGATAAACAATTGAATAATGTTGATTTTCCTACGTTTGGTAATCCTACAATTCCGGCTTTCATGTTTTAAAATTTTACAAACACAAAAGTAATATTTTATTTATCATTTTAATCGTTCAAAACTGATAGGCATAGTTTTCTGGAAATCAAATTAAAAAAGAGTTTTTTTAACTTAGTTACATCAAAATTATGATAAAAACCAACATCTTTTATTATCATACTTATTAGCAAAGAAAGTGAACAAGAGTTGTGTTCATTATTATGAAAATCAAAATCAAATCGTTAACGGAGATACTTGAAAATTTTATCATTATTGAAATATGGAAAGCATTATCCGGCAAAGGCAGATAGCTGAAAATAATATTATAAACATCTATGACCGGGGCAATTTCTCAACAATTATTAATAATATTATATTTATAGTGTGATAAATTTATCCTGTTTTATTCGTTTACAGCAATATCTATTTCTGATATAATTTTAGTAGCTTCGCCAAAAAATTAAATAAGTCTTGAAATATTTTTACCCATTTTTTTTACTATTGAATATTTATACCGGTTTTTCTCAGAAGGAATATCCGGAAGATGATTTTGCCAGACCAATCAACATTCCAATTGTTCTTGCCGGTACTTTTGGGGAGCTGAGAAATAATCATTTTCATTCCGGTATCGACATTAAAACGCAACAGAAAGAAGGAGTTCCGGTTTTAGCTCCTGCAGATGGGTATGTATATCGGATTAAAGTAGCTCAATATGGATTTGGAAAAGCTTTATACTTAAAACACCCAAACGGTTTTACAACGGTATTTGCTCATTTACAAAAATTTGCTCCTGCAACTCAAGAGTATGTAAAGCAAATTCAGTATAGTAAAAAAAGTTATTACACAGGTAATTTATTTCCGGATTCCAAACAATTTTCTATAAAAAAAGGAGAGATTATTGGATATTCCGGAGATACCGGAAGCTCTGTTGGTCCGCATTTGCATTATGAAGTTAGAGATTCTAAAACAAGTAACATTATTAATCCAATGTATTTTGGGGTATCACTGGAAGATACAAGGAAGCCTGTTATAGAAGAATTGATGGTGTTTCCTTTAGATGATAGTTCGAGAATAAATAATTCGTATCAAAAAACGATTGTTCCAATTAAAAAATTAGCTGACGGCAACTATATCGCTGAACGCTTTATAGCCAGTGGAGTTATTGGTTTAGGAATTAATGTTTTTGACAGACAGAATGGAAAGTTGAATAAAAATGGAATTTATAGTTTAGAAATGAATGTAAACGGGGAAAGGGTTTATTATCATGATGTTGAAACTTTTTCTTTTGAAGAAAGTAAATACATTAATTTATTAATTGACTACGAGCATTATGCTAATTACAGAAAGCGTTTTCAAAAAACATATCGTGTTAAAAAAAACAAATTGAGCTTGTATAAAGACTTAATCAATGAAGGTAAAATACAGATTCAAACAGGCGAAAATTATAATGTAGAAATAATTGCTAAAGATTTTAACGGAAATACATCTGTATTAAGAATCCCTGTAAAAGGTGTGCCGGGTAATGAAATGGTTATAAAAAAAGATACTACTGCTTATAAAGTGATAGCTGCGGATTTTAATAAATTTCAACAAAAAGGAGTTAGTGTAGCTTTTCCTAAAAATACGTTTTATGAGGATTGTTATTTAGATTTTTCTGTAAATGATGAAATTGCAAAAATTCATGAACCCACTATGCCACTTGATAAAAAATTCACATTAACATTTAATACCTCACATTTAAATTCAAAAGAAAAGCAACAAGTTTATATTTCTAATGTTACCAGGAAAAAATATCCAAAATATGTATTGACCAAAAAGAAAACTAATAAGGTATATACAACTCAAAAGTCATTAGGGAGTTATCGCTTAAAACTGGATTCTATAGCCCCTGAGATTACAATAGTTAATTTTATTGATGGTAAATGGATTTCTAAAAATAAAACATTAAAGGTAAAAATTAAAGATGCTGATTCCGGAATAAAAAACTTTAGTGCCACTATTGATAATGAATGGATTTTAATGGAATATAATCACAGAAAAGGAATTCTGACCTATGATTTTTCCGATAAAAAATTGGTTGGAAGCAAGCATATTTTTAACATTGTAGTTTTAGATAGGGTTGGCAATACTGAAACGCTTTCTTCAACGTTTTACCGTAAATAATACATCATTTTGAAAAAATTATTATTTACCCTATTGCTCCCTGTATTAATATTTGGACAAAAAATGTCGACTATTAAGGGAAAGGTGACCAATAAACTTAATAATCCTGTCGAAGGAGTTGCTATCTCCTGTTTAGGAGAAGGAACTACTACTGATAGCAATGGTAATTATGAATTTCAAATCCCCGTTAATAAAACTGTTCTCATAACTTTTTCTCATGTTTCTTATAAAACCATCACTAAAAAACTTACTACAAGAGGTAAAAGAACTATCAACTATTCTCCTTTATTAATTATAAGAAACGAAAATTTAGAGGAGGTAATTCTTAAAAACAGAAAAAAGGAAGTTCAGGGAATTACAAAACTTGATATTAAAACTGTGAAGACTGTTGTAGGGGCAAATGCCGGAGTTGAAACAGTATTAATGACCCTACCCGGAGTAAGTAATAATAATGAGCTGAGTACCCAATATAATGTAAGAGGCGGTAATTTTGATGAAAACCTGGTATATGTTAATGGAATTGAAATCTACAGATCCTTTTTAATTCGTTCCGGACAACAAGAAGGATTGAGTTTCATCAATACTCATCTTGTACAGAATATAGATTTCTCAGCAGGGGGTTTTCAAGCCAAATATGGAGATAAACTTTCCTCTGTTTTGGATATTACTTACAGAAAACCAAAAAAATTTCAAACACAAATCGACCTTAGTTTACTTAGAGCCGGTGCAACAATAGAAAATACTTTCTTTAATAAAAAGCTAAGTACAATCTTAGGAATTCGTTATAGAGATAACAATTTACTTGTTAATTCCAGACAAACTGAGGTAAATTTTAAACCTAATTTCACCGATGTTCAGACATTTCTCACTTATGATTTGAATGAGAAATTAGCCATTAACTTTCTAGGTAACTTTTCTCTGAACAATTATGACTATAAACCTATAAGAAGATCTACTCGTTTTGGCACTATAGCCAATCCCGTTGAACTTAATGTCTCTTATCGGGGGCAAGAAAAAGATGCTTTTCAAACTCTTTTCGGAGCTGTTTCTGTGAATTATAATGTTACAGAAAATTTAAAACTAACAAGTACACTGACATCTTTTAATACACAGGAAGAAGAGCATTTTGATATTGCTGCAACTTATCGGTTAGGGGAGGTAAATACCAATATTGGTGATGAAAATTTTGGAGAAGTTGATTTTTCGCAAGGAATCGGTTCTCAAATAAACCACGCCCGAAATAATTTAGATGCGTTAATTACTAATGCTCAAATAAGAGCTATCCTCAAAAAAAACAATAATGAATGGAGAATTGGGATTAAATATCAAACCGAAAATATTAAAGATCGTATTCGCGAGTGGGAAGTTATTGATAGCGTAGGCTTCTCTGTTCGTCCTCCGGTAACTATAATTAAAAATGAACAACCCTATAAACCTTTCGCGGGTCCTATAGAACCTTTTCAAAAGGTAAGAGCAGAAAACGAAGTAGATATTAACAGAATCTCCGGGTTTGTACAATTTAGCAGAAAAACTTTTTGGAATGATAATGAGATATGGTTTAACACCGGAATAAGAACACAATACTGGTCGGTAAATTCAAAAGATACATCCTCAAGCCATACAATTGTAAGCCCCAGAGTACAATTCGCTATCAAGCCGGATTGGAAAAGTGATATGTTGTTCAGGCTTTCTGGCGGATTCTATTCCCAACCTCCTTTTTACAGAGAGTTAAGGAATTCTGATGGTCAGCTCAACCCGGAAGTTAAAGCTCAAAAATCAATACATGCCGTATTAGGGAATGATTATAGCTTTATATTATGGGAAAGACCTTTTAAACTAACTACAGAGATGTATTATAAAGGGTTAAGTGACGTCAATGCTTACTCTATAGACAATGTTCGTATTCGTTATAAAGCAGATAATGTAACAAAAGCTTTTGCATATGGATTAGATATACGATTAAACGGCGAATTTGTTCCTGGTAGTGATAGCTGGGTAAGCTTAGGCTTTTTAAAGGCAGAAGAGAATACAGACAACCGGGGATATATTGGCAGACCAACGGATCAGCGTATTAAATTAGGAATTTTATTTCAAGACTATGTCCCGGATCTACCTGATTTAAAAGTATATTTGAATTTAATTTATAATACGGGAGTACCTGGCGGAGCACCTGCATATGCAGATGTTTATGAGTTTAGAAATCGCTTACGTGATTATAGACGTGCTGATCTTGGAGTTTCTTATGTTTTTGTTGATGTTAATAAAAAAGTAACTAATGGCTTTTTAACTAATTTTAAAGAATTGACTGCCGGTTTAGAGCTTTTTAACATGTTCGATATTCAAAATTCTATTACAAATACTTGGGTTCGTGATGTTTTTAGCAAAAGACAGTTTGGAATTCCTAACTTTTTAACTGGCAGAGTGTTAAACTTTAATTTAAAAATGAAATTTTAATTTCGTCTTGCTTTTTATCAAAATTAGAAAATCACTTAAAAACACTAAAATTGTAAATGTATGAGGCAGTTGCAAAATTCCCGGCTTCAGAGATTATTACTGAAGATATTTATTGCAAAGAGATTATGTTCATTATAACTTTTACAGTATTATATCGCTAAGTTACAATATTAATAATTTTTTCAGGAATAATAATTACTTTTTTAGGCGTACATCCCTGTAAGTGTTGCTGTGTTTTTTCGTGATTCATTACTGCTTTCTCAATTTCTTCTTTAGTCATGCATAATGATAAATTCAATTTAAAACGCATTTTTCCATTGAAAGAAATTGGGTATTCTTTTTCAGAATCTACTAAATATTTTTCTTCAAATTCAGGGAAAACTGCAAAAGCAATTGATTTCTTATTTCCTGACTTACTCCATAATTCCTCTGTAATATGAGGTGCATATGGAGAAATTAAGATTAATAACTTCTCTAAAATGATTTTATTATTACATTTTTGAGCAGTCAATTCATTTACAGCAATCATAAAGCTGGAAACCGAAGTATTAAATGAGAAACTCTCAATACTCTCCTCTACTTTTTTAATGGTTTTATGTAATGTCTTTAAATTCTCCTTTGTTGGATCTCCTTCTGAAACTTCAAAATTTTCTCCTGAGTGGAATAACTTCCATAATTTCCTTAAGAAGGAATGCACACCCGAAATTCCTGAGGTTTTCCAAGGTTTAAATTGCTCTAACGGGCCTAAAAACATCTCGAATAAACGTAAACTATCTGCTCCGTATTCTTGGCAAATATCGTCCGGATTCACTACGTTATACTTTGATTTCGACATCTTTTCTGCTTCCCGGGCTACAATATATTTCCCGCCTTCCAGTTCAAATTCAGCATCAGCAAACTGAGGTTGCCATTTTTTAAATTCCTCAACATTTAATTCGTCAGAGGAATTAACCAACTTTACATCAACACGTAATCTCTCAGTTACATATTGATTTTTTAATCCTGAAGAAACATATTTATTGGTTCCGGAAACTCTATAAACAATAGCTGAAGTTCCTAAAATCATCCCTTGATTGATGAGCTTTTTAGCAAACTCATCTACCGGTAGTAACTTTTTATCAAATAAGAATTTTTGCCAAAAACGAGCATATAGCAAGTGTCCTGCAGCGTGTTCAGAACCTCCAATATATAAATCTACTTCTTTCCAATAATCAACCGCTTCTTTGCTTACAAACATATCATCATTTTCAGCGTCCATATAACGGTTGAAGTACCAGGAACTTCCTGCCCACCCCGGCATAGTATTTAATTCTAGGGGGAATACCGTTCTGTTATCAATCTTATCGTTTGTTACTACGGAATTGGTTTCAGTAGACCAAGCCCATTTAGCCGAATTCCCTAATGGCGGTTTTCCATCTTCTGTTGGCAGATATTTTTCTATCTCTGGTAACTCAACTGGTAAATGTTCAGTTGCTATCATTTGTGGCATTCCGTCTTTGTAATACACCGGGAATGGCTCTCCCCAATAACGTTGACGACTGAACACTGCATCGCGTAAACGATAGTTTATTTTTCCAAATCCGAAACCACGTTGTTGCATTTCGTAAATTACAGTTTTCATGGCTTTTTTATGCGACAATCCGTTTAAGAAACCAGAATTTGTAATTACTGCTTTTTCTTTATCGGTAAATGCTTTCTCAGAAATATCTGCACCCTCAAAAATATTTGGAATTTCTAATCCGAAATGATTTGCAAAATTATAATCACGTTGATCTCCACATGGGACTGCCATTACGGCTCCCGTTCCGTAGCTTACCAATACATAATCACTAATCCAAACCGGAACTTGTTCTCGGGTAAATGGATGTAAAGCATAAGCT
This sequence comes from uncultured Tenacibaculum sp., assembly GCA_963666645.2. Lineage (GTDB taxonomy): Bacteria > Bacteroidota > Bacteroidia > Flavobacteriales > Flavobacteriaceae > Polaribacter. The sequence goes on along the minus strand of CAXXDB010000008.1, from coordinate 573,905 downwards.
CCTGTAAATACTCCTGAAATGGTTTTCACATCTGCTAAACGATCACGCTCTGAACGTTTTGCAGTTGCCTCAACATAAGCTTCAACTTCTGCTTTTTGAGTATTGGTGGTTATTTTAGCTACCAAATTGTGTTCTGGAGCTAAAGTCATAAAACTTACTCCATAAATAGTATCGGGACGCGTAGTGAACACTTCAACAGTATCATTATGGTTATCAATATCGAAAGAAACCATGGCTCCTTGTGAACGTCCAATCCAACTTGTTTGACTGTCTTTTAAAGGTTTTGGCCAATCGATTGTGTTTAGGTCATCTAATAATCGTTGTGCGTAAGCAGTAATTCGGATAGACCATTGCATCATTTTTTTGCGAATTATTGGATGACCGCCACGCTCTGAAACACCGTTTACAATTTCATCATTGGCCAATACGGTTCCCAAAGCAGGACACCAGTTTACTTCAGTATCTGATAAATAAGCTAACCGGTATTGTAATAATATTTTTTGTTTTTCTGTGTCTGAAAAATTATTCCAGTCTTCTGCAGAAATTTTTTTTACATCCTTATTGCAGGCTGCATTAGTCCGGGTATTTCCTTCTTGAGCGAAAATTTCTTTTAATTCAGAGATAGTTCTTGCTTTATCAGAATCTTTACAATAATACGATTCAAACAGTTGAATAAAAATCCACTGTGTCCATTTATAATATTCCGGATTCGATGTACGAACTTCACGAGACCAGTCGAATGAAAATCCGATTTTATCTAGCTGTCTACGATAAGTTTTAATATTTGCTTCTGTAGTAACAGCAGGGTGTTGACCTGTTTGAATTGCATATTGTTCTGCGGGTAATCCGAAGCTATCATATCCTTGGGGATGCAATACGTTGAATCCCTTATGGCGCTTATAGCGTGCATAAATATCACTTGCTATATATCCTAAAGGATGACCAACATGTAAGCCTGATCCTGAAGGATAGGGAAACATATCTAACACGTAATATTTAGGTTTTTCAGAGTAATTATCAGCTTTGAATGTTTGGTTTTTTGCCCAATATTCTTGCCATTTTTTTTCTATTTCCTGATGATTGTACTGCATTATTTTTATTGGTTGTCAGTACGAGAAAATTAAGATGACGTGTTAATCTATTGAAAGATAATTATCACAGCAAAGTAAATTTGCTTCGTAAATGACATGATTTGAAAATGCAAATTTACAACTCTAGTTAGTAAGTGAAAAGGAAATTTAAGATATAATAAAGAGATTTATAGAGAAAGGGAAGTACCTTATGAGACTCTTTTACATATTTTAAAGAAGTAAAAATTAAACAAATATAAAAAAAGTGTAAATCTTTATTTTTCTTTCTGCTGATTGCCTGAAAATGTTGTCCTTTGCAGGAGAAAACTAAAAATAGTGAATACTAAAATTTTAAAAGCTCATTTAGCTCTTTTAGGGGCTAATATTATTTATGGAGCAAATCATATTATAGCTAAAGGAATTATGCCTCATAAAATAGGAGCATCTGCTTTCGTTTTCTTACGAATTACAGGAGCAGGAATTTTATTTTGGGTATTGAAAATTTTTATCAAAGAGAGAGTAGCAAAAAAAGATATGAATCGATTGTTAATTTGTGGATTGACAGGCGTTACCGCAAATCAGTTATTATTCTTCCATGGTTTAAACTTAACTTCTCCTATAGATGCTTCTATTATTATTACTACAGTGCCGATTTTGGTATTGGTCTTTAGTTTTTTTCTTTTAAAAGAGAAAATCACTTCTAATAAAATTATAGGAGTAACTATTGGTGCTATCGGAGCTCTTCTGTTAATCTCTGCAGGTGATTCAGCAGAAGGAACTAGTTCCTTTCTGGGAAACTTTTTTATTTTTATTAATGCCTGTTCTTATGGTTTGTATTTGGTTTTGATGAAACCATTGATGACTAAATACGATACTATTACTGTTGTGAGCTGGGTTTTCCTTTTTGGTTTTGTTTTTATGTTTCCCTTTGGGATAGGGGACGGGATAAACACCAATTATAAGGATTTTACCTTACATACCTATTTAACTGTAGCCTTTGTAGTTATAGGAACCACTTTTTTAGCTTATTTATTTAATATTTATGCCTTAAATAATGTTTCTCCTTCAGTAAACGGAAGTTATATCTACTTGCAACCGACAATTAGTTTTATCATGGTTAGCATTTATGCATATTGGTTAGGATATGAACAATATAAACAAGATATTAGCTTTATTAAAATTGTGAGCTGTTTGTTGGTATTTTTAGGAGTATTTCTGGTAAGCAGACAATCTAAAAAAGCATAAAAAATGAAAACACAAAAGTTTGTAGTTTCTCCCGAATATTAAAAACTGTAAGATTTAACCTATTGGATAGGTAAGCTTACAACGGTATTTCCCCATCCCAGATACATTGTTTTATCTTTTCCAAAAGCGATGGCAAAAGCTTCAACAGGAGATTCAGCTTTAGAAACTTTTCCGGTAACTCTTACTGCATCTTCGTTTTTATTATAAAAATAAGCTCCCCAAACATTTTTAGCAGTGCTTAAAATTACAGTCCATTCATTATCTCCGGGAATTGTAAATAATGTATATGTTCCTGCTTTTACTGATTTTCCCCCGAATATAACGTTCTTATAAAACGTAATTTCAGCAGCTTCATTTGCTCCTGTTCTCCAGATTTTTCCATTGGGAGCTAATTTTGATAACAATCTTCCTTTTAACTGAGGACGACTGTAAACTACTTTAACTAACTTGTCTGATACTCTGTAACTACTCGGGAATGTAGCTACATCCATTGGACTTTTATCCAACTCCGGGAATTTCTGTGCAAATGTTTCTGTAGAAAACAATGACATATATACTGATACTACAATTAATAAAATCGATTTTTTCATGATTGCTTATTTTAAATAATTTGTCTGTTAAATTAGATATCCTTAGTCTGTTAATTATTAAATTTTTGTAAAAACTTTCATAAAGTTAAAGTGTTATATTTATTGCGAATGTAAAAAATAAGCTTAAAACGTTTAAGATTTTTTAATAATTATTATAAAGGTTAGCTATTATTTTTATTTATTCTAAATAATATTAATATATTTGCTATATAATTTTTTTTCAGGAATGATAGTTTTTTATGTTTCTAAAATAGAATCAGTCAAATCTTTATATAGTAAACCTGCCTGTAGTAATACCTGCTTAGGTGCTTGTAAAGAGCCTAAAAACAAGTGCTGCAATAAATATAAGAAAAAAGGAATCAATTGTAAGCGATGTCCCTTAATTTTTGATATAAAAATTGCTTCTTAATTATTCAACGTTCAATAAGAAATAACTTTTTCTTCCTCTTTGTAACAGCACATACCTGCCGGCAATTAAATCTGAATTTGTAATCATATAGTCTTCTTTTACCTTTTCTTTATTTACGGAAATAGAATTTTCTTTTAATGCTCTGCGTGCATCTCCATTCGATTTTAAAAATTGAGTTTCAGCCGATAATGCTGCTATCATACCCAATCCGGAAGTAAGGTATTTTTTAGAAATTGTTGCCTGAGGAATCCCCTTAAATACATCTAAAAATGTTTGCTCATCTAAATTTTTTAAATCTCCTGCAACAGACTTTCCAAATAAAATTCTTGAAGCAGTTACTGCTTTTTCCAATGCTTCTTCTGAATGAACAAAAACAGTGACTTCCTCTGCTAATCGTTTTTGCAATACCCTTGTATGCGATGCTTTTTTATGCTCTTCTGTTAGTTTATTGATAGTTTCTTTATCCAAAAAGGTAAATATCTTAATGTACTTTTCGGCATCTTCATCGGAAGTATTTAGCCAAAATTGATAGAATTTATATACAGATGTTTTATCAGCATCTAACCAAATGTTTTCTCCTTCAGATTTTCCAAATTTAGATCCATCTGCTTTTGTTATCAAAGGACATGTCATAGCATAAACTCTGGTTTCTGTATCAGAATTTATTCTCTTTACCAGCTCTGTACCTGTAGTAATATTTCCCCATTGGTCTGATCCTCCCAGTTGTAACAAACAGTTGTGAGTTTTATGTAAATGATAAAAGTCATATCCCTGGATTAATTGATAGGTAAATTCAGTAAAAGACATGCCACTAACTGATTTTCCGGAAATTCTTTTCTTAACAGAATCTTTCGCCATCATATAGTTTACAGTAATGCGTTTGCCAATATCGCGAGCAAATTCTATGAATGAAAAATCTTTCATCCAGTCGTAATTATTTACTAAAACCGGAGCATTATCTGCAGTACTGTTAAAATCCAGAAAACGAGCTAGTGTATTTTTAATTCCATTAATATTTTTAGCTAAAGTTTCTTCATTCAGTAAATTTCTTTCATCAGATTTTCCTGAGGGATCTCCAATCATACCTGTAGCTCCTCCTATTAAAGCAATGGGCTTATGACCTGCCTTTTTTAAATGTACTAATAGAATGACAGGAACTAAACTTCCGATATGCAAAGAATCTGAAGTTGGGTCAAAACCAATATATGCACTAGTCATTTCTTTTTGTAACTGTTTTTCAATTCCCGGCATCATGTCATGAATCATTCCACGCCATTCTAATTCTTTTACTAGATTTTTAGTCATTGCTGTAAATTACTTTTTAATAAAACAAATATACCATTTACAAAATTTTAAATTTAATGATTTATTTAGGACAATTTAATCTATTCGGTTTTAAGAATTTTTTAATTATAGTTTTGTGTAATTCATTCGTTTTTATAATACTTAGAACTCCGGGCTTTACAAGACATTTGTTTAAATTTATTATTATATTTTCACTTTGGCATAGTTTACATAATTCTGATTTGCAGGATAGAAAAAATCATCTAAACAAAGCCGGGACTTTGGTTATTTTAAGTAATTTTACAAAAACAGGAGGAGATTGTAGATTTAAATTTTTCTTCCTTTATTTATCAACCAAAAATCCGCCAAGACCAAAGCTGTTAACGCTTCAACTATTGGAACGGCTCTTGGAACAACACAAGGATCATGCCTTCCTTTTCCGTAAATTTCTGTGGGTTCTCCTTCTGAATTAATTGTAGTTTGATTTTGCATAATAGTTGCTACGGGTTTAAAGGCAACACGAAAATAGATGTCCATTCCATTCGATATTCCTCCCTGAATTCCTCCGGATAAATTAGATTGTGTAGTTCCGTCCGTATTAAACATGTCATTGTGTTCTGATCCTTTCATTTTTGCTCCACAAAACCCACTACCAAACTCAAAACCTTTCACTGCGTTAATTGATAACATTGCTTTTCCTAATTCAGCATGCAATTTATGAAAAATAGGTTCTCCTAATCCCACAGGAACATTCTGTGCTACACAGGTAATGGTTCCTCCAATAGTATCTCCTGCTTTTCTGATTTCTCGAATTCCTGCAATCATCTTTTCAGCAGATTTTTCATCCGGACAACGAACCATGTTCGATTCTGTTTTTGAAAAATCTAAATCCCGGTATGATTTGTCTATAAAAATATTTCCTACTGAGGATGTAAAAGCATTTATTTGAATATGACTCAACAACTGTTTTGCTAAAGCCCCGGCTACTACCCAATTGGCAGTCTCTCTTGCCGAACTTCTGCCACCTCCTTTATGGTCTCTGATACCATATTTTTTATCATATGTATAATCTGCATGAGAAGGTCTGTACACATTGGTATTATGATTATAATCTTTACTTTTCTGATTTGTGTTTTTTATCACAAAACCAATAGAAGTACCTGTGGTTTTTTTTTCAAAAATACCAGATAAAAATTCAACGGTATCGGATTCTTTACGTTGGGTAACTATTTTTGATTGTCCTGGTTTACGACGGTCTAATTCTTTCTGAACCATATCAAAATCAATCGATAGACCTGCGGGAAATCCATCAATGATGCCTCCTATTGCTACTCCATGAGATTCTCCGAATGTAGTTATCTGTAAAATATTTCCAAAGGAATTAAACATAATTTTAAGATTTTATAGCGAAAGTAGTTATTTATGAAAAAAACCAAAGTTTAATAGCCATAAAAATTACTATTATCAGTAAAAATATTTTTACCATATTGTCTCCTTTATTTACTGACCACCGACTCGCAAACCAGGCTCCTGTTGAATTTCCAATTGCTAGTACTAAACCATGTTTCCAGCTTATTTTATCATCGAAAGCAAATACAAACACGGCACCAATAGTATAGATAAAAGCCACAAATACTTTAGCTGCATTGGCTTTTACTAAGGAAAAATTATTGATGGCAGATAGTGCTAATAACATAAATAAACCTGTTCCTGCCTGGATAAAACCTCCATAAATTCCTATGAAAAAGAAAATAATGACAGATAACCAAAAATACTTTCCTTTGAGTTTTTCTTCTATTTCCCGTATAGATCTTTTTGGTTTTAACACCATAAGTACAACTACTAATACCATTACTATTGCCAGAATTTTATTAAAAATTTCTCCCTTTATATCAACAGCTATTTTAGCTCCCAGTAAAGATCCTGACAATGCAGAAATCCCAATATATAAACTAAAAGGATATGCAGATACTCCTTTACTCCTGAATCCGGAAATAGAAAAAAGATTCTGAATTAAAATAGCTACCCGGTTGGTACCATTGGCAATATTCGAAGGTAATCCCATAAAAATTAGCATTGGCAATGTAAGTAGCGAACCTCCTCCGGCAATAGTGTTAATTACTCCGGCAATAAGCCCGACTGCGATTAACAATAGATATTGGGACATTATAAAAATTTGAACACAAATGTATTATTAATTATTACAGAGAAAATCGTCAAAAAAGCTTAATTTTGTTCTCACTAATTAAAAAAAGATTTTTATCTTTGTATTTGCGATAATGTGTAAGTTGCTTTTTGACCGGAGAAATGGCAGAGCGGTCGAATGCGGCGGTCTTGAAAACCGTTGTCTGTAACAGGACCGGGGGTTCGAATCCCTCTTTCTCCGCTAACTTTTTTAACTCGCTGTTAATCAGAGAGTTTTAAAGGTTTTTTAAAATTGGAGACACAACTAAAAACAGGTAAATATATCAAGCACTAAAGAGAAAATAATACCAGAAGGTGTTGCCAATTCTCGTAAAGTAAATATTGGAGATTTCCTTTTATCTAATTCTATGTGTTTTGGAAGACCATATATATTAAAAATAGATGGTTGCATTCACGATGGTTGGTTAGTTCTTCAAAACTATCAAGATTCATTTGATAGAGAGTTTTTATACTATACTTTGATGTCAAAAGATATTTACAATCAATATTTGACAAAAGCTTCAGGAAGTGGAGTGCTTAACCTAAATAAAGAATTGGTTAAAACTGTAGAATTAAATAAACCTAAAAGTTTAGAGGAACAAATAAGAATTGCCATCATCCTTTCCGATATGGACGCAGAAATTGAGCAATTAGAACAAAAGTTATCTAAATGTAAAATGGTAAAACAAGGCTTAATGCAAAACTCGTTAACGGGTAAAATTAGATTGGTGTAATGGATAATAAATTTGAGTTAAAATTCATACACCAATTAGAAAACTATCATTTTATAGTAGAAAAATACCAAAGAGGCTACAAATGGGATATTCGTCAAGTAGAAGAATTATTGAATGATATTGAGGAATTTGATGCCTCTAAAAATGGATTTTATTGCTTACAACCTATTGTTGTAAAAGTAAAAGAATTGTCAGAAAATAGTTTTGAGTTATTAGATGGGCAACAGCGTAGCACTACCTTATTTATTATTTTAAGTATTTTACAACAAGAGAATATTCTTAGATCAGATGTTACAAGGTTTACAATAAGTTACAAAACAAGGACAGCAAGTGAAACGTTTTTAAAAGACATCCATAAATTACATTCAGTTACAGAACAAGTTGAACCAAATCAAAAATCAGTTAATGCACTCTGGGAGAACTATATAGAGAATAATAGAGAAAATGATAACGTAGATAACGTAGATAACTACCATTTCTTTATGGCTTACTGTGTCATTAGGTATTGGGTAGACCAAAGAAACCAAGTAGCGTTAAATAGTTTTAAAGACAAGTTATTATACAATACCAAGGTCATTTGGTATAATGTAGTGAGTAACGCATCTTCAGAAGAAGTTTTTATCAACTTTAACCAAGGTAAAATAGATTTAGCACAAGCAGAACTAATAAAAGCCCTTTTTGTATTACAACTAAAAACTGAAACAAATAGCGAGCTTCAAGTATTAAAAATTAATCAGTTCGCACAAGAATGGAATGCTATTGAAAACAAATTACAAGATGATAGTTTCTGGTATTTTGTAAGTAACGATATTAGTGGTAAAGACCAAGCCAACCGCATTGATTTACTTTTTAACATTGTAAAACAAAAACCAAATAAATCTAACGATAAACTGTTTGCTTATAGAGAGTATTTAGCTGGTTTTATTAAAGAAAACAAAGCACCAACCTTTACGGAAGACCCATTAAAATGGTTTGAAGTAAAAAACACCTACGATATTCTTTTAGAGTGGTATAACAACCGTAGTTTGTATCACTTAATAGGTTTTATCATTTACGAAAAATTAAATGATGTTAAATCTATAATAGGCCAATATAAAAAGATAACTTCTAAATCTGTTTTTAAAGAAAACCTAACTAAATTCATCGAAGAAAAATATATTGATGCAGAAGAGTATCTATTAGAGAATTTAAGTTACGAAGAAACACGTTCCATATTACTCTTATTCAATTTGATTTCTTATGAGAATAGTGATTTTTCATATCGTTTTCCATTTCATTTATTTAAAACTACGTTTTGGAGTTTAGAGCATATACACGCACAAAATTCAGAAAAATTTGAATCCGTACAACAAGTAGTAGATTGGGTTAAAGACTTAAAGTCTTTGAATGAAAACTTTAAAAAAGCAAACGAGCATCAAGAAATTGATTTTTCTGCTATTGATAATAGCATCAAAACATTAGATATTAACGCATCAATTACAAAGGAGTTAAAGGATGTTATGAGTAGTTTAGAGACTCTAACAAATGATGTTTTTAACAAACATAGTTTAGAAAACTTGTGCTTGTTAGATTGTGTTACCAATAGCCATTTTAACAATGATAATTTTGTGAGTAAACGAGATAAATTACTGAAAATAGATGCAGGTAATTATGAAGATGATTGTGGTGAAATTGTAAAAGCATTTATTCCATTAGCAACCAAAAATATTTTCTTAAAATACTATACTCAAGACACCTCTGCTTTTCAAATGAGTTATTGGGGTTATGAGGACAGAAAACAGTATGTAGATGCCATAGTGCAAACATTTACTTCTTTTTTTAATTTAAAATCAGTTAAAGATGGAGAGTAAACACATACATACGTTTTGGGATTTATTAAAGAATCATCAAATTGAAATACCTGTAATACAGAGAGATTATGCTCAAGGTCGTATCGAAAAAAGAGTCAATCAAATCCGTGTTAACTTTGTGCAAATAAGTCAAAATCAGTTTTTTTCAGTCCGACAAGTTTGGTTGGTTTTTTTGAATCATTTCTGTCTTTTTGTTGATTGTGGTTAATTAGAGCTAACGGTTCGTGTATGGTAACGTAGCATCCCAAAGGATGCTATGCACTATACACTTTGTTGTGTGTAGTGTTAGTTTATTTCACTTATTATGATTGTTAATCCGATTTTCAATATGTCTCGTAAATAATCTTTTAAGTTGGTTGATGTTCTATCATTTATTCCTTCTAATGAGATTGTGAAAGGCTCTAGATTTATTGGTATTAAATTTTTATCCTCATCTATTTTTTCGTTTAAGTACTCTAAAAACGAACCAATAGCAATGACATCATCATCGTATCCAAAGTGATGAACAGACATTATTAAGTTAAATCTTTTTCTGTCTGGTAATATAAAATAAATTCCAAACCAACCTCGTGGTAAATTCCTATTAAAATAATAATTATGAGTATTTGCGTATTCCGTTATCTGATGTGTATGGTAATAATATTTAGAATCTTCAGGTTTAGCACTAGCAATACCTATTTTCGCTTTTTCATATGAAATTAATTTAAAGAGTTCCTCTCTTAATACACTTAATTCATCGTAAATAATATTGAATATTATATCTCTATTTTTTGCGAGTTCTTTTTCTCTTTCTTCTTTTCTTTTATTAGAACTAATTGATATTTTCTCATTAAATAGTGTTGCTAAATCAGATAAGCTATTAAATTTCTTTTCAGTTTTAAAATTCAAAGCATTTTCAATACTTTTCTTTTGTTCCAAAGAAAAGAAGGAAACTAAATCTTGTGGTTCATCATTATCTGCCTTTTCCAGAGCATTTATATAAACTGTCTTTTCAGTTCTTTTTACAGTGAAAGGTAAAAGTCCATTTTTAATCAATATTAAACTTGCAAGTAGTCTAGCCATTCTACCATTGCCATCTTGAAAAGGGTGAATTTGAGTAAAAGCGTGATGAAACCAAGAAGCTAAAATAATTGGGTTTTGAGATTTTTCAGACTCTTGGTTATAAATAGATATTAAGTTGTCCATTTCAGTTTCAACTTGTAAAGGAGGGCAGTATAAAAATATACTACCATCTGGACGTCTAGGGTTATTCTCATATTTTTTAAACTCACCCTTTGAAAGTTTAATATTTACTCTATTACCGAGAGTATCTATTGCTTCTGTAAAATCTTGATGTTCAGTTATTAATTTATGAAGACCATTAATAAAGTTTTTAGTTAATGGTCTACTTGATTTAACTAAATCAAAAATAGAATCCATTGCATCAAAATGAGAATTTAAATATCCCATTAATTTTTTTGGTGGAATATTAGTGTCGTTATGACTAATATATGATTCTACAAAACCGTCTTTTATTAATGTTTCTGTAATTCCTTCATTTAAATCATATAACTTTTCTACAATTCCAGTTTCAATTGCGTGCTGCCTTTTTAGTTTCGTTAAAAATTCTTCATATCCATTTTCTCCATTTTCAAATTCTTTTCTTTTTTTATACCAACTAGGAGCTAAATCTGTAAATTTAGATGTATCGCAATTCGTCCAACTATCGTTAAACGAAATGGGTTTCCATACTTCAATTGATTTGTTTGTCATTCTTTTTAAATTATTGATACAAGTATATTATTTAATATGAAAATATCTTTTAATTTATCTGTTTTTTTGCATTACACACAACGTTAGTATACTTGCGATATAGTAAAAAAGTATCACATAATTTCTATATTTTTAATTATTCAATGTTTTTTTAATAACTTTAACATAACTTATCTTTTAGCAGTTATATTATACCTTGAAAAATACAAAATCATTTTAGAATTAAAAAGATACAGTGAAAATACGATAGCGGTATACCTCAATTTTTTTAAAATTGTTTCAAGACGTTTTTTAATCCTATGAATTTTAACTCTCACATTAGTAGGGCTTATTCCAATAATTTCTGAAATACTATCATAATCTTGATTTTCTAAAACCATCATAATTATTAATCTTTCTATTTGTTTCGTTATCCTTAAAATTTTCACATTTTATATCTTCGTAATATTTTCCTACGATTAATTTCATTTTATTCTAATTTTTGTGATTTAGTCAAATGTTGCACAACGGTTTTGTATATGAAAAGTAGCAAATAAAAATGCTTCTACTTTCAGGTTAAAAACAAAGATAGCAGAAAAGCATAAACTTTGTAGTTTGCACTCAACTGCTATTTTTTATATACGTAGTTGTGGTTTCGTATTTATTGTTTTTTATAAACCACTATTTTCCCTTGGATTTTTGTCATTATAGACATTAATCCATTATTTTCATAATTAAGTCCTTCTATATACACACAAAACTCACCATATTTATCAGAATACGTTTTTAAAAAATACTCTTTATTATTAGGTATTGTTTCTCCATCACATGTTCTCGTTATTTCATAATTTTCAGTAAACCTTAATTGTGTTCCTTCGTAATGACTAATTTTATTATCATTAGAGAATACCAATTTAGTTAAAGAATCATTTTCATGTATCCAAGTACCTATAATTTCATTTTTATAATCTTCAATTGTAGAATCATCATTTGTTTGTGAAAATAACGAACAAGAAGATACTAATGTTATTGTAAAAAGGATTAAAATATTTTTCATTTTTTATGTTTTAAGAGGTTTATATGCAATCAATATAATTTTTTACTGTTTCAAACATTTGCCTTCTAGCTTCTCTAGAATCTTTATCTGTATGTCTATTAACTCTATTTGTAACATCATCAACCGTTGTATTACTATCAATAGTGATATTTTCTAATACTCGATCTTGAAAAAACCATAATCCACTAATTACGGCAGATTTTGGATCTTCTAAAGATTCGGGTCCTGTATATGTCCAACCAACCCCATTGTTTGTTAAAAAATCTTTATAATCTTCATAATTCGATTTTCCTGTTAGTTGTATAATGCCTCTACCTCTATATTTGTATCCATCACCAGAAGCAATATTACCATTTCCATTTCTATTCGCATAAACATAATTACCTAAAACAGTAGGATTGTTTGCGTAATTGTTAGGATTTAATTTATTAGGATCGGTAAAAGAAAACCTAGAAGGCCAAACAGTAACTAGTCTTTGTGCCGAATAATTTAAATTTTCAGCAATACCTAAATTAGTAAATCCACCTGATTCATGACCTGCTTGAGCTAAAAAATGTTGTAAAGCTTCTTTATTGTTAATACCAAAATATGTACCTAAATCATTAATTAATTCGGTTAATATATCTAAGTCGTTTTGACTGGCATTAGGAAAAGCATTAGCTAAGTTTTCACTGGATGTATTACAGTCTTTTACGCATTTTCCATCTTTATCTTTTACATAGTTATCTACACAGTCATCTATTTTAAGGCAGCTGTCTAGAGGACTTAATTTTTGTTGAACAATAAGTATTAAATCAGCTTTTATTTTTTCTTTAATTTCTGTAGAATAATCATTATCCTTTACACATTTGTAACGTCGATGTATGTGAAAGGTAACAGAATAAATATGTTTCTACTTTCAGTTTTATAATAAAAATAATAGAAAAGAACTAGACTTTTAAATTTAACCTTGATTGCTGTTTTTTATATACGTGGTTGTGGTTTCTTATTAAAAACAAATCAATTTTATTCCTGAAACTTTATTTAGATTATTAATTTTAAATGACAAGCCTACACTACCAGTATCTGCATCTGTAAAATTATAACTACTACTATTTGAGTTAAATAAATAATTGTTAAATTTTCTTTTGTCATCTCCTATTTTTATAACTAGTTCCTTTACCTTTACCGTTATACTAGAATTACGTATATAAATCCTAGCTAAGTCGTAATTGTTTCCCAAATCTCTTTCATCTTCAAAACCTAAAGAAATATTATCATTATAAAAATCTTTAGCCAAAGAAGGAGCAGTGTCATTTACTACTCCTTCAATATCATTACCAAAAAAAGTTTTCATTTTATTTAAATTTCCTTTAGATTTCATTATTTTACTTAATGAAATATTGTTAAACTGTATTCCTTCAAATAATTCGCTATCAGTTAAATTATTTAATTGTGCTTTACCTGAAATAGGTAGTAGTAAATTGATTATTAGTATTATAAGTATTTGTTTCATTTTTATAGTTTTAAAATTAATTACATGGATTTGTTACTTTACCTGTACTAGGATCTATTTTTGTTTTAAAATGATTTAATGGATCAACATCTGCACCATTTTCTTGAGCTTTTACATGCACATGTGATTCGGCATAGTCATCTTCTATGCCACTTTTTAAATTACCTGAATCCCCTTGATAACCAATAATATCTCCTGCTTTTACATCTCCAGTAACTCTGTTGTTTTCTTGTAAATGAAAAAACACCAACCTTACAGTTTTACTATTTATTTGAGACTTAATGGCAATATAGTATCCTGCTCCCGTTATTTCATTTGTTTCTCTATCTCTTTGAGTGTGTTTTGTCGCTATACCATCATATATAGCAAATATTGGAGCTCCTTGAGGATTTTTAATATCTACTCCATTATGCCGTTTACATCCTATAATACCTTTGCAAGTATACTTTTTGTTTTTTCTAGCACAAGTATCATGTAGTCCACCTTGTATTCCAGAGTTAGTTTGCGGTGCAATCTCAGGATTAGGCACAGGGTCTCCTTTACAAGGTTTTTTCACACATTTTCCATCTTTATCTTTTACATAGTTATCTCCACAATCGTCTATTTTAAGGCAACTGTTTAGAGGACTTAATTGTTGTTGAACAATAAGTGTTAAATCAGCTTTTATTTTTTCTTTATTTTCTGTAGAATAATCATTATCCTTTACGCATTTGTAACGTCGATGTATGTGAAAGGTAACAGAATAAATATGCTTCTACTTTCAGTGTTTAAAACAAAAATAGCAGAAAAGAACTAAACTTTTAAATTTAACATTTGATTGCTGTTTTTTATATATGTGGTTGTGGTTTCTTATTTAATAAGTTCCTATTCTGATTAGCCTTATTTGCCTTGTAATATCATCATAATGGATACTAACGTACATATCATTGTCTTTTATTTGTAAAGATAAATGTTTAGATCCAATTTCATTGTAACTAATTGGAAAGATATCTTTTAAAGTATTAATATTATTACCAACCTTTATTTTATTACTTGTAAATAAAAAGTTAGAATTAGAAATTTGAAAAGTATCAATAATATTGTCTATAACGACAAATTTAGTGCCGTTGTATTTATAATAATACATATCTTTTTCGTCCATTTCAGAAACACTTTTTTCAATATTGTTTGGTTGTCCAAAATTTGAGATTAGAATTGATTTGTCTTTTCCTAGAATATTAACTCCATTAATAGTTAATGTATTAGAATCAACAACATTTTGTGATTTACAGCTAAAAGATATTATAAGGGTTAATATTATAATTATTTTTTTCATGATTTTATATTTTAATTACAATTGTTTTTTATTGGATTAAATTGATTATCAAACTTTGTTTTTAAATAATTTTTAGGGTTGATACTTTTCCAATTAGCATCAAATACTTGAAGATGTATATGGGGAGTTACATCAGGGTCTGCTGCATTTCCAGTATTTCCATTGAGACCAATAATGTCTCCAGCTTTTATAGTATCTCCTTCTTTTACATGTACTTTATTTAAATGATTATATTTTATAAATGTAATTACTCCATTAATTACTACTTTTAAAATAATATAGTTCCCATAAGAATTGTCTCGATATTCTCCAGGGTTAAAGGTATCTCTAATATTAGATACTATACCATCATACATAGCAAAAGTTGGAGTATTTACAGGTGCTTTTATATCTATACCATTATGTTTTTTCTTTCCTTTAACTCCATCACATATTTTCTTCCAATTATTTCTAGTACACCCAAACGTACCACCTCTTTTTCCAGATCTACCAGGAGAAACAATTTCAGGATTAGGCACAGGGTCTCCTTTACAAGGTTTTTTCACGCATTTTCCGTCTTTATCTTTTACATATTTATCTCCACAATCGTCTATTTTAAGGCAACTGTTTAGAGGACTTAATTGTTGTTGAACAATAAGTATTAAATCAGCTTTTATTTTTTCTTTAATTTCTATGGAATAATCATTGTCTTTTACACATTTACAAATTTGTTGTAATAAATCATTTTCAGATTCTAATAGAAAAGAAGCTTCTTCATAGCCTAAACTTAAAAAATTACTAATACCAAGAACATCATTATCCTCACAAGCACAATCAAAATCTTCTATTGTTAGCGTTTTTCGTGTTTTGGAAGCAAAATCGGATGCTTCTAAAGGGATTTTAAAATCATATAAAAGATCATCGTCAAACCTTGCCATATTACTAAAACCACCTCCAGGTTGTTCTTGATCAATGCCAGTTGTTGGACATCCTCCATACATTACTTTCCCTCTGGATCTAAAAATTCCTTTAATCCGATCCCAAAAGCTTCTAAAATTGATGTTTAATCCACCGCCACCGCTACCTTTTTTTCTTTTTTTACATTTTGTGATATTAGAATTAGATGGGTTGTTATTTACAAGGGAGCCTCCAAAACCTAAATTAACAACATTTACAAAGAAATTAAATCGAGAATTCGGACTATTATTATTGTTTAAAGAAGGAGTACCAATTCCATAAAAATCAGTTTGGTATAAATCACTACGAGTACCATCAGCACCAATATTCATACTAATTACAGAATGATCGGGGTCGGGGTCTTCACATTCATTTGATTTTCTTAAGCTGTTGGAGTTCTCTTTTTTTAAGGGAATAACATTATAGGTAATGACACCATTTTCGGCAGTAACTTTGGTTATTTTTTCTTTAAACTCTTGCTTTAAAGCTTCTTTATTACTGTTTTTAGATAAAATAGTAGTTCCTGTTTTATTTTGATAATCAATATAATTATCAATAAATTCTTTGGGTAGTTGGTTAAAAGAGATGGTTTCAATTTTAGCAACGCCATCTCCATTATTAGTGTTTAATTGACTTGAAGAAGTGAGTATTTCTTGTTTTTCACAATTCGATAACAGGAATATTCCCAAAAGGAATGCTCCTATTTTAAAAAGTTTAGTTGCTTTGTTTCTTTTTGTTTTCATGTTTGTTAAAATTAATGATTAATATTCAATTTTGTTTTAACAAACTGCAATTTTTACAATTCAGCCGTTTGAGTGAACTATATGAACCACAACAGTTTGTATAAGAATAGTAGCGGATTTTCACACACAAAATTTCGGTTAAACACAGACCTTTTTTATATTTATTTACTTTTATCATAGCGATTAAACCGCTATTATTTTTATACATTGTTGCCAGTAGTTATTGTTCATCTTCAGTTTCGTGAAAATCTGTATATCTCACTTCTTCATCATAATTCAATTCAGAATATTTATTGTCAAATTTATCGTGAAATACAATGTGAAGTCTCTTAAAAAGTCTGCCAATAATTTCTCTCTCTTTGTACGTCATAAGACATACTCACAATATGTTCTTTTTCGTCCGTACTTTGTTCTTTATCTACACAAAGAAGCGACACACTAAATCCATTAGTTCCATAAAGTGAAATTCCAATTGGTGTAAACCTATTTTCAATCCAAGTCAAAAAACTTAACTAATCAAATGTCGTTCTGCTACGTTTGAAATTAAGTGGACTAGCGGAAAGATTTATTAAAGAATCTATAGACTGATTATGCCCTAAAGATGCAGGTTCATTAAAACGTATTGGACGAAGTAAATGATTTATATCTCCTGTGGCATCAAAGCCAATATTATTTAAATTTGTTAAGAAATAATATTTATTTTTTGCCAAAATTCATTAAGTTACTTTTTACGTGATAACGATTTTCGTTAGCAAAAGCATCATAATCAAGGGTCATATTACCAAACCATATGCGTTTGATATCATCGCTTAATTTTAGATTTAATGCAACACATTCACTTTCTTCTGAAGATGGCTGATTAAAGTGATAAGTGCAATCACAAGGATAATTTATTGAACGAAATTTAATTACAAACGTATTAGTATTGTCGTTCGCTTCTAATACTAAACCAGGTAAGCCAAAAAGTTTCCAAGGACCATAATGCAAAGAAATTTCTTCGGTAAACCAAGCAGTATATTTCCTTCCGCGAAAATCACCAACTTCTTTTTGAACTTTAAACTTGCCTATTTGCTTAAATTCTTCTTTAATCTTCCAACCAATTATCTTTGACTATAAAGCTTGAAAATAGTGTATTTTTAGGGAATCTTAGTACTATTGAATCTCGCTTAAAATCACGAAAAACTTGTTGGTCTTGTTCATCTGCATAATCAAATTTAAGAGATATTCCTCCGTTTTTTTGCTCAACACCAACATCATCTCTTTTTTTTGTGCTATGTATGAAAACAGATGCAGTATCATTAAAATATAAGCGAGTTTCTTTGTACTTAACATTTAAGTTTTTTGAAGGAGATTTGACATCATAAGTCACTAATCCTATATCTGATTGTGAAAATAAATTATTTGAAAATAGGATTATGCTCAATAATGTAATAATATATATTTTATTCATAATTTTTTGTTTTTAATAAAAAGGTCATTATGGATATCCATAATGGTATTTGAAATTGGTTTAGAAGAATAATGCTAAAAGCACGTCAAGGATATCTCCCATAGTTGTACTTTCATCACAATCCATCAAAAAACTTCCGCTTCCGCCCAATCTCCAGAACCTCCATCATCGAAGTAAACAGGGAAACCGCAAAGCAAATCATCATCTAATGTAACTTCTTCTAATGCAACGTCATCTAAATTAATCACATTTTCAATAGTTATATTGTCTTCAATTGTTTCAACTTCTACGTTGTTTGCAAAAAATACATTTTTCATCGTTATTGTTTTTAACGGTTAAGTTGCCAAACTATACTTCTTTTAGGGCTTCGTAATTCGGCAAACGGACTATTCCGCACTTTTTTAGACCTGTCGGTTTTCATTCTTCACTTTCGTAGAGTCAATTTACGTTTTTTCCTTTAAATTCCGTAAGTCGGATGGTATTCAAATTACTCTATTTCGGTACTCAAATGGCTACCAACGGTTTACCTAAACTGCGTTTTAATGGGGTTTATTTTTTGTTGTGGTTAGTTAGTTTTTTTAGCATTCCTCTGAAAATTAAACCGTGAAAAGGAAATACGGAATACCAATAAAGTCTCCCTAATAAACCCAATGGTCTAAATGTAGCAGTCTGTTGCAGTTCATCATCAATAATCTTAAACTCTAGCCAAGCTTCTCCAGGTAATTTCATTTCTGCAAATAATAGTAAACGACCTTCATTTTTATCAGCGTATAAAACTCTCCAAAAATCCACTGCATCTCCTGCATTTATTGAGGTAAGATTGGTTCTCCCTCTTCTAAGACCAACTCCACCAGATACTTTATCTAAAATCCCTCTTAATTTCCATAGCCAATTCCCATAGTACCAGCCAGTTTCACCACCAACACTCCAAATTTTACTAAGGCATAATTCTCGACTGTCCATCTTTCTTTTTCTCTTATCAATAAAACATCCAAATTTTGGTACTTCTATAAAATCGGAAATATCAAAACTAATACCACTACTGGAGTAAGAATCTTTCCAGCTGGAAATTATTACATTATTCTCAATTTTATTAAATGCCTTAGACAGGGTTTCTTGATAGCTGTTGGGCTTAATATCGAGAATTGAATTAATTCTATTGTCACGACAAACTACTTCAACTTTCATGCTGTTTACAAGTGATACTGCAAGCTTGTAAGATGTTGAAGTCACGAAATAAAGCCAGTATGAAGAAAGTCTGGGTGTCATAACGGGAATAATAAAAATAGAGCGTTTTAATTTTCTGCGTTTAGCAAAACCCAAAAGCATTTGCTTATAGGATAGAACATCAGATCCACCGATGTCAAAATTTTGATTGTAGGTTTTTGGATTGAATAGTGATTTGGTTAAAAATGCTATAACATCGCCAACTCCGATAGGTTGACATTTAGTTTTTAGCCATTTTGGGGTAACCATAATTGGAAGTTTTTCTACTAAATCTCTGATTATTTCAAAAGACGCACTCCCGGATCCAATAATTATTCCTGCTCTAAGTGTAGTAAGGTTATATATTCCTTTGCTAAGTTCGGTTTCTACATCTTTTCTTGAACTCAAATGTTCAGATAATTCAGTTTCATTTACTATGCCACTTAGATAAATAACATGTTTTACTTTAGTTCTTTCAAGTACATTTTTGAAGTTAATGGCCGATGATTTTTCCAGAGCTTTATAATTGTTTGAAGAAGACATTGAGTGAACAAGATAATAGGCTCCATCAATATCTTTAGGAATTTTTGCAAGCGACTCTTTATTCAATAAGTCAATTTCAATTACTGAAATATTATGTCGAATGGAGGATGGTGGTGTAAGTCTTCGAATATCACGAACGCAGCAAATTACATCATGCCCCGCATCAACTAAAACGGGTAATAATCTTTTTCCTATGTATCCAGTCGCACCGGTTAGAAGTATTCTCATGATTAATTAACGTTTTGTATATGAAAAGTAGGCGGTTTCGAAGCACCAAACTTTCGGTTAAGCACAAAGTTTCATACGAGTCTAACCTTTGAATTTAACACCATTTCGCCTTTTTTTTATATATTGTTAGGTGCTTCCCTTATCCATTCTTTCTTTATTTCAATAGAGTTATCTGACATATTAAATTTTTGCATAACATTTCCAATTCTTGTCATACAGGCTGATGCTGAAATATGTATGTGTACAAATAGTAAGTCATCATTTAATTCTTTTTCTTTATCCCAAACCTTTCCGTTGAATGTTTTATAACGATTTGACAGCTTAATTTCAGCATCAATTAATTCTTTTAAAGAACTCCATTTTATAATTGTTTCATCTCTTCCAAATAATTCTGTTTGATTATCAAGTATAAATTCAAAATCAAAGGCTGGATTGTCCCTTAAATATTTAAGAAACTTAATAAAGACATCTTGCCAAGTTTTAACTTTAATGACATCTTCATTGATAAGAAGCTCAACAGGCCTGGTGAGCCTGTTGCCCTCAGCCATTTCGCCTGCGTCTGAATCCAAAGGTGAAAAAGAAATATTCTCAATTTTTTGAGTATTCCAATTTTCTTTTTCTTTAAATTCTTCTGGTAATGGAAATGTAGCTAAGAACCATTTTACCATATTTAATTGATGCTCCTTTATGCTATCTTCATTCCAAGTATTTCTATTAATAACATCTAATCTGTAATTTAGAGAAGATGTTGCTAATTTCCTTTTCTTTTCTTCAAAAGGTTTATTTCCAATTTCACTGTTGAATTCAGTGAGTATTAAATTTCCAATGTTATGTAAATAATCATTATGAATTTCGCTAAAACGTTTGCCTAACTCTTCTTTCCAACTATCCTCTAATGTTTGAGGCATAATATGTTCAATTGTAACTTCTTTATTACGAAAATCTACGGCTACTTTTGTATTGTGTTCTTCTATCTTTCCTAATATTAGTTTTGAGTATTTTTTTAAATCTTCATAGAAGTTCATTGAGGTTAATTTGTCTTTCATTTCGTTGTCATTAGGCAATCTAAGTGTGCGAGACATATTTGTCAATAACTCAAGCATTGAAGCACTTCCATTTGATAAAGATTCTATTTTCTTACTCAAAGGTACAATATTATTGTTCTCTCCTTTTGTTAGTCCTAAAATTCTTCTTCTAATTAGATAAGTTCGTATTGTTTGTAAAGTGGATATTAGAGTTTCATCACTTAGTTTTATATCATTTATTGTGTATTGATGATATTCCAATAATCCTAACACAAATGGTTTAAATGCCTCTGCTTTAATATCGTGGAAGATATTTCTAAGCAATTCCTTAATTATTCTATCATTTGAATTATTTGATGATATGGAATCATTTACAACTTCTGTTATTATCCATTTGTAGCATTTAACAAAGCGAACAATATCTTTTATAAAATCATTATGATTATTAAATTCGGTTTCAGCAAAATCTTTAAATTCTTGATATAACTCTTTGGTGTTATTATCACTCACTACCTTTAAAGAACTTGCTGTTTTGTATTGCAAATAATCTCTGAAAAATTTTGATGTGTTTTCATAAAGAATATCTTCAATTTTTGGATGCCAAATCTTTTCGTATATATCTGATTGTTTTTCGCTTTCCATATTAAGTAAAACAAAATTTCGTACAAGGTCAGATAGTGTAAGTGGTTTTCCTAAAGAATTGAGTGTTTCAAATATTATTTGAGGGTCTTCACCTTTAAAGGGTCTTTCGTCCAAGAATATTACTGCCACATTCATTCTTTGGATAGCAGTAATGTAATGTTCGAAATTTACTTGATTATTTAATCTTTTCTTTTCATTAATGAGTTTTTTTAATAAGTTGTAAGCAATACTAATTACGCCTGGATTAGGCTCCTGCTTTTTTACTAAAGCTCTGTAAGAATCCCAATCTTTTGTTACTTGTTTTAGTTTTATTTTATCTTGAAAAGATGAAGCGTTATTTTTCAAATAGTTTTGGTTAATAAAGTCTTGGTTAAAAGAATCTGTTTCAGAATCTCGTAACGCGATTAAAAACAATAATGTTGTTGTTAGTCTTTGTTGACCATCAACTACAACCAATTTGTTCGCAAAACCTGCTTTTTCCTCCTTAATTACAACTGTTCCAAAAAAGTGTTCTAATTTATCTTGTTGTTTATTATCTAATTCCGATTCTATTATTCTTGAAATGTCACTAAAATATCTTTCGATTTCAGGTCTGCCCAAGCATAGGCTCTTTGAAAGGGAGGAATAAAAAATGAAGTTGCGTTTTTAGCTAAAACGTCACTTATTGAGTGATTTTCTGTTTTCATTTATTTCTCTTTTGTTTATTACGTATAGCCTTTGTTAACTGCTCTTACTTTCTTTTATATGCTGCATCCTAGGATTGTAACCAACGTTTAATTTTGCTTTTCTTTGAATTAACATCGTCTCTTCCATCTTTAATTAGTAAAGATAATTCAAGGTCAGGGTTGTTTAAAATGCCATCAATAATCCTTAATTCCCAATTTGATAATTTTTCAAAATTTTAAATTAAAATTCCTATTCTCATATTATTTCCTTTATTAAATTTTCACTATTTGTAGCTAACGGTCTTATATATGAAAAGTAGCGGACTAAAAATGCTTTTACTTTCAGGTTAAAAACAAAGATAGCAGAAAAGCACATACTTTGTAGTTTGCACTTCACTGCTATTTTTTATGTACCGTGTTGGCAGACGTTATTTTATTCTTTTATAAATTTTATTGTGTTGCCGTTATCAAATTTCAAGAAATACAATCCATTACTCATATTTTGGATATTAATTTTTTCATTGGCAGATATAGTACTATTACTTATTTCTTTACCAAGTATATTGTATATTCTATAATTTTCTGTTTTTGTTAATCCTGCAACTTGAATATTTTCAGTAGATGGATTTGGAAATAATTTTATTTTTTCATCCAATTCAAATTCATTATTACTTAGAGTTTGGGCAGTAGAACGCTCATAACTAAATCCACCACCAGAGCCACCACTAGACCAGGTTAATAATTTAATATCTATATAAATATCATCTGTAATTAAATGAACTACCATATCTCTATCAATTAAAGTAGGTGGCCTTCCATTACCATCATCATCAACATGGGCAAGCCCCCAAGTAGTAAATGTTAATGTATCAACCCCATCACTGATATTTCCATGAGCCCATTCAGTACCTGAAGGTTGAGGACCATCTCCATCTTCACCAGCGATACTTTCTCGTACAATATTAAAAAGGCCACGAGTATTTGCTCTTGTAATCCAAACATTGCTTGTAATTCGGTCTTGATTAGCAGCTAAAGTATGATCTGCGTTATTTGCTTTAGTAAAAGTAATTAATGGTCCAGTCCAATTAGTTTGAGCATTCAATTTATTTCCATTTGATAGGAAAATAATAATAGTAAGTAAAGTGTAGAATTGTTTCATTGTTTAAAAATTTAATTATTAATGTTTAGTAAAAGTAACAAAAATATTATATTATTTTCAATTTAGCAATTCAAAGATAGCAGAAAAGCACATACTTTGTAGTTTGCACTTCACTGCTATTTTTTATGTACCGTGTTGGTAAACGTTATTTTATTCTTTTATAAATTTTATTGTGCTGCCGTTATCAAATTTCAAGAAATACAATCCATTACTCATATTCTTGGTATTAATTTTTTCATTGGCAGATATAGTACTATTTCTTATTTCTTTACCAAGTATATTGTATATTCTATAATTTTCTGTTTTTGTTAATCCTGCAATTTGAATATTTTCAGTAGATGGATTTGGAAATAATTTTATTTTTTCATCCAATTCAAATTCATTATTACTTAGAGTTTGGTTAGTAGAACGCTCATAACTAAATCCACCACCAGAGTCTTTTTCAGACCAGGATAATAATTTAATATCTATATAAATATCATCTGTAATTAAATGAACTACCATATCCATATCAACTAAATCAGGTGGGTTTCCATTATCAGTATCATCAGTATGGGCAAGCCCCCAAGTAGTAAATGTTAATGTATCAACCCCATCACTGATATTTCCATGAGCCCATTCAGTATCTATAGGTGAAGGACCATCTCCATCTCGACCAGCGGCGGTACTTTCTCGTACAATATTAAAAAGGCCACGAGTATTTGCTCTTGTAATCCAAACATTGCTTGTAATTCGGTCTTGATTAGCAGCTAAAGTATGATCTGCATTATTTGCTTTAGTAAAAGTAATTAATGGTCCAGTCCAATTAGTTTGAGCATTCAATTTATTTCCATTTGATAGGAAAATAATAATAGTAAGTAAAGTGTAAAATTGTTTCATTGTTTAAAAATTTAATTGTTAATGTTTAGTAAAAGTAACAAAAATACTATATTATTTTTCAATTTAGGAATTAAAGATAGCAGAAAAGCACATACCTTGTAGTTTGCACTTCACTGCTATTTTTTATGTACCTTGTTAGGCTTTCGTTATTCTTCCGCTCTGCTGATAGCGTTGGCAGAAGTCATACTCTTTTGCATTTTTCTTGCAAATGTGTATGGCTTTAGTGTTGGCTTATTCGGTTATTACTTTTCTAAATGTTATAGAAATTCGTCTTTCTCGTTTTGTTGTTTCATTATTAAATTTGTCTGATTTTCTTTGTGGTATTCCGTGAAACCATTCATATCGACTTTCTTTTTTCATTACCAAAAGTGTTTTAGGTGCTACAAAAATTCCGATTTTATGTTTCGAGTTTAATTTTTTTTCAAAGTTTATTACACAAGAGGAATTTAGAGATAATGAGATTATAGTATCTCCAAAGCAAGGTTCACAATCAATATGCGAAGAAATTCCTTGTCCAACTTCATATTCATTAATAATCGCTTGGTCTGGTATGAAATCAATTATTTTTTCATCAATTATTTTTTCACAAATGACTTTAGTCCAATCAGGTAATTCTCCTAAATACAGGGAATTGTCAATTTTTCTTGCTCGATAATCATATTTATAACCATAATGTTGAACACGTCTTTTCAAATCGTTTAACCAAGGCGAATTGTCAATCGAGTTTATCAGTTCCTTTTCTTCTTTTTGTGAAATGAAGTTAGGGTAAAGTTCTAAACCTTTAATTTCATTTCCCAATTCAAGAGAAATGTCAGTTTTTGATTTTTCTATATGTTCAAATAAATCTGTCTGCATTAGTTTGTTATTATTTCATAAGTAAAGCGTTCTGTTTTATCATACCAACTTTGTTGCTGGTTTTTATAAGAAACAGTTTCAGATTTTTCAACTATTAATTTATCAAAATTATTTAATAGTTTTTTAAACCTAGTAAAATTATGGTGTCTTTTTATTGGGTTTTGATATACGATAATGTACTTATTTAATGGGAAGCTTGCTGTTACCTTATTTATGTCATTGGCGAGTTCGTGAGTTTGGTCTATAGATAAATTGGCAAATAAATATGAGAAATTCAGAATAACAGTATTAGATAGTCTAAAATATTCACCTAACATATCAGTTGAAACTTCCTTAACTGACTTTACGAAATTGAAATCAGAATTTTCATCAAATAATGATGTTTGACTAAATTCTTTTGCTTTAATAAGCATAGAATTTGAAATGTCAATTCCGATATATTTTAGTTTGTAATTATCTATACTCTTGAACAACTGATTAAAAGCCAAACCAGACGTTAAAGGACCACAACCAAAATCGATAAAGGTAATTCTGCCTGACGTTTGTTCAATTTCTTGATTAAAAAATTCTGCTCTATAACTTTCAAATATGGAATAACTAGAAAAGTAATGTTTACGCATATTGTAAAAACAATATAAATTCACTTTATCACTGGGTGTGATATTTGGTGCAGCCATACTTATTTCATCAAAATTTGTTCTTCCATATTCAATAACATTATTTCGAATAAAGTCATTAGTTTTACCCAATAACAACTTTGGATAATCTGAAGTTCTTTCATCTTCCTTTAAAACATTAATTATTAGTTCATCAAAAACATTTTTGAAGTCAATTTCAGGCGTGTATGTTGTTCCTTCAATAGTTTCGTCAGTATCAAAATATTCAAATTTCAATTTATTATCTATTACCTCTTGAATTGTTTCAGAGATATAACCGCCTTTTGATTTTACAAACTCTATTAGTTTATAATAGATTAGATTGTTAGATAAAATGGAATCATTACCAATTAAAATTAACTGCTCTTTTGCTCTGGTTAATGCAACATTTAATTTTCTGTCAACTGTTCCATCATCATTTGTGTTTACAATTCCATTTAGTTGATATGGATTGTTTATAGCGAATGATAAAATAATAATATCTCTTTGACTACCTTGATACCTTTCTACCGTATCAACAGTTATTTTATCATAATTTGGAATGTTTACTTCTTCTAATTTTTGTTTGATTAATGCAATTTGGTTTCTGAAAGGTGCGATTATTCCAATTGTTTTAGAGTTGTCAAATTTCTTTGAATTGCTAATAAATAGTTTTTGAATTTCCTGAACAATTTTTATAACTAATCTTGCTTCTGAATCATTTTTTTTACCAAAAGATTTGTCATTTTCTTCTTTCTGACTTGTAAAGAATATCAGTCTTTTTTTAGCAAGTAAATCTTCTAAAGTGTTTTTAGTTGTTGATGTTAAATTTAAAGGAATGTCTTGTTTTTCAAAGGCTTGTTTAAGTTTTGACTCATAAAAACTATGACTTGGGAATAATGCTATTTCTTTGTGCATTCTTCCTTGAAAAGAAAGTTTGTCATAAGCATATTCTAGATCATTGTTTTCGCAAAAAGTATATAACCTTTCAAAAAGAGAATTTTTACGATTGTTTAACCCTATGTTTTGTAAGACTTCACTTTTTGTCTCGGAACTATCAGGGCTTTGTAAAACAATTGCTGGCAATTGTTTGTGGTCTCCAATTAAAATAAATTTTTCACAGTTTGGAAGTATTCCAATAATTTGAGGCTCTAAAATTTGAGATGCTTCATCAACAATAATTGTGTCAAATTTCTTTAATTTGAAAATATCCATTTTACTTGCCATAGAGGCAACAGTTGAAATGTACACTCTATGTTTGTTTAGTAGGTCTTTTAAATCTTTACGAGATGAAACATTTTGACTTATGTTTGATAGTAAGTTGTGTTTATGTTTTTGTGAGCAAGAAAGTTCGTTCCCAATCCTAATGAAGCTTCGGTCAGTTCTTCCATAGTTTACAATACCATCATTTGTATCTTCAAAATTGATTATTGCATTATTAGCTGCTTCACAAATTTCATCAACTGCTCTATTCGTATATGCTAGAAGTAAAATGTTCGAGTTTTCATTTTTGTATAATTGACGAACTAACTCTTTAATAATTATTGATGTTTTACCTGTTCCCGGAGGGCCATTTAAAAGAAAATAATTTTTAGCAGACAATGCTTTCCTAATGATTCTATTTTGTTCTTCTGAAAAATCCGAGTTTTGGTAATCTACTGCGTTTCCTTCAATTGGTTTTTCGGTGGTAAGTATTAATTGACGTTTAAAGCTGTCTTGGTGTGAAATGAAAGAGTAAAGGTTTTTATACATTGCTCTAAATGAATTATCCATAAAATCTCTTTCCAAAGCCCAAAAACCTTTTTGATTTTCGCTATCAAATTCAGTAAAGAATTTGGTGTTTCTTTGTTTGTATTCAAAATTTACAACAATATTGTTTTTTGTTATTTCAGTTATGCTACACTTGAAAATTTGATTTGAGGTAACAGTATCTTTATCAGAATTTCTTGGGTAAAGAACACAAATATCTCCTTTCCTAAAGTTCACAAATTCGTTGTCCTTATTTGTTCTGGAAAATGTTATTTTTTTATCCTTTTTATCAATCAGATTTTCGGTAATATTGAGGTCGTACAATATTTCAAATCTTTCTTCTTTTTCAGAGAATGAATTTAACCAAAGATTTGCTAAACCATTTCCTTGTTGATTTGGATTTTCTGAATCTCCTATTTTTGCTAAATATTGTTCCTTTGCTATAAAACTGATAAACGAGTAAAAATAATTTTCTTCTATTTCGTCTAACTGCTTAATTGGTTTTATAACCTCATTAATCTGTGGCTCAATATAGTTTTGTCTAAAATTAGGGTTGACATTCAAACCATTAATTAGATTGTCAGGTGATATTTTTGCAATTATTTCTTTTGTTATTGTTATATCATCAAGAGTTAAAAAATATTCATTGATAATAATTTTATTTCTTAGGTTCAAGATTTCTTGAACTTGTGTTAATGTTGGTTTATCGTAGCGTAAATTTTTTTTTGCAATTTTTGAATATAAAATATAACCGTCAATTTGAGAACTAACTTTATGAAAACCTATTTTCTGTAATAATGCAATTAATTGATAGTAAAGATATAATTGCGATTTGTGATTTGGCTTAATACTAATGCCATCATCAGGAAATGGAACACCGCCCGATTTTAACTCAATTATTTTTTGATGTTTATTGTTTTTGGATAACTCTAAAATATCTAATCTTCCTTGAACACCATATAACTCGCATAAAAAGGCAGGTTCAAGAGTAGAGTCTTCTATTGATATTTCTTGATTTTTGAAGTCATTCTCTACAACTCTCTTAATATTCTGAAAATGCATCTCGGCATCTGTTAAATATTTTTGAAACTTCTCTTTAGAATCTAAATCAACACAAGTTGTATATTCAAAAGGGTAGGACTGGAAGTCTTTTTTTATAGTGGTATTGAAGGTTGTTATACCTTCTTTGTTTTCAGCAAATAATTCATCAATTACAAGGTTAGCAAAATTACCAAGTCTTATATGCTTTGTATTTGGAATTGCTTCAAATTTTGATTTTAGATAAAACAACTCTGTTTTTCCAAAGTCTTGAGAACATTCAGCAATAGATGAAATATCAATCAAATAATCCGGTTCAAGGATAACAAACTTTGGGAAATAGTTTTCAGATTCGTCAATTTCAATATTTACTAAAAATAATTGTGCTCCTTGCCAAAAGTCTGTAACGCTTGTGAACGCTTTTAAGTTTTCAAGATTTACAGTAATATATTCGTCCAATTGACTGTCCATAGATGCACAAATTAGAGTATCAGAGTTAATTGTAATTACTTCAACTCTTAGTTTGTCAATTTTCGTTTTATTTGATTTTTCGAATTGCGTTTTAAATTCTGTTTTTGGATAAAGTTTTACTATTTCACTTGGAATAGAAACCTCTAATGCTTTTGATAAGAACTCACTAAAATATTTAAGATGAGTTTCGTATTCACTTAAGGTTGGACTATGATTATCGTGAAGTACTTTATTTGCACTCATTCTAAGCCTATGAATATTTTTAGGCAAAGATTGTTTTTCACAAACAAATGAAAGTCTAGAGAATAAATTTGAAAACTGTATTGATTCTTTTCGAGTTAGGTCTTTAGTTATTTTTTCTAATAAGATTCTTAACCTTGAATATTTTGACTGTATCGAGTTTTCAGTTGTGTGAATTTCAAGTAATTCATCAAAGTATTCAAATGTTTTCTTTTTTTCTATCATTTTAGTCTTTGTGTGTTGGCAAAAAAGTGTGCCTAATGTGCTGTGGCGTTTTCTTGCTGTATTTTTCCGTTTAGCACGATTTTTTTAAGACGCCTAACGGTCTAGTATATGAAACGTAGCGTGTAAAAAGACGCTAATTTTTCGGATTAACCACGAGCCGAATTTTTAAATTTTTCTTTTTATCTGTATTTATCTAAAAGCCAAATTTAAAAATTTGCTGGTCTTCGCAAATACACAAAAACCTCTCGAAAAGCCTGTAATAGCTATTTTTTATATACATTGTTGTGGGCAGTTTTTTTACCAACCTTTTCTGTCAATTTCATTTTCGAATAAATCCAACATACCTAAATATACCTCATTTTCATCTTTCATTTCTTTGAATATAAAAAGCAGATAGTCTTTTTCAGGATAAATTTCTTTTCTACGATATGGGTAAATATTCGGTTTGTAAGGACTATCTTTTGTTCCAATTATTAAACACTTTTTATTTAATGCTGTAACTTTTTGTTCAATTTCAAATTTCATAATTCCAACTTTTTAATGAATTTTATTTATTTAATTCTAGCGTTTTAGTTATGTTATTAATATGCCAGCTACCAAACTTGTCCAAAACACTCTAACCAAGTAACATTGTATTTCCATAATTGACAACTGATGCTTGTACATCTGTTAAAGTAAATCCACCAATTCCCAATATCCCGTAAAGTAAATTTCCAATTCCTTTCATTTTTTTTGATTTTTGTTCTAATTAATGCCAACGTTTAGTATATGAGCTGTATCCCGATAGGGTATAGCTTATATACATTGTTATAGCCTTTTTATTTTTTACATTTCCCCCATCCAACAGAATATGATCCATCAGGGTTTATCATATAACTGTCAACCACCAACAGAATATGATCCATCGGGTTTATCATATAACTATCATAAGCGCCACCAACGGAATAAGTACCATCAGGATTTATCATATAACTGTCATATGCACCACCGCAAACATATGATCCATCAGGGTTTATCATATAACTATCATAACATCCTCCAACAGCATATGAACCATCTGAATTCCTCATATAACTATCATATTGTCCATAAGAAAGTGTTGAACCCAACATTGCAAAAACTGTAATTAATAAAATCTGTTTTTTCATTTTTATTTTCTTTAATTGGCTATAACGACTCCGGCTATGGTTAGTACGGGAATTAAAAAGCGATTAATTTCCGATTAAGCACTTAGCCAAAACTTTTTATTTTGTTTTAATTTTTCATTTTCAAAGTCAAATCAAAATGGTTTGACGATTTAGCAAAAATACACAAAACTTTGAATTAAACACCAAAACCCGCATTAATTATAGCTTTTGTTAGCTATAGTTAGCTATTGATTCCGTTTCTGTTTGTACAATTTTCGGTGTTGGTCTTGTCCAAGTGTTTACATATTGAACAATTCCCTCATAATATTCTAAAACCATATTGTCAATCAGAACTATAAATTTTTTCACGCTTGCAAATCCTGCTCCAAATCCTCTATTCAAAGTAATTTTGAAACCTTGAATTTCCTTGTCTTTAGTTAATTCAATCAGCTCATCCAATTCCGATAATTTGACTTTTATATTGGCTTTAGCATATTTAATGTCAGCTTCGATTATTAGTTCCTTTTCCAATTTTGCAAATAAAGTGTCATTTTTCTTTTTACAATTTTCTAGTTGTTTTCCAATCCAAGTAATTTTTGCTTTGTTTCCTCTATCTAATGGTGGTGTTAACTTACATTGATACCATTCTCCTTTCAAATTCAGCCATAAGTTTAATGTCTGAAGCAGCATTTTTAATAATCCAGTATTAGTAAGATTATTAGATAAAATAGAATCTAAAAAGAATTTCAATTTACTTGAGAACGAAGTCATACAAGGTATAGTAGGTGCGCCAGATAAGGCTTTTATTATAAAAGATAATGATTTAAGTAATTTTTTTTAAAATGAATTGAATTTCATCAAACCTTATTATACTAACTCAACAGGTAAAAAATCAGACAATATTATTTATTTAAGCGATAAAAACTTTAGTGATAAGCAGTTAGAGGAATATGAAAATTTATATCAACATTTTTTACCACTAAAAGAGGAATTAGAAAAAGCCAAAATTAAATATAAGACACCAAATAAAAGATATTATTACTTACATAGAGAAAGGAATGAAAATTTTTTCCTTAAAGGTTCTAAAATTATTTGTCAAGTAAGATGTCATAAACCAAGTTTCCTATATACTGAAAAGGAGTACTATGCATCAAGAGCTTTGAATATTATCAAAACGGATAGAATAAACCTTAAATATTTGGCCTTGCTATTTAATTCAAATTCAAATTTCTTTTATTTCAAAAATAGAGGTTCAATGCAAGGTAATATGTTAAAGTTTGACAAAGGTTCATTAATTAAAGTGCCAATATATTACCCTGTAAAAACAGACAACTTTATAGTTTTATCAGATTATATGAAATATCTAAATAATCCAAATAATAAAGATATTTTAAGCCATACTGAAAATGAAAGGATAGCTTCTCACATAGAATATGTAATAGATATGATGGTATATGAGTTGTATTTTGAAGACCATATGAAAGAAAAAGGTTTAGATGTACTACAGTTTGTAAATCCACAACCTATTGAAAACATGGATGAAGCTAAAAAAACAGAAATTATAAAAGACTTCTATATGTGGTATCAAAAACCAGAAAATGAAGTAAGACAAAGAATATTATTAATAGAAACACGTAGTAAAGATACTTTAGCTGTTATTAGAAAGTCAGTAAACTAATGAGCAGAATAGATACTTTACAAATACACAATTTCAAATTTTTTAATGAGCAAGAGCCAATAAAATTAGATGGTAAACATCTTTTGCTTTATGGTGAAAATGGAAGTGGTAAAAAAAGACTTAAAATAAGTAACAAAGTAATTCGTTATAATACTTATAATAAATAACTTAATTAAGTTACCAATATAGTTTTTGGTATAACTATTGCTCTTAATACTAATGTAAGTACCCTTTTAAATAGTCATTTAAATACTATTTTATATCTTTGTATTAAGTATATGCTATATACAAACTATTTAAAGGAAGTATAAAAGAAGTTTTGAGTAGAAGAATAGACATATCTAAAGTATTCCCTAAATATGCTTTTTGGGATATGGATAGTAGTAAACTATCTCTTAAAAGAGATAAGGATATTATTATTCCAAGAGCTTTATATGCTACTACTATAGACACATTCCCTAAAGATATTACTGTATTAGAAGCATATTATTCTAAAAGAGAGATTGTAGATATTTTAAAGCATACTAAAGAGAACATTAGTAATCAAGTATGTGAATTGGTAAGTAAACGCTACAATACAAAACCTTTTTACCGCTACGCAGTATAACGATGCAGGCGGTTTCTTCTGCACTTTTAAAAACCATTAAAGAATTACAGACTTTACCAAGTTTGTCAAAATTTGCTTTGGCAGGCGGTACAAATTTAGCATTACGCTTTAATCATCGTATTTCAGAAGATATAGACCTTTTTGCTACTGACATCATTGGAATAGGAGACTTTGAAAACATTGAGGCGGAAGTAAGAGAATTATACGAAGACAGTGTTATAAGTATTGTTTATCCTATTAAAGAAAACGACCAATTTGTTTTTTTACGTTTCATAATTAAAAAGGGTGATATAACTATTAAAGTTGATTTTATTCAAAATATGAAAGCACTCTATCCTTTTGAAACCATTAAGGGTGTTATTTGTTATGATATAAAAGATATTGGTTTATTTAAATTAGTGAGTTGTTCAAACCGTCCTGCAAAAAAGGATATTTATGATTTAGAATATATTACTGAATCTAATAACCTAATTGATTTATACACTCTTTTAAGACAGAAGAAAGAAAAATTTAATAAAGAAACTGATAGAAATATCTTTGATTTAGATGAAGACCCAGACCCAATAGACAATCCTCATTTATTACTACTTTTTGATAAAAGAATGGCAACCAAACAAAAAATGCGTCACTCTCACGACAATATCTTAAATATAGATGGCAGTAAATCGTGGCGAGAAGCAAGTATCTATTGGCGTATGAAAGTAAGACGTTTATATGCTTCCATAGGTGTTGAATATCCCAAGTTATAAATCCCCACAACCCAAAATCCAGTTTTTTCGTACCTCAAAATCCTCTGCCTTTTGTGTTGTTCCGCTCACCTAACAAGTTTAGCGTTTTTTTGTCTTTAAGGTAATAGCATATTACAGCTTTGGTTTTCATAAAATCAAACCAAACTGCAATAAGCTATTCTGTTATTATTTTATCATAAAACCCTAAACTCACCCAAGCTATGTTACATAATACCAGTTATAGTAGCAAAAATCCTTTCAAGGGTTTGCTAACGCAGTATTATTATATTTTCGTAGCTATAACTGGTATTATGTAAAATATCCGCTTTGCCCACGCTCACATTGGAACTTCAAAGAAAATGACGTTATCTCATTCAACTGCACAAAAAAGGGTTAATCCTAGAACAAAAGAACCATTACAAGATATAAACTTTGATATAATTCCAAAATTTATTACAGGAACAAAGAAAACAAGTATAATATCAAATGATATAATGTATTCACAGTTATTTAAGAATTTTGAAAAGGCAATAAATGTCGCTACTCAAATATTAGTATCTGGCTATTCTTACAGCGATGAGCATATCAATGATGAATTGAAAAAAAGAGAAGATATTAAGGTAATAAATCAAAATCCATTTAATCCTTATCCTTATAAATACTCGGAATTATCAGAAATAAATTCATTAGAAGATTTATAAAACATATAACAAAAGAACCATTACAAGATGTGAACTTTGATGTAACGCCAAAGTTTATAACAGGTATAAAGAAAACAAGTATAATATCAAATGATATAATGTATTCACAGTTATTGACGAATATCCCACTTGTAAACTCTTTGATATTTTTCTATTACAAAATGATAGTTCTTTAATTGATCTACGGATTTTAATTCAAAACTCATTGTAATTTATTTCAATAATATATTTAAAATGTCTGTTACAGCTTGTATCTAGAATATCTTTGATTAACAACAAATTATTATGTAGCCGGATTTCAATAGCTTGTGTACAATGTATCTATTTTTTTAATACTTCACCTACCTTATCAGCAGCTTCCTGAAATTCTGTTGCAGAAATAATTTCCATTCCGCTATTATCAATTAATTCTTTAGCTTCTATTGCATTTGTACCTTGTAAACGACAAATAATTGGAACATTAATTTTATCTCCCATACTTTTGTAAGCATCAACAACCCCCTGAGCTACTCTGTCACAACGGACAATACCTCCAAAAATATTCACTAAAATAGCCTTTACATTTGGGTCTTTCAGAATAATTGTGAAAGCTGTTTCAACGCGTTTAGCATCGGCAGTTCCGCCAACATCCAAGAAGTTTGCCGGATCTCCGCCCGCTTGCTTAATTAAATCCATGGTACCCATTGCCAAACCTGCCCCGTTTACTATGCAACCAACATTTCCGTCTAAATCTACATAATTTAATCCGGTAGCTTTAGCTTCAACTTCGATTGGGTTTTCTTCACGTTCATCACGCATTATCAGATAATCTTTATGACGGAACAATGCGTTATCATCTAATGTAACTTTAGCGTCTACTGCCAAAATTTTATCGTCAGACGTTTTCAATACCGGGTTTATTTCAAACAGAGCGGAGTCAGATTTTATATATGCTTTGTATAATGCATTTACGAACTTTATCATTTCTTTCATCGCTCCTCCGCTTAGCCCTAAGTTAAAAGCAATTTTACGAGCTTGAAAAGGCAGTAATCCAATGGTTGAATCAATTTCCTCACTAAAAATTAAATGTGGAGTTTTTTCGGCTACTGTTTCAATATCCATTCCTCCTTCAGTAGAGTACATAATCATATTTTTCCCTGAAGACCGGTTTAATAAAACCGACATATAAAACTCATCAGGTTCACTGTTACCGGGATAGTAAACATCTTCTGCAATTAAAACCTGATTAACTAATTTACCCTCTGCAGGAGTTTGAGGAGTTTTTAGCATCATTCCAATAATATCATTTGAAATGCTTTTTACCTCATATAAATTCTTAGCCAGCTTAACTCCGCCTCCTTTTCCACGACCTCCTGCGTGAATCTGAGCTTTAATTACATGCCAGCGGGTTCCTGTCTCTTTTGTTAATTTTTGTGCTGCTTCTACTGCTTCTTCAGCCGTACCGGCTACTATACCGCGTTGTGTACGAACGCCAAAACTACTTAATATTTCTTTACCTTGATATTCGTGTAAGTTCATTCGTTATGAATTTTTAAAGTCGGGCAAAAATACAAATTCAATTGGAACTTTAATATTTTTTCGGGCATAAAAAAATTGTAATATTATTGATTAAAAATATTTTATGGGATGCTCTTTTGAGAGACGTTAAATAATCTGAACCTGATGAACATTGAACATCGGAAAATGATTACATCGTGGAGTCTTTTTCCTTATTTTGCTTATGAAATATGATTTGCCTTGTTGGTGCGAATAACAGCCTGCTCGTTTTTCCAGTCAATCCACTTCTGACCTCTGATTCTTCGCATTAGATTATCTATAGTTCGCATGATAAAAACATTGTACATGGCTTTTCCCAGATTTTTTGGGTTTTTGGCTATTGCACGCAAACTCATAGAAAAACCCGGAGTTATATAACGCATATAATGCCAATAACCTTCCGGGATATATAAGACATTACCATGTTCTAATTCAGTAGTAAACCCTTTTGCCTGTTTTAAAGCGGGCCATTTGTCAAAATCAGGATTACTAAAGTCGATATCCTCTCTGGTAATTAAAGAGTAAGGAATTTTATATAAAAATTTATTTTGCTTTTGATTAAATAAGATACATCTTTTTTTTCCTTCAAAATGAAAATGGAAAATGTTTGCTAAATCGATATCATAATGCATAAACGTATAGGAATCTTGTCCGCCAAAGAATAGCATGGGTAATCCTTTCATCAATTTTAAACCAAAATCAGGAAACGAAAAATCTTTTTGTAAAGCGGGAACTTCCTTTAGAATATTCCATAAAAAGATTCTAAACTTTGTAGGCTCTCGTTTTAACAAATCTATATATTCACTCATTCTCATGGTAGCATGTGGTTCATTGAAGCCTTCTTTATAACCTACATGTCTGTCATCATACAAAGGAACTGTTTTATTACCTGCAACTTTTTTCATATAACTCAAAGACCATTTTGAGTAGGCAGGCCAATACCCAATGAAACGTTCAATAATCAGTGGTTTTTGTGGCCTAAAATAATTTTTAATAAAGTCTTCTTTAGTAATTGTTTCAACTCTGTCTATTTGTTCTGACTGCAACCCCATTAGTTAATAATTTGGCAAGTGCAAAGTTAAAAAACATTGCGATTTTTTAAAATAAATGGATGTATTTATTAAACTTGTTGTGCTTTGAGTTCTTTTGCTTGCTGTTTCTTTAATTCATTTCTTTCAATGATGTGGCCAGGTCTGGTCCATTTTGGCTTTTCTCCTGAGGCTTGATATTTGGAGTTTTCATTATCTATAGTTTCAGGTTGCATTTTCTTTACAAAAGGTTTTTGAAGATTTAACCCTAATAATTCAAACAGCTTCATATCCTCATTTACGTCTGGATTTGGGGTGGTTAGTAATTTATCTCCGGCAAAAACAGAATTAGCTCCGGCAAAGAAACAGATAGCTTGTCCTTCTTGGCTCATAGTGGTTCTTCCTGCCGATAAACGTACTTGTGTTTCAGGCATTACAATTCTGGTAGCAGCTACCATACGAACTATTTCCCAAATAGAAGCAGGAGTTTGGTTTTCTAATGGTGTTCCGTCTACAGCTACCAGAGCATTAACAGGAACTGATTCCGGTTGTGGATTTAATGTTGATAAAGCCACTAACATTCCTGCTCTGTCTTCTACCGATTCCCCCATACCTATAATTCCTCCGGAACAAACGGTTACATTGGTTTTACGGACATTATTTATTGTTTGTAAACGATCTTCAAAACCTCTTGTAGAAATTACTTCTTTGTAATACTCCTCAGAAGAATCTAAATTATGGTTATAGGCATATAAACCAGCTTCTGCTAACCGATGTGCCTGATTTTCTGTTAACATTCCCAGAGTACAACAAACTTCCATATCAAGTTTATTAATAGTGCGTACCATTTTTAAAACCTGATCAAATTCAGAACCATCTTTTACATTTCTCCATGCTGCCCCCATACATACTCTTGAACTTCCTGAAGATTTTGCACGTAGTGCCTGTGCTTTTACTTGAGATACAGACATTAAATCATTTCTCTGAATATCGGTATGATATCTCGCCGCCTGAGGGCAATAGCCACAATCTTCAGGGCATCCTCCGGTTTTTATAGAAAGTAAAGTTGATACTTGTACTGTATTTGAATCGTGATGCTTACGATGAATAGTGGCTGCCTCATATAGCAGTTCCATCATAGGCTTATTATAAACAGTTAAAATTTCTTCTTTAGTCCAGTTATGTCTAGTATCACTCATATTAATCGTCGTTGTTTGCTTTATCAAAAGTAGGAAAATTAAATTAATTTTTATATTATTTTGAAATTAAAACTGAAACAGCGTTGCCGCCAAACCCAACAGCATTTATTAATATTTTTTGAATTTTTTTATGACACTTTTGATTTGAAGCGAAAGGAACTTCAATGAATTGTTGATGCTGTAACATTAATAATGCTAATTCTAAGTTTAATATTCCTGAAGCACCAAAAGTATGCCCCAATTTCCATTTATTAGTAGTTAGAAAAGGTATGTTATAATTGTTAAATACTTTTTTAATTGCATTAACCTCAGAAGTATCTCCCTTCATCGTTCCCGGTGCGTGCATTACAATAGCATCAATTTCTTCTAAACTGATATTTTGACATGCTGTTTTCATTGATTTTTGGAAACATTCCGCATCTGCTGTAACTGATGTGTTGTGGTTTAAAACTTCTGTGGCATAACCAATTCCTTTAATTTTTGCAATTGTTTTTTCTGAAATTTCATTTTCTAAACACACTACTGCGGCACCTTCACCTAATACCATGGTATTTTTAGTTTTTTTCAAATCGAAAGCTCTACAAGGAAAATTTTGTTTTTCTTTAGAATAGATTTTTAAAGCTTTCATTTGAGCCAGTGTAAAATCGGTTAACGGAGCTTCGCTTCCTCCTACTAAAAATTTGTTGCATAATCCGGCTTGAATCCAGGCTATCCCGTTTAGTAATGAATGCAGAGATGTTGAGCAAGTAACAGAATGTGAAATTTCCGGACCATTACTTTGTAAATCGTGTGCAATCCAGGATGAAATATTACCTAAAGTTGTGCTGGGCGAGCTTATGGTTGATGTTTTTCCGGTTTTTAAAAATTCTTTATGATACTTTTCAAATAGTGCAGTAGCACCTCTGGAAGAACCAATATTAATTCCAAAATTATCCTCAGAACTCCAATGAGTATTTTTAACGGCTAATCTGGAAGCATAAATTGCAAATAAAACCGTATAATCTAAATTTTTATACTTTCTATCTGAATTTTTAATTTCATCAATCAAGAGCATATCCTGTATAGAGATTTGAGCTACCCATTCAGAAAAATTATTAAAATCTCTTTTGGAGATTCTATGGTCGGTATCTAAATAGCTCTGCCAAACTTCTTTTGAGGTTTTTCCTAATGGAGAAATGGATGCAAAGGATGTTATGGATATGGGCTTCAATACACAAAAATTTTGGCGAAATTAAGATTAATCTTAAAAATATTCCTGAATTCAGATAATTGATTTACGAGATATATGAATTTTCAGGTTTTGATACAATTCCGGTTTTTCATCAAGACTACCATTCAGCTCAATAATTATGGAATGAGGAATTTAAGTTATAAAGTAAC
This sequence comes from uncultured Tenacibaculum sp., assembly GCA_963666645.2. Lineage (GTDB taxonomy): Bacteria > Bacteroidota > Bacteroidia > Flavobacteriales > Flavobacteriaceae > Polaribacter. The sequence goes on along the minus strand of CAXXDB010000008.1, from coordinate 534,268 downwards.
ATTTTTTATTCCTCTTAAACTTTCAGCAATGGAGGTATATCAGCTATAAACCTATAAGCTGTTATTCTTTATATACTCCCATGTTTGCGTATTTATCTATACGTTTTGCAACAAGAGTTTTTTTATCTAAATTTTTTAATTTTTCAAAAGCCTTTAGAATTTGCTCTTCAATGATTTTAAATGCTCCTTCTCTATCAGCATGTGCACCTCCAACAGGTTCAGAGATAATTCCATCAATTAATTTCAATTTCTTCATGTCGTTACCTGTTAGTTTTAAAGCTGCTGCTGCCTGTTCTTTAAACTCCCAGCTACGCCATAAAACTGATGAACACGATTCTGGAGAAATAACGGTATACCATGTATTTTCCATCATATATACACAATCTCCTACTCCAATTCCTAAAGCTCCTCCGGAGGCTCCTTCACCAATGATAATTGTTATAATGGGTGTTTTTAAATGTGTCATTTCAAAAATATTGCGTGCAATTGCTTCTCCTTGTCCACGCTCTTCTGCTTCTAATCCGGGATAAGCACCGGGAGTATCTAATAGTGTTACCACAGGAATTCTGAATTTTTCAGCCATTTTCATTAATCGTAATGCTTTACGGTATCCTTCCGGGTTGGCCATCCCAAAGTTCCGATATTGACGCATTTTCGTGTTGTATCCTTTTTGCTGACCGATAAACATAAACGACTGATTTCTTATTTTTCCTAACCCCCCAATCATGGCTTTATCATCACGTACATTTCTGTCTCCGTGTAATTCCATGAAGGTATCTTTACAAATAGCCTTGATATAATCTAATGTATAGGGTCTGTTTGGGTGACGAGACAATTGTACTCGTTGCCAGGGGGTTAAATTTTTATAAATATCTTTTTTTACTTTCTCTAATTTTTTTTCAATCTTCTTACAGGTTTCCGTAACATCTATCTCATTTTCTTTTCCTATATCATGACATTTTGCCAATTGATCTTTTAAATCTTTAATTGGCAGTTCAAAATCTAAATATTCCATTTGATAAAGTTTGATTTTTTGCTGTTTGTTAAAGCAAACATACTAAATTATCGTTGTAATTTCTTTTTAATTGCAGAAGAATTTTTAAGTATTCCGTTTAATAAAATTACAAATAGTATAATAAAAGTTCCGTAGTAGAACTCTATGTTCATTTGCTCTGTTTCTTTAAAAATGATTAGTGCCAGTATAATTGCGTAAACTGGTTCTAAATTAATGGTTAGCATTACTGTAAAAGGAGTTACATATTTCATCACTTTTACTGAAGCTATAAAAGCGTATGAGGTACACAGACTTCCTAAAATCAGAAGATACAGCCAATCGTTTAAACTTAGTTGAAAGAATTCTGAAGTGAATTTTCCTTCTGCTGCTAATAAAATTGTTATTCCTAATACTCCAAAAAATAATTGATATAAAGATATTAAACCAGGTTCATATTTTTTAACAAAAAGTCCATTTAATACAGAAAATAACGCCGATAGTAATGATGAAATTAATGCATAGATGATTCCTAATGTGTATTTACTTTCAAAACTAAAAATAACATACAACCCTGAAATTATCAGGATTCCTAAAATAATTTCGGTAAGATTGATTTTTCGTTTAAAAAGCAAAGGTTCTGTTAAAGAAGTAAAAAATGCTCCGGTACTCATGGTTACCAGAGCTACAGATACGTTAGATACTTTAATAGCTTTAAAAAAAGTAATCCAATGCAGTGCTATAATGATTCCTGTAATTAAAAACTTCCATGTTGCCTGTTTTGTAATTGCAAAAGATTTTTTCTTAATAAGAAAAAAGAATACTATAAAGCCTGTTGCAATTAACATTCTATACCAAACTAGCGGGATGGCATTTATTGATATTAATTTTCCTAAAATTGCTGTAAAACCCCAAATAAGAACTATAAAATGGAGTAGAAGGTAGTTTTTTAGTTTATTTTCTTGCATTGTAATATAGATATATGGCGTATATTCCGAATATAATATTTGGCATCCATACATTGAGTAATGAGTTTGCTCCTGCTACTGCACCTAAGACTTCTGCTATTTTTAAAAAGAATACGTAAATAAACATTATAGTAATACCAAAGGCTAAATTTATCCCTATTCCTCCTCTTCTTTTCTTATGTGCTAAAGCTACCGCAATAATGGTTAAAATATATGAAGCTAACGGTAAACTTGTTCGTTTATAGAGTTCTACTAAATAAGCATTTAAGTTTTTTATACCTCTTTTTTTAGATATTTCTATAAATTCAGAGAGTTCACCAGAAGGCATTTCCTGTGCTTTTGTTGATTTATAATTAAAATCTTTGGGAGTAAAAGCGAATGTAGTATCCATTGAGCTTCCAAAGGAAATACTATCCCGGTCACTAAAAATTTTTCGTTCTTTCCAGTTTTGTAATCTAAACACACTGTCATTCCAACGGATATAATCAGCTATTAGTTTATATTTTAATTTATGATTATTGTAAATTTCTGTTGAAAAATAATTTCCGGAATTCGTTTTTAAATTAAAACTACGAACGAACATATAGGTACTGTCATTGAGTTGCAAGCTAAAATCTTTTACTAATTGATCCCGGTATCTTTTCTTTTTTAAATAAGTTTTTTCAAATTTTTTTCTTGCTCTGCTGCTATTAGGTACTACATAATGATTCATTGCTAATGCAATAGTGGTTACAATAGCAGCACCGGCAAAATAAGGATACAGAAATCGGGTAAAAGAAATTTGAGCGTTGTTAACTGCTACAATTTCTGTATTATTTGCTAATCGGGAGGTAAAGATAATCACTGCTAAAAACAGTGCTAAAGGCATGAATGTATTTGCATAGTAAATAATGAAATTTTTATAGTAATCATTCACTACTTCGAAAAAGGTTAAATCTTCGTGTTGTAAAAACTTATCTATTTTTTCTGCTATATCTATAGCTACTGCTATTGGAATCAGAATTAACAGTGTAAAGAAAAAAGTAGTTAAATAACGTTTTAATATGTACCAATCGAGAATTCTCAATTTATAATCGTTTATTCATTTGTTTAACCATTTTATCTTTCCATATTACAAAATCTCCTTCAAAAATATGTTTTCTTGCCTCTCTGACTAACCATAAGTAAAATCCCAGATTGTGAACGGAAGCTATTTGTTTTCCTAATAATTCCTTGGAAGCAAATAAATGACGTAAATAAGCTTTTGAATATATGGTATCGACAAAAGTAATTCTCATTTCATCTATTGGAGAAAAATCATTTTCCCATTTTTTATTTTTAATATTGATTGTTCCATGTGCGGTAAACAACATTCCGTTACGAGCATTTCTGGTAGGCATTACACAATCGAACATATCTACTCCTAAGGCGATGCTTTCAAGAATATTAACGGGTGTTCCTACGCCCATTAAATATCTTGGTTTATTTTCAGGTAAGATGCTACAAACCACATCGGTCATTGCATACATTTCTTCTGCCGGCTCACCTACCGATAACCCTCCGATAGCATTTCCTTCAGCTTCGGCAGAAGCAATAAATTCTGCTGATTGTTTACGTAAATCTTTATAGGTACTTCCCTGTACTATTGGAAAAAATGCCTGACTGTACCCGTATTTAGGAGGCACTGTATCCAAATGTTCTATACAGCGTTTTAGCCAACGATGTGTCATGTGCATAGAATTTTCAGCATAATTGTAACTACACGGATACGGAGTACATTCATCAAATGCCATGATGATATCTGCCCCGGCAGAGCGTTGAATTTCCATTACATTTTCCGGAGTAAAAAAATGTAACGAACCATCGATATGACTTTTAAATTTTACTCCTTCCTCATTAATCTTTCTTTTGTCAGATAATGAATACACTTGATATCCTCCGCTATCTGTTAAGATATTTCGATTCCAGTTCATGAACTTGTGTAATCCTCCTGCCTGCTCTAAGATGTTTGTTTTAGGTCTTAGATAAAGATGATAGGTGTTTCCCAGAATTATATCCGAATTGATTTCATTTTTTAGCTCAGATTGATGGACTCCTTTTACAGAAGCTATAGTACCTACGGGCATAAATATCGGAGTCTCTATAGTACCATGATCCGTTATAATTGTTCCTGCTCTGGCTTTACTTTTGGAATCTTTAATTTTTAAGTCAAATTGCATAGGTGACAAAGATACACATGTAAGTTAAATGCTAAAAAACGGAGCGTTAAAAAAGTTTTTTATTTTTTAATGAGTTCCTATATCAGGTGTATTTTTGGTTTTAGAGATAAATTATACTTAGATTTAATTATGGCAACTTGGAGAAACAGACATGAATTTTAAAAAAATTATTGTTGAATTAGCTATCTTCTGTTTAATCTTAAATATCTTTAATCTGAACATTTTTTGAATTTAGAAATTACTTTTTATTAATAGGGTATAATTCCTGACCTATAAAATCTTTAGGAAATCGCTCATCGTATTCAAATCCAATTTCAATGTCTCTTCCGGAGTGAGGGATATAATTAGTTTTAAAAATATAATCCCATAAACTGAGTGTAATTCCAAAGTTTACCCCATTTTTTTTGTCTTTCGGTAATTCTTTAGCATGATGCCAAATATGCATTTTAGGGTTATTTAAAATATATTTTAAGAAGCCGTAATCCCATTTAATATTGGCATGGTTCAGATGCCCGGCAGCAATATTAAAAAAATGGACTATGGCAACATCTTTAGCTGTAAAACCACCTATAATGGCTAACGGAATATACTTCATCGATTTGTATATTACAGGTTCCATCCAATGATAACGAAGATGGGCAGCAAACCCCATTTGTTTTACTGAATGATGCACTTTATGAAAGTTCCACAAAAACTCATACTTGTGTAATAAAGTATGCGTGTACCATTGCACAAAATCGATTATGACAAAAAACACAAAGACTTGTAACCAATATGGAAATGTGTTAATATCGAAAATTTGAAAGCTTGCTACAGATAATCCTATAGTACCCAGTGCGTCATTACATAACTGCTCGACGATATTGGATAATGCCAGAAGTATGATTAAATTCAACAGAAAAAAATTGAAGAACATATAGAAAGTATCTAACCAAAAGTCTTTTCGGAAAATCGGTTGATTCTTACGCCACGGAAATAGAATCTCTAAACCCCAAACTAAAACAGAAATAAGAATTAAGCCGTAAAAGTAATTTTCCCAATTCAATTCTAATAAAACAGACTGCCTTATATAATTCCAATAATCAGAATAGGAATTCTTTATGATGTCGAGATATTTATTCAATTTCTAAAATTTTTGATAAGCTGTTATACCTTTTCTTCTATCCCTTTATTCACAAACCTGTAACTCGGATACTTCAAAGATATGAAAAAGAGTTTAAAATCTTTTAACCTCCCCTAAGCTCATACATAAAAATTAAATATAAAAATAGCAACTAAATTAAACCGGAGATTCTGTTATTCATAATAGTAATTCATAAATTGCCTTATCTATACCTTAAAGTTAGTTGACCATTCACTTTTCTTCTGGTTTTTGAAGCTTATACATAAACCAGGCTTTGAAGCTTGGAATTAATTTTTTCATAAAATCAATATTTATAAACACAATTTGCAAATTTATCTTTGGTATTCATAGATACTATCAACTAAAAAACTATCTTTGTTTTACAAACTATCAACTAAAAAACTTATGAGTCAGTCACGAAAAAGACGTGAAGCACTGTTATACCATGCCAAACCTGCCCCAGGAAAAATAGCCGTAGTCCCTATAAAAAAATATGCAACTCAACACGATTTGTCTTTAGCATATTCACCTGGAGTTGCTGAGCCTTGTTTAGAGATAGCAAGAGACAAAAATAATGTCTATAAATATACTGCTAAAGGAAACTTAGTAGCCGTAATATCTAACGGAACAGCAGTATTAGGATTGGGGGATATAGGGCCGGAAGCTTCAAAACCTGTAATGGAAGGAAAGGGATTACTATTTAAAATTTTTGCTGATATAGATGTATTTGATATTGAAATAAACACCTCGGATGTCGATAAATTCGTAGAAACAGTTAAAACCATTGCACCAACTTTCGGAGGAATCAATTTAGAGGATATAAAAGCCCCGGAAGCTTTTAAAATTGAAAGAAGATTAAAAGAGGAGTTAGACATTCCCGTAATGCACGACGATCAGCATGGAACAGCAATTATTTCTGCTGCTGCACTAAAGAATGCCTTGGAAATCAACAATAAAAAAATTGAAGAAGTAAAAATTGTTGTAAATGGAGCGGGAGCAGCGGCTATTTCCTGTACTCATTTATATCTGACATTAGGAGTCAGACGTGAAAATATTGTCATGTGCGATAGTGAGGGAGTTATACGAAAAGACAGAAAAGAATTAGAACTTCAAAAAGCAGAATTTGCAACTAATAAGGATTTAACCACCTTAGAAGAAGCTATGAACAATGCCGATATCTTTATCGGTTTGTCTAAAGGAAATGTCGTGAGTCCGAAGATGTTACTATCTATGGCAAAAAATCCGATTGTATTCGCTATGGCAAATCCGGAGCCTGAAATTGCATACGATTTAGCAATTGCAACCAGAGATGATATCATCATGGCAACCGGGAGATCAGATTATCCTAATCAAGTGAATAATGTACTCGGTTTTCCATTTATTTTCAGAGGATCTTTAGATGTAAGAGCAACGAAGATTAACGAAGAAATGAAAATGGCAGCAGTACATGCCTTAGCCGATTTAGCAAAGAAATCAGTACCAGAACAAGTAAATATTGTTTATGATGAAATAAGTCTTTCCTTTGGAAAAGACTACATTATACCAAAGCCGTTTGATCCAAGATTAATTTATGAAATACCTCCGGCAATAGCCAAGGCAGCTATAGAAAGTGGAGTCGCTCGGAAACCCATTGAGGATTGGGAAAAATACAGAGAAGAATTAATGGACAGATCGGGTTTCGGGAGTAAAGAAGTACGACTATTACACAACAGAGCCAGAAGAAATCCTAAAAAAGTAATCTTTGCAGAAGCAGATCATTTAGATGTTTTAAAAGCTGCACAAAGAGTACATGATGAGAAAATAGGAATCCCTGTTTTGCTTGGAAATAAGGAAATTATTTTAGAATTAAAACAAGAGTTAGGATTTGATGCAGATGTAACAATTATCGATCCTAAAACTTCTGAAGAAAAAGAACGCAGAAAACATTTTGCAGGAATTTACTGGGAAAAATCTCAGCGTAAAGGACTTACATTCTTTGAAGCAGAAAAATGGATGCGGGAGCGAAACTATTTTGCAGCGATGATGATTAATGAAGGAGAAGCAGATGCACTGATTACAGGATACTCAAGACCCTACCCGTCTGTGGTAAAACCAATATTAGAATTGATTGAAAAAGACAGAGGAGTAGTAAAAATAGCAGCAACCAATTTAATGTTAACTAAGCAAGGCCCTCTTTTTTTAGCAGATACAACAATTAATATTAACCCGTCAGCAAAAGAACTGGCTAAGATAACTCAATATACAAGTATTTTAGCTAAAATGTTTGGAATGAAACCGAATGTAGCAATGCTTGGATTTTCTAATTTCGGATCCACAAAATCAGAAACATCTAAAAAAATAAGTGATGCAGTAGCATATATGCACAAGAACTACCCTGATTTAGTTGTTGATGGAGAAATTCAGGCCGATTTTGCGTTAAATCCTGAAATGCTATCTGAGAAATTTCCATTTTCTAAATTAAACGGAAAAAAAGTAAATGTGCTGATTTTCCCTAATTTAGAGTCGGCAAATATTACCTATAAACTAATGAAAGAAATAAACGGAGTAGAATCTATAGGTCCTATTTTATTAGGGTTAAGTAAACCTGTACATATATTGCAACTTGGGGCAAGTGTAGATGAAATAGTGAATATGGTTGCTGTTGCTGTAATAGATGGACAAGAGCGGGAGAAAATCAATAGAAATAAAAAAGACTAGTTTTATACACAAATATCCGATATTGAAACGAGTTAAAACACTTTAAAAACAAGATAGGTTGCCGTAATTTCGAACCCGGAGTTAATAGTTTCTTTCATTATTTTCTTACCGTTTTGAACAATTAAGTTTAAAAAAGCTAATTACTGCTTGTTATAAAAATAAAAATATATATCTATGTCAGTCGATACCTTTTTTTGTTAGTTTACTCAATAATTTGTACTTGTTGTTTTCTTGCTTACCCTACAGGTGGTTAACAAATTCACTTCTGCCAGAATATTCTTTATTGCTTATTTGAGCTTTTAGTCATTCATTATTTAGCTTTGTGAAAGATATACTTCGTCTTTCATAAATTAGTTACCCGGTGCAAAAATATATCAATTTTCCTTATTAAACTTGTGTATTTATTTCATGCAAAACATATAAAATGGAAATATCAAATTCAGAGTTTAATTTACTAATTTCGTGATTTAATTTTTTCGGAATGATAGCAAACTATAACGGAAATATAATTGAGGCATCTGATATAAACTTAAGCATAGAAAACAGAGTTTTTAAGTTTGGAGATGGAATTTTTGAAACAATTAAGTTTCAGAATGGGAAACTTATTTTTCTGGAAGATCATTATTTTCGGCTAATGGCTTCGATGAGAATGTTGCGTATGAAAATTCCAATGCAATTTACACTTGAATTTTTAGAAAAAGAAATTAAAAAAATTACAGAACATTTTTCAGAAAATATTTTAAAAGTTCGATTGAATGTATTTCGAAAAGACGGAGGATTATATACCCCGGAAACTAATGAAATCGATTATATTATCGACGTACAAGAAGTAACTACATCCTTAAAACAAAAATACACTATTGGCTTATATAAAGATTTCTATAATTATTCGGGGATACTATCTACGATAAAAACAACCAATAGAATGTTAAATACCATTGCTTCTGTTTTTGCAAAGGAAAATGAATTAGACAATTGTATTTTATTAAATGAACGGAAAGGAGTTGTTGAAGTTACAAACGGAAATATTTTTGTAATAAAAGACTACATAATTAAAACTCCGTCATTAACAGAAGGTTGTATAAAAGGAATTACAAGAAAAAAACTCATAGAATTACTAAATAAAAATCCTGAATATACATTAGAAGAAACATCAATTTCACCTTTTGAAATTCAAAAAGCAGATGAGGTATTTGTTACAAATGCAATTATAGGTGTGCAGCCAGTTACCAACTATCGAAAAAAAACATTTACAACAGATATAAGCCTGAAAATTAAAAAAAATCTAAAGGTAATGATGATTACAGACCAGTAGTCATAAGAGCTTCATATACTTTCTGAAATTATGTATAAATAAGCCCGTTTACGGAAATTTTTTTATGATAAAAAAAGCAGATAATTGCTAACCTGTTAATGTCTTTGAAAATGAGATGAAAGCGAACAAAAATTCGCCAAACTATTCCCCGGATAAGTAAAATCAGAGTTTATAAAAAAACAAAGAGCAACTATTATATTAAATTGCTATATTTGTATTATAAAACTTTAGGAGTAGCTGGTTAACTAGTTTGAGAAATATCCTTGGCACCTGATTTGGCTAATACCAACGTAGGAAAAAGTTATATTTCACAATATAATTTATTTAAAACAAATTGTTGTATTGATCCCTTAAAGTTTTCCTAACTTGCTTATATGATAACAATTAACGTAAACGATTCAAAGAAAACTCTTTCTAAAGAAACAACTGTGATTCAATTAATGAAAGAATTAAAAATTCAGTCAAACGGAATTGCAGTAGCTATAAATAACAATATCATTAAAAAATCCGATTGGAAAAATCATACTCTCTCAGGCGAAGATACTGTTTTAATTATTAAATCAACCCAAGGCGGGTAATTGGTCTAAGAATGAATTTGGTAAAGCATAAGATAAAATAATAATAAAGAATAATCTTACAGCCCGAGTCTCAAGAACTAAAAACCACAATATTATGAAAAAAAAAGACACAGCTCCAAAGCAAAACGGAATTACAAAAAAACCTTTTCCTAATTCTAAAAAAATATATATTCAGGGAAAACTACATCCGGAGATTCAGGTAGCAATGCGTGAAATTAGATTGAATGATACTGTCGATTCGATGACTAAAAAACGTACATCTAACGAACCTGTAACGGTATATGATACATCAGGATCATACACAGATCCGGAAAAAGAAATCAATATTCATAACGGGTTAGAGCGAATTCGCGAACAGTGGATTTTAAATAGAGAGGATGTTGAAGAATTAAACGCATTTACTTCAGAATACTGTAACCAACGCTTACATGATGAAAGTTTAGATCATCTGCGATTTAACTTAAAACACAAACCCAAAAGAGCCAGAAAAGGTAAAAATGTGACACAACTGCACTACGCAAAGCAGGGAATCATCACTCCGGAAATGGAATACGTAGCTATTCGTGAAAACCAGCGAACAGATGAAATGACGCGTTTAGCAAAACAACATCCAGGACAAGATTTCGGAGCAAATATCCCTGAGAAAATTACCCCGGAATTTGTACGTGAAGAAGTAGCAGGAGGACGTGCAGTAATTCCTTCGAACATTAATCATCCGGAAGCAGAACCTATGATTTTAGGCCGTAATTTCTTAGTGAAAATCAATGCTAATATTGGAAATTCAGTAACAACATCTTCTATTGAAGAAGAAGTTGAAAAAGCTGTTTGGGCTTGTCGTTGGGGAGCAGATAATATCATGGATCTATCAACAGGAAAAAATATCCATGAAACTCGTGAATGGATTATTCGTAATTCACCTGTTCCGGTTGGAACAGTACCAATTTATCAGGCATTAGAAAAAGTAAATGGAATTGCAGAAGATTTAATGTGGGAAATCTTTAGAGACACATTAATTGAACAAGCAGAACAAGGTGTAGATTACTTTACAATTCATGCAGGAGTTCGTTTAGCGTATGTACCAATGACGGCAAAACGCATCACAGGAATTGTATCCCGTGGAGGTTCTATCATGGCAAAATGGTGTTTAGCACATCATAAAGAGAATTTCTTATATACACATTTCGAAGAAATTTGCGAAATCATGAAAATCTACGATGTTGCTTTCTCATTAGGAGACGGATTACGCCCGGGCTGTATTGCTGATGCAAATGATGAAGCACAATTTGCAGAGCTGGAAACCTTAGGAAAGCTAACTAAGATTGCTCGGAAGCACGAAGTTCAATGTTTTATTGAAGGACCGGGTCACATACCAATGCACATGATAAAAGCAAACATGGATAAGCAATTAGAAACTTGCGGAGGAGCTCCTTTTTATACCTTAGGTCCTTTAACTACGGATGTTGCTCCGGGTTACGATCATATTACATCAGGTATTGGTGCTGCAATGATTGGTTGGTATGGTACTGCAATGCTATGCTATGTAACTCCAAAAGAGCATTTGGGATTGCCGAATAAAGATGATGTGCGTACAGGAGTAGTAACTTATAAATTAGCTGCACATGCTGCAGATTTAGCAAAAGGACATCCGGGAGCACAACATAGAGATGATGTATTAAGTAAAGCACGTTTTGAATTCCGTTGGGAAGATCAGTTCAATTTAAGTTTAGATCCTGAATTAGCAAGAGAATATCACGATGAAACATTACCTGCTGAGGGATCTAAAACTGCACATTTTTGCTCTATGTGTGGGCCTAAATTCTGTTCCATGAAAATTACTCAGGAAGTTAGAGATTATGCTGCTCAAAAAGAGTTAGAAGAGAGTAAAGCTTTAGAGCAGGGAATGAAAGAAAAGTCAGAAGAATTCAAAGAAAAAGGCTCTGAAGTTTATCTGTAATTCATAATTGAATATGTTAATTGTACTCACTTCAGAGCAGGAAATACATAATGAAGTAACATTGTTAAACCGGCTTTTCGAAGCAGGTTTACAGGTACTGCATCTTAGAAAACCAGCTTTTGATATCGAAAGATACCGAAGGTTACTGAATCAAATTGATGCTAAACATTATCAAAAAATAATGACTCATGAGTATCATGAATTATGCATGGAATTTGTTTTAAAAGGAATTCATATACAGGAGCAACCCAGAATAGATTTAGGAGAGAGACTAAAAAATTATGTTGATTTTCATAGGTCAAAAAACATTAAAGTGAGTAGTTCTTTTCATACACCTGAAGTTTTAAAGGATTGTAATATAGACTTCGATTATCATTTAATAAGCCCTGTTTTCTCATCAATATCTAAGAAGGGATATAAAGGAAGAGGCTTTGATGTAAATACGATTGATAAAACTATTGTGGGAATGGGAGGAATAAATGCAAAAACAATCCCTGAAGTTTTTAAACTGGGGTATGCTGGTATCGGTGTCCTTGGCGGGGTTTGGAATACTGAAAATCCAATAGAAAGTTTTAAAAATATGAAAAGTCATTATGAACAAATACAAAAACAGGTAAGAAAATAAATTTGAAACAACGTCCTTATATACTAACTATTGCAGGATTTGACCCATCTAACGGAGCAGGATTAACCGCTGATATAAAAACATATGAGCAGTTAAAATGTTATGGTCTTTCAGTTTGTACTGCAAATACAATTCAAAATGATACAGAGTTTTCGAAGTGTCACTGGATTGATATCGAAACAATTTTAGAACAAATAGCCATACTGTTTAATCGTTTTTCTATAGATACTGTTAAAATTGGAATTGTAGAAAATTGGCAGACAATGCTCAAGATAATTAATTTTCTGATGATATTAAACCCTAAAGTGAAAATTATAGTTGACCCGGTAATAAAGTCTTCAACGGGTTTTGTTTTTCAAAAGGATTTCAATGAAAATGATTTTGACGAGATATTATCAAAAATTTATCTAATCACACCAAACTATCAGGAGATTCAAGATTTATTTCAAGAGAAAACAATAGCCGAAACAATTACGCATATGCAATCTAAAACAAACTTATTTTTAAAGGGAGGTCATAATACCGAAAAAATTGGAGTAGATTATCTCTATAGTAAGAATGGAAAGTGTTATCCGGTAAATCCTAAAAAGAACAGAATATACGATAAACATGGAATCGGTTGTATATTATCTTCTGCTATAGCAAGTTACGTAGTTTTAAAATACCCGTTGGTTAAATCTTGCTTTAAAGCAAAACGATATATAGAAAAGGTATTGAGTTCTAATAAAACATTATTAACCTATCATTCAGTTTAAAAACTAAAAATGGCAGATTGAGCGGATTCGAGATTTTATTTTAAAAATAATTCACAAAGTTAGTTGAAAAAAATCTATTATATATCACAAGGCAATACTCCTGAAAAACACATCGAAAATGTTCAAAATGTTTGTGAAGCAGGTGTGAAATTGATACAACTGCGTATGAAAAATATAACAAAAGAAGTGTTTTGTGATGCAGCAAAAGAAGCAATTAAAATATGTACTTTGTATAATGCGGAGCTAATTATTAATGACAATGTTACTGTTGCTGAAGAGGTAAAATCTCACGGAATACATCTTGGGAAAGAAGATATGAAACCTATAGAAACAAGAGCTATTTTGGGTAACAGTATTATTATAGGAGGAACTGCAAATACTATTAAAGATTGCAGATTTTTAGCAAGTCAAAAAGTAAACTATATCGGTTTAGGTCCGTTTCGGTTTACAAATACAAAGAAAAAATTAAGCCCGGTTCTCGGTTTAGAAAAATATCAAAAAATTATTTCCGAATTACATTCAGAAGGAATAAAAACCCCGATATACGCTGTAGGAGGAATTACAGCAGATGATTTTAATGACTTATATGCTACCGGAGTATGCGGGGTAGTGGTTTCCGGATTGCTATCCAATAAAAGCCCAAAAGAAATAAAAAATGTACTAGATAAAAAAGAGTAAGAATATAAAGTTAGAAAGTTGCGAAACACGAAATAGATAGATCATTGAAAATAAAAAATTAGAGCATTAACTTTACTGACAGAAAATAAAAATCTTTAAAAGTCAAAATTATGAGTTTACAAATAGCAGATAAAATATTTACGTCACGATTATTTACCGGAACTGGAAAATTCAGCTCTTATGAGTTGATGCGTGATGCATTATTAAAAACTGAAAGTGAGTTGGTTACAGTGGCTTTAAAAAGGATTAATATACAAAATGAAGAAGATGATATTTTAACCCATTTAAATCATCAACGAATTAATTTACTACCCAATACTTCAGGAGTTAGAAATGCAAAAGAAGCCATTTTTGCAGCCGAGTTATCAAGAGAAGCCTTAGAAACAAATTGGATAAAACTAGAAATCCATCCAGATCCCAAATATTTATTACCTGATCCGGTAGAAACTCTGAAAGCAGCAGAAGAATTAGTAAAAAAAGGATTTATAGTAATGCCTTATATTCATGCAGATCCCGTAATTTGTAAACGACTAGAAGAAGCAGGCACTCAATGCGTGATGCCTTTAGGAGCCCCCATAGGAAGTAATAAAGGATTAAAAACAGTAGAATTTTTAGATATTATTATAGAACAATCTAATGTCCCTGTGATAGTTGATGCAGGTATAGGTGTCCCGTCACATGCAGCCCATGCTATGGAGATTGGCGCAGATGCCGTTTTGGTAAATACCGCAATTGCAGTGTCTCAAAAACCTGTAGCTATGGCAAAAGCATTTAAGATGGCAGTTGAGGCAGGACGAATGGCTTATGAAGCAAAGTCGCCATGTGTTAAAAAGTATGCAGAAGCAAGTAGTCCGTTGACGAAATTTTTAGCAGATTAGTTTTTAGTCTTTGACTTACTCTGTTTAAAACAAAAAGAGGATAGATTACAAACAGCAGAAGCAGAGTATTACTCTAAAGAACTGAATATCAGTTTTATTTAATTAATTTAATAATAGCCCGGTATTTTTAATCATGTATAATTTTATAACTCACATTATCAAAAAAATAACAATAAAATCTTCATGTCTAATATCTTTAGATGAGACTCATAATAATGATTTCGCAATGATTGTTCCGATTACTATATTTAAGGGATGGAAGACTTTAATGGAATAATGTGACAACTGAAACCAGAGAGTGTACCTGCGACTACTGTGTCATTCAACAATCACTAAAGATATAAAACATTGAATGAGCAAGTTCAGGCAATTAGAAAAATGTTAAATGTACTTCATCAAAAAAAAAAGAAATAAAATGATGAAACCCAACAGCCAAAAGCAGGTGGTCAAAAGTTTTGAAGAAATATTCAATAAGTATGATTGGGATATGGCTTTAGAAAGTATTCTCTCTAAAACTTCTGCAGATGCTGAAAGAGCATTAGCTATCGAAAAAAGAAACCTGGAAGATTTTAAAGCCTTAATCTCACCGGCAGGTAAACCTTATATTGAAAAAATGGCACAGCTAAGTAACCAATTAACAAAGAAACGATTTGGAAATACAATTCAAATGTATGCACCCATGTATCTTAGCAATGAATGTCAGAATATCTGTACCTATTGCGGGTTCAGTTTTATTAACAGAATCCCGAGAAGAACGCTTACTGATGATGAAATACTAAAAGAAGCAACATTTTTAAAACAAAAAGGGTACAATCATATTTTATTGGTTACAGGTGAAGCCAACAGAACAGTCGGAATTGATTACATTAATAATGCAATAAAACTAATTAAACCTCATTTTTCTAATATAACTATTGAAGTACAACCCCTGGAACAACATGAATATGAATTATTAAAAGAACATGGTTTGTACGCCGTTTTAATATATCAGGAAACTTATCATAAGGAAGAATATAAAAAGTATCATTCCAAAGGAAAAAAATCGAATTTTTTCTATCGGCTGGAAACACCTGATCGATTAGGGAAAGCAGGAGTTCATAAAATAGGATTAGGAGCGTTATTCGGATTAGAAGATTGGAGAGCAGATAGTTTTTTTACAGCATTGCATCTAAAATATTTGCAGAAAACTTATTGGAAAACGAAATACTCTGTTTCATTTCCAAGATTAAGACCACATTCCGGTGGATTAGAACCTAAAATTGAAATGACTGATACAGATTTAGTACAGCTAATCTGTGCTTACAGATTATTAGATGAAGATATAGAATTATCAATTTCAACAAGAGAAAGCGAGGTTTTCAGAAACCATATTGTCCAATTAGGAATCACTTCAATGAGTGCAGAATCTAAAACAAATCCGGGAGGATATGTAGTGGAGCCACAATCCTTAGAACAATTCGAAATCTCTGATGAACGTAGTACAGAAAAAATTACAGCAATGTTAAAAAGTCAAGGATTGGAAGTTGTCTGGAAAGATTGGGAACATTTTTATTAAGTAATCAAAAGCCGGAATTAAATGCTAACTAAAGAAGAGCAAAAACAGTACAACCGTCATCTTATTTTAGAAGAAATAGGAGAGAAGGGTCAGTTAAAATTAAAACAAGCTAAAGTTTTAGTTATAGGAGCAGGTGGATTAGGTTGTCCCGTATTGCAATATCTAGCAGCAGCAGGGGTTGGAATCCTTGGGATTATTGATAATGATATAATAGATCAAACCAATTTACAGCGTCAGATTTTATACACTGTGGAAGATGTAGGACAATCTAAAGCAGCAACCGCGGCGAAACGATTATTAAGATTGAATCCTTTTGTGAATTTTCAGATATATAAAAAATTACTTACCAAAGAGAATGCTGTAGAATTATTTAAAAAATATGACATTATAGTAGATGGAAGTGATAATTTTCAAACACGTTACTTATCAAATGATGCAGCGGTGATTGCTGATAAACCTCTAGTATACGGCTCTGTTTTTAAGTTCGAAGGGCAAGTAAGCGTATTCAATTATAACGAAAGTGCAACTTATAGGTGTTTATACCCGACACCGCCAAACCCTGAGAATACACCTAATTGTTCTGAGACAGGAGTATTAGGAGTTTTACCGGGCGTCATTGGAAGTTTACAAGCTAACGAAGTCATTAAGATTATTTGTAATTTGGGTAAGGTACTTGCTAATAAATTACTGGTAGTTAATGTATTATCAACAAGTCAGTTAGTATTGAATTATTCAAAAACAGATAGAGCTGAAGTGACAAAACTGGATGAAAACTATGAAGCATTTTGTAGGGTAGCACCGACAGAAAATCAAATTACTCTGGAAGAGCTACAAATTGATTTTGAAAAATATAACCTTTTAGATGTTCGGGAGTACCGGGAAAGAAAACAACATCATATTGGCGGACAACATATTCCACTTGGAGAGTTACCGCAACGTTATCAGGAAATTAATACAGAAAAAAACATAGTTGTATACTGTGAATCGGGAATACGCAGCAAACGTGCTATTGAATTTTTAGAAGAAAAATATAGAGAAGCTATCTTTATAAATCTTGAAAAAGGACTATAATACACTCCATTGAATCGTTACTGGAAAATCAATAAAAAATTTAATCTAAACTTAATGGAATTATTGGTTTTTAATCTTTTCGGAAGCTTTCCGGACTTTAAGTTTTAATCCTTTTTTATAAGCAATAATTTTATCTAAAACGCAAGTATCGGAAACTCCGATAATTTGTGCAGCCAGGATTCCGGCGTTTTTAGCCCCGTCAAGAGCAACTGTTGCTACAGGAACTCCGGCAGGCATTTGCAATATAGATAATACAGAATCCCAACCATCGATTGAATTTCTACTTTTTACAGGAACTCCAATTACAGGTAATGGACTCATGCTTGCGATCATGCCCGGTAAATGAGCTGCACCACCGGCACCGGCGATAATAATTTTAATTCCTCTTGTATGGGCATTTATAGCATAATCGAATAATTTTTCAGGGGTTCTGTGAGCAGAAATAATATCTACTTCAATCTGAATATCCATATTTTCTAAAATGTCAATTGCTTCCTGCATAATTGGAAGATCTGAATAGCTTCCCATGATAATTCCTACCATAACTTTTAATTTATGTTATTTTGAGCAAAGCTCAATATTTGATATAATACATTTACTTATAATATTTTATAGTTTTAAAAGTGACCTTGGCAAGTAAGTTTTGTTTTTTAAGATATTTATTGTTTAAAAATAGCATATTTTAACAAATATATTGAATTTTTTAAATTAAAGACTATAACAAAGAGACACATTATAAATGATAATAATTATTTAATTAATATTTTTAAATAAATGTAAATCAATAATATTAGGAAAATGCTTTTGAATGATATGACTTCTATTATAAAATTACCAGACGATGTTTTTGAAGATGTAACAGTAGAAACAATAATACTTAAATTTAGAAAACATTATGCAAATTCCAAATCAAATTGGAAGCAAAATGATAATTGGAATTTTAATATTTATGTAAAGCCCCGAGCAATTTAAACTTTTACAAAAAATACCACCTAATTCTGTTCAATCAGAAAGAATAGCTGATTTCATTCTTGGAATTACGCCTTATGATAAATACAAAGGTCACTCACAAGAAATTATTAAAGCCAGAGCGGATTTCATTCAACAACTAAAAAAGGTGATGAACACAAACTCTTAGTAAGTGGTGGTAATATTGAACGCTTTTTTGTTTCAGACGAGGTGTCAAAGTATATTAAATATGATGATTGACTTGGAACACCAAGAGATGAAAGATTTTTTAATTCATCTGGAGTATTAATTCGGCAAATCGTTTCAGGTAAATCATCTAGAATATATGCAGGTTTTACCGATAAGCCCCTTTACTACACTCAAATTGGATTTGGGATAATACCAAAACCAGATACTATTAGTATAAAATCATTATTAGCTGTGGTAAATTCTAATTTAATGAACTTTTATCACAAGTATTCTTTTCTGGATTTGGAAAAAGAACTTTTTCAAAAAATACTTATTGCTAATTGTAAAAAGTTTCCAATCTCAAATAACCTGATTGATAAACCAAATATTTTCAATCAACTGCTTTTCAATCAACTGTTAAGATAATTGAATTGAAAGAACAAGAAAACGTAATGATTAAAAACTTTCTTGAATTATTAGAATCTAAATTGAACATGAATAGCTCTTCAAAGAAACTTCAGAATTGGAATGATTTGAAGTTTAGCGGACTTTTAAAAGAGCTTAAAAGATTGAAAGTAAAATTGAGTTTAGAAGCAGTGGCAGAATGGGTGAAATATTTTAAAGGACAAAAACAAAAAGTAGGAGCATTAAAAACAGAAATAGACAAAACCGACCGGGAAATAGATGAAATAGTCTATGAATTGTATGGATTGACAGAAGATGAAATCGCCATCGTTGAAGAGACAACAAAATAACAGAGATTAAAATTTTGTTTATGAATACTTTATTCAAATAAAAAAAGCAGTGAGTAAATAAAGACTGAGGAAGAAGCCCGGCACAATGTCAAAAGCTACAGACGTGTTGGACGTCATCATTCAATACCATTAGATGTTAAAAACCTGATAAAAAACAGCTTTTATGTCTTATGATGACAGTTGAATTGAATATTAAGAAAAGAAATTTCCCGAAAAAATTAAAAAGGAAACGATTATTTTTTTACGATTCTTTTACGAAATGATTGTTGCTGAATTTTAAAATCTAAAATATAAAGCCCTTTGGCTAAATCAGATAGGTTTATAGAGGCATCACTATTAATTTCTTTTTGAGTAAATACTTTTCGTCCGCTAAAATCATAAATAATTATTTGCTGGGGGTTCATTGCTGTCCTGTCTGTTGTGAAAAATAACTGACTTCCGGCGGGATTAGGAAATACTCTGACAGCATTATCCTGTAATTGAGAATCGTCGATACTTAATACCGTTTCATAAGCAATAGCGACATCATCAATTCCCACTCCTTCTCCTCCTCCTAAATCTATCTTAATTTGAGTTATACTATTGGTTATTGTTGCGGGTAAATCAAATTCTAATTCAGTCCATATATCAGTTTCTGAGAATTCTGATTCTATAACAGACTCGTTGATACCATCACTAACAGTAACTTTTAAAAGTGTTTGCCCCGCCCATTTGAGAGTACTTGTTTTATAATATCTGCATCGAAATTTAACAGGACTTGTTGCTGATGAAATATCTATATTACCAGAGTATTCAACTCGTGCTGTATAGTATCCTCCGCAAGGATTTTGTGGATTTACACCCAAAAGAAAAGTTGAATTTTCACTCTCTTTGAAGTCAACATTTGTACTCTTATAGTCTGAGGCATTACCCACACTGGCTAATCCACAAGTAGAAACTCCTTTAGGTATTTCACTTTTTGAATTTGCAAGAAGACTATTTATATTTTTGAAAGTAGTTAAAGGATGAACTTCAAAGTTTTCTTCAAATAATACAGTTTCTTGTGCTGATAAAACTACAGTTGAAACAAATAGAAATGCGAGAAAATATTTTTTCATGATAATAATGTTTATGTTTATACTTGAAAACGATAACAAAGAAACAAATAAAAAATTGTATTTTTACTATTTATTTTTTGTAATTTTTTAAAATAAACGACGGTAAAGAATTCTCAAAAACTAAACTTTTTCAATCTAATCATCTCAGAGTTTAGCAAAATGAGTTGATTTACAGCTTAATAAATCATAAAGTATTGATTTTAAAAAATTAATAACCGAACCCAAATAATAAATGAAAAAAGATATCTCTACGATAAACCCCAAAGAGAACATCATTATAAAAGGAGCATCTCTGCACAATCTTAAAAACATAGATGTTGTAATTCCAAGAAACAAATTAGTGGTAATTACGGGGCTTTCAGGTTCCGGGAAATCCTCTTTAGCTTTTGACACATTGTATGCTGAAGGGCAAAGACGTTATGTGGAAAGTTTATCCTCGTATGCCCGTCAGTTTTTAGGAAAATTAAACAAGCCGAAAGTCGACTATATTAAGGGGATTGCTCCTGCAATTGCTATTGAGCAAAAAGTGAACTCAACAAACCCGAGATCAACAGTTGGAACTTCAACTGAAATTTACGATTATATAAAACTATTATACGCAAGAACAGGAAAAACACTCTCTCCTGTTTCCGGAAATGAAGTTAAAAAACATACGGTTACTGATGTTTTAAATCATATAAAATCTTTAAAGGAAAATACAAAACTACTTTTATTAGCTCCTGTCCTGATTCCTGAAAATCATGATATTCAAAAGGTACTGAAAGTGCTGACGCAACAAGGATATGCAAGAATAAAATACAAAGACAAAATATATCGTATAGAGAGATTTCCTGTTGAGAATTTTACAAATACCGTCTTCGATCTTGTAGTTGACCGGGTTATTATTCAGCATAACAATGATTTTTACAGTCGCTTAGGAGATGCCGTCCAGACAGCTTTCTTTGAAGGAAAAGGAATTTGCCGTATCGGAAATTCAGAAACCAATACAATTACAGAATTCAGTAATAAATTTGAATTGGATGGAATAACATTTCTAGAACCCAATACTCATCTTTTTAGTTTCAACAACCCTTACGGAGCCTGTCCGGTTTGTGAAGGCTATGGAAATGTTATTGGTATTGATGAAAGTTTAGTAATTCCTGATACAAAGTTATCTATATATGAAGACGCTATTTTTCCTTTCAGAACCAATGCTTACAAATGGTATAAAAAAAATTTGATTTTACATGCTGAAACAGCTAATATTCCTATACATAAACCATGGTTTGAACTTTCAAATCAACAAAAAGAATTAATCTGGAACGGGACGAAACAGATTAAAGGAATTTATCATCTATTTAAAGAGTTAGAAGAAAAAAGCTATAAAATTCAAAACCGGGTAATGCTTTCCCGTTACAGAGGTAAAACTTTATGCAGTGGTTGTAAGGGGAAAAGATTACGAAAGGAAGCAGGTTACATACAAATTAATGAAAAAACCATATCAGATTTGGTGAATCTTCCTTTAGATGAATTAGCCGTTTTTTTTAAAGATATACACTTAAATTCTTATGAAGAGAAGATTGCAAAACGATTACTTACCGAAATTAATAACAGACTTCAGTTTTTAACCGATGTAGGTTTAGGCTATCTCACACTTAACAGAACTTCAAATACGCTCTCCGGAGGAGAAAGTCAGCGAATTAATCTGGCAACTTCACTGGGAAGCTCTCTGGTAGGCTCTATGTATATTTTAGATGAACCCAGTATTGGATTACACCCGAAAGATACCAAAAGATTGATAAAAGTTTTAAAAAACCTTAGAGATTTAGGAAATACTGTTATTGTAGTTGAGCATGATGAAGACATCATGAAAAAAGCCGATTACATTATCGATATAGGCCCGGAAGCCGGAAGCCATGGTGGTAAAATAGTTGCTGAAGGCACTTTTGATACAATTTTAAAGTATAATACACTTACATCCAAATACTTATCAGAAAAAATACAAATTAAAGCACCAGCAAAAAGAAGAAATTCTAAGAATTTTATAAAAATAATTGGTGCCAGAGAAAATAATCTTAAGAACATAAATGTTACTTTTCCTCTAAATAACTTAACGGTTGTAACAGGAATTTCAGGGAGCGGAAAAAGTACCTTAGTAAAGAAGATTCTATATCCGGTAATGCAGAAAAAATTGGTTGGATATGGGGATAAAATCGGAGAACACAGCTCTGTTGAAGGAAGTTTTGAAAACTTAAAACACGTGGAGTTTATCAATCAAAACCCGATAGGAAGATCCTCAAGATCAAATCCGATAACCTATATAAAAGCCTATGATGATATTCGAAAACTACTAGCTAATCAGAAATTAGCTAAAATTCGAAATTATCAACCAAAACATTTTTCCTTTAATATTGAAGGAGGTCGTTGTGAAGTTTGTAAAGGAGAAGGAAAAGTTACTATCGAAATGCAGTTTATGGCAGATGTACATTTACAATGTGAAAATTGCAAAGGAAGACGATTTAAAAAAGAGATTCTGGAAGTTACTTTCAGCGGTAAAAATATTGATGCTATTTTAAATTTAACAATTGATGATGCTATTGAATTTTTTGCTGGTAATGAAGTTCATAAAATCGTCAGGAAACTTAAACCACTACAGGACGCAGGCTTAGGGTATGTACAGCTTGGTCAATCCTCCTCTACGCTTTCAGGTGGAGAAGCACAGCGAATTAAACTAGCTTCTTTCTTAGTAAAAGGAGATACAAAAGATAAAATATTGTTTATTTTTGATGAGCCTACAACCGGACTTCATTTTCATGATGTCAAAAAATTGTTGACTTCATTTAATGCATTGATTGACAAAGGGCATTCAATAATTGTGATTGAGCATAATGTTGATTTAATTAAATGTGCAGATTATATCATTGACTTAGGCATAGAAGGCGGTAAAAAGGGGGGAAACCTAATTTTTGAAGGAACTCCTGAGGAACTTATCAGGGAAAAAGAATCGCAAACAGCTATTTTTATAAAAGAAAAGCTAAAAAAATGAAAAAATATTTTTACATTTCTATAAATTTTTAGTGTTATGACAATATTGCTCCCCAAAAAAGGCAGATTATTAATTGCTGAACCCTCTATTTTAAATGATGATTCTTTTAAAAGAACGATTGTATTAATCATTGAACACTCTGAATCTAGCTCTGTCGGATTTATTTTAAACAGACCTCTTCATTATATATTAAAGGATTTAATTCCGGATGTCAATTGTAATTTTACAATTTATCAAGGCGGTCCGGTAGAGAAGGGAAACTTATATTTTATTCATCGTATTCCTGAATTATTATCAGACAGTGCAGAAGTTTCTAATGGAATTTATTGGGGTGGAAATTTTGAAGATTTAAAGCAATTGTTAAACAAAAGTTTAATCAAATCAAGTGATATTCGTTTTTTTCTGGGATATTCCGGATGGGGATTTCAGCAATTGGAAGAAGAACTAAATACACAATCCTGGTTTGTTTCTGAAAATGATTTTGACAATATTTTTAATGAAGATGAAGAGGCAATCTGGAAAAATAAATTATTGCAAAAGGGAGGAGAATACAAAATATGGGCAAATGCTCCTGCCGATATAAAAATGAATTGATTTTTCTTAGAACTTCTCTAATACTCATTCAATTTTTTGCGGTTTTTATTGATATGAATCAATTAGCAATAAATAATTTTATTTTATCTATATTAAAAAAGAGAATTATCGAAACATTATTTTTTTTCTGAGATTAAAAACTATTTTTAAGAAAACTATTAAAATGAAAATATTATGAAATTAGCAATTGTTACAGCATTTCCTCCAAGCAAAGTAACTCTGAATGAATACGGATACCATTTGATAAAACAATTCAGGATTAAAGAAAAAATAGAAGAATTAATATTGATGACAGATGAAGTTGTTGAAATTAAGCACTTAAATTTTGAAGAAAAAGGATGTAAAATTACCATTAAAAACTGTTGGAAATTTAATAGCTGTAAAAATATGATAACATTAAATAAAGCCCTGAATGAAACAAAACCAGATGCGATACTATTTAATCTTCAATTTTTAAAATTTGGAGATAAAAAAATTCCTGCTGCCTTAGGTTTACTATTACCCGCTCTTTGTAAACTAAAAAAAATTCCTGTAATTGTACTACTTCACAATATCTTAGAACAGGTGGATCTTAACAGTATCGGGCTTACAAAAAATAAGTTTTTTCAAAAAGGATATGAACTTATAGGTACTGTATTATCACATTTTTTATTAAAAGCAGATTATGTGGCAGTTACCATTCAAAAATTTGTGGATACACTCAAAGAAAAATACAAAACAGAAAGAGTAATATTAATACCTCATGGCACTTTTGAAACACCCCCGAAGCCCGATTACTCTCTCCCGGAAGGATCTAAAAAGATAATGGCGTTTGGAAAATTTGGTACTTACAAAAAGGTAGAAATAATGATAGAAGCGGTTGAAAAAGTTAGGAAAGAAACAAATGAAAAACTGGAAATTGTTATTGCCGGTACTGATAGCCCGAATACACCGGGTTATATTGAAAAAATGAAACAAAAATACATTCATGTTCCTAATCTGATATTTACCGGGTACATAGAAGAAAAAAGGATTCCGGTAATTTTTAAAGAAAGTGCATTGGTTGTATTTCCATATACATCAACTACAGGGAGTTCAGGTGTTTTACACCAAGCAGGAAGTTATGGAAAGGCAGTTGTGATGCCTGATTTAGGAGATTTAACAGATTTGATTCAAGATGAAGGTTACAGAGGAGAATTTTTTGATTCTGATGATGTGGAATCACTTGCATCAGCAATTAAAAATGTAATAACCAATGATGCTTACAGATTAGAATTAGCAAAAGCAAATTACCAGGCAGCAACTTCTTTTCCAATGTCTGAAATTGCAGAAATGTATTTGAGTTATTTTGACCTTATTATCAATAAAAAAAACAGGCAATATACTACCTAAGGTTTACAATACCGGAACGGAGGTTGTAGCCCTCGATGTTTTTTACCTGTAATGAATAGCAATTCTTATTAACCAGAATGCTATTTTTAATGAGTCTTTCATTGATAGTTTTGATCCATCCGCATGTATCCATTGATTTAATGGTTGTTCACAAATTAATTGTTTTACGTCATCACCATATTTTTTTTTCAATCGTAAAAATATTTCAACATCAAATAACCACCGGGTTATAAATTTGTCTTTAAATAATGAAGGAATTACTTCTTTATCAATAATTTTAGCACCGCATTGGGTGTCTTTAAAATTCATTCCAAGAATTTTTTGAATGATATAATTAATGATTAAACTGATTATCTGTCTTGATGATTGTTTGTTGATATTGGCACCCATCCGGGAAATTCTTGAACCACTTACAATTTTATATTTTGTGGTTTCAATTGTTTTTACTAAAGCATCAAAATCCTGAAAACCAGTAGATAAATCTGCATCTAAAAAACCAATATAGTCTAATTCCGGATTTTTAGCCAGATGCAATACCCCTTGCCTTACTGCTTCTGCTTTCCCTCCGTTTTTTTCACAATTATATACATTTATATAATTTTCTCTTCCTTCACTTAATTTATTTAATACTTCTAAGGTTTTATCTGTACTGCCGTCATTAACAAAGCATAGGTGATATCCTACATTCGCATAGACAAAATCAGTAAATTCTTCACTTAATAGTCTATCCTGCTCATTGTAACATGGTATCACCACGCCAATACATTTTTCTCTGATAAGCCCGTTTATAGCCGCTTTTTCTGCCGATTTGTATTTTTTTTGAGGTAATCCCGTCAAATTCTTTATTCTAGCTACAATTTCATTTAATGTAACTGGTTTTTTCATGTAATCATCAATTCCCAAATCAAATCCTTTGATAATGGTTTTTTCCTGAGTTTCACCAGACATTATCATAATTTTTGTATTTGAATTTGGCAAATCTTTAATATACGCTATAATATCTAATCCGGACATATGCCTGAGATTGATATCCACAATCACTAGATCAGGGTTGACTTTATCAAAAAGCTCAACACCTCCCTGACCTGTTTTTGCAGTATATACCTGATACCCTAAATCAGAGAGTTTCTTCTCGAGGGAAAGTAAAATGAGCGTTTGGTCGTCTATAATAAGTATTTTCATATTCTATATTAACATTTTATAATTTAGTACTGTGTCACTCTCCCCAAGGGAAATATACAATAATTTTACGCACAACAGATATGCTTGTAATGTTTTTTTAGATTAATCACTCTTTTAAATCGATGAATGTTATGCAAAAGTCTTTAATTTTATTGTATATTTAAAAAAAATAATATTGGATAAGAAGATTAACAAATACCTGGTAATTCCTTTATTGATTGGGATTGTTTACCATACTACTTGTATTTTCTTTACATTAGAATATACGTATGATGCACTAATTCATCTATTTTTTGCCAATCATTACGCTAGCAGTTGGTTTGAACCCTGGAATTATAAATGGTATACTGGTTTTACAGTAATGAGCTACCCTCCTTTGGTACATCAAGTTATTGGTTTTTTTTCGTTTATAGGAGGATTAAAATTTGGTCTTTTTACAGTTAGTATTCTTACTATAATTTTATTTATTACAGGGGTATATCGTTTCTCTTTGCTTATGACTGGGCATAAGCAGGTTGCCGGCTATGCTACTATCCTGGCTGTTTTTTCCTCTTCTTTTACAGAAACACTGCATGTATTTGGACAACTTCCGAGTATTGTTGGAATTTCTGTTTTGATGCATGCATTGCCTGAAATCTATATATGGATAAAAAAAGGAAGTTATCGATATTTTTTTAGAGCAATTGCATTCATCGCTATTACTGTAACCTCTCATCATGTAACTCCCATATTCGGAATGATTTTTTTCTTTTTCCCTTTAATTGGAATGGTTATTATGGATAAAGCGACGGAAGAAGCAGGGGGGATAAAAAAAGTAACAATTAAAATAGGCACTCAGGTATTTTTTAAATTATTGAAGAGAATATTATTTTTTGGTTTTAGTTCATTGGTCATTATCATTATATGTATTTTACCTTATTGGATAAACACAAAAAATAATCCAATTACTCAAGTGCCAATACCTCACGGATCTAGAGATAATTTTTTAGAAGTAGCCTCGTCGGGTTTAGTTTTTTTCTTGATTCCCTGGGGAATTCTATTATTTCTTTTGCCCTATATTTTCTACCGGTATTATAGTAAAAGATACTTATTTTTTGGGTTATCTATTACTATGCTTACTATTTTAGGTACAGGAGGAACTACTCCTGTTCCAAAAATGTTGTTAGGGAATAATACCTTTAATATTCTTACACTTGACCGGTTTACATTATGGGCTTCCATTATGGCATTACCAATGTTTGGTGAATTTGTATTTCGATTTACAGAGGCAGATTTAAAACACCTGTATCAAAAAATATTTGGCACTCTCAATTATAGAATCTTAGGAAGTTTTTTTGCTCTCTGTTTTTTATTTATATCTGTTTTTTCTGTAAATTTAGGATATTTTCGCCCCTCACAACCTCAAAAAATTAAAATGCTTCCCGTTCTTAATTTCTTAAACCAGGATCAACACGATCAATGGAGGTATTTAACTTTAGGATTCGGAGATCAGATTGCATGGTTAGGGGCACAAACAAATGCTATGAGTATTGATGGAAATTATCACTCAGCCAGAAGACTTCCGGAATTGACTACCAGAGCAATAGAACGTTTAGAAAACTCAAAATTTAAAGGTATAGAAGGTTTGGGTTCTTTACAACAGTTTTTAACAGTTCCTGAAAAATACAATCTGAAATATATTTTCTCGAATGATAAATTTTACGATCCTATACTCTATTTTACAGGCTGGCAACGATTACGACAATTAGAAAACGGAATTATGGTATGGGAACGCCTGGGAGTGCCTCCTTTATCAACTATTCTTCCTAAAGATAATGTTCCTGAATATCAAAAAATTATGTGGGGATTAGTTCCTTTTTTGACCGTTTTACTTACTTTTTTCATTATCAATATTCAGGCATTCAGGAAAAAAAAATCATATTTAGATAACCCCGTAAAATCAAACTATATAAACTTTAAAATCCGATATCAGAATTTTTCTACACCAATCCTTTATTCTTCTGTCCTTTGGGGGATTTTTATTCTTAGTTTTGTAGGCTATAAAACCTATCATTTTTATATAAAAAATAAAACACAATTATCTCCTCAAAGCGTGGTGAAAGCTTATTTTGATGCCCTAGATTTTAAACAGTTTGAAAGAGCACATTCTTTTATAGATCCCAAAAGCAATATACAACTCGATCAGTACATGCTTGAAATTGCTGTTCGCGATGGTTTATTGAGTTCTTACGCTAAGTTGGATGCTATAACTGTTAATATCAAAAATCAAACATTGAACCGGGCTAAAGCAGATGTATTTACGAAATGGATAACTCCGCTTGAACGTATTGAAAGGAAACACGTTTTTGAAATCATTAAGAGGAAGAACAAATGGTATGTAACAATTCCGAAACCTGATTCTGATTTACCTCCGGATCAATTAATGATTGCCAATAAAACCTCTTACTTTAATCACGGAAGAAGAAGAATCACTGCACAGCAAATGCTACATGAGGATATTTTAAAACAACCTGTTTTAGAGATTTTAAAAGCTAAGTTGATAAAAAAAGCAAAGAGCTACTCGGTGATCGGCACCGTTCAAAATGTAGATAACGTTCCTGCTGATGTTGTTTTAAAAGCAACCTTATATGATAAAAATAATCGAATGTTGGCATCATTTAATGCTAAATACCACATAAAACACAAATTAATGCCTAAAGAAACTACTGATTTCAGAATTGATTTTGAAGGAATTGCCTGGTCAAAAATTGAAGATTCAATTCCGGAAACGTTCAATCCTGATGAGTTTACCCCAACCAGGTTTGAAGAACAACCAATTGTATTTAATTTGCATTGTGAAAGTAATGTTGCTAAAACCGGGTTATATAAAGAAATTAGTATTAACGCCATTGAAGCTACTAATGAAAATATACGGGGAAATGTTTTTAATACAGGAACTGAAGAGGCAACTATTACACAACTATTAGTATCATATTATAATGAACGTAAAGAGTTGATATGGGTAGATCATTCATTTTTAAAAGAAAGTGTCCGGCAACAACGAAAGCAGAATTTTAATTTTTCTTCTCCGGATTTGAATAATATATATGTAATTTTTGACCAGTTGGATTTTTGTTTTGTAAATGGTTTATCTAACAAGGAAATAGCAAAAAAAATGATTCCGGAGAGAAATCAGTCACATATAAATTATGGATTATTACCCGTAAAAGGAAACGGGTTTAGCTACCTGAAAATAGAAACAGATAATTATATTGGAAACCCTGATTGATGAATTTTAAAAGGTTACAACTTATTTTTTATTCACTTGTATTTATCCTTCCTTCTTTAAAGAGTACTGAGAATAAAGAAGATAAGTTATCTGCTACTCTCAAAAATGAAATTCAGCAAAGTATTGCGGGAACTCCTGTTACATTACAATTTTCTTCAGAAAAAGATGGGGTATTACTGTATTGCACAAATTCATATTCCTCAGTTATCATCACTCCTGCAACTAAAGAAAATAAAATTTATGATTTTAATATTCCTGAGCACTTATACAATAAAAGAGGTTTAATAATATGGAAACTGATTCATCAATCTAAAGAACTTTTAACAGGGAATATCAATATTATTTCTTCCTCTAGAAAAACAGTATTAGAATCGTATGCAGGCCCTTCTGGTATTGTAGCAGGAGGAACTGATTATTTTATGCTAACAGTATGCCCAACGGACAATTTAGATAATCCGTTACCTGATGGAACCCTAATAACCATCAATCATCAATTTAAAAATAATATTGTTACCAATAAAGAATTTATCAAAAATTTAATTGCTTGGAAAACAATTTTCTCTAATCAAGAAACCGGGCGATTTTTGGTAAATTCTGAATGTAATAAAGTTTCTTCAAAAGAAATTACTACAGAAGTATATCCAGGCAATGCTACAAATTTTTCAATTTCTGTTTCAAAAAGTCATGATTTTGCTGATGGAAATCAAATTGCTACCTTTAAAACTTCCACTATTAAAGATCAATATGGAAATATAGTAAGTGACGGAACTCATGTTATTTTTATAATTAAAAATTCAAAAAATACTTTTTTAACAACTTCCGGAAATACTATTCATGGTATTGCTACAGCAAAAATGTTGCATCCTTATCAAAAAGAATCATGGAAGGTATATGCATATATCAACGGAATTGCTGAAAGCAATATCATTATCACTAATTTTGAACAGCTTTTTGAAGATTTTAATGTGAATTTTTCCTGGAATAATCGAGTAATTACTGTCGGACCTCTTAAAAGCTTTATGAACCAGTTAATTCCTGACGGATTTGTTGTCCGGTTAAAAATTATACAGCATGATTCTTTAGCGGAAATTAAAGAATCTGTAACGGGAAAAGGAGTTGCTACATTTAAGTTAGATTCTGATTTCTATAAAAATGGTTATTATAACTTCATTATAGAGACTGGAGGCATTGTTAAAAAATACAATCAAAAAGAATTAAAAAATTAATATGAGTTTTAAAAAGAAATATAAATTAATACTTGTTTTTTCATTTCTGACTTTATGTTCTGTATGTGTTTACGGGATTAGTATTGTGTGGTCTTATTTCAATACAGGAGCAGACAGGGCTTCTACTCTTAATATAGCTATTGAGAATGCTGATGTGTATTTACCTAAAATTACCTGGAGCTCGATGGAAAACCCCGGAAGACCTATGGAGCAACAAACAGTAGAAGAAATTCAGAAAGATTATTTGAATGCCTGGCACATTAAAAATATTGCTTACAAAGAAAACAATCTGTATGGTGTACAAGATTATTATACTGATAGAGTTCAGAAAAATCTTTTAGAAACAGTTCATTACAACAGAAAAAATAAAATTAGCATAGAAACAACCACACTACAGCATAATCCTAAATTAAATTTTTATAGTCTTGATGGACAATTAGTAACATTTACAGATGAGAATGTACTGGAATACCAACGAATTTTTAAAAATGGTCAGTTAGTTTTTGAAACAGAATTACAATCTACCTATAAAGTCATGATGCTGTTAGAAGATGGTTTCTGGAGAATTCGACATTTAGTGAAAGAAGAATCTGCATCAGAAAATAAAAAACAGGATTTAACGCTATATGTAACAATTAAAAAGGATATTATTTTTATTGATGGAAAACCTTTTACAATCAGAGGGATAAACTACTATCCTCAGGATAGCCCGTGGAATATGTTTGGTAAGCAATTCGATTCAACCAAGATCAATAAAGACCTTAAATTAATTTCTGATTTAGGATTGAATACCATTCGGATATTTGTTCAATATGAAGATTTTGGTAAAGCCAATGTTAAAAAACAAAAACTTGAAAAGTTAAAAATAACTGTAGATTTAGCTCAAAAAAACAACCTGAAAGTCATTGTAACTTTATTCGATTTTTATGGAGATTACTCTATCCGGGATTGGACATTAACTCATAGACATGCCGAAAAAATTGTTTCCGCTTTTAAAAATAATCAAACAATTATTGCCTGGGATATCAAAAATGAACCCGATATCGATTTTAAAAACAGAGGAAAAGAAAATGTTTTAAAATGGCTGGAATATACAAGCAAAGAAATAAGAAAATATGATCCGAATCATCTAATAACCATTGGTTGGTCTAACTATACCACAGCAAAAAATTTAACTGAATTTGTAGATATTGTTTCATTTCATCATTTTAATGATAACTTTGAAAATAATTTTTTGAGCTTAAAAAAAACAATCAAAAAACCTATACTTCTGGAAGAATTCGGAACTCCCTCTTATAGAAGTATCTGGAATTTATTTTTAGGAGATTCCCAAAAATCTCAAGCCCGGTATCATGAAAATATGCAAATGAATTTATCCAGACATAGTGTATCTCATTTATCATGGACTTTATATGACTTTACACAAATACCTGTTTCTGTAGCAGGATTGTTACCTTGGAAAAGAAATAAGCAAAAATATTTTGGATTTATTGATAAAAACGGAAAGAAGAAGCTTTCTTATGAATTTATTTCTTCAAAAAATAACTCTCAGTAAGTTTTGTTTTAAAAATATAATTAAAATACAAACCGATAATTTATATTTCTCTTCCGTTGTTGCAAAATAAACTATAAACTCATTTAAAATTTTGAAAATAGAAAGATGTTGCGGAAATGTATGTTACAAAACACCCTGTAACCCCGGATTCACACAAACCTCCATTCAAAACATTACATAAAAAGGATAAAACTATAAAATGTTGGCACTTTTTTTAATTAAATATATCTTTACCGGCTCAATCTTAATTGATGAATTTTTTAGAAGAAATACAAAGAAGAAGAACATTTGGAATTATATCCCATCCGGATGCTGGGAAAACCACATTAACAGAAAAATTGCTACTTTTTGGCGGAGCAATTCAGGAAGCTGGTGCTGTAAAAAGTAATAAAATAAAAAAAGGAGCTGCATCTGATTTTATGGAAATTGAACGTCAGCGTGGTATTTCTGTTGCTACCTCTGTATTAGCTTTTAATTATAAAGACATAAAAATTAACATCTTAGATACTCCCGGACATAAAGATTTTGCTGAAGATACTTTCAGAACTTTAACGGCTGTTGATAGTGTAATCGTAGTAGTTGATGCTGCAAAAGGAGTTGAGGAACAAACTGAAAAATTAGTTCAGGTTTGCAGAATGAGGGATATCCCTATGATTGTTTTTATTAACAAATTAGACCGTGAAGGAAAAGATGCTTTTGATCTTCTAGATGAAGTTGAACAAAAATTAGGATTAAAAGTTACGCCTTTAAGTTTTCCTGTTGGGATGGGGTATGATTTTAAAGGAATTTATAATATCCGGGAAAAGAAAATCAATATTTTTTCCGCAGATAATAAACAAACTATTTCTGAAAGTGTAGAATTTGACGATGTCAACAGCCCGGAATTAAATAAATTAGCAGGAGAAAAGATTACCAATACCTTAAAAGAAGAATTAGAATTAGTAACCCAAATATACCCGGAATTTAGTCAAAAAAGATATGAAAAAGGACAATTGCAACCCGTTTTCTTCGGCTCTGCTCTAAATAATTTTGGAGTAAAAGAATTATTAGAATGCTTTATAGACATTGCCCCAACCCCCCGGGCTAAAATGTCTGACATTCGCCTAGTAGATGCTAAAGAAGAAAAACTAACAGGGTTTGTATTTAAAATACATGCAAATATGGATCCTAAGCATAGAAATCGATTGGCTTTTGTAAAAATTGTTTCAGGAATATTTAAAAGAAACACACCATATCTACATGTTCGTAACAATAAAAAAATAAAATTTTCCAGTCCAAATACATTTTTTGCTGAAAAAAAGCAAATTGCAGAAGAATCATTTGCCGGAGATATTGTCGGTTTACACGATACAGGCAATTTTAAAATTGGAGATACACTTACCGAAGGAGAAAAACTAAACTTCAAGGGAATACCAAGTTTTTCTCCGGAACATTTCCGATATGTAAATAATGCTAATCCCTTAAAAACAAAACAATTATATAAAGGAATTAATCAGTTGATGGACGAAGGAGTTGCACAATTATTTACCTTAACTATGAATGGTCGTAGAATTATTGGGACAGCAGGTGCTCTTCAATATGAAATAATCCAATATCGCTTAAAACACGAATATGGTGCTAAATGTACCTATGAGAATATTGCAATATATAAAGCCTGTTGGGTGCAGCTTGAAGATGAAAAAAATGAAGAATTTCAAGAATTTAGACGAACTAAACAACGCTATCTGGCAAAAGATAAACAAGGACAATTGGTTTTTCTTGCGGATTCTCCTTTTGCTATTCAAATGACACAAAGTAAATATCCGGCAATAAAATTACATTTTACAAACGAATTCGAATAAAAAAACTTAAATACCATTTTAAACTTTAACTTTGCATCACTTATTAATAAATAAATAGTTAATATAAATGAATAATGGAATTTACGCAAAATTTACTACTCCAAAAGGAGAAATTTTAGCAAATTTAGAATATGAGAAAACTCCGGGAACAGTAGGTAACTTTGTTGCTTTAGCAGAAGGGAACTTAGAAAATACTGCCCGTCCGCAAGGAGAACCTTATTACAACGGATTAAAATTTCACAGAGTAATTGCTGATTTTATGATTCAGGGCGGATGTCCCTCAGGGAACGGAATCGGAAATCCGGGGTATAAATTTGATGATGAAATTCATCCTGATTTAAAGCACGATGCTCCGGGGAAACTTTCTATGGCAAATGCAGGTCCCGGGACTAATGGCTCTCAATTTTTTATTACCCATATAGCAACTCCTTGGTTAGATGGAAAACACACCGTTTTCGGAAATGTAGTTGAGGGGCAGGATATTGTAAACTTAGTTGAGCAAAATGATGAAATGCAATTAGCAATTCTTCGTATTGGAAAAACTGCTGAAAATTGGAATGCAACAGAAACTTTCAGAACTTTTGAAGAAGCATGTGGGAGAAGAAAAGCCGAGGAAGAAATTCGCCAAAAAGAATTATTAGATCAGGTTGCAGCAAGTTATGACGAAACTGTAAGTGGATTGCGATATAAAATTTTACAGAAAGGAGAAGGAAAGAAAGCAACTAAAGGAGCTATGATATCTGTACATTATGAAGGTCAATTATTAGATGGTACAGTATTCGACTCCTCATACAAGCGTAAAAAACCTATAGATTTTACCATTGGTACAGGACAAGTAATTGCAGGATGGGACGAGGGAATACAATTATTACAGGCAGGAGATAAGGCACGCCTGGTAGTTCCGTCTGATTTAGCTTACGGAGAGAGAGGTGCAGGTAATGTAATTCCTCCGGATGCTACGTTAATATTTGATGTTGAACTTATAAATGTTAAATGAAAAATTTTCTATAAATAAGGATTAAATTAAAAGAACATCTTTTTCTGAACAGAATCACTTAAAAAAATCAATAGCACTAATTAAATAAATTCTTTCAGAGTCTTAATCAAATTCTGAAAGAATCTTTTATCATTCAGTTCTTATCTTATATCTATGTTTTCTGAATATGTCTATATAAATATTCTTAAAAAAAATATCAAAAAGCAGATATTCTCAATTGAGAATATTGAAATTTTATTCATAATTAATATAACCTTTCTTATATTTTTATAAAAGATATTTTTTTCTAATTTAAATTTAACTTAAAAAGATTACTGGCAATTCCATCAGTCAAAAATTTTCCTTTTCTTGTTGTTTTTAAAGTTTCATTTTCAATGTATAGTAAGCCTTCAAGAATAAATTTATTCGCTTGTGCTTTTGTATAAGCTAAATATTCTACTCCAAATTCACTGTTTATTTTTTTTAAAGAGAGTCCCCAAACCGTACGTAAACTTGTCATTACATACTCATTATATCGATCTGTAACAGTGAGTTTTTCCATTTCATTGGGGAGTATTCCTTGTTGAATTTTTTTGATATAAATTATATTATTTGTAATATTCCAACTTCGTTCTTTCCCGTTAAATGAATGTGCTGAAGGACCAATTCCTATATATTTCTTCCCTTGCCAGCAGGCAGAATTATTTTTACTGAAAAAATCTTCTTTTGCAAAGTTTGATAACTCATAATGAATGAAACCTGCTTTATCCAATTCATCTGTTAAAATAAAAAATTGCTCTTGAGCAACTTCGTCATTTATATTATCAATAACTCCTTTTTTAATTAGACTTTCTAATGCAGTCTTAGGTTCTATTGTTAAAGCATAACCGGAGATATGTGGAATCTTAAAAGATAAAGCAGTTCTTATATTTTCTCGCCATTCCTGATTACTTGTGCTAGGTATTCCGTAAATTAAATCGATAGAAATATTATCAAAATAAGTAGTGGCTATAGATAAACATTTTCTTGCCTCTTCTGCCTTATGTACTCGATTCATCAGCTTCAAATCTTTCTCTAAAAATGATTGAATACCAATGCTCAACCTGTTAATCCCTGAATATTTATAATCCTCAAAGATAGTTTCCGACTTGGCTGAAACTGACATTAAATCATCAGGATTTGCTTCTAAGGTGATTTCAGGTTTTTCAATTACATTGTAATTCTCATAAATCGTACTAACCAATTTATTAATATCCTCTATAGGTAAAATACTTGGTGTACCGCCTCCAAAATAAATAGTAGCTATTTTTTCATTAATAAACTCATCTTTTCTTAAGGTAATTTCCCTCACTAAAGAAGCCACCATTTCTTCTTTTTTTTTTAAAGAGGTAGAAAAATGAAAATTACAATAGTAACAAGTTTGTTTACAAAATGGGATGTGAATATATATTCCAGACAATCTGTTTAATAAGTTAATGTGATAATTATAATATTTTCTAATTGATTTTTTTAAGATTTTGTTTTACAAATGCTGTCCAACCCTTATATTTCTTATCTTTCTCTTTTACATCTGAATTATAAAAATGACAAACGGCTGCTGCTAATCCGTCAGTTGCATCTAAATTTCCGGGAAGGTGTTTTAGATTTAATAGTGATTTTAACATTAACGCTACTTGCTTTTTGCTTGCTGTACCTTTTCCCGTAACTGCCATTTTAATTTTTCGTGGTGCATACTCAATAACCGGAATTTCACGTACCAATCCGGCAGCCATAGCTACCCCCTGTGCTCTTCCCAGCTTTAGCATTGATTGCACATTTTTTCCATAAAAGGGAGCTTCTAGAGCTATTTCATCAGGTTTGTAGGTATCTATCAATTCAATAGTTCGCTCAAAAATAAGCTTTAACTTTAAGTAATGATTATCATATTTTTTTAATAGCAATTCATTCATCTGAACAAATTCTGCTTTTTTCCCGATTATTCTAATAACCCCAAAGCCCATAATCGAAGTTCCCGGATCAATTCCTAATATGATTTTTTCTGTATTCAAGCTTCATTATACTTTATACAAAGCTAATGAATAAAAACGAATGAGTATTTTTAGTTTAAAATAATAATAAATTCATTGAAGAGACAACAGGTCATTACATGTTTAGTTCGCAAAAAAACATATAAACTCCCAGCAGCCGTCAGCTCACATTGGGCAATAGAAAATGAACTGTATCGGATTTTTAGATGATTTAGATTTTTAACATACAGTAGGAAAGAGACCAAAGATACAGTTCAATACCTATTCCGTTGTAGTGAAAATTAATCTAAATCTGATGAAAAACAAAAAAATCTAAAAACAGGATATTTCAGGATAAAAAACCTCAAAGTGATTTGAGAATAAGATTACCTGATGAAAATATTGAATGTTAACCTATAAATTTGCCTTGACGGCTTACGATAGGATAAAAAAATATTTTCTATAAATCATCAGATTAATTATATTTGTACATTATTTTTTTTAAATGACATTTATCGAACTATTAAATTATGAAATCTAAAATAAATGCTTTTATAGATTACGTTAAGAAACGCAATCCAAATGAACCGGAATTTTTACAGTCAGTTCACGAAGTTGCTGAAACAGTTATTCCATTCATAGAAAGTAACCCAAAATATCAAAACAAAAGATTATTAGAACGCATGACAGAACCGGAGCGTACACTAATGTTTAGAGTATCCTGGGTTGATGGAAATGGAGAAACTCAGGTCAACAGAGGCTATCGTGTTGAGTTTAATTCAGCTATCGGTCCTTACAAAGGGGGTCTGCGCTTTCATCCATCTGTAAACTTATCAATCTTAAAATTCTTAGGATTTGAACAAGTATTCAAAAACTCATTAACTACCCTGCCAATGGGAGGTGGTAAAGGAGGATCTGATTTCAACCCAAAAGGAAAATCTGATCGAGAAGTGATGGCTTTCTGTCAATCATTTATGACTGAATTAGCTCGCCACATTGGTGCTAATACAGATGTGCCGGCAGGCGATATAGGCGTTGGCGGACGTGAAATAGGTTTCATGTTTGGTCAATATAAACGCTTACGTAATGAATTTACCGGAGTATTAACCGGTAAAGGAATTACCTGGGGCGGATCTCTAATCAGACCGGAAGCTACAGGATATGGAAATGTTTACTTTGCAAAAAATATGCTAAAAACAAAGGGAGATTCTTTTGAAGGAAAAAGAGTAGTAATTTCCGGTTCAGGAAATGTTGCTCAATATGCTGCCGAAAAAGCTACTGAGCTAGGAGCTAAAGTAGTTACTTTATCAGATTCTTCCGGATATATCTATGATAAGGATGGTATTGATGCTGAGAAATTAATGTTCGTTATGGAATTAAAAAATGTAAAACGAGGTCGTATTTATGAATATGTGAATAAGTATCCATCATCTAAATTTTTTAAAGGAGAGAGACCCTGGGAGGTGAAGTGTGACATTGCACTACCATGTGCTACTCAAAATGAATTAAATGAGGATGAAGCAAAAACGTTGATAAATAATGGTTGTGTTTGTGTATCTGAAGGTGCTAATATGCCTTCAACTCCGGAAGCTGTCGAAGTATTCCATAGTGCAAAAATTTTGTTTGCACCCGGTAAAGCTTCAAACGCCGGAGGTGTCGCTACTTCTGGTTTAGAAATGTCTCAAAACTCTTTACGTTTATCCTGGACACGTGAAGAAGTGGATAATAAATTACACGATATTATGAATAATATTCATGGTGCATGTGTAAAATACGGAAAAGAAGGAGATTACACAGATTATGTAAAAGGAGCCAACATTGCTGGTTTTGTTAAAATAGCTGATGCTATGTTAGACCAAGGCGTGGTATAAATAAACATGATATTTTTACTGACTTAGACACTTAGTGGACACTAATATTTATGAACATAAGCATTATAAAATTCAAAAATGCTTAATTCGGAGTTAATTATTTTGAATAATCGTCTGTCTTGTCTATGTTAAAATATCTTAAGATGCCGAAGATAAAAACTTAAATTCAAATGCAGAGTGCGTGTAAAATTATAAGTCAGTAATATAGTTAATTTTCTTTTCAACAGTTTACTTATTATTTATGTTTGCTAATTTATGATATCCAACCTCTTTCTTTTGTTAAATTTATTATACGTACACAATAAATAAAAAAATACATAATTCGTAATACAAATTTAATTGTTCAAAATAATACTATATGAAGATATTAGTCTGTATCAGTCATGTACCTGATACTACCTCAAAAATTAATTTTACCGATAACAATACAAAATTTGATACAAATGGAGTTCAGTTTGTTATAAATCCTTACGATGAATTTAGTTTAACACGTGCTATGTGGTTTAAAGAAAAACAAGACGCTTCAGTTACCGTAGTAAATGTTGGAGGCATTGAAACAGAACCAACTTTAC
The DNA here is from genome assembly GCA_963666645.2 of uncultured Tenacibaculum sp. GTDB lineage: Bacteria > Bacteroidota > Bacteroidia > Flavobacteriales > Flavobacteriaceae > Polaribacter. The sequence goes on along the minus strand of CAXXDB010000008.1, from coordinate 494,406 downwards.
GTAAAGCTTTAGCAATTGGTGCAGATAATGCTATTCGTATAGATGCTCATCCAACGGATGGCTTTCTAGTTGCTAAAGAATTAGCTGAAGTGGTTAAAAATGGAAAATATGATTTAGTGTTAACAGGAAAGGAATCAGCAGATTATAACGGACAAATGGTTTCGGGTATGTTAGCCTCTTTGTTAGATTTCAACTTTATAAATGGATGTATAGGAATTGAAATTGAAGGAAATAATGCAACCCTTGAAATAGAAATTGATGGCGGTGAAGAAAAATTAACTTCAAATTTACCATTAGTTGTTGCCGGACAAAAAGGAATTGTTGAGGAAAAAGATTTAAGAATTCCGAATATGAGAGGAATTATGATGGCACGTAAAAAACCTTTAAATGTAGTTGACGCGTCAGGAGTTACTGCTACTACAAGTACAAGAAACTTTGAAAAACCACTTCCGAAAGGAGATGTTAAATTAGCAGGAAATGTTGATGATTTAATCAATCTTTTACATAGTGAGGCTAAAATAATTTAAACTTAAATCCTTTGGTGGGTATTGAAACAAACATCCACTAAAATTATTAAAAACATTAAAAATATATGTCTGTATTAGTTTTTGCCGATTCTTCGGAAGGAAAATTTAAAAAAACAGCTTTTGAAGTTGTTTCATACGGAAAAAAAATATCTGAACAAGTAGACACAGATATTGTGGTCCTAACTATAAATGGAGGTAATGCATCTGAATTATATGCTTATGGTGCAGAAAAAGTAATTGAGGTAAAAAATGATTTAGTTTCATTTAATGCAAAAGCTTATGCGACTATTATTCAGCAAGTAAGTAAAGCACAAAGTGCTGATATAATCATTATAGATTCCGGTGTTTGTGGATTAACTGTTGCCCCTTTGGTAGCTGCCGGTTTAGAAGCTGGCTATGCCTCTAATGCAGTAGCATTGCCAAGTAGTGTAAATCCATTTGTTGTAAAACGTAAAGCTTTTTCTAATAAAGGATTTAACAATACTGAAATTTTAACAGACAAGAAAGTGATTGGAGTTGCTAAAAACTCTTATGGTATTCACGAAAACGCTGTATCAGGCTCTAATGAAATCTTTGATATTTCTTTACCGGAATTAAGAGTATTCTCTGTATCTGTAAACAAAGCAGCCGGAAAAGTTACTATTGCTGATGCTGACATTGTAGTTTCCGCAGGACGCGGATTAAAAGGACCGGAAAACTGGAAGATGATAGAAGAATTAGCTGATGTTCTTGGAGCAGCAACAGCGTGTTCTAAACCTGTTTCCGATTTAGGCTGGAGACCGCATAGCGAACATGTTGGACAAACAGGTAGACCTGTTGCTTCAAATTTATATATTGCTATTGGTATTTCTGGTGCTATTCAACATTTAGCCGGAATAAATGCTTCAAAAATAAAAGTTGTTATTAATAATGACCCTGAAGCTCCTTTCTTCAAAGTTGCAGATTATGGTATTGTAGGAGATGCTTTTGAAATTGTACCACAATTAATAAAAAAGCTAAAAATTTTCAAACAAAGTTAAAATAATTAAATATTATTGCAAAAACTCCGGAAAAGAGTATAATTTCTAAAGTTTTTATTTTTTAGAATTTAACCTTTTCATAGTGATATTTTTAGTAAATTGTGGTATCTTAAAGGCAGTCTAAATTAAAAGGCGGCTTTTTTTGTATGAAGACAAATATATGAGCTTAGTAAGATTAACTATTAAAGGAATTTCACATAGTCAAACTCAGAGCGGAGCCTATGCTTTAGTGCTTAGTGAAATGGAAGGAACACGAACTTTACCGATTATAATTGGATCATTTGAAGCACAATCAATTGCTATTGCTCTAGAAAAGGAAATTCGACCACCAAGACCCCTTACTCACGATTTATTTAAATCCTTTGCAGAACGGTTTCATATTGATATAAAACAGATTATCATTCATAAATTAGTTGACGGCGTATTTTTTTCAAGTTTAATTTGCGAAAGAGATGGTATTGAAGAAACTATTGATGCCAGAACTTCTGACGCTATAGCACTGGCAGTGCGCTTTCAGGCTTCTATTTTTACGTATAAAAATATACTCGATAAGGCAGGAGTATATTTAAAGACTGAAGAACTTAGTACATCAGCAGAGGATGATAATAAAACAGAATTGCAATCTGAAGTTGAAGTTATTGACGAGAATGACTTTTCTAACCTTATAATAAGCGATTTAAAAAAGCAACTTTCTGAAGCTATAAATAATGAAGACTACGAGTTAGCTGCTAAAATAAGAGACGAAATAAGTAAGCGTTCATAAATCAACTATCTTTATCTTATGAAAAAAAACCTTACACTACTTTTGTTCAATATTTCTTTAGCGATTAGTTCTCAAAGTATTGAGAAAATATGGAGCTTTTCATCCATAGAGAAAAGTACGGGGGAACAAATTATAAAAATAAAGACTGAAGATACACTCAATTTTGAAAAAGGGAAATTCAATTATTTTATACAAAATAAAGACAGTTTACACGCTAAAGGAAATTATATCCATCAAAATAACTTATTAATTTTTAAGTACCATGTACCAAAAGATACGGTTAAATACTATAGTATAGTTGAGTTAACTGATGATAAATTAATTATTTCTGAAAATAATGTTTTATACAAATTTACTTCTTCTAAAACACAATCCCGGCTTATTGAAAAAATACAGGAAAAAAATAAAATAATTCCTAGTCAAGATTTTTCATTTAATAGTTTATGGAGAGGTATTCTGGGAATGATTACATTAATAATAATAGCACTTCTATTCAGTGCTAACAGAAAAGCAATTGACTGGAAAACAGTAATTTTGGGAGTATCTTTCCAACTTTTAATTGCAATTGGAGTTCTTAAAATTTCATTTGTACAAAAAGCATTTGAATGGGTAGGTACTATATTCGTTAAAATTCTTGATTTTACAAGGGCAGGAAGTAAATTTTTATTTGAAGGATTAGTGGTAGATATGGATACTTTCGGGTTTATTTTTGCTTTTCAGGTATTGCCTACTATTATATTTTTTTCCGCTTTAACATCTTTATTATTCTATTTAGGGATTATTCAAAAAATTGTAAAAACAATGGCTCAAATACTTTCTAAAACCCTTAAAATATCCGGAGCAGAAAGTTTATCAGTAGCTGGAAATATCTTCTTAGGGCAAACGGAAGCTCCTTTATTGATAAAAGCTTATTTAGAAAAAATGAATAAATCGGAAATACTATTAGTTATGATTGGTGGCATGGCTACTGTAGCTGGAGCAGTGTTGACGGCCTATATTGGTTTTTTAGGAGGAGATGATCCTGTATTAAGACTACAATTTGCAAAACACCTGCTAGCAGCTTCTATAATGGCTGCTCCCGGAGCTGTTGTAATTTCAAAAATCCTATACCCACAAACTGAAGATGTAAGGACTGATGTAAAATTTTCTTCAGAAAAAATAGGTTCTAATGTATTAGATGCTATTGCCAATGGAACTACTGAAGGCTTAAGGCTAGCTATGAATGTTGGAGCTATGTTATTAGTTTTTGTGGCCTTCATTGCAATGATTAACGGAGTTTTAGGTGAAATTGGATGCTTCGATGGAATAGAGTATTTTAATTGGCATTTTACTTCGTTGAACGAAATAATAGCTGATAATACTGTATATAAAAAGCTTTCTTTGGAATTTATATTAGGTTACATTTTTGCTCCTTTAATGTGGTTAATTGGAGTCGCCAGTGAGGATATAGCTTTAATGGGACAGCTATTGGGAATTAAACTTGCTGCCAGTGAGTTTGTAGGGTACATCCAATTAGCAGAATTAAAAAATATGGCTGGCATTACACATTTAACATATAACAAATCTGTAATTATGGCGACCTATATGTTATGTGGATTTGCAAATTTCGCTTCAATAGGGATTCAAATTGGGGGTATTGGATCTTTAGCACCAGGTCAAAAGAAAATATTATCAGAATTTGGAGTCAAAGCTTTAATTGGAGGAACTATAGCCTCTTTAATGTCAGCTACTATAGCAGGGATGATTATAGGGTAAATAAACATTACAAGATTATTTCAATAATAATGTGTTGAATATCAATATATAAAGTAAATTTATTTTTAAAAATGAGTACTTAAGTCCGATTTAATGATATAGAACTGCCTTTATTTTTAAGCAATCTCTTAAAAACATATAAAAACCGGTACTTTCAATTTTGAAACGCTCTTAAATTATGAAGTATCTGCTTATCTCTTAAATTTTTAATTGTCCTATCTGGACATAAAAGATAAATCGTAGTTTTGCTAAAATTTTATTTATAAAAATGAGTACTATAGAAAGTTTAAAATGGCGTTATGCTGTAAAAAAATTTGATGAGAATAAATTTTTATCCGATTCACAAATAAATACTTTACAGGAAGCTTTTAACTTAACAGCTACTTCATATGGGTTGCAGCCAATAACCTTATTAATAATTAAAAATAAGAAGTTACAAAAAAAACTAGTAAAACATTCCTGGAATCAACAGCAAATTTATCAGGCTTCACATGTATTTGTCATTTGTGTTCCAAAAAAATACACCGGAAAAGACGTAAGAAAATATTTCAAATTAATTAAGAAAATCAGAAATACTCCTGATGAAATTTTAAATTCCTTTGAAGAATTTTTAATTAATGATTTTAAACAAAAAACTCAAGAAACATTGTTTCAATGGAATAAAAATCAGGCATATATAGCACTTGGTAATTTATTAACCGTATGTGCACTGGAAAGAATAGATTCTTGTCCTATGGAAGGATTTATTTCAGAAAAATATGATGAAATTCTTGATTTAAGTTCAAAAAATTTACGCTCTGTTTTAGTTCTACCAACAGGTTTCAGAGCCAATGACGATTGTATGAAAAAATTAAAGAAAGTTCGTAAGCAAACTAGTGAATCAATTATTCATATTAGTTAACATGAATTCGACATAGTTATAAAGTCAGAAGCCCTAATAAATAAAAAATTTACCAGAATACCCGGTTTTGTTGGAACAAATTTTTTAACTACTTTGAATTGTTTTTTTAATATATGAAATAACGGCTTGAGTAGCTCCAGCATTATTTTGAATATATGTATAAGCAATTTTCCCCATTCGGATTCTTAAATCAGGAGTTGTTTTCAGGGTAGTAAATATATCATAAAAATCTTTATTAGTTCTCACAGTTTTACTGCCCCCCAACTTAATTAAATCATTTGCTTCATTGAATTTTTCATAATTATTAGCTCCGAAAATTACAGGAATTCCATACGCTGCAGGCTCCAATATGTTATGTAGCCCTGTTGCTAATCCTCCACCAACATAAGCAACATTTGCATAAGAATAAATTTTAGTGAGCAACCCAATGGTATTGATTATAAAAACTTGATATTCATTTAAATTAAGATTATCTTTTTCTGTAAATAATATTGTTTTTTTAAGAATACAATTTCTTAAGCTCTCAATTTTTTTTGAATTCATAGTATGAGGAGCAATAATGAATTTCTCGTTATCAGAACTATATTTATTAATATAATCTACAATTAATGCCTCATCTTCCCTCCATGTACTCCCGGCTACAACGGTATAGGTGTTGTTTTTAAACTCTTCAATAAAATCAAGTGAACTATCTTGTTGAAGAATATTACATACTCTGTCAAAACGAGTATCTCCGGAAACAGTAACATTATGAAGATTTATGGAGTTTAATAGCTTTTCAGAAGTTTTACCTTGAACAAAGAAATGATTGAAATTAGCTAAGAATTTTGCCATCCATTTCCCGTAAGATTTGAAAAACAGCTGATTTTTTCTAAAAACTCCGGAAACTAACAAGGTTTTAGTATTTGTCTTTCCTATCTGACTTAAAAGATTGGGCCAGAATTCATATTTAATAATAATTGCAAGTTCAGGATGTATTTGCTGAATAAATTTTCGTACATTTTTTTTACTATCGAAAGGTAAATAACAAACAACATCAGCCAACTCATAATTTTTTTGAATTTCATAACCGGAAGGAGAAAAAAAAGTGATTATTATTTTATGATTTGGATAGTCCGGGTTTAACCTTTCAATAATCGGGCGAGCTTGCTCAAATTCACCTAACGAAGCAACATGAAACCATATCGTTTTGTCTTTTGATTGAATTAATGAAAGCTTTTTGAATGTTCCCTTTCTTCCATTGACAAAGAGACGTAGTTTATGGTTAAAAAGACTTAAAAAACATATCAACCCATAAGCAATATAAACAAATACATTGTATATAAAATACATGGCACAAAAATATAATATAAAAACTAGTTACACTTTTTTAAAAGAATTTTTCTGAATTTGCTACAAAAAGATAATAATCTAAACTATAATCATTATTTTACGTCATCTATCACAGTATTATGAATAATAGAATTAACAAATTAAGAAAATATATGAATGAGCATCAGACAGATGCTTTTATTATTCCTTCGGCAGATCCGCATCAATCTGAATATGTATCTGATTATTGGAAATTGAGAGCTTATTTTTCTGAATTTACAGGATCTGCCGGAATATTGGTTATTACAAAATATAGTGCCGCTTTATGGACGGATTCCCGTTATTTTTTACAAGTGGAAATGCAATGTAAAAATAATGAAGTTAGGTTATATAAACAATCAATTCCTCACGCCCCCGAACATATTCCCTGGCTGTGCAATTTACTTCCTTCAAAATCTGTTATTGGACTTGATTTCAGACAGTTTTCAAAATCTCAAATTGATTATATTCAGGAATTTACAACTCCTAAAAAAATCCAATTGAAAGATAGCCCGGATTTTTGTAATACCATTTGGTCAGACAGATTGGCATTACCTGATTTTCCCATAGCAGATCATACTGATTTCAGTGGAGAAAGCAGGGCTTCCAAAATTCAAAAAGTTAAAGATAGAATAGAAGAACAAAAAGCTGATTACTATTTTTTTTCATCGCTGGATGAAATAGCCTGGCTTTTCAATATTCGATCGCAAGATGTAGATTTTACCCCTTTAGTTATTTCGTATGCTTTGATAGGCAAGGAAGAATCATACTTGTTCTGTGACAGGCAGCGTTTTTCAAAATCATTGTTAAATAATTTTTCTGAATTAGATATTTTTATTGAAGAGTATGCTACTGTTTCTAATTCTTTGTCTTCACTGTCAAAAGATAAAAAGATACTTACAGATGCAGCATCATTGAACTATGCGATTTATAAAAAGAATGAAAGTAACTGGTTGTATGAAAATTCGATAGTTAAAGAGTTAAAATCAATTAAAAATAATGTCGAAATTGAAGGAGAAAAAAAATGTATGCTTAAAGACGGCGTAGCCTTAACCCAATTTTTTATTTGGCTGGAAAAAGAATTAGAAAAAAGAAATATTTCAGAATATGAACTAGGACGGGTTTTGGAAGAATATCGTAAGCAACAAGAACATTATGTTGGAGAATCTTTTGCAGCCATTGTAGGATACAAAGGAAATGCAGCAATTATTCACTACAAGGCTTCTGAAGAAAATTCAGCAGAAGTTTATAAAGACGGAATTTTGCTGATTGACAGCGGGGCACAATATAAAGATGGAACTACCGATATTACCCGAACTATCTGGTTAGGAGGCAATGTTCCTGACAAAATTAGAAAAACATATACAGGAGTTCTAAAAGGATATATTGAATTAGAACAACTGGAGTTTCCTTTAGGAACTTCAGGTACACAAATGGATGCTTTTGCCCGTGTACATTTATGGAAAAACGGATTGAACTACCCACACGGAACAGGTCATGGAATCGGAAGTTTTGGAATGGTACATGAACCCGGACAAGGTTTTGCTCCCAAATCAGCTGTGAGTAAGGGAGTAGCAAAACATTTACCTAATCAATTAACAACAATTGAACCGGGATGTTATGTACCTGAAGAATTTGGAATCAGAATTGAAAATATTGTGATATCTAAAGTTGTAAATCAAACTGATTTTGGAGATTTTTTAGGTTTTGAGCCGTTGAGTTTATGCTATATTGATACTCAATTAATTGATCTTACTATGCTAACTCAGAAAGAGATTTCCTGGCTGAATAACTATCATAAAGAAGTTGCTTCTCAATTATCTCCTTTATTGAACGATAATGAAGTAATATGGTTAAAGAATAAGTGTAAACCAATAAAGAAGCATAGATAAAAAAACAGAATAACCTTGTTCGTTTCACTCAAAATAGCGATTTCTATTTTAATACTTAGCAAATATAAGGTTACCAAGATTTATCTATGTGTGTGTCACAATTACTGATTATTGATTATGAAAAACATTACTTTATTACTCTCTTTATTAATTTTTTATAACACATTTGCTCAAATAAGAGGAAAAGTAGTTAACAAGAATAATGAGTCTCTTCCTTTTGTTAACATTTATTTAGAAAATGCATTGACTGGTACTACAACCAATGATAATGGAGAATATATATTGGAAGTTCCAAACAAAGGAAATCAAACTGTGATTTTCCAGTTTTTAGGTTATAAAACTGTTAAAAAGACTGTTACTATTGAACAGGTTCCTTTTGAATTAGATATAAAAATGTCTGAAAAAGAAGAATTATTAGATGAGGTTGTAGTTTCTTCAAATGAAAATCCTGCTAATGCAATTATTAGAAAAGTAATTGCTCATAAGGAGAATAACACCAATAAATCGGGAAAGTATGTTGCTGATTTTTATTCTCGTGGACTATTTAAGATTAAAAATGCTCCTAAAAAAATACTCGGGCAAAAAATTGGTAATTTAGGTAGCGGATTAGATTCTACAAGAAGTGGAATTATCTACTTATCGGAAACTATTTCGAAAATTTGGCATCAAAAAAAACCAAAAAACTTTAAAGAAGTTATCGTAGCATCAAAAGTAAGTGGGCAAGACAATGGAATCTCATTTAATCAGGCTGCTGATGTAAATTTTAATTTGTACAAAAATTTGGTTTCAATAGCTGAGGCGGATATTTTTTCTCCAGTTGCTGATTATTCATTTAGTTATTATCGCTACAAATTAGTTGGAACTTTTTATGATAAAAACGAAAAACTTATTAATAAAATTCAGCTAATTCCTAAACGAAAAAATGATCGAGTTTTTGGAGGTTTTTTATACATCGTAGAAGATGATTGGGCTATCTATGGTTCTGATTTAACAGTAACTGGCACACAAATTAACAATCCTGCTATTGATGTATTGCATATTAAACAAAATTATAATTTTGATCAGAATACTGGAATTTGGCCATTAATTCTACAAACCATTGATTTTAAAATAGGGTTCTTAGGTTTTAAAGTAAACGGTCGATTTTCTGCTTCTTATTCAAACTATAATTTCCAACCTGAGTTTTCTGAAAATACTTTTGGAAAAGAAATTTTATCTTTTGAAAAAGATGCTACTAAAAAAGATGCTGTTTATTGGAATGAATTACGAAGCGTTCCTTTAACTTTAGAAGAGAAAAAAGATTACACCATAAAAGATAGTATTAAAGTTCTACGAAAATCGAAAAAGTATTTAGATTCTGTGGATACTAAAAATAACCGAGTTACTTTAACCTCTTCAATATTTGGATATACTTACAGAAATAGCTATGAAAAATGGTCATTACGCTATAATGGGTTACTTGGAAATGTAGACTTTAATACGGTACAAGGTTTTAATGTATCGTCTGGGTTTTCTTATTCTAAAAGACTTAACGATAAAGGAAACCGATGGGGATCCGGAATGAATTTGAATTATGGGTTTTCAGATAAGCGATTACGTCCCACACTTTATTATACCAAACAATGGAACAATATTAATAAATCCAAATTATCCGTTTCAGGCGGAGTTCGAGTAAGTCAGTTTGATGATCGAAATCCAATATATGCTGTAAACAACACTTTCTATTCTTTATTTAATAAAACAAATTTTGCTAAGTATTATGAAAAATTGTTTGCTGCTGTTTCATTTTCTAAAGAAGTTTATCCGGGAATTCAGTTTTTCGCTAGTACGGAATATGCAAATAGAAAACCTTTAACTAACACAACTGACTATTCGTTTTTTAATAGAGACAATACATATGAAACCAATAATCCTATAAATCCACTGAGTACCAATGTGTCATTTACAAGACATTCTATTTTTAAAACGCAATTGGCTACTACAATAAATTTCGGAAGTAAATATATTAGTTATCCTTATTCTCGTTTTACAGTACAAAACACAAAGTACCCAACATTAACCTTAGGCTATCGAAAGACATTTGGTGCTGAAAATTCTGAGTTTCATTCCGATTTATTATATTCAAGATTACAACAAAGTATTTCACTCGGAAGTTTAGGGAATTTTGATTATAATCTGAGAGCAGGTACTTTCTTAAAACAAAAAGGGATTCCCTTTATGGATTTTTACCATCCGTTAGCTAATGAAACAGACATCATGCCGCCTAAAAAACGTATGGGCAGTTATTTTATCATACCTTATTATGATTTTAGTACTAATAATTCTTACGCTGAAATTCATACACAACATAATTTTAGAGGAGTCTTATTAAATAAAATTCCCTTACTAAATAAACTCAGTTTTTATACGGTAATTGGAGTGAAAGGTTATTTTTCTGCAGATAGAAAACCACACTCTGAATACTCTGTAGGATTAGATAATATTGGTTGGGGAAAATGGCGTTTTTTCCGATTGGATTTTGTACAATCCCGTTATAATGAAATTAAAGAAAATCGCTTATTATTGGGAGTTAGTTTTTTCGATTGATTTTATACTGAATAGACCAGTCCTAGGGTGTAACAAGTATATTGGCGGATATGAATAAAAATTAACCTGCCAAACCTTGATAAGAATAGGAAATTAATATGTAATTTTGATTGCCTCAAAATTATGACACATGCATATAGCTATAGCAGGAAACATTGGTGCCGGAAAAACCACTTTAACTAAACTATTGGCAAAACATTATAATTGGCAGCCTCATTTTGAATCTGTTGATGAAAATCCATATTTAGACGATTTTTATAGTGAAATGGAGCGTTGGTCATTCAATCTTCAGGTATATTTTTTGAATAGCAGATTTCGTCAAATTCTAGATTTACGTAAATCCGGGAAAACAATTGTTCAAGACAGAACTATTTACGAAGATGTCCATATTTTTGCTCCTAACCTTTATGCAATGGGGCTAATGACTAATCGGGATTTTAGTAATTATTCTTCTTTATTTGAGTTGATGGAGAATTTAGTTACTCCTTCCGACTTATTAATTTATTTACGTGCTGATATTTCTACATTAGTTGAGCAAATTCATAAAAGAGGAAGAGATTATGAAAGTTCAATAAGTATTGATTATTTAAGCCGGCTAAATGAACGCTATGAAGCATGGATTAGTACTTATGATAAAGGAAAATTACTGATTATTGATGTAAATGATTTTGACTTTGTAGATAATCAGGAAGATTTAGGATATATTATTGATAGAATAGATGCTCAAATAAATGGGTTATTCTAAGTTTCTTTTAAATTCACTGATTAAAATTGAGGTAGCTGTTGCTACATTTAAACTTTCAGTTTTTTGAACAGTTCCAAAACGGGGAATGGTTAATTTGCAGTCGATAAGTTCTCTAATCTCACCAGAAACTCCATTGGCTTCATTTCCCAGCACTAAAACAGCCTCTTTGGGGAGTTCTGTTTTATAAACATTTGCACCTTCCATGTCTGCTATAAATACCGGTTTTTTAACCTCTTTTATATACTTATATAAATTCGTATACAGTATATTTACTCTTGTAACAGATCCCATAGTAGCTTGAATTACTTTTTGATTATAACAATCTATTGTATCCTCAGAACAAATTAATTGTGCTATTCCAAACCAATCACATAATCTGATAATAGTTCCGAAATTCCCGGGATTATTAATGGTATCTAAGGCTATAATTAATCCTTTATTATCAGGTGTTTTTTTTTCAGGAATATGAAAAATGCCTAAAACTTTATTCGGTTTTTTTAATGAACTAATTTTTTTTAAATCTGTATCAGAGATATAAGTAATTCTATCTGAAGAACAATTTTCACTTTTAAAACCCTTAACAGCAAAAATGCTATCAACTTTCAAAGAAGAATTTATTAACTCATTAATAACTTTAACTCCTTCCGCAAGAAAAAGATTGTTAATTTTCCGATATTTTTTTTGTCGTAAGCTATTGATTAGCTTAATTTGATTCTTAGACAAACTCATTGGCTGTTTTTTAACATTTCTTATTTGTAAAAATGGTATTTTTGAGAATTGATGCGATGTGTAAATTTAATGAAAAAGCATTTTTCCTATTTTTTATTACTCCTGTTTTTCAGCTCTTGCAGTACTGTAAAACATATTGCCGAAAATGAATTATTACTTGCTAAAAATACAGTAATAGTTGATGATGTTAGACAAAAAGATGAGAAAATTAAAAACCTTCTTATTCAACGATCTAACGCTAAAGCAATTGGATTACCTCTTTCTTTGTACTTTTATAATCTTGGAAATCCAAAAGGCTCACAGGACGCAGAAGAATGGAAGAAAAATCATCCAAAACTATATAATCTTTTTAAGGATATTTTTTCTGAGAAACAAAGTATAGCTGTTGCTAACAGTTTTATTGGTTTAAACAACTGGTACTTAGATAATGGGCAATCTCCTATAGTAATAGATGACAGAAAAACAAGGAAAACAGTTAAAAATTTACAGACCTATTTTCAAACTGAAGGTTTTTTCAGAGCTAAAGTAACTTATAAAAAAGATACTATCGCCAAGAAAAAAGGATCAATTACTTATACCGTGAAAAAAGGAATCCCATCTTTTATCGACTCGGTTTATACAGATATAAAATCTCCCTTACTAGATTCAATCTATAAAAAGCATACACACAAAAATCATTTAAAAAAAGGAAAGCAATATAAAGACGATAATTTTATAAAAGAGGCTAACAGAATAGTAAAACTTTTTAGAAATCATGGAATTTATCATTTCAATGAAAATTATTTATTATTTGAGCCGGATACTCTAAAAAACAATCAAAAGACAGATGTCCGGATAGAAATAAGAAATCAATTAACAGAAAATAATGGAAATTATGTTTCTAAGCCTTTTAAAATTCAAAAAATAAAAAATGTTAATGTTTATACAGACTACTCTTACGGATTAAGAAAAGAACCCTACACCGATTCTGTTACTTATAAAGGAATTAATTACTTTTCGCATAAAAAATTAAAATACAATCTCAAATTTTTATCACGATCAATATTCATTCAACCTAATCAAATATATAGTGACTCGCTTAGAAATTTAACACAAGTTCATTTACGTGGGTTACGGAATTTTAAAACTACCTCAATCAGACACAATCCCGTTAAAAACAGAGATGATGAATTAGAAGCAACCATATTATTATCTCCCATTGAAAAATATACCATTGGGGTGGAAACTGAATTATCCCGATCCAATATTCGAAATTTTGATATCTCTTCCAAAATTTCTATTACCAATAGAAATACATTTAAGGGAGCAGAAATTTTTCAGGTTTCTGTTCTAGGCTCTTATTTTAATTCTGTTAATGGCCCCGGATGGGAAGTTGGAGGAAATTTATCCCTTGAAGTTCCAAGACTTATACCATCTTTCAGATTTCAAAAATTAGTTCCTAAAAGAATGCAGCCAAAAACCAGTTTTCATACAGGTTTAAGCATCCAAAAAAACATAGCACTCGACAAACAGAGTATTTCAGTAGGAGTAGATTATAAATGGCGATATAATCCAAAAAAATCTATACAGTTAGAATTACTAAATGCACAATATATTAGAAACTTAAACGTAGTCAACTATTTTAATATCTATCAATCTGAATATAAACAACTTAAAGAGGTAATCAACGCTTTTGATCCTGATTTCATTTTACCCAAACCTGTTCCAGAAAACAACGATATCATTATTCAAAAAAGTAGAGAATTAGCTACTGATGATACCTTTAGAATAAGCAATCCTGCCGATTTTCGAGACAATCTGAACATTTTAAACCGATATAATATTATTACTTCTGACTTCTTAATTCCAGAAATAGCTTACACATTTACATTCAATAACCAAGAAAATATTGAAGATGCTAGCTTCTATTACTTTAGAACTCGTATTGCAAATTCAGGTAATATTATGGAATTACTTTCTGATAGAACAAATGCTAATGGACAAACAACAGTTTTTAAAATCCCTATAACTCAATATTTTAAAACTGATATTGAATACAAGAAGTTTTGGGATTTAGGACAAAACAATGTGTTGGCACATCGAACTTTTTTAGGAGCAATCATAACTTATAACAACTCCGGCATTCCTTTTTCCAGAAGTTATTTTGCCGGCGGGTCTAATGATATCAGAGCCTGGAGAACTTATGATTTGGGACCGGGGAGAAGATTACCTGGACTGGAATATAATATTGGCAGTTTAAAGTTTTTATCTTCTTTTGAATATCGATTTGATATTGCAGGAAGTTTAAAAAGTGCCATTTTTGTAGATGCAGGCAATATTTGGGATATTACCAACTCTTCATTAGTGGATGCTGCATCCAGGTTTGAGAGCATAAAATCGTTAACAAATATGGCTGTAGGAGCGGGTTTCGGGTTTCGGTACGATTTTAAATTTTTGGTGGCAAGGTTAGATATAGGTTTTAAAGTAAGAGAACCTTATTTATCTGCTAAAAGATGGTTTCAAAATACAAACTTCTCTAATTCAATACTTAACATCGGAATTAATTACCCATTCTAAACTAAATACATAACTAAAATGAAATAGTAACCCAGATAGTATTTTCATCGTGTAATACAAAAATTATGTAGTTTTGTTTTTAGATAAAAAAATACGAATTTAAAAAACTAATAAAAATGATAAAATCAGGAGTTGCAGCTGGATATGAAGTTCAGGAGATTTTCAAACTAGCTAAAGAGAAACAATTTGCCTTACCCGCTGTAAATGTTATAGGCTCCAGTTCAATAAATGCTGTTCTGGAAACTGCTAAAGAAGTAAATTCTCCTGTTATCATTCAGTTTTCAAATAGCGGAGCTCAGTTTAATGCCGGAAAAGGATTATCTAATAAAAATCAAAGAGCGGCTATTACCGGTGCAGTAGCGGGTGCTAAACATATACATCTATTGGCTGAAGCTTATGGAATACCTGTAATTTTACATACTGATCATGCAGCAAAAAAATTACTCTCATGGATTGATGGCTTATTAACTGAAGGCGAAAAGTATTTTGAAGAAACCGGTAAACCGTTATACAGTTCTCATATGATTGATTTATCTGAAGAGCCTCTTAAAGAGAATATAGATATTTGTAAAGAATATTTAACTCGTATGAATAAAATGGGAATGACTTTAGAAATAGAATTGGGAATTACCGGAGGTGAAGAAGATGGTGTTGACAATACTGATGTTGACAACTCTAAGTTATACACACAACCGGAAGAGGTTGCATATGCCTATGGAGAATTATTAAAGATAAGTAATCAATTCACTATTGCGGCTGCTTTTGGTAACGTTCACGGAGTCTATAAATCAGGAAATGTAAAATTAACACCTGAAATTTTAAAAAACTCTCAGGAATATATTTCTGAAAAATATAGCGTCCCTCATAATACAATAGACTTTGTCTTCCATGGAGGCTCCGGATCTACAGTGGAAGAAATCCGTGAAGCAATAGGTTACGGGGTTATCAAGATGAATATCGATACTGATTTACAATATGCATTCAATGTTGGTATTCGTAACTATATGCAAAAAAATGCAGCTTACTTACAATCTCAAATAGGAAATCCTGAAGGAGATGATGTTCCTAATAAAAAATATTATGATCCCCGCAAATGGTTACGTGAAGGCGAACAAACATTCAAAACTCGACTTAAAAGAGCATTTGAGGATTTAAACAACATTAATACCTTATAGACAATAGTATTACAGATTTTAAAAAGTATTTTGATAGCCACTAAAATGATTTTTTGTTAAATATAACAGACAGGAAAACTATAGTTTCTAAAAAATAATTTACATTTGTAATTTTAATCCTCTTACAAATTAGAATGTAAATATTAAATAGACACTTAAACAAAATAGAAAGCTAACTATGGTTTGGTTTAAACGAAAAGATAGAGGAATACACACTCCAACAGAGGAGAAAAAAGACACTCCGAAAGGTTTGTGGTACAAAACTCCGAGTGGAAAAATAATAGATACTGAAGAACTAAAAAAAAACTTATATGTTAGTCCGGAAGATGGCTACCATGTAAGAATTGGCAGTAAAGAATATTTTGAATTATTTTTTGATAATAATGAATTTACTGAATTAAACGAAAAATTAGTATCAAAAGATCCGTTAAAATTTGAAGATACCAAAAAATATTCCACACGATTAAAAAGTGCGCAAGAAAAAACAGGGCTAGAAGATGCAGTCAGGACTGCTGTAGGAAAATCTTTACGAAAAGACTTGGTAATTGCTTCAATGGACTTTTCTTTTATCGGAGGATCTATGGGAAGTGTTGTTGGTGAAAAAATAGCTCGTGCCATTGATTATTCTATTAGAAATAATACTCCGTTTTTAATGATATCAAAATCAGGCGGAGCTCGTATGATGGAAGCTTCATTATCTCTAATGCAATTGGTAAAAACATCTGCAAAACTGGCACAGTTGGCAGATGCTGGAACACCTTATATATCATTATGTACCGATCCGACTACTGGTGGAGCAACAGCTTCTTTTGCAATGTTAGGAGATATTAATATTGCCGAACCTAATGCTTTAATTGGATTTGCCGGACCAAGAGTAGTAAAAGACACTACAGGAAAAGAACTTCCTGAAGGTTTTCAACATTCTGAATTTGTTTTAGAACATGGTTTCTTAGATGCAATCTATGAGCGAAAAGATTTAAAAAAACAAGTAAATCTATATTTAGATTTGATTCAAAATCAACCTATAAGAAATGTAGATGAAAAGTAAAGGAATTTCTAAATTTTATATAAATAAACATAGCAAAGGCTTTATTTTTAAAGCGTTTTTAAACTCATCAAACTATTAAAAGATTAATATCATATCCCTTTTTACACTATAAAGCACCTTTAGAAGAGGTAGAAGTTTAATCATATGAGTGAATATAAAAAAGCCACTTATAAACAGGAGGCTTGTTGAGAGTGAATTATTTTTCTACCTCTAAAAGCTTATGTTTGTTTTGATTTTTTAGAAAAAAATGTATATTTACCAACGTTTTTGGAATAAGAATTGTGTTATTTTTTCATAACACAGATAAACTTTTATAAACACCCTTTGAAATGAAAAAATTATACAAAGTATTTTCCTCATTAATTTTAGCAACATTCATGTTGAGTTGCTCCTCAACGGAGATACCTGCTTTTGAACCGGATCTTACAACTATGATAACTTATGAAAAAGATGTGAAAAATATCATTAGTAATAGTTGTGCTACTGTTGCCTGCCATGATGCTGTTAGTCCTGCGGCAGGCTTACCATTAACAAATTTTACTCAAATTAAAAATGCCGCTGAGAATGGTAATTTAGTTGACAGGATGAATAGCTCGTCAAATCCAATGCCACCTGCTGGTCTTCTTCCTGCGGCAACCAGAAATATTATCAATCAATGGAAAGCTGATGGTTTTCTAGAAAATTAAACCTTTAAATATGAGAATATTAATAATACTACTGCTTGTTGCTCAATCAATTTTTGCACAAAAATATTTTACCAGAAATGGTTTAACCGAGTTTAAAGCTTCTGTTGATGCTTTTGAACCTGTTGAAGCTAAAAACCATAGTTCCAGTGCAATAATTACCGGTAAAAGAGATATAGCTGTTCAGATTTTCATCTCAGCTTTTGAATTCAGAATTGCTCTTATGCAAGAACATTTTAATGAGAATTATATGGATTCTGATGATTATCCCAAAGCTACTTTCAGGGGTAAAATTGAAGATTTTGACATCAATAATATTGATGCTGATAAAAAATATAAGGTAGTTGGTAACTTAACTATAAGAGATTCAAAAAAACAGATTGAAACTTTTGCAGAAATTTCCAGAAAAAATGAGAATATCATTTTCGAATCTATGTTTGAGATTGTACCTAAGGATTTTAATATTAAAATACCTGGTATTGTCAAGAAAAAAATAGCTCAAAAAATCAAAATAAACCTACATTATGAACTTTCTGAAAAAAAATAAGAAGCTTAGTTTTTTAGCTTTAATTTTAATTATTGCCTACTTTATAACAACACATATATACAAACCTCATCCTGAAATTGAAAATTCAAAGCCTCATTTTAAGGGAAATGCTGTTAGCTTCATAACTAAAATTCAAAGTAATCACTCAGAATGGAATAATAAAATTGTTGAACTTTCAGGAGATATCATATCTTTGGATTCTAAAGGAATAATGATCAATGAAAACATTTATTGTCAATTTAAAGATACATCAGATTTAGTCACACTAAAAAATAATCAAACTATAAATATAAAAGGATTTGTTACTGGTTATGATGATTTATTGAATGAATTAAAACTTAATCAATGTATTTTAAAATAAATTTTATAAAAAAAACTTTATTATCCACTCTGTTAGCTTCAACTTCATTTTTAAACGCTCAGGATGATTTACTGGATGAATTAGATAGTATATTTCCAAAAGGGTTTGAATTACCTGCTTTTAAGACTATGAAAATAGGTAACTTACAATCTACAAAAATTGCTGACAAAGGAGATTTATACCTAATTGTTTCCCATAGATTTGGACCTTTAAAAGAAGGGTTTGATACTTTTTTAGGATTAGATCATGCTAACACAAAGATTGAATTATTATATAGTTTTTGGAAAGGTGTTCAGCTCAGTATTAGCAGAGAATCTTTCAACAGGACTTTTGCTGCTGCTACCAAAATAGGTTTTGTAAGGCAATCAGACAAATTCCCTTTCAATTTAGTGGGGTATGCAACAATAAACAGAAATACATTAATTAATAATATAACTTTTCCTGAATTAAAAGATGAGGATCGCTATAGTTATTCTGCTCAGTTTTTAATTTCCAGAAGGTTTTCTAAGAGCTTTTCTTTTGAAATTGTTCCCACTTATATCAGAGAGAATTTATTATTTCTGGAAAATACCATAGAACCTAATCACAATCAATTTGCCCTTGGCTTTGGAGGTAGAATCAAGATAAGTAAACGTGTTAGCCTGAATGCGGAATATGCTCATAATTTTGACAGACATGAAAATTCGAAATACTATAATCCATACGCATTTGGATTGGATATAGAAACAGGAGGACATATTTTTCAGTTACTGTTTACCAATGCTCAGTCTTCTAATGAACCGGGATTTATAAGTAATGCCGAAGGAGATATTGCTTTTGGCTTTAATATTGTCAGAGTATTTTAGAATAAATAATTATAGCTGTTTCTTAATTAGTTTTTTTGCTAAGAAACTACAAACATCAACTTTATTTATAAGTATGGCATATAATCGAGTTGTAGTTTGTACTGAAAAAGAGACTCTGATGTGAATTAAATAACTTGAATTTATTGGCTCAGTTTAGAAAAATCTTTGTAAAAATTATATATGAAGAGTAGCTGTTGAATATGTAATTGAGAGGCTAAAGTATAGGAGAACAAAAAGGGTTTTGAAAAAATAAGCAAATGATGCTAACTTTATTAAGAATTATAATAGCGTTCGAATTTTAAAAAGGTAATGCTTATTTCTAAGAAACGACTATTAATCTATTGTTACAAATCTAAAAACACTAATATAAATGAGAACTTTTGGGAAATAATCAAATTATTTAACCCGCTCCTGTTAAAAAGGAGTAATAAGTATATAAAAAACTTAATTATTTTATGATGAATTTGATTTTAAACAAAATCCAGCTGTTACTTAATTTATAAATTTGGATTTATTTGTAAATTTGAAATTCAATTTGAACAACTAAAAAGTAAATACAAAATGACAAATTTCGATATTCGGGAAACACTAAAAACTTTAGGACTGAGAGAAATAAATGAAGGAACTTCAACAGGTTCTGAATGGTTTTCTAATGGGGAAATTATTGAAAGCTATTCTCCTGTAGATGGAAAATTAGTAGGAAAAGTAAAAATTTCAACTAAAGATGATTATGAAAATGTAATCAAGGCAACCAATGAAGCTTTTAAAAAATGGAAAGTAATTCCGGCACCTCAAAGAGGAGAAATTGTCCGTCAATTTGGAGAAAAACTTCGTAAAAAAAAAGAAGCTTTAGGGAAATTAGTTTCTTATGAAATGGGTAAAAGTTATCAGGAAGGCTTAGGAGAGGTTCAGGAAATGATAGATATCTGTGATTTTGCTGTTGGTTTATCTCGTCAGTTACATGGTTTAACTATGCACTCCGAAAGACCAGGTCACAGAATGTACGAGCAATATCATCCGTTAGGAGTAGTAGGTATTATTTCAGCATTTAATTTTCCGGTAGCAGTGTGGTCATGGAATACCGCTTTAGCATGGATATGTGGTGATGTTTGTGTGTGGAAACCCTCTGAAAAAACACCTCTTTGCGGAGTAGCATGTCAGAATATTATTTCAGAAGTATTAAAAGAAAACAATTTACCGGAAGGAATTTCTTGTTTAGTTAATGGAGATTATTCTGTTGGAGAATATATTTCAAAAGATACCCGGATTCCATTAGTTTCTGCAACGGGATCTACCAGAATGGGTAAAATTGTAGCTAAAGAAACAGGAAGCCGTTTAGGGAAGAGTTTATTAGAATTAGGAGGAAATAATGCTATCATTGTTACACCGGATGCTGATATTAAAATGACAGTTATCGGAGTTGTATTTGGAGCCGTAGGAACTGCTGGTCAACGTTGTACTTCAACTCGCAGATTAATTGTTCATGATGCCATTTACGATAAAGTTAAAAATGCTTTAGCAGATGCGTATAAACAGCTTCGTATTGGAAATCCTTTAGATGAAAATAATCATGTAGGACCATTAATTGATAAAGATGCTGTTGCTATGTATAATAATGCATTAGGAAAAGTAGTAGCAGAAGGAGGTAAAATTATTGTTGAAGGTAAAGTACTGGAAGGAGAAGGCTATGAAAGTGGTTGCTATGTAAAACCAGTAATAGCAGAAGCAGATAATTATTATGATATTGTTCAGCACGAAACATTCGCTCCCATATTGTACTTATTAAAATACACAGGAGATGTAGAAAACGCAATAGCATTACAAAATGATGTTGTGCAGGGATTATCCTCTGCAATAATGACAAATAATTTACGTGAAGCAGAATTTTTTTTATCTCATATAGGGTCAGATTGTGGAATTGCTAATGTAAATATCGGTACTTCCGGAGCAGAAATTGGAGGAGCATTCGGTGGTGAAAAAGAAACCGGCGGAGGAAGAGAATCGGGTTCAGATGCCTGGAAAGTATATATGCGTCGTCAAACTAATACGATAAATTATACAGCTGAACTACCACTTGCTCAAGGAATAAAATTCGACTTATAAATTTAGATAAGAATATAAAAAGACCCTCTCTAATGACAGTTTTTTATTGTAATAAATTACAATCCCCGAATTATAAGTATCGACTTATTACATAAAAGGATTATTACTTTCTTTACAGTAAAATTAGTGATATCTTGAGTTAGTTTTTTATGATTCATCGATGAACAGTCGTTTTAACGATAATGGACATAAGAATATAGATGAATTTGGTTCTGTATGTTAAAAAAAATAATATATCATTCACCAATCTTTTCAACCTTATCATTGGTTTCTATGACATTTCCATCAATTAATTGAACTAAACTGGCAATAAAAATAATATGTGACACTACTTTTACAATTCAACTTAAGATTCTGATAATTTAGAGTTGAACCTCCATTATACGGGAGAAGTTGATGAATTTTGATGTTATGCTAGAAAATCCGATGAACAATGAACTTGGTATGTTATGTAATCCATGGATCTTTTCTTGTCAAATGCGTTTACCCCGAACCTCTTCTTTTTTATAAGAAAAAATAGCTCTAAATTTGTAATGATTAATCAGATTATGATAAAGATTGACAATATAAGACTTCCTGATTTTCCTTTATTATTGGCACCCATGGAAGATGTAAGCGATCCTCCCTTCAGGGCTCTGTGTAAGGAAAACGGAGCCGATGTAGTATATACAGAATTCATTTCTTCGGAAGGACTAATCCGTAATGCTACCGGGAGTGTTGCAAAATTAGATATTTATGAGAAAGAACGTCCGGTAGGAATTCAAATTTTCGGAGCCAATTTGAATTCGATGTTGCACTCTGTAGAAATTGTCGAACAAACTAAACCTGATATTATTGATATCAATTTTGGTTGCCCTGTAAAAAAGGTAGTCTCTAAAGGAGCTGGTGCAGGAATTTTAAAAAATATTGATTTAATGATAAAGCTTACAGAAGCTATAGTAAGGCACACTGATTTGCCTGTTACTGTTAAAACTCGTCTGGGTTGGGACTATGATTCAATTCGAATTGTAGAAGTTGCAGAACGTCTGCAGGATGCAGGTATTAAAGCTATTTCTATACATGGTCGTACCCGTGTTCAAATGTATAAAGGGAATGCCAGCTGGAAATTTATTGCAGAAGTAAAAAACAATCCTAGAATGCATATTCCGGTTTTTGGCAATGGAGATATTGATTCGCCTGAAAGAGCTATGGAAATGCGGGATAACTATGGTCTGGACGGAGCTATGATTGGACGTGCATCAATAGGGTATCCCTGGTTCTTTAATGAAGTAAAGCATTATTTTAAAACAGGTAAGCATTTACCTAAACCCACTATTGCCGAACGAGTAAAGACTGCCCGTCGTCATCTGGAGATGTCTATCGGCTGGAAAGGTGAACACTCAGGAGTTGTAGAAACCAGGAGACATTATACCAATTATTTTAAGGGAATTCCTCATTTTAAAGAGCATCGATTAAAGCTGGTGACTTCAGATGATGCTAGCGATGTATTTGCTGCCCTTGATGAAATTGAAAGTAAATTTGGAAATATTAGAACTCCTGAAAAGCCGTATGCAAAATTTTTGTAAATAGATTAAATGCTTAGAGCTTGTAAATCAATATTACTGAATTATGGTAAGGTCAAAATATATTGATGAATTTAAGCTTTAGGATTAGGTTTTTAGCTTATTTTTTTTGAATGCTTAAGTTCCCGGTAACCGGTGATTGACAGTAAATTTTTTCAAGTAAATTTAAGTCATAAAAAAATAGTTATTTCCACAGAGTTGTCAACAGGAGAATCTATTTGTAAACCTCCTATCTCATCCTTTATTTTTATCGTTCTCATATAGAAAAAACCTTTATTGAAAACCTGCCTCCTAGCAAACTTGTGAATTTTCCAACAGTAATCTTTGTTAAAATACCTTTGATTTTTAGAGGTGCTTCCATGCCATTTAACAGTCATTTTCCTTTATTGAAATTCAGTACCGAATTCACATTACCAAAATAAGTATATTGAAGCATGTGACAAGACTTTTTCATATTTTACTACTCTTTTTTGAACGGATTATGCCTGCAAAGATTTGGTCGGGATAAAATTACATCGTTTAAAGAATCATCTTACGCAAATCTAGCACAAAAAACTGAATACTAAAATACGGGAATTTGATACTTATTTCTTTCCAGATATACTCGGGTATAATTAAGACCGTTTCAAAACCGTTTATGAATTATTAAATTTTATGGTTTTCTGATTTTTCAGCAATCATAATTAGCAGGAATACCACCCCGGGAAGATTCAAATAAAATTCTTTTACAGGATTGCAGTTTATGCTGTAACCCTTTCATGGCATCTGCACTAATTAAAAGAATCTAATAGTTCACTTAAAAAATAATTAGTATCTGCGTTTTTAGTTAAACCCAGCCTTACAACAACCATTTCCTTATCCGGTAAAATAAAAACATTTTGCCCTTGATATCCATTAAAAGAATACATATTTTTTGGAACATCAGGATATATATTTCCGGTATTCAACCATATTTGTGTACCATACCCTCCGGAGGAGGTAGGGGTAGGTGTTGTTGCATATTCTACCCAATCCGAATCAAAAAGAAATGCTCCATTCCAGTTTCCATTATGAAGATATAACAATCCTAATTTTGCCCAATCTCTTGCGGTTGCCCAGGCATATGAAGATCCTACATAATTCCCTTTCATATCTGTCTCAATAACCATAGAGTTCATTCCTATTTTATCAATCAACTCAGAATACCAAAAATTCAGATATTCCTGATGTGTCTTAAATTGGGTTCTTAAAATTCCGGATAAAACATTGGTTGTTCCGGAAGAGTAATTCCACGATTCACCAGGTTTTCCTGTTAGTGGCTTCTGAACCTGTAACCGGGTTACATCTTCAGCTAAAAACAACATTTTTGTCACATCAGAAATAGAATTATAGTCCTCATTCCATTCCAGACCACTATTCATTTGTAGTAAATTATGGATTGTAATTTCTTTCCTGTCATCATTTTTCCACTCGTCAAAATTCGTTTTGTCATATACGTTAAGTTTTCCTTTACATTGTAAAATACCAAACAAAGTACCTGTAATACTCTTGGTCATTGACCAACCTGGTAGTAAGGAACTTTTGTTAAAATTTGTATCATATTTTTCTGCAATAATCGTATTCTTATAGACAACCAGGAAAGCTCTTGTTTTATATATACTTGTAAACATATCATCTACAGTTTTATGCAATTTCTGATAATTAATCTCTGGAAACACAGAATCTTTAGGAGTTCCATTTCCATAAGGAAAAGGTTTTATGGTATCCGGTATTGCCCGTTTTGGTATAAGGGGGTTTTTATCTAATGTTACTCCATCTATAAGCAGAACGCTTCCTAAACCTTCCCGGTAAACTGATTTTCTCGTTAGTAGGCCAAAGGCAGAAGCGTAAGCTGTTTTTTTACTTTGATTAATTCTGTTAGAAGCCAGCTTGACAGGAGAAAAATTAGTATCGGTACTATCTGTAAATTGTAAATCTCTGTTCGCTAAAAAAACAGAAGATCCTGTATTCTTGGCAGAATAACCCGCTATAATATTTAATTTAGGATAATTATAAAAAACAGTTAATAGTACTATAAGTAAAAACAACCATCCTGTTCTTTTTAAAATTTTCATATTTAGTTTATTTTTAAACAAATATAATAATTTAGAATATTTGCATTGTTCGTTTAAAATCATAACCTTATTTTTGTTACTAAATATAATTTTATGTTAGACATTGATTCAATCCGTGATGATTTCCCTATTCTGAAAAGAAAAATTCACGGAAAACCATTAATATATTTTGATAACGGGGCAACCTCTCAAACTCCGAAAATTGTTATTGACACTATTGTAGATTACTATACAAACTACAATGCAAACATTCATAGAGGAGTACATACGTTAAGTCAGGAAGCAACCGATAAATACGAAGAAGCCCGTGGCAAAATTCAAAATCACTTTAATGCCGGATATCCTTATGAAATTATTTTTACCTCCGGCACTACCGAAAGTATAAATATTATTGCTTCAGGATTTTCTTCTTTCCTAAAAAGAGGAGATGAGGTAATTGTTTCTGCTCTGGAGCATCACTCAAATATTGTTCCCTGGCAAATGATGTGCGAAAAAACAGGAGCTGTTCTGCGAGTTTTACCTATGGCTGAAGATGGTTCTTTACAAATGAATGTGCTTGATGAACTACTAACTCATAAAACAAAATTGATTTTCTGCAATCATGTTTCAAACGCTTTAGGTACCATAAATCCAATTGAAACCATCATCCAGAAAGCTCATACATACGAAGCTTATGTTTTAGTTGACGGAGCACAGGCATGCCCACATATAAAACCCGATGTTCAGAATTTAGATGTCGATTTTTATGTTGCTTCGGCACACAAAATGTGCGGCCCTACCGGGATAGGAATTTTATACGGAAAAAAAGAACTGTTAGAGCTATTGCCTCCTTATCAGGGAGGAGGTGAAATGATTGACACTGTAACATTTGAAAAAACTACCTATGCAGGTTTGCCTCATAAATTTGAAGCAGGAACACCCAATATTTGCGGTGGAATTGCTTTTGGTGTTGCCGTAGATTATATGAATTCTTTAGGGTTTCAAAACATTCAAAAAACAGAAAATGAACTTTTAATATATGCTACCGAAAAATTAACCCGGATAGCAGGACTTAAAATCTATGGGACTACTGATAAAACTTCAGTAATTTCTTTTAATATTGAAGGAATTCATCCATATGATATTGGCTCTGTTTTAGATAAATTAGGAATAGCAGTACGAACAGGGCATCATTGTGCACAGCCCGTTATGGATTTTTATAAAATTCCGGGTACCATACGAGCATCTTTAAGTTTTTATAACACAAAACAAGAAATTGATACCATGATTGCAGCTCTTAAAAAAGCAAAATTAATGTTAACTTAAAAAAGTAAATTCGCCTGAATGAAAAGCATTCACCAATATCTTTTGAAATCCACATGAAAACACGCAGAAACTACATATAATACAATAAAAGAATTATAATGAAAACTCTTAAAGAATATATCCAAAATAATAAGCAACGTTTTATCGACGAATTAACCGAGCTCTTAAAAATCCCTTCAGTTAGTGCGGATAAATCATTTTTCCAAGATGTATCAAACACGGCTGATGCTATAATGAATTCTTTGAAAAAAGCAGGTTGTGATAACGTTGAACTTTATGAAACATCTGGATATCCAATTGTATATGGAGAAAAAATACTCGATACAAATCTTCCCACTGTTTTAGTGTATGGTCATTATGATGTACAACCCGCAGATCCTATAAGCTTATGGGATTCTCCTCCTTTTGAACCAATAATTAAAAAAACTGGAATTCATCCGGAAGGAGCTGTTTTTGCACGTGGTGCCTGTGATGACAAAGGACAAGTGTATATGCACATAAAAGCATTAGAATATATGACTAACACAAATAATCTACCGTGTAATGTTAAGTTTATGATTGAAGGAGAGGAAGAAGTGGGATCGGAAAGTTTAACCCAGTTTGTTCCGGAAAATAAAGAAAAGCTGGCAAATGATATAATTTTAATTTCTGATACAGGAATGATAGCTAATGATATTCCTTCCATTACAACAGGTCTGCGTGGACTAAGCTATGTTGAAGTTGAAATAACAGGCCCCGGCAGAGATTTGCATTCAGGTTTATACGGTGGTACAGTAGCAAACCCTATAAACATTTTGAGTAAAATGATTGCTTCATTACACGATGAGAATAATCATATTACAATACCTGGATTTTATGATAATGTAGAAGAGCTTTCTGAGCAGGAAAGAAAAGAGATGGGAAAAGCTCCTTTTTCTCCTGATGCCTATAAAAAAGCACTCAACATTAATGATGTATATGGCGAAAAAGGATATACTACAAACGAACGAAATTCTATTAGACCTGCATTAGATGTTAATGGAATATGGGGAGGCTATATTGGAGAAGGTGCTAAAACAATAATTCCCTCAAAAGCTTATGCCAAAATATCAATGCGGTTAGTCCCTAATCAGGATTGGGAAGAAATTACGGAATTATTTAAAACCCATTTTGAAAATATAGCACCTAAAGGAGTTAAAGTTAAGATAACCTCGCATCATGGAGGTCAGGGATATGTTACCCCAATAGATAATACAGGATATAAAGCAGCTAGTAAAGCCTTTAAAAAAACTTTTGGCGTTACTCCTGTCCCGCAAAGAAGTGGAGGAAGTATTCCAATTGTTGCTTTATTTGAAAAAGAATTAAAAAGTAAAACTATTTTAATGGGTTTCGGATTAAATTCTGATGCAATTCACTCTCCAAATGAACATTTTGGGATTTGGAATTACCTTAAAGGAATTGAAACCATACCCTATTTTTATAAATTTTTCAAAGAATTATCATCCTGATTTTAAGTGTTTATATTATTATTTTTATTCTCTGAAACTCCTACACAATCAATAAAAAATAGTGTTGTAAGCAGATTATTTAATTTATGACTATATATTTTAAGAATCCAAAAAACTAATATCATGGCTATTAAATTTTTTTACCTCTCTTTTGTTTTATAATCATGACGGGAGGTTATGCACAAAACCACTTTGTAACCACCTGAAACACTGACGCCGGTAATTCCGAGAATATGACAATTATCTTACATTGTAAAGACCGACAGAATTTCTAAACTGAGTTTAAATGATACTGTAGCTACTATAAATTTTACCCATACAGTGAATGTTAAAGGAACTTATCAAAGCAATAACTGAAATAAGTACAGGTAAAACGTCTTACTTTCAAGGAATACCCATGCCAACAACCCGGTGCAGACAGGAGGTTATAATGTTACAGTTACCAATATTGGTCAATCGGGACATTTCGGCAGTGATACTGACACGAATGATGAGATGCAAATTACTAATTTTAAATTATATATTGCGAGAATCATAGATAGAATGCAATACAGCTTCGAATTTTTAGTAGTGAGCAATAAAATCGAGAAGTTAACTTCTTTGAACTTGTTCAACAATTTTTATAGCTTCAACAGCTTCTTTAACCTCGTGTACACGAAGAATATTAGCTCCGTTAAGTAAAGCAATGGTATTTGCAACAGATGTAGCATTTAGTGCTGACTGGGGATTTATTTTCAGTAATTTATATAACATTGATTTTCTTGAAACCCCGGTTAAAAGAGGCACCTCTAAATTTTTAAAAAGAGAAAGATTTTTTAAAAGCTCGTAATTATGACTGAGTGTTTTTCCAAACCCAAACCCGACGTCAATAATAACATCATTAAGTTGCAATTGTCGAAGATAAAAAATTTTCTCAGCAAAAAAGGAAATCAATTCAGTTGTGATATTTCTGTACACAGGATTTTGTTGCATACTTTGAGGCGTTCCCCGTATATGCGTTAAAATATAAGGAACCTGAAGTTGAGCAATCGTTTCAAACATCGCAGTATCCATAGTACCGCCGGAAATATCGTTAACTAAAGCGGCACCAATATTTATAGTTTCTTTGGCAATGGCACTTCTGAAAGTATCGACAGATATTATTATCTCCGGAAAATTTTGAATGAGTAACTCAACAACAGGAACAATTCTTTGCAGTTCTTCGCTTTCATTAATATGATTTGCTCCGGGTCGGGAGGAACAGGCTCCGATATCTATAAATGTAGCCCCTTCCGATAGCATTTTATCAACTTGATTTAAGATATCTACATCATTTTTGTATCTGCCTCCATCAAAAAAAGAATCGGGAGTAACATTTAAAATCCCCATTATTTTTGGGGTCTTAAAATCAATCAAGACACCCCGGCAATTAATAGTCATTTAGTAGTATTTTTTAATTTTTTTGATAAAAATAATTGAAAATTTAATTGATTTGCTATTTTTACATAGATTTTTCTGAAAATAAAAAAATGATGCACACCTCAGAACAATATGATTTGGTAATAAAAGAGTGTCGGAATTTATTTATTAATAAAATGACAGATTATGGAAATGCCTGGAGAGTATTACGATTACCATCCTTTACCGATCAAATATTTATTAAAGCACAACGAATTCGTCAGTTGCAGGAAAATAAGGTTAGAAAAGTGGAGGAGGGAGAAAAATCTGAGTTTATTGGAATCATCAATTATTCAGTTATGGCTTTAATTCAATTAGAATCAGGAGTAGCTGAACAGCCTGATATAACTATAGAGGAAGCTACTGTAATGTACAATAATCATATAAAGACAGCCAAAGAATTAATGGAGAAAAAAAACTACGACTATGGTGAAGCCTGGCGTGATATGAGAGTTTCATCACTAACCGATTTAATTTTACAAAAGTTGTTGCGAGTTAAACAAATAGAAAATAATAAAGGAAAAACAACTGTTTCTGAAGGGGTTGATGCAAACTATCAGGATATGATTAATTATGCTGTTTTTGCAATAATCCATCTACATAAACTATGACTATAAATCTCTACAATTATGTTAAAAATACTTACTCACATTTCAAGAGTTTTCGTCGGATTAGTATTTATTTATTCCGGTTTTGTAAAATTAGTAGACCCGATGGGTACTCAATTCAAGCTGGAAGAATATTTTAGTGATGCTGTTTTAGGTTTAGAGTTTTTAACTCCTTTAGCATTGTTTTTGGCTATAGTTTTGGTAGCAGTAGAAACAGTATTAGGTATTATGTTGCTGGTAGGATATAAATCTAAATTTACTGTATGGAGTTTGTTTTTAATTACCTTGATATTCTTATTTTTAACTTGGTATTCATATACATATAACAAAGTAACGGATTGTGGTTGTTTTGGGGATGCTCTCAAAATAACTCCTCAACAAACATTTTATAAAAATGTTATTTTCATTGGTCTAATTGGAATTTTAATTGCAGGATTAAAATATATAAAAGCCATCCCCTCCGTTAAAACAGCCTCAATTATTACATATACCTCTGTATTTATTTCTCTGTTAATTATTTATTATGTGTTACAGCATCTGCCAATTATTGATTTCAGAGCCTATTCAACAGGAACTAATATTGAGGAAAGTATGAAATATCAGGAAGACGGCGAAGTGCCCCCTATCCATGATTTTATGATTGATACTGATGAAGGAGACGTATTGGAAGAAATGCTGGCAAAAGATAAAGCCATGCTAATCTTAATTAATACCATAGATAAAGCTGATAAGAAAGGTATTCCGGTGGTATCTGAAATAGCCTCAGATGCAAAAAACAAAGGATACGAAATATATTTTTTAACTTCTGACGGAATTATGTACAATGATGATGAGTTAAAAGCTTTTAAAGAAAAATACAACCTCCCATATACTTTTGGAAGTTGTGACGGAACCGCCATTAAAACAGCAATCAGAGCCAACCCGGGTATTATTATGGTCCATAATGGAATTATTGTTGG
This sequence comes from uncultured Tenacibaculum sp., assembly GCA_963666645.2. Classification (GTDB taxonomy): domain Bacteria; phylum Bacteroidota; class Bacteroidia; order Flavobacteriales; family Flavobacteriaceae; genus Polaribacter. The sequence continues at coordinate 463,370 of CAXXDB010000008.1, read as the reverse complement.
TAAATGGAATTGGACCGATGCGGGGAATATAAAACTTTGAAATGTTTGGCATACTTCTTATACCTGCAAAATAATAATCAAATTTTTTAAATGATGAGGATTTTAAAATACTGTTTATTATTTTTATTAGCAATAATCCTTATTGGGTTATTATCTGTGACAGTGCAGCCTTCAGAATACAATGTGACTCGTTCAAAAATTATAGAACAGCCTGTTGTTAAAGCTTTTAATATAGTAAATAATCTTAAAACCTTGGAAAAATGGGTTCCTGGCATGATGAAGATTCTACCATAATTCATACAGACTAAGAGAAATTAAAACAATATGATGTATCGGAAGTTTTGTTTTATGAATGGAATAAAAAAGCAAAGGAAAACAATTTTATATAGACTTATTTTTAAATAAAGATATTGAGGTAGAAGAAAGAATGAAGAAAGTAAAAATTACCGGGGTAAACATTTGGAACTTAATAAGTATGGAAATTACAGAACAGGAGATTACGAAGTTTAGGCAAAATTAAAAACCCAGTATTAAAGATAAACAGGTTAACAATGAAATATCCGGTTTACGAATGGAATGTTAACAATCCGGCAAAAGGTAAAAAAAGAAATGAAAACAGCTACTTATTATCTCCATAGAAAAAACATATATTTTACAACTTTGCAAAACACTGTAAAGATTTCTTATTCTCGTACAGGATGAAGCAATTATTACTGGTATTTACCGGAGGAGGATTTGGCAGTGTTTTACGACTTATAATAGGAAAAATATTCAATAATACTGAAAACGGAATTCCGGCAGGGACTTTTATCATCAATATTTCAGGAAGCTTACTTATTACTTATTGGATTTATTTTAGGGCTAGCTACTAAAAATAACGCAATCACACAAGATTATTTACTATTATTTGCCACTGGATTTTGTGGCGGATTTACCACATTTTCTATTTTTGCTTATGAAAACCATGTTTTTTTAAAATCAGGCGATTTTGTTTCATTTTCTATGTATTTCATCGGAAGTCTTATAGTCGGTCTTTTAGCCGTTTTCTCAGGAATATATTTAGCAAAATATATACCATGGATGAATCTCGTATAAGGAATTAATGATTTTTTAAATACTGCCGGGAAAGAATAGAGAGGAGTTATTGTTACAGGACAAGATCCAAAGAAAAGCTCTAAATGAATTCATTAAAATCATAAAGATTAAAAATTTATAAATCAATTATTTGTTTTTAACAATTTAATATATAGATTTGTTTCGATAAATTAAATACAATCATATCTGGTGTTACAGAATTTATGGAAAGGTTTCTATTTTTACTTTTACTATTTTAGTAAGAATAGGGACTTTGTATCATAAATTTTAAATCATATTAAAATTATATAAATATAAAGTCTCGAAGCTTCGAGGCTTTTTTTGCATTAGAATGAGAAAAATAGCCATACAGGGAATTGAAGGAAGCAATCATCACATTGTTGCCGAGAATTTTTATAAAGAAGACATTTCATTGGAAAAATGCTTGTCTTTTGACACTTTAGTCGAAAGCTTGAAAACTAAAAGTTCAGACCAGGCAATTATGGCTATTGAAAATACTATAGCAGGCTCAATAATCCCTAATTATGCATTGATTGATAATAATAATCTTCATATATCCGGAGAATACTATCTCCCGATTCATCATCATTTAATGGCATTGCCCAATCAAAAAATTGAGGAAATAACAGAAGTATGTTCACACCCTATGGCATTATTGCAATGTAAAGATTTTTTTAAAAATCATAAACATATTAAACTGGTAGAAGATATAGATACTTCTGCAATTGCAAAAAGAATTGCAGAAAAAAAATTAAAAGGAGTAGCTGCAATAGCCCCTGAAAAGGTTGCCGGTATATTTAATTTAGAAGTAATAGAAGATGAAATTCAAACCATAAAAAATAATATAACCCGGTTTGTAATTCTACAAACCTCAACCCCCAGAAATGGAAAACATGAAGTTAATAAATCGTCCTTAAGATTTGAACTTGAACATAAACGAGGAAGTTTAGCCACCATATTAAACGTGATGAGTGATTGTAAAATGAATTTAACAAAGATTCAATCATTACCCAAGATAGATACTCCATGGAAATATGCCTTTTTTGTTGATATAATTTTTGATAAATATGAATATTATGAAAAAGCTAAAGCAATTATAAAAATTATGGCAACCGATTTTAAAATTTTAGGAGAGTATAAAAACGGAAGACTATGATACAATTTGCAGACCGTATAAAAGCCTTACAGGAATATTATTTTTCAAGAAAATTACGAGAAGTACACGAATTAATTTCAAAAGGAAAGCCCATTATAAATATTGGAATTGGCAACCCGGATTTACAACCTCCGACAGCCGTAACAAAAGCAATTCAAGAGAGTATTACAGAGCCGGGATCTCATAAATATCAGAGCTATCAGGGAATTCCGGAATTGCGGGAAGCAATTGCTCATTTTTACGTCTCTCATTACAAGGTTTCTCTTGACTCATCAAAAGAAATTTTGCCTTTAATGGGTAGTAAAGAAGGAATTATGCATATTTCCCTGGCATTACTCAATGAAGGAGATAAAGTTTTAATTCCAAATCCCGGGTATCCTACTTATACTTCGGTTACAAGATTAACAGGGGCACAGCCTGTTTATTATAATCTCTCTGAAGAAAATCAATATCAACCTCATTTTGAACAATTAGAAAAGCAGGATTTGAGAGGCGTTAAACTTATGTGGGTAAATTATCCTCATATGCCAACAGGAGAAAATGCCAAACAGAAAACCTATAAAAATATAATTTCTTTTGCTAAAAAGCATCAAGTCCTTGTTGTAAACGACAATCCTTACAGTTTCATTCTAAATGAAAAACCTGCAAGTATTTTAGAAATTGATGGGGCTAAAGATATTGCTATAGAATTAAATTCTTTAAGTAAAACATTTAATATGGCAGGTTGGCGTGTGGGAATGTTATTAGGAAACTCAGATTTTCTCAATAAAATTCTTAAAGTAAAAACTCAAATGGACTCAGGGATGTTTTACGGAATTCAAAAAGGTGCCATTGAAGCTTTGCAAACTTCAAAACAATGGCTTCAAAATCAGAACCAATTATATCATAAAAGAAAAACGTTAATATTTGAGTTAGCAGAACTACTTAATTGTTCTTTTCAAAAAAATACAAGCGGACTTTTTGTTTGGACTAAACTTCCTAAAGGAAGAAAGTCTGAAGAATTTATTGATGAGTTATTATACAAATATCACATTTTTGTAGCTCCGGGAATCATGTTCGGTACACAGGGAGAAGGCTATATTCGCTTTTCTTTATGTGCGGATGAACAACAAATAAAAGAAGCCATCAGGAGGTTCCGATAATTTAGAAACAAAATGAACGTATTTATAATAGGTATCGGATTAATTGGAGGAAGCCTTGCAAAAGATATTCGGAATGAATATCCCAATGCTGTAGTATTCGGAATTGATAATAACCCTCAACATCTTGAAGAAGCTATTGAAAAAAATATAATCGATCAAAAATCTTCTTTTCAGGAATTAGATTGTGCAGATATTGTAATTGTTTCCGTTCCTGTAGATATCTCTTTAGAAATTATTCCCAAAGTTCTTGATACTATATCAGATAGTTGTTTGGTATTCGATGTAGGATCAACAAAACAGCGAGTATGTGAAACTGTAAAAAATCATCCTAAAAGGAGAAATTTTTTAGCAACCCACCCGATAGCGGGAACAGAATTCTCCGGACCTTCATCAGCATCAGAAAATTTATACCGGGGGAAAACTAATATCATCTGTGAGATAGAAAAAACAGCGTTTAAACTTCAGGAAAAAGCATTAGAAATATTTAAAAAAACTGGAATGAGAATTCGGTATATGAATCCAGTTTCTCATGATAAACACATAGCTTACGTTTCTCACTTATCACATATTAGTTCTTTTATGCTGGGGAAAACAGTAATAGAAAAAGAGAAAAATGAACGTGATATTTTTGATATGGCGGGGAGTGGATTTGCTTCTACGGTTCGTTTAGCAAAAAGTTCGCCGGCAATGTGGACACCTATATTTGAACAGAATAAAGAAAATGTGATAGAAACATTAGATGAATACATTCAAAATCTAAAACATTTTAAAATTTTATTAGAAGAAAATAATTTCGCAGCTATTTATACTGTAATGAAAAACACAAATCAGATAAAACATATCTTAAACGGAATTCAGAAAATAGAAATTTCTTAAAATAAGAATTAAATGGAAAATAAACAAGAATTAAGAACATGGTTAGATGATTTTAAATTAAATCATCCGTTAGTAATTGCAGGCCCCTGTAGTGCAGAAACTGAAGAGCAGGTATTAAAAATTGCACATGAATTAAAAGATAGTGATGCCACGATTTTAAGAGCGGGTATTTGGAAACCAAGAACAAGACCCGGAAATTTTGAAGGTGTTGGAGTCTTAGGATTAAAATGGCTTCAAAGAGCAAAGGAAGAAACAGGGATGTTAACAACTACCGAGGTTGCCAACAAAAATCATGTTGAAATGGCGTTAAAACACGATATTGATATTTTATGGATTGGAGCCAGAACAACGGTAAGTCCTTTTATTGTTCAGGAAATTGCAGATGCATTACAGGGAACCGATAAAATTATTCTGGTAAAAAACCCTGTAAATCCGGATTTACCACTTTGGCTAGGAGCTTTTGAGCGTTTATACACTGCTAATATTAAAAAATTAGGAGCTATTCACAGAGGATTTTCTACCTATGAAAAAACAAGGTACAGAAACAATCCTAACTGGCAAATCCCGATTGAATTACAAAATCGTTTCCCGGATTTACCGTTGATTTGTGATCCATCTCATATCGCAGGGAGAAGAGATATTATTTTTGATATCTGTCAAACCGCTCTGGATTTAAATTTTGATGGAATCATGGCTGAAACTCATTACGATCCTGATAACGCCCGGAGTGATGCAAAACAACAAATTACTCCTGCTGCATTGATTCGAATGATGGCAGATTTAAAAATAAGAAAAGAAACCGATACTGAAGCAGATTACAGAAATGGACTAAACACATTAAGGACTCAGATAGATGTTGTGGATCATCAGTTAATTGAAATGATGGGAAAAAGAATGAAAATATCTGATCAAATCGGAGTATTGAAGAAAGAGAGAAATGTAGCTATTTTACAAACAAAACGCTGGAATGAGATTTTAGGAAAAATGATTCTGGAGGGAGAAGAAAATAGTTTAAGTGAAGAGTTTGTACTTAAAATGTTTAAAGCTATTCATCAGGAATCGATTAATCATCAAAAGAAAGTTGTAAATCAATAACAATAAAAAGCACCTGCTTAGCGGGTGCTTTTTCATATATTTTCTAAAGTAATCTGAATTATTTTATCTTTTTAAAAATATATCTCGTAATATAAATCCCTTTACCATCAACTTCCCCTGCGTCACTTTCTACGCCACTTACAACAAAAGCTAAATCCCATCCTTCAGAAACCATTGTATTAATCTTTGAAGTAACTAAAGCATCATTGGCAGCAATATTCTGGAAGCGAATTCCTCCTAAATTATAGAAATTCAGTAATTTAGTTTCTTCAAAATTCTTTAACCTGATTTTACTTCTTTTAGACTTATTCCTTCCGTCTTTTTCTCTATCATCAAAGCGTAAAGAAGTAAACTTTTTGTAATCGCGACCTTCCGTGGTTGACACTAAACGTGATCTTCCTAAACCACCGGGAACGATAGACTCTACACTGGTAATAATTTTATATTCATATTGCTGTGCGTTTGTAACAGAAAATAATAAGGCGACGGCTAAGGTAAAAAAAATATTTTTTTTCATATTTTAAATATTTAAACAAGGTTAATAAAAATAGCTAGAATCTCAAAAAGTATGCCATAAAATAAAAAAAATGATTACTTTGCCTTAACTATTTTGAGAGGTTTAAAAAAATTAATGACAGGACTTATTTACAAATCAACAGGGAGCTGGTATTGGGTTAAATATGAAGACACCTTTTATAAATGCAGAATAAAAGGAAAATTCAGAATTAAAGAGATAAAAAGTACAAATCCGATTGCTGTAGGTGACAGAGTAGAGTTTTTTGCTGAAACTAAAAATAATCAAGAAACAGGTATTATTACCAATATTCTGGAACGAAGAAATTATATTGTTAGAAAATCGGTTAACCTATCAAAACAAACTCATATAATTGCTTCAAATATCGATCAGGTTTTTCTGATAATAACAATTAATAATCCATCTACATTTGTTGCTTTTATTGATCGATTTCTAATTACTGCTGAAGCCTATTCTATTAAAGTTATTTTAGTTTTTAATAAAGTTGACTCTTACACTACTGAAGAAAAGGCAGAGATTTTATACTTGAAAGATATCTATGAACCTATTGGTTATGAATGTATAGAAACTTCAGCTGTTTCGGGGAAAAATATGAATAGAATTAAAGAAATGATGACAGGAAAAGTAAATATGTTTTCAGGGCATTCCGGAGTTGGTAAAACTACATTAGTCAATTATATTGAACCCTCATTAAATTTAAAAACTAAAGAAGTTTCCGAACAACATAAGCAAGGACAGCATACAACTACATTTTCAGAAATGTTTGATTTAAGCTTTAATGCACGAATTATTGATACTCCGGGAATTAAAGGTTTCGGGATTGTAGATATAGGTAATGATGAATTAGGTAATTATTTCCCTGAGTTTTTTGCTTTAAAACAAGACTGTAAATTTAATAATTGCATTCATATAAAAGAGCCTGGTTGCGCTGTTAAAGATGCTTTAGAAGAAGAAATTGTTTCATGGTCTCGCTATAAAAGTTATTTGCAAATTTTAGAAGGAGAAGAAGAAAATTACAGAACTGATGTTTGGAAACGATAAGATTAACGAAACAAAATCGTTGACTGCCATGATAATTTAACAGATAATAAAAAATAACTGTTTTGAAAATTCACAATTTAAAATTCTATAAAAATGAAAGCAGTAATTCAAAGAGTTTCTAAAGCCGTTGTAACTGTTGATAATATAATCGTTTCCAGCATAGAACAAGGATTATTAATTTTAATAGGAATTGAAGATTCTGATAATGAAGAAGATATCCGTTGGCTATCTAAAAAAATTGTTACTCTGAGAATTTTTAATGATGAAAACAACGTTATGAATACTTCGTTGCTACAAATAAACGGGGAAGCTATTATTGTAAGCCAGTTTACATTACATGCATCTGTTAAAAAAGGCAATAGGCCTAGTTATATAAAAGCATCTAAACCTGAATTTGCTATTCCTGTATATGAAAAATTTATTTCAGAACTCGAAATAAAATTAGGAAAAAAGATACAAACAGGCATATTTGGTGCCGATATGAAAGTAGACCTATGTAATGATGGTCCGGTAACCATCATCATAGACACAAAAGATAAAAAATAATTTCACAGGAAATAAATAATAAATATATTTGCATAGAATACAAATATGAAATTCTAAATAATTTAAAAATGAAAAAACTAATCGTATTATCAACAGCAGTTGCTGTAGCATTAATTTCTTGTAAAGGAGAGAAAAAAGACAGAAACCAAGGAAAAGGTAGAAATTGAAAAAAAAATAACAAATCCTGTCAACTCTTACAATGTTAATGTTGCTGAATCTACAATGACCTGGAAAGGAGATAAAAAAGTAGGAGATGCCCATAACGGCACAATTAAATTTAAAAAAGGATTATTTTATCTTGAAAACGGAACTTTAGTAGCAGGTAAATTTGTAATTGACATGAATTCTATTTCAAACTCAGATTTAGATGACGGAAACTATAAAGAAAAATTAGAAAGACACTTAAAAGCTGCTGACTTTTTTGACGTTGCTAAATTCCCAACAGCTAAATTTGTTGTGGTTGGCTCCGAAATAAAAGATGGAAAGCTTCATATAACCGGTAATTTAACCATTAAAGGGGTAACCAAGAATATTACAATCCCGGCTATGCTTACTGAAAACGGAAATGATGTAACTTTAAAAAGCGATTCATTTAATTTAGACAGAACTGATTTTGGAATACAATATAATTCGGGTAAATTCTTTGATAATTTAAAAGATAAAGCAATTAATGATTTAATTCAATTTTCTTTTGAAATTAAAGCCGGGAAATAATATGTTTTTAATTTTATATAAAAAAACGAGCTTTCAGAAGTTCGTTTTTTTTATGAATTTATTTACGCCAAACAATTCTTTAAAATGAATTAAGATTTTTTGCTTAACTTCATTCATATCCACTTTTCTACCTAATTCCGCTTCTAAAGAAGTTACTGATTTATCATTAATTCCACATGGAATAATATAATCGAAATACTCTAAACAGGTATTTACATTTAACGCAAAACCATGCATGGTTACCCATCTGCTTGTTCGTATCCCCATCGCGCAAATTTTTCTTGGAAAAGAAGTCCCTACATCTAACCAAACTCCTGTTTCTCCCTCACTTCTCATTCCCTGTAATCCATATTCTGCAATTACATTAATGATGGTTTCTTCCAGTGACCTTAAGTATTTATGAATATCGGTAAAAAAATTTTCCAAATCTAATATAGGATACCCAACAATTTGCCCGGGACCATGATACGTAATATCTCCCCCTCTGTTTATTTTATAAAAAGAAATCTCTTTACTTTGCAATTGTTGCTCACTTAATAGTAAATTCTTAATATTCCCTCTTTTCCCTAATGTATATACATGAGGATGCTCAACAAATAAAAAGTAATTTGAAGTAGAATCATTTTTTGCTTCTTTTCTGTTTTTTATTTTCAAATCAACAGTACTTTGCAACAATGCTGCTTGAAAATCCTGAGTTTCTTTATAATTTTTTTGAAGCAATTCCATTAAATATACATTTTTATTCATATTTTCGTGGGAAGATTATAGCTATCAATAGTTGATAATTTTATAATTAACTAAGAATTTAATAATTAAAATCCTTGTTCCTATGAGAAAAATTACATTTATATCGGTTTTATTGTGTACAAATCTAATTAGTGCACAAAGTTCGTGGAAAAAATTGAATCCGGAAAATACAGCATTAAAAACTACTGAGCTGGCTTTCACAAAATATAAACCTGATAAATATAAGCTATATTCTTTAGATTTGAATAATTTTGAAAGTCAGTTACTATTACAAAAAAAAGGCGGGAGTAAAAAAACAATTATGCTGCCCGGCAATAATGGATTTGTCTCAGAGTTTTTTATTCAGGAAATTTCAAATTTTACTGAACCTGTGGCTTCTGAGTATGGTTTTATAACATCATACTCCATTCAAGATACAAAAGACAAAACTTCAACAGGTAAAATGAGTATTGGTAGTGATGGCATACATATTACTGTCTATTCCGGGAACCAACCTACATTTTACATAGATCCCTATACTAAAGACAACACAACATATATTGGATATAGCAAATCGGATTTAAATAAAAAAGATGCTCAATTTGAGTGTTTAACTAAAGAAAATATACCGGAAAAACAATTAAAATCAAGCAACTCTTCCGGAAACGCCAATGATGGAAAACTAAGAACTTTTCGTCTGGCACTTTCCTGTACAGGAGAGTATGCAAAATTCCATATTAATCATCAGGGAGTTTCCTCTGGTACGGATGCAGAAAAAAAAGCCGCTGTTCTATCAGCTATGAACACCACTATAACCAGAATTAATGGAATTTTTGAAAGAGATTTAGCTGTAAGAATGAACATCGTATTAACGAATGGTACTAATCCTTTAATTTTCTTAGATCCGGATAAAGATAATTTAACAAACGGTAATATTTCTTCATTATTCTCTGAAAATCAAATTCTTTGTGATACTCAGATTGGAACAGATAACTATGACATAGGTCATATTTTTTTTACTAGTGATCGTGATAACGGTGCCGCAATATACCTCTCAGCTTGTAGCAGCAGTGCTAAAGGAAAAGGAGCAACAGGAACAAATATCCCTACAGGTGATGCTTTTGTTATAAATCTTGTTATCCATGAAATCGGGCATCAATTCGGAGCTGTTCATACATATAACGGGAATAGTAGTAGTTGTGGATCAAACAGAACCGATGAAGATGCTGTTGAACCCGGCAGTGGCTCAACTATAATGGCATACGCCGGTCTTTGTGGCTCACAAAATGTGCAGAATGACAGTGACGATTACTTTCATGCTATAAGTATTGAAAGCATGTGGGATACTATACAAAGATATGCTACCTGCGGTGCAGAAACCGATACAGGAAATACAGCTCCGACTGCTAATGCCGGACCAGATTATACAGTTCCTAAATTAACTCCTTTATTATTAAAAGGTTCAGGATCAGATGTTGACGGTTCCGGAAGTTTAACTTATTGCTGGGAACAGATTGATAATGAAATTGTTTCGAACCCTCCTTTATCTACTAATACGGGGGGTCCTTTATTCAGATCTTTTCTCCCTGTCAGTTCACCTAATCGTTATTTACCTTCTTTATATGCTGTCTCAACATCTCTAACTTCAATATGGGAAGTACTTCCGGGAGTAGGCAGAGAAATGAATTTTTCATTAACAGTGCGTGATAATCATCCGGGAGGAGGGGCAACAGCCAGAGATGACATGAAAATTACAGTAATTAATATTGATCCTTTTTCCGTAACTGCTCCTGCCGTTTCCGTAAACTGGAGTGGACTTACCAATCAAACGATTACCTGGAATAAATCTACGACAGACCAGACACCAATTAATTGTGAAAATGTACGAATTAAACTTTCTGCTGATGGAGGAGTAACATTTCCTCATGTTTTAGCAGAGAGTACTCCCAATGATGGATCAGAGCAAATTTCCGTTCCCAATATAAAAACTACACAGGCAAGAATAATGGTGGAAGCTGTTGGAAATATTTTCTTTGATGTAAATCCTGTTAATTTTACTATTGTAAGCAACTCTACAGCTTCTTTAGAAGATTTTAGCTTTACCAACTTTAAGCTATACCCCAACCCGTCCAACGGCATATTTACCCTGACATTTGATGTACTGAATGCAGATAGTGCAACGATTAAATTATACGATTTAAGAGGAAGACTGATTGAAAACAAGCGATATAAAAATATAGCGAACAGATTTTCAGAAGAATTAAACTTTAATGAATTAAACAAGGGTTTATATATACTACAAATTCAAAACGGGAATAAGCAGACAAGCAGAAAAATTAGTATTAAATAAAATCTGTGTTAATCATTTAATTACGATTAACCTTAATGTTAAAAAAGAAATGTAAGGTAGGGATAATCTGTTTTAATTTGTTACATCAGTAGTTAATGTAAAATATAAAGTAATGAAATTTATTCTTTTTTTCTTAGTTTTTTTGCTCCATTGGGGTTCATTTTGTCAGGTATATAGAGTAGAAGGTCTGCAAATTTCCACTGCAAGATCTCTGGTAGTTCATAAAAATGAATTATGGATGTATGGGAATGCTATAGGAGAAAAGGATATTTGGAAAAGCTCGGATGGAGTTCGTTGGTCAAAAGTAGCCGACAATCTCGATATCACCTGGCGTGGCGGTAATATTTCTTTTAAAGAAAAATTATATTCTGTTGGCGGAATAAGAAGTGGACATACAAGCGAGGTAAATACATCAGAAGACGGAATTAAATGGGTTAAAAAAACAGGTAATTTCTCACCCAGAGCAAAAATGGCGATAGTAGTACATAACAATGAGTTATATGTTTTGGGAGGTAGTGGCAAAAACGATGTATGGTCAACAAAAGATGGAGAAGTTTGGGCACAAAAAACCAATAGTATTTCTTCAGAGTTTCCTCACTTTTGGTCTCCCCGGGCGGTGTCTCTGAATGGAAAATTAATTTTATTCGGAGGGCATAAAACGGACTGGGCTTTTACTTCCAATGAAAGAGGAGTGTATATATCATCAGATGATGGTAAAACCTGGAAGAAGCATCAATTTCCGCTTCCCTTTAACTTATCCCGGGTGTATAACTATGCAGTTTATAAAAACAAATTATGGATTGTTTTAAATACAAATCCGAATTACTTATATACTGAAGGAAGTCCTTTTAGATCGGAAAAACTATTACTTTGGACAGCAGACGGCATCACCTGGCATGAAAGCCCTAATCGTGAAAGCGACTTTGTTGAAAATACTGATTTCAGAGGAAAATCAATTGCCTTTAAAGATAGAATTTTAAGTATAAGACCTTCAAGCCAGGCAACATCAATACTGACTAATATACGGTCAACTTTTATAGGATCTTCTGTTGCCGGCTTTAAAACACCTGGCATTATACTCCCAATAGTAAAAGCTCAGTTGATTAAACAAAGCGAAGCACAGATAACGTTGGATTACCCGTTTGACTACGGACATAAAATTGCGGATAAAAAAAAGGATATTACTTTTTCATTCAAAAGCTCTGACAGAACTATTATAAAAACGGATGATATAAGTATTACTAACAATACACTATATGTGAAACCCACCGGAAAAACAGGGCATACTAAAATTTCAATAGTAGCAGATGATGGTTTAGAAACGGAAGCACATCAAATACAGTTTTATATATACCCCGATAAAGAAAAGATTTGGTTTAGTCAGCCTAATAATATTTTAATAGGATTGAATGAAGATATTAACTCTCAGGTACTAAGAGTATTCAAATTTGATGATTACGATACAAATACATATAGTTTTTCTGCGTCAAACAACATTTTTAAAGCCGATAAAATAATGGTAAAACCTCATTTTAGTATCTCTTTTTTAGAGATTATGTCTTTTAATGATGTTTTAGACACAAGTGTTCAAAGTGAAACAGAAATAACGATGACGGCTACGGATGGAACTACCCGTTTAAGCAGAAAATTTTGGGTAAAAGTAGGAACAAATCAAAATCCTGAAATTCAAAAAATACTGGAAACATATAATTCAGCCACAGCAAAACTAAATTATCAAATTCCCGGAGATGCTTTCAGAGATCCTGAAAATGGACCCTTAACTTATATTATAAAAGATTTACCCGATAATCTTAATTTGAATCCTGTAACGGGTACTGTAACCGGGACATTATTAAATTCCCGCTACACCCTGACTGTAACAGCCGTTGACAGGTATGGTGGCAGGATATCTCAAAACTTAATAATTAACCGCAGTAATATATTAAGTACAGATACTGCCGTCTCTGATTTTAAAAATACCTTAAAAATATACCCCAACCCGTCCAACGGCATATTTACCCTGACATTTGATGTACTGAATGCAGATAATGCAACGATTAAATTATACGATTTAAGAGGAAGACTGATTGAAAACAAGCGATATAAAAATATAGCGAACAGATTTTCAGAAGAATTAAACTTTAATGAATTAAACAAGGGTTTATATATACTACAAATTCAAAACGGGAATAAGCAGACAAGCAGAAAAATTAGTATTAAATAAAATCTGTGTTAATCATTTAATTACGATTAACCTTAATGTTAAAAAAGAAATGTAAGGTAGGAATAATCTGTTTTAATTTGTTACATCAGTAGTTAATGTAAAATATAAAGTAATGAGATTTATCCTTTCTTTTTTAATAGTTTTATGTAGCATCAACTTATTCTCTCAAAGCTATTTTGGAAGTCACAGAGATCTTGTAATACATAATAATGAACTATGGCTATATGGGTGGAGTGTTGCTTCAAATGATATTTGGAAGAGTTCAGATGGGTTTAACTGGTCTGAAGTAGCAGATAATCTCAATTTTAAGGCACACGCCAAAGGTATTGCTTTTAAAAGCAAATTATTTTCTATTGGAGGGGGAAACACAAATGAAGTAAAGACTTCGACAGACGGGATCACATGGAATACTCATACTGGTAATTTTTCTCCCAGAAAAAAAATGGCTTCAGTAGTACATAACAATGAGTTATATGTTTTGGGAGGTAGTGGCAGAAACGATGTATGGTCAACAAAAAATGGAGAAGTTTGGGTGCAAAAAACCAATAATATTTCTTCAGAGTTTCCTCACTTCTGGTCTCCCCGGGCGGTGTCTCTGAATGGAAAATTAATTTTATTCGGAGGGCATAAAACGGACTGGGCTTTTATTTCCAATGAAAGAGGAGTGTATATATCATCAGATGATGGTAAAACCTGGAAGAAGCATCAATTTCCGCTTCCCTTTGACTTATCTCGTGCAGGAAATTATGCGGTTTATAAAAACAAATTATGGATTATTTTAGATACAAATCCGAATTACTTATATACTGAAGGAAGTCCTTTTAAATCGGAAAAACTATTACTTTGGACAGCAGACGGCGTCACCTGGCATGAAAGTCCTAATCGTGAAAATGATTTTGTTAATAATGACGATACTATTAAAGGGAAATCAATTGCTTTTAAAAATAAACTTTTAAACTTTAGAGGAGATGGATCAGGGACTTCTGTTGCCGGTTTTAAAATACCTGACATTATACTCCCAATAGTAAAAGCTCAGTTGATTAAACAAAGCGAAGCACAGATAACGTTGGATTACCCGTTTGACTACGGACATAAAATTCCGGATAAAAAAAAGGATATTACTTTTTCATTCAAAAGCTCTGACAGAACTATTATAAAAACGGATGATATAAGTATTACTAACAATACACTATATGTGAAACCCACCGGAAAAACAGGACATACTAAAATTTCAATAGTAGCAGATGATGGTTTAGAAATGGAAGCGCATCAAATACAGTTTTATATATACCCCGATAAAGAAAAGATTTGGTTTAGTCAGCCTAATAATATTTTAATAAGGTTGAATGAAGATATTAATCCTCAGGCACTAAAAGTATTAAAATTTGATGATTACGATACAAATACATATAGTTTTTCTGCGTCAAACAACATTTTTAAAGCCGATAAAATAATGGTAAAGCCTCATTTTATCGTCCCTGCTTTAGAGATTATGTCTTTCAATGATGCTTTAGACACAAGTGATCAAAGTGAAACAGAAATAATGATGACGGCTACGGATGGAACTACCCGTTTAAGCAGAAAATTTTGGGTAAAAGCAGGGACAAATCAAAATCCTGAAATTCAAAGAATACTGGGAACATATAATTCAGCCACAGCAAAACTAAATTATCAAATTCCCGGAGATGCTTTCAGAGATCCTGAAAATGGTCCCTTAACTTATATTATAAAAGATTTACCCGATAATCTTAATTTGAACCCTGTAACGGGTACTGTAACCGGGACATTATTAAATTCCCGCTACACCCTGACTGTAACAGCCGTTGACAGGTATGATGGCAGGATATCTCAAGACTTAATAATTAACCGCAGTAATATATTAAGTACAGATACTGCCGTCTCTGATTTTAAAAATACCTTAAAAATATACCCCAACCCGTCCAACGGCATATTTACCCTGACATTTGATGTACTGAATGCAGATAATGCAACGATTAAATTATACGATTTAAGAGGAAGACTGATTGAAAACAAGCGATATAAAAATATAGCGAACAGATTTTCAGAAGAATTAAACTTTAATGAATTAAACAAGGGTTTATATATACTACAAATTCAAAACGGGAATCAGCAGACAAGCAGAAAAATCAGTATTAAATAAAATCTGTGTTAATCATTTAATTACGATTAACCTTAATGTTAAAAAAGAAATGTAAGGTAGGAATAATCTGTTTTAATTTGTTATATCAGTAGTAGTGTAAAATATAAAGTAATGAAATTTTTTCTTTTTTTCTTAGCTGTTCTGCCCCATTGGGGTTCATTTTGTCAGGTATATAGAGTAGAAGGTCTGCAAATTTCCACTGCAAGATCTCTGGTAGTTCATAAAAATGAATTATGGATGTATGGGAATGCTATAGGAGAAAAGGATATTTGGAAAAGCTCGGATGGAGTTCGTTGGTCAAAAGTAGCCGACAATCTCGATATCACCTGGCGTGGCGGTAATATTTCTTTTAAAGAAAAATTATATTCTGTTGGCGGAATAAGAAGTGGAGGTACAAGTGAGGTACATACATCAGAAGACGGAATTAAATGGGTTAAAAAAACAGGTAATTTCTCACCCAGAGCAAAAATGGCGATAGTAGTACATAACAATGAGTTATATGTTTTGGGAGGTAGTGGCAGAAACGATGTATGGTCAACAAAAAATGGAGAAGTTTGGGTGCAAAAAACCAATAATATTTCTTCAGAGTTTCCTCACTTCTGGTCTCCCCGGGCGGTGTCTCTGAATGGAAAATTAATTTTATTCGGAGGGCATAAAACGGACTGGGCTTATACTTCCAATGAAAAAGGAGTGTATATATCATCAGATGATGGTAAAACCTGGAAGAGGCATCAATTTCCGCTTCCCTTTAACTTATCCCGGGTGTATAACTATGCAGTTTATAAAAACAAATTATGGATTATTTTAGATACAAATCCGAATTACTTATATACTGAAGGAAGCCCTTTTAAATCGGAAAAACTATTACTTTGGACAGCAGACGGCATTACCTGGCATGAAAGCCCTAATCGTGAAAACGACTTTGTTGAAAATACTGATTTCAGAGGAAAATCAATTGCCTTCAAAGATATAATTTTAAGTATAAGACCTGCAAACCAATCAGGCATAATAGAAGCTTCTGTTGCTGTTTCAAAAATTCCTGACATACGCATACTGTCCGTAATAAAAACTCAGTTAACTAAACAGAGACCGAGACATTACTAGAATTTCGCTATACCCTCACTGTAACGGCAATCGACAGGTATAACCACCATATTCCAGAACTTAATACAAAAACAGAATCTCTGAAACTGGTAAACTATGTACATGGATAAGTTTAGGTAGTGCTATTTTAAGCTTTTCGGTTTCTTTGTACGCCAGACCACGTAAAATCAGATTAAATTTATTTTGCACCAAACAGATGTGCTTAGGCTTTACCAATATCGGATGTTGCTCCAGTTGTAAAAGCAGTAGCCATATTTATAGTGTTTTTATAAAGATAAAATTTTTATAGAAATAATATGCCAAAAAAAGAAACCGCCTTTTCAGGCGATTTCTCCAATTGGTTATTGAGAAATAACCAATCAAAAATCAACTAACCAAACTTTATTTTGATATTTTTCTAATAATTTTCTTTACTTTTAACTTTAGTTCGATTCCTGTAGTCATTCCTTACAGATTTTGTAGAGATTTTAACATTTTCTTCTTTTAAAAACTGAATATATTTTCTACCCGCAAAAGAATATTCTGTACTGGCATGATACAGCTCTGTTTTGTTGTTGTTAATAACGCTTAACTCGAACTTTTCCGCGTCTTTATTATCGTAATCTAAGTCATCTCCTGTTTTACCTACACTAACTATATTGTTATTAGCATATATATTTTCATTTAAAAAAGAAGTGGTAAACGCTTTAGACAGATTAAGGAATATTTGTTGTTCTCTGAGTTCTGTGAAAATCTACATACCCTAATTTTTTATTATTGCATGAATATATTGGTTACGTGCTGATATTCAATAAACAGCGTATTCATATTCCTTTGTATTACTACAATATAGTTTTGCTTAGAATATATGTTTGAATATCAGATTTCTAATACTTTTTTTAACCCATAATTTTCTTCTATTATTACATAGATTATAACCTGAATATTTTAACATAACTTTTTTATTCTACTTAAAGTCAATTTATTGTTCGGAGATAATATTAATTTTGTATTTTCGCTCGGAAGTACACTAAATAAAAATTTTCCACTGCCTGAAAAACCACTGATTATCCGGCAATTTTATTTTTATGAACAAAATTTGAATATAAAATACTTAAATTAAATTAGAAATATTAATTTCGGGATGTTTCCCGGAATATTTAGAAGTGGAAATTTAATATATTAATTAAAGTAAATCCTTTACTGATGATGAAAAAAATTCTTATCTCACTATTATTTGTTACCTTAATTGTAGATGCCCAGTTTTCAATTAAAGGAACTATGATTCCCCCTGAAAAAAACGACTGGATTATCTTATACAAAATTGAAGGTACGAAACAAAAATTTATTGGAAACTCTACCATTAAGTTCGAAGAGTTGGATTTAGGAGAATCTGTACAAAAAGTAGGTCGTTTCGAATTGCTTTTACCAGCTAACACTGAAATTGGAGTTTACAGAGTTTCGTATAGAAACACAAATGCCGGTTTTATTGATTTCTTTTTTAACAAAGAAAGTATTGAATTTGTATTTAACCCTCAATTTCCGGAAGAATCAGTAGTATTCATAAAATCCAGAGAAAATAAAATGTACAGAGAATATTTGGATGCTCTAGCTTTAAGACAACACTCACTGGATTCTTTACAACTAAAATATTTAGAAAAAAAGTCAACAGACATTAAAAAAGCTTACAAAAAAGCATTCAGGGAACAAAAAGAAGTTCAAGAAATTTATGAAGTGAAGTCAGAAAGGATGTTAATTAACACATTTATTAAAGCCTCTAAAGCTACAAATTCTTATGTCATTTTTGAAGACACAAAAGAGTATTCAAATTATGTAATGAACAACTTTTTTAATAATGTAGATTTCTCTAATAAAGTATTATTTAATTCTTCTTTTTTAGTAGATAAAATTACTAATTATATCTTCTATTTAAACCCTGCAGAAAGTCAAAGATTACAGCAAAAGTTATATAAAAAATCTATTGCTAAAGTAATGAACATTCTCAAAAAGAATATTACTAAGAAAGAGATCCTGGAATATCTAATCACCTTTTTTGCTAATCAGAGAAACTCTGAAATAGTGGATGGTATTTTTGCTGATTATTATTCAAAATTACCTCTTAATTTTCAAGACGCCAAGTTTAAAGAAAAGAAATTGAGAGAACTAAGCGTGTCTGTAGGACGTATAGCTCCGGATTTTTCTTGGAAAGAGGGAGCTAAAGAATACTCTCTTTCTTCCTTAAATGATGGTGAAAATTATCTGATGATTTTCTGGAGTACTCAATGTGGACACTGTGTAAAAGAAATTCCGGCTGTATATGAATTTATGAAGAATTATAAGAATGTTTCTGTAATAGCTTTTGCAATTGAGGAAAATGATATTGATTTCAACTCCTGGGCTAAGAACAAATTATATAAATGGCATAATGTTTTAGGAACTCACCCTACATACAAATTTGATAATGAAGTAGTACAAAAGTATAGAATTGACGCTACCCCTACTTATTTTATATTAAATAAAAATAAAAAGATTATTGCCGTACCTAATACTGTTGAGAATGTAAAGGAATTCTTAGATACTGAAAGAAAAACCTCTGTAAGATGATTGTTTGAAATGAGTTCTGAAACTGAGATTCCCATGGTCAGTTTTCCGGGGAATATCTTTATCTGCCGTATGAAAGAAATTCCGGAAGAGTTATTGGAAATCGGAAAGTGGTAAAACAACTGAAATCTATACGTACGTCACTAAGAAAGGATTTGAGAATTTAAAGAGCCTTTTTGATTCATTAGTATTTAAGAAAGATAATTCAGTGTTGTTTAACCATCTGAATCAAGTTTCTAAACAACACTCAAAAGCAAAATATAAATGATATAAATTGCGTATATGGTTTATACAATAGTTAGCAAACATATGAACGAAACTGACCGAGAAAAAGAAATCAAGCTTTTAAAAGAACTTATTGACAAGTCAAACAATGAGAAAATGAAGATGTTCTCAAAAGGTTGAATTGAAAATCAAAGAATTGAATCATTTTGACAGTTTAATTGTAGAAAAATTGACAAAAATGAAATGAATATAGTACCCATAAAATATAAAAATTATAATATTCCACCATCAAAAATTAAGATTAAGGGAACAACTTGAGCTCTCGAACGATAAAAAACCTTACTGTTTTAATCGCAGTTATTAAAAAATACTTAAACGAAATAGAAAAATATCCATTCTTATTAATTGCAGTATTCATAACAACAACAATTCTAGCACAAACAAACTTCACAAAGGGTTTTAGAAAATGAACAAGAAAAGTCTATTTCCTAATGTATTATCATTTAAAGACCTTACTAAAGATATAATTGTGCAAGGTTGGGAGTTAAAAATGCCTGATAATCAAATAAATGATTCAGAACTTATAAGTAACGCAATAAAAAAGGCGAAAATATTAAAAAGAGATAGTTTTCTTTTATGGAATGTAAAAAGTGCTGTTTTATGTATTAGAAATGGCGATAACTTTGAAATTCACAAAAGTTGGAATGACATAAATATAACTTCTCGCCTTGAAGTAAAACCTAACGAACAACTCTGGAAAGATTTATTGTTTGAAATTCTTGCTGACTTAGATGGCTTTTTTGAATCTGGGGAAATTTCAGAAGTCACTTCACAAGAAATATTATCTATTGATGAAGTAATTGATGCTGTATTAGAAAATACAACCAATACAGAAGAAACACTAAAAGCCAAAGCGAGAACTACTCGTCTATTAGATGCAGAAATCAATCTTTGGTGGAATTCATCTTCAAATGAATATGGTTTTACTTCAAGTCAAACTGAACATAAGCTACCTACTTTGTCGATGGTAGTTTTAACAGATTGGGTTTTCAAAATAATTTTTGCCCATATATTAAAAAAGCATTTTAACGAATCTAAAGAAATTGAGAACATTGAACGTTCAACTTCTATAGTTGAGTTCGTTGAATTATTAGAATCAGGTCAAAGTGTTAGAGAAATAAGTAAAGAATATGATTTGAATGGTAATATGATCAGGAAGTAGCGTAAATTCTATGAGTTGAATTCCGGGGATTTCTCTAATAAGAGAGTACTGACACCACAAGAATTAGAAATTAAGTAAAAATATGACAGAGGAAAATACCACCATTACAATGGTATAATACCAAAAGATTACACTCTGCTTGGGGCTATAAAACTCCTTTAGAGGCAGAAATAGGATGTTATAATAAATTAAAAAAATCGCTTAATAAAATTGTAGTAAACTTAGTAGGTAGTCCATATTATTTGATTTGCTATCACATTTTCTAACAAAGTTGTTTTCCGTTTTGTACTTTTTGTGATGGTTGTACAAAAGTTAAAGAACCATCCGTTGCATCTGTCATTAAAATCATACCTTTACTTTCTACACCACAAATTTTTCTTATTGCTAAATTACAAAGTACTACTACTTGTCGTCCAATTATATCCTCAGGCTTAAAACTTTCAGCGATTCCGGAAACAACAATACGAACATCAATTCCTACATCAATTTTAAGTTTTAAAAGTTTTTTGGTTTTAGCAATTTTTTCGGCTTTTAAAATGGTTCCAATACGGATATCCATTTTGGTAAAGTCATCAAATTCTATCATCTCTTTTTGTGGTTCTACATTTTTATTTGCTGCTTCGTTTGCCTTTTTAGTGGTCGCTAATTTTGCAAGTTGTGCCTCAATAGTTTTATCGTCTATTTTAGAAAATAACAGCTCAGGTTTTCTTCTTTGAATTTCATGACCTGCCGGTAATAAAACTTCTTTTTCAGTAACATCCTTCCAGCTATTTTCAATAGTTGCAGAATTAATATTTAATATTTTTTTAAGTTTTTTAGAAGTAAATGGTAAAAATGGTTCTGATAAAACTAATAAGGCACCTGAAATTTGAAGAGCAACATACATAATGGTTCTTACACGCCTCTCATCAGTTTTTACCAACTTCCACGGTTCCTCATCGGCTAAGTATTTATTCCCCAAACGTGCTATGTTCATAAACTTCTGTGAAGCTTCCCGGAAACGGAAACGCTTTACAGCTTGAGCAATGATGTCCGGAAATTGTTTTAACTGTTCTAAAGTATCCTCATCTAACTTTGTAAAATTATCAGGAATTGGAACAACTCCATTATAATATTTATTGGTTAACACGGCTATACGGTTGATAAAGTTTCCAAAAACAGCTACCAACTCATTATTGTTTTTTGCTTGAAAATCTTTCCATGTAAAATCACTATCCTTATTTTCCGGAGCATTGGCAGTTAATGTATAACGCAATACATCTTGTTGCTCAGGAAATTCTTCCAAATATTCATGTAGCCAAACAGCCCAGTTTTTTGAAGTAGATAACTTATTACCCTCCAGGTTTAAGAACTCGTTAGCCGGAACATTTTCCGGTAAAATATAATTTCCATGTGCTTTTAACATCGACGGGAAAATAATACAATGGAATACAATATTATCTTTTCCGATAAAGTGAACCAATTTAGTATTTTCATCTTTCCAGTAATCTTCCCAGTTTTTTCCCTGACGTGTTGCCCATTCTTTGGTAGAAGAGATATAGCCTATCGGAGCATCAAACCAAACGTATAAAACTTTTTCATTGACGCCTTTTACCGGGACTGGGATTCCCCAATCTAAATCACGAGTTACAGCACGCGGACGTAAACCATCATCAATCCAGGATTTTACTTGCCCTAATACATTTGATTTCCAATCGTTTTTATGCTTTTTTAAAATCCATTCACGTAAAAATTCCTCATATTTATCTAAAGGTAAAAACCAATGTTTTGTTTGTTTTAGCTCAGGCTTGTTTCCTGTAATTGCTGATTTAGGATTGATTAAATCTGTAGCATTATGACTAGTTCCGCATTTTTCACATTGATCTCCATAACTTTCTTTATTTCCGCATTTCGGACAGATTCCTACTATAAACCGATCGGCTAAAAACTGATGAATTTCAGTATCGTATAGCTGTTCTGAAACTTCTTCGATAAACTTACCATCGGTATACATTTTTTTGAAAAACTCAGAAGCAGTTTCGTGATGGAGATTCGCAGAGGTACGTGAGTAATTGTCAAAAGAAATTCCAAAATCTTCAAAAGATTGTTTAATAATGCCATGATATTTATCAATAATTTCTTTCGGACTTACCCCCTCTTTTTTGGCACACATGGGTATAGCAACTCCGTGTTCATCTGAACCGGATATGTATGCAACATCATTACCGGTTAAACGTAAAAAACGTGCGTAAATATCAGCAGGAATATACACTCCGGCTAAGTGACCAATGTGAATAGGTCCGTTAGTATAAGGAAGTGCAGCAGTTATTGTATATCTTTTTGAGGGATTCATTTTAATTTTAAATATTCCAGAATGCAAATATAACTAATAATTTGTTTGAGAGACCTCTTTGAAAATCGTAATAAGAGGAAGTAAAATAAAGTTAGTTATAGACAACTACATACTACTTTACACAAAATAAAGGTTAATGATTACTTAAATAATCAAACCCTGCTTATGTATTAAAATTGATTGTTAGTCATATACAAAAATAATACTGTAAACCGGCATCAAAGAAAGTAGGTTTAAGACCATAAAAGTTGAAAATTACTTTCACATATCCTGTTTCGATATTAAACCTGTAAGCTTATCATTAAGAGGAGCATAGGAATACTCTATATCCCTGTCAGGGCTGAAACCGAATGCATTTTCTGTTTCTTCGGATGAACGATAATTATGATCATGCAAACCAACTTGACCAAAAACACCAGGTTTAATGTGAAAAAGGTATTTTCACTTTCAACAAACTATAATTGGAACAATCATAACGGACAGAAAAAGAACAAATACAATTCCCTGAAAATCAATACTTTTGGATATTTTAAATCTTTTTAAAAAGCAGAGATAAATACAAAACCCCACGTATATAACTAATAATTAGCCTTATTACTCTGTGTTATTCTGAAATTTACCGGATTTCCAGTTACAGAATAAAAGTTAGCTTATTAATTTTAACAAAATATTAAATAATAATAAAAACTTTGATTTATTGTTACTAATTTTAGAAATTTATAACTTATTTTATTTTTAAAAGTTTCTCACCCCTGAAGAAGAAATGAAACTAAAAGCACCATCGTATTTAAAAGAAGGAGATACCATTGTAATTGTTGCTCCGGCGGGAATTTTAAAAGATAAAGAGAATGTGATTGCATCTGCTAAAAAACTGACTGAGAGTTGGGGGCTACGAGTACTTTCAGGAAAGCATATATTTAATCAGGCAAATCATTTTGCAGGAACTGATAAAGAGCGGACAGAAGATTTTCAATGGGCTTTAGATCGCCCGGAAATTAAAGCGATTTGGTGTGCAAGAGGTGGATACGGTTCGGCTAGAATCATAGATGACTTAGATTTCAGCAAGTTTATTAAATATCCGAAATGGATTATTGGGTACTCTGATATTACAGTATTTCATAATCACGTTCACAATTTAGGAATTGAAACTCTACACGCAATGCTATGTACAAGCATACAAGACAATCAGGAAGTAATTCTTGAAACTATTGAAACTTTCAGAAAAGCATTATTTGGAAAACAATTAAAATACAAAATAACATCTTCCAAATATAATAGAAAAGGAACAGCAACGGGGCAATTAGCAGGCGGGAATATAACTATTATGGCATCGATGTTAGGTTCTGACAGTCAAATTTCGACAGGAGGAAAAATTTTATTTATAGAGGAAACAGGGGAATATGAATATGCGATTGACAGAATGTTGTATAGCTTACAACGAGCAGGTTATTTTAAAAATGTGGAAGGGGTAATTGTTGGCAATATTTCTAAAATAAAAGAAAACCTTACTGTTTGGGGAAGTCCCGTAGAAGAATTAATTTTAAATGTACTACCTGAAGATATTCCTGTTATGTTTGATTTTCCGGCTGGGCATGAACCCGATAACAGAGCTATAGTAATGGGAAGAAATATTCAGCTGTCGGTTAATGATAAGCAGTGCTCAGTTGTTTTTAACTCGGGTGAATAATATTTTTTATATTACTTCCGTGAAAGCAGGAATTAAATATTTATAAGTTAATGGCTGTACACAATGAGTTGGGAAAAGCAGGAGAAAAATTAGCAATTAATTTTCTTTTACAAAAAGGATATAAAATTTTAGAAACAAATTATAGGCTTAGAAAAGCTGAAATAGATATTATTGCTCAAAAAAATACAAATTTAATTGTTGTTGAGGTAAAAACCAGATCGACTAATTATTTTGGGAATCCACAAGATTTTATAACCCCAAAAAAGAAACAACTGTTAATTGAAGCAATACATGATTATATAATTGAAAAAGATATAGATGTTGAAGTACGATTCGACATTATTGGTATTCTTAAAAAAGGTAATGAATTTCAATTAAAACACATTCAAAATGCTTTTTTATTTTTCTGAAACATCAGCTTGACATGATTTAAGGTAAGAGTAGAAGAAAATAGTAAAAATTTTAATGATGACAGCAGAGAATGTGTCAACAGACATAACGTTAAAATGTTTTTACAAGCCGCCTGTCAAGCAATCAATGATTATATCAATTGGTATAGCACCAAAAGATTACATTCTGCTTTAGAGACACAGAAACAATAGTATAATAAATTAAAAAAAGGCACTTAAAAAAATTGCATCAAATTCAGCAGGTAGTCCGGAGTTGTTTATTTTTAAATAATGAAGTGGGAATAAAAAAATAGGTTAGGAAGTACCATTTCCTAACCTATTTTATACACATAAAAACAATTCCTGTTACTGTTTTTATTTAATTTAGAAACCATCTCCCGGATCTGTAGGACCGGTAGGAGAGGATGCCTGAGTTTTTTTAGGGCTTAAAATTAAGTACGTACCCAAAGCAGTTAAAGCGGTATATTTACCATATTTACCCATTTTCTTTAACGCTTCCTTTCGTGTTATTTCTTGTTTTTTGTTATTATCTCTATTCATAATTTAAAATATTATTGAGTTTATATCACAGTTTCACAGTTATTCTAAAATAATTTTTCTAGTAACATTACTCTGTCTTGAAGTAAGTCTTACAATATAAACACCCGTAGATAAATTATCTAATGCTATTGTTTTACTTACGCCGTTAGAAGGAGTAATACCGGTGCTTACCAATTCCTCTCCAAGGATAGAAAATACCTTCATCGTTGCTTTTTGCTGTAAACCGGAAACGGTCACTGCTTTTGCTGATGATTTATAGATATTTATATTGCTGTTATCTTTAGTAATATCTTCGTTGCTTAAGCTTCGGGAAGTTGTGTGAATATAAAACTGACCCGTGCCGTTTAAAGCATTTTGTAAAGTTACTTTATGATTCCCTTCAGAAAGATTGCTCATGGTATCATTAACTTTATCTTCTAAGTAAACCAAAAATCCTTCCGGTAAATTTTCAGGATTTACAGAAAATGTAACTTCCTCTCCGGCAGCAGCGATAAGACCCACAGGAATAACCATAGTGTTATAATCACTGTCAGGTAACGTTTGAATGCTTAATCGTTCGCCCTTACTATCACTTAATAATTCAGTAAAAACAGCAAAATCATGCGAAACACCGCCAAACATACTGCTGTCATATCCATTATCAAAACCTCTTGTTTTATCTTTTATATAAAATACTTTTGCTGACGACTTCTCAGAACCATTATCCACAGATAACTCAAAATTTGTTCTGGGAGCTGTCTTCAAAAAAGTATTTGTAGCTTGATGACTTTGATTTGATGTTGCAAAACTTACGTTGCCAGCAGAACCAGCTAGAACGAAAAATCCCTGAGCAGGCGCTATTTCTAAAGGATTTGTAGAATTACGAGCTTCATAAGCTGTTTCATTCCATACCCAAATAGTTTCTTCAGATAATGAACTGGTGTTCGCTGTAAGGAACGTATTAGAATTTACATAGGCTGTAAAAGGGTTTCCTATTAAATTATAACCACTCTCAGAACCATTCGTTACAGCTACAGATACATCGCTTGAATTAATCGTACCGGTAAACCTAACATTACTGAGATTATCCGTTAGCTTTACAGAATATCCCTGACCTGAATCAAAATTTCCTACAGAACTAGCATTCAGGTAAGTCCACGAAGCCGTACCGGCATTGTTATAAGGTGCCAAACCGATATTCGAACCAGTTCCCGTATCAAGAGTAGAGCCCGAATCAGCAATAACATCAGCAATAGTTTCTCCTGAAACAGGTGAAGATATTAAATGCCATCCTTCAGTGAATAGTCTTCTATCATAAGTTACATTGCCGGTAACAGCGGCATTGGCAATAAGAGTAGCTCCCGTTTTTACCCGGATAGAATTAACGGTAACTGCATTGGAGATTGTTGGAAAATTAGTAACACCATCAGTTGCAGTATTTCCTATCAAAACATCAGAATCTGTTGCGGGTACTGCACCCTGCTTCCAGTTTGTTGCTGTTGCCCAGTCGCTGTCGGTAGCTCCAGTCCATATAACTTTTGGATTAAGATCAATAACCCAGTTTACCGGAGTAAATTGATTTGCCGGAGAAACATTGGTATCGGCTGCATCAGCCCATTGCTCATTGGCAGCATTTACAACGGTACCGTCTGTGAGGACTTCAACTACGGGTGTTACACTTGCATCATTTATCGGTAATTTAAAATGAGCCAGTTTATAAGGAGAGCCTTCCGGTGTTAAAGTAAAACCAGGCGTTCCCGTCGGTAAGTCATCTATATAAAAAGGCTTACCCTGTGTCTGAAGAACAGCATACGATAATATGTTATTCCGGTTATTAGCTATTATCAGATTGTATAAGGGGATAGCACCACCAAAAGCCGCTCTGCCCCAAATATATTCATAAGAACTCGCAGTGTCACTACCTCCAGCTCTTATAATAGTACTTTCAGCGTCGGTGGAATCATAGAGGTTTTCTCCAAAGCAATCATTGTTATACCGAACGTAAAACTGATTTGCTCCCGAAGCCATAGGGACGCTAACAGATAGCATCATATCAAATTCAAAAAATGAATTGCTGTCGCCGTCAACGGTAATTTCTGTATTATCTCCGGTAATAAGAAGTCTCGGTTCTTGTCCTACTTCATAAGTTGTTCCCGGTTCAATAAATTGTGCCGTTGCACATACAGGGAATCCCATTATGCTGATAAAAAGCAACATAAGTAAAGTATAATTTTTTCTTTTTAGAAAAAACAACCTGTTCTTTAAAAATTGTTTTGTTGTCATAAATTAAGCATTTTAAAATTAAAGTTAGATTTTTGTATATTTTTATTTATTACGATTTATGTTAAAAAACACTATCTCCCTTTGGCAAATGTATATAATTTTATTTACAATCAAAAAATTATCCTCCAAAAAAATAATTTATTTTTTTATTTCTTTAAAAGATAGGGTACGATGAGAACTTTATTTTATAAAATAGTTTTCAGTTTACCTGATAGTTTTTTAGTTTAAGAACGTTAAATCAGCAAATAAATGCAAATTACACATTAATAGTCGTAAATGAAAAGGGTTCATTACAATTTTTTTATTTTTTTTAACAGAAAAGATAAAGATTCAGGTTTTTTTGCTGATTTTAAGAGTAAACAATTGTGTGCCGGGGGGGGTATGTTGTTTTATGGGTTATTCTTCTTTTGCTCTTTCAACGATGACTTCCGGTAATGCTTTTTTAGCTTTTGCTCCCATGGTTTTCAATTTTTGTACGCGGGTAATTAAATTGCCTTTCCCCGTGGTTAGTTTATTCATGGCAGTACTATAATCGTTTTTTGTGGCATCAATTTTTTTTCCAATGCTGATTAAATCTTTTACTAAGCTTTCGAATTTATCATATAAAGCTCCTGCCTGCCCGGCAATTTCCAATGCATTGCGTTGTTGTTTTTCATTATTCCACATAGTGTCTATGGTACGTAAGGTGACCAGCAGCGTGGTTGGGGTAACAATGACAATATTTTTTTCAAAAGCTTTATTATACAGGGTGTTATCGTTATTCAAGGCTACGGCAAAAGCGGGTTCAACAGGGACAAAGAGAAGTACAAAATCCGGAGATTCTATTTTATAAAGATCTTCGTATTTTTTTTCAGAAAGTTGTGCGATGTGTCTTTTTAAAGAATTAATGTGTTCTTTCAAAAAGCGTTCTTTTTCAAGCTCCTTTTCTGAATTTGCAAATTGCTCATAGGCAGTTAGTGATACTTTGCTGTCAACAATCATTTTCTTATTACCGGGTAAGTGAATAACTACATCGGGGATTACTCTTTTTCTTTCGTCGTTGATAAACGATTGTTGCACAAAGTATTCACGGTTTTTATGTAGTCCTGATTTTTCCAATACGCGTTCCAGCACCAGCTCTCCCCAGCTTCCCTGAGTTTTACTGCTTCCTTTCAGGGCTTTTGTTAAGTTGAGGGTTTCTTTGCTCATTTGAGCGTTTAGTTCTTTTAATCCGAAAATTTGCTGTCGCAGTGCTGCGTGATAATCAATGCTCTCTTTATGAGTTTTATCTACTTTCTCTTCAAAATCTTTGATTTTCTTTTCTAAAGGATTAAGGATATTTTTAATATTTTCCTGATTCTGAGAAGTGAATTTAGTTGATTTTTCTTCTAAAATTTTGTTTGCTAAATTTTCAAATTCTTTAGTAAACTTCTCTTGTAAATTTTCTATTTCAGTTTTTTGTTCGGTTAATTTTAATTGAAGATTTTTTAACTCAGCACCTTGTTGTGTATTTATTTTAATGAGTCTTTCTTTCTCTGCCTGAATTTGTTTTATGTCTTGCTTCAATTCTTCTGAAGTGCTGTCTGAAATAACTTTATATTCTGCTAATGTATTGTTACGTTCTTTTAGCGTATCTTTTTCCGTCTGTATAGATTTTAATTCTTTATTAAGATCTCCTATAATATGCTGATGAGTATTTTTTTGCTCTGAGAGCAACTTGTTGCGTTCCTCCAAACTCACTTTTTCATTCTCTGATGCAGACGATTTATTTTTTTGAATGATATAAGTAATGAGAACCCCGGTGATAATTCCCGCAGAACCAAATAATCCGATGTATAGCAATTGTTCAGTCACTAATAAGTAGTATTCAAAGGTTTGAATTTTTATTTTTTGTAAAAAGGAAGCTTCACTATTCTGGCAGGAATTTGTTTTCTGCGAATCTGAATAAATATTTCAGAACCTGTTTTAGAGTTTTCTATAGGAACATATCCTAACCCAATCCCTTTATTTAACATGGGACTCATGGTTCCTGAAGTAACATTTCCAACTACAGTTCCCTTTTCATCAACAATTTTATAGTCCTTTCTGGGGATTCCGCGTTCCGTTAATTCAAAAGCAACTAATTTACGGGAAACTCCATTTTCTTTTTGTTTTTTTAAAGCTTCGGCATTAACAAAGTCTTTAGTAAATTTGGTAATCCAGCTTAATCCCGCTTCAATAGGAGAGGTGGTATCATCAATATCATTCCCGTATAAACAATAGCCCATTTCCAGACGCAACGTATCTCTTGCAGCTAATCCAACGGGTTTTATTCCTCGGTCTTTTCCTGCTTCAAACACATTGTTCCACAATTGCTCTGCATGTTCATTTTTTACATATACTTCAAACCCGCCGGAACCTGTATATCCTGTTGCAGAAACTATTACATCAGGAACGCCTGCAAAATCAGTAATCCGGAAAGTATAAAATTTTATAACAGCCAAATCAATATGCGTTAATGATTGCATCACTGTCGTAGCCTCAGGTCCCTGAATGGCCAGTAGGGACCAGTCTTCTGATTGATTTTCCATAGTTACATTCAAATCGTTATGCTGAGAAATCCAGTTCCAGTCTTTTTCAATATTTGAGGCATTTACTACAAGCATGTATTCATTTTCGGCAATCATATAAATAATTAAATCATCTACGATTCCCCCGTCAGCATTTGGCATACATGTATATTGTGCTTTTCCCGGAGTTAATTTTGAGGCATCGTTTGTAGTAATTTTTTGAATTAAGGCGAAAGCATTTTTGCCTTTCAGGAAGAATTCTCCCATATGGCTTACATCGAAAACTCCGACTCCTTTTCTAACGGTTTTGTGTTCAACGGTAACTCCTTCGTACTCAACGGGCATATTATACCCTGCAAAAGGAATCATCTTAGCACTTAAAGCTTCATGAATGTGTGTTAATGCAGTATTTTTCATTGCAAATGAATTATAGTTATTCCTTTAAATTCATCAAATGTATTGAATCCTTTTTTAAAATGAAAATATTTGATTATTTATAAATAGTCATATCATTAGAAAAATCAACATAATTTTAACATTTTATTACCTGAATAAATATGTGTACTTTACACGTTACTAATCAGTAATTTAAGTTATTATGAACAATTCTGAATTATTCACGGGAAGTAAAAAGAAACTGAACAGCCGGGAAGAAACTTGTGGTCATGCTAATGGGAAATGGTATCGCAACAATTTTAAATCAGAATGCCGGAATATAAAAAACATCCTGAAACTGGCTGCTTTTGATATCATTAGTGATAATAATTTCCTGTAATCGGGAAACAGAGAGTGTCAAACTCAATCCGGGTTCACATAATTTTGAGAATTATATAGATAACTTGATTGAGGATTTCTCAAAAAAAGAAAAAGAAGTAATTATCGATTTTAATTTTTTAGACGAAGAAAATATAAAAATAAACAGCCTTGAAGAAGTGGATTTAATATTCCTTACTGTCTTTATGAATTTGGATTCTGATATTTTTACCCCCGCATTTCACAGAAAAGGAAAAAGGAGGCTGTAGTGAAAAAGATAAAAAGAAAGGTAACTGTTATGAATTAACCTGCACAAAAGACGGTAAATCAGCTACTTCTGAATGTACAACAAAGGCATGTTTAAAGATGGCAAAAGAGTGTTTGAAATCAGGAGGTTGTGCAACTGCATGTCAGGTAAACCCGAAAATTATATACATTCCGGGAAAATTCCTTGAGGAAGAATCTGACGAGATTAAAGAGAATAATAAGATAAGAATGGGTAAAATTGTTTTAATCCCCGGGGAAGAGTAAAATTATTCAAATTGTTTTTTACTGCAAAACGGAAAAATCTGTTTAAAAAATGTAAGCGTATTAATTACTTTGATATTTATTAAAAATTAAGAAATTAACGCTATTTTTGATTCGTCTAAAAGTCAAAAAAATGAGATTTATAATTTTTATAGCCTGTATTATTTTCAATACCTTTTCATTAGTCGCACAAACACCCGCGGATTACCTGCCCGGAGAATTTCATAAAGAACGCAGGAAAATCTTGCGACAAAAAATGCCTGAAAATTCCGTGGCTGTAGTTTTTGCAAACCCGGTCAGAAACAGAGCTAATGATGTAAATTATGTATTTCATCAGAATCCTGATTTTTATTACTTAACAGGCTTTAGAGACTCCAATGCAGTTTTATTACTTTTTTCTGATAATCAAACAGATGCTGAAAAAAATGTGTACAACGAAGTTATATATGTCCCTAAAAGAGACTTTCAATATGAAATGTGGAATGGAAAAAGATTAGGAGTTAAAGGCGTAAAAGAGCAATTAGGCTTCACCAAAGTAAAAATATCTGAAGAGTTTATTTCTGATACTATCAATTTTTCAAAATTTGATTACGTATTTATAGAAAAATTTCAGGATGATTACAGAAACTCACTTAAAGAAAAGGGAGAAATATATGATTTGGTAAAAAGTTTTAAAAAGAAAGCAAACTACAATTCAGCGGATTTCTTATCTGAACCTGAGAAAAAAGGATATGAGTTAATTACTTCTGCTCAGGCAGAAAATTTTGCAAATATTGCCCGGATAATTGAGAAAATCGTTACGCACTATCCGGAATTAAAGGATAATGAAATTGTTAATGGCTATAAGAACGCTATGAACAACAAAAAAAGAAAAGAATTTCAGCAAAAAGCATCAGATAAATTAAAGATAACAACGAATATAGATTATACTTTTTTGAAAGCGGGAATGGCTGAAATGAGAGAAATAAAAACAGCTGAAGAGTTAAAACTGCTGACAAAAGCCGTAAGAATTTCTGCAATCGGTCAAATAGAAGTAATGAAAGCTGTGAACCCCGATATGTCTGAAGCTGAAATTCAGGGAATACACGAGTTTGTATATAAGAAATATGGTGCTGAACATGAAGGATATCCATCTATTGTGGGAGCTGGTAATAACGGATGTATTTTACATTATATTGAAAATAATAAAACAAAAGCAGGAAATAATTTGATCTTAATGGATTTAGGTGCAGAATATAGAGGCTATACAGCCGATGTAACGCGTACAATTCCTGCTAACGGAAAATTTACTTCTGAGCAAAAAGCTATTTATAATCTAGTTTTGAAAGCTCAGAGCGAAGGAATTAAAATGTGTACTATAGGAAATGATTTTTTAAAACCTGAAGAAACAGCACGTGAAATAATTAATAACGGTCTGGCTAATCTGAGGATTATTACAAACAGTAATGAAAAGCATTCGTATTTTCCTCACGGTGCATCACATCACATAGGCCTGGATGTTCACGATCCCGCGACTTATGGAACTCTTAAAGAAAATATGATCATTACCGTTGAACCGGGAATTTATATTCCTGACAGAAGTCCTTGTGACAAAAAATGGTGGGGAATAGCAGTTCGTATAGAAGATGATATTCTAATAACCAATAATGGTCCTGAAAATTTATCTGAAGAAGCTCCCAGAACTATTGAAGATATTGAAAAGATGATGGCCAAAAAGAGTGTTTTAGATAAATTTGTACTTCAAAATTTAGATGAATAAAAGATGTATATTTATAAATACAAATACCTGCTTTCGGAGGATTAGCAAAAATAAATAAATGAATTAAAAATTTAATTCCTGTTTTTAGAGCAAACGTATAGTTGTAACAAAACGAAGCGGATTTAATTATTTCAAAAGGAATATCAGTTAAAAAAACCGGAATATGGGTAAGTCTGTAGCAAAAGTATTCAAATAAGTATGAATTTCCTTCGAATCAAATGTTAGCCGGCGTGTTTGTGTGCCTTATAAGAAGATCGTACTAAAGCACCACTTTCTACATACATGAATCCCATTTCTGTACCAATTTTTTCGTACTCTTTAAATTGATTCGGAGTTATAAATTCTTTTACAGGCAAATGTTTTTTAGTAGGTTGAAGATATTGACCAATAGTGATAACATCTAAATTAATATTTCTTAAGTCAGTCATTGTTTGAATAACCTCTCTCTCAGTTTCCCCCAAACCAAGCATGATTCCCGATTTAGTTCTCATTCCGTTTTCCTTTAAATACTTCAAAACACTTAAACTGCGGTCATATTTTGCTTGTATTCTTACTTCACGTGTAAGCCTCCTTACTGTTTCCATATTATGAGAAACAACCTCAGGATGAACTTCGGTAATTCGATTGATGAGTTTTGTATTTCCCCGAAAATCGGGAATTAAAGTTTCCAGTGTTATGCCGGGGTTTACCCTTCTGACAGCTTCTACCGTTTCTGCCCAAATAATAGACCCCCCGTCTTTTAAATCATCACGATCTACCGAAGTAATTACTGCATGTTTAATTTTCATGATTTTAACAGATCGGGCTACTTTTTCCGGCTCATCCCATTCAACAGCACCGGGTCTGCCCGTTTTTACACCGCAAAAACTACATGATCGGGTACAAATATTTCCTAAAATCATAAAAGTGGCAGTACCTTCACCCCAACATTCTCCCATATTGGGACAACTACCACTGGTACATATTGTATTCAGTTTGTATTTATCTACTAAGCTGCGAAGTTCAGTATATTTTTTTCCTGCAGGTAACTTAACACGTAGCCATTTTGGCTTTTTTACTCTTTCATGAGTAGCGAATACAGTTAGATTTTCAGACATTCTCTTTATGAATTTGAATTACAAATGTAGAAATAAATGTTTGTTTATTTCATAATATCTAATTCTATTGCTTTATCAATTGTTAATTGAAGAATGGTATCATCAGATTTAATAGTTTTAACAATACCACCTATCTTTTCCAAATCCTCGTTATCAGAACTCCAAAATGTAATTCCGTCCACTTCAGCTTTCATCTCTAACCTATCAATTAAATTATCATCACATATTTTAAAAGCTCCGTAAATAATACCTAACTATGATGGTCCGCCATCATGATAAACAACGGCTTGTAAATCTTTTACTGATGAATTCTCAATTATAAATGCCATAATAATCATACCTAAAAGTTCCTTTTTCTTCCTGTAGTTTCCCCTGTATTTGAATGCGGGTATCTGTCAAAGCATTTTTAATCTTATCTGACTGACTATATGAATATTGAGTAAAAAATAAAAAGAAAATTACCAAAAAAATTAATTTAGAGATAATGTTGTTCGTACACATTTTAATATTGAAGTTATATAATTCAAATGAATATTACTAAAAAACGTGCTAACTTAATCTTTTTTACGTTTTTTTCAATTTTTCCGGAGAAAAATTATACTCTGCAAAAAAGTTGATAATCGCCTAAATTCAAAAGAAATATCAGTTTTTTTAAAATCAGAAAATATCAGCTTCAGGAAATTCATAGGTACAATTATTAAAACCAAACTATCAGTGAATTTGCAACAAAAAATACTGAACATAATTATATGATTTTATTCTGACCGGATAAATACTTAAGGATTAAAAAAATAGAATTACCTTGCAAGTATTACGGACGCATAATAAAATTAAAAAATCAACCGAAATGACTAAGTACAAGCACATATTTCAACCATTAGACCTGGGATTTACTACAATTAAAAACAGAATCCTGATGGGATCGATGCATACAGGTCTTGAGGAAGAAAAGGATGGATATAAGAAGATAGCTGCCTTTTATGCAGAAAGAGCCCGGGGTGGAGTTGGGCTGATCGTTACCGGAGGAATAGCTCCTGATATACAAGGGTGTACTAATCCGTTTTCTGCGAGAATGAGTACTAAAAAGCATGCAAAAAAACACAAAATAATAACCGAAGCCGTTCATAAAGAAGGAGGAAAAATTTGTATGCAGATTTTACATGCCGGGCGCTATGGATATCACCCGCTAAACGTTGCTCCCTCCTCAGTTAAATCTCCAATTACACCTTTTAAACCCTTTAAACTAAAAAAATCCGGAATTATAAGAACAATTAAAAACTTTGTAAAATCGGCAATACTGGCTAAAGAAGCAGGTTATGATGGAGTGGAAATTATGGGTTCTGAAGGGTATTTAATTAATCAGTTTATTGTTAAACGAACCAACCACAGAAACGATGACTGGGGAGGAAGCTATGAAAACAGAATGAAATTACCTGTTGAGCTGGTAAAGCAAACCCGGGAAAAAGCAGGAGAAAATTTTATTATCATTTATCGATTATCGATGTTGGACTTAATAGAAAACGGCAGCTCTTGGAATGAAGTAATAGTACTTGCCGGAGAAATAGAAAAAGCAGGGGCAACAATTATTAATACAGGAATTGGTTGGCACGAAGCAAGAATACCAACTATTGCAACTTCTGTACCTCGAGCTGCGTTTACCTGGGTAACACAAAAAATGAAAAAAGAATTTTCAATCCCGTTAATAACGTCGAATAGAATAAATATGCCGGAAACTGCTGAAAAAGTTTTGGCCAGTGGACATGCAGACATGGTTTCAATGGCTCGTCCGTTTTTGGCAGATTCAGATTGGGTAAACAAAGCGAAAGAAGAAAAAGATGATGAAATAAATACATGTATTGCCTGTAATCAAGCATGTTTAGATCATGTATTCGATCGAAAAAAAGCAAGTTGTTTGGTAAATCCAAGAGCATGCCACGAAACAGAATTAAATTATTTGTTCGCTGAAAACAAGAAGAAAATAGCCGTAGTAGGTGCCGGTCCTGCGGGATTAGCTGCCGCAACAACAGCTGCACAAAGGAGACACGATGTTACACTGTTTGATAAGGAATCAGAAATTGGAGGACAATTTAATATAGCTAAACAAATACCGGGAAAAGAAGAGTTTTATGAAACACTGAGGTATTTCAATAAGCAAATAGAGTTGCATAATATAACCCTGAAGTTAAATACTAAAATAAATGCTGAAAATTTAGTCGGAGGAGAATTTGATGAAATTATATTAGCTACCGGAATTATACCAAGAATACCGGCAATTGAAGGAATAGAGCATGAAAAAGTATTAAGCTATATAGATGTTTTAAAGCACAAAAAACCTGTAGGAAAAAGAGTTGCCGTCATTGGAGCAGGAGGGATAGGTTTTGATGTTTCTGAATATTTGACTCATGAAGGAGAAAGTACTTCCCGGAATATTGATGCGTGGTTGCACGAATGGGGAATAGATAAAACTTTGGAAGCCAGAAGCGGAATTGAAGGTGTGAAAAAACAAGTCCCGCCTTCTCCCAGAGAATTGTTTATGTTTAAGCGTAGTAAAGGTAATTTCGGAGATAAATTAGGAAAAACTACCGGTTGGATTCACAAAGCTAACTTAAAGAAGAAAAACGTGCAGTTCATCAATCAGGTACAGTACAACAAAATAGACGATGAAGGCTTACATTATACGCAAAATGAGAAGCAAAAAGTTTTAAATGCAGATAACATAATTATCTGTGTGGGTCAGTTACCTCTCAAAAAATTACAAGAGCAATTAAAAGCGAAAGGCATAAATGCACATCTAATAGGAGGAGCGGATTTCGTTGCCGGGTTAGATGCTAAAAAAGCTATTAATCAAGGAAGTCGGCTGGCAGCAATCCTGTAAATAAAAAGAAATAAACTCTGTAATATTAAACGGAAATAAGTTTTTTATTAGAAATTAGCATATTAAAATTCAAATATTTATCGATATTTGTAATCTGTTTGTATGAAAAATCTAATATTACTTCCAAATTTTATAAATGAAAAACATATAGAGCATTATCTGGTGTGATAGCAAATTTAAGACAGAAAATATGGGAATGAATAAAAACACAGTATTGGGATATGCAACACTTTTGATGACTTTCATAGGAATAGCATTAATCGGATTAGGTTTATATAGATATAAAGACATAGGTTGGGGATTTGGCACCATAGGTATAGGTTTTTTTGCTATTGCCTGGGTATTTAATGCCTTAAAAGGCAGGGTGTAACTTTTTATAAATCATATTCCAAAGAAGTTTCAGAATTATGAAAATATGAGAGAATTACATCTTCAGTATTTCTAGCTTTTGTATGTGGGTTTTTAATTTGGCTTATATTTTTCAGTGATTATTCATTGGGCGGTGTTATGCTATATTTGTTGTTATCTTCGCTCTGATGCCTGTCACCTGCATTTTATTATATGCCTTGATAATTTTTCTTTTTACAATGACAAAAAATAGTTAACTACCAGATGTTTTCTTTTTAATTAGTTTTTAATTATATGAGGAAATAAAAAGAAACGGTTAAAAAGCGACCTAACGCCAAAAAGAATAAAATATAAGAAGCTGGTACGGTAAATCAATAATTAAAACTAAGTTGCTCTAAGGAATTAAAAGAAACAGAATATAAGGTAAAGTTATATTTCAGAATTAAAATTATTTATTTTGTTTTATAAATAAGACTATTTTATATTTGCACCGCTTTTAACTAAAAGCAAAAAGAAATAATTTGGTCGCGTAGCTCAGCCGGATAGAGCATCTGCCTTCTAAGCAGACGGTCACAGGTTCGAATCCTGTCGCGATCACTTGTAAGCCTCACTAAATCAGTGAGGTTTTTTGTTTTTACAAGGATTTACAGTGGTTTTGTAATCCCATTAAAACTTTAAAAATCTTAGTATATGTTTTTAGATAAAATTCATATCCGGTAGTAGATTTAACAAGATTATTTTCAAGTTCTTTGATTGGTTTTTCTATTTTAATTTCTAGATTATTTGAAGGTATAATTAATTTTAACCGAATAACTAAATTTGTTAAAATATAACTAAATTTGCCTTGTTTTCCAATTCGATATTATGAATAATAGTATATTTATTTCTCTTTTTAGTATGTGCTTCTCACTGTCTATAGGGCAAACTCAATGTGATCAGCCAATTTTGAAAACCATCTCATTTATTGATGGAACAGAAGTTGAAACGAGTTATTGTGGGTCAATAAATGACAGAGAGCAGCGACACGGTCAAGGTAAATTAGAGTATATCAATTATAATGTATTGTACAAAGAGGGTAACTGGAAAAATGATCAATTAACTGGTGCAGGGAAGACTGTGCTTACAAATAGTCAAGAATATGAAGGATTTTATGAAAAGGGTAAATTAATTGAAGGTGTTTTTTCTTCGAATATCAATGGGAATTTATGGACTTATAAAGGACAGTTTAACGGATCCTATTTTCAAGGAAGAGGAGTTGAGAGGACAGAATCAATTAACCAGATAAAAATAAAAGAAGGCGAGTTTTTTTCTGATAAACTTTATGAAGGTACTGAAATAGTGCTGTTTAAAACATCTGGTATAGAAATTATAAGTAAATATGTAAAAGGAATCCCAAAAGTTGTTAGTCGAAACGACATTAATAGTTTCAAAGCTGAAGATATAGTTGGAGTTGCTGAGTTTACAGAGATTAATTTATTGCAACGAGGGACAATTTTTGATTCACGGCTTGCTTATGATGTGGAGTTAGAAATTAACGGTGTCAAAGGTGAATGGCTTTTGGATAGCGGTGCAATGGGATTTACAATTGGTAACATTATGTTTGAAAGACTTATCGCTAACGGAGTAAACTATAAGGATTTAAATAAAAGTGTTAAATGTTTTGGAATCGGAGGGGAGACCTATGGTGACCTGGTGGTTTTGGAGGAAGTTAAAATCGGGGATTATATTGTCAAAAATGTAGTAGCAACAGTTCTTGATACACCAGCATCTTTGTTAGGTACTGGGTTTTTATTGAAATTTAGTAACGTTATATGGAACATGAAAAACAAAAAGCTAACACTTTATAAGTAATATTCTTTTAAAATACAACGGTTTTATTATAGCTTCACTTACTTTTAATCTAAAGCTGTGAAACACATAAATTAAGAAAGATAGCTACATAGCATTCAGTTCTGATGTTAATCACAAGTTAAACTCATAACCTAACAATTGCGGGCTTTGTTTTGCGTTAAACTTTAAAGTATAATGCTTGCTGAAAGCCTTTGATAATGTTCGAACTATCCAATAGTTGGGTTACTTGTAAATCTCACTTTTGGTGAGGTTTTTTGTTTTTACAGGGGTTTTTGTAAATCTTTATTTTTTAGAATAAAAACAATTTTTAGTGAGGTTTTGCAAAAATATTTCTCCTCTCGTTTCTCAAAATATCTACAACTTTTTAATGAAAAAAATTAGAGAGGTTTTATCTCGAAGTTCTAACCTTTTATAAACTTTATCTTCTATACTTCTCTAACCACTCTTTATAACGATTTTTATGTTTAAATCTTTTATGAGACCATAAATAGAACTCCGGTTGAGCAGCAATATGTTTTTCTGTAATTTTCAAATATTTTTTGGTTAATTCAAAATCCTGAAACTCCCTGGGCTCTTTAGTGATTAACTCAAAA
This sequence comes from uncultured Tenacibaculum sp., assembly GCA_963666645.2. GTDB lineage: Bacteria > Bacteroidota > Bacteroidia > Flavobacteriales > Flavobacteriaceae > Polaribacter. The sequence goes on along the minus strand of CAXXDB010000008.1, from coordinate 423,015 downwards.
GAAGAATTATAATATCCTCTTTTTATTTTAGCAGTACTCATATTTACGACAGCTAAATTATGTTTTTTAGCCAAAGTCTCTGCACCGGTATGTATGGGTACAAAATTGTTTAAAAAAACAGACCAACCTCTTGTCTTATATAACTGAGGAGATTGATCACTTAATAAAATATATAAATTTTGAATATTACTTTTTTCTCTTTTATCAATCATTTTTTTAAACTCTACCGTAGGAACTCCATTATATCCAAACTTAGTCCTGGATGATTTAATAATTTTTTCAAAATAAGGATTCTGTATTCTGGTATAAGCTCCATGGCAATTATATTTCGTGAAAAGAGGTAACCCGAAAGACCATTCCCAATTATTATAATGAGATCCCGTTAAAACAATTCCATATCCTTTCTCATGTAATTGATTTAAAAGATCAATATTCTCATAAATATACCTTCTTCTGATTTCTTTTTCTGAAATAGAAAATGATTTAATACTTTCAAAAATTAAATCATTAAAATGCTTAAAGAATTTTTTAGTGATCCCCCTTATCTCATATTCAGACTTTTCAGGAAAAGCAAGTTGGATATTATTGAAAACCACTTTCTTTCGGTAGTCAACAATATAAAAAACTATAAGAAATGTAAAATCAGACATAAGATATAATAATCTCATAGGGAGGCACGACAATATCCGGAGAAAAGGATACACCAATAAAAAAAGAAATAATTTCATTAATTTAATTTTTACAAATATGACACTTAATTATATAAAATAGAATAAAATTAAAACTTTCATTAAGTTTGTGTTTTTATATGATATGTCTGTGAATAAAATTATTTTAGTCTTAATAGTTGCCAACATCATAATTTCAATAAAAGGATTTAAAGATGAATCTTTTTTCAGTAAATTCAAATTTCAAATAGGAAAAATCAGATCGGGCGAAAAAATAAGAATGATTACCTCCGGATTTTTACATGTCGACTGGATTCATCTGGGTTTTAATATGTATGCATTACACCTGTTCGGAAAAGAAGTAACAACTAACCTAGGAAACACGAACTTCTTATTAATTTATTTTATGAGTTTGTTTGCCGGCAGTCTATATTCATTAAGTCAGCATAAAGATAATTATTACTATTCTGCCGTAGGAGCATCAGGAGCTGTTTCCGGAGTGCTATTCTCTGCAATTATGCTATTTCCGGAAATGAAACTAATGATAATCCCAATTCCTGTCCCAATACCAAGCTATATATTCGGAATCGGATATTTGTTATATTCAATTTACGGAATGAAAAAACAATTAGGAAATATCGGGCATTCAGCACATTTAGGAGGTGCTATTGCAGGGTATATAGTAACATTATGGTTACAACCCAATCTTATCAATAATAATAAAATAATAATTATAATAATGGGCTCAGTCATAGCAGGGATATTAATGTTTGGAAAGAAACTTGAAAAACCCTAAAATATCACCACTCTTAATATTAATTCCGCTTATTCCTGCTATCGCTTTTCCATTAAATCAAAATCACTGTAAATTAAAGAAACATTTAACAATTTATGAAGAAGGAAGGCACATTTTATAACTAACTATAGAATAAGCTATTATGGAACAGATAAAAAAGGATCACTTTTTTGTTATATTAGAAAAAAAGTCTGTATATTGACATACTGCATTTTGAAATGCAGGTCATTATAAAATTTAGTTAGAAAAAACTTCAAAAAAGTTTTGTCAGATTAAAATAAAGATTATAGTTTTGCATTCGTTTTAGAGAAAGCGGTTCATAGCGAAATTTTGGAATGAATTAAACAAAGTCAACCGGTTCGATTCCGGTATTTCCACAAAAAGTAAGTTAAGTAAAATATTCAATTATTAAAGATAATGAATATTCAGAATAACGAGTTCATTGATATTATTGAAATTAACAGCGTAATTTAAAGAGTAAAGTAACAGCTTTTTCAAAGTTAAATTCTTTTGAAACTTATTCATTCATAATATTTAAAAATTATACAATGAAGAGTTTGATCCTGGCTCAGGATGAACGCTAGCGGCAGGCTTAACACATGCAAGTCGAGGGGTAACAGGAGTAGTTTACTACTGGCTGACGACCGGCGCACGGGTGCGTAACGCGTATAGAATCTGCCTTGTACAGGAGAATAGCCTTTAGAAATGAAGATTAATACTCCATAAGACTAAGAAATGGCATCAATTTTTAGTTAAAGATTTATCGGTACAAGATGAGTATGCGTCCTATTAGCTGGATGGTAAGGTAACGGCTTACCATGGCAACGATAGGTAGGGGGTCTGAGAGGGCTATCCCCCACACTGGTACTGAGACACGGACCAGACTCCTACGGGAGGCAGCAGTGAGGAATATTGGTCAATGGAGGCAACTCTGAACCAGCCATGCCGCGTGCAGGAAGACTGCCCTATGGGTTGTAAACTGCTTTTATACAGGAAGAAACTTAATCACGTGTGATTAACTGACGGTACTGTAAGAATAAGCACCGGCTAACTCCGTGCCAGCAGCCGCGGTAATACGGAGGGTGCAAGCGTTATCCGGAATCATTGGGTTTAAAGGGTCCGCAGGCGGTTAATTAAGTCAGAGGTGAAATCCCATAGCTTAACTATGGAACTGCCTTTGATACTGGTTAACTTGAGTTATACGGAAGCAGGTAGAATAAGTAGTGTAGCGGTGAAATGCATAGATATTACTTAGAATACCGATTGCGAAGGCAGCCTGCTACGTATTGACTGACGCTCATGGACGAAAGCGTGGGGAGCGAACAGGATTAGATACCCTGGTAGTCCACGCCGTAAACGATGGACACTAGTTGTTGGGATTTATCTCAGTGACTAAGCGAAAGTGATAAGTGTCCCACCTGGGGAGTACGATCGCAAGATTGAAACTCAAAGGAATTGACGGGGGCCCGCACAAGCGGTGGAGCATGTGGTTTAATTCGATGATACGCGAGAAACCTTACCAGGGCTTAAATGTAGAGTGACAGGTCTAGAGATAGATTTTTCTTCGGACACTTTACAAGGTGCTGCATGGTTGTCGTCAGCTCGTGCCGTGAGGTGTCAGGTTAAGTCCTATAACGAGCGCAACCCCTGTCGTTAGTTGCTAACAGGTAAAGCTGAGGACTCTAGCGAGACTGCCGGTGCAAACCGAGAGGAAGGTGGGGATGACGTCAAATCATCACGGCCCTTACGTCCTGGGCTACACACGTGCTACAATGGTATGGACAATGAGCAGCCACAACGCAAGTTGGAGCGAATCTATAAACCCTATCACAGTTCGGATCGGAGTCTGCAACTCGACTCCGTGAAGCTGGAATCGCTAGTAATCGGATATCAGCCATGATCCGGTGAATACGTTCCCGGGCCTTGTACACACCGCCCGTCAAGCCATGGAAGCTGGGAGTACCTGAAGCCGGTGACCGCAAGGAGCTGTCTAAGGTAAAACCGGTAACTAGGGCTAAGTCGTAACAAGGTAGCCGTACCGGAAGGTGCGGCTGGAACACCTCCTTTCTGGAGAAAGATGGTGAGTTACAAATGTAATTGCGTTATTTTACTCTGCTGTTAATTTTAAAATATAAAGACTAAGATCTTCAAATAGTCTTGTAGCTCAGCTGGTTAGAGCGCTACACTGATAATGTAGAGGTCGGCAGTTCGAGCCTGCCCAAGACTACAAATTACAGTACTTAAGTTAGAAGTTAAGATTATTACGAATTATTAACTGGTTTTATTAGTTAAAAATAAAAGTAAACGATTATTTTTTAACTATTTTTTTGGTAGAATTCTGTTGTTTTTACCCCTTATCTTAATAAAATATATGCTTGAGGACAATTCAGAAATATCTGCAAAATTAATATCTTTTTTCTTATTAAAAACACTATTTCTTTGAAGATAAAGTATCTAAACTTCCGATATTGCTGTCAAAGATGATTTTATTTCAATATTTATGATATTATTTGTTGGATTTGGAAAAATTCTAATTGCCTCTTCCAAAAAGTTATTATCAATACTTGCAGTTTTTTCTTCAGTAAAAAAAAGTTTATGATTTTCATCTTCCCAAGGTGAAAAACTTTATTGATTTTCTGAAATTTTGCAATATACATTATCTCGGTTAACTCCATTAATTTGATTATAAAAGTCAGAGTTCTCATCTCCTCCACAATCCCTTAAAGTTACACCAAATTTATTTACTATAAAATAATTGTTCTTTAACAGTATATTGAATGTCTCCGGAATTACAATACCCTCTGCCATTAGTATTTAATGTAAATAATAAGGAAGGGGTGCTTCTTGTTTGAACAGGATCATAAGGATGCCTTAAGTCTATATTTTCGCGTATTCCATTTTTTAAAAAGTATTTTAGCTGGAATGTTTTTCCGTCAGAAAATGAGGATTTGCCTGCTTTTTTATTTGACAAAGTTCTTTGAGCAGTTTTTAATCGTGGCGAATCTGAAAGTGCAGAGGGATCTATAGCTATAGAAATATTTCCATTGCTGTTTGGGGACAGCAGAGCGTTTTTTAATCCAATATAATTTCTTGCAATAAAATCTGCTTTTACGGAGTCTCTAAATTTCTGATTTTCTATTGTTATATCATAAGGAGCATTTTTGAATTCAAAAGTCCGGTTTCTATAAAAATCTCTGTTTTTTATTTTGATAACTCCTGGGGGTTGTGCCATTTTATAAGCCATTTCTACAGCTTTTCCGGCGTCTAACCTTCCTCCTCCCATTTTGTCAGCATGCCTTTATGTTTTCGGCAATGGAGTCTAAATTAGAAGAGGTTAGTTTTTAGGTCTATTTTTATTTCTAGTACACGTAAGTCTGTTTCCCGCAGTAAAAACCAAGACGATTCCGTTTTCATACATTTCATTGATAGCCAGTTGATCTGTCTCATTTGGAGTTTCACAACTACAAAACCAACTGCCATTAATTACTTTTGCTCCGGATTGATATAATTGCCATATATTCGGTAATTCTTCATTGTAGTTAGACCAGTCACCGTAGTTGTAGAGCATTTTTATTATACCCGATAGCCACCAAACCTTTTCCATTGTTTGTATTTGATGCGACAGTACCTGCTACTTCAGTGCCATGCCTGTCATAACTTCCTACATTATTTACATAATCAACTATTTTACCTGTCAAATCTTCATGTGTTGTTTCTATTGGTTTATCAGAGATTCCTATTAATATATCAGGGTTTCCGGTAGTATAACTTCAGGCTTTTTCAGTATTAATTAAATCCATATTTTTTTGTCTTCCTCCCCAAAAACCATAATCATCGGGCTTATTACTAACAGCTTCTTTTTCTTTATCTTTGAATAAAAATATTATTTGAGGTATTTTTTCTATATGAGTAATATAATCATTATAATTATTTTGTAAATCGTCTATTATTTTTTTATTATTAATTTTTAGAATATAAACATTTTGTAATTTTAAACTTTTAGCATTTGGAAAGGCTTTAACGAAGTAGTTATCGGACTCAGATTCTATCCCGGAATTACTTTTTTGAGAGCTATTTTGTTAGCAGATTTGGAAACGATTTTAGGTATACCCTCTTTTTCAGGAATTCTGATATAGAAATTTTGAGAAAAAGAAAAATCAAAATAGAAAAAGCAGAGTATAAGGACTATTTTTTTCATAACATATTATTTTTTGTTTTTTAAAATAGCTACCTCTTTTTGGAGTGTATCTATTATTTTCTGTTGCTGAATGGTATATAACATCAACTCTTCAATTTTTTGTAATAATTTAGTGTTCATTTCTCCTAAATCTATGCCACTCTCCAAAATTTCTTTTCTCATCGGGTATATTTTTTAAATGACCTTTTTCTCTAATTTGCTTTTCTACTTCCTGTAAAGTTGGCAATTTATGATCTTTTTCAAAAACAAAATCAGACTCGGCCATTCAAATTAACTTTTACCTTTTTGGCATGTATTATACCATTTACTGCCAGCTCTGTATCGAGAGTTTCGGTTTCAACGCCAACTCTTCCGTTGTTTGTAACAGTTAATGTTTTTCTATTTATATCATCAGCAAGTATAAATTTATGACTATCGTCATTTAGGTTACTGTTTAGTGAGAAAATAACCTTACCTGTTGTTTGCTTATTAATTATAATATTTCCTGAGTTAGCTGAAGGAAAAAAAGCACCATTATGCCCTGTAATTGGAAAATTAAATCTCCCGCTACCATTGACCTACTCATTACCTGTAGATTTATACAATTCTAAAAGTCGCCCTGCTAACGGCCTCCATCAATCAGAAATGGAATCAAAAGGAGTACCCATAGTTAAAGTACCTAAATGAGAAATATTCAAATTAGAAGAAGATCTGGTTGTAACTCTAAAGTAGTTATTCTGAGAATAAACATTACTAAACAGAGTCAATAAAAAAATAATTACAATATTAAACTTACTTCCTTTTATGGAGCAACTAACCTTTTTCAACAAAAAATTAAGCGTAAAAAAAGTAATCGCTTATTCAGAGAAGAAAACCCGTCTATAAAATTACCACCGGATTTCTACCTCTATGAAACTTTTAATGCAAATTATAAAAATATTATACAGGAGGAATTCCTGTCGCAAGATGGTTGTCGAATAATGTAGAAGAATTTTTACCTTCTAAGAATATTTCTATACTGGATTGAGGTTCCGGTTCGGGAAGAATTATAAGACATTTGCCTACAGCAGCAGGTAAAAGTAATAGCTATTATGGCTGTGATTATAATAAAAAATATGTTGACTGGTGTTCTGAGAATATTGATAAGATTGGGTTTAAACAAAATAATTTAAGTCCTCCATTACCGTATAAAAATAATTTATTTGATTTTATTTATGGAATATCAGTTTTCACACGCCTTTCAGAAGAAATGCATTACGAATGGATGAAAGAATTAACCAGAGTTTTAAAAAAAGAAGGAATCTTATTTTTAACTACTCATGGAGCTGTTTATTTCAGTAAACTGATGGAAAAAGAAAAAAAGCATTTAATACCGGAAATTTAGTGGCCCACCACTATAAAAAAAGAGGTAACCGATTGTTTGCATCTTATTCAGTCACCTGATTTTCTAGAAAAACTATTTAAGAAAATAAATTAGAATTTTTAAAACACCTCGAAGGGAAAATCAAAAACGGAAAACGACAAAGACGTTTGGATTGTTTGCAACAAAAAAAGTAGTTTTAATACACAAAAAAAACTTTTGTCATCAAAAATTTATAATTTTTACCTTAGCTATTAAAAAATATGCCTTTGTTAACCGGGTGATTTTCAAAGATAAAATTAACATACACCATAAAAAACAAAAAAAAGTTTTTTTATAACAAAAAAACATATTAACTTTGCATCCGCCTAAAGAAATAAGTTCAGTTAAATAAATCAGGAAAATCCGGAAGCTGAGATGTAATTTATATATTAAACTGTTAATATTCGAGATTAGCTCAGCTGGCTAGAGTGCTTGCTTTGCACGCAAGAGGTCATCGGTTCGACTCCGATATTCTCCACAAATAAGTTTAGAGAAAAAAGCAGTGAAAAAAATCACTACCAAACCCTCAAAACAGAATAAAAGTTCATTGACATATTGGTAAAATAATATCGTAAAGAATCAAAAACAGAGCGTTAAACATTAAGTTTAACAAAACAGTTTCATGAAAATGAAAAAGTATAAAAAGCTCGTTCCGGTATAAATACCGGAGGAGAAAGTACAATAAGCTAAATAAGGGCGTATGGAGGATGCCTGGGCTTTCAGAGGCGAAGAAGGACGCGATAAGCTGCGATAAGTTACGGGGAGCTGCACATAAGCTATAATCCGTAAATTTCCGAATGGGGTAACCCGCTGTGTTGAAGACACAGTATCCTTACGGGGAGGCAAACGTGGTGAACTGAAACATCTAAGTAACCACAGGAAGAGAAAACAATAGTGATTCCGTGAGTAGTGGCGAGCGAAAGCGGATTAGCCCAAACCAATACTGTTAAGGCAATATTGGGGTTGTAGGGTTGCGACATTAGAATCTAAGAGAACTGGAAGTGTTTGGAAAGACAAACCACAGAGAGTGATAGTCTCGTACAGGTAATCGAAGAGAATATAGCAATACCCTGAGTAGTGCGGGACACGAGTAATCCTGTATGAATCTACCGGGACCATCCGGTAAGGCTAAATACTCCTGAAAGACCGATAGTGAACCAGTACCGTGAGGGAAAGGTGAAAAGAACCCTGAATAAGGGAGTGAAAGAGAACCTGAAACCATACGCCTGCAAGCGGTCGGAGCATCGTAAGATGTGACGGCGTGCCTTTTGCATAATGAGCCTACGAGTTACTGTTACCAGCAAGGTTAAGCATTTCAGATGCGAAGCCGAAGCGAAAGCGAGTCTGAACAGGGCGGATAGTTGGTAGTAGTAGACGCGAAACCGAGTGATCTACCCATGGGCAGGTTGAAGCTGTAGTAACATACAGTGGAGGACCGAACCGTTTGACGTTGAAAAGTCTTCGGATGACCTGTGGGTAGGGGTGAAAGGCCAATCAAACCCGGAAATAGCTCGTACTCCCCGAAATGCATTTAGGTGCAGCGTTGAGTAGAAGTTTTATAGAGGTAGAGCTACTGATTGGATGCGGGGGCTTCACCGCCTACCAATTCCTGACAAACTCCGAATGCTATAAAATGTTTCTCAGCAGTGAGGGCATGGGTGCTAAGGTCCATGTCCGAGAGGGAAAGAACCCGGATTATCAGCTAAGGTCCCCAAATATATGTTAAGTTGAACTAACGAAGTAAAACAGCTTAGACAGCTAGGATGTTGGCTTGGAAGCAGCCATTCATTTAAAGAGTGCGTAACAGCTCACTGGTCGAGCGGTTTTGCATGGATAATAATCGGGCATAAACATATTACCGAAGCTATAAATTTTATATTATTTATAAAGTGGTAGGGGAGCATTCTATGGGTGTTGAAGATAATCTGTAAAGATTTTTGGAACGCATAGAAAAGAAAATGTAGGCATAAGTAACGATAAAGGGGGCGAGAAACCCCCTCTCCGAAAGACTAAGGTTTCCTCAGCGATGCTAATCAGCTGAGGGTTAGTCGGGACCTAAGGCGAACCCGAAAGGGGTAGTCGATGGACAACAGGTTAATATTCCTGTACCTGCTCTCAATAAACGTGACGGATTGCCCAGATACTTACGTACTGACGGAATAGTACGTTGAGCCTAGCCTTCGGGCAAAGCGAAAGTAAGTAAGCGGTTCCAAGAAAAGCAAGAGAAGCAGCTCGTACCGTAAACCGACACAGGTAGTTGGGATGAGAATTCTAAGGAGCTCGATAGATTCATGGCTAAGGAACTAGGCAAAATCGACCTGTAACTTCGGGAGAAAGGTCGCCCCACTCTGTGGGGTCGCAGTGAAAAGATCCAGACGACTGTTTATCAAAAACACAGGACTTTGCTAAATTGAAAGATGATGTATAAGGTCTGACACCTGCCCGGTGCTGGAAGGTTAAATGGAGTTGTTAGTAGCAATACAAAGCAATCAAATGAAGCCCCAGTAAACGGCGGCCGTAACTATAACGGTCCTAAGGTAGCGAAATTCCTTGTCGGGTAAGTTCCGACCTGCACGAATGGTGCAACGATCTGGATACTGTCTCAGCCATGAGTTCGGTGAAATTGTAGTATCGGTGAAGATGCCGATTACCCGCAGCGGGACGAAAAGACCCCGTGAACCTTTACTATAGCTTCGTATTGACTTTGGATAAGTAATGTGTAGGATAGGTGGGAGACTATGAAGTGGCGTCGCCAGGCGTTGTGGAGTTGTCCTTGAAATACCACCCTTTGCTTATCTGGAGCCTAACTCAGTGATGAGAACAGTGCGTGGTGGGTAGTTTGACTGGGGTGGTCGCCTCCAAAAGAGTAACGGAGGCTTCTAAAGGTTCCCTCAGCACGCTTGGTAACCGTGCGTAGAGTGCAATGGCATAAGGGAGCTTGACTGAGAGACATACAGGTCGATCAGATACGAAAGTAGAGCATAGTGATCCGGTGGTTCCGCATGGAAGGGCCATCGCTCAAAGGATAAAAGGTACTCCGGGGATAACAGGCTGATCTCCCCCAAGAGCTCACATCGACGGGGGGGTTTGGCACCTCGATGTCGGCTCGTCACATCCTGGGGCTGGAGAAGGTCCCAAGGGTTGGGCTGTTCGCCCATTAAAGTGGCACGCGAGCTGGGTTCAGAACGTCGTGAGACAGTTCGGTCTCTATCTGCTGCGGGCGTTAGAAATTTGAGTGGATTTGACCTTAGTACGAGAGGACCGGGTTGAACTAATCTCTGGTGTATCTGTTGTTCCGCCAGGAGCATTGCAGAGTAGCTACATTGGGAAGGGATAAGCACTGAAAGCATATAAGTGCGAAACCCGCCACAAGATGAGATTTCTTTAAAGGATCGTGGAAGATTACCACGTTGATAGGCTATAGGTGTAAGTGCAGTAATGTATGTAGCCAAGTAGTACTAATAATCCGCAGGCTTATCAGATTTCTTTCTTTCGGGAGGGAAGTCAATTCTTTTGATAATTTACAATATAATTTTACTGATATGTTAACATATTATATCCTGAATAAAGTTCAGGATAATGATTTAAGGTGATTACAGCAACGGGGTTCACCTCTTACCATTCCGAACAGAGAAGTTAAGTCCGTTAGCGCTGATGGTACTGCCGCTGGTGGGAGAGTAGGTCATTGCCTTTCTTTAGCCCGTTCATTAGGTTGGACGGGTTTTTTATTTGGAAAATGTTTTGTAAACTGAGACGGATTTCTCATATTCTATTCTATAATAAGTAAACTGGAATATCTGGCTTTGTTGTTGCGATTTTCAAAAGTGTATAGGTTAGACCACCTACTAAATTTGGTACAATTTTATTAAGCGACTTTTTTTAATTTATTTATAATATCCTGTTTCTGTCTCTAAAGGAGTTTTATAGCCTAAAGCAAAGTGTAATCGTTTTGATGTTATCCCATTGTATGTAAGCATTGATTGTTTGACAGGCTTGTAAAAACGTTTTAAAGTTGATGCTTTTTGCTTTTTCAAATCTTTGTTTTAACCAATAATAATATCCATTTTTACTAACTTTCATGTGAGGCACTCGTTAACATTACTTTGAATTCCCTTGTATAATTGGAATTCTTAAGAAACTACCTCCCCCTAAAATATAGATATTCATTTCTCCTACTGTTTTAGCCGAAATTCTATGAGACTACAAGTTTAACATCGAGTTTCTATTTTACAAAATATAGAAAATTAAAGACTTTTTTTATTCTTATGAAATGTAACTTATACAACCTGATGATTCTATGTGTACAGTATAATAATCTCCTTGAAAATATATACTTTGTTCTCCATATTTGCTATATCTCTTATCTGGATTAAGCTTAAAAAACTCCTGAACTTCATCATTAATCTCATTTACAACTTTTTGCATTACATACGTTACATTTTCTTCATTCCATTGAAAATTATCTTTATGTTCAAAATGCATTTCTTCAACATGACGCGTATACAAGTGTAAGTATCTTTCAATATCCAAATATATTGGAAATGAACCCACTACATTTAGTTTTATATCCTTAAAATGCTCAACCTTATATAGTAATTCAGTAGCTTGATCAATATTATCTATAATTAATTTTTTCAAACTACTACCAGATTCATTCAAATATTTATTTAGAACGACTTTTGAGTTTTCTTTAATTTTCTGTAACAACAATGAACATTGCTTTTTATCTTCTTTTGATAATTCTTCTGTTTGGTATTTAATTTTAAGAAGCTCTCACTCTACTTCTTCCTTTAGTATTAAATTAGCACTAGGATAAATCTCCTTAATTTCTTCATTAGATAAACTGTCTGGTTCAAAGTAAAATTTCAAAGCTAAATTAAAAGTATCTACCCATTGGCGTTAGTCCAATTCCATCGGCAATAAGTCTTTTCTTGAATCCATAAATCCAATTATAATCTCCATCTTTCTGAGATGTTCTTATGGAAGTAATGTCTTTACAGTTCGTTTTTCTTTAGAATGATACGTGTTTTTTGGGTCGTTAATAAAATAATCTATACGTGCGATATTTTTAGAATTGATTCCTTCAAGCTCTAATTGCTGTATTTGTTCTTTAGATAAATTTCTATCTAAATATCTCATTTTTAAACTACCATACTTGTCAAATGAACTTATTTTTACCAATTCATCAAGTTCTTCTCTTTCTTTTTGAGTATATAAAAAAACAACTGTTACAAGTTGCCCAAAACGTTTTGTTGACTCGCTATTATATTTAAAAGTTATACTTGCAGTTTTATCTTTCTTGTCTACTAGTTTATATATTCCTTCGTGTGTAATCCTCCATGCTTTAATTTTAAAGTTCACCATTCTGCAAGAAAAAGCCTTTTCTTTTTAAATATTTATTCTCTGTTGATTTTATGTTTTCTTGTTATTAACCATATTCCAATTAGTATTAAAGGGATGCTTAATAGTTGACCTGTGTTTAAAAGCCACGTGTTTCTTTCCGGTACTTGCGGGTTTTTAATAAACTCAATTAAGAAACGAAGTGACCATAATACAATCATAAAAATGCCAAATAAATACCCCTCTTTTAATTTTTTATCTGTTTTCCAGTACAATTTCCAAAGGATAAAGAACAACATCAAATAACTGAATGCTTCATATAACTGGGAGGGATGACATGGATATCGTTCTCCTGCTTTTTTAAATATAATACCAAAACCCGATCCTGTTGGTTTTCCGTAAATTTCTGAATTAAAGAAATTTCCCATTCTAATAAAAAACCCTGCTAAAGCTACCATTATTCCAACTCTGTCTAAAATAAATAACCAGGATTTTTTCAGGTGTTTTTTTGCATAAAAATATAATGCTACAGGAATGGCTATCGCTGCTCCATGACTGGCAAATCCTGAAATACCTGTAAATTTCCATCCTTTTATTAAGCCAAACAATGCTTTTGCTTCTTCTCTTTTTTCGAATGGTAAAATAATTTTCCACAAGTTGTTTTGATAGTCTGACCAATTATAAAAAAACACTTCCCCTAAGCGCATTCCTATCAACATAGAAATGAAAGTGTACATAAAAAGAGGGTCTATTTTTTCAAGTGGAATTTTGTCTTCCGTATAAATCTTTTTCATCAGATAAGTTCCCAGCACAAACGCAACAATAAACATTAAACTGTACCAGCGGATACTAAAACCATCAATATTAAAAATTTCCGGATTCCAATCCCAAATAATTGCTAAGTAATTCATATATAGTTAAGAGTTTTTTTTATCGGGAACAGGGTCATACCCGCTCCTTCCCCAGGGATGGCAACTAAATATTCTTTTTAAAGATAACCATCCTCCGTAGAGTATTCCATATTTTTGCAAAGCTTCAAGTGTGTATGATGAGCATGTTGGTGTGTATCTGCAAGTAGCTGGGATAAAGGGTGATATTGTTGTTTGGTAAAAATGAACCAATAAAATAAACGGGTATGCAGATATTTTTTTCAACCTTAATTTACAATAAATGCTGTTCTTTTTCTACCATCTTTTAATTGAATCCCTAGTGCAGCAAGTTCATCTCGGATTTCATCTGACAATTTCCAATCTTTATTATCTCTGGCTTCTTTACGAAGTTTAATCAGTAAATCTATAATTCCTTCTAATTTATCTGATTTTTTTTCTTCAGTATCATTAACTAAACCTAAAATATCGAAAGTAAAGGCTTCTAGTGTTTGCTTTAAGAGTTTTAGATCTTCTGAAGAAATTGTTGTTTTATTATCGTTTACCTGGTTAATAAACTTAACTGCTTCAAAAAGATGTGCGATTAGAGTTGGTGTATTAAAGTCATCATTCATAGAAGTATAACATCTTTTTACCCATTTGGTTATGTTAAAACCTGATGTTTTACTAACTTTTAAATTTTCCAAAATTGCTATTGCCTCCATCAATTTACTGTATCCTTTTTCTGAAGCCAGGAGTGCGTCATTAGAAAAATCTAAAATACTACGATAATGAGCTTGCATGATAAAGAAACGTACTACTCCTGCATCAAATGATTTACTTAATATCTCATTATTCCCTGTTAAAATCTCATCAGGTAAAATATAATTTCCTGTTGATTTTGCCATTTTTTGCCCGTTCAGTAACAGCATATTAGTATGCATCCAATAGTTTACCGGCCTCACTCCTGTGCATGTATAAGATTGTGCTATTTCACACTCATGGTGTGGAAATTTTAAATCCATACCTCCTCCGTGAATGTCGAACTGTTTTCCTAGATATTTAGAACTCATTACTGAACATTCTAAATGCCAGCCGGGAAAGCCATCACTCCATGGCGATGACCAACGCATGATATGGCGTTTATCTGCTTTTTTCCATAATGCAAAGTCCTGTGCATTTTTTTTTTCATATTGGCCATCTAAAGTTCTGGTATTATGAATAGCATCTTCTATATTTCTTCCTGAAAGAACTCCATAATGACCATTTTCATTGTATTTTAATACATCAAAATATACAGAGCCATTTATTTCGTACGCCAGTCCTTTTTCCATGATTTTTTTAATCATTTCGATTTGTTCAACTATATGCCCTGTGGCAGTAGGTTCTATACTTGGTGGCAGAAAATTATATTTATGAGTTACTTTATGGAAATCAACTGTGTAACGTTGTACAACTTCCATAGGTTCAATTTCTTCCAAGCGTGCTTTTTTAGCAATTCTGTCTTCTCCTTCATCTGCTCCATTTTCTAAATGCCCGGCATCGGTAATATTACGTACATAACGAACTTTATATCCTAAATGGAGTAAGTAGCGAAAAATCATATCGAAAGACATGAATGTTCTTATATTGCCTAAATGTACATTACTATATACTGTGGGTCCACATACGTATATCCCTGCTCTTCCTTTTATTACCGGTTTAAAAACTTCTTTAGATTTAGAAAGTGAATTGTATATTTTTAGTTCGTTTTTTTTATATAGCTCCATGAAAAATTATACTATTTTAAAATGTAAATATAAGGTACTTTTTGTGAAGTTAAATCATAAACTTATTTAAAAAGAAGTTTATTTAATTTGTAGTGTATTTTTAAACTCAATAAGAAATATTTAATTGATTCTTATATTTATAAAGATTAAATAAAGAGTTAACGGGAACTTTTATCTTCAGTGGGAAAGCCGTTTTTAATGTTTTAAACAATTCGTATGACAGAAGGTAATAATTATATTATTTACACAAAATGGTAAATCCTTATAAAGACTTCTAAGGTTATTTTTATTATAGTTATATCTTTTTCCATTTATTATTTTGTAAAGGGGCTATTTTTTGCAATAGCTCTTTTAGTTTTTCCTCCGTTCCTACAGGTTTTCCCTGAGAAAACAATTCTCTTATTTCTTCGGCTTTAGCGTCTAAAAATATTCGTATCATATAGTTTCCTACCGTGATGTTGAATAATTTATCGAGTTGAAGTAAACTGTTAATTATAGTTTGTTTTGCTTTTCTTTCATCGTTTGCAAAAATATCTAATCCTTTTCTGTGATATTCGTAATAAATAGTTCGTAGTACTTCAAATTTAAAGGATAATAAATTATCAATTAAGGCAAAACGATTTTGTTTACCTATCTTATTTTCCCAGCCTGTTTCTCCACTTTGCTGTGCTTGCAACATGGTATTTTCAGCTTGTTTAAAATAAGTTTCTCCTCCCCGTAGTGCAAAAGTATCTGCATCTATTCCCAGAATAATATACACATAAAAAACAATAGTCGATACTAAATTTGAATCGAAAATGTTCGGGTTGTAAATAAGAGGCTCAAATTCGTTATACTTAAAATTTAAGTTGGAATCATTAATATTTAACAATGGAGTTTCATACGATGAATTATAAACCGGTCTTGACGATTGTACTTGTAAAGTGGCAATGAAATTATTAGAGTTTTGCTCATTAATAATAATGGTAAACGCACAGTTTATTCGCTCTTGTGTAAGAAATTTCTTATTAGTCCATCTTGTTTGATTGATAAATTCCGTTAATGATTGCTGTAATGTATTAAAAACTTGTTTATTCGTACTTTGAACTCTGTTAGCATTTACTATTACTACTGCATTCAATTCCTCTTGTGCAAATATTGCTGAAAAGGATATTGATAAGCATAAGAAAACAACAAGTCTTTTTTTTATAATCATACTATTCTATAATATTAGGTCGGGCATTATTCATAAAAATACGTGAGAAGATACTGTCAAAAATAGATTTTTCTTTTTATTTATAAATTATCTTTATTTAAGTCCGGTAATTTTCAGGACAGCAAAGAACACCTACTTTGAAATTTTCTTGATTATCTCATTTACAATATCTTCAGCCACTTCTTTTTTTGGTTTTAACGGGAACGCTTTTTTATTAAAGTCTGCATCAATAATAGTAATTTTATTTGTATCTCCTGCAAAACCAGATCCCTTATCTCGTAAAGAATTTAACACTATTAAATCTAAATTCTTTTTTTTAATCTTTTTTTTTGCATTCGATACTTCATCGTTTGTTTCTAAAGCAAAGCCTACTAAAAATTGATGTTTTTTACTCTTTCCTAAAGATTCTAAAATATCGATAGTAGGTTCTAAATCAACTACTAACGACGCATCTTTCTTTTTTATTTTTTGAGAAGCTATACTTTTAGGACGATAATCAGCGACTGCTGCAGATAATATGGCGATATCTACTTTTTTATAATATTGACGGCAGGCTTTATACATATCTTGAGCAGAAATTACATCTATTTTATGAACTAAGGAATGTTTAATTGATTGATGTGATGGTCCGGAAATAAGATATATTTCAGCTCCTGAATTTGCTGCTGTTTCTGCTATGGCAAACCCCATTTTACCTGAGGAATGATTCCCTATAAAGCGTACCGGATCTATCGCTTCATAGGTAGATCCTGCCGTTAGCAATATTTTCTTCCCTTTTAAAGGTAACTTTGAAATGATATTGTTTTCTATAAAACTGACAATATCTTCCGGCTCTGCCATTCTTCCTTCTCCGGCTAATCCGCTGGCTAATTCTCCCGAAGTTGCCGGAATCATGATGTTTCCAAAACTCCGTAACTTTTTTAAACTGTTTTTTACAGATGGATGTTTATACATGTCTAAATCCATTGCCGGTGCAAAATACACGGGACATTTTGCCGACAAATAAGTTGCTAACAGTAAGTTATCGCAAACACCACTTGTCATTTTAGATAAGGTATTAGCTGTTGCGGGTGCAATTAGCATAATATCTGCCCACAATGCTAAATCTACATGATTATTCCATAATTCATTTTCACTTTCTTTGGTATAAAATGTAGAATGAACTGGATTTTTGGAAAGTGTGGAAAGTGTTAGTGGTGTTATAAAATCTTTGGATTCAGGAGTCATAACTACTTTGACTTCTGCACTTGACTTTATGAATAGACGAGCTAAATTTGCCGTTTTATATGCTGCTATACCTGCAGTAATTCCCAAGAGTACTTTTTTACCCTGAAGTATAGACATTAACTACTTATTTTTATCTGTAAATCTGTGATAAATTTTGTTGTTTAACCACTCTTCAACAGCCATTGCCGTTGGCTTAGGTAATCCTTCATAAAATTTTGACACCTCTATCTGTTCTTTATTCTCAAATACTTCTCCTAAGCTATCATTATAGGTAGCAAATTCATCTAATTTACCTACTAATTCTTTTTTTAAATCAGAATTAATCTGAGTGGCTCTTTTGGCAATGATAGAAATTGCTTCATAAATATTATCTGCAGATGCTTCAATGGCTTCTCTGTCATATGTTATTGTGCTAACGGGGGCTTTAGTTTCTTTGTAACTCATATTTAACTTTTAACTAATTGTTGTAATTCTTGTCTTTGTTTTTTCAATGTTGTCAGCATTTCATCAGATTCTTTTAAAAATTCAGATTCCGGGAAATTACGTTTTAATTTTTCGTAAGCTTGAATAGCGGTTTTAATACGCTCCTCTTTTCTTCTTTGTGTACTTCGCACTGCAAAGTCATGTGCTGCTTTTAATCTGTAAAATAAAGCTTCCTCTTTATGTGCTGTCCCCAGGTAGTCTGACAACAAATTATCGAATGCTACAACGGCAGCTCTATAATTTCTCGGATTTGTTTCTGCAGTTGTATAATAGTTTTTTGCAATTTCAAAAGCTTTGGTTTCCAGCATAAAAGTTAAATCTTTATAATACTTGTTAGCTTCTGCCAGTTTAGAAGATGTTGGGTATTTATCTATAAATCCCTGAAAAGCATTTATCGCTTTATCAATATTTTCCGGATCTTTACTGTATGCAGGTACTTCTTTTGCATAGCTTAAAGCCGATAAAAAATCAGCTTCTTCTATTTTGGAACTTTTGGGGTAATTTTCTGCAAAGCGATTAAAATAGTATCCTGCTAGCCCATAATTTTTTTCATTAAAATTAGAGTTTGCAACCATATATTGCATACGCTCCATTTGTGGTTTCCCACGATAAGAAGGTGTTACTTTTTCAAATAAATGCAACGCTTTATTATATTTTTCAATTTCATACATTTTCACAGCCATTTTATATTGCTCAACTATGGTGCCTCTATTCAATACTTTATAATATTCTCCACATGATGTGAGTAATAAAAATGTAAAAACAACGTAAACTATTTTTTTCATTTTGCAAAGTTACTAAATAATTGGATATTATAAAAATTGATTCACGTAAAAGAAAACGGGTTGAAATAACATATAATTTTTTATAAAATTTGTACTCAGCGTTTGTAAATTATTGTAGTGTAGTATCCGGGGCAACTAGCTGTTTTACGTCATTATCAAACAGATATAAACCTCCTTTATCATCTCCAATTAATTTGATTTTATCTAATATTGTTCTTGCTAACGCTTCTTCCTCTATTTGTTCAGCAACATACCATTGTAAAAAGTTATGAGTAGCGTAATCCTTTTCCTGTAATGAAATATGTACTAATTCATTAATTGATTGCGAAACCATAACTTCATGATCAAATAATATTTGAAACATATCTTTAAATGATCCGAACTTTGATGAAGGTGCTTCTAAGGTAGAAACTATGGCATGCCCTCCTCTTTCATTTATAAATTTAATTAACTTAAGCATATGCATTCTTTCTTCATCAGAATGTGCATACATAAACTGAGCTACTCCTTCAAACCCCTGAACTTCTGCCCATGAAGCCATTGCTAAATATACCTGAGACGATTGTGCTTCTGTTTGTATCTGATTATTTAATGCGGATTCTATTTTTTTTGATAACATATTTTACATTTTAGAAATACAAAGATGCGAAAAAACCGACTATTTTTATTTATTGTTCAGATAAATATCTCTAAAATAACATTTCATAATACAGCCTGCGTTACTGGTTTTAAAAATTCACTCATTAAAAAACCACATATCCGGTTAGCGGATACATGGTTTGCGGGTATGCATATATTTGGTTTAATAAATGTGTCTTCTTTTCTGGTGAAGATTGTCTATAAAATCTGAGATTTTTGTTTGCAGTTTTTCAGATACTTTTACTAACGGTAACCTGACTTCATCTGAACATATCTTTAACTTTTGCAGTATTGATTTTATCCCGGCCGGATTTCCTTCGGCAAATATTAAATCTATACTATCTGCAATTTTATAGTATAATTTATATGCTTCTTTTGTTTTTTCTTCTAATCCATATTGAATCATTGTTGAAAATTCCTTAGGTATCCCTCCTCCGATAACGCTTATAACTCCTGCTCCTCCTGCCAAAGTCATTGGCAGAGCTATCATATCATCTCCTGAGATGACTAAAAAATCTTTTGGTACATTTTGTATAATTTTCATTGCTTGTACCATGTCTCCTTTTGCTTCTTTCACAGCTACAATATTTTCAAAATCATTTGCTAAACGTACAATTACTTTGGTTGATATATTTGAAGAAGTTCTTTTCGGAACGTTATATAAAATGACAGGTTTGTCTGTTGCCTGGGCTATTACTTTAAAATGTTGATAGATTCCTTCCTGAGTGGGTTTATTGTAATATGGAGATACCGATAGAATTCCGTCAAAATGACTTAAATCAGTACTTTTTATTTCTTCTGCAACAGCTGCTGTATTGTTTCCTCCAATTCCAAGAACTATAGGTAACCTCCCGTTGTTTATTTCAATAACTTTAGTTTTTATTGCTTCTTTTTCTTCTTTAGTTAATGTAGCAGGTTCTCCTGTTGTTCCTAAAACAACCAAGTAGTTAATTCCATTGTCTATTTGATAATTTACTAACCTTTCCAAGCCATCAAAATCAATACTTTTATCTTCATTGAAAGGAGTGACTAATGCTACTCCAACACCTGTAAACTCTTGCATATTTCGTTCTTAATTTTCAGGTAAAATTAATGCTTTATTTTATTTAGAGGTGGGTTTAATTAAAGAATATACAAATTTTAATTTTGTGTTTAATTTTGAACTTTAATTATCCAATATCTTACCTGTCGTTGCTGTTTATAAAAAATGTTTTGTTGGCATTTGCAAAAGAAATTTCCGTAATTTTGTTACATAACACAGCGTGTTTATTAAGATGAAATTATGACAATATACCAAAGTCTTGGATAAAATTAAATATAACATACTTTTTGACTCCCTGAAAAAAGGAAATAAAAAATCCCTGTCAGAACTTTATAAATCTTTCTACGATAATTTATTTCATTATGGTCTCAAGTTGATTAAAAATGAAAATAAAGTTGAAGACTGTATTCAGAATTTTTTCTTAAATCTATATGAAACTCATGATAAACTTGGAGATATTAAGAATGTAAAAGCTTATGTCTTTGTTTCTTTCAGAAGACTATTATTAAAAAAAGCCTATTCCTCGAAAATTGAAGATAATATGGTTTCACTGGCAGATACTGAAATTAGATTTACCGGGGAAGATATATTAATGACAAGCTGTAATAAATCGATACTAGAGCAAAAATTACATCAGGCTCTGAATAGCTTATCTAACAAGCAAAGAGAAGTACTCTATCTAAAATATTTTAATAAACTCTCCACAAAAGAAATAGCAATTATATTTGATACAAGCACTCAGGTTATTCTTAATCTGATATATAAATCATATAAAAAACTCCGCAAAGACGACGACTTAAAAGAATTTCTTTCAAATTTTTCTATGTAGTTAAAAAATAAATCATTTTTTTCGGTTATATAATTTTTTTCTTTCTCTATACCCGTTGTGCATTAATAATTGAATAATAAAAGATGTTCATTGATTCATTAAATCCGTATATTTATTTGAATATCAATCAATTAAATATATGAACAACTTTACAGCAAATTACAATAAAATTTTAGAAACATTAAAGTCTATTACTGAAAAAGAACAATTTTTAAATCAAAAAAGGAAACCAAAACTAAAAGACATAGAATTAATTGTTTCGAGAGCTTTCAATTGATTTAAAAAATAAGACTGAGGTTCTGTTTATAATAGAAGGAAGCGAGAATTATTTTTTGCAATGGAGTTTATTAGAAATGAATTATCAAATAAGTTTAATGAATTTGAAAACTATTTTGTTGAAGATAGTATGTCTTTAGAAGTGGTCAAATTATCAAGAAGTAATAGTAGTAAAATTTGTAAAGAAGAATTTTATAGCTCACCAAATAGAAGTTTTTGTGCAAGTCAAAATACGCATTATCATGGTCACAAAATTCATGCAGTTTGTTCTATTGAAGGGGTATTCAAAAGTTTTGATATAAGCAAAGCCTCCGTTCACGATATTCATTATTTAAAAGATATAAAACAACCGTTTAATAATTGTGTGATTTTGGGAGACAAAGGTTAATTAAGCACTGAATATCAATTATATATGTTTGAAAGCAAGCAAATAAAACTGGAGGTTCCAAAACGTAAAAGTCAATATAATTACAAAAAAAACCTACATTTTTAGAAAGAAAAGAAAGCGAATAGAAACTTTGTTTTCAGAACTTTG
The DNA here is from genome assembly GCA_963666645.2 of uncultured Tenacibaculum sp. Taxonomy (GTDB): domain Bacteria; phylum Bacteroidota; class Bacteroidia; order Flavobacteriales; family Flavobacteriaceae; genus Polaribacter. Next base: position 400,986 of record CAXXDB010000008.1, on the reverse strand, counting down.
TGGCCAATTTATGATACGATGTAATTATGCTAAATCTTTTAAAGGGTTTAAAACAAGAATACTATCAAAATTAACATCATTAACAGTAATTCAGTTTATTAATAGGTTTGTTTTTGATAGAAATATAAATAATTTAAAAATTAACATTATTTAAATGCACAACGAGTATTATATAGCTGTTAAAGTTTTGAATTTATCGGATTTATCGCAGAATTTCCAAGTAAAGAACTTCATAGAACTTCCTTGAAAACACACCGGGAAGTGAGCTGTGATAAAAAATTTCAACCTGCCTGTATGAGTATAACATTTAAACTATGACTTTCCTGATTTAGAAAAATAAGCTACATACTTTAAATTAATGAGTCAAGCTCTTTAATTTTATTTTCTGTAGCCGGAAGGGGTTATTTTTTTTACTTCCATAAATTTCCTGTTAAAATTGGATAAGCTGTTAAAACCACACTTAAAAGCAATCTCATTAACAGGCATTTCTTTATTTTTTTCTAAAAGCTTACAAGCATTTTCTATTCGTAACTCATTCAAGAAAGTAAAATAAGTTTTATTAGTTCGCTGTTTAAAATAGCGACAAAAAGCATTTCTGCTCATATTCGCTTTATCAGCAATAACTTGTAAATCAATAGTTGAATTAAAATGAGTAATTGTATAATTAATAATGGTCTGCATTCGTTTACCATGATTATCATTATATTTTCTTGGATATACAAATTCAGCTAATGGTTTGCTGTCTGTCTTATTCAAAAGTTTTAAAATAGAAAATAATCCGATAAATCGATCTAAGGAAGATGCCTCTCTTAGTTGAAGAAAAGCATCGATAATCATTTTATTTTCACTAACTACTTTAAAGCCATTTAAAATCTTATCAAAAAAAGCAGATAATTCTTTAAAATCATTCAGAGAGAAGAAATCTTTACCAAATGAACTTTTGGTAAAAAATAATGTAAGCATTAAAGACTTATCCTCATATTCAAGATCGCTTTTAAAAACATGAGGCAAATTACTGCCAATCACAAATACATCAGATTCATTATAATTATGAACTGTATCCCCCACAATTAAGGTTCCTTTCCCTTTTATTATACCAGAAATTTGAATTTCCTCATGCTGATGAAATTTATCATAAAATTTATACATGATATCCTCCTGATAAACAACTCCTGCATTTTGTGTTTTAGGTATTTTAAACGATAATGCTTTCATAGAAATTCAATAATTTAAAACATAAATATACGCATATATTATCTGAAAAATATAATATTCTCATTAATTAGGTAATATATTGTTATCATATGCTAATTATTGATAGGTAAATGTAGATTTCGTATGATACTTTTGTTAAAAATTAATAATAATGGCGATAGAATGGAAAGGTGTAATGCCGGCCGTAACTACAAAATTTACCGATAATGATAAACTCGATTTAAAAGCATTCGAGCTTAACATTAATGCACAGGAAGACGCAGGAGTACACGGAATTGTTTTAGGAGGTACTTTAGGAGAAGCAAGTACATTAAGCGATGATGAAAAGCGTGAGCTAATCAGGACTACGGTAGACATTGTAAATGATAAAGTTCCGGTGCTTATTAATATTGCGGAACAAACAACTGTAGCCGCAATTGATGTGGCTAAGAAAGCAGAAGAAGACGGAGCAAAAGGATTAATGATGTTGCCTCCAATGCGTTATAAATCCGATGATAGAGAAACCGTTGAGTATTTTAAGGCAGTAGCAAATAATACATCATTACCAATAATGGTATATAACAATCCCGTAGATTATGGTATTAAAGTAACTTTGGCAATGTTTGATGAATTGTTAAAATGCGATAACATTGAAGCAGTTAAAGAATCCACAAGAGATATCTCTAATGTAACGCGTATCAAAAATCAATTTGGGAATCGTCTTAAAATAATGACCGGTGTAGACACATTAGCATTAGAAAGTTTATTAATGGGAGCAGATGGTTGGATTGCAGGATTAGTTTGTGCATTCCCAAGAGAAACTGTAGCTATTTATGAACTGCAAAAAGCAGGAAGAATTCAAGAAGCCTTGGAAATTTATCGTTGGTTCTTGCCATTATTAGAATTAGATATTAATTCTAAACTAGTACAAAATATAAAGCTGGCTGAAACAATTACCGGTATAGGAACAGAAAATGTTCGTGCTCCGCGTTTACCACTAGTTGGAGAAGAACGAGTACAGGTATTACAGGTAATTGAAAATGGACTTAAAAATCGCCCTGAGTTACCCGATTATAAAAGTTTACAAAATTAAAGTGAATTCAAAAAAAATACAAGACAATAACCTCTTAAGTAAATTTGCTTCCATGGAGTTGCTCAAATAATCAATCAGAATTAATATCATTTGAAAATGAAATAAAATCGTTTGATTACTATGTCAAAAATATCAAAGATTTGATTTTTAATTGCTATTTTCGCTTTTAAACTGAAAATAATAAGATTTTTTAATATTTTTCATAATAAAACCGTTATTGATTAAGTTGAAATGGTTTTTTCGCCTCAACTTTAGTCGTTTAAAATAAAAACTTTATCCAAAACAAATAATATGAATACAACCACAACTATAATCACAGGGAAAAACTATATAGGAAATAAGCTGTCTGCTAAAGGAAATACAACACATAAAACATTCAATCCGAAACTTAATATAGAAAACGATGTTGAATTTTATCAGGCAACCTTAGAAGAAGTAGATGAAGCGGTTGAATTGGCAAATCAAGCATTTAAAGAATATAGAAATTTTTCAGGCATTGGAAAGGCAGAATTTTTACATGCGATTGCCGATGAAATTTTAGCATTGAATAGCACACTTATTAAAACCTATACAACAGAATCCGGATTACCTGAAGGCAGAGCCATAGGAGAAAGAGAAAGAACCGTATTTCAGTTACGAACATTTGCTGAATTGGTAACAGAAGGTTCATGGAATGAAAATGTAATTGACAGAACAAATCCTTCCGGAGAACCATTTCCAAAACCAGATATTAGAAGAAAAAATATTCCGCTGGGACCGGTAGCCGTATTTGCAGCCGGTAATTTTCCATTAGCATTTTCAACAGCAGGAGGAGATACGGCAAGTGCATTGGCAGCCGGCTGTCCGGTAATTGTAAAATCGCATTCAATGCATACAGGTACCGGAGAACTAGTAGCTTCCGCAATTATAAAAGCTGCTGAAAAAACAGGAATGCCAAATGGAGTATTTTCAAACATTGCAGGAAGCGGCAGAGTAGTCGGAGTTGCTTTAGTAAAACATCCAAAAGTGAAAGCAGTAGGGTTTACAGGAAGTATTTCCGGAGGCAGATCTTTATTCAATTTAGCGACTGCCAGGAAAGAACCTATTCCGGTATTTGCAGAAATGGGAAGTATCAATCCAGTTGTTATTACTTCAAAAGCTATTGCTAAAAGATCAGAAGAAATTGCAACAACCTATGCAGGCTCAATAACTTTGGGAACAGGACAGTTTTGTACAAACCCGGGATTGATCCTTACAATCGACAGTGAAGCTACAACAACCTTTATTAAGGATTTAGGAAAAAAAACAACAGCAATTGCACCACAATGTATGTTGCACCCCAATATTAAAAGAGATTTTGTAAAAAACCGGAAATCAGTTATTTCACAGGAAGGAGTGAAGGTGGTTGCAAGTCAGGATACAGGAAATTCAGATGCTAATTTCGCCTCGTCAACAATTGCATCAGTTTCCGGATCAGATTTCTTAAACAACCCAAAAATGCATCAAGAGGTTTTTGGTCCGTTTTCGCTGGTTGTAACATGTAAAGATGAAGCTGAACTTATAGAGGTAATTGAAAATCTGGAAGGTCAGTTAACAGGAACAATCATGATGGAGGAATCTGATTATGCGAATTTGAATAACATAGTATATGCACTTCAAAACAGAGTTGGAAGAATTATTTTTAATGGTGTGCCAACCGGAGTGGAAGTTACTTCAGCAATGACACATGGCGGTCCTTATCCGGCATCTTCTGATAGTCGTTATTCAGCAGTAGGAGTAAACTCAATTAACAGATGGGTGCGTCCTTTCAGTTATCAAAATTTCCCGGACGAACTATTACCGGAAGAGTTAAAGAATGAAAACCCGTTAAATGTTATCCGGTCAGTAGACGGAGAATTCGGTAAAGGGATATTTTAACATTGAATTAGCATAAACACAAATTATTCCTATTTTAATGAGTAAGAAATATAATTTTTAATAGATGAGAAAAACTTTTTTCTGTGTTGATGCCCATACCTGCGGAAACCCTGTTCGGGTAATTGCCGGCGGAGGTCCGGATTTAAAGGGTAAAAATATGAATGAAAAACGGCAGCATTTTTTAAAAGAATACGACTGGATCCGTAAAGGATTGATGTTTGAACCAAGAGGACATGATATGATGAGCGGTTCCATTCTATACCCGCCACACAATCCTGAAAATGATTTTGCGATCCTGTTTATTGAAACTTCAGGATGTCTGCCAATGTGCGGTCACGGAACCATAGGAACTATTACCATTGCAATTGAGGAAGGCTTGATAACCCCTAAAGTACCGGGTAAAATACGAATGGAAACCCCTGCCGGATTAGTAAAAGCAGAATATCAGCAAAAGGGTGAAAAAGTAAACTGGGTTCGTTTAACCAATATAAAAAGTTATTTAGTCGCTGAAGGATTAACTGTCGGATGTCTTGAACTGGGGAAAGTAACATTCGATGTAGCTTATGGAGGAAATTACTATGCAATAGTCGATTCTCAGGAAAATTTTTCAGGAATTCAGGATTTTACCGCTTCAGAAATAATTCAATACTCACAAGAAATCCGTAAGCGGATTAATGAAAAATACCTTGATATGTTTATCCACCCGGAAAATGACACCATTCGTGATGTAAGTCATATATTATGGACCGGAGAGCCGTTAGACCCGACATCGTCAGGAAGAAATGCCGTATTTTACGGAGATAAAGCTATAGACAGAAGTCCTTGCGGAACAGGAACTTCAGCTCGTATCGCACAGTTATACGCTAAAGGAAAGCTAAAAAAAGGAGAAGAATTTGTTCATGAAAGCTTTATTGGAAGTAAATTCATTGGACGAATTGAAGAAGAAACAACACTTGATGGTAAACCGGCTATTGTTCCAAGTGTACAAGGCTGGGCAAAAGTGTACGGATATAATACTATTGTAATTGATGACCGGGATGACCCGTATGCACATGGTTTTCAGGTAATCTGAACTGTTGCACTATTTAAATAGGATTCCTGGAAATTGGAAAAAAGGTTAATCAAAAATACGATACAAAGTGAGATACTATAAAATAATTCTAACTTTTTTATTATCGGGAGTGACAATTGCCGGAGCCCAAAAAGTAACACGGCAGAACTATAAAGATGCGGTAAGTTATATGTATGCTAATTACAATAACAAAACTGCATTTAACTTATTTACCAATGTAAATTGGTTTGAAGATGATTCAGGAATTTGGTTTGTCGATTACAATAAAGAAGGAGCAACCTATAAAACGGTACATTTTAAAAACAAAAAAGTAAAAGAATTATTTGACCATAATAAACTGGCTGCCTCACTAAGTACATTTTTACAAAAAGAAGCAAATCCTGCTAAATTACAATTGAGAAATATTAAAAAAAGAAACAGTACAAGTTTCACTTGTACAGTAGATAATAAAAATATTCAATTCGATTTAAAAAATTACCGAATTAAGAAATTTGAAAAGAAAAATGAAAACCCGAACCCTCATGAAAGTATATCACCTGATGGTAAATGGGTTGCCTATACCAGGAATTACAATCTTTTTATTAAATCAACCGACACCAATGAAATTCATCAATTAAGCACAAAAGGAAAAAGAGGCTATGAATACGCATCCCGTTACGGTTGGTACGATAAAATGGAAGGAGAGAACGGAGAACGGCCAAAACGATTTTATGTAAATTGGTCTGAAGATTCAAAATGGATTGCCACAAATATTGTCGATACCGAAAATGCAGAGAAAATGTATTTGCTGGACTGGAGCATTGATTCGTTATACAGACCCAAACTACTTTCTTATTACCGTGGTTCTCCGGGAGATACTGCAATGGTACATTTAAAACCTGTGTTTTTTAATATCGAAACAAAAAAAGAAGTAAAATCAACATTACCCCGGGGAACACATATTAATTCAGTAAACGTAAGTTGGACAAAAGAATCAGGAAAATTACTGGCAAATTATGCAGAAAGAGGCTTTTTGAAGGAATATGTAAAACTCGTTGATTTAAAGAACAATACAGAACATACTTTAATTAAAGAAACAAGCGATACCGGAATTGATAACTTCGAATACAGGGCGATAGAAGAAAAAGGAAAAATCATTTTCTTATCAGAAAGAAGCGGCTGGCGTCAATTATATATATCAGATGTAAAAACCAATAAAACAAAGCCACTAACTACCGGAAATTTTTATATCAATTCTATTCAATATATTGATGCAAAAAATGAAGTAATTTATTTTATGGCTTCAGGAAAAGAACAAGGCAACAATCCTTATCATCAACAATTATACAAAATAAACTTCAATGGAAAACTAAAGCTGTTAACCCCTGAGAAAACACACCATATTGTCAATTTTTCTAAAACGGGAGATTATTTCGCAGACAATTGTTCAACCATAGAAATTCCCACAAAAACTTTTTTACGCCGTGCAGAAGACGGGAAGATAATAGCAGAATTAACCAAAGCAGATATTTCTCAGGCAATTTCAAAAGGCTATAAAACTCCGGAAATATTCAGCACTGTCGGAAAAGATGGAAAAACAAGGATTTACGGAGCCCTGTGGAAGCCAACCCATTTCAATCCTTCAAAAAAATATCCGGTTATAGATCATACCTATACGGGACCGCATACACAAATGTTTCCAAAATCCTTTGATCGTGTTTTTGCCAATCAATCATTAGCAGAACTTGGTTTTATCGTAATTTCAGTAGATGGATTAGGAAGCTCGGGAAGATCAAAAGAATTTCACGACCATTCCTATAAAAATATGGGAAACAACTTGCAGGATCATGTGTTGGTCATAAAATATCTAGCAAAGAAATACCCTTGGATAGATGTTGCCAAAGCAGGAATTTTTGGTCATTCAGCAGGAGGGTTTGACACAGGCAGAGCCTTATTAGCATTCCCAGATTTCTATAAAGTGGGAGTCGCAAGCTCTGCAGATCATGATTTCAGAATGGAAAAAGCATGGTGGCCGGAAATGTATCAGGGGTGGCCGGTAGATAAAACATACCATGAAGTATCAAATATTACCAACGCCGGAAATTTAAAAGGAAAATTACTAATCGTACATGGCGGAATAGACGAAAACGTAAATCCGTCAGCAAGTTTTAAACTGGCAGAAGCACTGGTAAAAGCAGATAAAGATTTCGATCTGTTAATTTTACCGGGTCAAAGACATGGATACAGAGGCAAAGCCCGGCTGTATTTTATTAAAAAACGCTGGAACTATTTTGTAGAACATCTGCTACAAAGTAAAACAATATGGAACTTTCAGTGGAAGTAAAATATGAGCAAAAGAGTTGTTGTTATAGGAGCAGGAATTATCGGTTTATGCACTGCATACTACCTGGAGCAGGAAGGACACGAAGTTGTTATTATTGACAAATCGGATATCACCTCCGGAGCTTCTTTCGTGAATGCAGGATTAATTACTCCCAGTCATATAATTTCATTAGCAGCACCGGGAGTGATTACCAAAGCAATCCGGGGGATGTTCAGTTCACTGGGATCGTTTTATATAAAGCCACGGTTAAATTTTGATTTTTTGCAATGGTCATGGTTGTTTAAAAAATCGGCAATTTCAGCAAAAGTAAAAAAATCAATCCCGGTAATTAGAGATATCAACCTGTTAAGCAGAGAATTGTATGAGCAACTAAAGCAATCTGACGATTTTAACTTTTACTATCAGCGTAAAGGATTATTAATGATGTATAAAACAGATCAAGCCGGAGAAGAAGAATGGAAAGTTGGAAAAAAAGCCATTCAGTATGGGTTAAAAGTCGAGCATTTACAAGAAAAACAAATAAAAGATTTAGAGCCTTATGTTAATTCAGACGTAAAAGGAGCTGTGTATTACCATACGGATGCCCATATGAATCCTGGTGAATTTATGCAACAATTAAAATCCTGTCTGGAGAAAAAAGGAATTGTATTTAATACTAATTACCGGGTAAGCGGATTTTACACAATATCCAATCGTGTGAAGTTTGTAAAAACTCAGGAAGAAAGTATCGAATGCGATGAGGTAGTGATAGCAACAGGAGCGTGGTCTCAAAATTTAATGAAAGTTTTAGGAGTAAATATCCCTGTCCAGGCAGGAAAAGGCTACCGTATAGATGTCTTGAAAAATACAGGAATTACCATCCCTTCTATATTATCAGAAGCCAAAGTTGCCGTAACTCCCATGAATGGATTTACCCGCTTTTCGGGTGCCATGGAAATAGGAGGAATTAACCATACCATTAATTCAAACCGGGTGAATGCAATAGCCGATGCCGCCGGGAATTATTATTCCGGATTAAAAATAAATGAGCAGGAAAAACGACACGCTCAATGCGGATTACGACCTTGCTCTCCTGACGGATTACCCTATATAGGAAAATTAAATCATACACAGAACGTAACGGTAGTTGCCGGACATGCAATGATGGGATGGAGTTTAGGTCCTGCGACAGGGAAACTGGCAGCTGAATTAGTGTCAGACAAGAAAACAAGTTTAAATATAACTCCTTTTAAGGTAGAAAGATTTTAATATACACAAAATCTTTAATCCTGCTCAAAAGCCTGTTTTTTTCCCTCGTTACAACTTTAACAATCCTCGGAAGAATTCTCATAATTTCCTGTTAATTTCACAAACAACTAATAAAAAACACATACTCCCTTAATGCATTTAGATACATATCGTATTCTTTTATCACTTACATGATTGTCAAATTAAAAAAAATAAGTATCTTAGCTTTCTGAAAATATATAAAATATACAGTACGATGAAAACAAAGATTATACTTATTTGCATTGTGGCATTCAGCTTCAGTTTTACCCTGCTGAATGCCCAAACCATTTGGAGAGGACCTAAAATGACATTTACAAAAGCCGATAATACTGACACGTCGCTGGCTAATCAGGACAGAATTACCGGTAACGTTTCATTAACAAGAGGGGATGGAGGTGGTGGCTTATTCAATATTCTTAGAGATTTAAATGCTGGAATTACTTATCTCACTGGAAACCTCGCTCCAACAGATACGGAATGGGCTTATGGCACAATAGAAAATTATGCTTCTTTAACCTATCAAAATTTGCCTGCCTTAATAAACTTTGAAAACATTGTTGATGGCAGAAATATGGTACTTCATCTTATTACCGATGATATTTATATTGATATCAAATTTCTCTCCTGGACTGCAGGAGGTAAAGATAGCAATGGTGGCGAAGGAGGTTTCAGCTATGAACGTTCTACACCGACTACATCGATATCTAATCCAATTGTGATTAACGAAATTTTTGCAGATCCTTTAAATACGTCTGCCGGAGATGCCAACGGAGACGGAACGGGAAGCCTCCTGCAGGATGAGTTTATAGAACTGTATAATACCGCCGAAACAGCCATCGACCTTACCGGATGGAAACTGGCAGATGCTGATCAGGACAGGCATACTTTTCCGCAGGGAACAATCATTCCTGCTAAAGGCTCTCTGGTTGTTTTTGGGGGGGGTACACTGACAAGCATCCCGGGAGTGGTGCAAACAGCTACCACCGGGAGTTTATCTCTGGATGACGGTGGCGATACCGTTACTTTGAAAGATGCTTTCGGTACAGTCATTAAAACGGTAACCTATGGTGCAGAAGCCGGGGATGACCAATCCATAGCCAGAAATCCTGACTCTACAGGTGATTTTGTAAAACACACCACCATTACAACCAATGCCGTCCGTTTTTCCCCGGGAAGAGATAATACCGACGGCAGTGTGCTGGCGTTTATAAAAAATGCAAATCATTTTGTAACTACCTGGAATACTGAAACTGATGATGCCAGCAGCACTTCAATTACCCTGCCCGTAGTTGCAGGAGTGTATGATGTGGACACCAACAACGACGGTACTTTTGACAGACTGAATCTTACAGGGACACAAACCCTCGATTTAGGCAGTGCGGGAATCCATACTATTGCCGTACGCCCCAACAGCGCTAATACAAAAAATGAGTTACAAATACAATTTGCCAATAGCAATAACCCCGGGAAATTAACCACCATAGAAAACTGGGGAACGATTGTCTGGACATCGATGAACGAAGCTTTTGAAGGCTGTATCAATATGAATATTGCTCTTGAAGCGGGAGTTCCCGATTTGAGCAGGGTAACCGACATGACAGAAATGTTTAAGAATCTCACCGGGTTTACGGGGAATCTAAGTGCGTGGAATGTGGCGAATGTAACCAATATGAATGCCATGTTTGAGGGAGCTGCTGTTTTTAACGGCGATGTAAGTGCGTGGAATGTGGCGAACGTAACCAATATGAATGCCCTGTTTGAGGGGGCTTCTGTTTTTAACGGCGATGTAAGTGCGTGGAATGTGGCGAATGTAACCGATATGAGTTCTATGTTTCAGAACGCTGTCGTTTTTAACGGCGATGTAAGTACCTGGAATGTATCGAAGGTAACCGATATGAGTACCCTGTTTGAGGATGCTGCCGGTTTTAACGGAGATGTAAGTACGTGGAATGTGGCAAGCGTAACCGATATGAGTTCTATGTTTCAGAATGCTGTCGTTTTTAACGGCGATGTAAGTACGTGGAATGTGGCAAGCGTAACCGATATGAGTTCTATGTTTCAGAATGCTGTCGTTTTTAACGGCGATGTAAGTACGTGGAATGTGGCAAGCGTAACTGATATGAGCCACATGTTTGGAGGAGCTTCTGTTTTTAACGGCAATCTAAGCAGCTGGAATGTGGCGAGCGTAACTGATATGACATGGATGTTTGGAGGAGCTTCTGCTTTTAACGGCGATCTAAGCAGCTGGAATGTGGCGGACGTAACTGATATGAGCCTCATGTTTGGAGGAGCTTCTGTTTTTAACGGCGATCTAAGCAGCTGGAATGTGGCGGGCGTAACTGATATGAGCCACATGTTTGGAGGAGCTTCTGTTTTTAACGGCGATCTAAGCAGCTGGAATGTGGCGGGCGTAACTGATATGAGCTACATGTTTGGAGGAGCTTCTGTTTTTAACGGCGATCTAAGCAGCTGGAATGTGGCGAGCGTAACCGATATGACGGGTATGTTAGGGAATACTATCAGTTTTAGCAAACAAAACTATGAGAAATTGTTATCAGGATGGTCTGAACTTGTCTTACAAAACGGAGTTACCTTCACAGCCCCTTCTGTAAATTATTGCTTTGGAAAAGCAGCCAGAGATATACTGACCGATACCTATAACTGGACAATTACCGGAGACAGTCTTGACTCCGACTGTCTGGATTTAAACATTGACGCCGATGCTCTGCTACAGGGTCCTTATAACAGCACTGCCGCTTTGATGAATGATGATTTACGAACGGCAAACAGAATCCCCTTAACCTCTCCTTACAACGACGGAACATCTGTGACCGGTACCGGTATTTTTGATAATGCCCATGATGGTGACGATATTGTGGACTGGGTACAGATAGAATTACGCAACAGCTCCGATATTACCGAGGTACTAACGACTGCATCGGCACTCATTCAGCGTGATGGAGACATTGTAGCTCCCGACGGGATTTCTGTTGTAACGATAAGTGGCACGAGTGGAGATTATTATGTAAGCGTCAACCACAGAAACCATATTGCCGCGTCCACAGCTGTTGCTCTGACTTTAAGTGCCACAGCAACCGCCATAGACTTTACCGCCGTGGCAAACGTTACCGGCGGCACCAATGCCATGGCGGAAGTAAGTACCGGAAAATACGCCTTATTTGCAGGAGATGCAGACGGCAACAATCAGGTGCAGACGGGAGATTATAACGTTGCAGCCACCCGCATCGGGCAGTCGGGATATTTCGGGAGCGATACCGATATGAACGGCGAGGTGCAAATTACAGACCTTAACTTGTTTATTGCGAGAGCCATAGGTAACGGGATACAGTTTTAAAAAACACAGCAACCCTAATTGTAACATTTACAAAATAAATATAGTAGCAATTTTAAAATATACAGTACCATGAAAACAAAGATTATACTTATTTGCATTGTGGCATTCAGCTTCCATTTTACTCTAAATACCCAAACGATTTGGAAAGGACCCAAAATAACATTTACAAAAGCCAATAGTGTTGACTGGAATCTCTCGGCTAATCAGGACAAAATCACCGATAACGTTGCGTTAACGAGAAAGGGTAGTGAGGGCTTATTTAACATCATTAAAGAGGCAGATGCCGGAGATACCGGAGATTCTTCCAATCCTATACCAACAGACACGGAATGGGCCTATGGCACAACAGAAAATTACGCTTCTCTAACCTATGTAAATTTGAGTACCTTAATAGGAAGTGGTCAGTTTGTAAACATTATTGACGACAGAAATATGGTACTTCATCTTATTACCGATGATATTTATATTGATATCAAATTTCTCTCCTGGACCAGTAATAACGGTGACCCTTCATTGAATTTAGGAGGGTTCAGCTATGAACGTTCTACACCCGCATCCAATGCACTTGTGATTAATGAAATTTTTGCAGACCCTTTAAATACGCTTGTCGGAGATGCCAACGGTGACGGAACGGGAAACCTCCTGCAGGATGAGTTTATAGAACTGTATAATACCACCGAAACAGCCATCGATCTTACCGGATGGAAACTGGCAGATGCTGATCAGGACAGGCATACTTTTCTGCAGGGAACAATCATTCCCACCAGAGGCTCTCTGGTTGTTTTCGGAGGAGGTACACTGACAAGCATCCCGGGAGTGGTGCAAGCAGCTACCACCGGGAGTTTATCTCTGGATGACGACGGCGATACCGTTACCCTGAAAGATGCCTCCGGTACGGTCATTAAAACAGTAACCTACGGCACAGAAGCCGGAGATAATCAATCCATAGCCAGAAATCCTGACTTTACAGGTGATTTTGTAAAACACACCACCATTACAACCAATGCCGTTCGTTTTTCCCCGGGAAGGGATAATACCGACGGCAGTGTGCTGGCGTTTATAAAAAATGTAAATCATTTTGTAACTACCTGGAATACTGAAGTTGATGATGCCAACAGCACTTCAATTACCCTGCCCGTAGTTGCAGGAGTGTATGATGTGGATACCAACAACGATGGTACTTTTGACAGACTAAATCTTACAGGGACACAAACCCTCGATTTAGGCAGTGCGGGAATCCATACCATTGCCATACGCCCCAACAGTACTAATACAAAAAATGAGTTACAAATACAATTTGCCAATAGCAATAACCCCGGGAAACTAACCACCATAGAAAACTGGGGAACGATTGTCTGGACGTCCATGAACAAAGCTTTTGAAGGCTGTATCAATATGAATATTGCTCTTGAAGCGGGAGTTCCCAATCTAAGCAAGGTAACCGATATGGAGAGGATGTTTGATGGTGTCGGAAATTTTAACAGAGATGTAAGTACCTGGAATGTGGCAAACGTGACCAATATGAATTCCATGTTTTATGAGGCTGAGAATTTTAACGCTAACTTAGCTACCTGGAATGTGGCAAATGTAACCGATATGAGATGGATGTTTTATAACGCTCGTAATTTTAACGGGGATGTAAGCACTTGGAATGTGGCAAATGTAACCGATATGGAGAGTATGTTTCATGGTGCCGGAAATTTTAACAGCGATATCAGCACCTGGAATGTGACAAATGTAACCGATATGGAGACTATGTTTGATGGTGCCGGAAATTTTAACAGCGATATCAGCACCTGGAATGTAGCAAACGTAACCAATATGAGATGGATGTTTGAGGATGCTACTAGTTTTAGCAGACAAAACTATGAGAAATTGTTATCAGGATGGTCTGAACTTGTCTTACAAAACGGAGTTACCTTCTTAGCACCTCCTGTAACCTACTGTGCAGGAAAAGCAGGAAGAGATATTCTTACCGGGAATTATGGTTGGACTATTACAGGAGATACCTATAGCTGTTTAACCATTGCTGCCAATGCCTTGTTACAGGGTCCTTATAACAGCACTGCCGATTTGATGAATGATGATTTACGAATGGCAAACAGAATCCCCTTAACCTCTCCTTATAATGACGGAACAACGGTAACCGGCACCGCTGTTTTTGATAATGCCGATGATGATGACGATATTGTGGATTGGGTACAGATAGAATTACGCAACAGCTCCGATATTGCCGAAGTACTAACCACTGCATCGGCACTCATTCAGCGTGACGGAGACATTGTAGCTCCCGACGGGACTTCCGATGTAACGATAAACGGCACGGGCGGAGATTATTACGTAAGCGTCGATCACAGAAACCATATTGCTGCGGTCACAGCCGCCACCCTGAGGTTAAGTGCGACAGCAACTGCCATAGACTTTACCGCCGTGGCAAACGTTACCGGCGGCACCAATGCCATGGCGGAAGTAAGTACCGGAAAATACGCCTTATTTGCAGGAGATGCAGACGGCAACAATCAGGTGCAGACAGGAGATTATAACGTTGCGACGACCCGCATCGGGCAGTCGGGGTATTTCGGGAGTGATACCGATATGAATGGCGAGGTGCAGATTACAGATCTTAACTTGTTTATTGCGAGAGCTATAGGTAACGGAATACAATTTTAGTGTTTTTTTATATTTCGGATAAGAGGTACGGTACTTTTTAAAATAGTAGTCTTTGTACCTCTTATCTTTTTGAATAATTCAACTTTAAAGCTTTCAAAATACTTGATAAATAAATATAAAATAAATATATTAGCAATTTTAAAATATACAGTACGATGAAAATAAAGATTATATTTATTTGCATTGTGGCATTTAGCTTTCATTTTACGCTGAATACCCAAACGATTTGGAAAGGTCCTAAAATAACATTTACAAAAGCCGATAATGCTGACTGGAATCTGGCGACTAATCAAGACAGAATTACCGATAAGGTTTCGATAACAAGAAAAGGTGGCAGGGGCATATTCAATATTCTTGTAGAATCAGATTCCGAAGGAGATACCGGATATTCTTATGATCCCAGACCAACAGGTACGGAATGGGCTTATGGCACAACAGAAAACTATACTTCTTTAACCTATAAAAGGTTATCCGACTTAATAGGAAGCGGAAACTTTGAAAATATTGTTGACGACAGAAATATGGTACTTCATCTTATTACCGATGATATTTATATTGATATCAAATTTCTCTCCTGGACTGCAGGAGATGGGGATGGCAATAGTAACGGAGGAGGGTTCAGCTATGAACGTTCTACACCCAATGTTGTGATCATTGCTGCCAATGCCTTGTTACAGGGACCTTATAACAGCACTACCGGTTTGATGAGTGATGATTTACGAACGGGGGGGGGGGGGGGGCGACAGAATCCCTCTAACTTCTCCTTATAACGACGGAGCCACCGTAACCGATACCGGTATTTTTGATAATGCCGATGATGATGACGATATTGTGGACTGGGTACAGATAGAATTACGTAACAGCTCCGATATTACCCAAGCACTAACCACTGCATCGGCACTGATTCAGCGTGACGGAGACATTGTAGCCCCCGACGGGACTTCCGATGTAACGATAAACGGCACGGGCGGAGATTATTATGTAAGCGTCAACCACAGAAACCATATTGCTGTGGTCACAGCCACCGCCCTGACTTTAAGTGCCACAGCAACCACCATAGACTTTACCGTTGCGACAAACGTTACCGGAGGTACCAATGCCATGGCGGAAGTAAGTTCGGGAAAATATGCTTTATTTGCGGGAGATGCGGACGGCAACAACCAGGTGCAGACAGGAGACTATAACGTTGCGACGACCCGCATCGGGCAGTCAGGATATTTCGGGAGCGATACCGATATGAATGGCGAGGTGCAGATTACAGACCTTAACTTATTTATTGCGAGAGCCATAGGTAACGGGATACAATTTTAGGGTGTTTTTATATTTCGTATTAAGAGGTATTGGTTTTTTTAGAATGTTAGTCTTTTTGCTTTTTAACTTTTTCGGAGAGGGTTTTATTCTAGTCGATATATCCCATTTTGCGCATCCAGTCATCATTAAACATTTTACCTACATAACGACTTCCGTGGTCGTGGAAAAGCACAACTGCTACATCATCTTTATTAAGGTGTTTTTTTAATTGCAGTACCCCTTTCATTGCTGCTCCTGCTGAGTTTCCCAGAAACATTCCTTCTTTTTTAGCCAGTAACCGTGTGTAAACTGCGGCATCTTTATCAGTTACTTTAGTAAAACCGTCAATAACATTAAAATCAACGTTCTGAGGCAAAATATCTTCCCCTATTCCTTCTGTAACATAGGGGTATATTTCATTCTCATCAAAGATTCCTGTTTCATGATATTTTTTAAAGACGGATCCATAAGTATCCACTCCCCATATTTTAACATCAGGATTTTGTTCTTTCAGATATTTACCTGCTCCGGAAATAGTTCCTCCGGTGCCGACACCTGCAATAAAATGGGTTATTTTTCCTTCGGTTTGTTCCCATATTTCAGGGCCTGTACTCTCATAATGTGCTTTTGCATTGCTTGGATTATCATATTGGTTAACATACCAGGCATTTTCTGTTTCCTCAGCTAGTTTTCTCGATACTGAGTAATAGCTCCGGGGATCATCAGGAGGGACATTGGCGGGGCATATAAGAACTTTTGCTCCGACAGCTTTGAGGATATCTGTTTTCTCTTTACTTTGTTTATCAGTTACTACAAACACACATTTATACCCTTTTATAATAGCAGCTAATGCCAGCCCCATACCTGTATTACCTGATGTTCCTTCAATAATGGTTCCTCCCGACCGCAGTCTGCCGTCTGCTTCTGCATCTTCTGTCATTTTTAAAGCCATCCTGTCTTTTACAGAATTTCCGGGGTTAAATGTTTCGTATTTTGCTAATAATAAACAAGGTAACTCCCGGGCAAGCTTATTAATTTGTATCAAAGGAGTATTACCAATAGTTTCCAATATATTTTTTACGTATTTCATGTTCTCGGATTCGATGTGCAAATATAAACTTATAATTATGATAAATTGAAGAGGAATAAAAAGTCTCGGCTACCGGGTTTTCATACTTAGTTAAACCAAACGATAAAGGATTTCACTCCGGCTAAATCGGGAATTTGCTCAATGTTTATTTTTTTCATATTAAATTCCTCTGAACCAAGTTCTTCTTTATCAATAGCAATGATTGCGTTTAAATCATCTATAAATATAGTTGCCGAGGAGAATGAGGTTTCAATTTTACTGATGGCATTTATTTCTCTGAAAGTGGACAATATATTTAATCCGTTATTTGTTTTAAATCGTTCATCAAATATTTCTATACTCTTTCATTTATTCAGATTCTTCTATTGCATTTCCCTTTTCATCCAAAGGTAAAAATGGATTGAAAGCAATTTCCCAAAGGTTATCATCCATATCGGTCACATAACTACTGTATCCTCCCCAAAAAACTTCTTCAGGTCTTTTTACAATTTTAACACCTTTATGCTCTAAAGTTTCAATCAAGGCATCAACCTCTTGCTTTGTCCTGGTATTGTAGGCTAAAGTAAAACCTTTAAAACCATGACCATCGGAGCTTACAGTCGCGTCTTCGGCTAATTTTTCTCTTGGGTAAAGTGATAAAAGAATACCGTTTAGTTGAAAAAACTTGATATCATCATTGCTAGATTTCATTTTTTCCCAACCAAATTTATTTTCGTAAAAATCAGAAGCAATTTCTAAATCATTTACGCCAAGTCCAACTATATTTAATCTTTGATCCATGCCATTTTATTATAATCTTAATATTTTAAATATTTTTTCCATGTAAATTAATTTCTTTATTCCGTAACGTCTTCCTCGCCTTTTTAGTGTATAATATTTTTTTAAATTTCAGGAGTTTCACGAATGAACGAGTCGGTTAAAACTTTCACAACTGAAATCTGACGTGTGATTCTTCTGATATCGGGGATTCTTTTTCTTAAATGTATATAATTTTCGCCATTTATTTTAAATAGCATAAATTTTAATTTTGTAAATTTAGAGAAACTGAAATTAAGATATTAATTTTTTATTGAGATTATAAATTTATTTTTGTATCTTCCCCTTTTATTAAATAACTTAAATATCATAACATAATGAACAAAAAATTATTTTTTTTATCCATGCTATTGTTTTTCCGGTTTTCTTTTGCACAAACATATACTTTGATTTGGGAAGAGAATTTTAATGGTTATCAAATTCCATCAGGTATCGAAGGGGAGAATGATAGTGACAATTTAACGAACAGCTGGCTTTATATGGGAGACTATACTTCTTCCTTTACAAAGTGGACAATCGATGCGTCTAACGCTTCAATGCAAAATTTTTCGGATTATGCGGCTGTTTTTCGTACAAATGCTTATTTAGAACCTCATTTTCGAGTACAGGATACCCACGGTACTGAAATTGTAACACCGGAAGGAGGGCATATAAACTGGATTACTGAAAATATTACTATTTCAGGACACAGTAATGTCAGCGTAACTATGACAATTCAGGAAGAAGGCGATCATGAAGGCAGTGATTATATTGATGTTTATTACAGTGTTGATGATGGGGTGAATTATACCCGTATAAACAACTGGAACAGCCTGGGAAATGATGACCATACATTTGTAGGGGATACCACATTTTCTTCTGACTGTAACTCCGATATTGATTTTCAGGAACAGAATATCTATTTTGCTGTAGCAGACAATGCGAATTCTTTAAAAATTAAAGTCACTTTCAGAAACGGAGCTTCTTCAGAGAATTTTATTTTGGATGATGTAAAAGTATATGGAGTCCCAACTGCTCTGGGGGTATCCGAAGATTCATTAAGTGCTTTTACTATTCATCCTAATCCTTCAAATGATTACCTGAATATTAAAGCATTAAATCAACTGGAGACCATTAAAATATATACAACAAACGGTCAGTTGATTTATACTGAAAATCAGATAAATCAAAAAAACTATACCATAAACCTGTCTAATTTTAGCAAAGGAATTTATTTTGTTAAAATTATTAATCAGGATTTAAGTCAAAGTACTAAAAAACTAATTGTTAACGAATAATTCAGAAAAATGAAACATTTAATTATACCTACGCTACTTACTGTTGTTATGCATGTATCTGTTTACAGTCAAACAACAACTTTCTTTCCCGCCTCTAATTCTATTTGGGTTGAAGATTTTGCCGGTTATACTAACGAAACGGGAATTACAGTGAACTCCGGAGCAATCACTGATAACGGCGATTACAATAACACATTTACAAAATGGCAAATAAATTCAACTGGTGTTAGTACAAGCAATACAATTATTGCTTCTGTTCAAAATTCAATAACAAATGTATATGCTCCTTCATTTAATGTTGCTAATACAGGAGGAGAATTAGAATGGGAATCTGAAGAAATAGATGTTTCAGCATTTGATCAGAATCACTTATCTGTCGTTTTAGAAAATGAAGGAAATATTTCTGATAGTGAGTATATAGATATATATTGGAAAATAGTAAATGTTGGAAATTATATTCTGATTGATGATGAGAGTTTAGGACATACAATTGTTGGAACTTCATCTGAAGAATGTTGGAGAACAAAAAAAATATTTAAAGATTTAACAGTAACAAATCCAGGAAAAGTTCAAATAAAAGTAGTTTTTAAATCCACGGATATTGCCAATATTTTAAAATTGAAAAAAGTAGAAATTTTAGGGAGAGATAACTAAAATTTTCTTTCCTTTCAATAAAAAAATAGTGTTGGAAATATTTCCAACACTATTTTTTTATTTTCTAACTTTTTAATAATTTAGGTATCAAAATAAAATTTATTATTATGAAACGTCTGTCAGTGGTTATTATCATATTACTCATCTTTATTACGGGGTTCTCTTGTGAAAATCAATCCGGAAAAAGTGCTTTAATTTTTCATTCTTCGAAGTTGGAACGCAAAAAAAATGCTCCTTTTTCGGATGCAGTTGAAGCAGGAAACATATTATATCTGGCAGGACAAGTAGGTATAAACCCTGATACAGGTAAGTTTCCTGAAGGAGGTATTCAACCTGAAACCCGACAAGCTTTGGAAAATATTAAAGAAGTATTAAAAATTCATGATTCTGATTTAGAATATGTAGTAAAATGCACTGTTATTTTATCTGCAACGGATGATTTTGCAGCGTTTAATAAAATTTTCCGTGAATATTTCCCTGAAAATAAACCTGCAAGAACTACATTTGCAGCTGATTTGCTCTCAGGAGCAAAAATTGAAATTGATGTTATAGCAGTAAAGTCAAATGGATTTAAAAGCCCGGAAGCTAATTAAAGAAGGGAAAATGCTTCCATTAATGGAAGAATTCTTTACTATTCAAGGAGAAGGCACTTATACAGGTACCGCTGCTTATTTTATTAGAATTGGCGGTTGTGATGTGGGTTGTCACTGGTGTGACGTTAAAGAAAGCTGGAACGCCGACCTGCATCCGCCTACACAAACCGATACTATTGTTGCAAATGCGAAACAGTATGCCGGAACGGTTGTTGTTACCGGAGGAGAACCATTAATGTGGAGTCTGGATTATATTACAGAGCAATTGCATTCTCAAAAAATTAAAACTCATATTGAAACTTCAGGTTCTTATAAATTTTCCGGAACCTGGGATTGGTGTTGCTTATCTCCAAAGAAAACAAAACTTCCGTTAGAAAGAGCTTATGAGGAGGCTGATGAACTTAAAATGATTATTCACAATAAACACGATATTGAGTTTGCTGAAGAGCAAGCAACTAAAGTAAATGACGTATGCCTGTTGTTTTTACAACCGGAATGGAGTAAGCGTAAGACTATGATTCCTTTAATTATTGAATATGTAATGCAGAATCCTAAATGGAAAATTTCACTACAAACACATAAATACTTAAACATCCCATAGTAAAAAATATCTATTATTAAATATTGCGATATTCGAAAACCGAGATGAATTAAATAGTTTAATCGTTTCCAAAAGTTTCTGATTTATAACAGCGTTTCCCAATATAGATATTCTATAAAATTACGAGCTTAAAGGTACACTACTTCTTTATCAGCATTCGCTTAATCTCATTCAGTTTCATTAACGCCTCTATAGGAGTTAAGGCATCGATATTGGTGGCTAAAATTTCTTCACGGAGATTCTCCATCAAAGGATCGTCTAATTGAAAAAAACTCATCTGCATATCCTGATGCTGTACTTCTTTTAAAGTTTCTTCTACTTCTTTATGAGAGTGATTATCTTCTAATTTTCTTAGAATTTTGTTTGCTCTGTGAATTACGATATTTGGCATTCCCGCTAATTTAGCAACATGAATTCCGAAACTATGATTGCTTCCACCGGCAACCAGTTTGCGTAAGAAAATAATACTATCTTTTAACTCTTTTACCGATACATTAAAATTCTTAATACGTTCAAAGGCAGTAGTCATTTCATTCAACTCATGATAATGTGTAGCGAATAAGGTTTTTGCTTTTGACGGATGTTCATGCAAATATTCAGCAATGGCCCAGGCAATCGAAATTCCATCGTAAGTTGAAGTACCACGACCAATCTCATCTAACAGTACTAAACTACCTTCAGAAATATTATTTAAAATAGAAGCTGTTTCATTCATTTCTACCATGAAAGTTGATTCTCCCATCGAAATATTATCACTGGCACCTACCCGGGTAAAAATTTTATCTACAACTCCAATTCTGGCTTGTCGGGCAGGCACGTAACTTCCCATTTGTGCCAGTAAAACGATTAATGCCGTTTGACGAAGTATAGCAGATTTACCCGACATATTCGGTCCCGTAATCATAATAATTTGTTGTTGATTACGGTTCAAAACCACATCATTGGCGATATATTGTTCGCCAATTGGCAATTGTTTTTCAATTACAGGATGACGACCATTCTTAATTTCAATATCGGTACTTTCATCTATTGAAGGTCGCACGTAATTGTTATCCATTGCTAATTTTGCGAAAGAGAGTAAACAATCAATTTTAGCTATAATTCGTGCATTTTCTTGTATATGCTCTACATAACCAATGATATCCTGAATTAATTTTCCAAACAACTCAACTTCTAAAGTTTGAATTTTTTCTTCAGCACCTAAGATTTTAGTTTCATATTCTTTAAGTTCTTCTGTGATATACCGTTCGGCATTAACTAATGTTTGTTTTCGAATCCATCCTTCCGGAACTTTGTCTTTATGTGTGTTCCGAACTTCGATATAATATCCGAAAACATTATTAAATGCTATTTTAAGGCTCGGAATTCCGGTACGTTCCGTTTCATGAGTCAGCATATCATCGAGATACTTTTTTCCGGAGTTTGTAATATTTCTTAATTCATCCAATTCTTCAGAAACGCCATTTGCAATTGCATTTCCTTTGTTAATATTTACAGGAGCGTTTTCAGAAATATTGTAACTGATTTTTTCAATTACTTCATGGCAATCGTGTAATTGCTTTCCTAATAATTCTGCTGCTTTATTTTTACTACTTTCTGCAATTGCTTTTACAGGGAGAATAGCCTTTAAAGAATTTTTAAGTAACATCATTTCTCTGGGAGAAACTTTACCTGTTGCCACTTTGGAAATCAATCGTTCAATATCAGAGATTTGTTTTAACTGGAAGGATGTGGTTTCATAAAATCCATCGTTATCAATTAAAAACTTCACCAATTCATGACGCTCCCTAATAGCTTCTGTATTTTTTAGCGGAAGTGCCAGCCAACGTTTTAATAAACGCCCTCCCATAGGGGAGATTGTTTTATCGATTACATCTAATAATGAAACAGAATTTACCGAATTTCCGCCGTATAATTCTAAGTTTCGAACGGTAAAGCGATCCATCCAAATATAACTACCTTCTGCAATTCGAGTTACCGGTTGTATGTGGTCAATTTTGTTATGTTGTGTTTCTGACAGATAATACATTATGGCTCCGGCTGCAACGATTCCGGATACAATATCTTCAATACCAAAGCCTTTTAAGTTTTTAACTTTAAAGTGATTAGTTAATGTTTCGTATCCATAATCTTTTTGAAAGACCCAGTCTTCCAGGTAAAAGGTATGAAAGTTATTGGTAAACTGTTCTAAAAAACGTTGTTTATACTGTTTTTGAATTAATATCTCACTAGGTGAAAAATTTTGCAGTAACTTATCAATATATGATTCATTACCTTGTGCCACTAGAAACTCACCTGTAGATACATCCAGAAAAGAAATACCTAACTGCTTTTTACTGAAATGAACAGAGGCTAAGAAATTATTGGTTTTCGATTGTAAAACTTCATCATTTAAAGCAACTCCCGGGGTTACTAGTTCAGTTACTCCACGTTTTACAATTTTTTTAGTCATTTTCGGATCTTCAAGTTGATTACAAATAGCTACCCGATGACCGGCTTTTACTAACTTAGGTAAATGTGTATTCAACGAATGGTGGGGAAAGCCAGCCAATTCAGTTTCATTTTTACTGCCATTCCCGCGTTTGGTTAATAAAATGCCCAGCACCTCAGATGCTTTAATAGCATCTTCTCCAAAAGTTTCATAAAAATCACCCACGCGAAAGAGCAACATAGCATTTGGATATTTGGCTTTAATTCCGTTGTATTGTTGCATTAATGGAGTTATCTTTTTTGCCTTTTCTTTTGCCAAGTTTATAAATTTTAAGTTAGTTTTGCTAAGATAGAAAAAAGTGTGAAGAGTTGATTATTTTCAGCAGATAGTAAGCAGATAATTAGTAGTTTTTTAATAGTTTACTATTTGTTCTAAGGAATCACTGCATAGTGAATTAAAAATACCTGATGATTGAACACTGTTGACTGAGTATGCGTAAATTAAAGAACAGCGAATTAGAAAGAATTTCGGTAAAAGAATTTAAAGAAGCCGGAAAAACACCGATAATTGTCATATTAGACAATATTAGAAGTTTGAATAATATAGGTTCGGTATTTAGAACGTCGGATGCTTTTTTAATTGAAAAAATTTATTTGTGCGGAATTACAGCAACACCACCGAATAAAGAAATTCATAAAACAGCTTTAGGATCAACAGAATCTGTGGATTGGGAGTATATGGAAAACACTCTTGAATTGGTTAAAATACTGAAAGAGGAAAGCATAAAAGTAATATCCATTGAGCAAGTTGAGAATAGTATGATGTTGAATGATTTTGTGGTGGAAGAAGGTCAGAAATATGCTGTAATTTTTGGAAATGAAGTAAGAGGGGTGCAACAAGAAGTAGTTTCTGCATCAGATATATGTGTTGAAATTCCTCAATCAGGAACCAAACATTCATTAAATATTTCTGTTAGTTGTGGTGTAGTGTTGTGGGATTTGTTTATGAAGCTCGAAAAAAGAGATTGTAAAGCATAAAGTTTACATTAATAGGGTAAACGGGACAAACTCCTGATTTGAAGAACAAAATTGATTTCGTTACCTGAAAGTATAAAACATTTTGTGTTTCAGGTTTAGTTAATTGAAAAATAATCTTAAAGTTAAGAAGTGCGATCTTTTCTTTTTATTTATTTAAGATAAGCTAGTCTCTACCAGCAACCATTAATCGCATAACCCAATACAATAACATAGCAAGAGATCCTAAAGCTGCAACTAAATAAGTTCTTGCTGCCCATTTTAAAGCATCTTTAGAGCCTGCCAATTCTTCCCGAGTAACAACATGTTTTCTTTCTAACCAGGCCAATGCTCTGTTACTGGCGTCATATTCAACAGGCAACGTTATGAAGCTGAATAATGTCGCTATTCCCATTAATAGAATACCAATGATTAAAACCCAATAACCCAAAGCAGATGCTGCACCTAGAATTAAACCTCCCATTATCAGATATTGAGAAAATTTAGAAGAAATGTTTACTACAGGTACTAAATTAGAACGCATAGTAAGCCATTTATAAGCTCTTGCATGCTGTATTGCGTGTCCTACTTCATGAGTAGCAACTGCGGCTGCGGCTGCACTTCTTTGATTGTAAACGGTTTCACTTAAATTAACAGTTTTATTTTTTGGATTGTAATGATCTGTTAACATACCGGGTGTTGATATTACCTCAACATCAGAAATTCCATGATCAGTTAACATTTTTAAAGCAATTTCTGCTCCGCTCATTCCATTTCTTAAATGAACTTTGGAGTATTTTTTAAATTTTCTTTTTAGAGTGTTACTAACAATCCAGCTAAAAAGAGATATAATTCCGATGATTATATAATATTCTATACCTATTCCCATAATTATACTTTTACTTTTGTTATTTAATTTGTTTGGTAAATTTACCACATAAATCATTCCATTTCAATGAATAATTTTAAAAGTTGACAAAATGACAAATAAACCCAGCATATTATTGGTATATACCGGAGGTACAATAGGTATGATAAAAGATTATAAAACGAATGTGCTTAAACCTTTCGATTTTAATCAAATTATTGAAAAAATACCTGAGTTAAAGCAATTGAATTGCAATGTACACTCTATTTCGTTTCATAATCCTATTGATTCTTCAAACATGAATTTGAGCTACTACATAAAAATTGCAGAGATTATTGAAGATAATTATAAAAAATATGATGGTTTTGTAGTTTTAACAGGATCCGATACAATGTCATATATATCATCTGCTATAAGTTTTATGCTTGAAAATTTACAAAAACCTGTAATTTTTACAGGATCACAATTACCAATTGAAGATTTAAGGACTGACGCGAAAGAAAATCTAATCACTTCTGTTGAAATTGCTTGTGCCACCGAAAAAGGAGTTCCTGTAATTAGAGAGGTAGGCTTATACTTTGAGTATAAATTGTACAGAGCCAACAGAACAACTAAAGTTAATGCAGAACAATTTGAGGCTTTTTCATCAACCAATTATCCTCCTCTGGCAGAAAGCGGTGTACACTTGCATTTTAATAAGTACTTATTGTTAGCAGAAAATAAAAATAAAAAACAATTAATTGTTAAGAAAAACCTAGTAAACGATGTTGCTGTTTTAAAACTTTTTCCGGGAATTACTAAAAAAGTTGTAGAAGCTGTGTTGAAAATTAAAAACCTGAAAGGCTTGCTATTAGAAACCTACGGTTCCGGAAATGCTCCTACAGAAAAGTGGTTTATAAATTTGCTCAGAGAAACTATAGAAAACGGGATAAGAATAGTAAATATAACTCAGTGCATTGGCGGAAGTGTAATTTTAGGATTGTATGAAACGAGTACAGATTTAAAAAAAATGGGAATTATTAATGGGAAAGATATTACTACAGAAACAGCAGTGGCTAAAATGATGTATTTATTAGGTAAAGATTTAACTCAGGAGCAATTCAAATATTATTTTGAAACTCCTCTGAGAGGAGAAATAAGTTAAAAATACTTTAACATTTTCTCAATAAAACAGAGATATTCTTGAATACTTCAAAAAAAACATATTTTTTTTTAATAATTAGGTTGTTTTTCTTTATTAAACCAACATTTTTTTGTTAATTGGCTTTCGAAAACTAGGAATATCCATCTTTATATTTATAATTCTATGAATGAAACTAACCTATTTTCACATTAAAAATTTGTATTTTTAACACATTAACTATCTAAATTATTATAACAGAATGAAAAAAGTAGTAAACATCCTGACCCTTACAGGATTTATGTTCTTTGGAGTTGGTCAGCCAATTTTTGCTTTACAGGAAGAAGCAGAAAAAACCTTTCATCAAATATTAAAACAAAACTTTATAGAAGGAGGTCCCGGTTTTATGGGAATTGTATTAGTAACTTTAATTTTAGGTTTAGCCATAGCAATAGAAAGAATTATCTATTTGAATATGGCAACTACAAATACTAAAAAATTAGTGATTAAAGTAGATGATGCATTAAGCTCAGGAGGAGTTGAAGCGGCCAAAGAGTTTTGTAGAAATACAAAAGGTCCCGTTGCGTCAATTTTCTATCAAGGCTTGGAAAGAGCAGGTGAAGGCTTAGATGCGGCTGAAAAAGCTGTTGTCGGGTATGGAGGAGTCCAAATGGGATTATTGGAGAAAAATATTTCCTGGATTTCCTTATTTATCGCTTTAGCACCAATGTTGGGTTTTATGGGAACTGTAATTGGTATGATTGATGCTTTTAATAAAATTGCAATAGCTAACGACATTTCTCCGGCAGTAGTAGCAGGAGGTATCAAAATAGCACTGTTAACTACTGTTTTTGGATTAATAGTTGCTATCATATTACAAATATTTTATAATTATATTGTTTCAAAAGTAGATAGTATAGTTAATAATATGGAGGATGCTTCTATTTCTTTAATAGACTTATTAGCTAAATATAAAAAGTGATTCAGATTATGACTAAGAAGTTTTTAACAATTTTAATAGCTGTACTCTCATTAGCTGGAATTGCATTATTTTTATTAGTTGCATCAGCGGATGAGGAGGAAAGAGCTAAACTAACTGAAGCAGTTTCTAATTTGGTAGATTTTTCATTTATCTTATTAGTTGTTGCAGTATTAACAGCTGTAATCACTTCGTTACTGGGATTATTTAAAAAACCGGGAGCCTTTAAAAAAGCATTAATTGGCTTGCTGGGATTAGGAGGAATACTTTTAATTTCATATTTAGTTGCTAAGCCGGATGAAGTAATAAACTCTGCAGGAACAAAAGTAATTGCTATAACAAACAGCTCTGTATCAAAATTAACCAGCACTGGTATTTGGGCAAGCCTTATATTATTACTATTAGGAGGATTTTTCTTTATATTTGATTTACTTAAAGGATTAATAAAATAATATATATAATGGCAAGAAGAGAAAACCCGGAAATAAATGCAGGTTCTATGGCAGATATAGCTTTCTTGTTACTTATCTTTTTCCTTGTAACAACAACTATGGATGTTGATTCGGGAGTTTCTATGAAACTACCCGAAAAACCTCCAAAGAATTACGAGCCACCCAAGATTAAAGAAAAAAATATCTTTCAAATCAGTATCAATAGAAACAATGAGTTATTTGTTGATGGTGATGTGATGGAATTAAAAGATTTAAAAGATGCGACCTTTAAATTTATTGATAATGGTGGAGGTATTGGCAACCCGATGCCGGGAGAAAACAGAGGCAAAGAATGTGATTATTGTACAGGGAGCAGAGATCCTGAATCTTCGGATCACCCAAACAAAGCGGTCATATCTATTGAAAGTGACAGAGCTTCTGATTATGAAACATATATTACCGTTCAGGATGAATTAAGAAGAGCATATACCGAATTGAGAAATGCCCTGTCGCTTAAAGAGTATAACAAATCTTTTACCGAGATAGAAAAAGAATTTAAAAAGAGTGGTAATAAAAATAAAAATCTGGAGAAAAAAGTTAAAAAAATTAAAGCCTCTTATCCACAGATAATCACAGATTTAGATTCAGAGGATAATAAATAAGAGTAAATTATGTCTAAATTTAAAAAGAAAAAATCAAGCCAACCAGCTATATCTACAGCTTCATTACCTGACATTGTTTTTATGTTACTGTTTTTCTTTATGGTTACTACAGTAATGAGAGAATCAGATTTACAGATTGAAGCTCCTGGTTTACCAAGTGCAACCGAAGTAAAAAAACTTGAACAAAAAAGTTTAGTGACAACAATATATGTTGGTAAAGCCAAAGAGAAGAAATATGGTACTAAATACAATAGTATTCAGCTTAATGATAAAATAGCAACTGCTGATGATATTCCTGCATTTATTATTAATTCAAGATTGGATGTTCCGGAAGAACATCATCCAAAAATGACTACTTCTATTAAAGCTGATAAAAAGATGAATATAGGTACATTGACAGATATTCGCTTAAAACTAAGAGACGTTAATGCACTTAAATTAAGTTTATCAACTCACAAAGGAAGCAGTATATCTAAATAAAATATATATTATTTATATACAAAAGAGCAATTTTTAAATTGCTCTTTTTTTGATTTAAAAACTTTATATTCAGCTCATGAGATATAAGTTTCTCATTTTATTTTTATTGATAACACTGCCATGCATATCACAAGTTTACTCGTTAAAATCCGGAGATAAATATTGGGAAGATCAGCTATATTTAAGTGTTAGTTACGATATCATGCGTAATCAACCATCTAATGCCGGGAGTACCGGTTTTTCGTATAGTTTATCATCAGGGTATATAAAAGATATTCCCTTGAATAGAAAAGGGAGTATTTCTGTTGGTGCTGGATTAGGGTATGGCTTTAGTTTAATTAATCATGACTTACAAGTTACTAATGATAATACTGTCCGGTTGGCAAGCAGTATAAACGGTAATAAACTTAGGTTGCATACTATAGAATTTCCCATGCAACTCCGTTGGAGAACTTCTGATGCACTTACATATTTGTTTTGGAGAATTTATGGTGGAGTTAAAATAAACTACAATGTATCAAATAGTTTTCGTTATGTAGAAAGAAACATTTCTTTCGAATTTAATAATATTTCTATCTTTAATAAATTACAAACAGGTTTAGAACTCTCAATAGGTTATGGTGCTTTTAATTTATACGTATATCATGGTTTAACCCCAGTATATAAAAATGCATTCATTAGCAATGAAAAGGTAAACTCTAAAATAACGAAATTTGGTTTGATTTTTTATTTGTTATAGACTATAATAGATAATTAATTGACTTAACAAACCTGTAAAAAAGCCCATATAAACTTCTTTAGGAGTATGAGCTTTAAGATCTAATCTAGAGGTAGCTAACAATCCCGAAAATAAGATAAAAACAAGTATTACAGACAGCAATGATATGTGATAAATTAATTGAAGCACAATAAAAAAACCAATGGCACTCCCCATCGAAAGAAGGTGTAAACTTGTTTTGTATTTAATAAAAAATAACAAGTAAACTATCATTAAACCTAACAAAGTGCCAAAAAACAAATAAGACAAATCTCTGACAATTGATATATCAGAAAAAAAAATCCCTAACATCAGGAAAATACACATCATTATAAACAATGGTATCTTTCGTTCCTGAATGGTGCTAACATTAAAAGAATTTATCTTGCCCGTTAATTTTAAAAAAATTAATGATAACACAGGCAATATGTAAGTAGTTAAGAAAACGATACTTAATAAATATATTTGTTGCTTTATAGAAATAGTGTTAGGAATTGCTAAGAAATACATCAATATTCCTGTTGTTGGCATCACCACAGGATGAAGGATAGCAGATATAAATTTTTGCCAACTCATTTAAATCTCTTTTCTTAAACGAGCTACAGGAATATCTAATTGCTCCCGATATTTAGCTATAGTTCTCCTTGCAATAGGATATCCTTTTTTCTTTAATAATTTTGATAGTTTTTCATCAGTAAGAGGATTGTGTTTATCCTCCTCTGCAATTATATTTTCCAGAATATTTTTAATTTCCCGTGTAGAAACATCTTCTCCCCGGTCATTTTTCATTGACTCTGAGAAAAAATCTTTAATTAACCTGATACCGTAAGGAGTAGAAACATATTTGCTGTTTGCCACTCTTGATACCGTAGAAATATCCATGTCAATTTGATCAGCAATATCTTTTAAAATCATAGGCTTAAGCTTTCGCTCATCACCAGTTAAAAAATAATCATACTGGTAATTCATGATAGAATTCATAGTGACCAATAAGGTTTGTTGACGTTGTTTAATGGCATCTATAAACCATTTAGCAGCGTCTAACTTTTGTTTGATAAATAAAACAGCATCCTTTTGAGATTTGCTTCTGTCTTTTGAATCCTCATAACCCTTTAACATATTATTATATTCTCTGGAGATATGAAGCTCCGGAGCATTTCTGGAGTTCAATGTTAACTCAGGTTTTCCTTCTGTAATTATAATGGTAAAATCAGGAACAATTTGTTCTGCTATTTTATTATTACCGGTATAAGAATTTCCAGGTTTGGGATTTAATTTAGAAATTTCTGAATTTACTTCTTTAAGCTCTTCCTCAGAAATAGAAAACTTATCTAATAATTTTTTATAATGTTTTTTTACAAAATAATCGAAAGCACTTTCAAGAATGTTAATCGCTAACGTTCTGCTTTTAATTGCTTTTTTCGCTTTTAACTGAATAATTAAACATTCTTTAAGATTCCTGGCACCTACACCTGCCGGATCTAATTTCTGAACAACTTCTTTGAGTGTTTTTTCTACTAACTCTTCCGTCGTAAATACATTTTGAGTAAATGCTAAATCATCAACTAAATCAATAATATCTCTGCGTATATAACCACTATCATCTATGCTTCCTGCTAAAAATTCAGCAATGGCTTTTTCCTCATCATTAATTCTGAATGTATTTAGTTGATTTTTTAATGATTGATGAAATGTCATTCCGGCAGCATAAGGAACTTGCTTTTCTTCATCATCAGATGAATAATTATTACTCTGAGTTTTGTAACCGGGAAATTCATCATCACTTAAATATTCATCAATATTGATATCCTCTGTTTCAATTTTTTCATTTCCCGTATCATCATATTCAAGGTCATTAGTTAAATTGTCTTCAAAACTATCCGAATCTTCTTTCCCGGTATCTAAAGCAGGGTTTTCTTCAATTTCCTGTTTCAGACGCTCCTCAAATGCCTGAGTTGGTAATTGAATTAACTTCATTAACTGAATTTGTTGAGGAGATAATTTTTGAAGTAATTTCTGATGTAAACCTTGCTTTAGCATAAATACAAATATATAAATTCAAAGAAAAAGAAAATCACTATCTTTTAGCTTATGCCGATTTACGACTTAATTTAATATGTAGGTTTAAAATTCTGCATTTTGCGGTGTCCTTGGAAAAGGAATCACATCACGAATATTACTCATACCCGTTATGAATAATACCAAACGATCGAAGCCTAAGCCAAAACCGGAATGAATAGCGGTACCAAATTTACGAGTATCTAAATACCACCACAATTCTGCCTCCTCAATTCCTGAAGTTTCCATTCTTTTCTTTAAAACATCTAAACGCTCTTCTCTTTGAGAGCCCCCAACCATTTCACCAGTTCCGGGAAACAATATATCCATTGCTCTTACGGTTTTACCATCATCGTTTAAACGCATATAAAAAGCTTTAATTTTTGCCGGGTAATCAAATAAAATTACCGGACACTTAAAGTGTTTTTCTACTAGATAGCGTTCATGATCTGATTGTAAATCAACTCCCCATTTATTAATAGTAAGTTGAAATTTATTTTTTTTGTTTGGTTTTGAGTTACTTAAAATATCAATAGCTTCGGTATAACTTATGCGTTTGAAATTATTATCTACTACAAATTTTAAACGTTCAATCAATCCCATTTCATTTCTTTGAGCTTGAGGTTTTTGGTTTTCTTCTTGAGCGAAACGATTATCTAAAAATTCTAAATCATCTTTACAATTATATAATACATATTGTAGAATGTGCTTTATGAAATCCTCAGATAAATTCATATTAGCGTCTAAATCGTTAAATGCAACTTCAGGTTCAATCATCCAAAATTCAGCCAAATGACGGGATGTGTTAGAGTTTTCAGCTCTAAAGGTAGGTCCGAAAGTATACACCTTACCTAATCCCATGGCATAAGTTTCTGCTTCTAACTGACCGGAGACCGTTAAGTTAGTTTGTTTTCCGAAGAAATCCTGTGAATAGTCAATTCCTCTTTCCTCATTTAATGGTGCTTTATTGATTTCAAAATTCGTTACCTTAAACATTTCTCCGGCACCTTCAGCATCAGACCCTGTGATAATTGGTGTATTTATATAATAGAACCCCCTTTGTTGAAAATACTGATGTACGGCAAAAGAAAGGGCTGATCGCACTCTCATTACGGCACTAAATGTATTAGTACGTATTCTCAAATGTGCATTTTCACGTAAAAACTCAAAAGTATGTTTCTTGGATTGGATAGGATATTCCTCAGGATTTGAGTCTCCTGAAATCTCTAAATAAGTTACTTGAATTTCAACTTTTTGCCCTTTTCCCTGACTTTCAACTAGTACTCCTTTAAGAGAAACAGCAGCTCCGGTAGTAATTCTTTTAAGCAGAATTTCATCAGTATTTTCAAAATCAATCACACATTGTATATTTTTTATTGTTGATCCATCGTTCAGAGCCATAAATCGATTACTTCTAAAAGTTTTTACCCAACCTTTAATGCTAACTTCCTGTAAAAATTTACCGGAATTTAATAGTTCTTTTACATTATTTGTTTTCATCTTAAAAAATTGAGTGACAAATATAATTTTTTAAAGAGAAACAGGCAATGATGTCCCGTCAGGAAATGAAGTAATTTTATATTTCTATTTTGGAAAGTTTTAACCACATAACATTCGCTATGAGTTTAAGTAACAACAGTAAGAAACTATTTCTCTCTTTCCGGAGGGTTGTTATCTCTTTTTTACCTGAAAACTTTCTTTTTTACCAAGTCAATCAGGCTTATCAGCTCTGGCATTGTTAATAGTTTAATGACTAGTTCTCTCTTAAGTCTCAATACTCTTCGTTTGGATTTAGTTGATTTAAACGATTGGTCAAATCTGCTTGAATATACAATCTTTTTTAGAGACGTATTAAATTATTGACGTCAGACATCTATATTGGCGTATTTTGCATTTTTTTCTATAAAATTTCTGCGTGGTGGCACTTCATCACCCATTAACATAGAGAAAACCCTGTCGGCCTGTGCCATATTCTCAATAGTAACCTGACGAAGCGTTCTAAATTCAGGATTCATGGTAGTATCCCATAGTTGCTCTGCATTCATCTCTCCAAGACCTTTATAGCGTTGTATTGAAGATCCTCCTCCCATTTTCTGATTAATTAAATCACGTTGGTTATCATCCCATGCATATTCTCTTTTCTGACCTTTTTTCACTAAATATAGTGGTGGTGTAGCTATATAGATATATCCTTGCTCTACCATTTCACGCATATAGCGGAAGAAGAATGTCAGAATGAGTGTAGCAATATGGGAACCATCAACATCTGCATCGCACATAATTACCACTTTATGATAGCGTAATTTTGATAAATTTAAGGCTCTTGGATCCTCTTCAGTTCCTACAGTAACTCCTAATGCAGTAAACATATTTTTGATTTCTTCATTTTCAAAAACTTTATGTTGCATTGCTTTTTCAACATTTAGTATTTTACCTCTTAAAGGAAGAATTGCCTGAAAATTACGATCACGTCCTTGCTTTGCAGTCCCTCCTGCCGAATCTCCCTCAACTAAGAAAATTTCACAAATAGCGGAATCTGTTTCAGAACAATCGGATAATTTGCCCGGTAACCCTCCAATACTCATCACTGTTTTACGTTGTACTATTTCTCTGGCTTTACGTGCAGCATGACGTGCCTGAGCAGCAAGAATTACTTTTTGAACTATGATTTTTGCATCATTGGGATTTTCCTCTAAGTAATCTGTAAGCATCTGTGATACTGCCTGAGAAACAGCAGAAGTAATTTCACGGTTTCCTAATTTAGTCTTTGTTTGTCCTTCAAATTGAGGTTCTGCAACTTTTACTGATATAATAGCTGTTAATCCTTCACGGAAATCATCTCCGGAAATTTCAAATTTTACATTTTTTAACAACCCTGAGTTATCTGCATATTTTTTTAAGGTATTTGTTAACCCTCTTCTAAATCCTGATAAATGTGTCCCTCCTTCATGTGTGTTAATATTGTTCACATATGAATGCAAGTTCTCTGCATAAGAGTCATTATAAATCATAGCAACTTCAACAGGAATTCCATTTTTCTCACTTTCCATTGAGATAACATTTTGAATAACCGGCATACGGGCATTATCCAAATATCTTACAAATTCAGATAAACCTTCATTACTGTGAAAAGTTTCAGAAATATTATTTCCTTCATCATCCTCATTACGATTATCTGTCAGGGTAATGGTTATCCCTTTATTCAAATATGCTAACTCTCTCATACGAGTTGCCAACGTGTCGTAGTTGTATTCAATTGTTTGTTGAAATATAGAAGTATCAGGCAAGAATGTAACTTCTGTACCTGTTATATCGGTCTCTCCAACGGTTTTTACAGGATATAATGTTTTCCCTTGCCTGTATTCCTGTTGCCAGATTTTACCTTCACGATGTACCGTTGCTTTTAGATGATTAGAAAGTGCATTCACACAGGAAACTCCAACTCCGTGCAACCCGCCGGATACTTTGTAAGAATCTTTATCAAATTTACCTCCTGCTCCAATTTTAGTCATTACAACCTCAAGGGCAGAAACGCCTTCTTTTTTATGCAATCCTACCGGAATACCTCTGCCATTATCTTTTACCGTGATAGAGTTATTTTCATTGATGTTTACAGAGATTATATCACAATGCCCCACTAAAGCTTCATCAATAGAATTATCTACTACTTCATATACTAAGTGATGTAACCCCCGGGTACCAACATCTCCAATATACATTGATGGACGCATACGTACATGCTCCATTCCTTCTAAGGCTTGTATACTATCGGCAGAATAATTATGTTTTTTTTCTTCGCTCATATTTTGAGTTTAATTTTTAACTTAAATTTCAGTATATAAAAATAAGGTCAATTATATTCGTAATTTCCTACTGCAATTTTTGCAGTACTCTCTTTTTAAACGCTGTAATAACGAGGTGAAAATGGTTCACAAATTTACATTTTTTTATCTCGGGAATAAAGTTTTTAAGTAATTTTATATCAAAATTATCAACAATTTTTAAAACTTAAAAATATCTTAAATCGATTAAAAAACAAGCTTAGATTTGATTTTACCTTGTTTTATTTTTAGTCATGTAAGTAATTATGCAATGCAGTTATAGGTACTTTAAAAACTCTTCTCTAGGGATCTCTTTTGCTCCTAAACTTGCCAAATGATTATTATGAACCTGGCAATCTATAAGTTTATATCCGCACTTCTGAACCAGGTAAATAAAAGCCACTTTGCTCATATTGCTTTCTTTTGTAAACATACTCTCTCCACAAAAAACTCCATTTCCTAAATCTATTCCATATAATCCTCCCGCTAATTTATCATTTTTCCATACTTCAATTGATTTTGCCAATCCTTTTTGGTGCAGGTTTACATAAGCCTGTTTCATGTCATTAGTTATCCAGGTATCCTTTTGATCTTTTCTGAAGTTATTCTTACAATTCAGGATTACATCTTCAAAAGCCTGGTTTTTAGTTATTATAAAATCATTTTTCCGAAGGACTTTTTTCATCGATTTATAAACTCTCAAATTCTCCGGAAATAATACCATACGTTTATATGGGCAATACCAAGCAATAGGATGTCCTTTATTGAACCATGGAAAAATTCCCTTTCCATACGCATACACCAAACGATCTACTGATAAATCACCACCCAAAGCTATTATCCCTTCACCTGAGGTAAGTTCATAAGGCGGGAATTCAATTTTTTCATCTAACCAATGGCACATATGAAATATGTTAAAAAAGCAGACAAAAATAGTAAGTTTTAACTTTTATAGTCGTAAAAAGCTAGCTATTTTTGGAATTTAAAAGTTTGAGGGAGAAATACATGAAAAAAAAACTGACAAAAAAAAATAATGAAGTACACGTAAAACGCTTGCACAACTATTATCAGCGTACAGGTTTTTATATGTTTATATGGGAAAGTTTGAAAAAAGCTTTTTTCCCTGTTATTATTGCTATCATCGGGTTATTACTTTTTAATAAGTATGTATATAATATTAATGGTGGCTTGCAAACTATGACAGAAACTTTCTCCAGAACAAGTCTGTTGATCACATTTTTCATTTCAGAAATTATTCTTGGTTTAATTCCGCCTGAAGTATTCATTGCCTGGTCTAAAAAAACCTCTTCCCCTATACTAACCGTATCGATTTTAGCTACATTATCATATCTAGGAGGGATTTTAGCTTATTATTTAGGAAAAACTTCTTTAAATATTAGCACAGTGAAAGAGTATTTAGAAGTAAAAATGGCTAAACACCTTAGAAATACAAAAAAATGGGGTGGATTTTTAATTTTAGTTGGTGCTTTATTTCCACTTCCCTTTGCAATTAGCTGTTTAACGGCTGGAATGATTCGATATCCGGTAAAAAATGTTATTCTTTTCGGGCTTTTCCGTTTTGTTCGTTTTGCTATTTATGCATGGGCAATATTTTCAGTTGTTAGCTAAAAATATAGTTTCTTCCATACATAAAATCTAATAAGCAACTTGCCGGAATTAAGTGTTTAATTTAAATAATTAAGAAAATTTGGCACAGGACACGAAAATGAGCTTCTTTAAAAGCTTACAAAGCAAGTAAAAAATCTTTCTTTAACTCTTGAAAAAAGTAAAACGACTTTTTCTCAGAATAAATAAGAAACAAAATCTTATGCTTAAAGAAGAAATATCAGATTTATAATCCGGGCTTTTTATTTTATCAGTCATTAATTTCTGTTCTTGTTTCTTTAGGTTTTTCTCCTTTTTGTATTTCTATAATAAGTTTATTGCTCTTATTATCTAAATTCATAAAAATAGTATCGCCTTCATTTAATTTGGAATTTACGATTTCCTCTGCAAGAGCATCTTCTATATTTTTTTGAATAGCTCTTTTAAGAGGCCTGGCCCCATATTGCTTATCAAAACCTTTATCTGCTATATAGTCTTTAGCCTTGCTGGAAAGTATTAGATGATACCCTAAATCAGAAATACGAGTTAATAGTTTTTGTAATTCAATATCAATGATTTTATGAATATCTTCACGTTTTAAAGAATTGAAGGTAATAACATCATCAATACGATTTAAAAATTCTGGGGCAAATGACTTCTTTAAAGCACCTTCAATAATACTTCTAGCATGCTCTTCCTCTTGTTCTTTTCTGGCTTGAGTACCAAAGCCAACACCAACACCAAAATCTTTTAATTTTTTAACTCCTATGTTGGAAGTCATAATAATAATAGTATTTCTAAAATCGATTTTTCTTCCTAAACTGTCTGTAATATGACCATCATCTAAAATTTGCAAGAGCATATTGAATACATCAGGATGAGCTTTTTCAATTTCATCAAGAAGCACAACAGAATATGGTTTACGACGAACTTTCTCGGTTAATTGCCCTCCTTCCTCATATCCAACATAGCCCGGAGGTGCTCCGATTAAACGGGAAATAGCAAATTTTTCCATATATTCACTCATATCAATTCTGATTAAAGATTCTTCAGAATTAAATAATTCTCTGGCTAAAACTTTCGCTAATTGTGTTTTTCCAACCCCTGTAGATCCTAAGAAAATAAATGAACCAATCGGTTTTCCGGGATCTTTTAACCCAATCCTGTTCCGTTGAATAGCTTTTACTACTTTAGTAACAGCTCGATTTTGACCAATTACTTTTCCTTGAATTAGGGTAGGTAATTCAGCTAATCTGTTACTCTCAGCTTCTGCAACTCTGTTTACAGGAATTCCGGTCATCATAGATACTATTTCAGCGATATTATCTTCAGTTACTGTTTCTTTATGTAATTTAGAATCTTCTTCCCATTGTTGTTGAGCAGAATCTAAAGCAATTTCTATATTTTTTTCATCATCTCTCAGTTTTGCTGCTTCTTCATACTTTTGATCACTAACTGCTTTCGTTTTATACTCTCTAATCTTTTCTAGTTTAGCTTCAAGTTCTAAAATTTGCTGTGGTACAACTATATTAATAATATGGATACGGGAACCTGCTTCATCTAAAGCATCTATAGCTTTATCCGGCAGGAAACGATTGGTCATATAACGATTGGTCAATTTAACGCAGGCTTCAATAGCTTCGTCGGTAAATTCCACACTATGATGTGCCTCATATTTGCCTTTTATATTGTGTAATATTTGAATGGTTTCTTCTACAGTTGTAGGGTCAACTACTACTTTTTGAAAACGACGTTCAAGTGCACCGTCTTTTTCAATATTAGTTCTGTACTCGTCTAAAGTTGTAGCTCCAATGCATTGAATTTCTCCGCGGGCAAGTGCTGGTTTTAACATGTTTGAAGCATCTAAAGAACCTGTGGCACCTCCGGCACCTACAATTGTATGAATTTCATCGATGAATAATATAATATCATCATTCTTCTCTAATTCATTCATGAGAGCTTTCATTCGTTCTTCAAACTGACCTCTGTATTTTGTTCCTGCAACTAAACTTGCTAAATCAAGAGAAACAATTCTTTTATCAAATAAGATTCGTGAAACTTTTCTGTTTACAATTCGTAATGCTAATCCTTCTGCAATTGCTGATTTACCTACTCCAGGCTCACCAATTAACACAGGATTGTTTTTTTTACGTCTGCTCAAAATTTGAGAAACACGTTCTATTTCTTTTAATCGACCAACAACTGGGTCTAATTTTCCATTTTCAGCTAAAGCAGTTAAATCTCTGCCAAAATTATCTAGAACAGGAGTTTTAGTTTTTTTGCTTGTCTTTCCTCCGGGAGTTTGCTGTTTTCCGTATGATTCAGATTTTTCATCTGCAAACTCATCTCCGGAAGCTTCTGCTATCGGATTTACAGGCAAATATCCTTCCTCAATATTTAATTCTTTATATATAGCTTTAGCCTGATCGTAGTCTATGTCATACTTCTGAAGGAGTTTCGTTGCAGGATCGTTTTCATTACGTAAAATACATAGTAAAAGATGTGCAGTATCTATTGAATTACTTTGATATAATTTAGCTTCCAAAAAGGTTGTTTTAATTGCCTTTTCAGCTTGTCGGGTTAAGTGTAAATTACTTTTTTGACTCAAATCTTTAGGAGAAATCGGGTTCAGCTTCTCTAATTTATTTCTAACCAAACCTAAATCAATATCAAAAGTTGTCAATATCTCTATTGCTTTTCCATCTCCTTTTCTAATTAGACCTAACAGAAGATGTTCAGTGCCAATAAAATCATGACCAAGGCGTAAAGCCTCTTCTTTACTAAATGCTATTACATCTCTAACTTCAGGCGAAAAATTTTCATCCATACATTAATTCTCTTTAGTTGTAAAGTTAGTAAGAATTTTCAAAAAAATGACAAAAACAATGCCGTTAAAAAAAATAAAGACAAAAAGACAGTGCAAAAAGAAAAAAAAAGAAGCTAAAAATCAATTGAATTGTTAATAAATATAAGGAAAATAAAACTATAAAACTTGGAGAGTATATGTTAAAATAATATCTTGCACCGTTACTTAAATGTGGGTCAAACAATAAAGGTAAATGATAATTTAAAAAAAGATTAATATGGCAGACGGCGAAAAGTTGATTCCAATTAATATAGAAGAGCAAATGAAATCAGCTTACATTGATTATTCAATGTCAGTAATTGTTTCAAGAGCTCTCCCCGATGTAAGAGATGGTTTAAAGCCTGTACACAGAAGAGTACTATTCGGGATGCATGAATTAGGAATAAAATCCACAGGATCTTATAAAAAATCAGCCAGGGTAGTAGGAGAAGTATTAGGAAAATATCACCCGCATGGAGATACTTCCGTATATGATTCGATGGTACGTATGGCTCAAAATTGGAGTATGCGTTATATGATGATTAACGGACAGGGAAACTTTGGTTCTGTTGATGGTGATAGTCCGGCAGCAATGCGTTATACAGAGGTAAG
Source organism: uncultured Tenacibaculum sp. (assembly GCA_963666645.2). Taxonomy (GTDB): domain Bacteria; phylum Bacteroidota; class Bacteroidia; order Flavobacteriales; family Flavobacteriaceae; genus Polaribacter. Next base: position 360,111 of record CAXXDB010000008.1, on the reverse strand, counting down.
AATGCAAAAAATATCTGAAGAAATGCTTTCAGATATTGAAAAAGACACCGTAGATTTAAAATTAAATTTTGACGATACCTTACAGGAGCCGACAGTCCTTCCAACAAGAATTCCTAATCTATTAGTAAATGGTGCTTCCGGCATTGCTGTAGGTATGGCAACTAATATGGCACCACATAATTTAACAGAAGTAATAAATGGTACTGTTGCTTATATTGATAACAGAGAAATTGAGATTGATGAATTAATACAACATATTAAAGCTCCTGATTTTCCAACAGGAGGAATTATCTACGGATATGATGGAGTAAAAGATGCCTTTCATACGGGTAGAGGTCGTGTAGTAATGCGTGCTAAAGCAATCATTGAAGAAGTTAAAGGAAGAGAATGTGTTATTGTTACTGAAATTCCTTATCAGGTTAATAAAGCAGAAATGATTAAGAAAACTGCTGATTTAGTTAACGAAAAAAAACTAGAGGGAATTGCAAGTATTCGAGATGAATCGGATAGAAAAGGAATGAGAATTGTTTATGTATTGAAGCGTGATGTAATTCCAAGTATTGTACTTAATAGATTATTCAAATACACACAACTTCAAACATCATTTAGTGTAAATAATATAGCATTAGTTAACGGACGTCCTGAACAATTAAATTTAAAACAATTAATTCATTATTTTGTTGAGCACAGACATGAAGTTGTAATTCGCAGAACGCAATATGAATTAAAAAAAGCAGAAGCCAGAGCACACATATTAGAAGGGTTAATTATTGCTTCTGACAACATCGATGAAGTTATAGATCTAATCAGATCTTCTGCTAATGCAGATGAAGCCAGAGAAAAATTAATTACCCGTTTTGAGCTGACAGATATTCAGGCTAAAGCAATTGTTGAAATGCGTCTTCGTCAGTTAACAGGACTGGAACAAGATAAACTTAGAGCAGAGTATGAAGAAATTATTAAAACTATTGCTGACTTAAAAGATATTCTTACTAATGAACCAAGACGCTATCAAATTATCAAAGATGAACTTGTTCAGATAAGAAACAGATATGGTGATGAGAGAAAATCTGCCATAGAATATGCCGGGGTAGATATGCGCATTGAGGATATGATTCCGGATTCTAAAGTTGTAGTAACTATTTCACATGCAGGATATGTAAAGAGAACGAACCTAGATGAATATAAAGTTCAGAACAGAGGAGGAAGAGGACAAAAGGGAGTAACTACTCGTAATGAAGATTTCCTGGAGCATCTTTTTATAGGGACGAATCATCAGCACATGCTGTTCTTTACTCAGAAAGGAAAAGTATTCTGGATGCGTGTTTTTGAAATTCCGGAAGGAGGTAAAAATACAAAAGGGAGAGCTATTCAAAACCTAATTAATATCGAACAAGATGACAAAGTTAAAGCTTTTTTAGTAACTGATGACTTAAAAGATGAAGATTATATTAATAATCATTATGTAGTCATGGCCACTAAAAAAGGAAAGGTTAAGAAAACTCCTTTAGAACAATACTCCCGACCAAGAACAAATGGAATTAACGCTATTACTATAAAAGAAGGAGACGAGTTGCTTGAAGCTAAATTAACAACGGGCGATAGTCAGGTAATGTTAGCTCTTAAATCAGGTAAAGCGATTCGGTTTGAGGAGGAAAAAACACGTCCTATCGGAAGAACAGCTTCTGGAGTTAGAGGAATTACACTTAAAAATGAGAATGATGAAGTTATAGGGATGGTATCTGTTAATGATATGAACAGCAATATTTTAGTAGTTTCTGAAAAAGGATACGGTAAACGATCTAAATTAGAAGATTACAGAATTACCAACAGAGGAGGAAAAGGAGTAAAAACTTTGAATATTTCAGAAAAAACAGGTAATTTAGTGGCTATAAAGAATGTAGATTATTCCAATGATTTAATGATTATTAATAAATCAGGAATTACAATCAGAATGGCTGTTGAAGATTTGAGAGTTATGGGCAGAGCAACTCAGGGAGTTAAATTGATTAATATCAAAAATAATGATAGCATTGCCGCAGTAGCTAAAGTTATGCAGGAAGAGAAAAATGAAAATGGCACAGAAATTGAAAATCAAACTAATTTAAATTAAGAATTTTATAACAATAACTAAAACAATACTAAGATGAGAAAACAAGTTTTAGCACTTTCTTTAAGTTTATTAACCATCGCTTCTTTTGGACAAAAGAAAGAACTTAAATCTATAGAAAGAGCTCTTAATGATAATAATTTTAATGAAGCACTTACTATTGTGAACTCTCTTAAAAACTCAATAAAAAGTGCAGATGACAAATACAGGTCAAAATATTATTTTTTAAAAATAAAGACTCTGGTAGGGAAAAAAGATTACGAAAATGTAGCTAAAGCTTTCAATCAATTATTTGATTTTGAAAAGCGATTAGGAAAAGAGCGTTATTCTTCTGATACCAGAACTATGCTTGGCAATATTGTTCAAACTGTTTCAGAAAAAGCAATTAATCTTTACAACAAAGACAAGAATTATAAAGAGGCAACTAAATATTTTTATTTGACGTATAAACTAAGCCCTAGAGATACTTCTTTTTTTTATAATGCAGCAGTAAGTGCTACTCAGGCTAAAGATTACGATGTTGCCTTAAAGTATTACAAAGAATTAAGAGCCATAAAGTATACTGGAAAAGAAGTACAATATTTGGCTACAAATAAATCAACTGGTAAAAAGGAGAATCTTGAAAGTAAAACTCGGAGAGATTTGATGATTAAATCCGGAAAATATATTAAGCCTGTTACAGAAGTTACAGAAAGTAAAGAGGCTGCCATTATGAAGAGTATCGCTTTAATTTTAAAAGAACAAGGAAAAACAGATGAAGCTATAAAAGCAATGTCTGAAGCTAGAAAGGCGAATCCTGAAGATTTAAATTTACTTTTAAACGAATCTGAATTATATATTAAATTAGAAAAAATGGATAAATTTGGTGAACTAATGAGCGAGGCAATTGCATTAGACCCGGATAATCCTACATTATATTACAACTTAGGAGTTGTTAATTTTAATCAGGGAAGAGTTGAAGATGCTGTAAAATATTATAAAAAAGCTATTGAATTAAAACCTGATTATGCAGATGCTTATATGAATCTGTCTGTAGTGATTTTAGATAAAGAAAAAATCATAGTAGAAGAAATGAATAAAAATTTATCAAACTTTAAAAAATATGATGAATTAGCATTAAAACAAAAACAAGTTTATAAAGAAGCTTTACCTTATTTAGAAAAAGCTGATAATTTAAACCGTAATATAGATACTGTACAATCTTTAATGAATATCTATGAAGTTTTGGAATTATCGGATAAGGCTGAAAAATATAGAGATTTATACAAATTAATGAATAGAACGAACTGATTGAAAATAACAAAAAAAGAATTACCGGTAAAATTCGCCTTTTTTGTTATATAATTTTTTTAATAACTCTTAGTTTATGCGAGTGATATTGAAGGTCGGTATTGTAAATACCACTAAAATCTAGTTTATCAATTCTAACTTTTCCATGTGCGTGAATAATACTATAGTCATTCATTATAATTCCTACATGCGTAATTATGCCTTCATCATTATCAAAAAAAGCTAAATCACCAGGTTCGCTTTCTTCGATAAAACTTAATACTTCTCCCTGAGAAGCTTGCTGACCGGTATCTCTTAATAATTTATAACCGCATAATTTATATACAGTTTGAGTAAAGCCCGAACAATCAATACCGAAAGGAGATTTGCCACCCCATAAGTACGGAACATTTAAAAGATGATATGCAGTTTCTACAACCGAAGATTTTGACAGTTTATTATAATTTACTTTTCCCTCGTAAGTGTACGATTTATTATTTATAGAAAAACGATTGTTTTCATAGAAAGGTAACCTTGCACCAAAAGGAATTGTCGTCAGATTATGGTTAGTATCAGAAATGAAATCAATTAATTCACCTACATAACACTTTTCCTCATTCTCTAATTTGTAATAAATGTCTTCAGATATTTCTTCGTATTGTTTATTATCAACAAAACCTTCATAACCATCATAAGCTAGTTTAATTTTACTCCATTTTTTTGCTTTGTCGGTAACAATGAAATGTTCGCCAAAAATTAATTGATTTACCATTTCTGAAGTATCAGATGGTTCTAACCTTAAGGGAACAATACTTAAATTACAAATTCCGTACAAAAGAGAAATCATTAATTGTTAAATTCTTTCAATTATCATAGCACTGGCTCCACCGCCTCCATTGCAAATACTCGCAGCACCTAGCTTAGCATTATTTTGCTTTAAAACCGAAGTCAAAGTAATAACAATTCTTGTTCCGGAAACTCCTAACGGATGCCCCAAAGAAACCGCTCCGCCATTAACATTAACTTTATCAGAGGATAAATCCAAAATTTTTGTATTTACTAACCCAACTACAGAGAAAGCTTCGTTTAATTCAAAATAATCTATATCATTTATTGAAATTCCAGCCTTTGCTAATGCTTTTGGCAGTGCTTTTGTAGGTGCCGTAGTAAACCATTCAGGTTGATGAGCGGCATCAGCATAGCTTATAATTTTTGCAAGAGGTTCGACACCTGATTTTTTGGCTCTGTCAGCAGACATTAATACTAAAGCGGCTCCTCCGTCATTAATAGTTGAAGCGTTAGCAGCAGTAACAGTACCTTCTTTTGTGAATGCAGGAGGTAAAGTAGAAATTTTTTCCATTTTCACATTCTTATATTCCTCATCTTCATTAAAAATTACAGGGTTACCCTTTCTTTGAGGAACTTCTACAGGAACTACTTCATCAGCAAATTTACCCTCACTCCAGGCTTTAGCAGAACGCTTATAAGACTCAATAGCAAAAGCATCCTGATCTTCTCTGGAAAAATTATATTCAGAGGCACAATTATCAGCACAAACTCCCATAGCAACTAGTTTGTAGGCATCTACCAGACCGTCTTTTTGTATACCATCTTCCATTTTTACTAAACCAAATTTAGTCGGAAATCTTGCGTGTTGATAGTGTGGAATCATGCTCATATTTTCCATTCCTCCGGTAACTACTATTTCAGCATCCCCCAGAGCGATAGCTTGTGTTCCCAGCATAATAGACTTCATTCCGGAAGAACAGACCTTGTTAACGGTAGTGCAGGGAACAGTATTCGGTATTCCGGCCATAATTGCTGCCTGACGAGCAGGAGCTTGACCTAAACCAGCAGATACTACATTTCCCATATAAACTTCATTTATCATTTCCGGAGATAAATTTATTTTTTCTAAAGCTCCTTTAATGGCAATAGAGCCTAATTTTGTTGCAGATATCGCTGACAGGGTTCCTAAAAAACTTCCAATTGGCGTTCTGGCCATTGATGCAATTACTACTTCTTTCATTTTCTGTTTGTTTTATTCCATGCGAAAATAACAATTTTATAGGAAGTTCTCAAATAATTACAAAAGACTATATTTACATACTTAAAGAAGAATGATGAATAAGATTATTAATAATTTATATAAAAATAATGTTGCTATCTATAGAGTTTTTCTATTCGCTATAACGGCTTTTTCTATTGTATACTTGCTTCCTAAAGGAGGGCAATTCGGGTATGATTATTTACCGGGGAAGCCATGGTATTATAATAACTTATATGCCCCATTTGATTTTGCTATTCAAAAAACTGAGGAAGAGATTTCTTCCGAAACAGATCAAATTAAATCATCTGCAAAGCAATATTTTTTTTACGATTCAGAGATTCCTGATGCAGCAAAAAATAAATTTATTATAAGAGTACATAGACTTCAGACTTCCGATAGCTTAAATAATAATGAAGTTAAAAAACTTATAGATAAAGGAATAGAGGTTATTGACAAAATTTATAAATACGGTTTTATAAATGAAACATCTAAAAATAAAATAAATAAGAATACTACCATCGCTTTAAGAAAAGCAAACTCAATTAAAGATATTTCATTTCTGAAATTAGTACAATCTAAAGATATATTATCGATTATTGTTACTGAATTATCAAATTTAGAAGAAAGAAAAGATTTTGTAATCAAAGAATTATCAGAAATTTTAGAATCCAATATTTATTTTGATGAAGAGTTCTCTCAAAAAGAATTGAATGAAGCTCTGAATGAAATTTCCTATACCAAGGGAAAAATTAATAAAGATGAATTAATAATACAAAAAGGAGACATTGTAGAAGGAAAAAGCCTGAGTGTATTAAATTCACTAAAAGAAGCTTCAAAATCTCTGATTTGGGCAAAATCCAACTACAACTGGCTGGTTTTTGGTTATACAATATTGGTTTCTTTAGCATTGTTGGTGCTTCTGTTGTTTTTACGTCGCTACAGAAATGAAATATTTGAAAACAATAATAAAACAACGTTTATTTTTTCAAATATTTTATTGATGATTTTTGCCCAGACAATGGTAGTTAAATATAATCCGGATTTTTTATATATCATCCCTTTAACCATTTTACCCATTGTTCTAAAGGCTTTTTTTGATGCTAAATTAGGACTCTTTACTCATATCTTAACAGTTTTACTATTGGGATTTATAGTTCCTAACAGTTTTGAATTTATTTATTTGCATATTATTGCAGGTATAGTTGCCATTCTTTCTACCTCTGAATTATATAAAAGAGCAAGCCTGTTTGTATCCATTGCACAGATAACATTCATTTATATGATTACCTACTTTGCATTTTCAATTATTAAAGAGGGAAATGCAAATAGTATAAAAGGAATATATTTTGGATTGTTTGCCATGAATGGGTTGTTATCTTTTTTAGCAGTTTTTTTTATTTACTTCTATGAGAAAATTTTTGGACTGGTTTCAGACGTAACACTGTTAGAACTCTCCAATACAAACTCAACATTACTTAGAGAATTGAACGAAAAAGCCCCGGGAACATTCCAGCATTCAATTCAGGTAGCCAACTTATCTGAAGCCGCTGCCAACGAAATAGGAGCAAACTCTATGCTGGTAAGAACAGGAGCATTATACCACGATATAGGAAAGATGATAAATCCAAAATATTTTACTGAAAATCAAATAACAAGTGTAAACCCACATAATGATCTTTCTCCTAAAGATAGTGTACAAATGATTTTAAATCATGTAATTAAAGGAATTGAAATTGCTAAAAAGAATAATATTCCTGATAGAATTATTGATTTTATAAGAACACATCATGGTACAAGTTTGGTCTACTTTTTTTATAAGAAAGAGCAAGAGAATCATCCGGGTACAGAGATTGACAAAAAAAAATTTAGATATCAAGGACCAATTCCCTTTTCAAAAGAAACGGCAGTTCTCATGATTTGTGACGCTGCAGAAGCAGCTTCTAAGAGTCTGCAAAATCCAACAGCACAATCAATTGATGAATTAATTGATAAGGTGGTTGAAGGACAAAAAGATATGAAACAATTTATAAACTCTGATATTACATTCAGAGAAATAGAAAAAACTAAAAAAGTAATAAAAAGTAAATTGATGAATATCTATCATCTACGAGTTGAATATCCGGAATAAGATTTTTTGTCAAAAAATATTTGTAAAGTCATTTATGGAATACTACATTTGCATTCGCAATTTTCAACTCTTTATAGAGTTGAAAGGAGAGGTGGCAGAGTGGTAATGCAACAGCCTGCTAAGCTGTCATCGTTTTTCGATGCCCGGGTTCGAATCCCGGTCTCTCCGCAAGAAAATTGCAAGATTTTATAATTATCGGGGTGTAGCGTAGTCCGGTTATCGTGCCTGCTTTGGGAGCAGGAGATCGCAGGTTCGAATCCTGCCACCCCGACAAGATGTAATAACAAATCCAACTAAAACATTGTTAATCAATAGTGTATATTTTTTATTTTCGGATAATTAGTTCTTCGAAAACTTGTTATTGTATAAAAAGCAGGAACTATTAATATCATAATAAAATGTTAAAACTCTAAAAATGAGTAGGATTTTACTAATTACAGACTGTTAAATTGTCAAAACAACATTCTTCAGTTATCAAAGTGATGTATACTATTAAAAATCATAAAACAAGCAAAAATGAAAATCCTTCAATTAAACTTAGTTAAGAAAACAATTTTATTTAGTTTAATAGTAAGTACTCTTTCTTGTTCTGACAGAAACGTAACGGAAATAAACGATCAGGAAGAAATAAGCAATAAATACAATAATTTAATAATTAGACAAATTGCTTTATTTCATGTAGAACCTAGTAAAGATTTCTTTATAGAAATCTACAATAATGGAGATGCAGATATTCCATTAGCAGGAGTTTCAATTACCAGTTTGAACAGTAATTTAGGAACAGTAAACGATAAATGGAGTAATGATTTAGATTTCATATATGCATCAAGAATCTGGACTTTTCCTGAAGATGATACAAGAGTATTAGCTTCTGGCGAAAGAATTTTTATAGCTAAATCAGCCAGAGTTGTGGGAGGTATTTTGGATCATTATGATTTTACCGATGTTGATTATGAAACTGTTAATAGAACAGATGGTGGTTTTTCAGGGACTGATGAAGATAATCCAGATGTTAACAATTTAGTTTTTACGGCTTTTGGAGAAGAGATACTTGAAAAAGATATGGACGTTAGCAAATATCACCCGTCTATTGCATTAATTCAACCTATTGAAGATTTAAATACATTGGAAATTTTAGAACTTTCAAATGACACAAGCGTAACACCCGGTTATGCAAAAATTTCAAAAGACTTAGTTATTGATGCATTTGAAAATGCACCAACTGATGGTGTACGCTATTTACCAACTTCCTTAGTTATCAACCCTAAAATTACTGATATAAAAGGAGATAAGAGTTTCTATAGAAAAGAGAAAGAAACAATAAATGGTCGTATTGTTTATCAGGATACTGATGATGTAACCGCCGATTTTTATCATGGGGATAGTTTTAAAATCAAAAGTGATTTTTAGACTAAAAATCACTTTTACTTACGATACTTTACCTCTGGAAATCGTAACAGTCTTTTAAAATAACAAGGAAACAAGAAAACTTACTATAGCCTCAATAGTGACCATAGTAAACACAATAAGTAATCATTTTTTTGAGTTGTTTTTTCTTTATCAAGATCTTCTATCAACATCTAACAATACCTCCAGTAGCTAATGTGATTCTAATATTTCGTAAAGCCTTAAAAAGCTTTTATGTTGGTTTTTATAGCGTTCTACTAAATTCATAATTCACAGATTTAATGGTTAAAAAAATAGATTCCTTTCGATTTTTTAGCTTGACATACCAAAGACAATAATTTTGCATCACATCTTGTGAAATACAAACCTTTACCAATATCATTCAAATACGTTACAGGAGTAATCTTTTAAATTAAGTTGAGTGCATAACGACACACAAAAGAAAAGTATTCCATACCCTTAGATTCGTTCATTAATAAGTTGATTTTTTAACTGATGTTATTTTTTTGATAAATCGGTCAACATCTTGATCGAAGTACTATCATTCTTGTCATTAGGTTAAGTTTGACGTGATAATTCTGGTGGTACTACATTTATGTAAGTCCCGATTGAGGTATTTTAGAATTTAAAACAGTGCTTCTTTTGGATTATTTTTATAATCTAAAATCAATATGATGAACAAAAAATGGAATTAGATATCATCAATTTTCATTGTGTGGGACTACTACGCTAGTTGCTGAAATTTTCAGTAAAATGCTGAAATACTTTAAATTACTTAACATTAGATTGAATGTGAGGTAATGAAAAATGTCTGCGGACTTACAGGTCTTAAAATTAAGGAAATCTTGATTCTAAGGCAATTAGTATTTTAAATTGCAAAAAATATGAAGAATAAACCAACAAGGCCTTAAAAGGTAATGAACGGCAATATTTTCTTTTTGAGTTAAAACAAGAATTTGAATCTTATAAATTCTGTCAGAAGAAAATTGCAGCTTTTGACAAGCAAATTGATAAATTCTTAAAAAAAACAAGCATATAAACCACCAATAGAATATTTATATCTTAGATTAGAAAAAAAAGGAGATTCGTGAAAAGAATTAAAAAACAAATCAATAAACTTGATACAAGAATGAAGATTCGACTTATCAACGTCCTGATTTTCATTAACTAAATTTGAAGTTAGTTGAGATTAGCAGAATGAATCAAAATGAAGCTTCTTCCTTTTATTTTTTAAATACCAAGCGATGTGAAATTTCTTTGAAAAACGAGGTTCAATCTTGTATTTTCTTTCAGAAACACAAGGAACATTTCGTTTATTTATACAGTCTTACAATGATATATTAAATTGTTCGCCATTACGAAAACTAATAAATAAACAATTACTTTAATTTATAAATCTTAAGATTATCAATATTTTAAATATTATTTCTAAAAATAATTTAAATTTAGAAGCAACATAAATTACAAAATACATTTTACTCCAATAATTTCGTTTACTTTTTAATTTTTTAACCAAAAATTTGTGATTTAAATTTATTAATAAATCACTTGCGGAAAACGATTACTATCTTGAGAAATTACTGATTACATTATGCTAAAATCCCCATATTATATTTATGACTTAAACCAGCCGGAAACAAAGTAAAGCAATACAGAATACTGAAGGCTTTTATTTTTTAGTATCATTCATTCTTTTTATCTTTTCCTTTTTTCATTGCTTCACCAATTTGATTACTGGCAGCAAAACTGGCCACCATATCGTTTAGCATATTACTCCCTGCCTGTGGTGAATTAGGCAACAGAATTAAATTACTATTAGTTTCTTCACCAATAGATTGTAATGTATCATAATGTTGTGTTACTACTATTAAGGCAGAAGCTTCTTGGCTATTAATTCCTACTTTATTTAATACCTCTACGGATTCTTCTAAGCCGCGGGCAATTTCTCTGCGCTGGTCTGCAATACCCTGACCTTGTAAGCGCTTGCTTTCTGCCTCTGCTTTTGCTTTTTCTACTATTAAGATACGCTGAGCATCTCCTTCATATTGTGCAGCTATCTTTTCACGTTCAGAAGCATTAATTCTGTTCATAGCAGCTTTCACCTGTGCGTCCGGATCAATGTCAGTTACTAATGTTTTAATAATATCGTAGCCATATTCTATCATAGCGTCATTTAATTCAGCTTTAACAGCAATAGCAATATCATCTTTCTTAACAAATACATCATCTAATTTCATTTTCGGAACTTCTGCACGAACTACATCAAATACATAACTCGTAATTTGATCGTGAGGATAATCTAATTTATAAAAAGCTTCATACACTTTATTTCTTATTACTTTATACTGAACAGAAACTTTAAGCCTTACAAATACATCATCTAAAGTTTTAGTTTCTACTATTACATCTAATTGTTGAATTTTCAGACTTAATTTTCCGGCTATTCTATCCACTAAAGGTATTTTTAAATGTAATCCCGATTGACGTATACTATGAAATTTTCCAAATCGTTCAAGAATAGCCGCAACTTGCTGTTTCACAATAAAAAAAGCTGATGCTATTAAAATGAAAGAGATAAATGCTGAAGGAATTAAATAAGGTAACATAAAGCTAATATTTTATAAATTAATTTGTTTATAAAAATAGTCTATTTAATTTATTTATAGAACATTTTTTTTATTTATTGTAAATTAGTAGTAACTTTATACACAACAAACCAAATTTATGGAACTTATACAAAAACATGTTGCAGAGATTCTGATACTTTTATTCTTAATAGTTACCTTCTTACAGTCTGGTATCGATAAAGTTACTGATTGGCATGGAAATTTATCATTCATTAAAGAACATCTTAAAAACTCTCCGCTTAAAAATTCAGTTACTTTATTATTAGTAATTATTTTGGTAATGGAAATAGCCGCAGGAACATTTATGCTTGTTGGAATTTTTTATATTGCCACTACAGGAAGCAAAAATTTAGCACTTTTAGGAGTTGAATTATCTGCATTAAACTTAATTTTTCTTTTAGTTGGACAGCGTTTGGTCAAAGATTATGCAGGAGCTATGACTTTAGCGATATATTTTATAATTACAATTCTCGGTATTTATTTATTAAATGATATTGTCTATTAAAATTGTTAAAATCTCGATTAGAAGCTGATAATTCATAAAAAGGATCGTAACATTTAAAGCAGGGAAAACGAATAGCTTATAACTCCTTTTTTTCTTTATAAATAATTACTTTTGCTGTAAATTAATAATGAATATGTCAGGAGAAAAAAAATCACTCAATTTTATTGAACAAATTATTGAAGATGATTTAGCAAATGGAATGAAAAACGAAAATTTACGTTTTCGTTTTCCACCCGAGCCTAATGGATACCTTCATATTGGTCATACAAAAGCCATTGGAATTAGTTTTGGTTTAGGTGAGAAATACAACGCACCCGTTAATCTGCGATTTGATGATACTAACCCGGCTAAAGAAGAACAAGAATACGTTAATGCCATAAAAAAAGATATAGCCTGGCTGGGATATCAATGGGAAAAAGAATCCTATTCTTCTGATTATTTCCAACAATTATACGATTGGGCTATTCAATTAATTAAAGAAGGCAAAGCCTATGTTGATAGCCAAACCTCTGAAACTATGACAACACAGAAAGGAACCTTCGCCAAACGTGGAGAACCAAGCCCCTACAGAGAGAGAACTATCGAAGAGAATTTGAATCTGTTTACCAGAATGAAAAACGGAGATTTTGAAGAAGGAGAACATGTGTTAAGAGCTAAAATTGACATGGCTTCTCCTAATCTGTTAATGCGTGATCCTGTTATGTACAGGATTCTGAAAAAAACCCATCATAGAACAGGGAATGACTGGGTAATTTATCCAATGTATGATTGGACTCACGGAGAAAGTGACTATATAGAACAGATTTCTCATTCTCTGTGTTCATTAGAATTTAAGCCCCATCGTGAGTTATATAACTGGTTTAGGGATCACATATACCAATACAGTAAAAATGAATACCCGATGACACCTAAACAGCATGAATTTTCCCGATTAAACCTCAGTTATACCATTATGAGTAAAAGAAAATTACTCAAGTTGGTGGAAGAGAAGATAGTTTCCGGATGGAATGATCCGAGAATGCCCACAATTTCAGGATTGAGAAGAAGAGGATATACACCTGCCTCTATAAAAAGTTTTATACAAACTGTCGGAGTGTCTAAACGAGAAAATGTTATTGATGTTGCCTTATTGGAATTCAAAATCCGTGAAGATTTAAATAAAACTGCGAATAGAGTTATGGGAATATTAAATCCAATAGAATTGATTATTACTAATTACCCTAAAGGTAAAGAAGAGATTTTAATTGCTGAAAATAACCCAGAATCAGATGCAGGATTCAGAGAAATCCCCTTTTCCCGGGAATTATATATTGAAAGGGATGACTTTAAGGAAAACGCAAACAGAAAATATTTTAGATTGGCATTAGGGAAAGAAGTACGACTAAAAAATGCTTATATCATAAGAGGAGAAAGTTGTGTTAAGAATAAAGAAGGGGATATTATCAGGATTTACTGTACATACGATTCTTTAAGTAAATCGGGAAGTGGAACAGAGGAGAGTAAACGGAAGGTAAAAGGAACACTGCACTGGGTTTCTAAAAATCATGCCTTACCTGCTGAGGTAAGAATATATAATCGTTTATTTTTGGAGGAAGCTCCGGATTCTCATGAAGATCAGGATTTTATGGACTTCTTAAACCCTGAATCTTTAAAAATCATCAATGCCTTTGTGGAGCCGAGCTTATCATCTGCTACTATCGGAGATAGATTTCAGTTCCAGCGATTAGGATATTTTAATGTGGATGATGATTCGAAAGAAGGACAGTTAGTTTTTAATAAAACAGTAGGGTTGAGAGATACTTGGCAGAAAGTGAACAGATAAGATTAGCAAGGAAAAAGTAGTTAGCGATTTAAAATAAACCCGGCATAATTTTTATAACCGTGTAATACAATAAAGATTGCTGTTACATTTTATTAGATTTCTTGAAAATATGATCTCTTATAAATCGAAAATACAATTTTTCAAAGTATTATGAAGAGACTTTCCATTTTTCAATCTTTTCAGCTAAACCTCAGTGTCGGGGGAGGGGAGTTTTTAGATTCAATCTATAAACTGTATACGAATTATATACTAACCCTATTCTGAGAATATTTGAACATATAAAGATACGATGTATCGCCGGACAATCAATTTTTAAAAATCTCTATTACCCGGCATCAATTTAATTATATCAGAAAACGCATTTAAACTTTTAAGAATGTTATCATTGTCTCTGTGTCAAAGCCATGGCAATTCAAGCATTGAAGAGCAGATTGAATATTAACTATACTAATTTAATAAGGTATTTTAATAGTCTAACTTCTTAAGGTAATTTAGCTTTAATTGCCAGATATCTAATTCATTTTTAAACTCCTGAATTCCTTTTCGTACATTTTGTACTAACGGATTGTCTTCGGTAGCATTTGATATAAAACTTAAGTTATTTTCTAATTGCTGCATTTCTCTAACTGTCTCGCTAATTTTTTTGCGAATAAAAAATTGTTCATTATCTAACTTCCTGTAATCTTCCTGATTTAGGTAATTAGCTATTAGGTTTTTAAACTTCATTAACTCAATTTCCTCTGCTCCTAAATTTAGCTTTGATAAATGAATATCAACAACTTTATTAAATTTGCCATCTAAATAGCGTACATTTCTTGGTAACGACCCCAATTCTTTCCATTTTTTAACTGCTTCCTGAATTTGGTCAATAGTAAGACTTTCTGTATTTTTGAGTTCCTCTATAAATTCCTTTTTTGCTACAACTACTGTCTCTAATCCTTGATTAAAGCTATCTGCGTGCGTGTGTAAACGATCAAAATAAGTATTACAAGCTGTTTTAAAGCGATTCCAGATTTCATCTGAATATTTACGCGGCACATGACCTATCTTTTTCCAATCCGATTGTATACGCTTCATTGTATTGGCTGTTACACTCCAATCTTCACTACTTTGTAGTTTTTCTGCTAACTCAACCAATTTCATTTTCTTCTTCAGGTTATCAGTTTGTACTAGTTTCTCTTGCTTATAGAATATGTTTTTTGCCTTATTAAATCCTTTAGTAGCTTCTTTTAATTTTTTCCAGACTACTTCACTTTTGTTATGAGGTAATTTTCCTATATTGAAATATTGTTGACGTAAATCTTCCACATATCGTATGCTTTTTTGCCAATCTTTATGGGACACATTTTTAGAAAAATCATGGGAATTAATTTTATCTATCAGTATAAGTTTAGCTTCTATTATTTCCTGATGTTTCGATTTTAAATCTTTAAAATAGTCGTGTCTTTTATCGTGTATTTTTTTTGTAGCCTGATTGAAACGATTCCAAAGATCTTCTCTGAATTCTCTGCTTACAGATCCTATATCTTCTTTCCAGATACGATGTAATTCCTGTAATTCTTTAAATGCAACATTTACATCTTCCAGCTCTATTAAGGATTCTGCCCGGGTAATTAATTTCTGCTTTTCTTTTAAGTTATGTTTAAAATCTAATTCTCTGAAATCTTTGTTTAGATGTAATAAATCGTAAAAACGATCTACGTGGTGATGGTATATTTTCCAGGTATCATTATGCTTTGCCCTTGGTACCGGACCTATAGATTTCCATCGCTCCTGAATTTTCTGAAATTCGTTGTACATTGTTCCTGTTACGGCATTTTCTATCAAGTTTTTTAATTCTTTGATAAGCATATTACGCTTTTCTAAATTACCTTTAAGCTCATTTTCTATTTGTACATGATATGCATCACGTTTTACTTTATAATCTTTTAATAATTGGTTATATTTTATTTTTACAGGGCTGGAAAACTGAAAATCGATAGAATTTCCTCCTTCTGCAAGAAATGCTTCTTTCTTTTCTGATAATAGGTTACTGAATTTAACATTAAATGCATTTTTAATTGCCTCTGCATTATTTTTAATACGTTGTACAGGATGTTTTTTTATTATTTTTTCAAGCTCAGAAGCTAATTCTTCCAGCTCCATTGAGTCGTAATCAAGCATCGGAACTTCTTCTTTTTTCTCATTTTTTTCCAGATTTTCTGCTGTCATATTTTCTATTTCATCTATAGCTGACTTTGTATCCCCTGAGGTAATATTTTGATTTTCTGATACTTCGCTAGTATTTTTTTCTATACTATTATCCTTTTTTTCTAACATACTAATAATGTTTAAAGTTCCATAAAATTTGAGTATAAAGGTAAGAAATATTAGGCAATCTACTTAGATAATTTCATCGTTTTAGCTTTTTTTCCATAATTATTTTTGCCATATTTTCCAAGCCTCTTCTGCTTGTATTTCTAACATTTCTAACCCATTTTTTATAGTGGCTTCTTTTTCTTTTCCTGATTTTAAAAATTCAGTTTCAGGGGGATTATAAATTAAGTCGTATAAGATATGTCTATTTGTAATATACTCGTAAGGAATGGTTGGTTTATTTTGAATATTAGGATGAGTTCCTAAGGGAGTACAATTAACAATTAATAAATGTTCTTGCATAATATCTTTCTTTAAATTCTGATATTTTAACATTTTTTTATTGGTTGTCTCTCTTGACACAAATATATAGGGAATATTTAATTTTTTTAATGCGTATGCAATAGCTTTTGAGGCACCTCCCGTTCCTAAAATTAATGCTTTTTTATATTCCTCTTTTAACAACGGTTGTAATGATTTTTTAAATCCGGCATAATCAGTATTATATCCTTTTAACTTACCTTTTTTAGTAATCCTTATTGTATTGACAGCACCTATTTTTTGAGCTTCATTATCTATTTTATCTAAGAAAGGAATAATTTCTTCCTTATAAGGAATGGTAACATTCATTCCCCGTAATTTTTTCTTATTTTTTTTTAAAACAAGCTGTAATTCCTCTATGTTCTTCAAATCAAAATTAACATACTCGTAATTTGATAAGTTTAATGCGTTAAATTTTTTCGTAAAATATGTTTTGGAAAAAGAGTAGGATATATTTCTTCCTATAAGCCCAAATAATGCTTTAAGTTCTTTCTCTTCCATAATAATTTATTATTAAAATAAGGCTTATTCCCAATAGTATAAATCCGATAGTAATCCAAGTTTCCTGATTCTGAATATCCGGAATAAACCGTTCGTAGTTTTTTATAATTTTATTACCTTTTTTATTGAGTAGATAGATGCCATTTGCAGTTTTATAAATTGTTTCTTTCCATGGCCATACAATTCCTAAAGACCCACTAATAAATCCAATAATAATAGCAGTTACTTTCTGATGCCAACGTTTTAATACATATCCTAATACATGAGATATTGATACCAATCCAAATACTGATCCTAATGTAAATACCGAAATAATTTTTAAATATCGTATCTTATCGGAATCTTTAAAAGCAGAAAAATCTCCTAAGATCATCTCGGTTAATACCTTTCCAAAAACATTAACACTATCTACCAGAAGTAACACATAATTTCCTAATAAAATAAGAATAAAAGAGCCTGATAAACCTGGTAAAGTCATTCCTGAAACTCCAATAATTCCACATACAAAAACAAACCACAAATTATCGTTTTCTTTAGCAGGTGTCATAAAACTAATAGCTAGCCCAATTAAAACTCCTATGATCAAAGAAATACTGTTTTTAAGATTCCAATCTCCAAAATCTTTAGAAATGTGGTAAACAGATCCTACAATCATTCCAAAGAACCAGGCCCATATGTATAATTCATAGTTTCTAAGAAAATAATCTAATAGCAGTGATACACTAAAGTAACTGCACATACTCCCTAACATAATCCAAACTAAAAACGGAAAATTTGTATATTTAACAAAACTTTTCAGTTTTCCGCTGCATAACAATTTGAATGCCTTCCTGTTTATTTTTTGAAAAGTGTAAATAAGTTCCTCATAAAATCCCATAACAAAAGCAACCATTCCACCCGAAACACCTGGAACTTTATTAGCTCCTCCCATAGCCAGCCCTTTTAAGAAAAGGTTGATTTTTTGTAAGAATGTTCGTTCTTTATACATAAATTGGAAGAAGTTGAATTTTTATTGCCTGATAGCTAATTTTTCCAAGAGAATAATTAAACTAAAACCAACAACCGATATTAGAATTGCATAGAGTAATTGCGGATCTCCTTCATATAGAAACGGAGAGACAGAGACTGACGATTCATTAAATGATATTTGTTCTCCATGTGAATTTGTATAATAAGTTACTGTTTTTTTCCAAGGCCAGATTTTATTGAGTGACCCAATAATAAATCCTGTAAGTGTGACTAGTGAATAGTTTTTATAATTTGCGAATAACCATTTTAAAACCCTGGAAAAAAATAACAATCCTGTTATTGCTCCTAAAAATACAATCCCAATAGTAAAAAAATCGCAATTCCTTACTGCCTGAAGAATAGGTTTATAGGCTCCTAATAATACCAAAATAAAAGCTCCTGAGATTCCTGGTAAAATCATTGCACAAATAGCTATAGATCCTGTAAAAAAAAGAAATATTGTAGAGGAATTTTCAGACACTAAAGGAGGTAACTCAGTTATTTTATATGTTAGAGTTGTTGCTATTACCAATAAAAAAATTAAACTAATATTCCATTTTTTAATTTGCTTTCCTATATAAATAATACTCGCTAATACTAGTCCGAAAAAGAATGACCAGACTAATATCTGGTGTTCTTCCAATAACCAGGAAACTAATTTTGCTAGTGAGAATACACTAATTAAAATTCCTGTAAATAATGCGACTATAAAGTTTCCATTGAATTGCTTCCATGCTTTGGCTAATCCTTCTTTCTTTAAGATTTTAAATAAATCGAGGTTAATATTATTTACCGATTGCAGCAGTTCCTCATAAATTCCTAAAATAAAAGCTATTGTTCCTCCTGATACTCCCGGTACAAGATCAGCAACTCCCATTGCCATTCCTTTTAGCATTAAAACCAGATGATTTCTTGTAGGTCGGTTCATTTTTAATTTTTTATAGTATCCAGTTTAATTTTAAAGTTTATTAAGTTACTTTTTTTTACGGGGACGCTATCTTTTTTTGTTGCTTTTTTCTTTCTTGATCTTAATTTTTGTGCCAATTCTTTTAATGTATTAAAATCTACCTGATATGAAAGCCCCAAACCTTGCGTATATCCTTCATTATCGATATTAAACTGAATGTCGTTGGGTTTATTAAAGAAAGTTCCTCTTAAGGCTCCTTTTTCATCTAATAATACTTCAGCCTTTACTTCTCCTATTACACTTGTTTGTGTATTGGTTCCTACGGGAACTCCTACTTTACCATTTACTAATACTCGATCGGATATTTGAGTAGAAACTGATACATCAACCTGATCATCAATTATATTCTGTAATTGTTCCACATTTGTTTTGTCTCCCTGAGTGTATCCTAAGCCCACTTGAAATTTCCCTCCTTTTTTATTAATCACACTTGACAGCATATTAGAAGCAACCTGAGCTGCTGTTCCTGTCAAACCTGCCGAAACACTATTTCCTAAATTTTCTTGATTATAAAATGTTCCAAGTGCTATTAAAAATGTAAAATGCTTCATTTTTGTATTGATATCATTTTCATTGAGTTTGAACTTCAGCTCAGAAGCAGCTGTTGAATTTGCATTGGGGATTTTTATATCGAATTCTTGTTTAGAATCAAATAACCCCCCGGTGATATGGGTGTATAAATCTATTGGAATTTTTCTGGAAGAATTAATATTATCCAATAACTGAGCCGGGTTTGCTTTTGTTTGATAAACGGCTGTTAAATCTAATTCTGCTTTTAAAGGATTGCCGATCCATGAAATTGTGCCTCCCCGCTGTACGTTAAATGGTTTACTAATTATCCCGCCATATTTAAAACTGTAGATTCCGTTATCTATCGTAATAATTCCGTCCATAATAAATTTACCTCGGGTATCAATCTCAATATGTAAGTTTCCATTGCCGCTACCTTTTAAATCGCTTCCTGATATTTTATCTATTACAACCTGAGCGACAGCATCTTTCGTTACTGTTAAATCAAAATTCAGATTTAATCCTTTTATTTTTCCCAAAGTTATTTCTTCTTCATTATCTTCTTTGTTTATTTTAAATCGAATCAACTTATAATTATCTACTGTAGTAACATCATTTAAAGGAATGACAAACAATGTTCCTTTTTCTGTTCTTCCGTTTACATTAATGCTTAAATTACTGGTTAACCCTCTAATTTGTGCACTTCCCCTGATAAATCCTTTTCCATAATAAGGTATATTCTCTGCTTCTTTAGTATCTAACACTAATAAATTCGGAGTATTCAGGTTTAACTTCATATACCATTGTTCAAAATTTTGATGTGTAATACTTCCTGATAAATACCCTTTAGTATCGTATTTCGTATCCTGTAAAATAATATTGTTTATGAAAAATGACTGGTCTAATAATTTAATTTTTGTATTTTCAATAAAATCAAAATCAATATTTAAGTATGGAAATGTTAAGCCCGCACCGTCTAATTGTATGTTTCCTCTGAAATTTGGATTATATGCTAATCCTTCGGCTGTAAAATTGCCCGATAATCTTCCTCGCAAGTTTGAGATTACATCTCCGCCAAAATCATTAAATCCGTTTAATTCGTATTCTTTAAAGGTTACGTTTAAACTTATTTGAGGATTTTTATTGTCTGAAAAATCTAATCCGCCAAGTATTTTTATATTATCGAAATCACAATCTTGTAATGACAAATCAACCTTATATTTATTCAATGAGTTTTCTCCTTCAACTTTTATTTTTAAAGTGCCTTGGGAAAAATCATTTACAATAATATCGTTTATGGAAATAATTGCTTTAGAATCAGTAATTCCTTCTTGTTGTTTGAGTGCTACATTTCCGTTGAACAGACCTGTTAGTGTCAGGTTTTCCTTATCAGGTAAAAAACTTGTGAGTTCTACATCGGTAAAGTTTGCTTTTAAATCTTTATTTATATTATCAAGGATTCCTTCAAAATTTATTTTTTGCTTTCCTGAAATTAATTCAAAAGGGCTAAACTGGAAATTTTGTTCTTTTAAGTTGAAACTGACTTTATTTTTTTTATCATTTTCCGGGTTGATAGTCCAGTTAAAATTATTATGATTAAATGTAGATGTTTGTAATCCTACTACTGATTTATGATTTCTGTTTATTGTATAAAAGAAATTCAGGTTAAAACGTTCTTTTTGTTGTTTTCCTCCTTTAAATACAGATTTAAAAAATAAGGTATCTTTTGCCATTTTGCTTACGAGATTTAATGTACTTATATCATAGTATTCCGTAACTATTTTTTTAGCCGTTAAATGGGTATTGTATAGTTTGCTTTTATTGTCAACCCGCAATACAATATCTTTTATAATATTGTTATAAGCATTAATATTTGGTGAAGAAAACGTAAGATTTACTGAATTTTTATCTGAATTTATTTTCCCTTTAATTCTGGTATTCTTTCCAATATCCATTTCCGGTAAGAAAACATCTATTATCTGATTATAAATGGTAAAATCGAAATTTAAAAATTGATGTGAATCTACAGGTATAGACTCGTAATTTGTATATGCACTACCTAATGCATTTTGAAAAACAGGGAGTATGTCTTTAAAAATAAACGTTCCTTCCAATTTTCCTTTAGCTATATCGGTAGAGTTTACTTCAATAGTTTTTATACTGTCTTTAACCGAAGAATTAATATGAAAGTTTTTAAATGAAAATGTTTTCTTTTCATTTTTATATATTAGATTTTTGAATGTAGCTCTACCAACAATATTATCTAATGTATTTCCTACAACATCTAATTCTACAATTCCCTGTAACTTTGATATGCTGTCTCGCTTAAAAAAGTTTGTTTTTCTTAAATCTATTTTATCAATATCAGCTACAAAGTCGAATTTGTGTACTTCTGATGAAAAGTCGGCTAACCCTTTAAATTCTAATTTAAAATTTTCATCTTTTGCCTGTAAAAAGCCATCGAATTTTTTATTCTGAAATTGCCCATTAATATTTAAATCCTTGTATGTATATCCTCTGAAATCTATACTTGATACTTTACCTATAATGGCAGAATTGATATTATCTACATTAAAACCTTTTCCTTGTATGTATGTTTTTAACGAAGCTCTGTATAAATCTTTATTCCCGGTCAACTTTCCTAAATCAAAATCAATAAATTCTATTACTCCACTATATGTTGCCTTATCAATATTATCAATATTTGTGAATTGTAAATCAGAAATTATATTCCCTGCTTCAGAATCTAAACTTAGAGCTGCATCCATTTGATCCGGAGTCAGTTTTAAAATTCCTGATAAAGAAAAGTTTCCTGCTTTTTTTAAATTCGTTGGCAAGTTTTTCCCTAATACGTTTGGTAAAATGCTCTTTAGCTGATTATAATTTGAAGATATTTTCTTCATGGCAGCATCAAATACAAATCCTCTGTCAGAATTAAAAGCATTTACAAAACCCATATTTCCTCTGACAGACATATTATTTTCAGAGTACATATTCATTCTGTTAACCCCAAAATTATTGAGCGTTCCGGCTACTTTTCCTGTAAAAACAAGTTTGTCATTACCTTCTAGTTTTCCATAAAATTTTTGAATATCCTTGACCGCTAATATACTTTTTTTAAAATCTGCTTTAATCTTTACTTTATCAGTAAAACTTGATAAATCTCTTCCTTTATAATTAAACTGAATATCACTTCTGAGATGTGTTCCGTTATCCGTTTTTAAGATTGTTTTCCTAAACAGCATCTTTGTCTTACTATAAAAAAAATCGGTAGTAAGATTAATAATATTTATATTTCGATGATCTTTTAAATATATTCCTCTGACGTTACCGGAAACATCAGACCCTTCCAATTTAAAACTTTGAATACGCCCTCCTACATTATAAGCCGCATATCTCAATGGTAATTTATTATTATCATCGGTAAGGCGATAATTCAAATCATCTATATAAATATTTTTCGCTTTTAAAATAAAAGGAATAGTACTTTTTTCTAAAGTATCATCTTCAAGCTTATCTATAAATACTGTCAGATTATCCTTCTCCTCTCCTTTATATTTTTTCATATAAAAATGAACCCCACGTAAAGTTACATCACTTAAATCAACTTTATTATCTATTACTTTTTTAGCGTTTTTAAGCGATGTTTTTAAATTCTTAACAAAAATTAAAGTATCATTGTGGTGATCTCTTATTTGAATTTCTTTAAGCCTTACGTTTCCTAAAAGTGAAAAATCTATTTTTTTAATAACAACGTTAGTATTGAAATCTTCATTTATATTTTTTGAAGCAATTTTAGCCAACTTACTCTGTACAGAAGGTATGGATAATGTGACTACAGTCAGCACTAAAAGAATCAATAGAATTCTGAATATTCTGATCGTTATTTTTCTTACTTTTTTAATAATGTTATTATTTTATTTGGTCAGAAAGAAATTACAAAAAATTTGCCTGACTACAAAGAAACATTAATTTTGACGAATATCTAACGTATTATCAATATTTTTGTGCATCTGAAAATTTAAGTTTTTGAATACACAAGATGTTTATATAATAGGAATTGAAAGCTCCTGTGATGATACAAGTGCAGCAATAATTCATAATGGGAAAGTAATGAGCAATATAGTTGCTAATCAAGAAGTGCATGCCAAATATGGTGGTGTTGTCCCTGAATTAGCTTCGCGAGCTCACCAGCAAAAGATAGTCCCTGTAGTTCAGCAGGCAATTGAACAGGCAGGGATTGCTAAGTCCGATTTGAGTGCAGTTGCTTTTACCAGAGGCCCCGGACTCACGGGGTCATTATTAGTAGGTGCTTCTTTTGCTAAATCTTTAGCTATTGGATTAAATATCCCGTTGATAGATGTAAATCATATGCAAGCTCATATTTTAGCACATTTTATTAAAGAAGAAAATAACAAAATTCCTCCTTTCCCCTTCATTTGTTTAACTATTAGTGGTGGTCATACTCAAATTGTGAAAATTTCTGATTATTTTGATATGGAAATTTTAGGAGAAACTATTGATGACGCTGTTGGTGAAGCCTTTGATAAATCAGCAAAAATTTTAGGATTACCATACCCTGGTGGACCGTTAATTGATAAGTATGCACAGCAAGGCAATCCAAAAGCATTTTCGTTTACTCATCCCAAAGTGGGTAATTTAGCCTTTAGTTTTAGTGGATTAAAAACTCAGATTTTATATTTTATTCAGAAAAATTTAAAAGAAGATTCTAATTTTATTAACAACAATTTAGTGGATATTTGTGCTTCTGTTCAGCATACTATTACTGAAATAGTGATAAATAAACTTAAAAATGCAGTAAAAAAAACTGATATACAACATGTTGCTATTGCTGGTGGAGTTTCTGCAAATTCTGAGATTAGAAAACGTCTTTTATTAGCCGAAAAGCACTGGAATTGGACTGCCTATATTCCAAAATTCGAATATACCACTGATAATGCCGCCATGATTGCCATTGTTGGCTATTTAAAGTATTTACAAAAAGATTATGCAGATTTTTCTATTTCTGTTAAAGCCAGATTAAAGGTTACGGAGTAATTCTTCTCAGATAAACAGAATATACTGATTTTCTCAGGTAATAACTCTGTGATTTTCATCTAAAAACCTACTACAGTATTTTTAGAGATTAAATATATAGTCAATCCCGAATTGTTTTTTCAGTTCTTCCTGATTTCCTGACTATGGGCTTTGATAACATTTCTTCGCTACATGGAATAAAGTTTTTATTCAAAAATTCAATACCCTCTGTAAGCCAAAGATAGATATTTTTTTGACATGGTATAAAATATTAAGTTTTTAGAGTAAATTCAAAGATTAAATAGTATCAATCATAAATTTGTGTATTTACTTACAAAAGCAGGTTTTTTACAAACCTATTGCCTGATTAGCAAAGAGACAGCCAAAATTAGAGCGTTATGGAGATTAGAAATCTTATATTTCTATTTTGTTTTTAGGATTAAAAATCAAAATACTCTGTTGCATTTTCTCGTTTTTATAGGAGTACTAATTTTCAAAAGGAACCTGAGGAGGTCTCTTAAGGAATTCTTTCTGGGTTTTATTAATGAACTTTTTTAATGACAGGCTTTACAATCTTCCTTTTCACGGATTTCTACGACTAATTTACCTTTTTTGTTTTACCCACAATAGTCAATAAACCCTTGTATTATTAATTTACCGGTTTGCTAAACTTGTGATTTTACTGCTGGTAAAGGTAATTTTAATTAGATTGAATTGCTACTTGCTGTTGCTTTAGTCTTTTGATGTCAGACAAAAAACGATGTCCTGTATTTTCAGGTAAGTTTTTCATAATTCCATGTAAACAATTTTTTTCAGTATGCTTACGTTCTTCCATTACAAATTGTATTGTTGCGGGGTTTATTACGGTCGTTTTCGGAATCTAAAATAATCGTAAATGGCTATTCTGAGCAATGAAAAAAGCTATGGTTTTAGCTTGACTACATCTTTTAAACTATTTTTGTTTCCGGTAGTATTATTATATACTTCTCAGAAATCTATATCAGATTGATGTTTGCTAACAGTTGCAATTTGTGCAACTGCAATTGTCACAAGTACAGTTTGAACAATTTCCTGTTCTACATCCTTCACAATTGCAGAGGCATTCTGTTTTACTTTTCATAATATTATTACTTTTATGTTACTATAACAGACTCTAAAATATATAAAAAGATTCATTTTACTGAAAAAAAAGAAAAAAATTAAATATTGTTTTTAAAATTCATTACTAATAAAGTAAAAAACAATACCCAAATGCTTCATAAAGGTAAAAAGTAACTTATAGTTGCTAATCTTTGATAATTTACTTTTTGAAATCATTTTTTATGAGTTCTGATTTTTCGGCAAAATACTCACAAAAATCACGAATGGAAGTACTCATTTTTTCATCGTCTGTTGCACGTTCAAAAGTATCTGCCATAGATACCAGCGTTTGATGAAAAAACTGTTTCATTTCATCTACGTGCATATCTTTAGTCCATAAATCCATTCGAAGGGTATCTTTTTTTTCATGATCCCATACAGATAGCATAATCGCTTTAGATGCTTCGTTTTTAATTCCTCCGTCGTCAGCATTCCATGTAATTTTTTCAGGAATTCTGTTTTCATCTAGTGCAATTTTAAATGTTATCTTAGAGGTATGTACTATGGCCATTGTTTGTGCTTAGGTTTATATTTCGATTTTTTAAAAATTTCTTCTTCTTCTGTCTTTAAAAGTTCTGGCAAAGATACGTTATTCTTCTTCATATAAGAACGCACTATTTGCCACCCTGTCCATACGCCTATTCTTCCCGGTGACAGGTTGTCTTCTCCTGAATAAAATTTAGAAAATGGAGCTATATTTAAGAATCGTTTATTTAATCCAGCATCAGTGCTGTATAATATCTCTTTTTCTATAAAGTACTTCCATACATTTTCTTCACTGTTTAATGCCCATTGATATTTTTGAGCATTATATCCTGCTTTTTCCTGATCGCTTATCTTTGGTAAATAAACATCAAGCAGATACATTTTTTTTCCTTCATAAATTATTTTATGAATAAAATTACGTTTTGTATTGGGAGGTATTTGCTTATTAATAATTGCGTTAGCTACATCTACAATGATATGTTTTTTATGATTATTTTGTTTGATATATTCAGGATAATCAGTGTAAAATCTGTGATTAGCACCTAAGTAGCAATCTAAAGAAATCAGAAGAAATTCCCCATTGTATATGATTCTGTTGTCATAGTCTATATCGGTAAGCGTGGTAATAACAACAGGTTCATTGAATTTAGAATTATAAAACTTAATATGTTGAAATAGTCGTTTTAATTCCCTTTCATAAGGAGTAAAGTTTGCAAATTTCTTTTGTGTTTCATTAAATAATTCCTGCTCATCTTTATTCTTGATTTTATTTATCCATACCGAATCATCATTGTGGGGAAACAGGATGGGGTATTTTTTCTTAATATCTGAGAGTGTCTTTTTCGTAGCGGTATAAAAATCAATATCAAAACGATTTACTTTCACACTCACCTGTATGTTGGATACATCTACCTTGAACTGACTCTTTCTTTTACATGATCCCAAAATGATTAGCAGTAAAAAAATGCTTACTATGTTACGCATAAAGTTCCTATATTTACATTTTAATATTAAACTTCAAATTTACTAAAATCGTATTAATATGAATGCACCTGAAGTTGAAAAATGCATTATTAACTGGTTAAAAGAATATGTCGAAAATGCTAAAGTAAAAGGTTTTGTTGTTGGAGTTTCGGGAGGAATTGATTCCGCAGTAACCTCTGCACTGTGTGCCGGCACAGGATTATCAACTCTATGTGTGGAAATGCCTATTCATCAACCACAAAATCAGATAAACAGAGCGGAGGAACATATTGCACGACTGAAAAAACGATTTTCTAATGTATCAAACACAAGAGTAAATTTAACATCTGTTTTTGAGGATTTTAAATCGGTAGCTCCAAAAACAGAAGCATCTCCTGAGTTAGATCTGACTTTAGCAAACACCAGAGCACGTTTGCGTATGACTGCCTTATATTATTTAGCAGGTTTGCATGGTTTGTTAGTTGTCGGTACCGGAAATAAAGTGGAAGATTTCGGGGTTGGATTTTTTACAAAATATGGAGACGGAGGTGTTGATATAAGCCCGATTGCTGATTTAGTAAAATCTGAGATATATGTTTTAGGAACCCATTTGCAAGTTCCGGAGTCTATTCAAAAAGCAGCACCTACAGATGGTCTTTTTGGAGACAGCAGAACAGATGAGAATCAGATAGGGGCATCATACGATGAATTAGAATGGGCTATGAACATGCAAAATCGAGATAAAACTGTTGCTGATTTTGAAGGCAGAGAAAAAGAAGTATATACAATCTATGTCCGGCTAAACCAGGTTAATCAGCATAAAATGATTCCAATTCCGATATGTAAGATTTCTGAAGAATTACGATAAAGTGAGTTCGATTTGATACATTTAGTTTTTCATATAGAAAAAAATGTGTTTTAATAAATTAAAATATTGAATTTCAAAAATTTAAAATAACTTATTAAGAAGATAACTTTGAATTTTATTTTTTTGTAAATATCTCAAAAAAAACCTCTTATGCTTAATCAAGTTTACCTAATATACAATCAAACATAAAATTTATAACCGGATATGGACAACCCTTTATTACAGGAATTTGACACTCCTCCTTTTCAATCGATAAAGGAAAATCATTATAAAACAGCTGTTAAAAAAGCTATTAAAATAGCAGAAGGAGAAATTAATGCAATTGTAAATAATATTTCACAACCTACATTTAAAAATACTATAGTGGCTTTAGATGCTGTTGGGGAAAAATTGGATCGGATTACCGCTATTTTTTTTAATTTGAATGCTGCTGAAACAAATAAAGAAATTCAAAATATTGCTAAGGAAATTTCTCCCTGGTTAAGTAAATTTAAAAATGATATGATTTTAAATGTCGATTTGTTTAAAAAAATAAAAGCAGTTTATAATAAAAAAGAATGGCTGACATTTACTCCCGAAGAAGATATGCTTCTGGAAAAGCAATACAAAGGATTTTCCGGGAATGGTGCAAATTTAACAGATACTAAAAAAGCAGAATTACGAAAATTAGATACAGAGTTAGCTAAGTTATCACTGCAGTTTGGTGAAAATGTATTGGCTGATACTAATGACTTTGAGCTATTAATTACCGATGAAAGAGATTTGACCGGTCTTCCGGAAAGTGACAAAGAAGCTGCGAAATTAGCAGCACAACAGAAAGAAAAAAAAGGTTGGCTATTTACCTTGGATTATCCAGTTTATATTTCATTTATGACTTATGCCGATAATAGAGTACTTCGCAAAAAACTAGCTATCGCTATGGGGAAAAAAGGATTCCGGAAAAACAAAAATAATAATGAACAAATCGTCTTAGATATTGTTAATCTTCGTTATAAAAGAGCCCAGCTGTTAGGCTATGATTCTCATGCACATTTTGTTTTAGAAGATTGTATGGCTGAAACTCCTGAAAATGTACTTTCTTTTTTACATGACCTTTTAGAGAAAGCAAAACCTGTCGCTGAACGTGAATTTAAAAATTTAGAAAATTACGCTAAAAAATTAGACTCTGTTGAGCGATTGGAAAAATGGGATAATGCTTATTATTCTGAAAAGCTAAAAAAAGAATTATTCGATTTAGATCAGGAATTGTTAAAACCATATTTTAAATTGGAGAATGTAATTGATGGTGTTTTTGAAATTGCGAATCTCCTGTTCGATTTGCAGTTTGAAGAAATTGATATTATCGACAAATATCACGAGGATGTAAAAACGTATTCTGTAACCAATTCAGAAGGAAATTTTGTTTCATATCTTTATGCCGATTTTCATCCAAGATCAGGAAAACGACATGGTGCATGGATGACCTCCTACAAATCACAACAAATTAAAGAGGGTATAAATAATCGCCCTCAGGTTTCTATTGTATGTAACTTTACTAAACCTGCTGATACAAAACCTTCATTGTTAGCTTTTCATGAGGTAACTACATTATTTCATGAGTTTGGTCATGCCTTACATGGAATGCTGGCAAACACTACATATAGAAGTTTATCCGGAACCTCTGTTTCCCGGGATTTTGTAGAATTACCCAGTCAGGTTTTAGAGAACTGGTGTTACGAAAAAGAAGCGTTGGAATTGTTTGCTAAGCACTATGAAACAGGTGAAATTATTCCTTTGGAATATATTCAAAAAATAAAAGAATCGGCAACTTTTCACGAAGGAATGCGAACTTTACGTCAATTAAGTTTTGGATTACTAGACATGAGTTGGCATTCCGTAACATCGGAAATTATTTCCTCTGTAAAAGACTTTGAACTCAAAGCTTTTCAAAACACAGAACTATATCCTGATATTGCAGAAAATTGTATGACTACTGCTTTTTCTCATATTTTTCAAGGAGGGTATTCTGCCAGCTATTATTCATACAAATGGGCAGAGGTTTTAGATGCTGATGCTTTTGAGTATTTTAAAGAGGAGGGAATTTTCAACAAAGAGATTGCTTCAAAATTTAAGAATTATATATTGTCTAAAGGAGGTATTGAAAAACCTATGGAATTATATAAGTGCTTCCGTGGGCAAGAGCCAAAACCTGAGGCTTTGTTAAAACGTGCCGGACTTTCAAAATGAACCAAAACAATTTCAGGCATCTGCTGAAAATTCTTCTTATAACTGAGATATTTATATTAAATAGTCCAATTTCTTTGGGGTCAGTTAAGTCTAATTGCTCCGTATGTCCGAACTTACCTGTTGTCTTATCCTCGTCATTCAGTATTGGAACGGGAGCAGAAAGAGTGCTTGTTGTGTCGCTGTCAAGCTCTTTTGTCTCCGGTTGAGAATTATTGGTGATACATACCCGGTATGAACCTTCATAAATTCAGGCTGGATTAACAGGATAACGACAAATAACGTTTGGCATGTGAAAAGTAACCGATGTTCACATTAATTTTTCAGTTTAAAAACAAAAATAGCAGGAAAATACAGATTTTGCAGTTTGCATTTAATTGCTATTTTTTATATATGGTTGCGGCTTGTATTTAATCTGCACAATACCACTTTTGTAAAACATATGTCCAATTTTCATCTATAGTTTCTAGTTTATATCTACACTCATAAAATTGTTCATGGCTGATTATCTTATTTTTTCTTCATTACCGTAAAAAAGATAAACATTACATGAATTTAGGTTGTTATTAAAATTTTTATCAATCCAATCTTTTTTGTACGGACGTTTGAAAGAAAAAACTAAAACATTCCCCATTTGGCAACATTTAAAAAATATAATTCATCTAATAGTCTTGAAGTATTTTTGTCAATAAATTTATCTAAATCCTTTTTTTGAATGACCTCTTTGTTTATTTCTTTTAATATAATATCTTTTAATTTATAAAAAATATCTATGTTATTTTCGAAATTCTTTCTATTGCTTTTAGGACAGCCATTACATCCGATAATAGAAACAAAAATTAAAATAATAATTATTTTATATAGGAAATTTTTCATGTGCTTCTCCTAATATTGTTTTGTTCTTTCTCTGTTCTTTTACAAAATAAATTTTTATGATAAGCTTTCAAAGAATTCCCTAAAAGAGGTTGATAAGTGAAGTTTTTAGGGTAGTTATTATTAGCTATATGAGGTATATAATCAAAATTAAGAGCTTTTTCAGACTCTGTCCACTTCATCTCTTTAAGGCATTATTTACAGCATCATTCCATGTAATTGTACCTGATTGTAATTGCTGACCAAAACAAAACGAATAAATAAAGCCACACCCACATGATTAGAGGGTAAGTCTTCATAACTATATCCACTATTATTATTACCGACTACTTTTAGTTTTTGAAATAATTCTGCAATTTCTGCTGCTAATAAAGCATTTGTAGACCCATTTTCTCTAGCCCATTTAAACAATTTAAAAACGTGATGAAAATCTAACCAACCAGCTATTTCTGTATAAATATATTTATTTACATCATTATTAATGTTTGAAATAATTAATTCATTGATTTGCCTATTTCTGATGTAGTTTAAATTTTTATTAAAATGATTTTCAAAAGATAAAGAACTTTCTCCATGATTGCCTGTGTAAGAAAGCACCTTTTTACTCGTTATTTTAAAGGAGGAATTGTGGGGACTCCTTTTTTAAAAAGGGAGGTTAACTTATTTTTCATTTTTCTAAATTAACTGGTTAAATTTACAATTAATATTTATTTTTAAGTCAATTAAATTGCAATTCTTACTGAAATGATAAAATATGGACGTTTTAAGGGGATTTATATTTTGTGTCTGTTGCACAAGTTTTGTTAAAGATACACTTTGAATAAATACCTGAAATTTACCAAAAAACTTTTAAAAAGTGAGACGGAAAGCTTGTTTTATCTTTTTGGTATAATATTTATAAAATTACCTGGATGAAGATTGTTATAAATTTAAAAGAAGGTATTTTAAATCCTTATCCAATTGGACTATTATAGCTGTGGTTTCTGATAAATGGAGTAATCGTGTGCAAACTATCGGATAGGTATATAATTTTTTAAGATTTCAAGATAGTGATAATTTTCCGCAATTAATTTTATTTGTCTTGTAGCTCTTTAGCAGATTTATAGATTTCTATATCGGTATTTTTAATACTTTTTTTACAGACCAGAATGTGCAAAAATTATATTATATCAGAAGCAGAACTTATTAAAAATATTGATTATTCTGACAGTCCGAATCAGTATATTGGCGATACTCTTTTTTATATAACTCCGGGTATAAGTTTAAATTATTAAAATTGGATTAATCATTTGGGAAATTTCACACTAAGTATCTGCTATGAAAATAACCTTAATATTAACATGAATATCAGGTATTTGTCATATATTTTAATAAGAAGAAGATACGTAAACGTGGGTTTACCTTGTTTTAACAGAAGCTAAATGAGTTTAAAAAAACTTAATTAGTTATCTTTGTAGCATGAGGTTAATTTTTTTATTTATTGGAGGCCCCGAATTTTTTATCGTTTTATTGTTTGTCATTATTTTCTTTGGTGCAGATAAATTACCTGAAATAGCCCGTAGTTTAGGTAAAGGAATACGTCAGGTTAAAGACGCTACCAATGATATTAAAAAAGAAATAAATGAGAGTACTCAAAAACAAGATTCAGATATGGTTTCTGACATCAATAAAGAAGTAAATGAAGTAAAAGAAAATATTGATGATTTAACTGAACCCGTGAGGAGAAATAAGTAACTCTTATTTTACTCTGCTAATTGTTAAACCATCCCGTATTGGTAAAATTACGGTTTCAACTCTATCATCCTCACACAACAGCTTGTTATACGCTAATAACATTTTTGTGTCAATATCTTTGACATTTAATGGTTCAATTACTTTCCCACTCCATAAAACATTGTCTGATAAAATAACTCCTCCTGTATTCACTTTGTTAATAATTAAATTGAAGTAATTAGGATAATTATGTTTATCTGCGTCAATAAATACCAAATCAAACTTATCATTAAGTTGAGGTATGATTTCAACTGCATTACCCATATATTGTTTAATTTTATTTTTAAAAACAGATCGATGAAAATATTTAGTTTGTAACTCTTTCAGTTCTTTATTTTTATCAATCGTATGGAGAATTCCTTCAGCTTGTAACCCTTCTGCTAAGCATAACGCTGAATACCCTGTATAGGTTCCTATTTCTAATATTGATTTGGGAGCTATTAATTTTGAAATCATCGATAAAACTCTGCCCTGAAAAGCACTGCTCAGCATTCTGGAATTCAGAACTTTTTGCTGGGTTTCTTTAGTAAGTTCTTTGAGTAAATCAGGCTCTTTATCAGAATGTTTAATGATATAATCGTCTATTTTTTTTGGTAAAAAGTACATACTTCTCTTTTAAAAGCAAAAATATAAAACGGAATCTGCATATTCATACAAACGTCATTCAATTTAACAAAAAAATAAAAAAAGAGATTATTAATAAACCGAAAAAGTTTATGAAGGCATAAATTGCTTCATTTTCTGTTTTAATAATTCTTTATCTTCCTCACTCATATAATGAACACGATTTTCACAATCAATAGATTTTGATTTGAGAATATCTGTTAATTTACGATTCTGCTTTGAATACAAAGCACAAACTCTGCAAAAAGAAATATGATACTCAAGCCTGACCTGTTCAAAGAAAGTGGCTTCTTTGTACTGAGATTTATTACAGATTTCGTTAGCCTCTTTACATGATACTTTTAGAAATTTTAACACCTTAAATTTATTTATTTAACCAATTTTCTTCCATACAGCTTCTTAATTGATTTCTTGCTCTATGGATTATTACCCATAAGTTAGACGGAGTAATATCAAGTTCCTTACAAATTTCTTCAGTTTCGAATTTTTCGATAGTTTTCAATCTAAAAATTAGGGCATATTTTTCAGGTAAATTATCTATACATTTATCTATTTGATTTTTTAATTCCTCATTTTCTATAGTTCTTTCTGTTTCGCTTTCCCAAGACTGAGGAACTTTTTCTTCTAACCAGTTATCTTCATTTTTACCATTTTTATAAAAACTCATTTTAACTTCTGCCTGCCCTTTCTTTGAACTGATTTTTCTATAATAATCAATTATTTTTCGTTTTAAAATAGAAATCAACCATGTTCTTTCTGTTGATTTTCCTTTAAAACTTTTGGCAGAACGTAACCCCGCAAAAAAAGTTTCTTGAATGAGATCTTTCGCAACTTCATTATTATTAACTCTGGTAACGGCATAACTATATAAATAATCAGAATAGTTATCTACCCAAGTATCAGGATTTAAAGTATACACATTAACTAGCTTGATTCGTCGGTCAAATATACACTATTTTCTTCTTTACAAACTTTATAGTCTCTTTTTATTTTCAATATTGAACAGAAACATAGTTCCTTATTTCTCGTTATTATTGAGCAACTGAAAAAATCAGACACTACACAAGGATTCACTTTTTGCTTAAATAATTAAATAAAATTCATAAGTTTACCTTAGACAAAGTCTGGGTTCCCATCAATTTTTACTAGTACGATTTGATTTTCAAAATCGAATATCTGTATTTTTTTGAAATAATTTTTCTTTTATTTCAAGTAATTTCTATTTTTATATCAATCAATTGTTATGTTTGCTGTACCAAACCAGAATATTCTTTATATAATGTTCCATATAGATAAATAAATTACTTCTTTAAACTCTTTATTGTTCAGATATATCTTGAAACGATGCCGATAAAAAAATGAAGAAGAATGTAATGGTATTAAAATTTTATATATTCAATATATATTTTATAAAAAACCAGAAAACTAACAGGTTGGACGTATTTTTTATAATTTTTACCCGAATCTAAAAACACATACATGTCAATAGCTAAAAAAGAATATAAGAGGATTACAGTAAAATCGTTGATAGAAATGAAGAATAATAACGAGAAAATTTCTATGTTAACCGCTTATGATTATACCATGGCTAAAATTTTAGATGGTGCCGGTATTGATATAATTTTAGTTGGCGATTCAGTTTCTAATGTTATGGCAGGACACGAAACTACTTTACCTATAACACTAGATCAAATGATTTACCATGCCAGTTCTGTAATTCGTGCTGTTAATCGTTGTTTAGTTGTTGTTGATTTGCCTTTTGGTACCTATCAGGGAAATTCTAGACAAGCCCTGAAATCTGCAATCAGAATTATGAAAGAATCCGGAGGGCATGCTGTAAAGCTGGAAGGAGGAACTGAAATTGAACAATCTGTCTCCAGAATTTTAACAGCTGGTATACCGGTAATGGGACATTTAGGTTTAACACCACAATCTATATATAAATTTGGGGCTTATACCGTAAGAGCTAAAGAAGAAGTTGAGGCAAAAAAATTAAAAGAAGATGCCAAACTTTTAGAACAGTTAGGCTGTTTTGCAATTGTATTAGAAAAAGTTCCTGCAAGATTAGCACAAAAAATTGCTGAAAGCCTAACCATTCCTGTAATCGGTATTGGTGCAGGAAGTGGTGTTGACGGACAGGTTTTAGTGATGCAGGATATGCTGGGTATGACACATGAGTTCAATCCTCGTTTTCTACGCCGGTATTTAGATTTATATATAGAAATGACCAATGCTTTTAAACGGTATATCAACGATGTGAAAAATGTAGATTTTCCTAACGAAAATGAGCAATATTAATTATTTAAATAAGCTAGCCATAGTTCTTTTTTAAATTCTGTTGTATATATTTAATTAAACCATGTTTATATTTTCCGAAATGAAAATTCTTCATCTGGATACTAATCATCCTTTATTAATAAATCAACTAAATAATTTAGGATATACTAATCATAAAGATTATACTTCAACGAAAGAAGAGATAGAGTATAAAATTCATGAATATGATGGAATTATCATTAGAAGTCGATTTACAATTGATAAACAATTTTTAGATAAAGCTACTAATTTGAAATTTATTGGTCGTGTTGGTTCCGGATTAGAAAATATAGATAGTGCATATGCACTACAAAAAGAAATTGAATTGATTTCTGCCCCTGAAGGCAATAGAAATGCTGTTGGCGAACATGCGCTAGGAATGTTACTTTCTTTATTCAATAAACTTAACAGTGCAGATAAAGAAGTACGATCAGGAAAATGGCTTCGTGAAGAAAACAGAGGTATTGAATTAGACGGAAAAATTGTTGGATTGATAGGGTATGGTAATACGGGAAAAGCTTTTGCTAAAAAACTTCGTGGTTTCAATGTGGGAGTTATCTGCTATGATATTAAAGCGAATGTTGGAGATGAAAATTGTAATCAGGTTTCCTTACCGGAATTACAGGAAAAAGCAGATGTATTGAGCTTACATGTACCACAAACAAAATTAACAGTGAGTATGATAAATAAATCGTTTATCAATGCGTTTAAAAAATCATTTTGGTTCATTAATACTGCTCGCGGAAAATCTGTAGTCACCGGCGATTTGGTTCAGGCATTAAAATCGGGTAAAATCTTAGGTGCCGGTTTAGATGTGCTAGAATATGAAAAAAAATCATTCGGGAATTTATTTAGACCTTCTAATAAGATGCCGGAAGAGTTTCAATATTTAATTCGCTCAGAGAGAACTATATTATCTCCTCATGTTGCAGGGTGGACTTTAGAGAGCAAAGAAAAACTAGCACAAATTATTGTTGATAAAATCAAAACCAAATTCTATAGTAACCGGGTTAAGTGATATTCTCCTAAAAAATGCATGATGCTGCTTTGAAGTACCTGATTTTATTGAGACGATTTTTTAAGAACACATGACTAAATATACTTGAAATATGGAAAATCGTTTTTTTATCAAAAAAATTAATTTTAACTTTGCCTTTTTAAAATATTAAAGAAAGGATAAACGTCAAAATCTTTCTCGGAAGTTGCTTAAACGTAAGCTTATTGTAAGTAATAGATTAAATTTTTTATAGAGAAATTTTATGTAGTATATTATTTTGATACCTTATGTATATACTTTAAATAATTGAATAATGTATAATTATAAATCATGGAAAAAAATTTAGAAAAAATCAAGAACTTACTAATTGAATACACCCCTAAAGTAGTTGCTGCTTTAGTTATTTTAATAATTGGTCTCGGGATTATTAAAATAATCACTAAAGCATTTAATAAACTGATGAGGAAAAGAGGGCTGGATGTATCCCTTAGAATTTTTTCGTCGAGTTTAATAAGCTGGGGGTTAAAAATCTTTTTATTTGTAGCTGTTATAGGTCAGTTAGGAGTTGAAACTACCTCGTTTGCTGCAATAATAGCGGCAACAGGGTTAGCTGTTGGGATGGCATTACAAGGTTCTTTATCCAATTTTGCCGGAGGAGCTCTAATAATTATTTTCAGACCTTTTAAAATAGGAGATTACATTGAAGCACAAGGAGAACAGGGTGTTGTAAAGGAGATACAAATATTTACAACAAAATTAAATACCACAGATAATAAAGAAATAATTTTACCTAACGGGGCTCTGTCTAACGGCAACATTATCAATTATTCTTCTGAAAGAAGCAGACGTGTAGATTTAACGTTTGGGGTTTCTTATGATGCAGATATTAAGCAAACAAAAGATGTATTGTTGTCTGTACTAAATACTACCCCATACACTCTTAAAGATCCCGTTCCTGCTGTAACTGTAGGTGAATTAGCAGATAGTTCTGTAAATTTTACAACCAGAACCTGGGTTAAAACATCAGATTATTGGAACGCATATTTCCATATTACGGAAAATGTAAAAACAGAATTAGATAGAGCCGGCATTGAAATTCCTTACCCACATTCAGTTGAAATTCAAAAAAAAGGATAAAAATTAATAATGATTTAAACGAAAAGAAAAATTAAATACTAACCTGTATTTTTTTCTGATGTTATAATAAAGTCCTTTAAATAAAAAGGGTCAAAATAAGCGACATCTTCGGTGTCGTTTTTTTTGTATTTATTAAAACTCAATTTAGCCATTTGATTTGCTGATGGAAATTTGTTTTCAATAAAAACAGCATTAGGGTTTCTTATTACATCTTTGCATTTTTCACTTCCATCTCCTAAAAAATAAACTTTCTTTTTAAAATATTCTGAAAATGATTCTTCATCAATAATTTTCGCTTCTGTGTTTTTAATTATTTCGTAATTATTATTAAAAACAGCCACATACACTTCCATTCTTCTGGCATCCAGCATTGGAATTATATATCCGTCTTCTTCTATATCTATCGCATGAGCTAAAGAATTTAAAGTGTCAACACTAATCAAAGATTTGTTTAATGCAAAACACAATCCCTTAGATGCAGAAACTCCAATTCTCAATCCTGTATAAGATCCTGGTCCTTTACTAACAGCTATAGCATCAATTGAACTAATAGAAATTTTAGATTCAGAAAGAACATCTAAAATAAAGGGGTGCAACTTTTCTGCATGAGAATAATTACCATCATTAATTTCTCTAGCATATAGAATTTTACCTTCTTTTGCAATTGCAACAGAGCAGTTTTTTGTAGAAGTTTCGATGTTAAGTATTATTGCCAAACTCTAAATTTTTACACAAATATACAAAGGTCTATTCTTTATATAAATTTATAAACTCCTCCACTTTGTTTTAAGGTCATTTCATTACTAGATGGATTAAATTCCAAAACTATTCCTGCTATATTATATATAAAAATATATTCAGATTTAAAAGTTAAAATAAATGATGATTGACCTATTGCTTGTGCTGGTAACCTTCCATTAATAGTAGTAATTGTAATTTTAAGAGGTAAATCTTTTCAAGAATATGCTCCGACATACGATTTTAGTACAGATTATTCTATTTTAATCTTCTTATAATCTGGAAGTTGAAAATTGATATTAGTTGCAACTCTCAATAATATTAAAGATAATAAAAATTCCTAATCCGTAATTATTTTCAATAATAATCATTAGTTTTCGACTACTGTTACTTATTAATTTATCATTAAATAATGCATCGATAAAAACCAATAAATCATTAGGCGTAGAAACAATAGATTTTAGATTCAACATATGTGTTCTTAAGTTTTAATGGTTTTGTTATTTTCTCTTCTAATAGTTTTGAGTATGATTTTTTTTAAATATCTTCTAAAATAAATGATAACAGCAAAAAGTTAGAATTGCTATAAGCAGATTTTTATCTGGGTACAAAGTCATTATCAAATCCACTTATTATTTTAAGTAATTCCTCTCTACTTTTTGAAGTTGTGTAATACTGCATATAATCGCTATTGCCAGTGATACCACCAGAATGATTCAGCAAGTTTTTTATGGTAATTTTAGCAACATTCTTAACATTTGGAAAGAATTTAATCTAACGTTGTATTTAAAGTTAATTTATTAGCCTCAACAGCTTTAAAAATTAATATTGTCGTAAATATTTTTGAAATAGAGCCTACCCTGAATTTAGTAGTAATTGTATTTTCCGTTTTCGTAGCTATATTAGAGTAACCAATTGCATTTTCATAATTGAAGAACTACAAAAAACTTGTTATTTTCTCTTGCAATCGCAAAGAATTGATTCAACTTTTCTTTGTCAATATTTTGCGAGAAAACATTAATCCCAATAAAAAGAAATATCAAAAACTTTCTCATAGCATTAAAAGTTTAATCGATAACGTTTTCTCCGTAGTAGAATTTTAAAACTTTAGTTTTAAAAATATAATCGTATTTAGCTCGTATTAAGGCAGATTTCGCATTAACCAACCTATTTCGTACTTGGTCATAATCGAATTGTGTCATTGCTCCATAATCGAAACTGGCTTGTGCGTTTTTAAATGCTTCTTTTTGTGCTTCTAACGATATGTTAGCCACCTCATAGGTTTTAGCTGCAGCTTTAGCATCTAAAAAAGCTTGTTCTATAGTTTGTTGAAGGCGAAGTTTCTCATTTTCTAAATTATTCTCAGAAATTAATTTATTAATTTCAGAACGTTCTACATTAGCGTCGTTTCTAAAGCCATTAAAAATAGGTACATTAACACTAAAACCTAGTCCATATCCTAAGTTATTATCTAATTGTGTAAGAAGTCCTGTATTGCTAAATTCAGGAGGCAAATCTAAATTATATCCATAATTAGATCCGATACGAGCAGAAGTAGATATTGTTGGCCAATAGCCTGATTTTGCTATTTCAACTCCTAACTGAGAGTTCTCTATATTTAACTTGACTCTTTCTATTTCTGGTCTATTTGTCAATGCTTTTTGATATACTTCATTAGAACTACTATACAGCATTGTAGCTGAAGGAGATCCAACTTCAATTACAGCAACATCAAAACCTTCATAAGAAACTTGTAGTAATTGCGCCAGTTGTAATAACGCTAAATTTAAGCCATTTTCTTGAGTTACTACATTTTGAGCATCATTAGCTGCTGTTGATTGAATATTTAATAAATCTCCTTTCGGAATAGCACCTGCTTTAAATTGAGCATTCGCTCTGTCAATTTGTTTTTTACTAATTTCTGACTGTACTCTTGCGACTTCTAAATTTTCCTTAGCAAAAAGTACATTTAAATAAGTAGTGACTACTTGCAATGAAATATCATTCTGTATTACTTCTAAATCAAGTTTACCTCTCTCAACTCCTAGCTTAGCTTGTTTATAAGAGTTTAAATTTCTGAATCCATTAAAAACAGTATAGCTTACCCCTAAACTCAGAGAACCTCCGAGAATAGTTGTAGAAACTCTATCGTTAGATACTGGATCGAAAGTAGATCCAAAATTCAGGTTTCCTCCCGTAGAAGCATTTACTGATGGTAAAAAATTACCCTTGTTATTCTTAACATCCTTTTCTGCTACTTGAACATTGAGTTCATTTATTTTTACATTTATATTATTATCAAGTGCATGATCAACACATTCTTTAAGTGTCCATTTTTTTTGAGAATATGAGAAAGTTGTGCTTAGCAAAAAAGTAAATAGCAATATTAGTTTTGTGTTTTTCAAAATATAGGTTATTAATAAGTACCGGTATGACGATGAATTGCATAATATGTTACAAGGAAGGAGGAGAAAATTAATTTTTAACTTTTTTTCTGTATTTGTATAATAAAAAGAACAGCAATCCAACTAAAATATATGGAAATATCATCAAATATGTAATACCGTTATTAACTCCTTCTGCAATAGTTTCATTACCGCCTTCAATAACAGCTTTACACATAGCACACTGACTATTAGTAACTTCAGGGATTATTAATAAAAAAGTTGCGAAAATTAGTTTTTTATGATACATAATAAGGTGAAATCATAAGGTAAATAATCACTCCTGTTACAGCAACATATAACCATAAAGGAAAGGTAATTTTCGCTAATTTTCTATGTCTTTTAAAATCATTGAGTTTGGCTCTCATAAAAGTAAAAAGTACAAACGGAGTAATTACTATAGACAGTAGTATATGCGTTATTAAAATAAAATAATACACGTATTTTATAAATCCTTCTCCTCCAAAATGTGTAGAATCAGAAGTCATGTGATATGCTACATACATAATCAAAAACAGTGCTGAACAAATAATTGCTGTTATGTTTAATTGTTCATGTAATTTCCTATTTCCTCTTTTAATAGTTACTACAGAAAAAATAAGCAAAACAGCAGTTATCCCATTAATAACAGCATACATTGGGGGTAAAAACAAGAGGGGTTTTACATTAGGTATTTTAATTCCAAATAATGTAGCAACTGCTAATGGAATTATAATTGAAATAGTAGTTATAAGTTTCTTATACTTTTTTTCTTTGGCAGATAAATTACTCATTTAATAATAATTTAATATCTTGCTTTAATTCTTGAATTTGGTCTGATAAGTCTCCTTCTTTTAAAGAATTATAATACACAATTGGATTGCCGAATTTATCGTATCGAGATCGGATAAATCCATTTTTATCTACCAGAGCAAATAATCCTGAATGCTCAAAACCTCCATGTACTTCTTCTCCATTTCCGGCATGTAATTTAAATCCTTTATAAGATAAATCATAAACTTCTTTCTGAGGTTTTCCTGTAAGTAAATGCCAATTTTTATGTGTTACTTTATAGCGTTTAGCATATTCTTTCAATATATCAGGGGTATCGATACCCGGAGTTATGGAAAAAGAAGCTATTCCAAAATCTGGGTTTCCGAAAAATTCATTTTGAATTGTTATCATTTTTCTATTCATCACGGGGCAAATAGTGGGGCAGGTGGTAAAGAAAAAATCAACTACATAAACTTTACCTTCAAAGCTTTTATTTGTAATGGGTTCTCCGTTTTGATTGATAAATTCAAAATCCGGGACTTTCCAAAGTTTGCGCAGGTTTGGCTTCTGAAAGTAGCTTACAATATAGCAACCAAACAATAAGATAATTAAAGAAATACCTATATATGAATAATTAGTGTTTTTCATCTGAAATTCGTTTTTTTCTTCTTTCATCACTGTTGTTATTCTTTTTTAAGGCCATGCTATATTCTACCAACACAACTTTTATGTCATCATACATATCGTTCTTTAATGCAGCGACCGATTTCATATTGTAGCCAAATATTTTTTTACTTTTTAAATCTTTAATTGTTGACTTTCCTCTTCGTAATCTGTTTTCTTTATCTATTATATAAGCGTTTGAAGAATGAGTATTATAATCTAATTCGTCTAAAGATTGAAAGCTGTCAAATATTGTCCTTATTTCATCTTTAGAAGCATATACAAAGTGCCACTTCTGCATATTGGTATACTGGCTTAGTTTTTTGATTAAAGGGCGTAAATTTTCTTCCTGTTCTTTTTCAGCAAAAACGATTAACTGAAAATCAGCATATCCATAAAGTTTCTTATATATTTTTTCATTAAGATTAAATATTTCTCCTTCGCCTCCTTTAATATCTCTGCCAATAAACACTGCTACCGATACTTTACCTTTAAATTTAACTTTATTATCAATATTAGAAACATCGATAATATTATTGGAAATTACAGGCAATTTTCCAAAATTATATGTTCCCGTTTGTAGAAATATATAGAACAAAAGAGGAACAATAAATAAAGCAAATAAAACAATATATTTTTTATTTCTTAGCATTTCTGACATTTAAATTATGACCAAAAAAGGGAATTAGAATCACTCAGTTTTTTGTAAATACAGCACAAAAGAACTAAATTTTATATTATTACTCCCCAAATAGATGATTTTTTATACTGCAAATATTTTATCTAAAGGTACTTTTTTAAAATAAAATAACCTAATAGAGTTTACTGATTTTCTTAGTTAATTTTAGATTGTTATATGTTTTCAATCTTGGGATAAGGATTCAACATTGTTTGAATATTCTCACTAAAGTAAAATTAAATTATTGACTTGTAAACTTTTATAACTAATTCAAAACTATAAAATGGTAAAATATATGCGTATCTGTATTATCACCTAATTTCTTAATTTACGGCTCTTCAAACGAAATAATTGATGCGTATATAACACAGCTCAGAAAGTAGATAAAACTAACGGCAATACAATCTTGTCGCGGGTTCATATTACAATCAGAGTACTGAAAAGATTACTCTTAGATATGCATCATCAAATTGATAATGATTTCTTACAGAATTATCTTAATGAGTTTTGTTACAAATTCA
The DNA here is from genome assembly GCA_963666645.2 of uncultured Tenacibaculum sp. Lineage (GTDB taxonomy): Bacteria > Bacteroidota > Bacteroidia > Flavobacteriales > Flavobacteriaceae > Polaribacter. Next base: position 316,296 of record CAXXDB010000008.1, on the reverse strand, counting down.
ACAGAAAGTATTTTGAAGAAAAATCAATACTTGGAATGAATTATTAAGAGTCTTTTGGGATATATCTAATTTCAAAATTAGATTCAATAGAAATTAATTTTAGAAATGGTCAAAGTGATTACTCAATAATTGTTTTTTTTATAATTCTCGGCTTGTGTAAATATTTCTTGGTATACCTCATCTTTATCTACTGGTGGATACCCAAATTCATCCAACAATAAAATTAGACCAACTTTTAGTTCCGACTTTATATTGTCTCGTTTGCTCCAATCTGCGAATTTTGCTTGGCTGTCTACTAATACTTTTACTTTTTTAGCCAAATCAATCAGCTTTTCCTCTGGATAGGTAAAGTCGTATTTCGTACACAATTCTAGTAGTATATCATAAAAGGCTTTTTCTTCAAAATCAATTCCTAGTTTATCTCCTGAATCAAACTCATCACGCACTTGCATAATCATATCTGTTAATGCATCCGCCATTTCATCATATACTTCACTGCGCAATACATCATTTTCGCTACGGTCATTATAGTTTGCTACCAAAGCCCTCATTTTCTTAGTAAAATCAACTCCTTTTACTTGGTTTACCTTTTTTATTTCTCCAATAGCTTTAGCGAGTAATTGCTGTAAGAGCTTTATCTTAGTGTTGGGCATTTTTATTTTGTCTAACTTTGCCAAGTAATCATCATCAAAAATATCTTGTTGACTTTCGGCATCTTCTCCAATTTTGAATATTTCTTCTACACCATCACTTTGTAAAGCATCTTTTATCATTTCACGAACTTTGGCATTCATTTGTGCCGTATCTGGTGCATTTCCTTTGGTTAGTTTAAATACTATAGAACGTACTGCTAGATAAAAATGAGTGTAATCTCTGTCTATTTGGGTTAGTTTTTCACTTCCTGTACAAACATCATAGGCAGCTTTTAGACGTTTTACTACTCCCATAAAACGAGTTTCTAGCTCTTTGGTTATCTGAGCATATTCGGCTACTCTATTTAAGGTGTTTAATTGGTCTAGTGGTGTGCCACTAAAATATTTAGAACTATCAAACTTATGAAAGAGTTTACCTAATACATTTAGTTGGTCTCGAACAGCAGATAATGAAGCATCTATATCTTCAAAATTATCTTGGTCGCCTTTGTTGTACTTAGCTAATGCCAAATTCATTGCTTTTTTAATACCAATATAATCTACTACTAAACCCTTGTTTTTTCCAGCATATTTTCGGTTTACACGAGAAATTGTCTGTATTAAATTGTGTTGTGATATTGGTTTGTAGATATACATACTATCTAAAAAGGGTACATCAAAACCTGTAAGCCACATATCTACTACAATAGCGATTTTAAAGTTCGATTTTTCGTTTTTAAACTGACGGTCTAGTTCTTTGCTATAGTCTTTAGAACCCAGCATATCGTACATTTCTTTTGGGTCGTCTTTGCCACGTGTCATGATCATTTTAACACGTTGCATTGGTTTTATTTCTTTTTTATCTCTGTCTGTTAAGTCTGCTCCTTCTTCTGCTATTTCTATTTCTGCCCATTCTGGACGTAAGGCAATTAAGTTTTGATAAAAAGCATAGGCAATAGGTCTGCTACTGCACACAAACATTGCTTTTCCTTTTACGGTTGCTCCTTCATTTACTCTGTTTTCATAATGCGTTATAAAATCGATTGCTATTTTCTTTAAAATATCTGGGTCACCCAAAACAGCATTCATATTAGCAGATTGTTTTTTACTTTCTTCCACTTGATAATCATTTGTACCTTCACTAGCTGCTTCATTATAATAGGCTTCTATTTTAGCAAGTTCACTATTGTTTAAAATTACTTTAGCTGCTCTTCCTTCATAAACAATACGTACCGTAATTTCATCCCTTACAGATTCTGTCATTGTATAGGCATCTACCACTTTACCGAATACATCTAAAGTAGCATCAATAGGTGTTCCTGTAAACCCTACAAAGGTTGCGTTAGGCAAAGAGTCGTGTAAGTATTTAGCAAAACCATAGGTCTTTTTTACGCCCTTTTCTGTAACGGTAACTTTTTGGTCTAAATTGGTTTGACTACGGTGCGCCTCATCAGAAATACAAATAACATTGGTTCTTTCGGTTAGCAATGCCAAGTCTTCTGTAAACTTGTGTATGGTGGTTAAAAACACACCTCCAGATTCGCAACCTTGTAATTTTTCTCGTAATTGTTTACGACTTTCTACACTTACAATTCCGTTATCGCCAACATAGTTTTTTGCATTGGTAAATTGTGACGATAGTTGATCGTCTAAATCGGTTCTGTCCGTAATTAAAAGTATGGTAGGGTTACCAAAATGTTCACTTTTCATAAGTAAACGAGTTAAGAAAAGCATTGTAAAACTTTTACCGCAACCTGTAGCTCCAAAATAAGTTCCACCTTTTCCGTCTCCACCAGAACCATCTTTATTTTTTTGAGCCAATTTTATATTATCATACAAAGCTCTTGCAGCATAATATTGTGGATAACGACACACGATTTTTTCGTCTTTTTTACTGCTGTCTGGCAAGTAAATAAAATTGCGAATAATATCTCGGATAGCATTTTTATTAAACATCCCTTGAATTAGGGTGAATAAACTATCAATTCCCTCTGCATCTTCTTCTGAATACTTGCTTAAATCAATAGAAGAAACAGTTTTATTATGTTTTATCTTTTTATCTAATTTTATTCTACGCCAAGCATAATAAAACTCGTAAGGAGCAAAAAATGAACCTGCTTTGTTATTTACACCATCAGAAATAACACAAAAAGCATTGCAAATAAACAGTTGCGGAATGTCTCTTTTGTAACGAACTGTTAATTGCTCATAAGCATTGTGTATGGTTGCTTCTTCTCGTATGGCAGATTTAAACTCAAACACCACCAAAGGCAACCCATTGATATACAAAATACCATCTGGAATACGTTTTTGGTTGGCTTCGGTAATTTCTAATTGCGTAACAAACTTGTAAATATTAGTATCGCCATATTTTGCCTGTGGTTCGGCTACTATAGTTTCTAGATTATCACTTTGTATTTGATTTTCTAAACCTGAAAAATCTACTAGTTGTATGTATATGTCTTTTTGATTTGCATCCTCTCTTTTTAAAATAAAACCATCAGAAAGCATACGCATAAAACGCTTATTACTACCGTATAAATCGGAAGCAGGCAAGGTTTTTATTTGTAGAATAATACTATTGGCTTCAGATTCGGTTACCTTTTCTGCTTTGTATTTGTTGAGTAAAAAAGCACGTAAATCATCTGCTAAAATCACTTCCCCGTCTGCTGTGTCCGCACGGGCAGGATTTTCTGCACGATTTAAGGTATTGCCCAAATGGTGTGGGTAGCCTTCATTACTAATGAGTTCGGCAAAGGCGGCTTCTAATTGTGCTTCTGTAAATTTTTTCATTAATTGGAGGTTTAGCAGAAAAATCGGAATTTCCGATTTTCCTCATTGAGCCATTACTTCAACTTATCAGGATTTTTCAAATTCTGTTTTTCTTCACTTTTTAACTTTCGCCCAATCTTACTAATATCTTCTTCTGGTGGCAATTTTTCGGGTTTTATTCCTCTTGAAATTAAGGTTTTACGAACAGATTGATTATTAGTGATGTGTTCTTTTGAAATTTGACTTTCACTTTTCATTTTATGCTGCTTTGCATTAAAAATGGTTATTTCAGCTGCAAAGTCTTTGGCTTTTAACAAGATAGTTGGCATAAAATCGGCTAAAGGCTTGTTCTTAATATTCCATTTGTCTTTCATTTGTTGGGTTGTTTTGCCAAATAGTGCTGTATCTCCTTTACTTATTATAAGTGCAAAGTTTTGGTTGCCTCCTGTTTGTTCAAAAATCACTTGTGATAATTCTTTTTCGGTGGCTTTTAATTTTTCTCTTGCTTGTACTCGCTCATATTCAAGCATTTTTTGCTCTATGAGTTCTGCTTTTCTGGTTTGAATAGCAAAGTAACGTTGGGCAAAAGCAATTTTTTCTTTTCTTGGATCTCCGTTTTGTGCTATTAGATAACAAGCGTATCTTGTAAGCATTATATCGGCAATTAACTTTTCTGCTCCCTTGGGCATTTGTATCGTTTTGTTGACGTCAACAAAATGATGATTTATCTCCTGTTCAGATACTTCGCAAGCAGTTTTAGATTTGGTAATTACCAATGAAAAATTTCGCCATTCGGTATAGCCCAAGAGTTGCTGTAAATCTCTTGCCATCCAAAACTCAACACCCTCTGAAGTTTTGTGTGCGTGTGCTTCAAAATTATCGGTAAGTGAGTATATAATGTTCTTATTCATAGTTTTGAATTATTAATTTACCTTCATTTACTATCAATTCTGTAAAGGCAGCTTCTAATTGTGCTTCTGTAAATTTTTGACTCATCCGTTTTACTTTTATAGACTTTCGTAATATGCTTTTAATTTCTTAGACATCAACTTACGCCTTTCTTCTAAAAACTTTGTGTAATCTTGGTGTGTTGCTTCTTTAATAAAAGACGGAATATCGTTTGTTTTAATATTTTCTACTAGAGCCGATTCAGCATCTAATGTGCTAATTTCATTAACACTATCGTTTATTTGTTCTTTAATTTTACCTAAATATTCGTTAGGTGACATTTTACCAACCTTGATGTTTGTAGCTTGTTCTGTATATACAAAATTAGCAACTTGATTATATGCTTTTTGGGGATACCCGTTATTTATTAAATATTGTTTCGGGAAAATATGATGAATATCTCCTCTTTGTTCAATTAAGCTGATAATGGTCATCGATTTGGATAAGAAAGCAACCGAATTTCTATTCACCTGAGCAGCTAAGTACAGGGTGTACGCATTGTTGTTTACACTAGAACTTTCTAAATCGTTAATTAAACCAAAATCCCAAAAGCCTTCGCCTAAATGAGCTTGCTCCATTTGTAATAAATAGGCAGCAATACCTTTTTCATTTATTTGTTTTATGTCTTCGTCTATTCTCGATTCTGCCGAACCTGAATAACGCCCAATAAATATGGATAATATCAACCATCTTTTTACATAGCCTTGTATTTCTGGTTCACTCATTTCTTCATCACGAAGTTTTAAATACAATGCATAGGCAAAATTTATACTGTTTTGAGACGAAATGAGTTTTCTGCTAATTAATCCTGTAGATTGAAGTATCATTACAAACCTTTGGTAATTGGTTTGGTTAACAAAGGCTTCTAAACCGTCTGATAATTTTTGATAACTGGCTGCCGCTATTTCATCTTCATACGTTCTGGCCTCGAAGTTTCTACCAGATAACAAGGCTACTAAATCACTAAATTTACCACGACTAAATTTAAAGGTAAATGCCACACGAAGCATATCTATATAATCTGGGCAATACAATTCATCTGTATTTGTAGCAATCCATTTTATGCCTTTGTAATAATTGCTTTCTGTAAAATTGATATCGTTATCTACAATATGCTTATGAAAACTTTTATCGACTAACAAACGACAGAAATAATCTACCATTTTACGCATTTTGTTTCCTCTGTGTTGCTCATCTGAAGCAATTTTAGACATTACAAAATCAGCATTACTTAACACCACACCTTTTTGGTTAATTCGAATAAATATTTCGGTAACGGTATCTATGTCTAAATTGGCATCTAGTTCAATAATACCAACTTGTTTGCTCTTTATTTTTTTTAGATTTTCAATACGGTCTTCTATTAAATCTTCATCTGCTTCTGGATTGTCTTTTATGTACTGACGAATTGCTTTTGTAATTGATATTTCATCATTTACAATAGGGTTGATATTATTAATCCATTCTGGACTTTTCTCATAGGCTTTATTAAGCACTTCAAACCTTTCGTTTAGCGGATTAAAAGCAATACGGATATTAATTTCTTTGTAGTTTTTATTTAAAACACGTTGCCCAACTATAGCAGCTGTTAAAGCCGTAATTCTTTGTTGCCCGTCTATTAATACTTTTTTACCTGCCGATAATTCTCCGTTTTTTAATTTAACATCTGGATTACGCCAAGTAATAATATAACCTACAGGATACCCTTGATACAATGAATCTATTAAATCTCTAACCTTTGCGGCTTTCCAAACAAAAGGACGCTGAATTTCTGGTATGGCGATATCGCCAGACTTTATCCAACTTAATAAAGTTTCTACGGGTTGTTGGTGTACGCTATATTTTGCCATTTTTTTCTTATCATTATTAAGTTTCAAGGTTAAGTTTATGGGTGCTACTTATAAACTATATTAATTTGTGATTTCCTTTAGAAAATCTAAAAACTCTTCCTCTATGACCTCCTCAAATTCTTCTTTTGTCATTAAGTCAAAAATTTGAGTATTATGCTTTTTAGAAATACAGTTTTTTTTAAAAAAGTCAACTAAATACTCATCGTCATCAAAAAAATGAACAGAACCTTCTTCTAAGTGTCTGTATCTTCTTTCAATTGCTCTCGGGTGAAAATAACTTTCGATGTTTGATTTCTTTAGAAGATAAGAACTACCAAACTTTTCACTAAAATTTTCTACAGTAGATTGTTGTTTAACAGGTTTTTTTGGGTTTTTAAATGCTATGCCTTTATCACTATCTAGTATTAAAAATAAATCTCTTCCGTTTTTCTTGAAGTAAGATATATTTATAAAACTATCAATGCTACTGCCTCTGGTTGGTAAAACAAGAACCTTATCTTCAAGATTTCTAGCCAACACCTTACTACAAATCACCTTAAAAAATGTTGCATCATCCTGTCCTTCTACAAATAATATCCTTTCGAAATCATCCCTTAGGTTGTAATTAGGTTTTATTCCCAATTCATCTATTACCATACTTAAAAAAGCAGTATCATCATCTTTTGTTGCATTGCAATAATTCGATTGCCCGTCCTTAGTACACAATACCACACCGTTAATACTTGTTGCTCCAGCAAAAACAGGTGAATGAGTTGTAATGATGACTTGATTTTCAACCGACATTTCTTTTAAAGCACCTAATAAGTCGGCTTGAGCTGTTGGGTGAAGGAATGTTTCAGGTTCTTCAATAAGATAAATAACATTATTGCCTTTGCTTTTTTCTGCCAAGTATCTAAAACGAGCTACCATAAAAAGTCTTCTGTATCCAGTACCTTTATGACTCATTGGAATAAACTTATCGTCACCATCAAATTGAAAATTTACATCAACTCCTTTAATGGCATCTTTCCAACTGACTGTTGGTGTGATTTGAACCGACTTTAATGAGGAAGCATAATCTTGCATATAGCTTTGAACTGATTCTGCTTCCTTTTTCATTTCTTCAACTATTTCGGCTTCAACCTTTTTTAGTTTGGTTTCAGCTTCAGCAGCTTCGCGATTAAAATAATCTTGAATTTCACTAACTGAATTGGTTTTAAATTTGGTGTCAGCTTCTAAACCATAATCTGCCTTAAACATTTCTACCGCAGGGAATATAGTTGCTATTTTGCTACCGTCTTCTACCCAAAAGCTTACTCTATTAGCATCTACAAAGTGTTGTTTAATGTATTTAATCTTTTCAACCTTTGAGTTTCTTCCTTTACCTTCGACAGGTATTTCAATTCCGTATTTTTCAAGAATGATGTTTAGTTCTTCATCAGGTTTAAAATATAATTGTTGAATATCTTCTTGTTCAAAGTCTTCAATCAAAACATACTCAGCTGAAAACTTCTTATCCACCTTAGCAGCTTCTCGTTTATATTTTATCGTTCCATCAAAAATAAAATCTTGCACATACTCTTCTAAACCATCTGTTTTCTTAACCTTAGATTTAAGTTTAGTCATTAGTAGTTCTCCCAAATTTTCTGACTTAAAATCAAATTCAAAAATGATAGGTTGGTCTATATCATTAAAATCTGAATAGGTTATTGGAAAGCTTTTAATATCAAGAAAAGAGGCGATTGCAAAAAGTACTATGGTTTTACCTGCATCGTTCTTACCAACTATGGAAGATAGTTGGTCTAATTGAATGGGTCGGGTTTCTTTAATCCCTCTATAATTAGTTATGGCTAGATTGGAAATATACATTTAGATTTTTAATTTATTTCATTGAAAAATTATATTTTGAGCTTCTACCTGTGTCATTTTAGCCAATAACAAACTTTGCAGTTCTTGGAGTTTGTTTATTAAATTGTCATTGTTGAAGATTTTAACCAATATTGCATTAGAGTATTCAGAAAATATGTCTTGAACCTTCTTTGATGGTTCTATCATTGAAACACTAAAAAATGCTTTATGGGTTAAATCAGCTTGTGCTGAGCCTGAAGCTAATTCTATTATTAATTGTCTTACTTGTGGATCTTTAAAATGCCAATAAAGTATTTCTTTTGAAATAATATTCTTAATAGGAATTATCTTAAAGCAATTATTATAAACTACTCCTTCTTTATTTCTGAAAATATAGCCTACTTGACCAGTACGTGTATAAATCAAATCATCTTTACTCGCTATGTTTTTAATATTTACTTTTTCTTCGTCAATAAACATTGTTGCAGTACCATTAAATAAATCCGTAATTTTCAAAAGAGGTATTCCTTTTTCTACTACCAAATGTCTAGTTTTAGCATTTATAACTTGTCCTTGACTTAATTCAACATATTTATCAAACTTGGAGGCACTCCACCCAACAGGAATTTCCTTATCCAACTCTTCATTATATACCATTGCACCACCAGAAGATTTGTAAGGTTTACCATCTTGGTTAGGAAACTCAAAATCTACAAACCAATGTTTGTACAAGGCTTGTGCGGTATCTTCAAGTTTTTGGTTGAGTTGCACGTTTAGTTTTATTCGGTTAGTAACGGTATTGTATTCGGTTACTATTTGACGTTGTTTTTCTATGCTTGGGATGGGGAGTTGCATATCGCATAAAAGTTCATCCCAATCAAAAACTTCTCTCTGCACATCAGAATGCAGTATGGAAAACGAGCAAAACTATCAAATTCCTGGTCGAGTAAACCACATCATTAAATATTCGCACGATATTACTATCTTGTTTATCTGTAATTTCAAAAACGGTCATACGCCTGGAGAAACTATTGAAGTTTCATAATTCTTCTAACAAAGACAATAGAAATTGGAAGTCTCCATTTCTCGCCCAACGTGCATTACAGGATTACAAGCAAATTGTTTTTGCTTAATGACTTTATAGGTCTTGACAAATCTAGTACCAATAACATTAGCAACTAGAAGGCATAAAGAATTTATTTAATACTTACATTCCGTAACAGAATAGTCAACTCTAATCCATTAGAGTTTTTAATAGAAACAGGCTTTGTATGAAGTCGCCCAAACGTTTATAACTCATAGCCCAAGTTTTTAAAAACGATTTGTAAATCTGCTTTAGACTTTTGTTCTTGCTTTAAAAGGGATGATAACTCAGTTTGTAAACCTTTCATTTTGGTATCAAAATCTAAGTTTTCATCACGATTTATAAATTCTATATATTTACTAGGTACTAAAGAATAGTCTTTTTTAATTACCTCTGATTTACTGGCTGAATAACAATATTCAGGTATGTCTTGATATGTGTCTTTATCTGTTTGCCAAGTATGAAACGTTTGTGTTATGCCTTGTATTTGGGTAGATGAAAACTGAATGTATTTTTTTTCAAAAGGCTCGCCTTTTTGACGCAAATCCATAAACAAGATTTCTTCCTCCCGTTTACGGTAGTTACGGGTTTCCGTTCCTTTATCTACGATTTTAACTGTTTTGTTTTTATTTAGAATCCAAAGTGTAACAGAAATATCTGTGGTATAAAACATATTTCTAGGCAGAATAATAATGGCTTCTACCATATTATTTTCAATTAGTTTTTTACGTATTTTATATTCTTCTCCACCACCAGAAAGTGCTCCGTTTGCTAATATAAAACCAGCCACTCCATTATCGGAGAGTTTAGCAGCCATATTTAAAATCCATCCATAATTAGCGTTGCTTTTTGGCGGTACATCATAGCCTTTCCAACGTGGGTCGTCTGTCAATTCACTTTCGGCTCTCCAATCCTTTTGGTTAAAAGGTGGGTTTGCCATTATAAAATCGGCTTTTAGGTCGGGATGTTGGTCAGCTCCAAAAGTATCGGCTGCTTTTTCACCCAAATTGGCAGAAATACCACGAATGGCTAAATTCATTTTAGCCAATTTGTACGTAGTGTTGGTATATTCTTGTCCGTACACAGAAACTTCTTTTTTGTTTCCGTGGTGGTTTTCTATAAACTTAACCGATTGCACAAACATACCACCAGAACCACAAGCAGGATCATAGATAATACCTTGGTAAGGTTCTATCATTTCGGCAATAAGGTTTACAATACTTTTTGGAGTGTAGAATTCTCCTTTTCCTTTCCCTTCTTTAATAGCAAATTTTGCTAAGAAATATTCATATACTCGCCCAACAATATCGTTTTGTTTGTCGGCAATGGTATTTAGTTCACTTATTTGGTCAATAAGCGAAGCGAGTTTGGTTTTATCCAATCCTAAACGAGAAAAATAATTGTCTGGCAATGCTCCTTTTAATGCAGGGTTATTTTTTTCTATATTGTGCAAGGCTGTATCTATTTTTAAAGCTAAATCGTCTTGCTTGGCATTGGCTTTTATAAAAGACCAACGAGACGTTTCATTTAAGAAAAAACCGTTTTTCATATTGTAGAAATCTTTCATTTCTACATATTTTTCTTTTCCTTCTGCTATTAGTTCCTCTCTGCGTTCTTCAAATTTATCGCTGGCAAATTTTAAGAAGATTAAACCTAATATTACGTGTTTGTATTCGCTAGATTCTACTGAACCTCTTAGTTTGTCACAGGATTGCCAAAGTGTTTCTTCTATGGATTTTGTTTTTACTTGTTTTGCCACTTATTATTTTGTTTATTTATTAGATATAATCAATTCTTTCACATCTATGTCTAGGATAACTGCTATTTGTAATAAGATTTCTATTCTTGGTTGTTGGCGGTTTTGTGTGAAAGCATTAATCATATTGTAACTTTTTCCAAGTTTTTCACTCAACCAAGTTTGTTTAATTCCTTTCTGTTTTAATACTTCCTTTATTCTGTTCATTTTGGATTTCCTATTTCATTTTTAAAAATACACAGTTTATTTAAATTATCTCATAAAAACTTGTATTTTATGTGAAAAAAATATACACTTGGTTGTTGTAAAGTGAAAGGGTGTAAGGGCGAATTTTTGATTATTGTATTATTATAGTTATAAAACAGCTATTATCGTTATGCAATTACTTTATGTTAAAAAAGTTAAAAGGGGTAAGTTTTTCGGTGGGGTTATTGGGTATTTATTTATTATTATTTTACAAATATTTGTCACCTATAAAAATAAAGACCTGTATATCAATAAGATACACAGATCTTGGTGGAGACGCCGAGAATCGAACTCGGGTCCAAACAAGTAGCTCAAGAGCTTTCTACATACTTAGTTTTTATTTAATTTTCGATTAAAAGCTGACTAAAAACAATCCACTTTTAGCTTATCTTCTTGAATTTCGAAAACCTATCGAAGCTTTAGATTTTCTAAGTTTACTTTTACGATGCCCAAAAGTGAAACGCCGTAAACCAAGGCTTTTCATGGACATTTAGCTTATGCACCTTGTGCATTGAGGCTTTAATCTTACTGAAATTCAGATTATTAAGCAGCTAAAGCGTAATTTTCTTCGCCGTTTAAATTGTTGAAATAAGTTTAACGAGAATCATTTCAGTCCTCGATATGCTTACAATTTTACTAATCTTTCTGTCAAAACCAGTCGTCCCCAATATGTTAAAGAATTTTAAAAATAACTTCAAAAACAGATTACTATTCTTAAAAAGCAGACAACAAAGATAAAAAAACAAATTTGTATAAACATATAAAAATTTATAATTTCGTACAACTTTCAGGAAAACAATAAATACATCTAACTCATAAAGTGCATGAAATTCGGTATTATAAAAGAACGAAAAAAACCACCTGATAAGAGAGTTGTATTCTCGCCCGGGAAATTAAAAGAGTTTAAATTGCAATTTCCACAAGCAAAAATTATTGTAGAAAGTTCAAATATCCGCATTTTTTCTGATCAGAAATATATAGATGCAGGATTTGAAGTTACTGATGATATTTCTGATTGCGATGTATTTTTGGGAGTAAAAGAAGTTCCTGTGAATGACTTAATTCCGAATAAAAAATACTTCTTTTTCAGTCATACAATTAAAAAGCAACCTTATAATCGTAAGTTACTAAAGGCAATACTGAAAAAGAATATTGAAATGTATGACCATGAGGCTGTTATACAGGAAAACGGAATGCGGTTAATCGGGTTTGGAAGATATGCCGGATTAGTTGGTGCCTATAATGGGTTTCGTGCTATCGGATTAAAAGAAAGATTATTTGATCTCCCAAAAGTAGAAGCCTTATCTGATTTGGATGCTGTAAAAAATGAATTGAATAGAATTCAATTACCTCCAATTAAAATTTTACTTTCCGGCACCGGTAAAGTTGCATATGGGGCAAAAGAAATTCTAAATCATCTAAAAATAAAAGAAATAAGTGATGCTTTGTATTTAACTTCAAAATTTACTGAACCTGTGTTTTGTATGGTTGATGTGATGGAATATGCTAAAAGAAAAGATGGTAAAGTGGGAAATAAATATGAATTTTACAAAAATCCTTCAAGTTACGAGAGTAATTTCATGCCGTATGCTAAAGAAACGGATTTCTTTATTGCAGGGCATTTTTACGCCAGAGGGACTCCTTATCTATTCACTCAAGAAGATACGAAGTCAAAGGATTTCAATATTCAATATCTTGCTGATATTTCTTGTGATGTAGGCGGCCCGGTTGCAACCACAATACGAGCTTCTACAATTGACAGTCCAATTTATGGGTATAATCCGCAAACAGCATCTGAAATTAATTTTAAAGATGATAAGGCAATTGTAGTTATGGCTGTAGATAATTTACCTTGTGAGTTACCCAAAGATGCTAGCGAAGGTTTTGGAGATATGTTCTTAAAGTATGTAATTCCTGCTTTTTATAATAATGACAGAGACGGAGTTTTAGCGAGAGCCAGAATTACAAACAGCAAGGGTAAGCTTACTAATCGTTTTTCTTATTTACAGGATTATGTAGATGGTAAATAATAAATGAGGTAGATGGTTAATTCTTAACAGCTCCGGATATTAAAAACACCATCAGAATGGCAGAGATTAAATAAACATACAGTAATCTCTTTTTAAAAAACAATACTTTCCTGATAATCAAATCAATCTATTTTTTATCATGTATTGTAAGAAATTATATTAAAAACAGATATAATTGTAAACGAACGGATTAAGAAAAAAACAAATAAAGAGTTGCTATTCTTAAATAAGATTATTACTTTTGTTAAAACAGTTTATTCTCACAAATAAATGAATAATACCTTAGAAGCAATTCATCTGCTGGAAGTTAAATTAAGAGATTTATTTGCTAAGTATGAGTTTATAAAAAAAGAAAACGAAATTTTGCTTCAACAAAATGGTAAGTTACAGGTTTTATTGAGTGAAAAAAAGTGGCAGTTAAAAAATCAAAAACAAGAATTTGATGTATTAAAAGTGGCTAAAACTATAGAAGACAGTAATGAAAGTTCTAGGAGTACAAAATTCAAAATAAATGCTTTAATCCGGGAAATTGACAAATGTATCATGCTCCTGAGTTATTAAGTGTTCTATGGGAAAATTAAAAATTAATGTAATAGTGGCAGGAAGAAATTATCCTTTGATTGTTGAATCGCAACAGGAAGAAGAAGGAATGCGTAAAGCAGCAAAAAACATTAACAGTTTAATTTTAAATTTTGAGAAAAAATATGCAGTTGCAGATAAACAGGATGTTTTAGCAATGTGTGCTTTACAGTTCGCATCTAAATTAGAGATTAGCTCTATTAAAACATTCGATGAGTCAGTAAAAATAGCAGATAAAGTAAATGAGCTAACAAATTTGCTAGATTATCATTTAAAATAAGTTCATTATACAACAGCAAATATATTGCCTGCGTTAGTATTATAGTTTGATAAACTCAACATTATTTCTTTAAAAAGAATGAGTCTTGGTTAGTAAAGTGTGCCGTTTTATACGGATTCTTGATCAATCAGTTAGTTCTAAACCTGTTTTTAAGGAGTTTATATAAACACTGCTAATGTGGGTTTTTTTGTAAAAAATATTTACTAAAATTATAGATATGGAAAACTTAATCATACCAATTTTGGTTGGAATTATTGGTCTTATCATTGGTTTTTTGATAGCAAAGATGCTGGAAAAAACAAAAATAAATAAGCTACTAAAAGAAACAAATAAAGAAGCAGAAAATATTTTAAGAGAAGCTAAAATTGAAGCCGAAGTGATAAAAAAAGATAAAATTTTACAAGCAAAAGAAAAATTTATCGAACTTAAGTCTGAGCATGAAAAAATAATTTTAGTCAGAGAAAAAAAAATGTCTGATATTGAGAAAAGAATTAGAGATAAAGAATCGAGAGTTTCAACAGAATTAGACAGAAATAAAAAATTAACTCAGTCACTGGAAAAAAAAGAAAGAGATTTAGAATATAAATTTGAGTTTTTAGAGAAAAGAGAATCTAAAATAGAAAAATTACATAAACGTCATGTACATATGCTTGAGCAGATTTCCGGTTTTTCTGCTGATGAAGCAAAAACAGAATTGACATCTTCTTTAAAAGAAGAAGCAAAAACTGATGCCATGAGCTTTATTCAGGAAACAATTGAAGAAGCAAAGATGACTGCTGAGCAGGAAGCAAGAAAAGTTGTACTAGGCACAATCCAGAGAGTAGGGGTAGAGCTGGCTATTGAAAATTGTGTGTCAGTTTTTAATTTAGAATCAGATGATGTAAAAGGACGTATTATTGGCCGGGAAGGACGTAATATCAGAGCTTTAGAAGCAGTCACAGGTGTTGAAATTATTGTAGATGACACTCCTGAAGCTATTATTTTATCCTGCTTTGACCCGATACGCAGGGAAGTTGCACGTTTGTCAATGCATAAACTGGTAACAGACGGAAGAATTCACCCGGCCAGGATTGAAGAGATTGTTAGAAAAACTGAAAAACAGATTAATCAGGAAATTATTGAAGTTGGTAAACGCACAATAATTGATTTAGGAATACATAATTTACATCCTGAATTAATTAAAACAATTGGAAGAATGAAATATCGTTCTTCTTATGGGCAAAACCTTCTGCAACATTCAAGAGAAGTAGCAAATTTATGCGGTATTATGGCTACAGAAATGGGATTGAATGCAAAAGTAGCTAAAAGAGCAGGGTTGTTACATGATATAGGTAAAGTTCCGGAAACTGAAAGCGAATTACCTCACGCATTATTAGGAATGCAGTGGGCAGAAAAATATGGAGAAAAAATACACGTATGCAATGCTATTGGAGCTCACCACGACGAAATTGAGATGAAGAGCTTGATAGCACCAATAGTACAAGTATGTGATGCTATTTCCGGAGCACGTCCGGGAGCAAGACGTCAGGTATTAGACGACTATATTCAAAGATTGAAAGATTTAGAGAACATTGCCTTTGGTTTTAACGGAGTGCAAAAAGCATTTGCTATTCAAGCGGGCAGAGAGTTACGTGTGATGGTGGAAAGTACTAAAGTTAATGATGAAAAAGCTGCAGAATTATCATTTAATATATCTCAGAAAATTCAAAATGATATGACTTATCCCGGTCAGGTAAAAGTAACAGTTATTAGAGAAACCAGAGTGGTTAATGTGGCTAAGTAAAAAAAATACTAAATATCTCATCAGGTCATAAGATTGATGCAATATTTTCTTTTTAGCACCTCTTTGGAATATTAGATTTCAGTGATATGAATTGTGAAAAACCAAAAGCATGAATTTATTTCAGGGTATTTTTTACTAGCACATTTCTGTCTATAAATATTGTATTGATCCTTTTTCTTTTTAACAGATATGATTTAATTAAATATCTTTTATTGTATTCTGTCTCTTTTTCTACATGTTTTATTCGTGAAACGATAGTAAAACCAATCCTTATATGTATAGTTAATAAAAAAACAGAAATGAAATCTTGAAAAAATAAAGAAAAGAGGATACAAATACCCTGTTTTTATTGTTAAATCTAAAAATTTAAATGCTTATGCTTTAGGTATTTTTAATAAGTTTAAAATGATTTTAGTAACATAATCTTTAGTTGATAGATTAGAAGAGGAAGATATTGAAGCCATTTTATTATATGAAATAGGACACCATGAGAAAAATCATATTAGAAAATTTTTCTTTATTTTCTTAGTCTTTAATTTTATATATATTCTTTTTATTGTAATAATAAAATTTGAATTTGTGAATGATAATAGCATAGGTAGTACTATAAAATACATGCCTTTTTTAATGGCAGATTACGGTGTTATTTCATTTTATCTTTTGGGAATTAGGTAAAAGAGAGTGCGAAGCAGATCTTTTTTCTGCTGAAATAGTTGGAATTGATATATGCATTAAATAATTTCAATCTAGTTGGCATGAATAAATTGGAAAAACAATCAATAACTCACTCTACACTTTCAGAAATAATTTGTTATGTCAGAAAAAACAGCTAATTATATCATTATTCTTCTTTTTTCTAGAAATATTATTAGGTTTTGCTTTTTTTGAAGTAGATTTTGTTAAAGGTTTAAAATACATTAAAGGTCAAAATAATGATTTTAGTTTTTTGGAGTTGTTAAAAAAAATATTGATAACCAATTTATATGTAGCTGTTTTCATTTCTACAATTGGTTTTTTCAGGAGGAATATTAACCTGTTTTTTAATTTTAACAAATGCTTTAAATTTAGGTTATCATATTAACCTTTTATATTATTTACTTTAGTTGTATTTTATTAATTAATAACTTAACTATTTAACAAACAGTTTTTTATAAAAATAGCAGTTTTGTTTACCTCTTATGGTTTATAAACTTTAAAAATATACTGATACAATTTATGTTTTAGATAAAGAAGAAGAAATAATAAGAGGAAGTTATAAAGGATTATTAGAAATATCAAACATTTTATAGGTATTAATGAAACGAATTAGTGTGAGTTTATATTACATTATTTAAGACAAATTCCGTATTTTTGTTCGCTCTAAATAGAAGAATTTGTTAGTAAAGTTATTTATACAAAATTACGCTTTAATAGATCAATTATCAGTTGATTTTACCAAAGATTTATCAATAATAACAGGAGAAACAGGATCAGGAAAATCTATCCTTTTGGGTGCCCTGGGATTAGTTTTAGGAAATAGAGCAGACTTATCGCTGTTAAAAAATAACGAAACAAAGTGTATCATCGAGGCTGAATTTGGTATTGAAAATTACTCTTTACAAGAGTTTTTCTCAGAGAATGATTTAGATTATGAAGACAAAACTATTATCAGAAGAGAAATATTTCCTTCAGGAAAATCCAGAGTATTCGTAAATGACACTCCTGTAAACCTGAGTAATTTAAGTCAATTAAAAACGAAGCTAATTGATATACACTCACAGCATCAAACACTTGAACTGTCAGATATTTTATTTCAATTTTCTGTAATAGATGCATTAGCAAATAATACTCAGAAAGTAGCTTCGTATAAGAACGGTTTGAAACAATACAATTTGTTAGTAAAAGAATTAAGAATTCTTAAAGAAAATCAAGAAAATGAAAATCAGCAATATGAATATAATTTACATCTTTTTAATGAATTAGAAGAAGCAGATTTTCAGGCTGATGAACAAGAAAGATTAGAGAAAAAATTAGACATTCTTAATAATGCAGAACACATTAGATTAAACTTATCTGAAGCTATTCGTACCGCAACAGGAGAGGAATATGGAATTCAAAAACTGTTATATTCATTAGAAAATAATCTGGAAAAAATAAGCTCATTTTCTAAACAATATGAAGATTTTCATAATAGAGTTTCTAGTGTAAAAATAGAATTAGATGATGTGATTTCCGAGTTAGAAGTTACTAAGGAATCAGTAGAATTTAATTCGAATGAATTAGAAATGATTAATGACAGACTTCAATTGTTATATTCTTTACAAAAGAAACATCAGGTAAGCACGACGGAAGAGCTGTTATTTACTTACGAGGTCTTATCAGAAAAAGTAAGATCTGTAGAAAATACATCAGAACTCATTATGACTAAGCAAAAAGAAATTGATGATATTGCCGAAAAATTAGACGAAGTTGCCTTATCAATAACAAAAGCAAGAAATAAAGTAATTCCTGAATTAAAAAAAGAGTTGGAGTTCTTACTATCAGAATTAGGGATGCCAAATGCTCGTTTTCAGATAGAAATATCTCCCTCTCAAAGGTATCTTTCTAACGGAAAAGATGAACTGCAATTTTTATTTTCTGCAAATAAAGGAGGAAATTTCGGGGAATTTAAAAAAGTAGCATCGGGAGGAGAATTATCGAGAATTATGTTGTCGGTAAAGAAGATTTTATCTCAAAATACCAAACTACCAACTATAATTTTTGATGAGATTGATACAGGAATTTCAGGAGAAGTATCCAATAAAATAGCAGATATAATGCAACAAATGGGGCAATATATGCAAGTAATTGCCATTACTCACTTACCACAAATAGCATCAAAGGGAATAACACACTTTAAAGCATATAAAGAAGAAGTTAGTGGTATAACAATGTCTAATTTAAAGAAACTAACCAAAGAAGAAAGAATTGTTGAAATAGCAGAAATGTTAAGCGGAAGAGAAATCTCTAAAAGTGCATTAGTACATGCTAAAGAGCTTTTAAATTAAAAGAATATGAGGGATAATAGATTAGAAAACTTATTCTTTGATTACATTTGGCAAGATAAGAAGCAGATAATTTTATCGTAGATAAATCAATAATTTACAATAAAATAGAAAAACTAAAACTGATTAACTAATTAAGAAAATAAACACCAAATCATGTATAATTTATTAAAAGGTAAGAAAGGAATTATTTTTGGAGCGTTAGATAAAAACTCTATTGCCTGGAAAGTAGCAGAAAGAGCTCATGAAGAAGGAGCAGAATTTGTATTAACCAACGCTCCAATTGCTTTACGAATGGGTCAATTAAATGAGCTAGCTGAAAAAACAGAATCTCAAATTATCTCTGCAGATGCAACATCAATGGATGATTTAACTAATTTGATTGAAAAAGCGATGGAAATTTCAGGAGGTAAATTAGATTTTGTTTTACATTCAATAGGAATGTCAGTAAATGTCCGCAAAGGACTTCACTATACAAATCCGAAGTATGATTTCACAGCCAAAGGATGGGATGTTTCTGCAGTATCTTTCCATAAAACAATGAATGCATTGTATAACAAAGGAGCCATGAATGAATGGGGAAGTGTAGTGGCGTTAACATATATGGCAGCTCAAAGAGTATTCCCGGATTACAATGATATGGCAGATAATAAAGCGTATTTAGAATCAATTGCACGTAGTTTTGGTTATTTCTTCGGAAGAGACCACAAGGTGCGTGTAAATACGGTTTCCCAATCACCAACCCCAACTACAGCAGGACAGGGAGTAAAAGGTTTTGATGGGTTTATTAATTACGCAGAAAAAATGTCGCCATTAGGAAATGCAACAGCATTAGACTGTGCAGATTATACAATTACACTATTTTCTGATTTGACAAGAAAAGTAACCATGCAAAACTTATTCCATGACGGAGGTTTCTCAAATATGGGAGTAAGTGATGCAGTTATGGAGCGTTTTACAGAAGAATAAATTATTAAAAAATAAAAAACAGAAGATTTTTTCGGTTAAAATTTTCAACTTTTTACATCATAATTATAAATTATTGAATATCAATTTATCCATAATAATTCCGGTTTATAACAGACCCGAAGAAATTGATGAACTTCTGAATAGCTTCACAAAACAGGATTTTAATAAAAAATACGAAATTATTATTGTTGAAGATGGTTCCGGCAAATCCTCTGAGACGATTGTTCAGCAATATAAGCCTAAGCTAAATATTAGTTATTACTTCAAAGAAAACAGCGGACCGGGAGATTCAAGGAATTATGGAATGAAGAGGGCATGGGGGAATTATTTTATTATTTTAGATTCAGATGTTATCCTTCCAAACCATTATTTAAGTACGGTTGATGCATTTTTAGCAAAAGAATATATTGATTGTTTTGGAGGAACAGATGCAACACATAAAAGTTTTACTGATTTACAAAAAGCAATTAACTATGCAATGACTTCTTTTTTTACTACGGGAGGTATCAGAGGAGGAAAAGTAAAAATTCAAAAGTTTGAACCAAGAAGTTTTAATATGGGAATTTCAAAAAAAGCTTTTGAAGAAACGAAAGGTTTTTCAAAAATTTATCCCGGAGAAGATCCGGATTTATCACAAAGAATTGTAGACAAAGGATTTACTTCAGGATATATTCCCAATGTATATGTATATCACAAAAGAAGAATTTCCTGGAAAAAATTTCATGCTCAGGTAAAAAAATTCGGAATGGTACGACCTGTTTTAACCAAATGGCATCCGGTCACAGCAAGATTAACATTCTGGTTTCCGTCATTCTTTGTCATTTTTGCAATACTGTCCTTGTCAGGAGCAATTATATACTCGCCAATACTAATATTTCCATTACTAAGTTATTTAGTGTTGATATTTATGCACGCTACAATAATTAACAAAAGTTTAAAAGTTGGAACTTTATCCGTTTATGCAGTATTTATTCAATTTTTTGGCTACGGACTAGCTTTTTTGAAATCTACTTTTTATATTCGGTTATTGAAAAGAAACCCGGAAGATCAGTTTCCGGAATTATTTTTTAAATATAAATAGATGAAAAGAATATTAGTAACAGGAGGATCAGGTTTTATAGGCTCGCATTTATGCGAACGATTATTAAAAGAAGGAAATGAAGTAATTTGTTTGGATAATTACTTTACGGGAAGTAAGGAAAACATCATTCACCTTTTAGATAATCCTTATTTTGAAATTGTTCGTCACGATATCACAGAACCGTATCATGCAGAAGTAGATCAAATATATAATTTAGCATGTCCGGCTTCACCGATTCATTATCAGCGTAACCCTATAAAAACAATAAAGACTTCAGTAACCGGGGCTTTAAACATGTTAGGTTTGGCTAAACGAATTGATGCAAAAATATTGCAAGCCTCCACAAGTGAAGTATATGGAGATCCGCACATTCATCCGCAACCGGAAACCTATTGGGGAAATGTAAATCCGATAGGATTACGTTCCTGCTACGATGAAGGAAAGCGTTGTGCAGAATCTTTATTTATTAATTATCACAAGCAAAATAATATCCGTATAAAAATCATTCGAATTTTTAATACCTATGGGACACTAATGAATACGAATGACGGTCGGGCTATCTCAAATTTTATTGTCCGGGCATTAAAAGGAGAGGATGTTAGTGTTTATGGAGAAGGTAAGCAAACAAGAAGTTTTCAATATATAGATGACTTAATTGAAGGAATGATTCGTATGATGAATACAGATGATTCTATTACGGGACCAGTTAATATTGGAAATGATGCTGAGTTTTCAATTTTGGATTTAGCAAAAAAAATTATCGAAATAGCGAAATCAACTTCTAAAATTATTTTCGAACCACTACCGGAGGACGACCCAATGCAACGTAAACCTGACATTTCTCTGGCAAGGAAGATTTTAAACAATTGGGAACCTAAAGTTTCTTTAGAACACGGTCTGTTAAAAACAATAGATTATTTTAGAAATGTTATTTAAAGATTTAAAATAAATTTGCTTTAATATCTTTTTATTCTTTACCTAATAAACTAAACATCAATTCTGCAAAACAGATTTGAAAATGCTATGAATTCATGGAGTAGAATACAGAAATAAAAATATTTCCTGAAGATAGTACCATTCAATACTTCTTTTGTTTTAGCATGATTTTTTATATCTTTCGGGAAATTATTTAAAAAACCCACATACAACAGACAAAAAAAATAGCACTAAAGAGTTTGTTAAGTTATCAGAATGGGTCTTTGTAAGCTGAATCAGAGTTGATATATGATGTAAATTCTACAAGCAAACTTGTGAAAATTAATCAAATCTCATTTTATTTTTACTGAAATGCTTTATTAGTTAAGATATAAAACACTTATAATCATATATATATAATAAATTTACCTTGAGATATTAAATTAAGTAAGTTGATAATGTTTAAAATAATTTTTTTTATGAATATTAATTACTACCTTAGCCCCAAATAATTTCTTAATCCTTTAGAAAGTATGTTTAATAAAATAGTTACAGTTGTTGCATTATTGTTTTTTCAACAGCTTGTTGTCTCTCAATCAAAAAGCGATGAAACTTGTGATACTTCAAGCACAGGTTCTGCGTTGGATTTGAATAGTATTACCAAATGTTCCGTTGAAGATAAGAACTCAGAGTCAAATAAAATCTCTGTTCAGGTTACTTCAAGAAGACGAGTTGTTAGAAAGAGGAATGCAGTTTCCGGAGTAAATTCATCGAGTGCAACTTCCAATAAGCTGGCTGAATTAAAAAAGAAAGCTTCTTTAGTGGGATCCTTGGATTTAAGTAAGAAAGAAGTAGCTGATAAATTACCTTTCGGTTTAGTTGAAGAAATCCCTCTTTTCAAAGATTGTCAAAAAGTAGCAGTTTTTAAACAGGAAAAATGCTTCAAAGAAAAAATGAGTGGACATATTAGAAAAAACTTCAGGTATCCTGAGAAAGCATATAACGAAAATATTCAAGGTAGAGTGTTTACGCAGTTTACCATAGATAAATACGGAGAAGTTAGTGATTTAAACATTAGAGGACCATATAATGGAAATCTTTTAGAAAAAGAAGCAGAAAGAATTGTTCGCAAACTTCCTAAATTTAAACCGGGAGTACACAACGGTAAACCTGTTAAAGTAAAATACGGGGTTCTCATTTCATTTAAGATTCCCGGGAAAAAACCTTCTAATGTGAAAGTAATCAGGAAAGTTGATGAAGTCAGAAGTACAATCTATAGTTTCAAAGATGTTGAAAGCGTACCTCAGTTTTCAGCTTGTAGCAGTGGAACAAGAGATTGTTTTAACAAAGAACTTTCTAAGCATATTGAGAAATACTATGTGTACCCTGCAAGAGCAGTGGATAGTAGCATTGAGGGTAAAATAACTGCTTATTTTGTTATTAATTCAAACGGTGAAGTAGCAAATATCAGAGCAAAAGGCCCGCAAGGTACAAAAATTTTAGAGGATGCTACCAAAAAGTTAATTGAAAGACTACCAAAACTTAAGCCGGCAATGAAAAATGGTAAACCGGTCAATGTTAAATACACTTTTCCAATTAACTTTTCACTACAATAAAAGCTCTCTTCCTAACCCATACAGTTCCACTTTAACAGTCTTATATCAAAGACAAGAGTGGAGCTTTTGAATGTACAATTTATTTAAATGACAATGTTCGGAGTCAGAAAATGGTTCAGATTGTAGTTCTCTCATAAGCTTTACGAAAATATACAACTTCTTGTAAATAAAATCGTTAACCCCTCCGCAACGTCTCACTTATTACCTGCCCTACGTTTCTTATATGAGACATTGTAGTACATTTGAGAAAAATATTGAAACATATCGTAATCAATCTGTTTATGGATGCGAAGTACTTGATATGGTCGATTATATACCTAGTTGGTATTTATTTAGAATGACAGGAAATCGCTTATTCAATAATAAGATTATTGTTATAGATACAAAAAACAATAAATTCGGAATTGAAAATTAACTTTTGCTAACTTTAGTACTTAAATTACGCAACAAACCATATGCAAACCGTTAAACAGTATATGAATATTTTACCAAAAAACAGTATTGCCTGAAATGGTAAAATATACAACCAACGATAGTATTTATCTAGTTTAAATTCTCTGTTAAACGAAGTTCTGAAAAAAGCGATACAAAGTAACTCGCAAAATAATCCCGCTATTTAATCACTTTCTTTCCGAGATTTTATAAACGTAATAACCTATAAGCAAATAATCATGAGCGTACTACATAAACCCATTATTGCAAAAGTGATTTCTCTAACAAACCTTTACAGAATCTGAATAAAAATTCAACCTCAGCTTTGTCAACACTAGGATAGAACACTTTTGATCTTCTTCTGCTTAGTTGTGATAATTCTTGTTACTAAAACACTGTATAACAAACTCTATATAATTCATTGTGATATAATTTTATCTCTAAAAAACAGCCTTTTTGATAAGTTAACCCGTTTAAATTCAAATTTTATTTATAAATTACACAACGAAATTGTAAGTAAGTTGAAAAGTCAGCCGGACAAGCAAGGTAATTTGTTGCCTATACAT
Organism: uncultured Tenacibaculum sp.; assembly: GCA_963666645.2. Taxonomy (GTDB): domain Bacteria; phylum Bacteroidota; class Bacteroidia; order Flavobacteriales; family Flavobacteriaceae; genus Polaribacter. The sequence goes on along the minus strand of CAXXDB010000008.1, from coordinate 291,907 downwards.
CAGCCAACGCTGAAAGACCAAAAGTGATGTTTTTTGCCAGGGTTCGAATAAAACACGGAATAACCGTAGTGTGGAAAAAAAAGACTATATTTTGACATACAAAACTAACCAATAAGAATGCTTGAAATAAGAAAAGGAACAGCCTCAAAAAATTATGAAAACACGTTTTTTCGTGAATTTGCAGAAAACCTTAAAAACCTTTTCGACAAGTATTCACTTAACGGACTTCTAATTGCAAACTCTGAATGTGATACTGAAAAAAGACTTCAAATAGATGCTTTACTCGTAACTCAAAATGCAGTTTGTATAATTGACTTCAAAAATTTTAGTGGAAATATAAAATTACCTAGTAATGGAAGAAACGAATTTGAATTTGGCAGATGGACTAATCAAAAAGGAGATTTCATAAAAGGTGGAAGTTCAATAAATCCTTTTGTTCAATTAAAGAATCAAAAAGAAAAATTCATAAGATTATTTGACAAAAACATTAAAAACAAACTTCCTAAATCCGACTTATTTAATCCATTTCATACGGTTAGAGCAGTCTGTTTTCAAAAAGAAATTGAGCTTATTGGCTCAATTCCTTCTAAAGAGGAATTAAATTTCTTTATAATTGACAAAAGCAATTATCTCGAAAAGATTAGAGACATCATTGATATTACAAACAAAGAAGTTTATTTATCAAATGAATCATTTAATCTATTCAAAGAAGTTTTTAGAGCTGACAAATTCGACTTAAATGAAATGTACGAAGAAACACCAGCGGAAGATGGAAAAAAAGAACAAATTAGAATTATAAAGCTAAATGAATAAACCAACACTAAAAGCCATACACATTTGCAATTCTGTTAAAGAACGAAATTTGACTGTTGTCAATTAGAAATGGATTGCAAATACATAATTTCTGTACGTAAAAAAGAAGCCGAAGATATTTTTAATTTTCTCAGAAACCTGTTTAAAGTAAAAATTAAAAACTAGTAGTTTCTGAAAATAAATCTAATTTTTTAAACTGAAGATTCTAAAATTATCATTTTTTAAGAACTATTTTTAGGCTAACTAATCTATAAATCCGTAAATTTGCACGCCTTTTTTACAAGAACAGATTTAAAAAAAGGAAGTAACCATATATTTTAAGTTTAATAACTCTTAACGTTTGTATTGTTAAAAATCTGACATGCAATAAGATACAAAAAAAATCAGAAATGTCTGAAAAAACAAAAACCATAACCGAAGCAGTAAAATCAAAAGAATTTTTAGAAGACTTTAACTGGCATAAATACGAACAAGGTATTGATGAAGTTGATGAATCCAAATTAAAAGAATTCGAAAAAGCGTTAGAAGGAACTGTAGGTTTTGTAAATGAACGTGATGTTATGGAAGGTAAAGTAGTGCGTATTACAAATCGTGATGCAATTATCGATATCAATTCTAAATCAGAAGGAGTTATTTCTTTAAACGAATTCCGTTACAACCCAAACTTAGCTGTTGGAGATAAGGTAGAAATATTAGTTGACAAAAGAGAAGATGCTTCTGGTCAATTAGTATTATCTCATAAGAAAGCTCGCGTAATTAAAGCTTGGGGCAGAGTTAACAATGCACACGAAACAGGAGAAATCGTGAACGGCTTTGTTAAATGCAGAACCAGAGGAGGGATGATTGTTGACGTTTTCGGTATCGAAGCTTTCCTGCCAGGTTCTCAAATAGATGTGAAACCTATCCGTGATTATGATCAATATGTAGAAAAAACCATGGAGTTTAAGGTCGTTAAAATCAATCATGAATTTAAAAATGTAGTTGTTTCTCATAAAGCATTAATAGAAGCTGACTTGGAAGAACAAAAACGTGAAATTATCGGTCAGTTAGAAAAAGGACAAGTATTAGAAGGAATTGTAAAAAATATAACTTCCTACGGCGTATTTGTTGATTTAGGAGGTGTTGACGGATTAATTCACATTACAGATTTATCCTGGTCTCGTATCAATCACCCAAATGAAATTGTAGAACTAGATCAAAAATTAAATGTTGTAATCTTAGACTTCGATGATAATAAGTCTAGAATTCAATTAGGATTAAAGCAATTATCTGCTCATCCATGGGATGCTTTGGATGCTGAACTAAAAGTCGGAGACAAAGTAAAAGGTAAAGTAGTGGTATTAGCTGACTATGGTGCGTTTATAGAGATAGAGGATGGAGTAGAAGGACTAATCCATGTATCTGAAATGTCTTGGTCTACACACCTGCGTTCCGCACAGGACTTTGTACAAGCAGGAAAAGAGGTAGAAGCACAAATCTTAACTTTAAATAGAGAGGATCGTAAGATGTCTTTAGGAATGAAACAATTACACCCGGATCCCTGGACAGATATTACTACTAAATTCCCTGTGGGATCTAAACATGAAGGGACTATTCGTAACTATACTAATTTTGGCGTTTTTGTTGAATTAGAAGAAGGTATTGATGGGTTAGTATATATTTCTGATTTGTCTTGGACTAAGAAAGTAAAGCACCCGTCTGAATTTGTAACAGTAGGAAATAAATTAGAAGTTCAGGTATTAGAATTAGATGTTAAAAACCGTAAGTTAAATTTAGGTCATAAGCAAACTCAGGATAATCCTTGGGATGCTCATGAATCCAAATATAAGATAGGCTCTAAATTTGAAGGAACTATTACGAGTAAGAATGATAAAGGAGCAACAGTAACTTTTGAAGACGAGGTTGAAGCATTTGCTCCAAATCGCTTTCTAGAGAAAAAAGAAGGCTCTAAATTAGAAAAAGGAGATACTGTAGAATTTATGGTAACAGAATTTAGTAAAGAATACCGTAAGATAATAGTTTCTCATACATCAATCTTTAGAGAGGAAGAGCAAAGAAATGTAAAAGCAGCTGTTAAGAAAGCACAGGAATCAGAAAAGACTACCTTGGGAGATATAGGTGGTTTAGCTGAATTAAAAAGAAAAATGGAAAAAAAATAATTTTTCTCAACCTGTTAATATAACCGTTACATTTGAATGTAGCGGTTTTTTTTTGACTTAGATATTTATTGTACCGAAAAGCTAATTGTTTTTTTATAATAATTTTTAAGATGATTATATTTGTTGGAAATCAAGAAAAAAAATAATGACATTAATAAAATCCATTTCGGGAATCAGAGGCACTATCGGAGGAAATAAAAGTAATAACTTAACTCCAATTGATGCTGTAAAATTTGCAGCAGCTTACGGAACATTTATAAAAAAGAAGAATTCCGAAAAAGAAAAAATAACTATTGTAATTGGTAGAGATGCACGTATATCAGGGAAAATGATTAGCAAATTGGTATCTAATACTTTAGCTGGCTTAGGAATTGATGTAATTGATTTAGGACTGTCAACAACACCAACAGTAGAAATAGCTGTACCCATTGAAAAAGCAGAAGGAGGAGTTATTTTAACAGCATCGCACAACCCAAAACAATGGAATGCCTTAAAATTATTAAATGAAAAGGGAGAGTTTTTAAATGGAGAAGATGGAGCGGAAATTTTAAAGATAGCTGAAAATGATACAACTATTGAGTTTGCTGAAGTTGATGATTTAGGATGCTACAAGAAAAAGAAAAACTATATAAAAAAGCATATTAAAGAAGTTTTAAAACTAGATTTAGTAGATAAAAAAGCCATCAAAAAAGCGAAATTTAAAGTAGTGGTTGACGGTATTAACTCTACTGGAGGTATTGCTATACCTGCCTTATTAAAAGAACTAGGAGTAAAGTGTGTTGAATTATATTGTGAACCTAATGGACACTTTCCACACAATCCAGAACCTTTAAAAGAACACTTAACTGATATTTCTGAATTAGTAGTCAAGAAAAAAGGAGATTTAGGAATTGCAGTAGATCCTGATGTAGATCGTTTAGCATTAATCTGTGAAGATGGATCTATGTTTGGCGAAGAATATACCTTAGTGGCATGTGCAGACTACGTACTAGGTAAAAACAAAGGAGGAAATACCGTTTCTAATTTATCCTCCTCAAGAACTTTGAGAGATATTACTGAAGCTCACGGAGGCTCATATACAGCAAGTGCCGTAGGGGAAGTGAATGTTGTACAAATGATGAAAGATACTAATGCCATAATCGGAGGTGAAGGAAATGGAGGAATTATTTATCCGGCTTCTCACTATGGAAGAGATTCTTTAGTAGGTTTAGCCTTATTCTTGTCTCATTTGGCAAATAAGAAAATTTCTTGTAAGCAACTGCGAAAGAGCTACCCGGATTATTTTATGAGTAAAAATAAAACTCAATTAACTTCTGAAATCAACCTGAATAAAGTACTAAAAACAATTGCAAAAAAGTATAAGAAAGAAAATGTAAATACCATTGATGGAGTTAAAATAGATTTCGCCGAAGAATGGATACATTTAAGAAAATCGAATACAGAGTCAATTATAAGAATTTATACAGAAGCTAAATCACAAGAAAAAGCAGATGATTTAGCAAAAAAATTTATAAAGGAAATTAATGACATAAGCTAAAACTTAATCCCGTTTTTATATGGGATTTTATTGCCATATAAAATTATCAGAGAGATAAATATTTAACACTCATATATAGCAATCAAATCATTTTACAGAAATTCGTATAATGGAAAAACAGAACTTATGGATCTAGAGAACTACTTTCAACAATTTAGAAAACATATAATAGGGATAAATCAAGAATTTATAACACCTTATGGAGTGAAAAAATTAATTTATACTGACTGGACAGCCAGCGGTCGACTGTATCGTCCTATAGAGAATAAACTAATTAATGAATTCGGACCTTTTGTTGCAAATACACATACAGAAACCTCTACTTCCGGAGCTGCTATGACATTGGCATATTACCAAGCCAGAAGCATTATTAAGCAACATGTAAATGCGTCTGAGGATGATATATTAATTACTGAAGGATCAGGAATGACGGGTGTGGTCAATAAATTTCAACGTATTTTAGGATTAAAAATTTGTGAAAATCTGAAAGAACATACTATAGTTCCGGAAGAAAAACGCCCGATAGTATTCGTAAGCCATATGGAGCATCACTCTAACCAGACATCCTGGATAGAAACTATTGCTGATGTTGTAGTAGTTCCCTGCAATAAATCAGGGTTGATTTGTTTAGATAAGTTTGAAAGCATGATTAAAAAATATCAGGACAGACCAATTAAAATAGCTTCAATTATTGCAGGATCTAATGTTACAGGAATAAAAACAGATTATCATAAAGTTGCCGCTCTTATCCATAAGTATAATGGATTATGCTTTGTTGATTTTGCATGTGCTGCTCCTTATACAAATATTGATATGCATCCGGAAAAAGAAGAGGAATATCTGGATGCTGTTTTCTTTTCACCTCATAAATTTTTAGGAGGACCGGGTAGTTCCGGAGTTTTAATTTTTAACAGAAAATTATATAAGAATATGATCCCCGATAATCCCGGCGGAGGAACAGTAACATACACAACACCTTGGGGAGAACATGGCTATATTGATGATGTAGAAACAAGAGAGGATGGAGGGACTCCTGCTTTTCTACAAACCATACGTATTGCCTTAGTAATTCATCTAAAAGAGCAAATGGGAATCAACACTATCAAAAGAAGAGAGGATGAGATTAATGAAATTATCTTCAATTGTTTAGAAAATTTAGAAGGGATACATATTTTAGCTCCGGAACATAAAGATCGATTAAGTATATTCTCTTTTTATTTTGAGGAGTATCATTTCAACCTAATCGTTAAATTATTAAATGATCGTTTTGGGATACAGGCAAGAGGAGGATGTTCATGTGCAGGTACATATGGATATTTTCTGTTGAACGTAGATTTAGATTCACCCAGATCTATTGAAGAACAAATGCTTGACGGCTGTAGCTTTGATAAACCAGGTTGGATTCGCTTATCTATCCATCCAACAATAACAAATAAAGAATTAGATTTTGTTTGTAAGTCATTAGAAGAGCTACAAGAAAATATAAGCGATTGGTCTAAAGATTATACATACGATTCTATAAAAAACGATTACAGTCATATCTCTGCAGAACCCATCGAAAAAGAACTCGTTAAAAATTGGTTTACCGGTTAAAATGAATATAATAAATATTAGTTTTCTTGAAAACATATACCCGGGGATTAAAGAAAAAAGATTATCCGGAAAATGGATTACTTTACAAAATATTGAACCAATAATTAATTCCATAAATAAGATTATTTATTCTAAAACTAGTAAAGGAACATCTGAAGAAAACAGAAATATTTATACAATTAAATTTGGAACTGGAAAGAAGAGAATTTTGCTGTGGACACAAATGCATGGCAATGAAAGTACGGGTACCAAAGCATTATTTGATTTTTTTAATTTCTTAGAAAAATTTAAAGATCACAAAATATCTCAATCAATTTTAAAGAATTGCACTATCATAGCAATTCCAATGCTAAATCCCGATGGGGCTCTGGCTTATACAAGAGTTAATGCTAAGAATATTGATTTGAATCGAGATGCTGTAAATCAGAAAGCATGTGAAAGCAAATTGCTGAGAAATGTTTTAAATGAATTTCAACCAAAATTTTGTTTCAACTTACATGACCAACGAACTATTTTCGGAGTAGAAGGAACTAAAAACCCGGCAACGATTTCTTTTTTAGCACCTTCAGAAGAAAAAAACAGAACAATTACCGAAGGAAGAAAACAAACCATGAATGTTATTATTTCGATGAATCTGTTGTTACAGCAAATAATTCCAAATCAGATAGGTCGATATACAGATGAGTTTTATTCTACAGCAACAGGCGATAATTTTCAAGAGTTAGGATATAATACCGTTTTAATAGAAGCGGGGCATTATCCAAATGATTACACCAGAGAAAAAACCAGAAAATTTAACTTCTATGCCTTATTACAAGGAATTTTTCACATCTCAAACACAAATTCGTTTACAGAATTTGAAGCGTATTTCGACATTCCTGATAGCAATAAAAACTTTTTTGATATTATTCACAGATACGAAGAAAAAGATGATGTAGCTTTTCTTTATGAAGAAAAAATTGTAAATAATCAATTAATTACTCAATTAAAGAAATGTAAAAAAGGAAATTTAAATAATTATACAGGTCACTGTGAAATCTTTTTCAAACGCTAACTTTTTGTTAATAATTATCCATACTTTTGCAGAATACTATGAATAAAATTTAAAAATGAAAAAATTCGTGTTAGATGAAGTTGATCATCAGATATTAGACATTTTAATTGAAAATGCACGTACTCCATTTACAGATATTGCCAAGAAATTATTAGTATCTGCCGGGACAATACATGTTCGTGTTAAAAAAATGGAAGATGAAGGAATCATTCAGGGATCTACACTAACATTAGATTATGAGAAAATGGGATATTCCTTTATTGCTCATGTAGGTATTTTTTTAGAGAAAACCTCTATGACAAAGCGTGTTATTGATAGTTTACGATTTATACCTAACGTGACAGTAGCCTATGTTACATCAGGAAAATATAATATTTTCTGTAAAGTTAGAGCTAAAAACACTAATGACGCAAAGAATGTTATCTACAAAATTGATGAAATTAACGGAGTAAACAGAACAGAAACCATGATTTCTTTGGAAGAAAGCATTAACGATAAAAAACGCATGATGCATGCAATCTTTCAGGATTATTAAAATTGTTTTCTAAGAATTAAAAAATCTCAGGGAGTATAGAATTCATAGTGATTTCAATAGAAAGTTTTTAATCTTCAATACGTTTTATTTTAGCTCCTAAAGCTTGTAGGCGAAGAACAATATTTTCATACCCTCTGTCAATTTGTTCAATATTTTTTATAGTGCTTATTCCGTTAGCAGATAATGCCGCAATTAATAATGAAATTCCTGCACGTATGTCTGGGGATGTTATTTTTGTAGCTTTTAACCGAAACTTCCTGTTATGACCTATTACGATTGCTCTGTGTGGGTCACACAGTATTACTTTTGCTCCCATATCTATTAACTTATCTACAAAGAACAATCTGCTTTCGAACATTTTCTGATGTATTAATACTGTTCCGTTGGCTTGTGTAGCAACTACTAAAATAATACTTAATAAATCGGGTGTAAATCCTGGCCATGGAGCATCTGAAATGGTTAATACAGATCCGTCTATATAGTTTTGAATTTTATAACTCTCCTGTGCAGGTATATAAATACTGTCGTCTCTTTTTTCTAATTGAATTCCCAACTTTCTAAATATATCCGGAATTTGCCCTAAGTTTTTCCAGCTTACATCTTTAATGGTCAATTCAGATTGTGTCATCGTCGCTATTCCAATCCAACTTCCTATCTCAATCATATCAGGTAAGATTTTATGCTTACATCCTCCTAAACTTTTTACACCTTCAATAGTTAATAAATTAGATCCTATACCGGAAATTTTTGCTCCCATACTATTCAACATTTTACATAATTGTTGTAGATAAGGTTCGCATGCAGCGTTGTAAATTGTTGTTGTTCCTTTGGCCAGTACAGCAGCCATAACAATATTTGCTGTTCCTGTTACTGAAGCTTCACCTAGCAACATATGTGTTCCTGTTAAGCCTGTCTCAGTTTCCACTCCATAAAAGTATTCTTCGTCATTGTATCGGAATTTTGCCCCTAAGTTTACAAAACCTTCAAAGTGAGTATCTAAACGACGGCGACCAATTTTATCTCCTCCGGGTCGCGGAATATATCCCTTTCCAAAACGAGTTAATAAAGGACCTACAATCATGATGGATCCTCTTAACGAGCTTCCATCTCTTTTAAACTCAGAGCTTTTTAAATATTCTAAATTGATATCATCTGCCTGAAAACTATAGAATCCAGCTTCTGACTTTTCAATTTTTACGCCTAGTTTATCAAGAATAAAAATAAGTTTATTTACATCGATGATATCAGGAATATTGGTAATTGTTACTTTTTCCGAAGTTAATAAAGTTGCACAAATTACCTGTAAAGATTCATTTTTAGATCCCTGAGGAGTAATTGTTCCTTTTAACTTGTACCCTCCTTCTATTTTAAAAGAAGCCATTTATTTTTTCCTTTTTTTTGAATTTTTGTTATTCGCTGATTTCTTTTTCCCTTGATGACTTCTGTTTTTTAGTAATACCTTAGTATTTACTAATTGATTTTCTTTTCCTCTGCAATCTATTTTTGTTTCTGACAATTCATATAAATGCTCAAAGATTACATCATCATCTACATTATCTTTATTCCAATTCAAATAGCATTTTTTCATATGGTTAGCAATTGTATATACCAATGCTTCTCTTATATCTCCATCCTCCCAGGTTAAGGCAACATCAATCATTGTTTGAATATTTGTTCCATAGAACCTGTATTTAGATGCAGATTTAGGATATGGTAATGATTGTGGTTTTTCTTTTAATTCCTCTTGAGAAGGCTGTTCATATGGGGAATCTACGTCTAATTTAAAATCGGACATAATATGCAACTGATCCCATAATTTATGCTTAAAATCCGGGACATCACGTAAATGAGGTTGTAAATTACCCATAACATCTATAATTGCTTTTGCCATGACATTTCTATCTTCTTTAGTTGATAAGCCTTGACAATGGTCTACTAATTTTTGTATATGCCTTCCATATTCCGGGATAATTAACTTTGCTCTTTCCGAGTTATATTCTAAATCAAAAGTCATTTTCTTTATGTATTTATTGATTCTGCAAAGTAAGAATTAATTATGAATTATAGATTACGATTTGCAGATTATCAGTTAATAGTTTTTTAGTTTTCATTAAAAAGTAAGCAGTAGAGAGTTTTTATTAATTCGATTTATCAAAAAAGGGAAACTTTAAAATTTTATAACTTTTACTCTGTTTAATCCCTGTTTCCAAACTCTAATAACATATTACCCTATCACTTTTAATTTTGCAAATTGCAATAGTAATTTTTTCTTACCTGCCCTTGCAAATTGGATTACCGCTTTTCTGTTGGATCCTTTTCCTTCAATTGCCATCACTTCGCCTTTGCCAAATCTGGTATGCTCTACTGTATTTCCAACGATTATTTCACTGTCGAATAAATTTGTTTTAGAGACAGCTTCAGAATTTTTTTTCATTTTTCCTTTATCAGGGAATAATGCTGCTTTCTTTTTAAGAAACTCCTGACGTTTTTTTTGAATTGGTTTCTGAAAACGAATCTTTTCAGATCCATTATCAAACAAGTCTGGATTAATGAGTTTATTTGCTCTGTACTCCGGCATTTCAGGAGTTATATACTCTAAATATTGATTATCGATTTCTTCTAAGAAACGGCTAGGCTCTCCATCTGTTAGTTTTCCCCATCGATAGCGAGTCTGAGCATAGGTTAAATATGCTTGCTTTTTTGCCCTGGTTAATGCCACATAAAACAATCTTCTTTCTTCCTCTAATTCACCACGTGTATTCATGCTCATGGCAGACGGGAATAAATTCTCTTCTAATCCGACAATATATATATATGGAAATTCTAATCCTTTTGCTAAATGGATGGTCATTAATGAAACCCGGGGTGCTTCATTTTTTTTACCACTATCGAAATCAGTGGCCAATGCTACATCTTCTAAAAAAACAGATAATGACGCATCTTCTCCAACTTCAATTCTATCAGTAATAAAATCTTTGATTCCATTTAATAATTCCTGAATATTTTCAACTTTATTTATTCCCTCCGAAGTACCGTCTTTTTGTAAGTCTTTTACCAACTGTGTTTGTTTTATCACTTGATTTGCAATTTCAAAGGCATTTTTGGATTGTGCTTCAATTTGAAAACATTGAATCATGTTGGTAAAATTTTCTAATTTTGTTTTCGTTCCTGCGTTAATTTTTATACCTGTTGAATTCAAATTTAAAATAACTTCGAATATTGATTTTTTGTAGTGATTAGCAGCAAGAGTAAGCTTATCTACAGTTGCCTGACCTATTCCCCGGGCAGGGTAATTAATAATTCGTTTAAGAGCTTCTTCATCATCAGGATTTATTAATAAGCGCAAATAAGATAGTAAATCTTTAATTTCTTTTCGCTGATAAAATGAAATTCCTCCGTATATTTTATATTTAATATTTTTTTTTCGTAGTGCATCTTCAATAGATCTTGACTGGGCATTCGTTCTATATAAAACAGCAAATTCATTATTGGTCAGCTGATAGTTCATTTTATTGTTGAAAATAGATTGTGCAACGAACCTTCCTTCTTCTCCGTCAGAAATCGTACACATAACTTTTATATAGTTTCCCGGTTCATTAGCTGTCCAAACTTCCTTATCTAATTTGATTTTATTTTTTGAAATTACTGAACTTGCCGCATTGACAATATTCTTAGTTGATCGATAGTTTTGCTCTAACTTAAATGTTTTAACATCCGGATAATCTTTCTGAAAGGTTAAAATGTTTCGAATATTTGCTCCGCGAAATGCATAAATACTCTGTGAATCATCTCCTACTACACAGATATTTTGAAAGCGATCTGCTAACGCTCTTACAATTAGGTATTGTGAATGGTTGGTGTCCTGATACTCATCTACCAATAGATATCTGAAACGATCTTGATATTTTGCTAAAACATCTGGAAAACGAGTTAGTAATTCATTAGTTCTTAACAGTAAATCATCGAAATCCATTACTCCTGATTTAAAACATCTGTCTACATATTCTTTATAAATATCTCCTATTTTTGACCTGCTTGCCATTAAATCGGCTTCTTGTAAATCAGAATTATTAAAATATGCTCTTACGGTTATTAAATTATTTTTAAAAGAAGAAATTCTATTTAGAATTTGCTTGGGCTTATACTGATTCTTATCCAGATTCATCTCTTTAATAACAGTTGTAATTAGACGTACAGAATCTTGTTTATCATATATTGTAAAATTTGAAGAATATCCTAGTTTATCAGCTTCTGATCTTAATATTCTTGCAAAGATGGAATGGAATGTTCCCGCCCATAAACTTTTTGCTTCACTATATCCAACAAGTTTTGCTATTCTTTCTTTCATTTCACGAGCTGCCTTATTGGTAAATGTAAGCGATAAGATGTAAAAAGGATCAACACCTTGCTCTATCAGATAAGCAATTCGACAGGTTAACACTCTTGTTTTACCCGAACCTGCTCCTGCAATGATAATCATTGGACCATCTTTCTGTAAAACTGCTACCCTTTGTGACTTGTTAAGTTGTTCTAAATAGGGACTCAATGAAACTATGCAATTGAAAAATAACTGACAGCTAAAATAAGTTAAATATTTCTGGTTTAGAAGATATTATATCCAAATTTTATTCACAACTATAAATATTTAATTTATTACAGGATTAAAAACACTATTTTCTAGTTATTCTCAAAATTTATTCGTGACATAATTGGAAAGTGATCAGAATATTTAGGGGTGTAGGTTTTGAAATTATTGATGATAGTATTTTTGTCCGTAAGAATAAAATCAATTCGCATTGGAAAAAAATAATTAAATGATTTTCCAAAACCAGTACCGGCTATTTCAAAAGCATCTTTTTTTCCTTCGCAAATTTGCTTGTATGTCCAGGAAAAAGCAGTATTGTTAAAGTCACCGCAGATGACCTTTTTTTTATGCCATTTTTTTTCGTGCTGCAGAAATTGTTCAACTTGAAAAGCTTGTTTTTTAAATCCAACTTCTAAGCGACTGATAAGTTTTTCAGAACTTGATTCTCCAAAATTTTCTTCTTTTAGATTTAATTTTAGAGACTGTAAATGTAAGTTGTAGATTCGTATAGTGTCTTTATCTTTTAAAATATCAATAAAAACAGCATTATTATTGCTGTTTTTAAAATCTAATGACCCTTTATTAATAATTTTAAACTTTGAAAAAAGCGCCAATCCAAAATGATTTTTTTTAGATACAGGAACAAAATAAGAAAAAGGATAATGTAAATTTCTGTTTTCAGAATGGTGATATTCCTGTATAGCTAAAATATCAGGGTCTTTATCTTTTATAAAATTAACAATTTTTTGATCGATATTTTTTTTATCAATCCATTTATATAAATTAAACATTCTAACATTATAACTCATTACTTTAACATCGCTGTTTAATGGAGTATTCTTAGGAGAAAATTTAAAAAAAGAAGGAAAAAATGACCAGCCTGTCAATAAAACAATTCCCGATATAATAACGTGTTTTTTTAGTTTAAAAATCCAATAAATAACAAAACTTATGTTGAGTATCATTAAAAAAGGAACAATCAAACTTGCCACAGAAAAAACGGGGATGGTTTTTGGTGAAATAAATGCTAAAAAATAAGATAATAATAATGTGGCAGCAATGATAGAATTTACAAAATACAAAAGCCCGTTAAAGAACGAATATTTCTTTTTTTTACCCACTATGAATTATTTTTTCCTTGTTTGAATAAGAATTTTTTTTCCTCTTTAGAAAGAGCATCGTAACCGGATTTACCAATTTTTTCTAAAATAATATCAACTTTTTGCTGATGTTCAGATTTGAGTTTATAAGATTCTTTGGGTCTAATATTTTTTGATTTATGTACCGTTTTTAAAGGTAATTTTTCTTGTCGAAATATTTTTCTGAAAGAAGCAAAGATGTCTAACTCTTTATTGCTTGAGTAATTAATGTATAAAAAACCAAACAAAGCACCACCTAAATGTGCAAAATGACCTCCTCCGTTACTTCCAGATAAACTAATTAAATCTAAAACCACAAAGAACGTAGCTAAATGCCAAACTTTTATATAACCAATAAAAGGAAATTTTAATTCGTAATTAGGAATGTAGGCTGCTGTACCAATTATAATAGCAGAAACTCCAGCTGAAGCGCCTACTAATATATGACTACCGTCTTTAAAAGCAGGAAAATAATTCATGGCAATTAAAAATAGCAGTCCTCCAAAAAATGTTCCTAATACATAGAAGTTTAAAAGTTGTTTAGGAGTAGAATATTCACTGAAAAGTCGTCCAAAAAGATACAACCAAAGACAGTTTGATAATATGTGTAAAAACCCGGCATGTAAAAAACCATAAGAAATGATTGTCCATGGTTTTGTAATAAAAGCAGATAAGGAAGAAGGGAGAGCAAACCACTTATCGATAAAACTTAATTGACTATTATAAAGCCCGGAAAGCGATGACACAAGTAAGCCTACAATAAATATAGCAACATTAATGTAGATCAATTTTTCTACCATACTAGCTCTAGAAAAATGCTGTTTTAAATTGTTAATCGCTTTCATTCAATAGGTTCTAAATTGACTTTTCTTCCAATACCAGGCAATAATAAATCCGATTAAAGCTCCTCCAACATGGGCAAAGTGTGCAATATTTCCGATAGAATATTTTGTTAATCCAAAAAATAAATCACTAAAAAGAATAAACGGAATAAAATATTTTGCGGCAATAGGCACAGGGAAGAAAATCATGGCTAATTTTGCATTAGGAAAAGCCATTGCAAAGGCCACTAAAATCCCGTAAACTGCACCAGAAGCTCCTACAGCAGGTGTATGATAAAGAGAATAAAACTCACTCATTTGTTTATTAGTGGGATTGATTATTTCATCGTTATAACTAACTGTTGTTAGTATAGTTTGTATATCTTGAGATAATAACCCTGAATTAATAAGTTGTTGATATGTATCATTAAACTGATAATAATTTACTAAAGTGTAAATTAAACCAGCTCCAATACCAGCAGAAAAGTAAAAAAATAGAAACTTATTTTTTCCCCACATTTGTTCTAATGGAGTTCCAAAAGCCCATAAGCCATACATATTAAATAAAATGTGGTAAGTGCCGCCATGCATAAAAATATGAGTCAAACATTGCCAAAATCCAAAATGTGTATTTTCTGGAAAATGTAATGCTAAAATGTTCGTTAAGTCCGTTTCTAATAGCTGCGGGACAAAAAACATAATAACATTTATGATGATGAGATGTTTTATAGCTTGTGTTAGTCGTTGCATAAATTATCGGCTAAAAATAGTATCAATTTCCTGTAGAGTTAAGGTTTTAAATGTAGGTTTTCCTAAAGGAGAAACACCAGGTGTTTTACAAGAGAATAAATTGTTTACTAAGGTTTCTTGTTCTTTTACAAATAGTGAAGTGCCGGTTTTAACAGCTAAAGATTTTGCAAACGATTTTGCTATTACATCATAATGATTAAAGCTTGCATCGGGAACTTCTAATTTTAAATCGTCTAGTAATTGTTCCAAAATCAAGCTAATCTGACTTTCAGGGACAAAGGCGGGAGTTCCGCCAATAACTACTTGTTCTTTTGTAAATTCATTAAATACAAATCCGGCATTTTCTAAATCTGATTTAATACTGAAAATCATTTCTATATCAGAGGATGAAAAAGAAATATTAGCCGGGAATAGTAATTGCTGACTACTTTCATCTTTCACCGTAGTGTTGGTTAAAAACTCTTCATATAAAATGCGCTGATGTGCTAACGATTGATGAATTAAAACAACTCCTGATTTTATAGTACTTAAAATATATTTCTTTTGAATTTGGAATGTTTTTCCGGTTTCCTTTTCTTGCTTCTTTTCAAGTAATTGTTCTTGCCGAACCATATCATCAATATTTACATATAATGATTCCCAGCTACCTGAGTCTTTTTTATAATCATTTTTAATGGAGTTACCCTCAGAAGTTGTTGTATTCTTCTTATTTAAAATGCCTGAAGTTTCATTTTTAAAAGGATTAAAATCAGGATCTACAATAATATTTGGAGATGAAACCGCAGGTTTATCTTTAAAATCATACGGTGTATCTAGTGTGGCATCTCTATTAAAATCTAAAACAGGAGTAACACTGTGTTGTCCTAAGCTGTGTTTTATGATAGATCTTAAAATAGCATATAATGCTTTTTCGTTATCAAATTTTACTTCTGTTTTAGTAGGATGAATATTAATATCAATACTACTGGGTGGTACTTCGAAATAAATAAAATAAGAAGGGTAAGTACCTTGTGCTAACAGACCATCAAAAGCATTATTTACAGCATGATTTAAATAGGAACTTTTGATAAATCGATTATTCACAAAGAAAAATTGTTCTCTTCTTTTTTTCTTAGCATACGAAGGTTTAGAAATAAAACCCTGTAGAGTCATTATGTCGGTTTGTTCTTCAATTGGAACTAATTTTTCATTCATTTTGCTACCAAAAAGGGCTACAATACGTTTACGAAGATTACTTTCTTTTAAATGATACACTTCATTTCCGTTATGATGTAAAGTGAATGCTATATTTGAATGTGCTAATGCCACTCGCTGAAATTCATCAATGACATGCCGTATTTCTGCGGTGTCGGATTTTAAAAAATTTCTGCGTGCAGGGATGTTGTAGAATAAATTTTTTACAGCAATACTGGTTCCTTTTACTGTAGAAATAACTTCCTGAGAAACTACAGAACTTCCTTCAATTTTAATAGAAGTACCCAATTCTTCATTTTCTTGCCTTGTCTTTAGTTCTATATGTGAAACTGCGGCAATAGAAGCTAATGCTTCACCACGGAAGCCTTTGGTATTAATATTGAATAAATCTTGTGCATCTTTAATTTTAGAAGTAGCATGCCTCTCGAAGCATAAGCGTGCATCGGTAGTACTCATTCCTTTTCCATTGTCAATAACCTGTATTAGTGTTTTTCCTGCATCTTTTAATAATAGAGTGATGGAAGTGGCATTAGCATCTATAGAATTTTCTAACAATTCTTTGACTACTGAAGCCGGGCGTTGAACAACCTCACCTGCTGCAATTTGATTGGCGACATGATCGGGAAGTAATTGAATGATATCTGACATTAATTTTTACTAAGAAAATTTAAGAATATATGCAACAATACCAAAAAGTATAGTAACAATTAGTGCTATTCTCCAGATTGAATTGTAATCTTTACCGGATTTAGTCTTTTTCCATGAATTCTTCAAGTTCTTTTTTTCAAAAACCAGAGTTATATCCTTGATATTTAAATTGTTTTCTTGATTATTTTCCAAAGAATATTTTTCTTTTAATTTCTCTAACCGTTCTTTTCTCTCGTCATAGTAGCGAGGCTTGTAATCAAAAACATAATAAGATCTTGTTTTAAAAATTTTATTCCATCCAAACATAATATCAAAATTACGGAATAATTGGTAAACTATCAAAAAAGTAAATTTTTTAACATGTACGTTTTTTGAGTTTCTTGATTTTTAATAGTGGCCATTTTAATAGCTGCGATTGCACATTCAACACCTTTGTTTCCTGATTTTCCACCAGAACGATCAATCGATTGTTGTTTGGTACTGTCTGTTAGTACACAAAAAATTACCGGGATATCATATTTAATATTTAAATTAACGATTCCTTGTGTTACTCCTTCACAAACAAAGTCGAAGTGTTTTGTTTCTCCTTGAATAACGGTTCCAATAGCAATAACAGCATCCGGTTTTTCGGTTTCAATCATTTTCTTACATCCAAAAATAAGTTCAAAACTGCCGGGAACTTTCCAGGAAATAATACGCTCTTTTTGAGTTCCGCAATTTAATAAAGTTTCAATTGCTCCTTTGTGAAGATTTTGAGTAATCTCAGAATTCCATTCTGAAACAACAACTCCAAATCGAAAATCTTTCGCACCCGGGATTGTATTTTTATCGTAACGAGATAAGTTTTTTGGTATCATTTTTTTAAGTTGGCAATAATCAGTAATGAGGCTATTTTGTAAATATTAAAAACTGTCAGTTAACACCTATATGTTTTATTTTGCGTATTTAGCACTATTTAAATATTTATCAACATCTCTACCTATTTGGGTAGTTGCATATTTTTCTTTTATCGTTATATAAAAACTTTCAGCTTCTTTATACTTACCCAATTTCATTGCTGTTTGCCCGGCTTTAAATAAAAACAAGGGAGCTGTAAATTCGTTGTCTTTTTTATTTGCTGCTTTTTCATAGTATTCTAAAGCTTCTTCCGGTTGATTGATATCAGCAAAAGCATCACCAATAGCTCCTAAGGCAGTTGGGCCTAATAATTCATCATTGGAATCAAAATTACTTAAATACGAAATAGCATTTTTGTAATCTTTCATTCTTAAATACGAAATTCCGGCATAATAGTTTGCTAAATTTCCTGCTTTAGTTCCTCCAAAATTTTTAGCAATATATAAAAAACCATATTTATCATCTATACCACCTTTCAAACCTAATTTGTATAAACTGTCAGCTTTTACACCCGCAGCTTTTTCAGCAATGGCGAAGAAAGATCTTGGGTATGCTATTTCATTTGAAGCGTTTAACTCATTAGGTTCTGCAATAAATTTATTATAGGCTAAGTAACTTATTATGAATACAGCGATACCAACAAGTCCTGAAAATAAAGGCTTACTATTTTTTTCAATCCATTGCTCAGATTTACTGGCAACTTCATTTAGTCCTTCAAATGTTTTTGCTACATCACTTTTAGATTCATCAAACGTTTTATCAGTAGTTTCTTCTACAACTTTCTCTTTCTTAGGTTTATATCCTCTCTTTTTATATGTTGCCATAGTTTTTATAAAATTTGTGGCACAAAAATAGTTTTTTTAATTGAATTTTAAAAGTTGATTTTTCCTTATCTTGCCTTTCTTTTTTCAAAATAAACAGAATAGTGTACTTACAGAGATTATCATTAATGAATTTTAAAAATATTGAGGATCAAACATTTGATTTTGAGAAAAAGATTAATTGTTTTGTAGGAAGTAATGGTGCAGGAAAAACAAATGTATTGGATGCAATTTACTATTTGTCTTTTGCGAAAAGCTATTTTAACCCAATAGCAATACAAAATATTAAATATCACGAAGATTTTTTTGTTATAGAAGGAGGTTATGTAGTAAGAGAGCGATCTGAAAAAATTATTTGTTCTTTAAAAAAAGGACAAAAAAAAATATTGAAAAGAAATGGAAAAATATATAATCGGTTTTCTGAACATATAGGACAGTTTCCTTTGGTTATTATTTCCCCGGCAGATAGAGATTTAATTACAGAGGGAAGTGAAACGAGAAGAAAATTTATTGATGGGGTAATTTCTCAACAGGATAAGCATTATTTGTCATCATTAATTGGGTATAATAAAGTATTGAATCAACGTAATGCACTCCTTAAATTTTTTGTAGCAAACAGAACTTTTGATGCATTAAATTTAAATGCATATAATAAACAACTAATATATTACGGAACTGAAATTCACGAAAAAAGGAGTGCGTTTTTGGAAAAATTTGTTCCTATTTTTGATGAAAAATATCAAATAATTTCTAATGATAATGAACATGTTGGCTTACGGTATAAAAGTCAATTAAACGATATAAATTTTGACGAGTTGTTAGCTGCTCATTTAGAAAAAGATAAAGTATTACAATATACTTATGGAGGAATTCATAAAGATGATTTAACATTTGAAATAGGAACATATCCTATTAAAAAATTCGGATCTCAGGGACAGCAAAAATCGTATTTAATTGCTTTGAAATTTGCACAATTTGAATTTATTAAAAAACAATCCGGCGTAACTCCGATTTTGTTGTTAGATGATATTTTTGATAAATTAGATGAACATCGGGTATCTCAAATTATTAATTTAGTTAATAACGATGAATTTGGACAGATATTTATTACAGATACTCATTTTGAACGGACAGAAAATGTCATAAAACAAAGCAACAAACCATATCAAATTTTTACTCTTTAATATTATGTCTAAGCGAGAAAATAATAGTAATTCAATTAAGAATTTGATGAAAGTCTTTATAAAACAGAGTAAATTAGAGAAAGGATTTCAAAAGATTCAGATAGAAGAAACCTGGAAAAAAGTGATGGGACCCGGAGTACACTCCTATACCAATGAGGTGAAATTACAAAACGGGACACTAATAGTAAGATTAAAATCTTCGGTATTAAGAGAAGAGTTAAGTTATGGTAAAGAGAAAATAATTTCGATGATAAATCAGGAAATGGGAGAGAAGTTGATAAAGAAATTGATGTTGGTTTAAAGCATTCAGAAGTCGGGAGGGAACTTCAATAAAGTTTTATTGAGTTAGTCATTTAATTTCCGTATATTGAATCCTTTAAATTAAATAAGATGGATAAATTTAAAGGACAAGATATAGTAAACTTTATAAAAGAATTACCTAATGATGAAACTTGTAAAGCTTATTTAGCAAGAATAAAATGGCAAGATGGTTTTACCTGTAGTAAATGTGGTCATACAAAAGGATGCGAAAAATCTGGTTACAATTATCATTGTTATTCTTGTCACCATGTAGAAAGTGCAACAGCAAACACGCTATTTCATAAGGTTAAATTTGGTTTACAAAAAGCTTTTTGTGTTGCTTTTGAGATGAGTACCAGTAGTAAAAGTATTTCGAGTATTCAAATGGGTAAACGTTTTAGTATTCGTCAAGGTACAGCTTGGTATTTTATGCAGAAAGTTCGTAAATCAATGAAAAGCAGTCAGAAATATCCTTTAGAAAAATTAATTCATGTTGATGAATTTACTGTTGGAGGTAAAGAAGAAGGAAAACAAGGTAGAAGTTACGATTCAAAAAAGAAAAAAGCAGTCATAGCCGTGGAATTGACCGATAATAATAAGGTAAAAAGGGTTTACATAAAATCTATTGATGACTATTCTGCTAAATCATTAACACCTATATTTGAAGAACACATAAGTACTTCTGCTAAAATAATAACCGATAAATGGAGAGGTTATGAGCCTTTAAAAGAAGTTTTTAATATTCAACAGAAATATAGTAATAATGGTACTAATTTTAAACAGCTGCATATTATAATTATGCAAGTTAAATCTTGGTTAAGAGCAATACCAACTCACGTAAGTAAATGGCATATTCAAGTTTATTTTGATGAGTTTTGTTATAGAATTAATCGATCTCCATTTAAAACCAGTTTCTTTCACAAAACAATTACCAGAATGGTACACACTAAACCAATATATCAAAATCGAATAAAACAGAAATTAAATGACTAACTCAATAAATTTTTAATTACAAAAGCTAATTTATTAAGAGTTATCAATATATTGTAAGGACAGAGTATGAGAAGTTAGTTAAAGAGTTTTTCAGCCAAAGAGATGCAACGTTGGAGCATAAGTGCTATGGGTCTGTTTGGGCTATGATGCATAAAATCCGCTCAGTTATGAGATGCTGAATATCAACTAAAAAACTGAGTTGAACTTGATGAATATTTTTTAGAAACAGATGATGTTCAGAGAAATAAGAACCAATAAATTAAACGAGGTAGAGGCAATCAAAAACAAAGTATTTAAATGCTGAATTAGAGGGGGGTGTACAAAAAGACACTAATTCTCTGATAACTTCTCCAGCTACAAAAAATTACTTCTAAGGTTAATAATACATATAGATGTGCATCATCGAGTTGATAATTATTTCTTACAGAATTATCTTAATGAGTTTTGTTACAAATTCAACAGAAGGTATTCTGAAGAGAAATCAATGGAAAGACTTAGTATTGCTGGGGTAAATCATATTTGGAATGATTAACTAGGTGTCTTTTGGGATAAGCATAAATCTTTATTTTCCTAAAGCTATTGCTACAGAGAGGGATTAAATAAGAAAATGTTGCATATAGTCCCTGTTACGATTCCATTATAAATTAAGGGTAACAGAAATTTTTATGCCCTTTGTAATTTGCTGAAACATATATAAAAATAAAACTTTTTTTGAAAATAACAATTGAGGAAGAATGTTATCTGTTTTGATTAAAATAATCATTTCCTATACCAATCACACGGTCAAATAAACTTCCGTAAGGGCAATAATAAATAATGGCAGTATATTCATTTTCCGTTTGGAAAAAAGACCCGTTGATTTCTGTTAAATCAACTTTGTTGTTTTGATTAATGATAGCATACGTATAATTATAAAACCCTTGCTTTAATAAGATGGAAGCCTGATAAATATTTTCATCAGAATTATAAATCATCTTGTTCTCATCAGTGAGTTGAAAATCATTAAAGGCTCCGTATACATACACATCCTTATTTTTGTAAAAGTCATACACTTCTAAAGAAAAATGCATCATAGCATAATCGGCTTCAGAATCTTTATCATTCGCATCTAAAGTCCTGATAGTGAATTGACCATTTATATCGGGATTATACGCATAGGGTTTATATTTTCTTTCAATATCTGTGTATAAATAATTATGAAATATATCTTTTCGATCAGTGCGGGCAATAGTAACACTAGTATTTCTAATGTATTTATTATCAAAATTTAAAAACTCATTACCTCCCCAAAAATTTGTTTTTAGCGGATGGTTATAAATGAGCTGGTTATTTCGAATGAATTGAGGAGTAATATTAGTTACAGAGGTTGCCCAATTGTTATTTTGAAGCAACTGAACTTTTATCTCTTGTGCCGGATTGTTAATAAGTAAACCCTCATGATTTACTATTAGTTGAACAGTTTGTTGCTCATTAATAGTTGCTGCATTTCTACTTCTGATAACACTTACTTCAGTCGTTATTAGATTTTCAAAAAAAATACATCTCCTGCTAAAAATAACTTCATCATTCTCATCGGCTACTGAAATTAAATAATTGCCGCTTTTTGTGATAACAGTGTTTTGATTTGGGATTTTCACCTTGTAATGGGTATAGCTTTGGAGTGTGTTGAACGAATTGCTGACATTTATAATATAGTCTTGTTCAAAACCATTAATGTATTGATTAGATTGTAAACTGCCGAGTCTCCAGTCGTGAGTCATCTGCTCAATCTTATACTGATACTCCCTGATGCCACCTTCCAAATCATCAAAAGACAATTCTAACACATCTCCAACAGAAACCATGGGAATGAATGAATTATTATGCAGAGGTTTTAGCTGAACAGTTTTTATAACCTGCCCTTTAGCATATAAACTGAAAAAAAAGAATGAAAGAAAAAAATACTTATACATAATTGTAGAACAAAAATATAAAAATGTAAATCAAAGAACAATCATTTATTTAGAATAGATATAAATAATATAATATCTACAAGATATAATTCTATTTTATCTGCTTATCGAAGTTAAAATTTTTAAATTTGTATGTTTTTTAAGAAAATCAAATACATTTAATTACCATGTCAAAAGACATTCTTATAAAAAGAGGACTTGATATTAAACTCGTTGGTAAAGCAAAACAAATAACTACCAATCTTTCTTCAGGTAATATTTTTGCAATAAAACCAAATGATTTTCATGGTGTTACCCCTAAAATTTTAACAAAAGAAGGCACTGAAATAAAAGCAGGAGAAGCACTTTTTTACAACAAAAGTGATAAGCGTATTTTATTCCCGAGTCCGGTTAGTGGTAAGGTTACAGAAATTGTTCGCGGAGCTCGTAGAAAAGTTTTAGAGATCAAAATTACAACTAACGGGACGCAAGAATACAAAGACTTTGGAAAGGTTGATGTAGAAGAAATGTCTGGCAAAGAAATCAAAAAGCACTTGTTTGCTTCAGGATGCTGGCCATTTGTTAAACAACGCCCTTACGATGTTATTGCCAATCCTAATCAAGAACCTAAAGCTATTTTTATTTCCGGATATGATAGTACTCCTTTAGCGGCTGATTACGATTATGTGCTAAAAGGTAAAAAAGCAGAATTACAAGTTGCTTTAACAGCACTCACAAAATTAACTGAAGGGAAAGTTCATGTATCTGTAAGTTCTTCGAAATCACCGTTAGCAAATGCAAAAGGTGTAGAAGTACATAATGTCTCGGGACCACACCCTGTTGGCAATGTTAGTACTCAAATTGCACACATAAACCCAATCAATAAAGGAGAGGTTGTCTGGGTAGTAACGCCACAGGATTTAGTAGTAATTGGAGAATTATTATTAACAGGGAAATTAAACTTAAAAAGAAGTGTCGCATTAACAGGATCGAAAATAAACGAACCAAAATATGTATCTGTGTTTGCAGGAACTCAGATTGCCGACGTAGTAAAAGGAAACTTAGACAACGATAATACCAGAATTATCAGTGGAAATGTTTTATCAGGATTAGAAGTTGATGAAAATGGATTCTTAGGTTTTTATGACAATCAAATTACTGCAATTCCGGAAGGAAACAATTATGAATTCTTTGGCTGGAATAAACCAGTATTTAATAAAATATCTACCTCCAGAGCATTAACATTCTCCTGGTTAAATCCACATAAAAAATATGACTTGACAACAAATACTAATGGAGAATATAGAGCATTTGTAGTAACAGGCTCTTACGAAGAAGTTTTTCCGTTAGATATTTACCCAATGCAATTATTAAAAGCATGCATGTATAAAGATTTAGATGAAATGGAAGCATTAGGAGGCTATGAAATTGCTCCTGAAGATTTTGCACTTACAGAATTTATTTGTGTTTCTAAACAACCACATCAAAAAATTATCCGTGAAGGATTGGATTTAATGATGAAAGAACTAGGATAAGATTATGGGCTTAAAACAAAATTTACATAATTTAAAAGAAAAGTATAAAGGAACAAAAATGGCTCCGGCATTTAATGCAATCCATACCTTTTTATACTTGCCAAATGAAGTAACTCACGGAGGAACTCATATTAAAGCAGCAGATGATTTAAAACGTACCATGAATATAGTTATCATGTCATTGATTCCTGTTTTAATTTTTGGTATGTTTAATGCAGGATATCAGCATTACGCTGCAATAGATGAAACACTAAGAATAAATGGTTTAGCTAATTTTTTCACCTGGGATAACTTTTGGATAGGGATTATAAAAGTACTACCACTAGTAATAGTTTCTTATACTGCAGGTCTTTTAGTAGAATTTATATTTGCAGTAATAAAAGGTCATGAAGTAGAAGAAGGATATTTGGTAACAGGTATGTTAGTTCCCTTAATTGTTCCTGTAGATACACCCCTCTGGATGCTGGTAACAGCTGTTGTTTTTGGTATCGTAATTGGAAAAGAAGTTTTTGGAGGTACGGGAATGAACATCTTAAATCCGGCATTAACAATCCGTGCATTTTTATTCTTTGCCTATCCAACCTGGATGTCGGGAGATAAAGTTTGGATACACGATGCTGTAAATAGAGCAGGAACGATACATGCAATTTCCGGAGAAACTATGCTGGGAAGTTTAGCACAAAATACAATGCCTGATTTCTCTGTTTCTGATATGTTCTTCGGATTTATTCCTGGTTCCGTAGGAGAAACATCAACATTATTAATTTTGTTAGGAGCGGGATTCTTAATCTTTACAAAAATCGGAAGCTGGAGAATTATGTTATCCTCAGTAACCGGAGCTTTGCTAATGGGAATCATCTTTAATCAAATAGTTGATATGGAATGGATTGGTGAAACAAGTAAGTTTTACGGATTAATGAATCTGGATTACTACAAACACTTATTAATTGGTGGATTTGCATTTGGTACTGTATATATGGCAACGGATCCTGTAACAGCTTCACAAACAAATAAAGGGAAATGGATTTATGGTTTTTTAATCGGATTTATTTCAATTATGATTCGTGTATTTAACCCGGCCTACCCGGAAGGAGTAATGTTGGCCATTTTATTAATGAACGTTTTCGCTCCTACAATTGATCACTATATCGTACAAGGAAATGTAAAGAGAAGATTAAAACGTTTAAAAATTAAAACTGTCTAATCTCATGAATAAAAATACAGATAGTAATTTATACACGATACTTTTCGCCATAGGAATGGTGTTGGTAGTGGGTACACTGTTAGCTTTTACAGCATCCTCATTGAAAGGAAGAATAGATGCCAATAAGAGAATAGAAAAGCAACAAAACATTTTGTATGCTATGGGAGTTAATGATAATGATGAAACAAGTGTATCATTTGTATCAAAAGATAAAGTAGCCGGTGAATTCTCAAAATACATTAAAAAACAATTGATTATTGAAGGGATAAATACCTCTGAAAATGACAAGGCATACTTAATTGATGTAAAAAAACAACAAACATTGGCTAAGGAAGGAAAAACGAGGAAATTACCATTATTTGTTGGAGAGAAAGATGGCAAAACTATATATGTTGCACCCTTGAGAGGGAAAGGTCTCTGGGATGCTATTTGGGGATATATTGCTATGGATAAAAACATGATAATTCAGGGAGTATTTTTTGATCACAAAGGAGAAACTCCGGGATTAGGAGCTAATATCAATCAACGGTTCTTTATGGATGATTTTATTGGTGAAGATTTAATGAATAATGGCACTTTTAAAGGAATTGCCATTTCAAAATCAAATGCAGATCCTAAAAATGAGGATAAAAATGATAACGAAGTAGATGCAATTGCCGGAGCAACAATTACAGGAGACGGTATTGCCACAATGATTAAATCAGAATTAGGTTTATATGTACCCTACTTTAAAACATTGAAATAACTATGGGATTTTTATCAAAAAAAGAAGCAAAACTAATTACAGACCCATTAACAGATGACAACCCTATTACAATTCAGGTATTAGGCATTTGCTCTGCCTTGGCAATTACAGCAGAATTACAGGCTGCAATTGTGATGTCTGCTTCTGTATTATTTGTATTAGGAATAGGAAATGTAGTAATCTCATTGATGAGAAATATCATCCCCTCTAAAATTAGAATTATCGTACAATTAATTGTTGTAGCCACTTTAGTAATTATCGTAGATCAAGTGTTAAAAGCTTTTGCCTATGAATTAAGTAAAACTTTATCTGTATTTGTAGGATTAATTATTACCAATTGTATTATTATGGGACGTTTTGAAGCCTTTGCCTTAGGTAATGGTCTATGGAAATCATTTTTAGACGGAATTGGAAATGCTTTAGGATATGCAGTTATTTTAATAATTGTAGCTTTCTTCAGAGAACTATTAGGATCAGGAACTTTGTTAGGAATTAAAGTATTAGGAAACTCTATTGAAAAAACCGGAATTTATGCATTCGGTTATGAAAATAATGGCTTTATGTTATTACCGCCAATGGCATTAATTGTTGTGGGAATCATTATTTGGGTACAACGTAGTAGAAACAAAATATTAATTGAAGATTAGTCTAAGAAACTATAAAAGAAGGAATTATGTTAGAGTATGTAGAGTTATTTTTTAAATCTATATTCATAGATAATATGGTATTTGCCACATTTTTAGGAATGTGTTCTTATCTAGCAGTATCTAAAAAAGTATCAACAGCAGTTGGCTTGGGAATTGCAGTTATCTTTGTATTAGCAGTAACAGTACCGATAAACTGGCTGTTAGATCAATATTTGTTACAACCCGGATCATTATCATGGCTGGGAGCAGAATATGCAGATTATGACTTAAGTTTCTTATCATTCATCATGTTTATTGCAACCATAGCAACCATGGTGCAATTAGTAGAAATTATTGTAGAAAAATTTGCACCTTCATTATATAACTCTTTAGGAATTTTCTTACCATTAATTGCCGTAAACTGTGCAATCTTAGGAGGATCGCTATTTATGCAATCTCGCGAGATTCCAACCTTGGGTTTATCACTGGTATATGGAATTGGATCCGGAATCGGATGGTTCTTAGCAATTCTAGCAATTGCCGCTATTCGTGAAAAAATCAGATATTCTCAAGTACCCGGTCCGCTAAGAGGTTTAGGAATTACGTTTATCATTACAGGCTTAATGGCCATAGGATTTATGAGTTTTGGAGGAATGTTAACCGGAGGAGATGATACCGGAGAAAAGAAAGAGTCCCTCGAAGCAGAAATAAAGATAAAAGACAAAGAAGAAGCAGAAAAATTGGTAATTAATACTAAAGAAATTACAAAATAAATGATGTTTTTAG
Source organism: uncultured Tenacibaculum sp. (assembly GCA_963666645.2). Classification (GTDB taxonomy): domain Bacteria; phylum Bacteroidota; class Bacteroidia; order Flavobacteriales; family Flavobacteriaceae; genus Polaribacter. The sequence goes on along the minus strand of CAXXDB010000008.1, from coordinate 264,057 downwards.
AAGTAAGTGCAGGAGGGACGGTTACAATAACAGTAGTAGCATTTTTAGCAATTACCTTGTTGTTAGTAGCATTGTTATTATTTGTAAAACAAAAATTAGCTCCATCGGGTGCGGTCAAAATTACTATTAATGGAGAAAAAACAATTGAAGTGCCGTCAGGAGGAACATTATTATCTACCTTAGGTAATGAAAAAATATTTTTACCATCAGCATGCGGCGGTGGCGGATCTTGTGTTCAATGTGAATGCCATGTAAACTCAGGGGGAGGCGAAGCATTACCCACAGAAACACCACACTTTACAAGAAAAGAACTACAATACGGAATTCGTTTAGCATGTCAGGTAAAAGTGAAGCAAGATATGGATATTTCAATTCCGGAAGAAGTATTCGGAATCAAAAAATGGGAAGCTGAAGTAGTGCGTAACTATAACGTAGCATCTTTTATTAAAGAATTTGTCATTCGTATTCCAGAGGATATGAATTATAAGGCAGGAGGATATATTCAAATTGAAATTCCGCCTTGTGAGGTGAAATTCTCTGATATGGACATCACGGCACACCCGGAAGAGCATGAAACACCAGATAAGTTTCAACTGGAGTGGGATAAGTTTAAGTTATGGTCTTTAGTAATGAAGAATCCGGAAACTTTAGAAAGAGCTTACTCTATGGCTTCTTACCCGGCAGAAGGTCGTGATATCATGTTAAATGTTCGTATTGCAACACCACCTTTTGATAAAGCTAAAGGAGGTTGGATGAACGTAAATCCGGGAATTGCATCATCATATGTATTCTCAAGAAAAGTTGGAGATAAAGTAACCGTTTCCGGTCCTTACGGTGAGTTTTTTATTAATGAAAGCGAGGCAGAAATGCTATACATAGGTGGCGGAGCAGGGATGGCACCAATGCGTTCTCACTTATATCACTTATTTAAAACATTAAAAACAGGACGTAAAGTTTCTTATTGGTATGGAGGTCGTTCTAAACGTGAATTATTCTATTTAAATCATTTCTATCAATTGGAAAAAAAATTCTCTAATTTTAAATTCCATATTGCTTTATCCGAGCCATTACCGGAAGATAACTGGGAAGTTAAAGATAGCTTAGAAGGAGAAGGAGATGGTTTTGTTGGCTTTGTTCATAATTGTGTTATCGATAATTTTTTAAATAAGCACGATGCACCGGAAGATATTGAATTATATTTCTGCGGACCACCTTTAATGAATAAAGCGATACAAAAAATGGGAGAAGATTTTGGTATTCCGGATGAAAACATTCGCTTTGACGATTTTGGAGGATAGACCCCGTTAAATATGTTCAGAATAATATAAGATTAAACCAATGCATATTTTTGTATTAGCTTTTTTTATTACTATTCATATTTAACAATTCTTTGATTTATATCTTTTAACCATTCTCTGGTTTTCTTTTCTGTGAAGTCTGATAGCTTTGGTAAGAAGTTTTACCTTATAACAATTTGAAATTAGGTTACAATTATATTCTTTTCAAGGAGTTGATGCTTTAACAGCTGTATAATTGCTTTTGATAGAACAAAAAGCTACAGATCCCAATACAAGCATTCTTTTTAGGTAGAGCTGTTTTTTGTCAAACAGAACAAACAGAAGAAAAGATTGGTTACGGTACTTTATATTCACATTGCAGAAGAAAGTTTAAAACCAAACTAAAAGTTGCCCGTAAAGCACATTTCAAAAAAATCCAAGATCAGAAGCCTTTTTTTTAAAACTTAAAAAAACAACTTGAATTATATCCAGGTTTAGATTGATTACAAAACAAAGGGTGATAACAGTTAAAGGAGAAGCCGACTGGAGTTTATAAAATAACTATTTGTACACTAAAGATTTTGTCATAAAGTACCTTTAGGATTTTATTGAAATCAAACAAAACAAATTGAAAAACCAATACCTCTCTATTGCCCAAAGTTAAACCCTGTTTGAAAAATGAGACAGTGAATCAAAGACAGGATTGCAATGAAAGTTTATAGTCCATTAGAAAACTTAATTGAAGAAGCTGAAAATCAAATCTGTTACTGCCTATGATTTTTATATAAACGCTTACTCAAGTATTTTTAAAAGTTGAATAGTATTAATTGAATTTTATAGCTATTTTTGTTAAAAAAATGTTAAAAAAAATTACATTACACACAAGAAGATTATTTTTTATAACTTACCAGAGTTAAATTATAAACTGACCAATAAATGCCAACCTATAATCTAAAAATCAATGGTAAATTAATTACAGTAACAGCTGATTCAGATACTCCTTTACTTTGGATCTTAAGAGATAAACTAAATTTAGCAGGAACTAAATTTGGTTGTGGTATAGCACAATGTGGTGCTTGCACCGTTCATGTAGATGGAATAGCAACAAGAAGCTGTCAATTACAAATATCTTTAATAGATAAAGAAGAAATTACAACAATTGAAGGGCTGTCAAAAGATGGCAAACATCCTTTGCAGGAGGCCTGGAAAGAAATAGATGTCCCTCAATGCGGGTACTGTCAGGCAGGGCAAATTATGACTGCCGCTTCGTTTTTAAAAGAAAATCCTAATCCAACTAAGAATGAAATTCGTGAAGCAATGCATGGTAATATTTGCAGATGTGCTTCTTATAACAGAATAGAAAAAGCTGTAGCTGTCGCAGCAAAAAAAATGTTTTAAAATTAAAAACTATGAATGTACAAGAAAATACTATAACTTTTAGCAGAAGAAATTTTTTAAGAACCTCTGCACTAGTCAGCGGTGGATTATTAGTAGGGTTTAATTTATTTACAGCCTGTAAATCGGAAATGAATCCTCCAATAGATATAGCAAATCTGAACTTTAATGATTTCAATGCATTTATTAAAATAGCGGATAACGGTTATGTTACCATTTACTCACCAAACCCGGAAATAGGACAGGGCGTGAAAACATCAATGCCAATGATTATAGCTGAAGAGCTAGATGTAGAATGGGATAAAGTTCATGTAGTCCAAGCTAAGTATAATAAGAAAGAATATATACGTCAGGTAGCAGGAGGAAGTCAATCTATTCGTTTTGGATGGGATGCGTTACGACAAACAGGAGCAACAACCAGGCAAATGCTAATCAATGCCGCAGCAATTAAATGGGGAGTTGATGCTTCAACATGCAAAGCTTCGAAAGGAATTATAACAAATGAAAATGGAGACCAATTAGGATATGGAGAAGTAGTTAAAGAAGCAGCGATACTGGAAGTGCCTGAAAATGTTACACTAAAGAAACCATCAGAATATACAATTATAGGGACTGATGTTTTAAATGTAGATTTAAAGAAAATTGTAACTGGCAAACCTTTGTATGGAATCGATTACAAAAGTGAAGGGATGTTATACGCATCTGTTTTAAGACCCCCAGCTTTTGGACAAAAATTACAAAGTTTTGATGACACCGAAGCTAAAAAAATAGAAGGAGTTAATCAGACTATTAAATTTGGAGATAAAGTGGCTGTTTTAGCTTCCGATACCTGGGCTGCAATGAAAGGTAAAAAAGCATTAAAGCCCGTTTGGAGTAGTGATGAAAGTTTAGAAAGTACGGAAGATCATAATAAAATATTAAATAATATTCTTGACGGGAAAGATTTTGATGTACAAAGAGAAGACGGAAATGTGAAAAAAGCATTTACAGCAGCAGATAAAATTATAGAGAGAACCTATCATTCACCATTCTTGCCACACAACTGCCTAGAACCCATGAATTTTTATGCAAACGTTACAACTGATAAAATTCATTTGGTTGGTTCAATTCAAACACCACAATGGACTGTTGGTCAGATAGCCAAAGAATTAAAGAGAAAAGAAGAAGAAATTGAATTAGAGATGACCCGGATAGGTGGGGGTTTTGGGCGCAGATTATATGGAGATTTCGCATTAGAGGCAGCTGTAATTTCAAATATGGCTGGCAAACCCATAAAATTAGTTTATTCAAGAGAAGATGATATGACCGCAGGAATTTACCGCCCTGCAATTAAATACAGGATTGCCGCTTCAGTTAAAGAAAGAAAAATAACAGGCTATCATTTAAAAGAAGCAGCTGTAAACGGCAATATGTATGATTTAATCCCTAATTTTTTTCCGGCAGGGTGTATTCCAAACTATAAAGTTTCAACTCAAAACCATAAAAGTGCTATAACCACCGGAGCTTGGAGAGCACCTTATACAAATTTTTTGGCATTTGCAGAACAAAGCTTCTTTGATGAATTAGCAGAAGAACTGGAAAAAGATCCTGTTGAGTTACGATTAGAATTGTTGCAGAATGTAAAGAATAATACAGATAAAAAAATAGAATATTCTGGTGAGAGAATGGAAAATACAATAAAATTAGTAGCAGAAAAAAGTAATTGGAAAGAAAATAAAAAAGAAATTTTTAAAGGATTTGCGGCCTATTACTGCCACAATACACATGTAGCAGAAGTAGCTGAGATTGAATTAAAGAACGGATTACCAATAGTTAAGAAAGTAATCGTTGCAGTTGATTGTGGAATAGTGGTGAATCCAACAGGAGCAATTAATCAAATTCAAGGCGGAGTTTTAGACGGAACAGGACATGCAATGTATGGAGATTTTTCCTTTATGAAAGGAAAACCATCTCACAAAAACTTTGATACTTATCGATTAATCCGAATGAATGAAACTCCGAAAGTTGAAGTTCACTTTGTTAAAAATAATTTACCCCCGACGGGTTTAGGAGAACCGGGTTTACCGCCGGCGGGAGCAGCGGTTGCTAATGCAATATATAAAGCTTTAAAAAATAGAATATATAAGCAACCACTAATTAAAGAATTACAAAATGCTAAAACTGAAGTTTCAGGCTAATCAATTTTTAAAAAATAAAAAACAATCATAAGAGTTTAAAAAAAAAGTTATCTGGAAAAATATAATAAAAAAAGAATAAAGTTGCTCTTGTAGCATTGAAATAAGTGTCTCAAAATTATTGAATTACCAAAGGAATGGTAAAATAATACGAAATTAATTTTTTAAGAACTAAATTTTGATAAGATACTAAAAATGACTGTTTTTTTTAGATAAAATACTTATTCCTTTTGAAAAAAGAAAAATCGAATTAAATTTATAGGGTAACAAAACCATATAATCAGATTAATGGAAATAGAAAAGGTATTAGTAGCAAATCGGGGAGAAATTGCAATTAGAATTTTTAGATCTTGTGTAGAAGTTGGAATAAAAACAGTTGGAATTTACACTTATGAAGATCGGTATTCTCTGCATAGATACAAAGCTGATGAATGTTATCAAGTTGGAGAAAACAATGACCCTTTAAAGCCCTATTTGGATATTAATGCTATTATAAAAACAGCAATAGAAAATAATGTAGATGCTATCCACCCGGGGTATGGATTCTTATCTGAAAATGCAGAGTTTGCTCAAAAGTGTAAGGATAATGGAATCATCTTTATAGGACCAAAAGTTTCTGTTTTAAAAGCATTAGGAGATAAAATTACAGCAAAAGGAGTAGCAGTTGCTAATAACATTCCTGTTATTCAAAGTAGCAATCAAGATTTAACCTCTGTTGATATTGCATTAAAAGAAGCAGAAAAAATTGGCTATCCTGTAATGTTAAAAGCAGCTTCAGGAGGAGGTGGCAGAGGGATGAGAGTGATTCGTAATACAGAGGAATTAAAAAAAGCATATCCGGAAGCAAGACGCGAGGCTTTAAATGCTTTTGGAAATAATACCGTTTTTTTAGAAAAATTCGTAGAAAACCCTAAACATATAGAAATTCAAATTGTAGCAGATGCCCATGATAATATGGTTCATTTGTATGAAAGAGATTGTTCCGTACAAAGACGTTATCAGAAAGTAATTGAATTTGCACCCTCATACAGATTATTTGAAGAAACCAAAAATAATCTTTACAAATATGCATTGGCTATTTGTAAAGCGGTTGATTATAATAATATTGGTACGGTAGAATTTTTAGTAGATGAAGACAATAATATATACTTCATTGAGGTAAACCCCAGAATTCAAGTCGAGCATACAGTTACCGAAATGGTGACTAATATTGACCTTGTTAAAACTCAGTTGTTTATAGCCGGAGGTTACAGGTTATCAGATAAACAAATCAAAATACCAAGCCAGGAATCTGTTATTATTTCAGGATATGCTTTACAGTGTAGAATTACTACAGAAGACCCCGTAAATAATTTTAAACCCGATTATGGCACAATAACCACCTACCGAAGTGTATCAGGATTTGGAATTAGATTAGATGCCGGAAGTATCTATCAGGGAGTAAAAATTTCACCCTTTTTCGATTCAATGCTTGTAAAAGTATCTGCCAGAAGCCGAACATTAGATGGAGCATGTAGAAAAATGTTGCGGGCTTTGGCAGAATTCAGAGTCAGAGGAGTAAAAACAAATATTGCTTTTCTCAGAAATATCTTAAATCATCAAACATTCAGAAACGGAGAAGTCACTGTAAACTTCATAAAAAATGAACCAAAACTATTTGAATTTAAAGAACCTAAGAACAGAGCAAATAAATTAATTAACTTCTTAGGAGAAATCATAGTAAACGGTAATTCTGATGTAAAAAAAGTAAATCCCGATCACCGGTTCACACAGCCCAAAATCCCAAAGTTTCCTGAATTAGATAATCATCCAAAAGGAACGAAAGATATTCTGACAGAGTTAGGACCAGAAAAATTTTCAGAATGGTTAAAAAATGAAAAAAAAATTCATTTTACAGATACCACTATGCGAGATGCACATCAGAGTTTATTAGCAACCAGAATGAGAACCCTGGATATGCTCAAAGTTGCTGAAGGATACGCCAGGAATTTTCCTGATATTTTTAGTATGGAAGTTTGGGGAGGAGCTACTTTCGATGTCTGCTTACGATTTTTACAAGAAAACCCCTGGGAACGTTTAGCGTTATTACGTAAAGCAATGCCGAGTGTATTACTGCAAATGTTAATCAGAGGCTCAAATGGAATAGGGTATACAGCATATCCTGATAATTTAATTGAAAAATTTGTTGAGAAATCTTGGGAAACAGGAGTAGATGTATTCAGAATTTTTGACTCATTAAATTGGATGAAATCCATTGAACCATGTATTAAACACGTTCAAAACAAAACTCAAGGTTTAGCAGAAGCATCTATCTGCTATACCGGAGATATTTTAAACCCTGATAAAACCAAATACAATTTAAAATATTATCTGCAACTGGCTAAAGATATAGAAAACGCCGGAGCACATATTCTGGGAGTGAAAGACATGGCAGGTTTATTAAAGCCGGAAGCATCATATGAATTAATTTCAGCCCTGAAGTCAGAAATTAATATTCCGGTTCATTTACACACACACGACACTTCCTCTATACAGTCAGCAACTTACTTAAAAGCTATTGAAGCAGGAGTGGATGTAATAGATGTTGCTCTGGGTGGCTTGTCCGGATTAACGTCACAGCCAAACTTCAATTCAATAATTGAAATGCTACGCTTCAATGAAAGAGAAAATTTATTAAACACACAAAAGTTGGCAGAATACTCTGACTACTGGGAAGCAGTAAGAGGATATTATTATCCGTTTGAATCAGGTTTAAAATCAGGTACAGGAGAGGTTTATAAGCATGAAATTCCCGGAGGACAATATTCAAATTTAAAAGGACAGGCAATTGCATTAGGTTTAGAGGATAAATTTACTGAAGTAACAAAAATGTATGGAAAAGTAAATCAATTGTTTGGTAATATAATTAAGGTAACTCCCAGCTCTAAAGTTGTTGGAGACATGGCACAATATCTGATTAGCAATAACTTAACAATTGATGATGTATTAGAAAAAGGAAATACAATCTCATTTCCAAAATCTGTAATTAGTTTTTTTAAAGGAGATTTAGGTCAACCCGTTGGAGGTTTTTCGAAAAAACTTCAAAAAATAATTTTAAAAAATGAAAAACCTTATACCAATCGTCCAAATGAACATTTAGATCCAATTGATTTTGAAAAAGAGTTTGTTGAGTTTAAAAATGATTTCTCAAAAGGTATGGGACGTGATTTGGAGATTACAGATTTTCTATCATATAAATTATATCCAAAAGTATTTACAGATGCTTATAGTAAGCATTTGAAATTTGGAAATATAATGAATGTTCCTACAAAGAATTTTTTCTTTGGAATGGAAATAGGAGAGGAAATAATGATTGATATCGAATCAGGAAAAAGGGTATTGATATCTCTAATTCAAAAAACAGATCCGGATGAAAATGGATTAGTTAATGTTTTCTTTAAAATTAATGGTCAAATGAGAAACGTTCTCATTAAAAACAATTCAATAATTGTGGATAAAGTTGAGAACGTAAAAGCAGAGATAGCAAATGAAAAGCAAATAGGAGCCCCTTTACAAGGATTATTGTCGTTTATTTTAGTAAAAGAAGGGGATTCTGTAAAAAATAACCAGCCATTGTTTATAATTGAAGCAATGAAAATGGAAACTACGGTTACAGCTATTTCTCCAGGAACGATAGAAAAAGTAGAATTAAAATCAGGAACTTTAGTTGATACAAACGACTTAATCATAAAGATTAAATAAGACATTTGACAAGTTTTTGATTTATTCTCAAAAAAACTTTATTTTGTCAGTAAAAAAACGATATAAATATGGTAAATGATTTATTTGATAGAATTAAGAATGATAAAGGACCATTAGGAAAATGGGCAGATAAAGCTGAAGGATATTATGTGTTTCCAAAATTGGAAGGTTCTATTTCTAACAGAATGATATTTAATGGGAAGTCAGTAGTTACTTGGAGTATAAATGATTATTTGGGGTTATCAAACCACCCTGAAGTACTAAAGGTAGATGGAGAATCTGCAGCAACAGATGGAATGGCCTATCCTATGGGAGCACGTATGATGTCCGGTCACACAAAATACCATGAACAGCTAGAGCATGAGTGTGCTGAATTTGTAGCTAAAGAAGCCTCATATTTGGTAAATTTTGGATACCAAGGAATGGTATCTGCAATTGATGCTTTAGTTAATAAAGATGATATAATTGTGTATGATATAGATACACACGCATGTATTATAGACGGAGTTCGCTTACATGCAGGAAAGAGGTTTGTATATCGTCATAACGATATTGAAAGTTGTGAGAAAAACGTGAAAAGAGCTGCTAAAATGGCAAAAAAAACGGGAGGAGGAATACTTTTAATTTCTGAAGGTGTGTTCGGAATGAGAGGCGAACAGGGAAGGCTAAAAGAAATAGTTGCTTTAAAAGAAAAATACAACTTTAGATTATTGATAGATGATGCTCACGGATTTGGAACATTAGGAGAAGGGGGAAGAGGAACAGGATTTGAACAAGGAATACAAGATAGTATTGATGTTTATTTTGCAACTTTTGCAAAATCTATGGCAGGTATAGGAGCCTTTTTTGCCGGAGATAAGGATGTTGTTCAATACTTAAAATATAATATGCGTTCACAAATGTTCGCAAAATCATTACCTATGCCCATGGTAAAAGGAGCTTTAAAGCGTCTAGATATGATTCGTACGATGCCGGAACTAAAAGATAGATTATGGGAAATAACAAATGCATTACAATCCGGATTAAGAGAAGTAGGCTTCGATTTAGGTACTACACAAACTTGCATAACCCCCGTATATTTAAAAGGAGAAATTCCGGAAGCAATGGCAATGGTTCACGATTTAAGAGAAAACTATGGGGTTTTCTGTTCTATAGTTGTATATCCTGTAATTCCAAAAGGAATGATAATTTTACGATTAATCCCTACAGCACGTCATACGGTTGAGGACGTTAACGAAACAATAGAAGCATTTACTGCTATTCGTGAAAAACTAGCAAATGGAACATATAAGAAAATAGCAGAAATAATGATGACTGCCTAAGAGGCATAAAAATTTAAGACTCATGAGTTTTTTGAATAGAATGGATTAACTTTGGAATAATACCTGTTTGCATCAATTTATGAAAAGGTTTTTTTTACTGTTAGTTGCTGTATTTTCACTTTGTGCTAGTTCACAAATAAAGGATACACTAACCGATGTTTATGATGAGTACTTTTTAATAGAAGAAGGAGGTACTTTAATGATTAAATTAAAGGAAGTATCCATATTACCAAAACATAAATTCAAATCAAGAATAGATGCGAATTATTACTATTGGTTTCGACAAAAAGTATTCAAAGCATATCCTTATGCAGTATTGGCATCTAAAAGAATTGACAGTCTTCATAATCGTCTGAATAAAATTAAGTCAAAAAGAAAAAAGCGTAAATATGTAAAAAAAGTACAGGAATATCTTGAAAATGAATTAGCTGATCAAATCAAAAAAATGACAAGAACAGAAGGAAGAATACTAATAAAGTTAATTCACAGACAAACAGGCAAGACAGTATTTGAGAATATTAAAGATTTTAGGAATGGATGGAAAGCTTTTTGGTATAATACCACAGCCAATATTTTTAAACTATCTCTCAAGGATGAATTCCACCCTGAGTTGTCAAATGAAGATTATTTAATTGAAGATATACTCCAAAGAGCCTTTATAGATGAAAATTTAGAAGTTCATGAACCTAGGCTAAAAGTGGATTCTTTTGTTGTTATAGAAAATAAAAAAGGAGAGGTAGATGTTGAGAAGTATAAAAAAATGTTTGCTAAACAGCGAAAAAAACAGAAAAGAAAAAAAAAATAGAATACAAAATATGTTATAGTCCTTAAAAATATTGTATTTTTAAAAACCTAGAAAAAACTTTACATAGGATACGTTGTTGACCGTAATGCTTATTTCCAAACGTTTCTTTCTTTGTTCGCCATTTCTTTAAGCTCTTCGTCAATGAATTGTTCGTTTTCAGTCAGTTTATAGTATGCCGTTTTTTCATTCTTCTGACAAACAAACGTTTCCAAATATGTCTGTTACAATTTTCTTTTTTTGAAAGCCAAAACTTAATTCCTTCAAGTATAATAAGTGAGATTACAGATATCGTCTAATTTGTAAGTACTCTCAATACCATTGAAATGAGTAGAATAATAATTACAGTTAAAATTATGTCAATAGCTTTCGTAGTTCTCTTAGTGCTAGATAGAGTAGAATAAATACCCCTTTTTCCTTTTTGTTCAATAGTATTGTATTTATCCTTAACGTCTTCAATTTCATTAAGCCTACTATCAAAGTAAGTCTTTACAAAATCCTTGAATTTTACAATAACATCTTCATTTGCAGATTCTATTTTAGAACTGCTATATCTAGCGTCAGTAAAAGTGAGAATCAAGCTTTTTATTTCTTCTTTATCGGTTGTGTGTATTTGTGCTTGCTGGATAAAACTGAATACATCTCTACCTCTATGTTTAAATTCAGAGGTTCTTCTCTTAATGAAACTGAAGAAATTATCATAATCAACATCTTCAGAGTCGTCTGATAATGGATTGTGTATTACAAATAACTGAGAAGGAAGTATAGTAGCTGGAATGGACAATGTCTTTGTCGTCTGATAAAATTTTATTCAATCCTCTGTCTGTTGTGAGGTAAAAAGATTTTACCTCTGAATACACGAAACTTCGTTGGTACATCTGTTTGTTAATCTGTTTTCTCCATAACCGTTAGCAGTTAATTTACCAGGATTAATTCCTTTAGAAACCAACACTTCTTTAGTTACTGTTTTATATTTTGCGTCAACAGATTTTTCTTCATAATATGCCTTTCTAAAACTGTTTTTCTAATTGTAGCATACTTAGATTCAATCTTAATTGTTCTTAATTGTCGGAGGTGTTGTCATCACTGTCCGCTTCATCGTTGTAGTAACTTCTGGAATTTCAACGATTCTTGTTATTCCAACAGCAGGAATTATTTTCTTTAAAGTAGTAATTACTTCAGGAATATCGAGTTCTTTAGGAGAAGGTGGATCAGCCATTACTCTCCTCTTAACAATTTTAGTTACTGCCGGTACTTCAATCTCTCTTGTGGTTGGCGGAATTACCATTATTCTTTCCTTAACAATTTTAGTAACTGCCGGAATATCAATTACTCTAGTCGATGGAGGTGCCTTCATAACACGTTTTTCATACGTAGCACTTCCACACCCTCCGGAAGTATTAGACTTATCACATTCCGAGGTAGTTACTACAGCGTAACCACAGTAAAATTTTATGTTTCGTACTTTGCAGGTATCACGGTTAGTTTTTCGCCTCCCTCATTTACTGAAACTCTCTCAGTAATATTTTTATAATTAGCCGGGTAAGTAATAATTCTTTTGTAGGCAGGAGCAATCTCAATTGTTGGATTCTTATTTTTCCAAACTTCAGGAGTCTTACAACGAGCGTAACACTTTCCCGGCTCTGCATTTGTGGGTAAATCCTGAGCAGATTCCGTAAATCCAATTGCCGTTAAAGCTCCGTATAACATTAGTTTTTTCATAATGAATAAAATTTGTATTCTTCACTTTTTTGCACAACACTCTTTTAGAAACAGAAGTCACAAAATGTTAAAAATTTTGTTAAAATAAATTATTGGAAATAAAGATTTTTAATAATCCCGTCAGAAAGACCAATTTTCGGCACAAAAATTCTTCTGGCACCGCTCCATTTCATGGCTGATAAGTATATTTTCGTTGCCGGAACTATCACATCAGCCCGATCCGGGTTTAAGCTTAGTTCAGAAATTCTTTCTTTATAAGACATTGACTTCAGGAATTCATATTGAGTATTCAGGTGGATATAAGAAACAGGTATTCCTGCATCTAAACCTGACATTTTAAAGATTTTGTTGATATTCCCTCCGGATCCTATCAAAGAAATTTGTTTATAATGATTGGTTTTTTTGATAACCCAGTTTTTAACCTTAGCAAAAATCATTTTATTCTTCTTCTTAGAATTGTTTATGAGGCGTACTGTACCAATTTTAAATGATTTGGAATATATTATTTTACCTTGAGAAAACAAGGTGAATTCTGTACTTCCTCCACCTACATCTACATATAAATAGGCTTCTTCTGTATTGATTAAATATTTTAAATCTGTCGAGGAAATTATTTCAGCTTCTTTGAATCCATCTATAATCTCTATTTCAATTCCGGTAGCGGCAACAATTTTTTCTACAACTTCTTTATTATTTGTTGCTTCTCTCATAGCAGATGTAGCACATGCTTTATATCTTTCTACTCCATGAATTTTCATTAATAATTTAAATGCTTTCATTGCATCAACCATCCTGTGAATATTTTTATCGGAAACTGAACCTTTTACAAAGGTGTCTGCTCCCAGGCGTATGGGGACTCTTACTAATGCTGATTTTTTAAACTTAGGGTCTTTATTTTTCTCCTCAATTACATTAGCTATTAATAAACGAACTGCATTTGACCCGATGTCAATAGCAGCATATTTTTTAATCTTCAAGAGAGTAAAATTTTATTTATAGTGTTTTGGAAACTTAACTAATATTGTCGTTCCCTTTTTAATATCTTTCCAGTTCTTTTCTTTAAACTGAATTCCAATAACTCCGCATGTTGAAACATGGGATATAGGTTTACTACCAAATTTGTTTACAAATGTATTGATTCCATGATCATGACTAAAAATCATTGCACTATCAAAATTATCGTCTAACGTTTTTACAGTCTTCACTAAATATCCGTCACTAAAACTGTATAATTGCTTACTGATTTTTAAGTTTGACATAGGGTATCCGAAATTTTCACAAAAAATAATACTCGTTTGTAATGCTCTGCCGGCACTGCTTGATATAAAAATATCGGGTTTTTGAATATTTTTTGCTAAATGCTTGGAAATTAAGTGAGCATCATTAATTCCTCTTTCTTTTAAAGGTCTGTCATGATCTCTGATACTTGTGTATTTCCATGAAGACTTTGCATGACGAGCTATATAAATTGTTTTCATTCAATTAAAAAAGAATATTTAAATATAATATTACGGAGCCAAACGTTCAAGTTTCCAGGAAGAATCTTTTTGTAGAACATATCGAATTCTGTCATGCATTCTATTGGGTCTTCCTTGCCAAAATTCTAAAGATACAGGTCTTATCATGTATCCGCCCCAATGTTTTGGACGCCTTACCTCTTCTTCTTTAAATTGTTCTGTCAATCTTATTAAATTAGTATCCAGTTCATTTCTATCTTTTACAATTTCACTCTGATTAGATGCTAAAGCTCCTAATCTGCTTCCAACGGGTCTCGACATGAAATAAGCATCAGATATGTTTTCAGAGGTTTTATTTGCATTTCCTTTAATAATAATCTGACGCTCTAAACTTGACCAGAAAAAGGATAAGGACACACAATTATTATTGGCTATTGCTTTTCCTTTTTCTGAGTTATAGTTTGTATAAAACACAAACCCTTCGTTACTAAATTGTTTTAATAATACGATTCTGTTTTTTGGAAAACCATCTAAGCCTATCGAAGCAATATTCATTGCATTTGCTTCTTCAACAGTATCGGAGACATCTGCATAAGTAAACCAATCTTCAAATAATATAATTGGATTATCAGGGCAATTTTCTTCTAATAATTGCGACTTTTCATAAGGCTTTCTGTATTTACTTAAATCTTTCAACATCGGATTGATTTTTGTCTACAAAAATACAATATAGATTCACATGTGTAAAAAAAAGTATAGAAAACATATCTGATTTTAAAAATTGGATTACTCAAATATTTATGAAGTTAAGAATAAAGATTAGTAATCTTCTTTTTTATTTAAAAAATATTACTATGAATCAGAAATTTCCAGAAAAAATCAGATTATTTAATTTCATTATCTGAAATTATTCTCAACTTTTACCAGGCATCAGGCTAATATTTTATATCATTATTTTCTTTTCATAAAACTACTCACAATCATCTTAGCCGTTTTTTCAGAAGCTCCTTTACCTCCTAGTTTTTGTTCTAAATAAAAATATTCCAGAAATAATTCTTTTCGTTTTCGATCCTGCAGCAACAATTGTAACTCTTGTTTCAATTTCTTTTCAGAAAAATCATTTTGAATTAATTCAGTTACTACTTCTTTGTCCATTATTAAGTTCACTAAAGAAATATATTTTAATGTAATGATTCTTTTCGCAATTTGATATGACAACCAATTTCCTTTATAACATACAACTTGCGGGACTTTAAAAAGAGCTGTTTCTAAGGTTGCAGTACCCGAAGTAACTACTGCGGCATATGAAATACTTAATAAATCGTAGGTTTTGCCAGACACAAGCTTTATGTTTTTACCATCGAGAAATTGTGTGTAGAATGATTTTGTTTGACCTGGAGATCCGGCAACTACAAATTGATATTCTGGAAATTCATTGATCATTAAAAGCATGGTTGAAAGCATTTTAGCAATTTCCTGTTTTCTACTTCCGGGAAGTAATGCGATAATCTTTTTATCTCCTAATTGATATTCTTCCTTAATTTTTTTTTCGTCTGCTTGTTTTCTGTTTATAATACCATCGATTAAAGGATGTCCAACAAACTGAACATTATAATTATATTTTTTGTAGAAGTCTTTTTCAAAGGGAAGAATGGTAAACATCTGATCTATATCTCTCTTAATTGCTTTCACTCTTCTAGCTCTGCTTGCCCAAACCTGAGGTGAGATGTAATAATTAGTCTTATATTTTTCTTGCTTTGCCCATTTGGCTATTCTAAGATTAAATCCGGAATTGTCTATAAAAATAATTACATCGGGGTTAAATTGTGTAATATCATTTTTACAAAACTTAATGAAGTTCAGAATTTTACAGAGGTTTAAGATTACTTCAACGAACCCCATAAAAACTCTATTTTTATAATGACTGACCAATGTCCCTCCAACAGATTGCATTAAGTCTCCGCCCCAAAAACGAATTTCAGCATTCAAATCTTCCTTAATTAATGCTTTCATTAAATTGGATCCATGCAAATCTCCGGATGCTTCTCCTGCTATAATATAGTACTTCATTAAACTATAAAAACTTTAGTATAAAAGTAAGTATTGCAGTAATAATGGTTGCCAGGAGTACTCCTCTTGCTCTGTACTCCTGCTTTTTTTTCAGAAAAATAAAAAACACAAACAAGTTGGGTAATGTGGCTGATGCAATTACTGATGACATTACGCCACTTTCTCTTAAGATTTCAATTGTTTCATAGAATCTTAAACGAGAAGCATATTGCATATAAATAAAGAAACCGCATGTCGTTGCAAATAGCGAAACTAAAAACCCGGTTAAAATTTCTTTTTTTATAAATCCCATGTATGTAATTTTTGTATTACGTGATGAGCAGTCATATCAAATTGTACAGGAACTACAGAAATATATCCATTTTCTAAAGCCCATATATCTGTATCCTGCCCTTTATCGTTATTAATAAATTTACCGGACAGCCAGTAATATTCTTTCCCCATAGGGCTTTTACGTTTATCAAAATCTTCTTTCCAGTATCCGTTTGCTTGTCTGCAAATTTTCACTCCTTTGATTTCTTCTTTTTTCAATTTAGGAATATTCACGTTTAAAACTATACCATCAGGCAACCCGTTCAGAAGAACATTTAACGTTATTTTTTTTATAAATTCTTTGGATGATCTGAAGTCAGCATGCCAGCTATAATCTAACAATGAAAATCCTATAGCAGGAATTCTTTCAATCCCGGCTTCAACAGCAGCACTCATAGTTCCTGAATAAATGACATTAATTGATGAATTTGACCCATGATTTATTCCGGACACACACAAATCAGGCTTACGATTTAAGATTTCATTTTTTGCCATTTTTACACAATCTGCAGGGGTTCCTGAACAACTATATTCAATTTGAGACCCTTCATCAATGGAAATTGGATTACAATGCAGTACACTATTTACTGTAATTGCATGCCCCATGGCACTTTGCGGACTGTCTGGTGCTACTACAATTACCTCACCAATTTCATTCATCACATCAATAAGCGTTCTAAGACCGGGGGCAGTAATTCCATCATCATTAGTGACCAGAATCAAAGGTTTTTCGTGCATTGCTTTTTTATTTAGCAACAACAAATATACATTAATTTTTTAGCTGTTTTTTTATTCATATTGTCTTTTTTCTCTAAGATAAAAGTTCATAATATAAATTCCTTTACCTTGTAATGTTGCTGATTATCATAGATGAGGTTTTCGGATAGATAATTGGGATTTTATGATGTGAATAACGATCCGGCGGGTAGAAATTTAATAAAACCTATGTCGGATATTTTACTAAAATTATTTTAAAAGAAGGAGAATAAGGAACTAGTCAAATTGTACAAAAATCATTTTCAACGCAATTATCATTTAGTCAGATGTTTGAAAAAAATCAAATAAGAAATTCTCAGGATTCGGAATTTAAGTTTTTGTATAGATTCATGTAATCGTATTTTAAAAAGACGAATTTTATTTCGATTTGATTTTTACCGATATAATCCATGCAAAGAAAGCAAAAAACAGAACCAAAAGAACTACACTTAATCCGGGTTGTAAAACACAGAATGGCAAACATAAGTTAACAGTATCTCAGAGGGGATATTCAATTTTTGAATCTTTTTTATCGGACAATAGTGGTTGATAAATCAGGGATTTCCGGAAGTAATCAAACTATTTAATTGATTTCTTTTTTAACTATATGAATAATATCATTAATCTTATCCTGATAATCAAACCAAATAGTTTTAGTATCTTTTTTAAGCCAGGTGAGTTGTCGTTTTGCAAACTTTCGGGTATTTTTTTTAATTTCTGAAATAGCAATATCTAAATCCCAATGACCATCGAAGTATTGAAATAATTCTTTATATCCAACAGTTTGTAGTGCGTTTAAATTTTTATGAGGATACAGTTTTTCAGCTTCTTCAATTAGTCCGTTTTGAATCATAATATCTACTCGTTTATTAATTCTGCCATAAATAACTTCTCTGTCAGCGGTTAAGACTGTTTTTATAGATTGAAATTTCCTGAGATTCTTTTGTTTATTGATAAATGAGGAGTAAGATTTACCGGTTCCTATACAAATTTCTAAAGCACGGATAAGCCGGTGAGGATTACTTACAGAGATAGTGTTATAAGAATTTATATCAAGTTTTTTTAATTGTTCCTGTAACTTTTTAATTCCTTTTTTTTTGAATTCGAGATTTAAATTTTCTCTTATTTTTGGATCTACGTCCGGAAAGAAATCTAATCCTTTTAAAACTGCATCTGCATATAGACCACTACCCCCAACCATAATTTGTATTGAGTTTTTTTGAAAAAGAGTTTCTAATTTTTTCAAAGCCTCTTTTTCAAAGTTGCCTACATTATAATTTTCGAAAATACTCCTGTTTTGAATAAAATGATGTTGAACTGCTGCTAATTCGTTTTGATCCGGAACGGCAGTGCCAATAGTCATTTCTTTATAAAACTGACGTGAATCGCAGGAGAGAATATCAGACTTAAAGAAGTGTGCTATTTTTATGCTTAAAGCTGTTTTCCCAATAGCAGTAGGACCAGTTATAGTAAGTAATGTATTCATTATTTATGCAATTTATTTCCGCAGTGATAGCAAAAAACAGCATTGTCATCATGCTTTTCAGCTACACAATTTGGGCAAGATTGTGTGTTTAAATTAACCTCTCTGTGTTTAATCATCTCTGAGGATACAATTCCGGTAGGAATAGCAATAATTGCATATCCTAAAATCATAATTGCACTGGCAATAAATTGTCCCAGAGGTGTGTGGGGTGTTATATCTCCATATCCAACTGTGGTTAAAGTTACAATGGTCCAATATACACTTTTCGGGATGCTTGTAAATCCATTTTCAGATCCTTCTGCCAAATACATAATTGTACCCAAAATAATACAAATGATAAGTACAAAAAATAAGAAAACTAAAATTTTTGCTCTACCGGCTTTTAAAGCTTTAACCAGGTTTTGAGATTCGCCAATAAAACGGGCTAGTTTTAAAATTCTGAAAATTCGCAGTAAGCGTAAAGCTCTTAATGCTAACAAACTATGTGTGTTGACGAAAAACAGCGATAAGTATTTTGGAATTGTTGATAAAAAATCTATAATACCGTAGAAAGTGAAAATATATTTATCAGGCTTGTTGATTGAGATAATTCTGGCAATATATTCCATTGTAAACAATATAGTTATAATCCATTCAGCAATATTTAATTCAGTACTATAATTTTTTTCTATCGTATTTACGCTTTCAAGCATTACAACAGCGACACTTAAAAGGATAACTATTAAGAGTATAATATCGAATAATTTTCCGGCAGGAGTATCAGTTTCATAAATAATTTCATGAAGTCTTTGTTTCCATTTTTTTTTAGATTGCATTTTATTCAAAACAGCAATTAGTTGAGCAATATTACAAATTATTTTTTATTTGGTATCGTACAATTTTCTCGATATCATTTGTACTCAGGTAATTTTTAATAATTGTTTTTGTCAATAATTTATTATTAATTGAGAGTAATTATGTTTTTTTAAATTTGAATGTGGTTTACCTGGGAAAATAAGTTGATAAACATATCCGATAACTTCATTGTTTTCAACAAGTATCACAGCGTTTTCTTTCAGAATTCTCTTTCTGTCAAGTAAGAAATAACTGTACTCAAAGTTTTACCAGTCATTTTTCTTTTTCTGATAACGTTATATTTTGACTTTAATATATCAAGACCAAATAATATATTTTAGTTTGGTAAATAGTTGATTACCGGTTTTCTCATGCGTAACAGCATCAAGCTTATCTTTAATTTTTCTGGCTCTTTTAGAGTTTTTTTAAAGTAAGTTGTTAACCTCTAAAAGTATGTTGCACCCTTTACCAATAAAAATTATAGAACCTTTCTCATTATAGATATAAAAAGATACCTTTTTTTCAGGAATTCATTTAAGATTGATTGAATTTTTAATTCATGATTTCTGTTATTGACATATTTTAATGGTACGTTGAATAATATTATTATCATTATCTTTCTCTAATAAGAGCTTGAATAAATTTACCGTAGCGAGAGCATCACCCCCGGCTCTGTGTCTGCCGGTAACAGGGATTCCTAAATTTCGACAAAGCTTCCCTAAGCTGTATGATGGTTGGTTGAGAATTAATTTTTTACTTAGGAAAACAGTACAAAGGATATTTCTAAAAAAGTTATACCCCAAACGGTCATATTCATTTTTTAAAATTCGATAATCAAAAGCAACATTATGAGCTACAATAATACAATTATCGGTAATTTCAATGATTCGCCCTGCTACTTCGTGAAACTTTGGGGCATTACGTAACATTTTGCTACTTATGCCTGTCAGCTTGACAACAAATTCCTGTATTTCTTTCTCAGGATTTATAAGAGAAACAAATTGGTCAACTATTGAGTGACCATCAAATTTATAGATGGCTATTTCAGTAGCTCTTTCCTCGTTAAATTTTCCTCCGGTAGTTTCAATATCTATAACAGCGTACATACAGAAACAGATTTCCTGCTTAAATTAAGTGTACACAGGAATCAGTTTAGGGCAAATATAGGAAAATCAGTCAGGTAATTAAAATTTATACAGAGTAGTTTCTGAATCCAAAAATAGAGCTCCCAATTCTGACCATGGTACTGCCGTGTTCTATAGCTAACTGATAATCACCACTCATACCCATCGATAAAATTAATAAATCAGAATATTGGAGTTTTAACTCATTAAATAATTGTTGTAATGAGGAAAACTCTTCTTTTAACTGTTTCTGATTATTTGTGAAAGTGGCCATTCCCATTAAGCCAACAACTTTTATGCTTTCTAATTTTGAGAGTTCTTCTGACTTTAAAATTTTTTTAATTTCGTCAAAAGGTAGCCCAAATTTTGTATCTTCTTCAGCAATTCGGGCTTGCAGTAAACAATTGATAACCCTATTATGTTTTTTGGCTTGTTTATTAATTTCTAAGAGTGTTTTAAAACAATCTACCCCATGGATTAAATCAACAAAATGGGCCATGTATTTTACTTTATTTCGTTGCAAATGCCCAATCATATGCCACTTAATATCTTTAGGTAATTCATTATACTTAGCAACCATTTCCCGGATTTTATTTTCTCCAAAAATACATTGACCGGCATCGTATGCTTCTTGTATATCTGAAACAGGTTTTGTTTTAGAAACAGCTACCAATACAACATTTTCAGGGAGCTTATGGTTGATTTGATGCAAATTATCTTTAATCATTATAAAATTTCGTAAATGGTTAAGGCACTTCTCAATTTAGGCTCAATATAGGTAGTTTTCGGAGGCATTACCTTTCCTTCGTCAACAATGGTTTTAATTTCATCTATAGTAGTAGGCAACATCCCAAACGAAACTTTAAATTCACCGTTATCCACTTTTGTTTTTAATTCCAAACCGTCAGATTTATCCTGAGAATAAATAATTTTAGAATCATCTCTGATATCCTCAATTCCGAGTATAGGTTTTAATACAGTTTTAAATAAAATTTCAGCATCTAATTCGCTTAAATTATCTGTGAACTGATAAGTAGACTTTCGTAAGTATAATGCGTAAAACTCACCTTTTAGATACATACTAAAATGATGCTTTTCTTTAGGTTTGTATAATTCTTGTTCTCGTTTTTCTATTCTGAAGCAGGTGTTTAACTTCATTAGAAATTCATTAGGAGTTAACCCGTTCAAATCTTTAATAAATCGATTAAATTCATATATACTTAACTGATTTTCAGGAAGTAAATAGCTCATGAAGAAATTATAATCTTCTTCTCCTGTATGGTCTGGATTTTCTGAGGCTAAATTTCTAGCGAGCATACAGGAAGATGTAGTTCGGTGATGTCCATCTGCTATATATAAGGTCGTTACTTCTTCGAAGGCATTTGTTAGTATTTTTAAATCCTGAGTATCCGTAATTATCCATAATAAATGTAAAACTTTATCAGAGGTTGTAAACTCATATTCAGCTCTTTTTTCCTGATGTTTTTGAATAATTTGCTCTACAGTGGCATTATCCGGATAGGTTAATAGTACAGGTTCAGCATTAAATCTTGTATTTTTTAAATAATTTTCAAATAAAAGCTCTCTCTTTTTAAGGGTATGCTCGTGGATTTTTATAACATTATTATGGTAATCTTCTGTTGACGAAGCTGTGATAATTCCTGAAAACGATTTATCAGGAGTTATCTTTTGATATACATATAAAGCAGGAGTTTCTTCCTGAATAAAGATATGATTTTCTTTAAATTCTAAATAACGGTTATGAACCAGTTTAAAATACTGTTCTTCTCTAACATCCTGCTTATGATATTTATACCCCGGGTTTACTACATGTAAAAAAGTAAACGGATTAAAGGCTAATTTTGAATTTAATTCATCTTCAGGATAATTTTCATATGATTTAGAGGAAACTAAAGCGACCTTATCTCTGGCAGGTCTTATTGCTTTAAACGGTTTTATCTTAGCCATAAACAGATATTTACATTAGTAATGTTGTAATTTTATTTGCGAGTTCTATACTTATTTTTTGTTGAGCTTCTTGGGTTGCATGACCGATATGAGGCGATAATGATAAGTTAGGATTCATTAATAATTGAATTTCCGGATTAGGTTCATTTTCAAATACGTCTAATGCTGCAAATTTAACCAATCCTTTATCAATAAATTCAAGAAGAGCTACTTCGTCTATCAATCCGCTTTCTACACAATTTATAATGCTGACTCCTTCTTTCATTTTTTTAAATTCATTATTGCTTAACTTAAAATTATGACTGGCTGTCAAGTGTATCGATATAAAATCGGAGTTCTCTAATACTTCTTCTAGAGCTATTGAGCTTAAATTGAAGTGAACTGTTTGTCCGTCGAAAAACTCCATTTCTAATGTAGTCTCCTCAGTTTCCGGATCACTCATAAGAACTTGCATACCCAAACCTAAAGCAATTTTAGCAGTGGCTGTCCCTGAGTTGTTTATCCCTATAACTCCTATGGTTTTCCCGCGCAATTCACTTCCGCTGTATAGTTTTTGAAGCCCTTTAAAGTTCATGTCTCCCTCTAAAGGCATTTCACGGTTAGATTGGTGTAAATTACGGGCGATTCCCAATAAATGAGCAAATACTAATTCTGCAATGGCGTTGGCACTTCCTTTTTGACTATCTACTACATGTAATCCCTGTTCAACAGCATATTGCGTATCAATATTATTCATGGGAGAACAACCGGAAGCTATCAGTTTTAAACCGGGACAGGCATCAATTAATTCTTGTTGAATTTGCGTATTACTTTTCACTACAATAGCATCAATCCCGTTTTTATTGATGAAATTTTCCAGCTGCTCTTGTGCAACTTTAGTGATAATTAGTTCAAAGCCTCTATCCTCTAATATATTTATACCGCTTTGGGTAATTCCTTCAGTTATTAATATTTTCATTATATAATTCTTGTAAAATAATATCAAATTAAATTTATTTCAGTTTTTCATAATAATATTTTTAAAAAGGTTTTTAATGACAGTATAGTTTATTTAAGCTGTTCTTTCTAATTCTGTCATTACATCTACAAGTGTCTGAACACTATACAAAGGTAAAGCATTATACATACTGGCTCTATAATCTCCAACAGATCTGTGACCGTGCAGCCCATTAATTCCGGCTTCTTTCCACAATGATTCAAAGCGGCTTTTCAGTTTTTTACTGGTAATTGTAAAAGTTGCATTCAGAGTACTGCGATCTTCTTTAGCAACGATACCTTTAAAAAGTGAATTTCTGTCAATCTCGTCATACAGCAATCTTGCTTTTTTCTTATTAACAGTTTCAATAAAATCAATACCTCCTAATTCTTTTAACCATTCTAATGTTAGCATTGATATATACACAGAAAATACCGGAGGCGTATTAAACATACTGTCTTTTTCTATATGAATTTTGTAGTTTAACATTGAAGGTACTTCCCGGCAAATTTTATTCAAAAACTTTTCTCTGATAACCACTAAAGTGACACCCGATGTACCCATGTTTTTTTGTGCCCCTGCATAAACTAAATCGAATTTTGAAAAATCTAATCGGCGAGTGAAAATATCGGAACTCATATCACAAATTAAGGGAACTTCAACTTGTGGAAATTCTTTTATTTGTGTTCCATAAATAGTATTGTTACTTGTACAATGGAAATAATCAACATTTGCAGGAATTGAATAGCTTTTGGAGATGTATGAGAAATTTTTATCTTTGGAGGAGGCAACTTCGGTTACATTACCAAACATCCTTGCTTCTTTAATTGCTTTAGTACTCCACGCTCCTGTATTTAAATATGCGGCTTTTTTGTTTAAAAAGTTATAAGCAATCATTAAAAACTGTAAGCTTGCTCCTCCTTGAAAGAATAAAGTTTTATATCCTTTATCTCCCAAATTAAGATGCTCCAGAGCTAATAATCTTGCTTTTTCAATTACATCAACAAAGGATTGACTTCTGTGAGAAATTTCAAGTAAAGACAAACTATGATTATTAAAATTGATTACTGCCTCCGAAGCTTTTTGTAATACTTCGTTTGGTAAAATACAGGGACCTGCACTAAAATTATGTTTTTTCATTGTCAAATTATTTTTAAAAAGCAGATAGAAAATGTAATGTATTTACCTCATCAGCATAGTCCCATAAATTTGGATGTTGTGTTTTACCAAATGGAATTTCTTTATCTATAGAGCCGGCAGCTGCGATGCATTGAATTTTATCTTTATCCCGGTGTAATCGTTTTTTTAAATCATCTGCATTTTCATAATATTCATAAAATATGGAGGCTATAGGAGAAGAATAACTCTTATCTTCTTTAAGAATGAGAAAACCATTTTCTAAGATATCAAACTCACTCATTAAATATACTGTTTTGTTGAAATCGTAATTATTGGTGTATTTAATATTGTTAATAATATCTTTTTTATTGTAAATTCCCTTAAAAAAAGAATCGAAATTATAATTTTCAGGAACAAACAATTTAGAAACAGAACGACAACCTAACCCAAAGTATCTAAAGATATCATTACTTAAACTTTCTAATTCGGTAACTGTTTCTTTTCCGGAGATTACAGCTACTGAATTTCTGTTCTTTCTTATAATGTTTGGTTTATTCCTGAAATAATATTCAAAGTATCGTGCAGTATTAGTACTTCCTGTAGCAATTACTGCATCAAAACCTGTAAGTTTCTCGTCAGTAAATGAAATTTTACCTTTAAATTCCTCGTTACAAAATTCGAGGTATTTTGCTAAAAAGGGAAGTAAATGCTTATCGTTGCCGGATTGTTTAGCTAATACTGCATGTCCGGAAATTAAAACAGATAAAAAATCATGAAATCCGGCTAACGGGATATTGCCGGCCATTATAACAGCTACTGTTTTGTCAGAAAGGGGATGTAAAATTTCTTTTCCTATCCATTGCTGAATGTTGATTTCAGATAATGTTTCAGACCAGTTTTCGCAGGCAAACAAAAGATTGTCTTTTGTAAACCAATTATTGCTTTCTTCTGCTAACTTTAATTGATGTTTGAATCCGTCGAAAAAAAGATTATTAAAATTTACCCTATCTTTTTTTACAATTTCGTGTCTGGAAAATTGATCTAAAAATTGTCCTAACTTTACAAATGAATCAATTCGTTTTTTGATTTTATCCATTTAAATTGGCTATTTTTGTACAGACAAAGTTACAAAACAGAAACATATTAACATGGCGATTATAATAACAGATGAATGTATAAATTGTGGTGCTTGTGAGCCTGAGTGTCCAAATACAGCAATATATGAAGGAGCAGAGGAGTGGAAGTATTCAGAGGGAACAAGTTTGGCAGGAGATATAGTGTTGTCTGATGGAAATAAAGTTAATGCAGAAGAAGATCAGGAACCGGTTTCTGATGAAATTCACTATATAGTTGCTTATAAGTGTACGGAATGTAAAGGGTTTCATGAGGAACCACAATGTGCAGCAGTTTGCCCGGTAGATTGTTGCGTACCCGATGAAGATAACGTAGAAACAGAAGATAAGTTGTTAGTGAAAAAACGATTCATGCATAATGATTGTGTATAAAAAGCAACTGATTTCTAAGGACTAATTTTTCAGAATTATTACTCGATTTTTAATATTTATTAATTGAGTTAATCATTTAATTTCCGTATATTGAGCCCTTTAAATTAAATAAGATGGATAAATTTAAAGGACAAGATATAGTAAACTTTATAAAAGAATTACCTAATGATGAAACTTGTAAAGCTTATTTAGCAAGAATAAAATGGCAAGATGGTTTTACCTGTAGTAAATGTGGTCATACAAAAGGATGCGAAAAATCTGGTTACAATTATCATTGTTATTCTTGTCACCATGTAGAAAGTGCAACAGCAAACACGCTATTTCATAAGGTTAAATTTGGTTTGCAAAAAGCTTTTTGTGTTGCTTTTGAGATGAGTACCAGTAGTAAAAGTATTTCGAGTATTCAAATGGGTAAACGTTTTAGTATTCGTCAAGGTACAGCTTGGTATTTTATGCAGAAAGTTCGTAAATCAATGAAAAGCAGTCAGAAATATTCTTTAGAAAAATTAGTTCATGTTGATGAATTTACTGTTGGAGGTAAAGAAGAAGGAAAACAAGGTAGAAGTTACGATTCAAAAAAGAAAAAAGCAGTCATAGCCGTGGAATTGACCGATAATAATAAGGTAAAAAGGGTTTACATAAAATCTATTGATGACTATTCTGCTAAATCATTAACACCTATATTTGAAGAACACATAAGTACTTCTGCTAAAATAATAACCGATAAATGGAGAGGTTATGAGCCTTTAAAAGAAGTTTTTAATATTCAACAGAAATATAGTAATAATGGTACTAATTTTAAACAGCTGCATATTATAATTATGCAAGTTAAATCCTGGTTAAGAGCAATACCAACTCACGTAAGTAAATGGCATATTCAAGCTTATTTTGATGAGTTTTGTTATAGAATTAATCGATCTCCATTTAAAACCAGTATCTTTCACAAAACAATTACCAGAATGGTACACACTAAACCAATATATCAAAATCGAATAAAACAGAAATTAAATGACTAACTCAATTTATTAATTTTCTTTTTTTAAACGTTTAAATCGCTATTTTTTATATTCACTTTTTATTACTGTTTAGTTTCTTATGTGTTGATAAAATCTTTTCTTAACCCGGATTCCATTTTAAATCATTCCAATTTCTTTCGAGCTAAATGAGACAACCATAATTCTAATGTCAAAGGTAAATTTGTTTTTCCAAATGTTGCTAATCACCACGTATATGAATCGTTTGGCATTTCGAAATAGAATTCGTCAAGTTGTTACAATTTTTATTAAATGCAATAATCTTTAAATTAGTACTGTCCGTCAAACGTCTTACGCATTTTGTTAGTCACAGGCGTTTACTTATTATCATTAGGTATCAATTTTTTATAATCACTGCTTCACCTGATCGAAGCACTGATGTCTCCGGAAGAATAGTTTCAGAGCCGACAAAAAAGTGACGGTAAACAGACAAGCTATAAAAATTAGTTTTTCGAATATTTGCTTCAATTACATGAGTGTAAATCATAGTGATTTTATTTTTACATTCAAAAGTGTAATAATATTTTCTGATTTGCAACTTTGTGAATTAATATAAATTTACAGAAACTGCCACTTAAACACCTGTTCCGGCAGTGGTTTGATATTGTAATCAACAGTTTCCGGTATATGTATCGAACGAACGTTATCCTTTTCTTTCAACCGGGTAATTGCTGAACCAAATCAATGTTTGAGGTTTCCGGAAGTTTGCTCTGCCACCCGACGATTCCTGCTGATGACTTTGTTGTGTTTGGTTTGTCAATCTGTCAGTTGTATTACTTGCAGAGAA
Source organism: uncultured Tenacibaculum sp. (assembly GCA_963666645.2). Taxonomy (GTDB): domain Bacteria; phylum Bacteroidota; class Bacteroidia; order Flavobacteriales; family Flavobacteriaceae; genus Polaribacter. Next base: position 236,196 of record CAXXDB010000008.1, on the reverse strand, counting down.
AATGGATTCCCTGAGATATGACGTTCTACATATTGATTACCGGAGTCCGTTTGTATGTTATTTGAAAATTTGTAACTTACCTTAAATTGTTAAGGTACATCACGTATAGCTCAAAAAAACTAAAAAGAGTTATGATTTCATTCTGGAATATGTAAAAACAGAAACCTGTACAGAAGTATAGGAATACTCGCACCTGATTATAAAAATTAAGAGAAAATGAGTGTTAACGGAGAAAGTATGAAAAAAATATTAACTTTAAGTTAATATTTTTATATCTGAAGGGTTGATTTTTTTACCCATTCAACATCACAGGCATTACTAACATTGTTATATATTCACCTTCTTCCGTACCGTCGACAGGTGTTAAAATTCCTGCACGGTTAGGTAAAGACATTTCAATTAACACATCATCTGAGCTTAAGTTATTTAACATTTCGCTCAAAAAGCGGGAGTTAAAACCTATCTGCATATCATCACCCTGGTAATCACAACTTAAACGCTCATCTGCTTTGTTAGCATAATCTAAATCCTCAGCAGAAATATTTAGCTCTGTTCCTGCCATTTTTAACCGAATTTGATGTGTTGTTTTACTGGAGAAGATAGATACACGACGAACTGAATTTAAAAAAGAAGACCTATCTACTGTTAGCTTGTTCGGATTTTCTTTCGGAATTACTGCTTCATAATTAGGATATTTTCCATCGATTAAACGACAAACTAAAACAATATTATCAAAAGTAAATTTAGCGTTAGTTTCATTGTACTCTATTAAAACATTCTCTTCAGTTCCGTTTAATATTCCCTTCAAAATATTTAAAGGTTTTTTTGGCATAATGAACTCTGTATTTTTATCAGCACAAACATCTGTTCGTGTATATTTTACTAATTTATGAGCATCTGTAGCGACAAAAGTTAATTCTTTTGAATTAAATTGAAAAAATACACCACTCATAACGGGTCTTAAATCATCATTTCCAGTAGCAAAAATAGTTTTAGAAATTGCTGTTGATAAAATTCGGGGAGAAATTTCTGTACTGATGGGAGAGGATAGTTCAGTAGCTTTAGGAAATTCTTCTCCATCATAAAATGCCATATCATATTTTCCCTGTTCAGAACTAATTTCAATGGTAGTATCACTTTCTGTTTTAAAAGTCAGAGGCTGAGCAGGGAATGTTTTTAAAGTATCTAATAATAAACGGGCATTAACAGCAAGAGAGCTATTGTCTGTACTCTCAACATCTACAACAGCACTCATTGTGGTTTCTAAATCTGATGCTGAGACTTTCAACTGGTTTTGGGATAAGTTGAACAAAAAATTGTCTAAAATGGGTAACGTATTATTATTGTTGATGATACCACTTAAAGTTTGTAATTGTTTTAGTAAATGCGAACTGGATACAATAAATTTCATTATTTTCTCTGGATTGTAGAATTAGAGGCACAAAGATATTCTATTCCATTAATTTTAAAAATTAATTTATCAACACTTTATAAGTGTTTTGTTAATTAATTAAAAAGATAGTTAATCTCTATGCTTCCGTAAAAATTACTATCAGGAACTCTAATACTCTTAAGTTTTTTAGTATAATGGATTGCTGCATATTTAAAATTAAATCTGTTGGCAGTAAATTGAAAACCAATTTCTGTAGCTAAAACCAAAGGATTAATGTCATAAGTAACAATGCTGTCATCATTTAAAAAACTACCTTGTATAGTGGCATCGTAAATTGCTAATCTAAGCATTGGATTTACGTAGAAAAAAATTTCAGTTTCATTATTGAAATCACTCAAATCATTATTTATGTTACTCCTAAAAGCAATACTGTTTGCTATACTTTGTAAAGATTTAATTCCTATTCTGGTTAAAAAACCAGTTGATAGATCAGCAAAGACAGTTCCTGAGTTTCCTTTATTTTTCCAGTTAAAATCAATCTGATTTGATGATCCGATGCTCTTTATATATTCAATACTGATATTTAAGGCAAATGCTTCCTGTATTTGATATTTCCATCCATCAGCAGATTCGAATCCATAAAAACTATGAACAAAATCCATTAACTCCTGCCCAAAAGCAGAGGGGCCTATTACACCAATTTGACCATTGAGTCGTAAAAGAGATTCGTTTTTTAAAAAATTACTCACGCCAAAACTCCCAAATAAATACCCCGCAAAAGGTCTGTCATGTTCTGCTAAAGACTCAACACTGGCTCTAAAAGGAGAATACATTTGTTGCCCTAATTCGATACTGTATATTTTCTTATGAAGGGTTTCTTTTTTTTCTGAGCTTAAATAATTGTAGGAAAGAAAAACCCCATTCGTGTAATATCGATCATAATAAATAGAAACATATAAATCGTTATGACTAATAAGATTAAATTGTTTATCAAACTTTTTTTGAGAAAAGGAGTTTATGGAAGCAAGAGATAATAAAAATATTAATTTTTTCACGTAGCTAAAATAACAAAAAAATATAGTATTCTAATATTGAGAATTTATAACTTAGTGCGAGATATTTTATTGTATGGAAAATAAATCTAAAACAGAAACTGAATATTTTAAAAGAATTGAATGTAATGAGGAGTTATCAGAACTTATAAATGAAAATAACATCTCTCTTAAATCCGTAAAAAAAGAACTAGCGTATGAAAAAGAATTGCGAAATCTTCAGATAGAACTTGTAAAATTACAGCAATGGATTGCAAAAAACAAGAAAAGAGTTGCCATAATATTTGAAGGAAGAGACGCCGCTGGAAAAGGAGGAAATATTAGACGGTTTATGGAACATTTAAACCCCAGATCTTCTCGCTTGGTAGCATTGAGTAACCCTACCCGGATAGAAATGGGGCAATGGTACTTTCAACGTTATATTAAAGAATTGCCGAATCCGGGAGAAATTGTTTTTTTTGACAGAAGCTGGTATAACAGAGCTGTTGTTGAGCCTGTTATGGAGTTCTGCTCTGAAGCACAATACAGAAGATTCCTTGTACAAGTTCCCGAATTTGAACACATGTTATATGAGGACGGAGTAGTTGTTATTAAGTTTTGGTTATCGATTACTAAAAAAGAACAGTTGAGAAGATTTGAAGCAAGAATGGATAACCCATTAAAGCATTGGAAGTTTAGTCCTATTGATAAAAAAAGCCAGGAATTATGGGATACTTATACTCATTATAAAGAAGAAATGCTTACAAACACACATACTGCTTATTGTCCCTGGACTATTATAAAAACGAATAGAAAAAAAACAGCAAGGTTAGAAACGATGCGTTATGTATTATCAAAATTTGATTATGATGGTAAAGAAATGGCATTAACAAATTTGAATCCGGATCCTAATGTAGTGATGAGATATTACAGATCTGTAATAAAAGATGATTTAAAAAATGGAAAATAAGAACACAGGGTTATTAAATTTAACAGAAGAAAACGTAGCGAAATTAAATACAAAAAAAGGACTCATGGCTATATTGTCAAGAGAGCCTTATAGTGTAGAAAAAGCATTACGATATATAAATTATTTAGAGAAGCTTGAAAAACTACAAGTAGAATTAATCAGACTGCAAACCTGGGCAATAAAAAATAATGAACGAATTATTATCTTATTTGAAGGAAGAGATGCTGCCGGAAAAGGAGGTGCTATCAGAAGAATTACAGAAAGAATAAACCCAAGGTATATGAAAATTATTGCATTGCCAAAACCTACTGAAGAGCAAAAAACACAATGGTATTTTCAAAGATATGTAGAGCAATTTCCAAAAGCAGGGGAATTAGTGTTGTTTGACAGGAGTTGGTACAACAGAGCAATAGTTGAACCGGTAAATGGATTTTGTACAGAAGAGCAATATAAAATTTTTATGAAACAAATAAATGGTTTCGAAAAAATGATTTTGCAATCAGGAATACGATTGGTAAAAATATATATGTCAATTTCAAAAAGAGAGCAACAAAAACGTTTCAATGAAATAAAAAATGATCCCTTAAAACAGTGGAAAATGACACCCGTGGATGAGAGAGCTCAGGAATTATGGGATTATTATACAGTATATAAAAAGAGAATGTTTAAAAAAACTAATAAAGAACTTTCACCTTGGAAAATTATCAGAGCTAACCGCAAAACAGAAGCAAGAATAGAATGTATAGAGCATATTTTAAATAGCATTCCTTATGATAAAAATACTGAGATATGAAATAAACAAAAAATATGTGAAAGAAGTAATTAGCCAGTAAACTTTTAATTTTTTCAAAAATCCAAAACAATTGACCGGCAATTTTCGGATTGGTATATGGTAAGCGAAATCTGTCGGTAGCATTTGGTATAAAAGGACAATTTGAAATTTAAATTAATGTTATCTCGATTTTCTAACCTCTCTAGATCGCTTTTGGGTTCTTCAAAAAAACTTTAATTGCAATAATTGTGATTAATATCATTATTTTTTTTGATATTTGAAAGAACGTCAAACATATTTTTGCTGTATTTTAACAAAAGCAGAATTAAGAAATAAAAAAGAACTTGTTTTTAAGTTAAAGTTATAGATGTATTTGGAAAGTGGAGATAAAATAGCGGTTTTAGATGATGTCATTAAGGGCGTTGTAGTAGCCGTTAAAAATAACAAAGTATTACTAAGAAGTCAGGATAATATGGAATTTTGGTTTGATATTTCTGAATTAGTTAAAATAGAAACAAATCAAGAAGAGTTGTTGAGAAAAACTAAAATCAGCAATCATTTTTTGGAACATAAGTTAAATGAAGGCAAGTCCAGTAAAAAAAATGTATTTAAAAAAGAAAAAAACAAAGGCATTACGGTAGATTTACATATAGAAAAATTAATAAAATCCTCTAAAGGAATAGATAAATTTGATATCCTGTCACTACAAATTGATGTTGCAAAAAAGAAATTAGAATATTGTATTCAAGAACGAATTAGGAAAGTTATTTTTATACACGGAGTAGGAGTAGGAGTGCTTAAAACCGAATTACAATACCTGCTTAACAGATACCCTGTAAAATACTATGATGCCTCATATCAAAAATATGGATTAGGTGCAACAGAAGTTGATATAGATCAAAATATATAATATGCTATTTTTGCTTAAAATCTCATTAAAATGAAAACTATATATTTTGATAACGCTGCAACCACACCTATGCATAAAGAGGTAATTGAAATAATGAAAGACTCCATGACGAGTAATTATGGAAACCCCTCCTCAATACATCAAACAGGAAGAAAAGCTAAGGATTCGGTGGAAACTGCACGAAAAAAAATAGCTGATTATTTTAATATTTCTTCAAATCAACTAATCTTTACCTCCGGAGGTACAGAAGCAAATAACCTGATTTTAAATACTGCCGTTAAAAACTTAGGAATTAAACGAATTATTACCTCAAAAATAGAGCATCATGCTGTCTTGAATGTAGTTGATGAATTACATAATAAATTTGCTACCGTAGTTGAATACGTTGATTTAGATGAAAAAGGAGGAATAACCCTTAAAGATTTAGAAAGGAAACTGTCAAAAAAAAATGATAAAACGATGGTCAGCCTTATGTGGATTAATAATGAGATTGGGAATATTCTTCCTATCGGAAAAGTAGCTGAATTATGTCAGAAATATCAAGCTGTTTTTCATTCTGATGCAGTGCAGGCAGTAGGACATCTTGATATTGACTTAAAAAAAAATCCTATTGATTTTTTAACAGCAAGCGCACATAAGTTTCACGGACCCAAAGGAATAGGTTTTTTGTGTTATAATAAGAAACATTCAATTAAACCGATGATTTTAGGAGGGGGGCAAGAAAAAGGTATTCGGTCGGGTACAGAAAATGTTCACTCCATAACCGGAATGCAAAAAGCCTTGGATATTTCTTTAAGAAACTTGAAAGAAGATGAAGATGCAATTTTTCAGGTGAAAAGATATTTTATCAATCAACTATGTAAATCTTTTCCGGATATAGAGTTTAACGGATATTCTCAACAAAAATCTAAATCCAGTTATACAATAGTAAATGTAAGATTCCCTGTTACTGATAATATGATGCTTTTCAAATTAGATTTATTGGGAGTCTGTGCCTCAGGAGGTAGTGCCTGTCAAAGTGGAGGAATGAAAACCTCACATGTTTTAAAAGAAATTTTAAATGATGAAGAAATTAAAAAATCTTCGATACGATTTTCATTTAGTAAATACTCAAAAAAAGAAGATGTTGACTTTGTCATCGAAAAACTCAAAAAAATTGAGAGATAGTTTTGGAAATCAAAATAATAAGTATATATACAGTATGGTTGCAATAATTTTTAAAATGAAACTTAATTTATTTTAAATATGATTCAGAAAGATTTTTCTTTCTATTAATTTATCGATTTTGAAGGCTTATAATTTTTATAGTATTGCATTAAAATAAACGAACATATAACCGAGGAAGCAAAACCCTCGATGGATAATGCAAAAACAATCATGCTTAAACTTAATTTTTTGCCCCACAAAGAAGAATTTTCCAAAACTGTAATAAAACTTGAATCGATGAAACTTATATAAATTATAAGCCCTAAAATAGTGAGGGAAATTCCAACTATAGAAGTGCCGAAGCCTACATAAAAATTATTGAAATAAGAATCTTGATGGTTGTAGTTGATATTATGTTTAATAGCTTGATTAACTCCCCATAAGACAAAAAGAAAATTCAAAAAACGAAATTCAGAAACATCATCTGAATTTAAAATTTTCATCAGAAAGAAAAATATGACTATACACCCATATATAAGTAATCCATTTTTGATTATTATTTTGTTGATACTCATAGTGTCATTTAAATTTTCCTCTAAAGATACAAAATAAAATAATAAAATCAATAGGTTTATAGAATTGCCTCTTTTAATAAAGTAATTGGATGCTTTGCCTCTTTGTTTGTACCATCAAAAATCTGATGTCTGCAACTTGTTCCGGAACTGGCAATTTCAATATCCTCAGAACATTTTCTTATTTTAGGAAATAATGTATCCTCACCAACCTGCATGCTTATAGAATAATGCTCTTTTTCATAACCAAAAGAACCTGCCATTCCACAGCAACCGGTATTCATAACGGTTACTGTATAATTCTTCGGGATGTTTAAAACAGAAAAAACGGAATGTATTGTTGAAAGTGATTTTTGATGGCAGTGACCATGAATTTTTATCTCCTTTTTATCAGAAGTAAATTGATTAGAGTTAATAGCACCATTCTCAATTTCTTTTGATAAAAACTCTTCAATGGTAAAAGTATGCTGAGCGATTTCTTTAGCAGCATTTTTGTCATCAGCTAATCGTAAATACTCATCTCTGAAAGTTAAAATTGCAGAGGGCTCAATACCTATTAACGGCTTATTTTCAGATAATTTACTTTTAAAAAAAGCTATATTTTTATTGGCAATTTTTTTAGCCTCTTTTAAAAAACCTTTGGAAATATAACTTCGACCACTTTCTTTATGATTAAGAATTTCAACATAGTATCCCAATTTGTTCAATACAATGACTGCGTCTTTACCAACTTCAGTATCGTAAAAATTAGTAAACTCATCGTTAAAAAGGATTGTTTTTTGAAGATTTACCTTTTGAGTAAATTTCTTAAACCAAGAGGTTAAAGGCTGTTTAGCCAACTTAGGGACGTTTCGCTCAGGAGCAATTCCCATTATAGCTTTAGCAAGTTTTGTGTTGGTAACAAAATTAGTGAATGCAGGAAATTTACTTCCAAGCTTGTTATACTTCACATTATTGGCAAACAATTTATTTCTAAATGAATAACCGTTTGATTCCTGATATTGATATAAAAATTCTGCTTTTAAAGAAGCAACATCAACATTACTGGGACATTCACCGGCACATGCTTTACAGCTCAGGCAAAGGTCAAAGACCTTTTTCAATTCGCTATGATTAAATTTATTCTTTTGATCAGAGTTTGTCAAAAATTCTCTAAGTGCATTAGCACGAGCTCTTGTGGTATCTTTTTCGTCAAGAGTTGCTCTATAGCTTGGGCATAATGTACCTCCGGCTTCAGGAGACTTTCTGCAATCTCCCGATCCGCTACACTTTTCAGTTAATCGTAAAATGCCTCCACTATCAGAAAAATCTAAAAGGGTTTCGATTAACGGCTCGTTTCTGTCTGTTTCATAACGAAGGTTTTCATCCATTTTATAAGTATCGGTAATTTTACCTTTGTTAAAAACAGCATTCGGGTCAAATACTTTTTTTATTCGTTTTAAAAGCTGGTAATTTTTTTTACCAATCATCAAAGGAATAAATTCGGACCGGACAATTCCATCTCCATGTTCACCACTAAGAGAGCCATTATATTTTTTGACTAATGCAGCAGTTTCAGTAGCTATTTTTCTAAAAAGATGTATATCAGTTTTTTTTTTTAAATTTAATATTGGTCGTAAATGCAACTCACCTGCACCCGCATGTGCATAATAAACAACTTGTTGCTGATACTTATTCATGACAGCAGTAAATTTTTCAATGTATTCAGGTAAATCAGTTAAATCAACTGCTGTGTCTTCTATACAAGCAACAGCTTTTCTGTCTCCAATCATGTTACCAAGTAATCCTAAACCGGCTTTTCGCAAGTTCAATACGTTTTTAATATTATTACCATAAACTTTAGGGTGATGGTATCCAAAATTATTATTTTTTAAATCGGTTATTAATGCGTCGGCCAAACGTTCTGTTTCTTCTTTAGTAGCAGCTTTTAGTTCTAACATTAAAACGGCTTCAGGATCTCCTTGCAGAAAAAATCTGTTTTTAGCTTGTTCCCGATTATTTTTAGTACAGTCTAAAATAACTTTATCCATTAATTCACAAGTAAATAAATTGTGTTTCATAGCTGTAACTGTGGCTTTTAAACTTTCATTAATACTGGTAAAATGAGGGATAATCATAATACTATGAGCAGGAGGTAATTCATCTAACTGAAGCGTAACAGCAGTTGAAAAAGCCAAAGTTCCTTCACTGCCGGATAAGAATTTAGCAATATTAATAGTTTTTTTATTTCCTCCAAACAAATCAGAAGTTAAAAATTCATCAACAGCATACCCTGTATTCCTTCTGTGTATGGAGGGTTTCGGAAACTCTCTTTTGATTTCCTCCTGAGTTTCTTTTGAGTTTAATTCGAGCAGAATATTTTTATAAATCTTTCCTTCTAAAGAATCCTGAAGGGATTTTTGCTTAAATTCGCTTGAAGTAACTTCAGAAAATAAAGCAACACTTCCATCAGATAATATAGCCTTAACCGCTAAAACCTTATCCCGGGTAACCCCATATTGAATAGAAGTACTTCCGGAAGAGTTATTTCCAACCATTCCACCAATCATACAACGATTAGAGGTAGATGTATTTGGACCGAAAAATAAACCACGAGGTTCTAAAAAACGATTTAGATCGTCTCGAATAATACCGGGTTCTACAGTAATAGTTTTATTTTTTTCATCAAAAGAAAGTATATTGGTGAAATATTTGGATACATCGACAATAATACCATCACTTACACATTGTCCTGCTAATGAAGTGCCTGCAGTTCTCGGAACTAAGGTAACATCATTTTCATTAGCAAACTCAATTAGCATCTGAATATCTTCAACATATTTAGGAAACGCAACAGCTGTGGGTATTTTTCTATATACCGAAGCATCAGTTGCGTAAATGTTTTTATGCAAATTATCAAATAATAACTCGCCTTTTAATCTTTTTTTAAGTATTTTTAATAAAGATATATGTATCATATATTAAGCAAATATGGGGATAATATTTTAACCTGTAAAAATTTAATAATTAAACAAAATAAATTATATTTGTTGAAAATCAAACAAAATGACAACAACGGAAATCTTTAATAAATTATGGATGGAGTACACTGAACGTACTCCTTCTGCTGAAAAAATAAGAAATATATTTGTAAATAAAGGAAATGAAGTTTTCAATGATCATGTAGCTTTTAGAACTTTTGATGACCTTAGAGTGCATATGGAAGTTTTAGTAACCCCTTTTTTAGAAGCAGGGTACGAAGAAAAGGGAGATTATGATTTTGAAGCAAAAAAATTATATGCTAAACACTTTGAACATGCAACTGATAAAAATGCCCCCAGAGTATTTATAAGTCAATTGAAAACAGAAGAATTTTCTCCGGAATTACAAGAAACAGTTAAGAATTTATTAGATGGTTTATCAACAGAAGATCTTAATCCATCGCATTTAGTTTTTAAAGGGCGTTTATGGGAACAGCCAAGTTTTAAGACATACGAAAAATTACAGGAAGAAAGCGAATATGCTGCTTGGTTATATGTTAATGGTTTTTGTTCAAATCACTTTACGGTTGATGTAAATAAACTGACTACTTTTGATTCTTTACAAAAGGTAAATAAATTTTTAAAAGATAACGGATTTAAAATGAATGCATCCGGAGGAGAAATTAAAGGAACTCCTCAGGAATTTTTAGAGCAGTCAAGTGTTCTGGCAGATAAAATTCCGGTCGGTTTTAAAGAAGGAATTAAAGAAATAACATCTTGTTATTATGAATTTGCATTTAGACATCCTATGGAGAATGGAGAACTGTACTCCGGGTTTATTGCAAAATCAGCAGATAAGATTTTTGAAAGCACAGATATGAAACATCAAAAGTAAATTAAACTTTTGTAACCAATATATTAACAAGATCGTCTTTATTACTAAAAGTCGATTTTTTCTATGAATACTTTCGGGTATTATCATATTTCCTTAGAAATTTTCTCCATTGTATCAGTTTTTAGAAAAGATTGAATTTCTGTTACCACTGCCACAGCAAGAAAACCTCTACTTATTATCCGGAATATAATTGTTAAAGAAGCTGGATACCAAAATGGAAGGGGGTATCTTTAAATTATAATTAATCAAAAAACCGGATTTTTAACAAAGAATTAGAAAAAAAATTATAAATCCGGATTGGCTAATGAAAATATTCGAACATGCTTTCATACTTCCATTTATAAATATTTTAGAATATGACACGTTCAATCCGACGGAAGGTGTTGTGCCTGAATTTACTGTTAATTTGGACTTTAAAAAGTTGATTACATCATACTTCAAGATGAAAATCCGATTTTAATTATTGAATGTAAACATTGGAAACAAAATCTGAACACACATCATACTCTGAAGGTAAATCATCTTGCTTTATTTTTAATGAAAAGGTTTTGCAGACTTCATCATTTGGTAGTTCTTTTACAAAGTTTAGAATGTCCTGAACTAAATTCTTCCAAATCTATTTCTAAGGAAATTAAATGACTAATTTTATTTTTTAATAAATTACGATAAATACTAATTTTTTCTTAAAAAGGTTTAAAAGAAAAGAATATTCAGGCTGATTTACAACTAATGATTATATATTTGTTGTAAACCATTGAATATATTCCAAATAATGAAAAAAGTTACTCTGCTACTAATTTTTATTTGTACTTTTTTATCAGGACAGAATACCATAGATTTATCTTATTATTTACCAAAAAATACGACGTATAACAAAAATATTCCAACCCCAAAATCTATAATAGGTCATGAAGTAGGAGAGTGGCACATTACACATGATAAGCTATTGGAATACATGAGGATTTTAGCAAAAGTTTCTGATAGAATTACCATAGAAGAAAGAGGAAAAACATTTGAAGACAGACCTTTAATTTTATTAAAAATTACCTCACCTAAGAATCATACTAACCTTGAAAGCATTCGATTACAGCATTTAAAAATGACTGATGATACTTCTGTTAATGTAACAAATTTACCATTAATAGTTTATCAAGGATTTTCTATTCATGGAAATGAACCAAGTGGTTCTAATGCAGCATTGGTTGCCGCATATTATTTAGCTGCAGCCGAAAGCAATGAAATTGAAATGTTGTTAAATAACACAGTTATGTTACTCGATCCTTCTTTAAACCCTGACGGATTACAACGTTTTTCATATTGGGTCAACACAAACAAATCTAAAAAAATAAATCCTGATCCCAATGACAGGGAATATGCAGAAGTATGGCCAAGAGGAAGAACTAACCATTATTGGTTTGATATGAACAGAGATTGGTTACCGGTACAATTACCGGAAAGCAGAATCCGTATAAAAACATTTCATCAATGGCTACCTAATATTTTAACGGATCATCATGAAATGGGAAGTAATTCTACATTTTTTTTTCAGCCGGGAATACCAGGCAGAACACATCCTTTAACTCCAGAATTAAACCAAAAACTTACTGAAGAGATAGCAACCTATCATGCAAAAGCTTTTGATAAAATAGGATCTGTATATTATTCTGAAGAAAGTTTTGATGATTTTTATTATGGAAAAGGTTCAACTTTCCCGGATATTAATGGAAGTATAGGTATTTTATTTGAACAAGGAAGCTCAAGAGGTCATGCACAGGAAACAGTCAATGGAATCTTAACTTTTCCGTTTACAATTCGAAATCAGTTTACAGCAATTTTATCCACTTTAGAAGCAGCAAAAAAAATGCGGGTGAAATTGTTAGAATATCAGCAAAACTTTTATAAAGATTCCTACACTTTAGGAAAAGCTGAAGCTTTCGTTTTTGGAGATGAGAAAGATGCTGCTAAAACATATCATCTTGCAGAAATTTTAAAAAGACACAATGTTAGAATACATGAAATAAAATCTGATTTTAATCATCAGAATAAACACTTTAAAAAAGGCTATAGTTACGCTGTTCCGTTGAATCAAAAAAAAACAAGATTAATTGAAGCAATGTTTGATGTCAGAAAAAAGTTTAAAGACAGTTTATTTTACGATGTTTCTGCCTGGACTTTCAATTATGCATTTGGCGTTGATTTTGCTAACAATGTTCCACTATCTGAATTGGGAAAAGAAATTTATGATTTGAAGCATAAAAAAGGAGGTGTAAATATCAGGAGTAGTTTAGGATATTTAATGAAATGGAATGAATACTATGCACCGAAAGTGTTGAATAAAATTCTTCAAGAAGAATTGAGAGCTAAAGTATCAATGAAGCCATTTAAAAATGGTGGAATTAAATATGATTATGGTACAATTTTTATACCTGTTCAAAATCAAAAACTGAATAAAAACGAATTATTTAATTTTTTAATTGAAACAGCAAAAAACAGTCATATCGAAATCAGAGGAGTTGATACAGGTTTAAATGAAGGAATTGATTTAGGGAGTAATAATTTTAGAGCAATTAAAAAACCCAAAGTAGCCATGCTGGTAGGCAATGGAATATTTGGTAATGATGCGGGAGAAATATGGCATTTATTTGATCAGCGGTTTGATATGCACCTAACAAAATTAGATGTAAATTATGCAGGGAACATAGATTTAAGTAAATATACGGATATCATTGTTCCTGATTCATTTTCTTTAAGGAAAAATGTTGAAAACAAATTAAAAACCTGGGTTCAAAACGGAGGTACGTTAATTGCGTATCGTAATTCTTTGCGATGGTTAACTAAAAAGGGATTCATAAAATTAGAATTTAATGAAACAAAAAATGATTCAACAACAAATGTAACTTTTGAAAACAGACAATTACACAGAGGAGCACAAGTTATTGGCGGAGCTATTTTTGAAGCAAAAGTTGACAAATCGCATCCGGTTAATTTTGGATATAAAAATAATTCGCTGGCACTGTTTAGAAACACAACCCTATTTGTTAAACCAGATAAAAAAAGCTTTAATAACCCAATACAATACACAAACAATCCGTTATTAAGCGGTTATATTTCTAAAGAAAATTTAAATCAATTAAAAGGAACAGTACCTTTTAAAGCAGAAACTTCAGGTAGAGGTAAGGTTATAGTTTTTACGGATAACACAAATTTCAGAGGTTTTTGGTATGGAACTAATAAATTATTAATGAACGCTGTTTTCTTTTCTGAGATGATGTAAATAAACGAACTTTTGAAAGACAGGAATTTTTAATTTCTCTGGGAAATGTAAGAAGTATTGTTGAATTGTCATTTTTATGAATTATTGAAACAAGACATTCGCTCATAGAATTGAGGATTTTCCGAGGTTTAAAAATTACGATACTGATTACTTGTTTACCTGTTAAACTTTCTTTTGAATACAATTCAGTAATCTGGTTATCAAACTTCATAATACATGCCTTCAAAATTAATAGTTAGCTGGTAAGCGAATTCTTTATCTTCATAAAAATCATTTATATCAATTTTTTCTAACTCTAATATCAGTTTTTAAGAAATCGTCAAAATTAATATCTCCCATTATCTTGAGCCTAGTTTTTCAATCACCCATAATAATCCTATAAGTGAAAACTGTAAATCTTTAATAAAAGAAGGCTTTTTACCTTCTATCTTACGTTTGTAAAACTCACCAATTCAGACCATTGTGAAAATTAATATTGATACAATAAATAAGTTGATATTATTTTTAATCCAATTATTAGTAATAATTGCAGTAAGTATAAAAATGAGCATTTTAACGAAATACCAAAACCCCAACCTCAAATAAAAAAAGAGCGATATAATTATTCCGGAAGTAAATGCCCAATTCTCTATTAAAGGATTATAAAGTTGCTTAGTATCAGACCTGATTCGTGGATTGCCAGAAACTTTTCAAAATTTAATAAATATAAAACATTTACCGAAAATAGCAGACATCTTTCACCATGGAATACCTGACCAACTTTACACAGAGGTGTTCCCAGCGATAAACATTTTATTGCCGATTTCGGTCAAGATTTAAGTGAAATAAATAAAGAATTTCCTCCCGTTTGGAAAATATTATCAGACAATAAAATTAAAACCGGAGTGTTTGGCTCGTTACACTCCTATCCATTGCCTGATGAAGTGGATAATTATGATTTTTTTGTCCCTGACGTTTTTGCCCCTAACCATTTTCGACACAGGTAAACAATTGTTGAATGAAAAGATTGATTCATCAAAAATTGTTCGGCGAAGAACATATCAGGCAATTTTATCTTTTGATGTATTCTACAAACTTTTAATAGACAAAAAGCCGGAATTTACAACTTTCTTTACTAATCATGTTGCATCAAGTATGCATAGATACTGGGCAGCATTATTTCCAAAAGAATATAAGGATTTGAAATACGATATGAAATGGATACAGACTTATAGTAATGAGATATTATTTACCATGGACAAAACCAGATTCAATGTTAAGCAAACTTGCAAAATTCGTAGATAAAAATACAGATTATAAACTTCTTATCACTTCAAGTATGGGGCAGGAAGCTGTTGAGTGTGAACCAACGGAGACACAACTATGTGTGAAAAACAGCAGTAAGTTTTTTGAAATGTTATCGGGCAAAGAAAACTTGAATTCCTGTGAAACAAGTCCTTCAATGATTCCTCAATTTAACTTCACAGTGAAAAATGATTTTGAAAAAGTAATAAGGAATAATTTATCAGAATTATCAATAAACGGAAAGAAAATTGTTTTTAGAGAAAATAATTCTAATTTTTTTTCAGTTGATTTTGGACATAATAATCTCAAAGATGTAGTTATACATCTAAATGGAATTCAGTATCCGATGGAAGAGTTTGGATTAGAGAATATGGAAATAGAAGATAAATCAAGTTCAACGGCATACCATATCCCGGAAGGACATCTTTTCTCATATCATCCTGAGAATAAAGAAACAGATTATCATAATGAGGAATTACCCACTTGTGACATTTTACCTGTTTTGCTCAACAATTTCAATATAAAAACTAAATCATATATGAATAAAACGACTTATAAAAACCTGTAAACATGATACTTTGCAAAAAAAATTAAAAAAATGAACGAATAGGATAATAGAATAAATCTATTCTTTAGAATAATATGAGAGGTAATAATTAAAAAATTTGTTTACTAAGAAAAAGTAAATGTTGTTAAAACGATAAATGTATATATTATCAAACTTAGAAAATATTTAAAATGTTAATGATAGTATAGACATTTTGAATTAATGCAGTTGACTGAATTTTTTTCGTCGTAAAATGAAATACTGCCAGACAATTGAAACATGAATACTATAATTAGCTTTATGTTGTAACTTATTTCGCTTTTTAATAAAGTGAAATAGATTTTTGTAAAAACTTAAATGAGCTTTTAAAACAGACCATGTATGAACAGGTTTAAGCTCCAGAGCGAACTTTATTCCAGCTAAACCATCTAAAGTTAATCTACTAAAAATAATTAAGAAAATATATTTTTTAGGAACATTTTTTAAAACAGTAAATAAACTATTTCTGAAATTTAAATACGTCTTATTAGGGTTAGATACCTTTAGTGTTGCAGCACCAACATGATATACAGTTGATGTTCCTACATATTTTACATCATAACTTTCATTTTGAGTCCTCCAGCATAAATCTATTTCCTCCTGATGTGCAAAATAATCTTCATCAAAACCATTAAGCTGATGAAAGATAATGCTTCTTATAAAAAAGCAAGCACCGGAAGTCCAGAAGATTTGGGCAACATCATTAAACTGACCATTATCTTTTTCTAAATGATTAAAAACACGTCCTCTACAATAAGGATATCCTAAAAAATCAATGAATCCGCCTCCGGCACCGGCATATTCAAACTTGGATTTATCCTTATAATCAAGAATTTTAGGTTGAATAATTGCGGTATTCTTTTCTTCTTTAAAAAGATTAAGAACAGGAAGAAGCCAGTTTTCAGTAACTTCAATATCAGAATTTATTAAACAATAAATATCAGCTTTAACATGTTGCAAAGCATCGTTGTAACCTTTTGCATATCCTCCATTTTGGGTGTTTACCACGATTTTTATTGTTGGAAAATTTCTTTTAATAAAAGTAACAGAATCATCTGTAGAAGCATTATCAGCGACATAAATATCAACTTCGCTGAAGCTAAACTCTACAATCGAAGGTAGAAATTGTTCTAATAATTGTTTACCATTCCAATTTAATATGACTATTGCAGTTTTCAAGTTTACAAACTTACATTAATAATATATTTAAAATATAAAGAGGTGTTAAATTTTATAAGGAGGAATATCTTTAAGAAAAATATAACTTTTGCCCTCCGGATTTAACCTGCAGAAATAATGCTGTAACCCATTGGTAACAATTAAATATCGGGCATTTAATTTTATATTATATTGAGTTATTTGATCAAAAGTTTTTTGTGAAACTTTTACATCAGGAGCTTTACATTCTACAATAATATCAGGAAGCCCGTTAGAATTAAAAATTAAAATATCACTTCGCTTTTTTAAATTGTTGATTATAAATTGCTTTTCTACTGCAATAAGAGAAATGGGGTATTTTTTTTCTTTCACTAAAAACCAGACAAAATGCTGACGTACCCATTCTTCAGGAGTAAGGACTACATATTTTTTTCGTACTTCATCAAAAATAAGGTAATGTTTTTCATTATTTTTGATCTTAAAAGTATAAGAAGGTAAATTCAACTTTTGCATTAATCAAAAATACTAATTTGTAATAAGAAGGATGTCTAAAAATTTACAATTGTTTATTTCATCAATCATAGTAATCGGGACAGGTTTTATTTATGGATATAATCCGGGTAAAATTTTACCTGTTATTTTTAGAGTTTAGTATTGGAATTGCTTTTTATGACTTGAGGAATTTCTAACTTGAAAAAACATTACGAAAAATAAATAAACTAATGAACGACGTAAAATTAATCGTTAATGATATAAAAAAAGGAAACTTAAAACCCATTTATTTTTTAATGGGAGAAGAATCATATTATATCGATAAAATTTCAAATTTTATTGAAACCTCTGTTTTAGATGAGTCTGAAAAAGGATTCAATCAAATGGTAATATATGGTCGGGACGTAACTATAGATGAAATTATTTCTTCGGCAAAACGGTTCCCTGTGATGGCAAAACATCAGGTCATTATCGTAAAAGAGGCTCAGGATTTAAGTAGAACAATAGATAAGCTGGAAAGTTATGCTGAAAACCCGCAGGAATCTACAATTCTGGTCTTTAATTATAAATACAAAAAATTAGATAAGCGTAAAAAAGTATATAAAACCATTGCTAAGAATGGGGTAATATATGAGAGTAAAAAACTTTATGAAAATCAGATTGGCAACTGGATTACTAGTATTTTAAAAGAGAAAAAATATACTATTGAACCTAAAGCCACTCAAATGTTGGAAGAATTTTTAGGAACAGATTTAAGTAAAATTAATAATGAATTAGATAAGTTAACTTCTATATTACCTATAACAACAGTTATTTTACCTCAGCACATTGAAGAGAATATAGGAATATCCAAAGATTTCAACAATTTTGAGTTACGTAAAGCAGTGGGAAATAAAGACGTTGTCAAAGCAAACAGAATTATAAACTACTTTAGTCAGAACCCTAAAAAAAATCCATTGATAATGACTATTTCTTTGTTAAATAGTTTTTTTATACATTTGCTGATATATCATGGACTGAATGATAAATCAAAAGGTTCAGCAGCAAAAACTTTAGGCGTTAACCCTTATTTTGTTGATGATTATGTACACGCATCGAGGAATTACCCTATGAGAAAAGTAGCTCGGATTATAAGTTTGTTAAGAGATGCCGATGTAAAAAGTAAAGGAGTAGGAGCGAATCAATCTCATAGTGATATTTTAAAAGAATTAATTTTTAAAATTATGCATTAGTAAGAGGTAAATACGCTAAAAATGAAAAACATCTTTACCAAACAAGTAACGGAAGAAGTTATTAATAGAATTAATAATTTAACAGTAAACACACAACCACAATGGGGAAACATGGATGTTGCACAAATGATGGCACATTGTAGTATTCCTTATGAAACCGTTTATACAGATAAACACCCAAAACCAAATGCGTTTGTAAAGTTTTTTATAAAATTAATTGCTAAAAATCAAGTAACTTCTGATAAACCATATCCTAGAAATGGTAGAACTGCTCCACATTTTTTAATTACAGATGAACGCAATTTTGAAAATGAAAGAAAACAACTCATCAACCATATTCAAAAAACACAAGAATCAGGAGAAGATTATTTTGATGGAAAAGAATCTCATTCCTTTGGGAAACTTACAAAAAATGAATGGAATAATTTGTTTTATAAACATTTAAACCATCATTTAACTCAGTTTGGAGTATAGTTTGACTACTGCTGAGTTTCTAAAACTGGTAGTAATAAAAGTGATAATTGCTGGTAACCCTTGTACAAAGAAAATCTTTTTACCTGCAGAAATAGATTCAGTTTAAAATTAAATATTTATCAACACTTTCAATGCCCTGTTTATAGAATCTATTTTGATAAATGTAACCAGTAATCTCAAACCGCTTTTAGTTTGTTTTTCTTTCATTACACAACTCTTCGAATTGTGCTGTACATATTTCAACATCTTAGTAAATACCTCCGTTTGATAGAAATCACTTTGTTGATCAGATACAAAGTAACCAATCATTCGTTTTTGCTTTAAAATGATTTTTTCTAGCCCTAATGATTTTGCCAACCACTTAATTCGAACACTATCCAATAAATCCTGAACTTGTGTCGGATATTTACCAAAACGATCAGTAATTTGACTTTCAAAAGTTAATAATTCACTTTCTGTTGTTAAAGTAGAAAGTGTATTATATAAATTTAAACGCTCGGCTACTGAATTCACATAATCATCCGGAAAAAGAATCTCAAAATCAGTATCAACCCGAACCTCTTTTACATATTCTTTTTCTTTCGATGTACTATTTATTTCAGATGCATATAAATTCTCAAACTCATTTTCTTTGAGTTCCTCAATGGTTTCTTTTAGAATTTTCTGATAAGTATCAAAACCAATATCATTGATAAAACCACTTTGTTCACCCCCTAATAAATCCCCTGCACCTCGGATTTCCAAATCTTTTATAGCAATATTCAATCCGCTCCCCAATTCAGAGAACATCTCCAGAGTCTGGATACGTTTACGTGCTTCTTCTGTTATCATATGATATGGCGGTGTAATAAAATAACAGAAAGCTTTTCTATTTGACCGCCCCACACGACCCCGCATTTGATATAAGTCCGATAATCCGAAATGATTTGCATTATTAATAAAAATCGTATTAGCATTGGGAACATCTAATCCACTTTCAACAATCGTAGTAGATACCAGCACATCAAACTCACCGTTCATAAAAGCAAGCATCAATTTTTCTAACTTTTTTCCCTCCATTTGCCCGTGTCCGATTCCAATTTTTGCTGAAGGAATCAAACGCTGCAACACTCTGCTCACTTCTTCAATATTTTCGATTTTATTGTGAATAAAGAAGATTTGACCCTTTCGTGAAATTTCATACAAAATAGCATCGCTGATAACTTCCTCAGAAAAGCGAATTACATTAGTTTCTATCGGGTGACGATTGGGGGGAGGGGTTTTAATTACTGACAAATCTCTTGCTGCCATTAAACTGAACTGCAAAGTACGCGGAATCGGTGTTGCTGTTAAAGTCAGCGTATCTACACTTTTCTTGATGGTTTTTAATTTGTCTTTTACAGCTACCCCAAATTTCTGTTCTTCATCAATAATAAGCAGTCCTAAATCTTTAAACGCTATATTTTTATTGGTAAGCTGATGCGTACCAATCACGATGTCTAAAGAGCCATCTGTCAATCCTTCTAAAATAGCTCTTTTTTGCTCGGCTGTTCTGAAACGATTTATATAATCAATGTGTACAGGAAAATGCTTTAAACGCTCTGAAAAGGTTTTAAAATGCTGGAACGCCAGAATAGTGGTTGGTACCAATACGGCCACTTGTTTTCCGTTATCGACTGCTTTAAATGCAGCACGAATAGCCACTTCAGTTTTTCCGAAACCAACATCACCACACACCAATCTGTCCATGGGCTGATTTTTTTCCATATCAGCTTTTACCTCTTGCGTTGCTGTAAACTGATCGGGAGTATCTTCAAATAAAAAACTTGCTTCCAGCTCATGTTGTATGTGAGTATCCGGAGCAAAAGCAAATCCTTTTTCCAGCTTACGTTTGGCATATAACTGAATTAGATTAAAGGCAATTTCCTTAACACGTGCTTTCGTTTTTTGTTTGACTTTTTTCCAGACTCCTGATCCTAATTTGTAGATTTTAGGTGCTTTTCCGTCTTTACTATTAAATTTGGAAATTTTATGTAACGAGTGAATGCTTACATACAGAATATCACGATCGCTGTAGATTAATTTAATGGCTTCTTGTTTTTTTCCGGCAACATCAATTTTTTGTAACCCTGCGAACTTCCCGACACCATGATCGATGTGGGTTACATAATCTCCTCGTTTCAGGGTTGTGAGTTCTTTAAAAGTAATGGATTGTTTTTTTGCATAGCCATTCTTTAACCGGAACTTATGGTAACGTTCAAAAATTTGATGGTCGGTATAACAAACAATTTTCTGATCTTCATCGATAAATCCTTGATAGATGGGAAATACAATAATTTTGTAATGCACTTTTGTACCGGCATCATCGAAAATATCATGAAATCGTTGTGCTTGTTTTTCACCGGAACAAAAAATATAGTTGGTATAGCCTTTGGAATGATGCGTGTTTAAATCTTCAATTAATAAATTGAATTGTTTGTTAAAAGAAGGTTGTGCTCGTATATTAAACTTTATATTATCCTGAAAGGAGTCGAGAGGTTTTTCGGAAATTTCATTAATTACCTGTTGAGTTTGAACCGGGATTTGTGTGTTCTGATCTATGTTGAAGGGTTTTTTTAAATTAGTTTTTAGTTTTGTCTGGTTTGACAGAGAAACTAAAGTAAACTCATTTAGCTGAGATGCAATCAACTTACCATTGCAAAACAACTCTGAAGGTGCTGGGTGCTTGAGTGCTTTAGAGAGTTCTTCGAATTCCACTTTTGCTTTTCTATAAAATTCATCTAAGCAATCAATTAGTAAATCTAGATTCTTAACAAATAACACTGTTTTTGATGAAATGTATTTTAGAAAACTTTCTCTGGATTTTTGTAATACCTTATTTTCTATATCAGGCATAATATCTATCTCCTTAAGTTTTTCTTTAGAGAGTTGCGTTTCTATATCAAAAGTTCGAATGCTGTCTATTTCATCGCTAAAAAATTCGATTCGATAAGGGTCATTATTAGAGAAGGAGAAGACATCTATAATTCCACCACGTATCGAAAATTCACCAGGTTCAGTAACAAAATTTACACGATTAAAATTATACTCAAATAATATTTCATTGATAAAACCGGGCGACAAGTTTTCGCCTTGATTGATTTTTAGCGTATTTTTTTCTAACTCTTTTTTGGTTACTACTTTTTCAAACAATGCCGTAGGGTAGGTAACAATAACCGCTGGTTTTTTGTGTGAATTGATTCTGTTCAGCACTTCTGAGCGTAACAATAAACTGACATTGTCGATTTCTTCTATCTGATACGGACGACGATATGAATCCGGATAAAAAAGTACGTTTTTCTCTCCCAATAATTGTTCTAAGTCGTTTAAATAATATGCTGCTTCTTCTTTATCATCACAAATTAGTAAGTACGGTTTACAGGCATTTTTGAAAGTTTCTGAAATAACAAAAGACAGCGAAGATCCGACCAAATTTGAGACTTGAAAATGGTGTTTTTCTTGTTGTTGTGCCTGTTGTAACAAAGCTACCTTTGTAGCATTTTGGTAGTAATTTACAATGGATTGCTTACTCAACGGTAAAAATTTTGGCAAATATAGTATAAATATAAATTGAGGGTTTAAAAATTTTGATTACATATTTTTTAAGATTATTGTAAATTTTTTATGAATTATTATTATTGAATTTTATACTTTTTGGTTTTTCAATAATTAATATTAATTTTCTTGATTTTTGGGAGGTAAACTATTTAGTTATTTTGGATATAATCATAAAATTTTCTATAACTGCGTCTTCTGTATTTTTAGAATTATGCACAATTATCCCTGAACTTCGGTTAAATTTTAAATGCACATTCTATCAATAAAATTCTTCTGAGGAAGAAAAAAAGAAAGCTCCTTAAAAAAACTACAACCAACAATATAAAAAATAATTAAGTATAAACTGTAAAGTTTGTACTTTTCAGATATCTTTGTTTTAACTTGAAAGTAATAATATTTTTATTCGACTACATTTTATATGTAAATTATGTTAAATTTTATTCCTGATGGTAAAGCACAAAAGAGAATTAAGGATTCAAATAAAACAGTTAAAGTTATCTTTTAGTTAAAAAAACATTATAAATATTTAAAACATCAATGTCTAACAACTTTTCAGGGAATACCTGATTACAATAATTAATGCTTTATATGGATGTAAATATCAAGGTAAAAGACAGAGAAGGTGTAATCCATACGCTAGTTGCACCGACAGATATGGCAATGAATTTGATGGAAGTAGTTCACTCTCATGAATTAGCTACCGGGGGAATCATCGGTATTTGCGGAGGAATGGCAATGTGTGCCTCCTGCCAATGTTATGTAACATCAAGTCATAAATTACCGGAAATGACAGATGAAGAAGATGCAATGTTAGCAGAAGCATTCAATGTACAGGATAATAGTCGACTGGGATGTCAAATTCAAATAACCCCGGATTTAGAAGGCTTAGAAGTAGAATTAGCACCGGAAAATTAGTTATTTTATAAAAAAAGAATATGCAATTTAATACCTATGATTTATCATTAAAAGACGATGTAGAAACTTTTACAAAACAACTATTTTATGCCTTGTTTAATGATGTCTGTCAGGAAAAAGAAAATCATCTTAAAAGACAGTTTTTAAAAATCCTGAATAGCTTATCTGTTGATAAAGCCCAGGAGATATGGATGTATTACCAAACCTCTTTTTGTGAGATAAGAAAAAAATTAGATTTTGATGCAAAAGTTTTTGAAGAAAAAGACCCGGCATGTAAAAGTTTAGTAGAAGTGTATTTCGCCTATCCTGGATTTCATGCCATAGCAATCTATCGTTTAAGCCATGAATTATATAAAATAAATGTACCCGTTTTACCAAGAATGATGAGTGAATATGCACATGGAATTACAGGGGTAGACATTCACCCGGGTGCCACTATTGGGGAATTCTTCTTTATCGATCATGCAACAGGAGTTGTTATTGGTGAAACAACAGTTATACAAGATAAAGTAAGTATTTATCAGGGAGTAACTTTAGGAGGAATTCAAGTGGAAAAAGATTTAGCAGAAGTTAAAAGACATCCAACCATAGAAAATAATGTCACAATTTATGCGAATGCTACCATTCTTGGAAATATAACAGTAGGAAAAAATAGTGTCATCGGAGCAAATGTTTGTATTACAAAATCAATAGAGTCAAACGCAACCGTAATTTATAAATCACAAAACAGTATTTATACTTAAAACCAAGTATATGAATTCAAAGAATATTACAGATTTTGTAGGAAATACACCTTTAGTGGAAGCTACAAATATTATCAATAAAGAAAACGTTCGGTTATTCTTAAAATTAGAAGGACATAACCCGGGAGGAAGTGTGAAAGACAGAGCAGCCTATTTTATGATTTCTGAAGCAATTAGAAAGAAGAATATAAAAAAAGGAGATACCTTAGTAGAAGCCACAAGCGGAAATACAGGAATAGCTTTAGCGTTAATGGCAAAAGTTTTAGGAGTGAATATGATGTTAGTTATGCCGGAACATGCTACAATAGAAAGAGTGAAAATAATGAGAGCTTATGGGGCAGAAGTAATTCTTACGCCATCAGAAGCAGGAATGGAAGGAGCTGTTGATCTTGCTTTAGAATTAAAATACAAAAAAGGATATTTCAGATTAAATCAGTTTGATAATTTAGATAACCCAAAAGCACATTATAATACAACCGGACCAGAAATCTGGAGAGATACTGAAGGTAAAGTAACACACTTTGTTTCGGCAATGGGAACTACAGGAACAATCACAGGAGTGTCAGATTATTTAAAAAAACAAAATGATACTATTGAAATTGTAGGAATACATCCAAAAGAGGGCGCCAGAATTCCCGGAATAAGAAAGTGGTCAGAAGAATATTTACCGGCAATTTTTAAAAGAGAGAAAATAGATAAAATACTTGAAGTAAATGAAGAAGAAGCCAAATCAATGACTATCCGTTTAGCCCGTGAAGAAGGCGTTTTTTCCGGAATGAGTAGCGGAGGAGCAGTTGCCGGAGTTTTAAAACTGGCAGAAACGATTGATAAAGGAAATATTGTAGCAATTATTTGTGACAGAGGAGACCGTTATTTATCATCCGAAATCTTTAGTTAAAAATTAAAATACCAACCTGAACTTATTTTGTAACTTTATTTTTATTGGAAACAACTGAAAAATTGAAATAATCCCATTTTCACAATATATTTTTATATAGTGGATAATTTAAAAAAATTAAATATATTTGTACTATATTTAGTTCATTAACTTATTTTTTGTTATCAAGAAAGGTGGAGGGAATAGACCCTTTGAGACCTTAGCAACCCTTTGTCTTTGTACTTGCAAAGAAGGTGCTACATTCTACTGTTTCTTAGATTTAAATTTATGTAAATAATATTTAACTAGAGAGATAACCCAAAGAATATTACCTCTTCTTTTTCTGATAACATAAATTTACTTTATCAGAGATGCCAAACATTTACACAGAAATACATAAACGGATTCTTGTACTGGACGGAGCTATGGGTACCATGCTTCAGGAGTATAAGTTTACAGAAAAAGACTTTAGAGGAAAACGCTTTGAAGACTTCCCAATCCCCTTACAAGGGAATAATGATTTGTTATCTGTTACGCAGCCCGAAGCAGTAAAAGCTGTCCATAGAAAATACTTTGAAGCAGGAGCAGATATTGTAGAAACCAATACATTTTCAGGAACTACAATTGCCATGGCAGATTATCAAATGGAAAATCTGGTTTATGAATTGAATTATGAATCAGCTAAAATAGCAAAAGAAACTGCCAATGAATTTACTGCTAAAGAACCTCATAAACCTCGTTTTGTAGCAGGATCTATCGGACCAACAAACCGAACGGCAAGTATGTCACCTGATGTAAACGATCCGGGATATCGTGCTGTAACATTCAATGAATTACGAATAGCCTATAAGCAACAAGCAGAAGCGTTATTAGAAGGTGGAGCAGACATTTTATTAGTAGAAACGGTGTTTGATACCCTAAATGCCAAAGCTGCACTATTTGCCATTGAAGAAATTAAAGACGAACGAAATATGAATGCTCCCGTGATGGTTAGCGGAACAATTACTGATGCTTCCGGAAGAACACTTTCAGGGCAAACCGCAGAAGCATTTTTAATATCAATATCACATATACCATTACTGTCTGTAGGATTTAACTGTGCTTTAGGAGCGAACTTATTACAACCACATTTAGAAACCATTGCTAACAAAACTGATTTTGCAATTTCTGCACATCCAAATGCAGGTTTACCAAACGCTTTTGGAAAGTATGATGAAACTCCTGAGGAAATGGGAACTCAAATTGAAGAATACTTCAAGAGAGATTTAATAAATATTATTGGTGGATGCTGTGGCACTACACCAGAACATATCTCAGCAATAGCAACATTGGCAACTAAATATAAGCCACGCAATGTCAGTCCGGAAATCTGGAACTAAGAGAAAAATTATAAAGACTATTTTTTTCTTTTTCATCAGGGAAAAACAAGGAAGTTAAATAATTAAAAAATGAAAATTGATAGTAAAAGATACATGAGATTAAGCGGTTTGGAACCTCTGATAATTACTCCAGAAAGTAATTTTATAAATGTTGGTGAACGAACGAATGTGGCGGGATCACGTAAATTTCTACGCTTAATTAAAGAAGGAAAGTTTGATGAAGCTTTGGATATTGCACGACATCAAGTTGAAGGTGGTGCACAGATCATAGACATTAATATGGATGATGGCTTAATTGACGGAAAAGAAGCCATGATTCGCTTTCTGAACTTAATAGCTGCCGAGCCTGATATTGCCAGAGTTCCTGTTATGATAGACAGCTCTAAATGGGAAATTATAGATGCCGGATTACAAGTTGTTCAAGGAAAATCAGTAGTAAACTCTATTTCTTTAAAAGAAGGAGAGAAGAAATTTATTTGGGAAGCAACCCAAATTAAACGTTACGGAGCTGCCGTAATTGTTATGGCTTTTGATGAAGTTGGGCAAGCAAGTACTTATAAACAAAGAATCGAAATAGCAGAACGTTCATATAAAATACTAGTTAATAAAGTTAACTTTCTTCCGGAAGATATTATTTTCGATTTAAACATATTTCCTGTAGCTACAGGAATGGAAGAACACCGTAGAAACGCTGTCGATTTTATTGAAGCAACACGTTGGGTTCGCGAGAATTTACCAAACGCAAGTGTGAGCGGCGGGGTTAGTAATGTATCCTTCTCTTTTCGCGGAAATAATGTAGTGCGTGAAGCAATGCACTCTGTATTTTTATATTATGCTATTAAAGCAGGAATGAATATGGGAATTGTAAACCCTACTATGCTAGAGATTTATGATAATATTCCGAAAGATTTATTGGAACACGTTGAAGATGTTATTTTAGATAAACGGGATGATGCTACGGAACGCTTATTAGATTTTTCCGAAACCGTGAAAGGAACTAAAAAAGAAAAAGTTGCCGATTTATCTTGGCGGGAAAAAGCACTGCAGGACAGAATTACATATTCTTTAGTAAAAGGCATTGACGCTTTTATTATTGAAGATATTGAGCAAGCCAGACAGGAAGCGGTCAAACCGATTGAAGTTGTTGAAGGTCATTTAATGATTGGTATGAATGTGGTTGGAGATTTATTCGGCGAAGGTAAAATGTTTTTACCACAAGTAGTAAAATCTGCTCGTGTAATGAAAAAAGCTGTAGCCTATTTAAACCCGTTTATTGAAACTGAAAAAGATGAAGAACAACAAGCTTTAGGGAAGATTTTAATGGCAACTGTGAAAGGCGATGTTCACGATATTGGTAAAAATATTGTGAGTGTTGTTTTAGGTTGTAACAATTATGAAATTGTAGATTTAGGAGTAATGGTTCCGCCGGAAAAAATCATTGAAATTGCCAAAAAAGAAAGAGTAGATGCTATTGGATTATCAGGATTAATTACTCCTTCTTTAGATGAAATGGTATATTTAGCCAAAGAAATGGAACGTGAAAATATGGATATTCCATTATTAATTGGTGGTGCAACAACTTCAAAAGCACATACAGCTGTTAAAATTGATACACAATATAAAAATGCTGTTGTTCATGTAAATGATGCATCAAGAGCAGTTACCGTTGTTGGGGACTTACTGAACAAACAAACCAGCAACTTATATGTTGCCAAACTAAAGAAAAATTATGAAGAGTTTCGTGATAAATTCTTAAAACGTAGTAAACAAAAAATATATGTTTCTTTAGAACAAGCTCGTAATAAGAAGTTTAAAATAAATTGGTATAAAACCAATATATTCAAGCCAAAAGAATTTGGAATTCAAACTTTAGGGCAAGTTCGGTTAAAAGAACTGATTCCATTTTTTGACTGGTCTCCCTTTTTTCGTTCCTGGGATTTGCATGGGAAATTTCCCGGTATTCTAGAGGATCAAATTGTTGGAGAGCAAGCAACTAATTTATTTAAAGATGCCCAACAGATGCTTAAAAATATTGTAATTCAGCAATCGCTGAAACCCAAAGCTATTTTCGGTTTGTTTGAAGCAAATACCATCAATAATGATGATATTTCTGTTCGGAAGAAAGGAAAAGAAATAGCCATATTTAGAACCTTACGTCAACAATTAAAAAAACGAGAAGGAAAATCGAATTATGCATTGGCAGACTTTGTTGCACCTGAAGAAAGTGGAAAGACAGATTATATAGGAGCATTTTGTACAGCCATTTTCGGAGCAGATATATTAGCTAATGATTTTAAAAATAAGCAAGATGATTATAATGCAATTATGGTACAGGCATTAGCAGATCGTTTTGCAGAGGCTTTTGCAGAGTACTTACATCATAGAGTTAGAACACAACATTGGGGATATGCCTCTGATGAAAATTTAACCAATGAAGAATTAATCAGAGAAAATTATAAAGGTATTCGTCCGGCACCAGGATATCCGGCATGTCCTGATCATTTAGAAAAAGAGACTATCTGGGAGTTACTGAAAATAGAAGAAACTATAGGAGTAAAACTCACTGAAAGTTTAGCCATGTGGCCGGCAGCGACCGTTTCAGGGTATTATTTTGCCAATGAAGAAGCAAGGTATTTTGGATTAGGTAAAATAACAGATAATCAGGTAAAAAATTATGCTTCAAGAAAAGGAATAACACTAGAGAAAGCCGGAAAATGGTTAAATCCAAATATAGCATATAACTAAAGATTCCAATTTTTAATCATAAAGAGAATAAAAACAAGCTCGTGAAAGTTACAGAACATATCAGAAAGTCTAAGGGAGAAACTGGATTTTCATTTGAGATTTTGCCTCCTTTAAAAGGAAGACATATCGATTCTATTTTTAATAATATAGATCCTTTAATGGAGTTTGAACCACCTTTTATAGATGTTACTTATCATAGAGAAGAATATATTTATAAAGAATTAGAAAATGGGTTGTTACAAAAAAAGATTGTCAAAAAAAGACCGGGAACTGTTGGAATTTGTGCGGCAATTAAAAATAAATATAATGTAGATGCAATTCCACATGTATTATGCGGAGGCTTTACCAAAGAAGACACTGAAAATTTTTTAATCGACCTCGATTTTTTAGATATCGATAATGTGGTGGCATTAAGAGGAGATGCTATAAAGAATGAAATTTATTTTAAACCAGAAAAAGAAGGAAATACGTATGCGGGCGATTTAGTAAATCAAATAGAGCGGTTGAATCAAGGGAAATATTTAGATGAAAGTTTGGCAAATACATCTTCGACAGATTTTTGTATTGGTGTTGCAGGATATCCGGAAAAACATATGGAAGCACCAAGCTTAGATTCTGATATTCATTTTTTAAAGAAAAAAATAAAAATGGGAGCTGACTATATTGTTACACAAATGTTTTTCGATAATCAAAAATATTTTGAGTTTGTAAAAAAATGCAGAAAAGAAGGAATTACAGTTCCTGTTATTCCGGGATTAAAACCTATTTCTACAAAAAAACAATTAAATCTAATTCCATATCGCTTTAAAGTGGATTTACCCGATGAGTTAGTGATGGAAGTAGTTAAATGTAGAGATAATAAAGCAGTGAGGCAAGTTGGAATTGAATGGTGCATAGCACAAAGTAAAGAATTGATAAAAAACAGAGTGCCTTTTTTACATTACTATTCAATGGGTAAATCCAATAGTATTAAAAGTATTGCAAGTCAGGTTTTCTAGCTAATAAAAGCTTAGAGGTTAGTAAAAATCCACAAAATCAAATGCAGAGAAAACATCATCATTATAGTAAATGTGATAGCAAAAGTTCAACGCTCTCAGTAATAGATATGGATATTTTTGGCACACTGCCGGGGTATAAATTTTATAGTAAATCTAAAGATTAAAAAACATAAGGATTTAATAATAAAAATAATTTACTTTATATTTTGATATTCAAGGCATTATATTTATTTTGAATAGTTGCCTCAACGAAATCTAAAAATAAAGGATGCGGATTTAGCACAGTACTTTTATACTCAGGGTGATATTGAACACCAACAAACCATGGATGAGAAAGAATTTCAACCACTTCAACCAATCCTGTTTTTGGATTAACCCCGGTAGCTGTCATCCCGGCAGCTTCTATCACTTGCTTATACTGATTATTAAATTCATATCGATGTCTGTGGCGCTCACTAATATTAGTATTGTTATATGCTTCAAAAGCTTTAGAATCTTTTATTAGTTCACAATCCCAGGTACCCAAACGCATTGTACCTCCCATATCTGTTACCTTTTTTTGCTTTTCCATTAAATTAATAACCGGATGCAAAGTGTTTTCATTCATTTCGGTTGAATTGGCATCTTCAAGTTTTAACACATTTCTTGCAAATTCAATAACAGTCATTTGCATCCCTAAGCAAATTCCCAAGAAAGGAATATTATTTTCACGGGCATATTTTACAGCTTCTATTTTACCTTCAATACCTCGTTTTCCAAATCCGGGAGCAACTAAAATCCCATCCAATCCTTGTAAATACTCAGCAATATTATCAATACAAAGTTCTTCAGAATGAATCCAACGCACGTCTACTTTCGCTTCATGATTTGATCCTGCATGAATAAAGGCTTCGGTAATTGATTTATAAGAATCATGTAGTTCAACATATTTACCAATTAAACCAATTTCTATGGTATGTTTTGGGTTTTTATATTTTTTGATAAAACGATTCCATTCAACCAGTTTAGGTTGTTTTTCAGTAGATAACCGTAATTTCTCCAAAACAACCCTGTCCAAGCCTTCATTAAACATTAAGTTAGGAACATCGTAAATAGTTTCAGCATCTAAAGATTGAATTACATCTTGTTTTTTTACGTTACAGAATAGAGCTAATTTACGTTTGATATCTTCAGATATTTCATGTTCTGATCTGCAAACCAGTATATTAGGTCTGATACCACTTTGCATCAACATTTTTACGGAATGTTGTGTGGGCTTAGTTTTTAATTCTCCAGCAGCAGCTAAATAGGGTACTAAAGTTAAATGAATGACGATAGAATTGTCTTCCCCCAATTCCCATTGTAATTGTCGTACAGCTTCAATATAAGGTAATGATTCTATATCACCAACGGTACCTCCGATTTCGGTAATTATAATATCAAAATTCCCGGTATTTCCTAAGATTTTAATACAATGCTTAATTTCATCAGTGATATGAGGAATTACCTGCACTGTTTTTCCTAAGAACTCTCCTTTACGTTCTTTGTTAATTACAGATTGATAGATTCTTCCCGTAGTAACGTTATTAGCCTGTGAGACAGGAATATTCAGAAAACGCTCATAATGACCTAAATCTAAATCCGTTTCAGCACCATCACCGGTAACATAACATTCTCCGTGTTCATAAGGATTTAAAGTACCCGGATCAATGTTAATATATGGATCTAGTTTCTGAATTGTAACAGAATATTCTCTTTCTTGTAACAATTTAGCTAATGAAGCAGCAATAATTCCTTTACCAAGTGAGGAAGTTACACCCCCTGTTACGAATACATACTTAGTATTGTTCATTTAATGTTAGGTTTATACAAAGGTAAGACAAAGTAAGTTTTCGCAATAAAAAAATAAAAAATGATTGAAAAATTAGTTAAAAAATGTTTTCTGGCTTGTTAAAATAAAAAACTATTGTACATTTGCCACGCTTTTAGCAACAGGAAATATCACTATTGGAGATATAAATATTAGAAGTTTTTTTTAAAATGAGTAAAAGAACCTATCAACCATCGAAAAGAAAGAGAAGAAACAAACACGGTTTCCGCGATAGAATGGCTTCTGCCAATGGTAGAAAAGTATTAGCCAGAAGAAGAGCAAAAGGGAGAAAAAAATTAACAGTTTCGTCTGAATCGAGACCCAAGAAATAATAATGGTGAATCATTTAATATTAAGGTGTTATTTTTATTAATAACACCTTTTTTTATACCTAATCAGTTTCTAATTTTTATCAAATACATAAATATATAATAAAACAAATGCCTGAAAGAAAAAATTTAAAATCGATTTTAGTTATTGGATCCGGTCCTATAGTAATTGGTCAGGCATGTGAATTTGATTATTCCGGATCTCAGGCGTTACATTCTTTAAGAGAAGATGGAATTGAAACCATTCTGATTAATTCAAACCCGGCTACTATCATGACTGACCCTTCTATGGCAGATCATATTTATTTATTACCATTAAAAACGAAGTCAATCATAAAAATATTAAAAGAACATCCACAAATAGATACCGTATTGCCTACTATGGGAGGGCAAACAGCATTGAATTTATGTATTGAAGCTGACGAGAAAGGAATTTGGGAAGATTTTGGTGTTGAAATTATAGGAGTTGATATTGATGCTATAAACATTACTGAGGATAGAGAGAAGTTTAGAGAATTAATGACAACTATACATGTGCCAATGGCACCTCAGGCTACCGCTACTTCATATCTGAAAGGCAAAGAGATAGCACAGGAATTTGGATTTCCTTTGTGTATCAGATCATCGTTTACATTAGGTGGATCAGGAGCTTCTATAGTCTATAACGAAGAAGATTTTGAAGAATTACTAACCCGAGGGCTAGAGATTTCTCCCATTCATGAAGTTATGATTGATAAAGCAATGATGGGATGGAAAGAGTACGAGCTAGAATTATTACGTGATAATCATGACAATGTGGTTATTATTTGCTCGATTGAGAATATGGATCCGATGGGAATTCATACCGGAGATTCTATTACTGTGGCACCGGCCATGACATTATCAGACAGAACATATCAAAGAATGCGTGATATGGCCATTAAGATGATGCGAAGTATTGGTGAATTTGCCGGTGGCTGTAATGTTCAGTTTGCAGTATCTCCAGATGAAAAAGAAGAAATAATTGCTATTGAAATTAACCCACGTGTTTCACGTTCTTCTGCATTGGCAAGTAAGGCAACCGGATACCCAATTGCAAAAATTGCATCTAAATTAGCTATTGGATACACGTTAGATGAGTTAGATAACCAGATTACAAAATCTACCTCAGCTTTTTTTGAGCCTACTTTAGATTATGTAATCGTTAAAATACCTCGCTGGAATTTCGATAAAATCGAAGGCTCTGATAAAACTTTAGGACTACAAATGAAAGCAGTAGGAGAGGTTATGGCAATTGGTCGATCTTTTCAGGAAGCATTACACAAAGCTACACAGTCTTTAGAAATTAAAAGAAATGGAATTGGGGCAGAGGGGAAAAATTATACTGATTATAACCAGATTTTAGATAAATTGAAACACGCATCATGGGATAGAATTTTTGCTATTTATGATGCTATTCACATGGGGATTCCATTATCTAAAATCCATGATATCACTAAAATTGATATCTGGTTCTTAAAGCAATATGAAGACTTATATCAGTTAGAAAAAGAAATATCAAAACACACAATTGATACTTTAAACAGAGATCTGTTGCTGGAAGCCAAGCAAAAGGGATATGGAGACAGACAAATTGCTCATATGCTTGAATGTTTAGAAAGTCAAGTGTATAAAAAAAGAGAAGAAGCAGGAGTTAGGCGTGTATATAAATTGGTAGATACCTGTGCTGCTGAGTTTAAGGCTCAAACCCCCTATTATTATTCAACTTTTGAACAGGAAATTGAAACTGTTGATGGAAAAAAATATATTGCTAATGAAAGTATGGTTTCAGATAAGAAGAAAATAATTGTTTTAGGCTCTGGGCCCAATAGAATTGGTCAGGGAATTGAGTTTGACTACTGCTGTGTTCACGGGATTTATGCAGCTAAAGAAAGCGGGTATGAAACTATTATGATTAACTGTAATCCTGAAACAGTCTCAACAGATTCTGATACAGCAGATAAATTATACTTTGAGCCGGTTTTTTGGGAGCATATTTATGACATTATTAAACATGAAAAACCTGAAGGTGTTATTGTTCAGCTAGGAGGACAAACAGCACTTAAATTAGCAGAAAAACTGGACAGATATGATATTCCAATTATCGGAACAAATTATAAAGCTTTGGATTTAGCTGAGGACAGAGGGAGTTTCTCTACCCTATTAAAAGATAATAATATTCCTTATCCAAGATTTGGCGTAGCTACTACAGCGGATGAGGCATTAGCATTGGCTAATGAATTAGACTTCCCAATTTTAGTCCGCCCTTCGTATGTGTTAGGAGGTCAAGGAATGAAGATTGTCATCAATAAAGAAGAATTACTGGAACATGTGGTAGATTTGTTACGTAAAATACCGAATAATAAACTACTGTTAGATTATTACTTAGAAGGAGCTATTGAGGCAGAAGCAGATGCGATTTGTGATGGTGAAAATATATATATAGCGGGTATTATGGAGCATATTGAACCTTGTGGAATTCACTCAGGAGATTCTAATGCAGTGTTACCTGTATTTAGCCTTGGAGAATTGGTATTAGAACAAATCAGAGAATACACTAAGACTATCGCACTGGCACTAAAAACTGTGGGTTTAATCAATATTCAATTTGCTGTTAAGGATGATAAAGTATATATCATTGAAGCAAATCCAAGAGCCTCAAGAACATTACCTTTTATTGCAAAAGCTTATAAAGAACCTTATGTCAATTATGCAACAAAAGTAATGTTAGGAGAGAAAAAAGTAACTGACTTTGATTTCAACCCTCAATTAAAAGGATATGCAATTAAACAACCTGTTTTCTCTTTTAATAAATTTCCCAATGTAAATAAGAAGTTGGGACCAGAAATGAAGAGTACCGGAGAAAGTATACTATTTATTAATAGCTTAAGAGATGATGAGTTTTATGATTTATATTCTCGAAGGAAAATGTATTTAAGTAAATAAAGTAATATCCTGCCAAACTCCTTTCCTGTTCATGGATTGTGTTGTATGAGTATGTTTTTTATTAAAAATTAATCTCATAGTGTTTGAAGCATACTACATCCCTCTATCTGAGTTAAAAACCTGATTTTGAATGATTTTTTTCTTACTTTTGATTTTCGTCCACATTTCATAAATAATATTTTCTATAATTATATCTTCACTTAAAGTTCAGATAATTACTTTTCTCTAAACTTTAAAAAAGGGTAATGGCAAATGAGCTACCGCTCTCGTAAGCCCAGCTAACTCTTCATTAGTTACAATCTCATTCTTCTATGTAAAAACATATTTTTATAAATGCTTCATATTTAGAAAAATGAAAGAAACAGCAAAGTATTCTGTTGCTTATCTGAGTATTTTACAGGAACATTAACTTTATAGATCCCTTTTTTTGAGTAATTTATATTACATAGAAAAAAAACTAATTTTGGGATATGAATATTAAAACAACATATAAGATTTTATAAAAAAGAATTAAATGCAGATTTCTTAAAGCTTAGAATTTGATTTTTCTGTATATTTTAATAACTAATTATTATTGATTCTTCGGCTAAATAATCTACATTCTTCTCGATTATTTCTAAAATTTGACAGTAGAAATTTATTTTTAAGATAAAAATAATGTAATTTAGCTTCGATAAATTTAAAGAATTAGTATATTTTTAAGAAGCTATCTTTTACACTCATAATGATAGAATTTTAGTTACAACGGATTAATGTTAATAAAAGATAGCTTCTTTTTTCTTCCTCATACTTAAAAGTTCAAATTATATTTTATCAATTTGCAACACTTATAAATCACTATAGTCAGGTATTTTTATTGTTGATGAAAAAAATAATCGGTCTCCAAAACCCATTCATAAAAAACCTTATTAAATTAAGGAAGAAATCACGTGAGCGTAAAAAACAGGGACTTTTCTTAATAGAAGGAGAAAGAGAAATTTTTTTGGCTTCAAAAGGAGGATATATTCTTAAAAACATATTAATAGTTTCTGAAATTTATACTAAAGATATTAGAATATTATATACTTCTGATATTCTTATCGAAATTACCAAAGAAATCTATGAAAAATTAGCATACAGAGATTCTACGGAAGGTATTATAGCTGTAGCAGAAACAAGAAGTTTAACATTGAATCAGTTAGCATTTAGGAACCTCAATCCGTTAATTTTAGTGATGGAGAGTATTGAAAAACCTGGCAATATTGGTGCTATGTTGCGAACGGCAGACGCTGCCAAAGTTGATGCTGTGTTAATTGCCAATCCTAAAACAGACCTCTACAATCCTAATATAATACGATCTAGTATTGGTTGTATTTTCACAAATCAGATAATTGTAGATTCTTCTGAAAATATTGTTGGTTTTTTATTAGAAAAAGAAATTAATATTTATAGTGCTGTACTACAAAATTCTAATGAATATTATAAAGAAAATTATAGTAAGGCATCTG
This sequence comes from uncultured Tenacibaculum sp., assembly GCA_963666645.2. GTDB lineage: Bacteria > Bacteroidota > Bacteroidia > Flavobacteriales > Flavobacteriaceae > Polaribacter. The sequence goes on along the minus strand of CAXXDB010000008.1, from coordinate 199,185 downwards.
CAATTGTTATAGGAACCGAAGCAAATGGCTTAACTGAAATCTGGAGAGAACAAGCAACTCAGAATATTAACATTCCCATGCAAGGAGAAATAGATTCGGTAAATCTTTCTGTAGCAGCTGCAATTATCATTTTTGAAGCAAAAAGACAACGAAGTTTTAATTAACTAACTAATATCATGCAATAAATTTGTCAGAATTTTTATTGAGTATTGTTTTTAAACTACTTCAGGTTATAAAATTCTCTAAATTTATCAGATAAAGAAATCATATTTACGACAATAAATTTTTTTATGGAGCCTTGGTTTTCAGTTGTGAGTATGGATAATTTTAAGAAACTTTAGAAGCTATTTCCAGTAAAATTGTACACAAAATAGCTCCATAAGTACCTGTTATATATCCGAAAACAGCCAACAGAACCCCAACTGTAGCCAAAGAGGGATGAAAAGCAGCTGCAACTACCGGAGTACTAGCAGCACCACCAACATTTGCCTGACTTCCTACTGCCAGAAAGAAATAAGGTGCCTTTATTAATTTGGCAATGAAAATCAGAAGTCCTGCATGAATAGTAATCCAAATCAAACCAATGAGAATTAAACCGGGGGTTTCTATAATTTTTGATAAATCCATTTTCATACCAATAGTAGTTACTAATATATAGATGAAAACACTTCCAATTTTACTAGCTCCCGCACCTTCATAATTCTTTGCTTTGGTAAAAGAAAGTAAGATTCCAATGACTGTGGCTATGGTAATCACCCAGAAGAATTTAGAAGAAAAAGAAGAAAAAGCAGAAGTTTTATCTGCAATTACAGCAAAATTGTTTTTTAAAAACGTTGAAATAGACTCCGCTCCGAAATGGGCAATTCCTACGATTCCAAAAGCTAAAGACAGAATAATTATTAAATCTGTTAATGTTGGATTTCTGGTAACGCTTTCAGTAAACGAATTCACTTTTTGTTTTAATTCTTCAATAGCTGAATTATCAGCCTTTAACCATGTATTTATTTTATCAGATTTTCCAATTCCAATCAATAGTAAGGCCATCCAGATATTGGCAACAACAATATCTACTAATACCATTCCTCCGTATTTTTCCGGATTGTATTGGTAAATTTCAAGCATAGTAGCTTGGTTGGCACCACCGCCAATCCAACTACCGGCCAAGGTAGATAATCCTCTCCAAACTGCATCAAAACCAACTCCGCCAACAGTTTCCGGGGAAACTAAGGAAATTAACAGAACAGCAACAGGTCCACCGATGATAATTCCTGTTGTGCCGGTGAAAAACATGATTAATGCTTTTGAACCTAAGCTAAAAATGGCTTTTAAATCAATACTTAAAGTCATCAAAACAAGTGAAGCGGGTAATAAAAACCGACTTGCTATGTAGTATATTTTTGAAGTGTCAGCAGAGATAACTCCAAATGAATTAAAAAGTGCAGGGATTAAGTAGCATAATAATAATCCTGGAACAATTTTATAAAATTTGCCCCAAAATCCTTTTTTTATATTTTCTGTATAAAAAACAAATCCGAGTGAAATCATTAAAATCCCGAAAACAACAGCATCATTTATGAATATAGGTTGATTTTGCATTAGTTATTTTTTTAGAATATTAAAATATAAAACGTCATTTTCCGTAAAAACAACAAATTCAAATATAGAAAATAAAAAATTCCCGCTTTTGGTAAAGGAAAAACATATTGAAAAAAAGATTCTGAATCAAATTATTGGATTGATTATATTTGGGTATGAGGTATATTCAAAAAAATTATTTACTTTCATTCTAATTTTAATAATCTTAAAAGAATATTCAGTCATAGATTAATGCAAGTTTTAAAGCAAGAGGTTTTCTATATTGAGGTATCAAAACTGATGGCTACAATTAAAGTTATGGAATAAGTACATTTATTGATAATGATTAATTTTTAAGGGTTTCTGTTTATTAAAATTGGTCAATTAATGTTGTTACAATTTAAATTCTTTGTTTAAGTTTAAATTTAAATTTGTGCCGTTTCCCTTTCCTTTCTATTTCAATTGAAATATTTTTTCCCGGCTTTAGGCTGAATAGCCCATTGATTTCATCTAATGTATAATTATAAGACGGTTTTCCATTTATTTTTTTGATAACATCTTCCTTTTTCAATCCTGTTTTACTTCCCGGAGAGTTTTTGATAATATCATTGATTTTGTATGCCGGTTTAAAAGAATATTTATAATTAGTTGTAAACTTTATTGTTATATTTCCGGAAGAGTTTTCTGTTCTTGTGTCATAGGAGTTTAATTTCGTAGCTTTAACTTCTTCTTTAACAAATTCTTTCCCATCATAAATTACAAATACCCCGCTCATGTTATAATAAAATCCGTTTTTAAAGAATCCGTTTTTCTTTAATATTATTCTTTTGTTGGGATAATCTAACCAGATTTTAAATCTTTTTAAGATATTTCCTCCTATACTTCCATTTCTTGATTTGAATTTTCTTGCATGAACTGTTGATGAAGTATCTAAAAATGAAATGGTTGGCTTCTTAATTATGAACTTTCCTAATCTAAATTCGGGTATTCTGCTTCTGTTACCATAAACGGTTCCGCTTAATCCTTCCCCCAAAACATCTTCAAAATATTTTTTAGGAGTTCTGATGTTTTTATTTGTTCCTTCAAATAACCATAGAGCGTCACTTCCTCCGGAATCAATCAATAATTTTATTTTTATTTTTTTATTAGAAATAGTATCAAGTTGTATAAATGCATTTATATAAGGTTTATTTCTGTGAAATTCTAAATCAACCTCTTCACATTTTCTACATTTTTTGAAGGTGTATTTTTTAGGATTATAAAAAGTTAATACCTTATTTGGATAATCAATTTTTACAATTACATCTTTTAACAAATCAGAACCGATTATTCCGTGAATAGGTTCCCCCATTTTTGAAGATATATTGAAATTATCTTTTAAAACGATATATAAATCTTCATTAGAATTAACAATATTAGCGATTTGAAAATGATTATTTTTTGAAATTAGTGCTTCAACAGGTTCACTGTTACCCAATCCCTTGAGTTGAGTTTTTTTTATATTTTTTAACCCTAAACTATCATTTACAGTCAGATTGAGCAAAATAGTTCTGTTAACTCCGGTATCTAATATGAATGACAATTCTTTCCCATTTATTTTTAGAGGAATAACAATTAAATTGTTAATAAGTTTAAAATTAATTTTTTGTTTTGTATCATTTTTACCATAAAATTGAAACTTTCCCTGAGAGTAACCAGAATAAAAAATAAAAAAGAATAGTAAGAATAATAATAGGTTCTTCAATTTATAAATTTTATATTTTTTAATTGAATATACAATCAAATTAGTTAACTCAGCAGATTTTAAGATACTTTTAACCATTTGACTACATACGAACTGTAATCTTTCCAAGATAAAAAAGTATTTAATTTCAAATATATTTTTGCAAATTTGCTCCAAATAAACAACTAATAAAATCTTAAAATATGCCTTCAATTTCTAACAAGGGAAATTCTATGCCACAATCACCTATTCGTAAATTAGTACCTTATGCAGAAAATGCGAAAAAAAAAGGAGTAAAAGTTTTCCATTTAAACATAGGACAACCAGATATTAAAACTCCTCAGGCAGCACTAAATGCGGTAAAAAATAATTCGATTGAAGTATTATCGTATGCAAGATCTGAAGGTTCTAAAGCATACAGAAATAAACTTTCTAAATATTATGCTAAAAATAATATTAACGTAATTTCTAATGAGATTGTTGTTACTACCGGCGGGTCTGAAGCTCTGTTATTCACTATTGGGAGTATTACCGATCCGGAGGATGAAATAATTATTCCTGAACCTTTTTATGCAAATTATAACGGGTTTTCTGTTGCTTCAGGAATTAAAGTAATTCCTGTAACTTCTTCTATTGAAGATAATTTTGCTTTACCTGAAATTGAAGATTTTGAAAAATTAATTACTGAAAAAACCAAAGCTATTTTAATTTGTAATCCCGGAAATCCTACAGGATATTTATATAGTAAAAAAGAGATTAAAAAATTAAAAGAAATCGTTTTAAAATATGATTTATTTTTAATTGCTGATGAAGTGTATCGTGAGTTTGCATACGACGGGGAAGAACATTATTCAATACTAAGAGAGAATGGTATAGAAAATAACGCTGTTGTAATTGATTCTGTTTCTAAACGTTACAGCATGTGCGGAGCAAGAATCGGTTGTATTGTCTCTAAAAACAAGCAATTCATTCAGACAACAGTTAAATTTGCACAAGCACGTCTGAGTCCACCAACATACGCCTTGTTAGCTAGTGAAGCGGCTTTAGATACTCCTCAAAGTTATTTTGATAATGTAATTGAAGAATATGCAGAACGCAGAAATATATTAATTTCTGAATTGGAAAAAATTGAAGGAGTTAAGGTAGCAAAGCCCAAAGGAGCTTTTTACTGTATTGCTGAGCTGCCGGTTGATAACTCTGAAGATTTTGCGCAATGGATTCTTGAAAGTTTTCATTACAATAATGAAACTGTCATGGTTGCTCCCGGTGAAGGATTTTACTCAACTAAGGGGGAAGGAAAAAATCAAGTGCGTATTGCTTATGTATTGAATAAAAAAGATTTAAAACGTTGCGTAAAAATACTAAAAGAAGCTTTAAAAGAATACCAATCATTAATTTGAATATTCAGGAAAACATATCGCTTAAAAAATATAATACATTTGGTATTGATGTAAATGCCAAACATTTTATTTCTATAAGTTCAATATGTGAACTTAAACAACTTTTGCAACAAGAAAAATCCTTTTTTATATTATCCGGGGGAAGTAATATACTACTAACAAAAGATATCAACCATTTAGTTGTTCATATCAACACTAAAGGAATTTGTACTGATAAAGAAGATGATAATTTTGTGTATCTTACTGTAAACGCCGGTGAAAATTGGCATCAGTTTGTTTTATGGTGCATCGAAAATAATTATGGGGGAATTGAAAATCTTTCTTTAATTCCCGGTAATGTAGGAACCTGTCCAATACAAAATATTGGTGCTTACGGTGCTGAAGTGAAAGATGTGATTACCAAAGTTGATGTTGTAGAAGTTTCTACGGAGAAACTAATCAGCTTCTCTAATTCTGATTGCAAATTCAGGTATCGAAATTCTATATTTAAAAGTGAAGCTAAAGAGAAATATATAATCGTATCGGTAAGTTTTCGATTAACTAAAAACAATCACACTTTAAACACTTCTTATGGAGCTATTGAATCTGAACTTTTTGACAGAAACATTTTAACCCCTGGTATCAAAGATATCTCTGATGCAATTATAGCGATTAGACAATCTAAACTTCCTGATCCAAATGATATTGGAAATAGTGGTAGTTTTTTTAAAAACCCTGTTATTTCCAAGTCGCATTTTACTCAACTGAAAGATCAATATTCTGTAATTCCTAATTATCCTGTACCTGTAGAGAAAATAAAGATTCCTGCAGGCTGGCTAATAGAACAGAGTGGTTTTAAGGGGAAACGGTTTGGTGATGTCGGAATTCACGAAAAACAAGCCTTGATATTGGTCAACTACGGAAATGCAACAGGGAAAGAAATTTATGAATTAGCTCAACGTATCCAAAAGATTGTTCAACAAAAATTCAATATCAACTTAGAAATTGAAGTGACTATAGTTTAAGTTTCCTTTTTTTAAAAATTCTATATGAGGTATTAATCGTTTTACTGCACAGGTTTAGATGGGTTCATTAAGAATAGTAATTTATATATTTTCCTTGACTCTTAAATCATAAAAAAGTGACATGCTTTAAAAAATCAATTTTCATTATCTTTGTACTATAAAAATGATTTCATGAAATTAATATTATTAACTGTTGGTCTTTTAGCATTAGCTTTTGCGGGTATTGCTATAAAGATTTGGGCAAAGAAAGGTGGAAAATTTACAGGAACTTGTGCCAGTCAAAATCCAATGCTGAATAAATCGAATGAAGCTTGTGGGTTTTGTGGAAAAATTCCTGATCAATTTGATTTTTGTACTGAGCCTCAACACTAAAAAAACGACCTATAAAAGACGATATTCTTAAACATATTGAGCAAGCAAAAAACGGACATCAAATGTCATTTAACTTTTTGCTGGACATGTTTTGGTCAAGTGTGTATGGTTATCAGTTAAAAAATACAGGTAATGAAAATGATGCAGAGGATATCACGATACAAACTTTTGCTAAAGCCTTTAACAAGATTCATTCATTTAACGAAGAGTATCAGTTTAATACCTGGCTTATTGCTATTTCTAAAAATCTATATCAGGATTCATTGAGAAAACGAAAATCATCTATTCAATTAAAATCCACTGAGGAAGATGAAGAAGGGATTTATAATATAGCAGATAATACTCTTTCTCCGGAAGATAAAATTATTATTGAACAAGATTTAACAAAGTTACTTAGAGATATTAAAAGATTAAAGCCTAAATATCAGGAGGTTATTTCTCTCCGTTTTTTTCAGGAATTAAGTTATAAAGAGATTTCTGCTCAAATTGATGAGCCAGTTAATAATATCAAGATTAAATTACTTCGAGCTAAAAAACTACTAGCAGAAATAATAAAAAAAAATAATCAATAAAAAAGTATTGGTATTTTTATTCGGACGTTTTTTGAACATCTCGGAGTTATTAAAGAATTTGCTGTTACGAATGCTTCATGTATAAGTAAGTATTTGAATATAAGACATATATTTGTCATCATCGAATTAAAATATTAGGATATAAACCTGTTAATAAAAGAAGAAAAAGTATACGAATTTTGTGCGACAATGTAAAGCTGTTATCATAACAGAAGTATAATAAAACAAGAAATGATCAAGTGATTTAACGCGATATTTAAAATAATTTATTCAAGGATAGTGGTAAATTTAAAGATAAATTTGTAAGTTTGCACACTTTAAAATTAATATTTACTATATGAATCATTACGAAACTGTTTTCATTTTGAATCCCGTTTTATCTGAAACTCAGATAAAGGAAACAGTAAAAAAATTTGAGGACTATTTGCTTTCTAAAGGTGCAGAAATGATCCACAGAGAGAATTGGGGCTTAAAAAAATTAGCATACCCAATTCAAAAGAAAAAAACTGGTTTTTACCATTTATTCGAATTCAAATCATCAGGTGAAATAATTTCTCCTTTTGAATTAGAGTTCAGACGCGATGATAGTATCATGCGTTATTTGACTGTAAAGTTGGATAAGTACGCTGTTATCTGGTCTGAGAAAAGAAGAGAACGTGTTAAACCTGCAAAAAAATAATCAGTTATGTCATCAATTGAACAACAAGCTAAAGGAAACAAACAGGGAGAAGTACGCTATTTAACCCCGCTTGACATCGAAACTAAAAAAGAGGTAAAATATTGTCGTTTTAAAAAGAGCGGTATTAAATACATTGATTATAAGGATCCTGACTTCTTAATGTACTTAGTGAATGAGCAAGGTAAAATTTTACCAAGACGCTTAACAGGAACTTCATTAAAATATCAGCGTAAAGTTGCTCAGGCAATTAAAAGGGCACGTCATTTAGCTTTAATGCCATACGTTGGAGATATGTTAAAATAATTAAAGAAGCAGAATTATGGAATTGATATTAAAAAAAGATGTAGAGAACTTAGGTTTTAAAGATGATATTGTAATTGTAAAAAATGGTTATGGACGTAATTATCTGATTCCTAGGAGATATGGAGTTTTAGCTACCTCTTCAGCTAAAAAAATATTAGCAGAAAATTTAAAACAACGTGCATTTAAAGAAGCTAAATTAGTAGAAGATGCTAATAAAGCAGCAAAAGTTATTAAAGAATATGAATTAAAAATTGCTTCTAAAGTTGGAATCGGAGATAAATTATTTGGTTCTGTTAACAATGCGGATGTCGCAAAGGCTTTAGCTAAGAAAGGAACAGAACTTGATAAAAAATATATAAAAGTTACAGGAGGTAATGTAAAAAACCTAGGGAAATATAACGCTTCTGTGCGTTTACATAGAAATGTAGTGACAGATATCATATTTGAAGTAATAGCTGAAAAGTAAAATTCAGTACAAAAAATATTTATTTATAAAGGTATGCTTAAATCGGTTATGCTTTCTTTAGTTTATAAAACCTGAACATGATATTTTTTTACTAAGAGAAAACTAGGATTTTCTTTTATAAATTTTTGTAGAACGGGGAAATATATTTATCATATGTACTTTTCATAATTTGAGATTGTTGCACAACTGAAAAAGTTAATTTTCATCAGGGTTATTAAAATTATGAAAAATAATAAACTCTACTTTCTCGATAGTTTACTTCTATCTAAAAGAATGAAATAGTTATCCCTGTCACAGTTTCAATTTTTTCAGAAAATTATTATTATAATACAATTTCTTGATTTTTTATAATATCATTAAAGGTTTCCCTTTTCCTGATTAAATAATCTTTTCCTTCATGAATCATAACCTCTGCGGGCTTGTAACGAGAATTATAATTTGAAGCCATAGAGAAGCAATAAGCACCGGCATTATGAAAACATAAAATATCATCTTCTCTGATTTCATTGATTCTTCGATTAGTACCAAAAGTATCTGTTTCACAAATATATCCTACCACACTGTAAAAACGTTCTCGTCCTTCAGGGTTTGATAAATTTTGAATATTGTGATATGAATTATAAAACATAGGTCTTATTAAGTGGTTTAATCCACTGTCAATTCCTGCAAATACAGTAGATGTAGTTTGTTTAATTACATTTACTGTGGTTAAAAAATATCCTGCTTCGCTTACTAAAAACTTACCCGGCTCAAAAATTAACGTTAAGTCTCTGCCATATTCTTTGCAAAACCCATTAAACCTCTTTGTTAAATGTTTTCCTAAATCTTCAATATCAGTAGAGAGATCTCCTCTTTTATAAGGAACTTTAAAACCACTCCCGAAATCAATAAACTCAATTTGATTGAATTGCTTCGCCGTATTAAATAAAGTTTCCGTAGCCATTAAAAAAGTATCTACATCTAAAATATCAGAGCCTGTATGCATGTGTATACCATTAATATGCATTCCTGTATTTTTTACAACCCTTTTAATATGAGGTACTTGATAAATAGAAATACCAAATTTAGAATCAATATGACCTACAGATATTTTTGAATTACCACCAGCCATTACATGTGGATTAATTCTAATACAAACCGGGATAGATGGATGCTTTTGACCAAAGAGTTCAAGAATAGAAAGATTATCGATATTAATTTGAACACCTAATTTAGCTGCATCTTCAATTTCCTTTAAAGATACCCCGTTAGGGGTATAAATGATATCCTTGGGTTCAAAACCAGCCAATAAACCTAATTTTACTTCTTGAATTGAGACAGTATCCAGCCCACTATTTAATTGATTAAAAATTTTTAAAATATTTATGTTAGATAGTGCTTTTACTGCATAGTTAATTTTCACGTTTTTAATCTTATAAAAAGCATTAATAATTCGTCTATATTGGGTTTTAATTTTTTCTGTATCATACACATACAAAGGACTCCCATGATTTCTTGTTAAATCGGATAATAAATTGTGATTCATATTTTTTACTTTTTAATAATCAAATATATAGATATAGGAGTTTATAAAGATAGAATTTTAGAATATAACAAAATATACTTCTATATAGAAAAATTATACTTTTTAGTATTAAAAATTGTTAACTAACCTGTTATAATCAAAAAATAGTATTATATTAGCCACGAAATCGATATTAACAAGATAGTGTTTTCATATATTTGATTTTAATAGGAGGTTAATTAAGAACTCCGGTAAAAACTTACCGGAGTTTTTTATTTTATGAAATTATTTTAAAAGAAGTTAACGAAATTCAACAGCGACTTTTTCAGCAATTCCAACAATTACTTCAGTAGCTTTTATAATAGATTCTGCAGGGACATACTCATATCTGCCATGAAAATTATGTCCTCCTGCAAAAATATTAGGACAAGGCAATCCTTTATACGAAAGTTGAGAACCATCTGTCCCTCCCCGAATTGGTTTTATTAAAGGAGTAATGTGTAGATTTTTCATGACTTCTTCAACAATATCAACAATGTACATAACAGGTTCAATTTTTTCTCTCATATTAAAATATTGATCTTTAATTTCAACATGAACAGCCTGTCTTCCTGCTCGTTCATTGATTTGCTTGGCAGTATCTAAGATTAATTGTTTTCGTTGTTGGAAAAGACCCATATCATGATCTCTGATGATGTATTTTAATACCGTTTTTTCAACGTTACCTTTCATAGTATACAAATGGAAAAAACCTTCATAGCCTGTAGTATGTTCCGGGACTTCTTTAGCAGGTAACGCATTAATAAACTGACCGGCAATAATCATAGAATTTATCATTTTTCCTTTAGCATATCCGGGGTGAATTATTTTTCCGTTTATAGTTACTATTGCACCCGCAGCATTAAAATTTTCATATTCTAATTCTCCAATCTGACTACCATCTATAGTATATGCCCATTGTACTCCAAATTTTTCAATGTCAAACCTGTGAGCTCCTTTTCCTACTTCTTCATCCGGAGTAAAACAAATGCGGATAGTTCCATGTTTAATTTCCGGATGCTGAATTAAATATTCCATAGCAGAAACTATTTCTGTAATTCCGGCTTTATCATCGGCTCCTAATAAAGTAGTTCCATCTGTTGTAATAATGGTTTGACCTTTATATTGTAATAAGCTTTCAAAACAGGAAGGGGATAAAATGATGTTTTCTTTTTCATTTAAAACAATGTCTTTACCATCATAATTTTCATGAATTTGAGGATTTACATTTGTTCCGGTAAAATCAGGACTTGTATCAATGTGAGCGACAAAACCAATGGTTGGTACTTCATAATCGAGATTGCCGGGTAATGTAGCCATCAAATAACAATTCTCATCCAATTTTACATCTTTCATTCCAATATCTTTAAGCTCTCTTTCTAACAGACGAGCTAAATCCCATTGTTTTTCGGTACTTGGAAAATTTGGATTATCAGAATCAGATTCAGTATCGATAGTCACATAGGAAATAAATCGTTTAATGATATGTTTTTTGTTCATTATTGTAAAGTTTTAATATTCTGAAAAGGGTTTATTTATATTGAATTTTTTCTATAAGCCGGATAGCAGTACACAAGCGTTCATTTACTAAGGAATCACCATAAATTTCTGTTTTTACATATAAAAAACCCATAGTTCCTTTGCTAAAAAGATTTAAAACATGATAATCAAACTTTCCTTTTTTCCCTTTAGCTAAATTGTAATAAGCATTGTTTTTTTTAAATTTTATTTTTTTTGATTGTACTTCCTTTAATTGCATTGTAGTGTTATCATTTTTTACCTTAATAATAAAATTATCGTCGATACTAGCTGTATTAGCAATAAAAGAAACATCTATTAATACTGATTTGGTTAAATTTAAGGTAGTATCAGCAGAATAAACAGAAGAAATAACATCATCGTAATATAGCTTGGTTTTCCAGTGCTTTGGAAATTTAACGGTAAATATTTTTTTAAAATCGTCTGTTGAATCTAAATTATAGATTTTGATTGTATTACAGTTAAAAACTTTTGTTAATTCGCCCGAATTACAGGAAGAAATTAATAAGAGAATCCAAATGGAGATAAAATAGTTCATAATTTTTTTTGTTCAAAATATGCGATGAGCAAATCTACAACGTAGCTGTAAGATTTTATTCCTTTTATTTGATTATTCGCCTTTAAGTAAGAATTATATCCTTTTTTTAGATAAGGCTCTATAGAATTTTCATACTGTTTCCAAAACAAATAATTATCTTTTAAATCTTTAGCAATTCCTTTGTGTGTGTTTTTCCAAAGTGATTTATATATTGAGCTGTCTCTTTTTCTGATTTCCCTCATACAATACCGAAAAGCCATTCGATATCCCGAATAATTAAAATAAACATCGTTACTGTAAATACAGGCTAAAAAACCAACAAAATTCGCATCATTTTCAGCAGACCAACCTATTTGATGTGCTACTTCATGTGTTGCTGTTGAAAGAAAGTCAGGTTTAGGAATCATATTATTAATTTGTGCTTCACCGGTAATTGGATTTAAATAGCCGGAAGTACTGTTATACGATTGGAAAAGACTTACTATCGAACTCTTAATAGAGGGAGTTTTATAAGCTAACTGAGGAAAATTTTCAGCTAATTTTTGATAAGCCAAAGGAACTTTGACATATACTTCAGCAGAGGAATATGGAACAATAACTTTTAAAGAATCATTCTGCGTAATCTCATTCTGTAATTGATTAAGTTCTTCAATAATCTTATGAGTTACACTCACTAATTGCTCTGTAGTGTATTTTGATTGTTTAAGATGTAGCTTTTTAGCTAAAGGTTCTCTAAAATAATTTAACCCCCAAAAAAAATAAAAACAAAAGTAAGCAATCGATAAAAAAGCAATAAATTGTATCAGTTTGAGAATAATACCCCTAAATGTATTTTTAAAAAGGTTACAGATTTCAAATAAAAAAAGAGCAACCAATATCATTCCTAAAATATCTCCAAATGAAAAAGGAATCCACCCGAACAAAAATCTCAAAAATATTGAAATATAAGGATATATTCCATTAGAATAATATTTTTCAATTAAAGCTGATTTCTGACTTAGATATTGCACTAAAAAAAATTGAAGAGGCAACAAAATAGCAAAAAAAACGTGTTTTTTATGTATTTTCATTATTTCAAAAATAAAAAATATTAGATGTTATCAACAGATTAATAACAATTTTGTTGACATATTTTGTGAAAAAAGAAAATCTGTATAAGCTGGGAGCAATATGAACTTAAAAAATTACTTTTGTTGATATGGAGAAAACAAAAAACTTAAGGAGTACTAAAACAGACAGATCTAAAATTATAAATCTGGAAAAAGGAAAATTACCACCACAAGCACCAGACTTAGAAGAAGCAGTGTTAGGAGCCATGATGACTGATAAAAAAGGGATTGATGAGGTAATAGATATTTTACACCCCGAAGTTTTTTATGACAGAAGACACCAGGAGATTTATGCAGCGATTTATAAATTATTCCAAAATTCTGAACCTATTGATTTATTAACCGTTTCAAATCAATTACGAAAATCTGGAAAACTGGATCTAGCAGGAGGAGATTTTTATATCATCGGTTTAACTCAAAAAATTGCTTCCTCTGCACATATTGAGTTTCACTCAAGAGTAATACTCCAAAAGTATATCCAAAGAAGATTAATCTGGATTTCTTCAGAAATAATAGAAAGTGCTTATGATGAAACTTCAGATGTTTTTGATTTATTAGATGAAGCTGAAGGAAAAATCTTTGAAATAACACAGGGAAACCTTAAAAAAGAACCTGAAAACGCACAATCCTTAGTACAACAAGCCCTTGATAAAATACAGGAAATATCTAATCAGGAAGGAATGAGTGGTTTAACCACCGGGTTTACAAAGCTGGATGCACTTACCTCAGGATGGCAGTCTACCGATTTAATTATTATTGCCGCACGTCCTGGTATGGGAAAAACAGCTTTTGTAATTTCGATGGCCAAAAACATGGCGATAGATTTTAAATACCCTGTAGCACTATTTTCCTTAGAGATGTCATCTGTACAGTTAATTACACGTATGATTTCTTCTGAGACAGGATTAAATTCAGAGAAATTACGCAAAGGTAATTTAGAACCACATGAATGGGAGCAACTGAATGTAAAAGTAAAGAAGCTGTCAGATGCACCAATATTTATAGATGATACGCCGGCATTATCAATTTTCGACTTACGTGCGAAAGCACGTCGTTTGGTATCTAAACACGGAGTGAAAATATTAGTCATTGATTATTTACAACTAATGACCGCCGGTGGATCAGGAGGAAATCGTGAACAGGAAATTTCTGCAATCTCCCGTAATTTAAAAGCATTGGCAAAAGAATTAAATGTACCAGTAATTGCACTTTCACAGCTGTCGCGTGCTGTTGAAACCCGCACAGGAAGTAAACGCCCGTTATTATCCGATTTACGTGAATCCGGGGCTATTGAGCAAGATGCCGATATTGTATCATTTATTTATCGTCCTGAATATTATGGGATGACAGATTGGGATGATGATAATCATACTCCATGTGAAGGACAAGGAGAGTTTATTGTAGCAAAACATCGTAATGGTGGTTTAGATAAGATACGTTTGAAGTTTACAAAACATTTAGCGGAATTTTCAGATCTGGAAGAAGGATTTAGCAACGAATTTCAATCAAGTATGAATTCATTCAATTCAGATTCTGATGGTAATAACAATAAAGATTCGCCTTTTTAAATAAAATATAATGAAGAAAAAAGTGTGTTTTTAGCAAAATAAATACTTCTTTTGTGATGAATACTAAAAATTTCAGATGAATATGTTTAATATAATTTCTGTTTTTTAATCTGAAAATTCCGAAAAAAATATAATTGGACTGGAAAGAGAGAATTTATATTTTTTAAAAACTTATGAAAAATAATTAGAAGAAATTTCAAAACCCAACCTCTGTTAGCCCGGTAATTTTAACTTTAAATATCTCCTGAATGAAAAATATTTATTTACTAACTTTAATTCTATTATCAAATACCGTATGGGCGTCTTTTATCTATTTACCCATGAGTCATGATAATCAAAAAAATCATTTAAAAGCGTACGGAATTGTGTACTATGGACTTCAAGATGGATTGAAAGCTAAGTGGTTATTAAATTATGATGGCGGTGCTTTTCTGATAGAAAATAATGAGGCTGTCGTACAAGAATGTAAAATCCGCGGAGTTTCATATCAAGTTATATCAGATGCTAAAGCTCAGTTAATTTTAGAAGAAATATCTTCTCCAGACAAAAATCAGGAAGCTGTTATTTTAGAAAAAGCACCTAAAATAGCAGTATATTCACCAAAAGATAAAATGCCTTGGGATGATGCTGTAACTATGGTGCTAACCTACGCAGAAATTCCTTTTGATATAGTATATGATGAGGAAGTTTTAGGAGATAAATTGGTATTATATGAATGGCTACACTTACACCATGAAGATTTCACAGGACAATATGGTCGGTTTTATGGAGCATTCAGAACTGCACCCTGGTATATTCAGCAGAAAAAAAATGCCGAAGCTTTAGCAACAAAATTAGGATATACAAAAGTATCGGAAGGAAAACGAGATGTTTCTAAAAAAATTAGAGATTTTGTAATTGGAGGAGGCTTTATGTTCGCTATGTGTTCTGCTACAGATAGTTTTGATATCGCATTGTCAGCAGATGGAGTTGATATTTGTGAAACAATGTTCGATGGCGATCCGTCAGAAGTCAATTATCAATCGAAAATTGATTTTAATAAAACCTTTGCCTTTAAAAATTTTGAATTGATACGAAACCCGACAACCTATGAATTTTCTTCAATTGATATGACCAGAAAGCGAAGAATTCACAAAGAAACTGATTATTTTGTATTGAAAGATTTTTCCGCTAAATGGGATCAAGTTCCTGCCATGCTATGTCAAAACCATACCCAGATGGTCAAAGGTTTTATGGGACAAACAACTTCTTTTGAGCATAGATTAATTAAATCTGCCGTGATGATTTTAGGGGAAAATAAAACCAACGGAGAAGCCCGATATATTCACGGAACTAAAGGAAAGGGATTATTCACTTTTTATGGAGGTCATGACCCTGAGGATTATCAACATAGAGTAGGAGATCCTAAAACTGAACTGGATTTACATCCTACTTCTCCAGGGTATCGATTGATATTAAATAATGTATTGTTTCCTGCTGCTAAAAAGAAAAAGCAGAAAACATAATCGAGGGCAATATTTACTAAAAAGAATAAAATGATATGACTATCTGATTTGTTATATAAATACTTAAATATCAGTATTTTAATAATATAAAAACCAATTATAGATTATGTGAATATTCAAATTTTTTTTAAGTTTCCTGTTGTAAATTCAGCAGAAAATCTTTTAAAACTAAATTTATTAAAAAGTAAAAAAGATGAAAAATATCAACCTTTCAAATAAGGAAACTTTAAATGAGTTGATTAGAAAGAGGATTATAAAAAAATGTTAATTATAGGCAATTTTATTTGGTCATTAAAAAAAATATTACTTAAATTTGCTTTATAAATTATTACTAATGACATTTATTCAATTACATCATCATTTTCATTTTTACACTCAGGCGAATTGAGAATGACTATGTATCTAATTTCACCCATAAAATTTAAAATCCGTTTGAGCAAATCAAATGGATTTTTAGTTTGAATCACTACATAAATTCAAAGATTTACTCAAACAAATAATTCAAGACTAAATGAGTAAACTAAAACTAGCAGTTCAGAAATCAGGCAGGCTTAACGAGGAATCTTTAAAACTTTTAAAAGCTATTGGCATTTCCATTGATAACGGGAAAGATCAATTAAAAGCTTCTGCAAGAAATTTTCCTTTAGAAGTCTTCTTCTTAAGAAGTGGAGATATCCCTCAATATCTAAGAGATGGAGTAGTAGATATTGCAATTATTGGAGAAAATTTAATTGTAGAAAAAGGAAACAATATTGAGGTAATAGAAAAATTAGGATTCTCTAAATGTAGAGTTTCCATAGCAGTACCCAAAACTTCCGGTGCAAGATGTTTAGCAGACTTAAATGGAAAGGAAATTGCCACTTCATACCCTGAAACCGTAGGAAAATTTCTTAAAAAAGAACAGATAAAAGCTAATTTACATATCATTAACGGATCGGTAGAAATTGCCCCGAATATTGGACTGGCAGATGCCGTCTGCGATATCGTTTCCAGTGGTAGTACTTTGTTTAAGAATAATTTAAAGGAAATAGAAGTTTTATTGAAATCTGAAGCAGTTTTGGTAAAATCGCCTCAAATTTCTGATGATAATCAAACTATTCTGGATAGAATACAATTTCGATTACAATCGGTATTAGCAGGCAGAGAAAATAAATATGTATTATTAAATGCTCCCAATAATAAAGTAGATGAAATTATAAAGGTTTTACCAGGTATTAAAAGCCCGACAATTTTGCCATTAGCAAAAGAAAACTGGAGTTCTGTACACTCTGTAATTAATAAAAATGATTTCTGGAATTTGATTGATGAGTTGAGAGCTGCTGGTGCAGAGGGAATTTTAGTATGTCCAATCGAAAATATGATTCAATAATGAAAATATACGACAATCCAGGTAAAGCTGCGTGGTCAGGATTATGCAGAAGAACACAATTCGATAAATCTGTATTAGATGATACTGTAGCCACTATTCTGGAAGATGTAAAAAGAAATAAAGATCAAGCATTGTATAAGTACGCTAAACTGTTTGATAATGTGCAATTATCTAATTTAGAAGTTACTCAGCAAGAAATTGAGAATGCCGGGAAAGAAGTTTCCCGGGAATTAAAAAAGGCAATCGCTGTTGCAAAGCAAAATATAGAAAAATTTCACAAATCACAACAAGAAGAAATAAAAATAATTGAAACAACAAAAGGAGTAGAATGCTGGAGAAAAAGCATAGGAATTGAAAAAGTAGGATTATACATTCCCGGAGGAACCGCTCCTTTATTTTCAACAATTCTAATGCTAGGTGTGCCAGCAAAAGTTGCAGGGTGTAAAGAAGTTATTTTATGCACACCACCTGACAAAAAAGATACGATTAATCCGGCAATTTTATACACCGCAAATTTAGTGGGAATTATGAAAATATTTAAAGCAGGAGGCGTACAAGCTATTGGAGCAATGACTTTTGGTACAGAAACCATTCCACAAGTATATAAAATATTTGGCCCGGGAAATCAATTTGTTACCAAAGCAAAAGAACTGGTACAACAACAGGGAGTAGCTATAGATATGCCGGCCGGTCCTAGTGAAGTTTTAATAATAGCCGATGAAACATCGAACCCTGATTTTGTTGCTGCAGATTTATTGTCTCAGGCAGAACACGGAGTAGATAGTCAAGTGATTTTAGTATCCAATAATGACGCTGTCATAAAGAAGGTAACAAATAAATTAGAAAAGCAGTTAAACGAATTACCAAGAAAGGAAATTGCTGAAAAAGCATTGGAGAATAGCAGAATGCTATTTTTTTCTACGATTGAAAAGTGTATTGAATTTAGTAATAAATATGCTCCTGAACACTTAATCATTGCTTCCGAAAAAGCAGAAAATTTTATAAATAAAGTTACGAATGCAGGTTCAGTATTTTTAGGAAATTACAGTTGCGAGAGTGCCGGTGATTATGCTTCAGGAACTAATCACACTCTACCCACATTTGGTTACGCTAAAAATTATAGCGGAGTTTCATTAGATAGTTTTGTCAAGAAAATTACATTTCAGAAACTATCAAAAGAAGGAATAAAAAATATTGGAAATACTATTGAATTAATGGCTGAATCAGAAGGACTGCAAGCACATAAAAATGCAGTTTCAATTCGATTAAAATCTATTTAATTAACCTCATGATGAAGTGACTTTAATTTATAACGAAATGAAAACAATCAATTTAAAAAATATAGTTAGAAAAAATATTCGCAACCTGACCCCATATTCATCGGCCAGAGATGAATTTAAGGGAATAGCAGATGTTTTTTTAGATGCCAATGAAAATCCATATGGAAGATTAAACCGTTACCCGGATTCACAGCAAATTCAAATTAAAAAGAAATTATCGAATCTTAAAAACGTAGCCCCCAATCAAATTTTTATTGGAAACGGGAGTGATGAAACCATTGATTTAGCATTCCGGATTTTTTGTGAACCCGGAACAGACAAGGCACTGACTTTTTCTCCTACCTATGGAATGTATGATGTGTCTGCCAATATCAATAATGTTGAGTTGATAAAGCAATCATTAACTAATGACTTTCAGATTGATTTAAACCAGCTACAATCCTGGCTAGGTGATCCGGAAATAAAAATAATTTTTATTTGTTCACCTAACAATCCAACAGGAAACACTTTTCTTGTTGAAGACATTGAATATATTTTAGAAAACTTTGATGGAATTGTAATCATTGACGAAGCATATATCGATTTTAGTATCCGGGAGTCATTTATAGCAAAAATCAATCAATATGAAAATCTGATTGTAAGTCAAACATTTAGCAAAGCATGGGGACTAGCAGGAGTTAGAGTAGGTGCCGCCTATACAAACAGCAATATAATCGATTTATATAATCGAGTAAAACCTCCTTATAATGTCAGTGTTTTAAATCAGGAAGCAGTTATAAACTCTCTAAATAATTATGAAGAAGTACGTAAAAAAATTAATACAATTTTAACTGAACGTTACCGAATAGAACAAGAATTAACAGATTTAAAAATAATAAACAAAATTTATCCGTCAGATGCTAATTTCTTATTGGCTAATGTAGATGATGCCAATAAAACGTATAAATATTTAATCAAACAAAAAGTAATTATAAGAAACAGACATAAACTCATAAGTAACTGTATTAGAATTACAGTTGGAACCCCGGAAGAGAATGAAAAATTAATTGAAACTCTTCAGTTAATTTCAGGAAAGAAGCTAAAAAAGAGAAAAAAGATTTCCTGCTAAAACAATAAATCAAGGTTAAATACAATAGAAATAAAATAGAAAAATTCTGAATCTGATTCAGGATTGATTAATGCATTAATCATGAAAAAAGTATTATTTATAGATAGAGACGGAACTTTAGTGACAGAACCACCAATAGATTATCAATTAGATAGCTTGGAAAAATTAGAGTTTTATCCAAAAGTTTTTCAATACATGACTAAAATAACTACTGAATTGGATTATGAATTAGTAATGATAACCAATCAAGACGGATTAGGAACAAATTCTTTTCCGGAAGAAACCTTTTGGCCGACACAGAATAAAATAATTAGCACCTTTGAAAAGGAAGGAATAGTGTTTTCAGAAGTTTTTATAGACAGAACTTTTGCACATGAAAATGCACCCACACGAAAACCGGGAACAGGATTGTTGATTCAGTACTTCTCTGAAGAATACGATTTAGAAAATTCCTTTGTCATTGGAGACAGAATTACAGATATGGAATTGGCTAAAAATTTAGGAGCCAAAGGAATTTATCTATCTGAGAATCCGAAGCCGGAAATAAATGAAACTGAAGCCTCCAAACAGGAAACTATAGATATTATTGCATTGACGAGTACCAGTTGGAAAGCTATCTATGAATTTTTGAAATTAAAAGACCGGGTTTCCGAAATTACAAGAAATACCAATGAAACGGAGATTTATATCAAACTAAATTTAGATGGTTCAGGAAAAAATGATATTAATACCGGACTGCCATTTTTCAACCACATGTTAGATCAAATCGGTCGCCATGGTGCCATGGATTTAACCATTAAAGTTGATGGAGATTTAGAAATAGATGAACACCATACAATAGAAGATACCATGATTGTTTTAGGAGAATTATTCAATAAAGCACTGGGAAACAAATTAGGTATTGAACGCTATGGATTCTGTTTGCCAATGGACGATTGTTTGGCACAGGCAGCAGTTGATTTTGGCGGAAGAAACTGGTTAGAATGGGAAGCTGAGTTTAAACGTGAAAAAATTGGAGATATGCCAACCGAAATGTTCTTTCACTTATTTAAGTCCTTTACAGATGGAGCAAAATGTAATTTAAATATCAAAGCAGAAGGACGAAACGAACATCATAAAATTGAAGGAATTTTTAAAGCCTTTGCCAAAGCAATGAAAATGGCAGTAAAACGAGATGCAGATAAAATGTTTCTACCCTCTACAAAAGGAATGTTATAAAAATAACTTTTAGCTTTCTGCAACTAACTGTTTGCAAAAAACTGAAACCAAAAGATTAAAAAAATGAAACTGGTAATCATAGATTATGGGGCAGGAAATATAAAAAGTATTCAATTCGCATTTAAAAGACTGGGAGCAGATGCCGTTTTAACAAATGATACAAAAGAAATCCGGAATGCAGATAAAATAATTTTCCCGGGAGTAGGAGAAGCCGGTTATGCCATGAAAAAATTACAAGAAAGTAAACTAGATATATTAATTCCGACTTTAAAGAAACCAATATTAGGAATTTGTTTAGGAATGCAGTTAATGTGTAATTCTTCAGAAGAAGGAAATACAAAAGGACTGGGCATTTTTGATGTCAATATCAAACGTTTTTCCAATAAAGTAAAAGTGCCACAAATGGGATGGAATACCATTACAGATTTAAGATCTGAGTTATTCAGGGGAGTAAAAGAAAACGAATATATGTACCTGGTACATAGCTATTATGCTGAGAATTGTAAATATGCTATTGCTTCTACAGAATATGAAATAAAATATACTACAGCTTTACATAAAGATAATTTCTACGGAACTCAATTTCACCCGGAAAAAAGTGGAATGGAAGGAGAGAAAATCTTAAAGAATTTTCTAAATATTTAATTTCCGGAATTAAAAACAAAGAATTGGAGAAAACCGTTAAAAAGATAAAATCAATAACTAAAAACATTAAAAATAAAATGAAAATCATACCGGCAATAGATATTATAGAAGGAAAATGTGTTCGTCTAACCAAAGGTAATTACAATACTAAAAAAGTATATAGCAAAAACCCGGTTGAAGTAGCTAAAGAATTTCAAGATGCCGGAATAAAACACCTGCATCTGGTAGATCTAGACGGAGCAAAATCAAAACATATAGTAAACTACAAAGTATTAGAAGAAATTGTAGCTGAAACCGATCTTAAAATTGATTTCGGAGGGGGGATAAAATCTGATAAAGATGCTGAAATCGCTTTCGAAAGTGGAGTAAATCAAATAACAGGAGGAAGTATTGCAGTTAAAAATCCGGAGATATTTATTAACTGGATGAAAATTTATGGAGCAGATAAGATTATTTTGAGTGCAGATTGTAAAAACCGTAAGATAGTTACTCAGGGATGGACGGAAACTTCTGTAATAGAGGTAACTGAATTTATTACAAATTATGAAAAAACAGGAATTATTCATGTAATTTGTACAGATGTAGCTAAAGACGGTATGCTTTCAGGAACATCGAATGAACTGTACCGGGAGATTTTAGAAAAAACCACAGTACATCTTATTGCAAGCGGTGGAATAGCTACTATAGAAGATGTATACAAGATAAAAGACTTAGGCTGTAAAGGTGTAATTATCGGAAAAGCAATTTATGAAAATAAAATCAATTTAAAAGACTTAGAAAAATTTATTATTAGTCAATGATAATTAACCTTTAACTAATTCTCGAAAATCATAAAGAATGTTAACAAAAAGAATTATTCCCTGCCTGGATATTAAAAACGGAAGAACCGTAAAAGGTGTCAATTTTGTGAATTTGGTTGATGCGGGAGACCCGGTAGTTTTGGCAAAGCAATATACAGAATTAGGAGCAGATGAATTAGTTTTTTTAGATATTACGGCTACACTAGAAAACAGAAAAACAATTTTAAACATGGTTGAAAAAGTAGCAGCTCAGGTAAATATTCCTTTTACCGTCGGAGGCGGAATTTCTTCATCAGAACATGTAAATGCCTTGTTAAAATGCGGAGCGGATAAAATATCGATTAATTCATCGGCTGTAAAAAACCCGAATTTAATTGATGAATTATCACTCAGGTTTGGCAGTCAATGTATTGTAGTTGCAATAGATGCAAAAAAAACAAATAGCGAATGGAAAGTCTATTTAGCCGGCGGAACAATTCCTGCAGAACTCAATCTGTTCGACTGGGCTAAAGAAGTTGAACGAAGAGGAGCAGGAGAAATTTTATTTACATCTATGGATAACGATGGCACAAAAGGAGGCTTCGCAAATGAAGTATTAGCTGAATTATCAGAAGAACTAAATATTCCGGTTATTGCTTCAGGAGGTGCAGGTTCAGTACAACATTTTGTAGATGCATTCAAAAAAGGAAAGTCAGACGCGGCTTTAGCGGCAAGCGTATTTCATTTTAGCGAAATATCTATTCCGGAATTAAAAAAAGAATTAAAAAAACAAAATATTCCAATTCGATTGTAGAAAGAGAGGGTTGTTAAAAAATAAAAAATGAACATAAATTTTTCAAAAAGTAAAAACGGACTAGTTCCCGCAATCATTCAAAATAATAAAACATTACAAGTATTAATGCTAGGGTATATGAATCAGGAAGCATTTGAGAAAACCCGACAGGAACAGAAGGTGACGTTTTTTAGCAGAAGTAAAAACAGGCTTTGGGTTAAAGGAGAAGAAAGCGGTAATTACTTGTTTGTGAAAGAAATCCAAATCGATTGTGATAATGATGCAATTCTGATAAAGACAGACCCTGAAGGACCGGCGTGTCATAAAGGGACTACTTCTTGTTTTGGAGAAGAGACGCCGAAAGGGTTTGTGTATAAATTAGAGCAAATAATTCATGATAGAATCGATAATGATGTGAAGCAATCTTACACGAACAAACTATATAAAAGAGGAATCAACAAGGTAGCACAAAAAGTAGGGGAAGAAGCCATAGAGGTTGTTATAGAAGCAAAAGATAATAATGATGAATTGTTTGCAGATGAAGCCGCAGATTTATTATACCATTACTTAATTTTGCTCAAAACAAAAGGGTTTACTTTGAAAGATATTGAAAGAATATTGAAAAACAGACATCGGTAATTTTATAAATGCAGTTTGCAATCAATATCTACACTTAAAAAGGTAGCACTTAAACCCACTAAACAGGAGAACAATATGTAATAAAAATCACCCGTGGATTACTTTCCAATAGTATTGAAAAGATTAGCTGGGAATCCAGAAACTAGATGATTTGGCAATCATTTTCAGTGAGAAGACAAAAAAATTATTGATATTGATTTGTATGATGCTGAATCCCAATCCGGATAAAAACTATTTACAGTGATACTGTTAAAACGATAATTAATGCTGGTTTTTTCAAACCAAAATAGAATCAGCACAGTAAAAACCCCTCAGAATTACAGGAACCCAATAACCGTCAATAGTTATGATGTTAAAAAATCTTAAAAAATATAGAGTATTCTTTTAAAGTTTTAAATTCGTTTTATTAAACTAAGATAAAATGAATTATAAAAATATTTTTTTAGGAGTATTATTATGTACAATAAATACTACGGTAACTTCCCAAAACACACTATTAAGAAAACCCTCAATAAGTCCGGATGGAAATTATATCGCTTTTAGCTATTACGGAGATATCTGGACATATAACATAAAAACTAAACAAACTCAAAGACTTACTGTTCACAAAGGTTATGAAAGTAATCCGGTTTGGAGTCCTGATGCAACCAAGCTAGCATTTTCGTCAAACAGGAAAGGAAATTCTAATGTTTTTATAACTCCTGTTACCGGAGGAATTCCAACACAATTAACCTATTATCCAACAGCAAATATACCTACTGATTGGGATAAAAAAGAGAATATCATTTTTACTACAAAGAGAGTATATGCCGGTCCGGAATGGGATTCACAAATCTATAAAGTGAACACTAAGGGAGAAACTCCGCAACGTCTATTAACCGCTTACGGATCTATGGGATCCGTTTCACCAAATGGAAAATTTATAGCTTATGTTAAAGGAGCATGCAGAACAGCACGAGAAGATTACGAAGGATCTGCACAAAGAGATATTTGGATTTATAATACTTCAACAAAAAAATACAATCAAATTACAAATACAAAGAGAAATGACCATATTACCGATTGGGATACAAATGGAAATTTATACTATTTAGGAGCAGAAAGTGGGCGGTATAATATTTACAAACAAGTAATCACATCTAATGGTACTGCGGAAGCAACCTCAATACAATTAACAAATTTAAAGACTGACGGAGTACGATCATTCTCAGCTAGTAATGACGGAACAATCGTGTATACCTCAGGAGCTAATACCTATCTGTTAAAGAATGGAAAACCTACACAATTAAAAATCAATATACTATCTGATAACAGATTTCCCGTTGAGGAAACAAAAACAATACGTAACGGAATTCGTAAGTTTTCTGTTTCTCCTAATGGGAAGAAAATTGTTTTTGATATAGGAGGAGAAATTTTTGTAAAACAGAATAATAAAGAGAAGAAACGCTCAAATAATGTAAGTAAACACTTTTTTAGAGACAAAGGATCCGGATGGTTAAATGACAGCACGGTTGTTTTCTTATCAGATAGAGAAGGTACTTTTCAATTATACAGTATTCAATCAGCAGATAAAAAAGTTGATTTAGATAGATCTTTAAAATTAAAAGCAACGAAGTTAACCAATGAGAAAGAAGATGTTGAAGATTTTTCAATTTCTCCGGATCAGAAAAAAATAGCCTACCGGGCAGGTAGAGGAAAATTGATTATCGTTGACTTGGAAGAAGGGAAAATAAAAAATAAAGAAACATTTATTGATGAATGGTCACCATCAAATGGTCTGTCATGGAGTCCGGATAGTAAATACATTGCCTATTCGCAATCAGATTTGAATTTCGATAACGAAATCTTTATTCGGGCGGTAAATGATAAATCGAAAAAGATTAATATTAGTATGCACCCCAGAAATGATATTAACCCGGTTTGGAGTGAGGATGGAAAAAAGCTAGCGTTTTTATCCAATAGAAATGGATTAAATTACGACGTATGGATGCTTTGGCTTCAAAAAGAAGATTGGGAAAAAACAAAAATAGATCATGAAGATGGTGATTACTACAAAGAAAAAGAGAAAAAAAATGGTGCAAAGAAAAAAAATGGTGCAAAGAAAAAAGATGAAAAGAGGAAAAAAAAAGTAGTTGTTAAAATAGATGAAGAAAGAATTTTCGACAGATTAGTTCGGGTTACCTCCTTAGCAGGTAATGAATTTAACTTAGCATTTAGTTCAGATAGTGAGTTCATTTACTTTTCCGCAACCAACCCTTCTACAAAAAAAAGAAATTTATATAAGATTAAATGGGACGGTTCAAAACCAAAAGCAATAAAAGAATCTGAAAATGCCGGAGCAATCTCACTTCAAAACGAAAAATTGTATTTTACATCTAACGGAGTATTAAAAGAATTGGATACAAAATCTGATAAAGTAACTGCACTGCCACATACAGCTACTTATACCTCTAATGTTTTAAAAGAAAGAGAACAAGTTTTTTACGAAGGAATCAGAGCATTAACTGCCGGATTTTACGATCCTGAATTTCACGGATATAGCTGGAAAGCCTTAATAAAAAAATATAAACCATGGATATTGGCAGCAACAACCCATGAAGATTATTCGTATATGTTTAATTTATTGCTGGGGCAGTTGAATGCGAGTCATATGGGGTACAGAGGAGGAACCTCCCGTAACAAAAGTGAAGAAATCGGATTATTAGGTTTAGAAGTAGAGAATACTAATAATGGTGCTGAAGTGATTTATGTACTTCCAAACTCTGTAGCAGACAAATCCAAGAGTAAGATTAAAGCCGGCGACATAATTACTTCAGTAAACGGAGTCGAAATGAAACCCGATATAAATTTTTATAGCTTATTAAAAAATAGTGTTAATAATGAAATATTAGTAGCACTTAAATCCGGTAAAGAAATAGTGATAAGACCCCAGTCTGATTTAAGAAAATTACAATATGAAGAATGGATTACTTCCAGAAAAAAACTAGTTGATAAATACTCAAACGGTCAATTAGGATATATTCACATCCAAGGAATGAACACTCCGGGTTTTGAACGTTTTGAGCGTGAATTAAAAGCCAGCGGTTATCGAAAAAAAGGAATTGTAATTGACGTACGCTATAATGGTGGTGGCTGGACTACCGATCGTTTAATGGCTGTACTAAATGTAGATCAACACGCATATACTGTGCCAAGAGGAGCAACGAAATCATTAAAGAATCATCAAAAGTTTACCAAAAATTACCCGTTTAATGAACGAGCAATTTTATCTGTAAATAGAAAACCTGTAGTAGCCATCTGTAATGAAAACAGTTACTCAAATGCAGAGATTTTTTCACATGCTTTTAAAAATTTAGGATTAGGAAAACTAATAGGGAAGCCTACGTTTGGAGCTGTAATTTCCACAGGAAGAAGAAATTTACAAAAAGGATTTATCCGTATGCCTTTCAGAGCCTGGTTTGTGAAGAAAACAGGAAGAAATATGGAAAATGATGCACCGGCAATACCCGACTATATTGTAGAAAATGCTCCGGGATGGAAAGATAGAGGAGAAGACGAACAACTGAAAAAAGCAGTCGAAGTACTTTTAAGAGATATCAAATAAATTTTAGCAGAAATAGGCATAAAAAACAAAAGTTCAAATTTCATTTTTTATGATTATTTTTGTTGTATGGAAGTAACTCAAGCTGATTTATTACAAAAATTAAAAACGAATTTCGGATACGATAGCTTTCGATTAAATCAACAAAAAATAATAGAAAATGTATTAGATAAAAAAGATACATTGGTAATTATGCCTACAGGAGGAGGGAAATCCGTTTGTTATCAGTTACCTTCTTTATTTTTTGAAGGAATCACTCTGGTAATCTCTCCTTTAATAGCTCTCATGAAAGATCAGGTAGACAGCTTAAAAGCCAATGGAATAGCTGCTACTTTTTTTAACAGCAGTCAATCCTCAGAAGAACAGGAAAAAATTTTTAACGCTATAGAAGGAAGAAAAATAAAATTACTTTATGTTGCTCCGGAAAGTTTACCATCTCTAAGTAATATATTGAATCAAAATTATGTAAGCTTTATAGCTGTTGATGAGGCACATTGCATTTCAGTTTGGGGACATGATTTCAGACCTTCATACAAGCAACTATTTGTTCTTAAAAAATCATTACCGGAAGTTCCGATAGTTGCTCTGACAGCAACAGCAGATAAAGCTACACAAGAAGATATTTTAGAGCAACTGGAAATTCCACAGGCAACAAAATTTATCAGTTCATTTGATAGAGAAAATATAACTTTAGACATTCGGTCGGCAAATAACCGGATTCAGCAGATTACTGAATTTATTGAAAAAAGACCTAATGAAACCGGAATTATTTACTGTCTGAGCAGAAAATCAACAGAGCAATTAGTCAGCAAATTACAACAATATAATATTCAGGCAAACCACTATCATGCCGGATTATCTTTTAAAGAGCGAGCAAAGACACAGGAAGCATTTATAAGAGACGATTGTCAGATTATTTGTGCCACAATTGCCTTTGGAATGGGCATCGATAAATCTAATGTACGCTGGGTAATTCATTATAACTTGCCTAAAAATATTGAAGGCTATTACCAGGAAATCGGACGATCCGGTCGTGACGGATTACCTGCACACGCGTTACTTTTCTATAGCTATTCAGATGTTATTCAGTTACGTCAGTTTATTGAAAATTCCGGAAACCGGGAGGTACAGAAAGCCAAACTGGATCGTATGAAGCAATTTGCAGAAGCAACTGTTTGCAGAAGAAAAATTTTATTAAGTTATTTTGGAGAATTCATGGAAAAGAATTGCGGAAATTGCGATGTATGTAAAAACCCACCTCAATTTTTCGATGGAACTATTATTGCTCAAAAAGTACTGTCGGCAACTTACCGGCTAAAACAAAAAGAAGCAATGAGTACCATAATAGATGTACTCAGAGGAGCAAGGAATACCAATATATTCGAAAAAAATTACCAAACATTAAAAACCTATGGAACAGGATCAGGTATTTCCTGGAGAGACTGGCAACATTATATAATTCAGTTAGTTAATCAGGGGTACTGTCAAATAGCATTTCATTTGAATAATGTTTTACAACTCACAGAATTATCTAAGAAAGTATTATTTGAAGCAGAAAAGGTGCAATTAACTACTCCGTTAAGAATTAAAAAATTAAGAAAGACTATTTTAAAAGAAACGAAATCCGAAATAAAAACAAAAGATACGTTGTTTGAACGCTTACGAAAATTAAGATATCATATAGCACAGGAGGAAAATATTGCAGCATATTTAATTTTTAGTGATGCTACCTTACGGGAACTGGAAAGAGAACACCCACAAACCGATAATGAGTTTTTAGCAATTAATGGAGTTGGGCAACACAAGTTAAAAATGTATGGAGAGAAGTTTACAGAAGAAATTAAAATGTTTATAAATGATAAAGAAAAGAGAACAAAAAGAGACAACATCAGAAATCTGGATTTTATGTAAATGAAACAGCTTCCAAAAGAAGCTTAAAATTATGTTTTCATATCTTATCCAAATTCTTGGCAGATACTATAAAAAAAATTACGAATGCAAAAAAATATTGAAAAATAAAACAAGATTAAAACTCTGTTTTGAATTTTTAGGTAAGAAAATTCCGTATGAGCAAATACATATAAGTTCTGAGTTAAACAATCTGATGATTTTCAAAAAAATCTAATTTCATTAACACCTCTTTCTCCGGAAAAACAGAAGTGGATAATAATAATCTTAATGCCCGCCAGAAAGAAGAAGAAAACGTAATATAACATTATTAAAGATTTAATTTTCAGCTTTATCAACAATAGCTATAAAAGGGTTAGAATATTTGTGTGATGGACATATATTTTTTTATATTTATAGAATAATTAGAAATGACGATGAATATAGAAAAGTATAAAGTTACTAAAACCATAAAGCTTGAAGAAAAAGCAACTTTAGAGTGTATTGAAGAAGCTGAAAAAAAACTTAAAAAAGTACGAAAAAAAATTGCCGACCTACAAAATACTATGTATGCAGAAGGAAAATACAGTGCTTTAATATGTCTGCAGGGTATGGATACCGCCGGAAAAGATAGTCTGATTAGAGAAGTTTTTAAACAATTTAATGTACGCGGAGTAGAAGTACACAGTTTTAAAGACCCCACAGAATCAGAACTGAAGCATGATTTTATGTGGAGACACTATTTAGCACTTCCTGCTAAAGGAAAAGCAGGTGTTTTTAACAGAACATACTATGAAAATGTGTTAGTAACTCGTGTGCATCCGGAATATGTCTTTTCAGAGAATATACCTTCCGTTACCGGGTTAAATGATTTAAATGATGCTTTTTATTACGCCAGAATGGAACGTATTAATCAATTTGAAAAACATTTAACGGATAATGGTACTATAATCTTAAAGTTCTTTTTATACCTCTCAAAAGATGAGCAAAAAAACAGGCTGTTACGTCGTTTAAATATTCCTGAAAAAAACTGGAAGTTCTCAGAAAGAGATTTAAAAGAGCGTACATTATGGGATAAATATCAGCTTTGTTATGAAGAGTTAGTTAACAGAACGTCAACGCATTATGCACCTTGGTTTGTGATACCTGCTGATGATAAACCAACTGCCCGCTATATGGTTGCAAAAATAATTTTAGAAGAATTTGAAAAACACAATTTCGAAGAACCAAATTTAGAAGAAGAGGTATTGAATAGAATTGACTTGTTCAGGAAACAATTGATTAATGAATAATAATACTGTCATCATACAATTATAACAATTAAGTTATAAATAAACTTTATGCAATTAAGGAAACATAAACTTTTATGGAATTAAATTTAGAAAAACCAATAGTTTTTTTCGATTTAGAAACTACCGGAATAAGTATAGCCACCGATAGAATTGTTGAAATTTCAATTTTAAAAATATTTCCCGACGGATTACAGGAAAGTAAAACATGGCTAGTAAATCCGGAAATTGAAATTCCTCAGCATGCTGTCGATGTGCATGGAATAACAAACGAAAAAGTGATGACTGAACCCACATTTAAAGAGTTGGCATCTAAAATAAATGAAATAATAAACGATGCAGATTTAGCAGGGTTTAACTCGAACAGATTTGATATTCCTTTGTTGGTCGAAGAATTACTTAGAGCAGGTATTGACTTTGATATGGGAAACAGAAAAGCCATAGATGTACAGGTTATCTTTCATAAAAAAGAGCAACGCACGTTAAGTGCAGGATATAAATTTTATTGCGAAAAAGAATTAGAAAAGGCACATTCAGCAGAAGCAGATACTTTGGCAACCTATGAAATTCTGAAAGCACAACTTGATAAATATCATGATATAGAAAATTCAGTTGAAGCTCTTAGTGAATTATCATCGCATACAAAACGAGTTGATTTTGCAGGCTTTATTTTATTCGATGATAACGACAATGAAATTTTTTCTTTCGGAAAATATAAAGGGAGAAAAGTAGAGGAAGTATTGAAGGAAAATCCGGGATATAGCTCCTGGATACAACAAGCAGATTTCCCTTTATATACCAAAAAAGTATTACGACAAATAAAAGAACGATTGAACACACACAGGAAACCAAAAATGACTGATGAGGAAAAATTAAAAGCATTACAACAAAAATTCAATTTAAGATAACAATGTACACAGCATATAAAAACTTACCCGGTAATGCCAGAGTATGGATATATCAGGGAGATAGAAAATTTACTCGGGAAGAGACAGAAATCATTTCTGCACAAGCAATTTTATTTATAAATCAATGGACTCGCCATGGAGATGATTTAAAAGGAACCTTTATCATTAAGTACAATCAGTTTTTAATACTCGCAATCGATGAAAACTTTGAGAAAGCTTCAGGTTGCTCTATAGACGCTTCAGTCCGTTTTATCCAATCATTAGAAAATGAATTTAATATAGATTTAATGAATAAAATGAATATATCATTTAGAGATAGAAATAATATCAATATTGTTAAACTCTCTGACTTTGAAAAATATGTAAAAGATCATAAAATTACAAGAGAAACAATTGTTTTTAATAATATGGTTGCTACAAAAGAAGATTTTGAAACCAAATGGGAAATTCTGGCAGATAAAAGTTGGCATAATCGTTTTTTCTCATAACAAATACGTGTAAATAGCTCCTGAAAATTAAAATGAAATTAAAATTTGTACTGATTTAAAGTAATATATGAGATGATGTGTATAGAAAAAAAAATACTATTTACAGTTTTAATTATTGCCAACTTTATACAAGCTCAGCAATTGGATCCATTAAGAGCCAAAAATTATAGCGAACAAAAAGAATGGGTAGACGGTATCATGGGCAGGATGTCTGTAGATGAAAAAATAGGGCAGTTATTCATGGTGCAGGTTTATTCAAATAAAGATGTTGCTCACGAACAATTAATTACTGAGTTAATCAAAAAACATCATGTAGGAAATTTAATTTTTATGAAAGGAAGCCCTGACAAGCAAGTAAAGCTGACAAACAAATATCAGCAATTAACCCAAAAAGTACCTCTGTTAATCGGTTTTGATGGAGAATGGGGTCTAGATATGCGGTTAAAAAATACCTATCGCTTTCCCTGGAATATGACGTTAGGAGCAATTCAAGATGAAAAATTAATAGAAAAACTGGGAAAACGAATCGGGGAGCAATGTAAACGAATAGGAATTCATATAAATTTTGCACCAGTAGTAGATATAAACACAAATCCAAACAACCCAATTATAGGAAACCGCTCTTTTGGAGAGAAAAAAGAAAATGTAGCCCAAAAAGCAGCAGCATTTACAAGAGCAATTCAAAGTACAGGAGTTTTAGCAAGTGCCAAACATTTTCCCGGGCATGGAGACACAGCAACCGATTCACATCTTTCATTACCTTCTGTTAATTTTTCAGAGGAGTATTTGAATAACACAGAGCTATATCCTTTTAAAAAACAATTTGATGCAGGGGTAGCAAGTATAATGACTGCCCATTTAAGCATTCCTTCTTTAGAACCTGATGCAGATTTACCATCCTCATTATCTAATAAAGTAGTAACAAGTCTGCTACAGGAAAAATTAGGCTTTCAAGGCTTAGTATTAACTGATGGATTAAATATGAAGGGGGTAGCAAACTATGCTACCGCAGCAGAAATTAATTTGGCAGCTTTTTTAGCAGGAAATGATATTTTGTTAATTCCTCAGGATATACCTGATACAGTAAAGCTGTTTAAAGAATCTTTGAGTAAAGGAAACCTGACCTTAGAACGAATTAATACATCTGTAAAGAAAATTTTAAAAGCAAAATATCTAGTTGGATTACATGAATTTAAAACCATAAAAGAAGAAAATTTATTTTCAGATTTAAATACTGCTGAGGATGAACTCTTACATAGAGAATTGATAAAAAAATCAATAACAGTAATAAAAAGCACCAAAGAAAACTTACCTGTTAAATACCTTGAGTGTAAAAAAATCGCCTATGTATCCCTGGGGGATGATAATGGTGAATATTTTATAAAGATGCTCAAAAATTATACAAAAACAGATGTAGTATCTGACAAAGAATTAAGAAATTTAATTAAAAAATTAGAAGAATATAACTTAGTAATTATTGGTTTTCATAAGTCTAACAAAACCCCCTGGAAACCATACAAATTCTCAAAGAAAGATTTGGTCTGGTTACAGGAAATCGTTAAAAATAATACAGTAATCTTAAATGTTTTTGCAAGTCCGTATAGTCTGTTGCAAATAAAAAGGTTTACTAATATCGAAAATATTATAGTTTCCTATCAAAACAGTAGATTATCTCAAGAATTATCAGCTCAGGCTATTTTTGGAGGATTCGAAATTTCAGGAAAACTGCCGATAAGCATTCATGACAAATTTAAAGCAGGAGAGGGGTTATATTTAGAATCTTTACAGAGATTTCAATATACAATTCCGGAGGAAGCAGGACTTTCATCTTCAAAACTGACAGCTGTGGATTGCTATATTGATACTATTTTAAAACAAAAAATGGCACCAGGCGGACAAATTTTAATTGCCAGACATGGTAAAGTCGTGTATCATAAAAGTTTTGGTTATCAAACTAATGAGATGAAAAGAAAAATAAAAAAGTCTGATATTTATGATTTAGCCTCATTAACAAAGATTTTAGCAACCCTGCCGGTAATAATGAAATTAGAGGAGCAAAATAAATTATCCTTGTTTGATGATTTACAAAATCTGTTGCCCGCTTACAAAGAAAGCAATAAAAAGGAATTGAATTTAAAAGACATTTTATCTCATTATACTCAGTTAAAAGCATGGATTCCATTCTACTTAAAAACATTAGACTCAGTTACAAAAAAAATCTCCAAAAAATATTACAGAACTAAAAAATCAAGAAATTTTTCTATTGAAGTTGCTAAAAACTTATATCTGAATAAAGCATATAAAGACTCTATCCATACAATTATCAAAAACTCAGAACTGGAGGAACAAAAAGAATATAGATATAGTGATTTAGGGTATTATATTTTAAAAGATATTATTGAAAGAAAATGCAAAAAAACATTAGATAAAATAGTAGAAAGGGAATTTTATAAACCCTTAGGATTAAACAGGACATCATACCTGCCACTTAACAAATTTGATAAGAAAGAAATTGTTCCAACTGAGAAAGATGACTATTACAGAAAACAATTATTAAGAGGATATGTGCATGATATGGGAGCAGCTATGCAAGGTGGAATAGGAGGTCATGCAGGGCTGTTCGCTAATGCCAATGATGTAGCAAAAATTATGCAAATGTACTTACAGGGAGGTAGTTATGGAGGAATTCATTACTTTAAATCCGAAACAATAAAGAAATTCAACACTAGATATTATTCTGAAATTAAAAACAGGAGAGGCTTAGGCTTTGATAAGCCACAAATAAATCCGGAGGAGGAGCCAACTTGCGGGTGTGTTTCAGAAGAAAGTTTTGGACACAGTGGCTTTACAGGAACCTATACCTGGGCAGACCCCTGCACGGGTATTTTATATGTCTTCCTGTCTAACAGAACATTCCCTGTCAAAGAAAACAAAAAACTAATTGACAATAATATTAGAACTAAAATCCAGCAAATAATTCAGGAAGCTATTACTCAATAGTTAAAAAACTCATTTGAAATTTTTAACAAATTAAAAGCTAAAAAAATTAATTCTTAAAAGCGTATTCAATAATATTAGCTCCCATTTTCAAGGCCTTCCCTCGTGTTTCATCCGTATTGTTATGGACACTTTTATCTTCCCATCCATCGCTTAAATCACTCTCATAATCATAAAATACAACTAAGCGATTTTTGTAAAAAAGACCATAGCCCTTGGGAGCTTTTCTATCATGCTCATGAATTTTTGGTAACCCATCAGGAAAGCTAAACGTTTGGTGATATATGAGATGACTGACAGGAATCTCTTTAAAGCTTAACTCAGGAAAAACTTTTTTCATTTCACGTCTAATATATTTATTCAAACCATAATTATCAGAAATATGCAGAAAACCACCGGAAATTAAATATTTCCTTATATTTCCAACAGAATCACCATTTAAATAAATATTACCATGTCCCGTTAAAAAAACAATTGGATAATTAAAAAGATCTTCATTATCCGGTTCAACAGAAGCAATATTTTCATCAATAGCAGTTTTAATGTACTGATTACAAAACTTTGCCAGATTAGGCAGCGATGTTGGATTGGCATACCAATCTCCACCACCATCATATTTTAGTATCCCAATCTGTTGCCCAAAAGAATACGTAAAAAAGCAATATAAAATGATAAATAAAATTAATCTCATAAAGCAACAAAATTATTTATAATGATTAAAATTGTAGAAATTTGCTTAGCAAAAGTTTTATTTTTTCACACATTAATTTCTTACAATATAAAATGATCCTGGCTCTCTGTCAGCAGTCAATCTTGGGCATTTGGAAACTAGCTTTTTATAAAAATTATGTTTCAAATAATTTAGCGAGCCTATAATTCTCCAATTATTATTAAAACTTAAAAGAGCTTCAAGGAGATATTGTTCATTCCAAAATCTATGGTCTTCAAATAACCATTTTTTAGGATAATCCCTTGGAGAAAAAATATCATGAATATGAACGATTACACCTTTATTTAATATTGGTAATATTTCAAAATATTCAAAAAGAACATCACCCTGAGGTTTTATTATATGGGATGAATCGATGAATAAAATATCATTTTGATGTAAACTCTTAAAAAAAGATACATCTATATTTTCCACTTTTTCCCTTATAACATGGGCTTCGAGCTTTTCTAACCATGTCATTTCGTAAGGCTCTATACATATATGTTTACAATTGTATTCCGGATTTAGTTCTTTATTTTTCTTTATAGCAATTTGTGCCATTTTAGTAGAATGACCAGAGCCAATTTCTATAATTTTTTCAGGTTTCTTTAAACGAATAATGTTATACCAATATTCTGCATCACCTGAACAATAGGAGTTATTATTAAAATGAAAAACCGAGTCATCCTGATAATTTTCAGGTATGTTCTCAAATTCTTTTGAAAAAGAGAAACTATTCAGTAGGTTTAATTGTTCCTTTATATTCCAGTCAATCCCTGTTAAGATGCGTTCTTCATCTAAAGGTTTTGATAGTTCTTTTTCAGAAAGAAAAGGATCGTAATAATGATTTATAACGGGAATGACACCTATTTTAACTAATGCTTTCCTTGTGAATTTTAATCTTTTTAAACCAATCTTTCTCACAAGTTTTAAAATAAGAGATGATGGTAAAATAAAAGGTAGAAGAAAGATGTCTAATAATTTGCTGATTATAATTAGTGTTTTTTTAATAGCTGAATGTTTTCCAGTTCTTAAAATCGATACTAAGAAGTTTCAATAATGCCATTTAGTTAAAAATATAATTTATAATATGATTAAAATCTCTGACTGACTTTTGTATGTAAAATATATTTTTAGAGGAGATTGTTTTAACAACCTCTGTGTATATCTTAAGTCATAGTCGACTTGCCAAATATATAAAAATATTTTCCGGAAGGGAAAATAATATTAGACAAAACTTTTCATTTTAAACTACCGGTCATATCCTCAGGCTTTACCCACTCATCATATTGTTCAGCAGTTACATAGCCTAAACCAACAGCCTCTTCTTTAAGTGTAGTTCCGTTTTTGTGAGCTGCATTTGCAATTTCAGCAGCTTTATAATATCCTATTTTAGTATTCAAAGCTGTAACCAACATTAAGGAATTATTTAATAACTCCTTGATTCTGGTATAATTTGGTTTAATATTCTTAACACAATTCAAATCAAAAGATACACATGAATCCCCAATCAACTGAGCTGACTGTAGTACATTGGCAATCATCATTGGTTTAAATACATTCAATTCGTAATGCCCCTGAGTTCCTGCAACAGTTACAGCAACATCGTTTCCCATTACCTGTGTGCAAACCATGGCAATAGCTTCTGCCTGTGTAGGGTTTACTTTTCCCGGCATGATAGAAGACCCCGGCTCATTTGCAGGGATGATTAATTCCCCAATTCCCGACCTTGGTCCGGAAGCCATTAAGCGAATATCATTTGCAATTTTATTTAATGAAACAGCCAGTTGCTTTAATCCGGCATGAGTTTCCACTAAAGCATCATGTGCTGCTAAAGCCTCAAATTTATTTTTA
The DNA here is from genome assembly GCA_963666645.2 of uncultured Tenacibaculum sp. Lineage (GTDB taxonomy): Bacteria > Bacteroidota > Bacteroidia > Flavobacteriales > Flavobacteriaceae > Polaribacter. The sequence continues at coordinate 161,725 of CAXXDB010000008.1, read as the reverse complement.
GCAGTTACAAATGGTAATCCTGTAAAATCTGCAATATACCTTGCTGTCAATACATCATATCCTTCAGGAGCATTCAATCCGGTTCCTACTGCAGTACCTCCTAAGGCTACCTCACTTAAATGTACTAATGAATTTTTCAAAGCTTTCAATCCAAAATTTAATTGTGCTGCATACCCTGAAAACTCCTGACCTAAAGTTAAAGGAGTGGCATCCATTAAATGTGTACGACCAATTTTTACTACATCTTTAAAGTCCTCTGATTTTGCCTGTAATGTATTGCGTAACTGTTCCACTCCAGGGATTGTGACTTCTGCAACTTTCTTATATGCAGCAATATGCATTGCGGTTGGAAAAGTATCATTTGAAGACTGCGATTTATTTACATCATCATTCGGCTGAATCATTTTTTCTCCTTCTCCGATTCTTTTTCCGGAAATCTCATGAGTTCTATTTGCAATTACCTCATTTACATTCATATTACTTTGAGTACCTGATCCTGTTTGCCAAATAACTAATGGAAATTGATTGTCATGTTTACCGGTTAAAATTTCATCACAAACCTGAGCAATCAGATTACGCTTCTCCTCAGATAATATGCCTAATTCCGAATTGGTATATGCCGCAGCTTTTTTCAGATAAGCAAAACCATATATTACTTCTAAAGGCATCGAGGCTGCAGAACCTATTTTAAAATTATTACGGGAACGCTCCGTTTGAGCTCCCCAATATTTACCGGAAGGTACTTTTACCTTACCCATTGTATCTTTCTCAATTCGATATTTCATTATATATATTATTAGTTTTTAGAGTTTTCAAAGTTAAGAAAAACCGACAGAATTGTGTGTCTGATTACTTTTTGAAATATTTTTATAAATCATGAAAAAAAAGAAAATATATGCTATCTTTGTATTTGAATCAATTTAATTTTTCAAAAAGAGACAGATGTTAAGCTTTTCAGAATTTTCAGGGTTAGTATTGTTTATGTTCATACTTACAACGGGTTTTTGGTTACTGATTTTCTTACTGACGTTTGTCGTCCCTTACTGGATTGTCGGAACTATACGTGAAAATTTAAAATTAAAAAAAGAAGCAAAAAAAGTTATTGAAAACAGATAAGTATTACTAGAAGATCTTATTTGTACAGAATATTTAGGTCAGCATAGTAGAAGTCTTTTAAAGAGAGATATTATAAAAATAACCAAAAACGGAGAAAGTTTTAACGTTGAAAAAATTGCTGATACTTACGAGGAACATTTGAAAAACAGATTATCTACAAACATTATGAGATTTGGGCAGGGATATTTGTTAATTAAAAAAATTAATGACTTCAAAATAATTAATAATAGCTTCTTTCATTAAAACAGTTTGTTCTCCGGACTTTAAATTCGGCAATTCTGTTATTTCTTTATAGTGAGGCCAGCCATCAGTATCAAAAAAAACGAACTCATAATATCCGTAGGGTTCAAGTAATTTACAAATAGCAATGTGTATTAAATTAATCTTTTCATCTTTTTTGAATTTTCTTTTACCTTGCCCTAACTCCTGAACACCAATAAGATAAATTATTCCATCAATTGTCAGGTCGTTACCGTCAGCAAACTGCTGAGATAATGAGGTAACAATAAAATTCCATTTTTCTTTTAAATTACTGACTTTAGCCATATCCGTTCTGAATTGATTGACAAAGGTACAAACGAGATACATATATTTGTTGAAATTATTAAATTATGAATACATTAGATATTATTATTACTGCATTACTTCTTTTTGGTTTTGTAAGAGGACTTATGAAAGGATTGTTTGTTGAAATAACTTCTATTGTTTCTTTAGTGATCGGAGTATACGGAGCTATTCATTTTTCTCATTTTTTAGGAGATATGTTAAAAAACAGCTTAGAGTGGGATGAAAAATATATTACATTAGTTGCTTTTGCAGGAACTTTTGTGGTAATCATTTTAATAATTGCTTTAGCAGGGAAAATATTAACAAAAATAGCAGATTTTGCATCTTTAGGGATTTTAAATAAAATTTTAGGAGGTATATTTGGAATAATGAAAATAGGGTTAATATTAAGTGTTGTTTTCATTTTCTTCGGAAAGCTGAACGATACCATTCCCTTTATTAAAAAAGAAAATTTGGAAGAATCTGTTTTGTTTAACCCTGTAAAGAAAATTGCCCCGGTAATTTTCCCTTCTATAATAAGAAAATACCAGGAGAAATAAAAAACTTAAAATTCTTAATTTTTTGAAGAAAATTCGGGAATTTGATACAGATTTTTCTACTATATCTTGCACAGATTTTCTTTGCCTGATAAAAAAAGAATTCAGAATGTTTGTAAGTTGGTGCTATAAACTAAAAAAGAGATACTAAAAAGAGAATAATTATTTTTCACTCTCTTTTTGTTTTTTATTCTGTAATCCTCCTGTTATGAGGTGGTTCAAAAATCTCTGATTTTCGCTTAAATTCCCGGATTTTTAAAATGAATTCTAAACATCCAAGATATTTTATTTTTAAATTTCAATACTTTTTACGGTTTCAATAATTCTACAGGCCACCTTGTATGGATCAGCATTTGAAGCCGGACGACGATCTTCTAGCCAGCCTTTCCATCCTTTTTCGACAGTAATGATTGGGATTCTAATTGAAGCTCCCCTGTCTGATATTCCATAACTAAAATCATTAATTGAGGCTGTTTCATGAAAACCCGTTAAGCGTTGATCATTAAATTCACCATAAACAGCAATATGATTCTTAATAGCAGGTCTAAATGCCTCACATACTTTCTCATAAACTTTTTTATTGCCACATGTTCTTAGCAAAGTGTTGGAGAAATTTGCATGCATACCGGATCCGTTCCAATCTCCTTTAACAGGTTTTGGGTGATATTCTATATAATATCCGTACTTCTCTGTTAATCTATCTAATAGATAACGTGCAATCCAAATTTCATCTCCTGCTTTTTTAGCTCCTTTAGCGAATAATTGAAACTCCCATTGACCGGAAGCAACTTCCTGATTAATTCCTTCAAAATTTAAGCCTGCAGTAATACAAAGATTAGCATGCTCTTCAACAAAATCTCTGCCATGAGTATTCTTTCCGCCGACAGAACAATAATACAGCCCTTGTGGTCCCGGATATCCTCCAATAGGAAACCCCAAAGGTAACTGTGTATGCGTATCCATAATGAAATATTCTTGCTCAAAGCCAAACCAAAAATCGTTATCGTCATCATCAATTCCGGATCTTGCATTAGAAACATGAGGAGTTCCGTCTGCATTTAAAACTTCGGTCATAACTAAATAACCATTTTCTCTCGCTGGATCCGGATATATGGCAACAGGTTTTAGTAAACAATCTGAATTTACACCTTTTGCTTGTCGGGTTGAAGAGCCGTCAAAAGACCAAACAGGGCAGTTTTCTAACTTACCGTTAAAATTTTCTGCTATTTTCGTTTTACTACGCATATTTTGAGTCGGAAAATATCCGTCCAGCCAAATGTATTCTAATTTAGATTTAGTCATTATTTTAATTGCTGTTAATTAGTTTAAAGTACAAAAGTGGTATTTTTTTAATTACTCTAAAACTTTTGAGGGTAAAATATTTTTTTAAAAGTGAGTATCAAAGTATGCATGACATTGGACTACCTAATAAATTTTGCACAATTTTTTTAAGTTATTATAATATTCTATTTCTATCTCTATGCTTAAAATATTGAATACTCACTCAAACTCTTTAGTAGTAAATGTAATATTGTTATGCTTTTCTAACTGTTTTTTTAAATTAACTATATAACAGTTGCTTCATTTGGAATACTAATAAAAGGGTATGATAAAACCTATCAAACTAAAAATGAATCTGGAATAACAGTAGATAAAAGTCTAATAAGATTTGAATTAGAAGCTAATTATAGGCATATAAATACAGGTAAAGATGCAATTAGGTATGCATACAGTAGCTGATTTAGTGAACAAAAGAAAGTTCGATGCTCTTGCAGATGAATTATTATTAGTCTATGATACTATTAAAAAACAACCAATAATTAACTATCAAGAACTGCAACCAAAAGAAATATTGCTAATGGGTGCTATGAAGGATAAAGCTGGTTCTAATGGTTTAAAAAAGCATCATAAAGTTTCATTCACTATATACAGGAAAAAGTACGCTAAACTATTAGAAAAATTTGCAGATTATGAATTAGAAAACAATATTAGAAGTAAAATTATAGAGCAGATAAATTACTATAAAAACAACTAATATTTTAATACTTGTAATATACCCTAAAACAGAGGTAAAGTACTTTAATCTAATTTGTGTAAAGTTAAATACTAAAAGTGGTAATTAAATCAATCTTAAAAAACGAAGATGTAATTATAAATAATGTATATAAATATAAGGTAGTACGATGTATTTATAATTAGATAAATGTATATTTATAGCGTCTAAAGTAAAAAAATATGAACAGAATAAAAGAAGTTCTGGAAGATAAAGGGATTAAGCAAGTATGGCTTGCAGAGCGATTAGGCAAGAGTTTCAATACGGTTAATGGTTATGTGCAGAACCGTACACAACCCAGCTTAGAAACCTTATACGTGATTGCTACAATCTTACAGATAGATGCAAAAGAATTATTAGTATCTAATGATATTAAGTAGTTATAACAGAAAAGAATTACAAAGCATAAGATGATTAAAGATATAGAAGCTCAAAACGACAATAAGTCAATCTGTGATAAAGAAATTGCTGTATTAAAAGAATATTTTCCTGCGTGTTTTACAAAAGAGGATGCATTTGATATTGAGCTTTTAAAAGAAGCATTAAATCAGAAGATAGACATAGCTAAAGAAGGCTATGAATTGAAATTCTTAGGCAAAGGTTATGCGAAATTGTTAGCATCTTTAGATACTACAACTGTAATCACACCTAATTTAGAACATAACATACTTCCTGAAAACATAGAGAGTGAGAATATTTATATCTCTGGTGATAATTTAGATGGTTTAAAACACTTATTAAAATCTTATGCAAATAGTATAAAATGCATCTATATAGATCCACCATACAACACAGGTAGTGATGGGTTTGTATATAATGATAGTTTCAATTTTACAAGTGAAGATTTGCAGCATAAATTAAGTGTGGATGAAGATGAGGCACAGCGTATATTAGATTTAACCAATAGTGGTTCAGCTTCCCATTCTGCTTGGTTATTATTTATGTATCCACGTTTACAACTAGCTAAAGACTTATTAAAAGATGATGGCGTTATTTTTATATCAATTGATAATAATGAACAGTCAAATTTAAAATTACTCTGTGATTATGTGTTCGGTGAAGAAAATTTTATTGAGACTTTCTTATGGACAAAAACATCTACACCGCCATCATTATCGACTAAATCAAGAAAAACAAATGAGTATGTACTGTGTTATGAGAGGTATAAAAGTAGTCGTAAATACAATGGTGTAAAATTAGATGGTGGTGATCAACCATTACTAAATTCTGGTAATTCTATAAAGAAATTAACTTTTCCTAAGGATAAGATTGTATTTAATTCAAAAGCTTTTCCAGATGGTGTTTACAGTCCGTATAAGCCAGATAGAGTTTCATTAATTAATGAAATAAAGATTGTTAATGGTGTTCCTGATAAAGATGTAATATTAGAAGGTCCTTTTAAGTGGGGTGCTGATAATCTTGAGGAGGAAATAAAACTAGGTACAACTTTTATAGTAAAGTCCGGTATTATTTCTATAAGGTTTATTAATACGAAAGAAGGTTATAAGAGACCTACAAATTATATAAAAGAAAAAATAATTACACCAATAATAAATGAAAAAAAGCAAGGTGTAGGTACTAATGAAAATGCAAGTTCAGATTTAAAATCTCTATTTGGGTTCAGTCCTTTTGAGTTTTTCTAAACCAATCAAGTCTAATTCAGTATTTCAGTTAATTTCAATGTTGAAATTGATGATATTGGTGTTGGATTTCTTTTCTGGTTCAGCTACCACAGCAGATGCTGTAATGGCACTAAATTCAAAAGATCAATCGATGTTCATACGAAGAGTTTATTTCTATACAATTACCTGAAGATTTAGAGAGTAGTTTTCTTCTTGAAAAATCAAAATCAAGAAAAAAATGCCTTTAATTTCTAAAATCGATAGATAGACCGACTACTTTAGATTACGTAGGTATTGAGCGTATTATAAGAGCTTCAAAAAAAATAAAAGAAGAAACAAAAGCAGATATAGATTATGGCTTTAAACACTATATCTTAAATGAACCAAATCAAAACACCTTAGATAAATGCGAGACTTTTGATAAAGCTTCATTAGTTCCAGACGGTAGTATTTTAGAAGATTTTGGTGTAGAAACGGTATTAACTACGTGGTTAAATTATGATGGATATGGCTTAAATGCAAATGCACAAGAAATAGATTTAGATGGTTACACGGCTTATTATTTCGATAAGCACCTGTATTTAATAAATCCAGATTTTACAAAAGAAAATGTAGTAGCCTTATTTGAGAAGTATGAAGCTATTGGTGACTTTAATCCAGAAAATGTTATTCTTTTTGGCTATAGTTTTAATGAATGGTCTGTTACAGAAATGTTAGAGCAAAATCTAAAGATATTGAATGATACCGAGAAGAATTTAAAAATTAATATTAACGTAAGGTATTAAAAGGTAGATATGGATTTAATTTTAAAAAACGGATTACCACATCAAACCAAAGGTGTTAATGCCATAAGTAATGTCTTTACAGAAGATAGCTTTGAGGATAATACACTATATTATGCAAACCCTAAATTACATTTAGACAAAGGTGTATTATTAGGTAGTATAAAAGATATTCAAAATGCGAACACGGTACATCCAGAGCATAATAGTTTAAATGCAATAGGAGACTATCTTAATTTAGATATTAAGATGGAAACAGGTACAGGGAAAACTTATGTTTACGCATCAACAATTTTTGAATTACATAGAAAGTATAAAATAAATAAATTTATTGTAGTAGTACCTACATTACCTATTAAAGCAGGCGCAAGACAGTTTTTAAGTGACCCTTATGTAAAAAAACATTTTAAAGATGTTTGTGGTTATAATGCAGAGATAGATTTGCAAGTATTAGAATCTGCTAAGAAGAAAAAGGGTAAACAATATTTTCCAAGTGTTGTTCGCGAATTTGTTTCAGGTTCTAGTCAAAACGCAAATAAAATACAAGTCCTTTTAACTAATATGGCATTATTAACTAACAGTAAAATGTTAACTAAAAATGATTATGATGCAGGCGTATTAGATTTTTTTAAACCGGTAGATGCTATTAGAGCAACGTTACCTTTTGTAATTATTGATGAGCCACATCGTTTTTCAAAACAACAAAAAGCCTTTAGTTTTATTACTGAGCAAATACAGCCTCAATGTATTATTAGGTATGGTGCTACATTCCCATCTAAAACCACAGGAAGAGGTAAAGACAAAAAGACAATTAAAGATTATCAAAATTTAGTATACAACTTAAATGCTTGTGATTCTTTCAATCAAAATTTAATAAAAGGTATAGCAAAAGAACACTTTGAGCCTATTTCTAAAAAAGAGGATAAGGTAAAAGTAATGTCTATTGATGATAAGGTTTCTATTAAATTCAACTACATAAAAAAAGAAACGTCTAATAAGTCGTTTACATTAAGCAAGGGTGATTCATTATCTATTATATCTGAACAGTTTGAAGGTATTACTATTGATGCAATTGGTAAAAACTTTTTTGAACTATCAAATGGTCAAACAAAGTATCAAGGCGAGGAATTTAGTACAGATATTTATTCTTCATCGTATCAGGAGCAAATGCTTAAATTGACAATAGAAAGACACTTTGAAACGGAAAGAGAAAACTTTAGCAGACGTCTTAAAATAAAAACACTTGCTTTGTTTTTTATTGATGATATTTACTCATATCGTAAAAAAGAGGATTCAGAAAAGGAAGCCTATCTTAAAGGTACTTTTGAAAGATTATTATTAGAAAAAATCAACGAAGTATTACCTAAGCTGTCAAAGAAAAATGAAGCTGAATATATAACTTATTTAGAAGTCTCAAAGAAAGATATATCTAAATGTCACGCAGGTTATTTTTCACAAGATAATAGTGATTCAGATGAAGATATAGCAAAAGAAGTAAAAGAGATATTACACGATAAAAAGAGCTTGTTATCTATTAAGAACGAAGATGGTAGTGTTAATCCAAGACGCTTTTTGTTCTCTAAATGGACTTTAAAAGAGGGGTGGGATAATCCTAATGTTTTTACTATTACTAAACTACGCTCAAGTGGTAGTGAAAATAGCAAGTTACAAGAAGTTGGTAGAGGATTAAGATTACCAGTAGATGAAAATGGTAACAGGATATCTAATGAAGATTTTAAACTAAACTATATTACAGATTTTACCGAAGCCGATTTTGCAGAAAGATTAGTTAAAGAAATTAATGCAGATATACCAACAGGTTTTGTTGTTACTACAGAGCAATTAGAAAAGGTTGCTGTCAAGCTAAAGCTTTCAAAGAACGAGCTTTTTAAGAAGTTAGTAATGAGTAATTATATCGATATGGATAGAAATATCATACCCGAAAACTCAGATGCGTTTTTTGAAAAGTTTCCAGATTTCAATATGGGTATTGAAAAAGGAAAAGTTACAGATAGAAATAAAAAGAAAGATGTAAAAATAAAAATTAGAGCATCTGTTTATTCAGAGTTAAAAGAGTTGTGGGAAGCTATTAATCAAAAATATCTAATTTACTACGATTCTATTGAGAAAGAGGACTACTTAAAAAAACAACTTATTGAAATATTTGAAAATTATGTATTTGCAGATGTAGTATTATCAAGTGAAAGGGAATTTATTCAAATGTCAAAGGATGGTAAAATGTCAGCAAATCAAGGTGGTGGTGTTCAGTATGTAATCAATAATAAAATCCCTTATGGCACATTCTTAAAGCGTATTAATAAACAAACTAACTTACCTATAAATATTATAAATGAAGCTCTAATATCTTTTAATAAGGAATCTCCAAAAGTAGAGATGAAAATTAATGAATATAGTATTGCAAATTTTGTTTCAAAATTTAATGATTGGAAAATTAATAATTTAGAAGGTCAGTTTAATTATAAGAAAACATCGTTAACCTTAAAGTCAACCGCGTTAACTTATTCAGATGGTACTTCAAGAGAAGAAATTACACAAGGAAGAATAGGTACTAAATTTGTACCAGGCGTGCCAACAGATAAATATTTATATGATACTTATGCTTATGATTCACCATTAGAAAAAGCTAATATTTTAGCAGAAGGCATAACAGAAATAGTAGTGTATGGTAAAATTCCTCGTAACAGTCTTTCAATTCCAACTACTACAGGTCAATCTTACAGTCCAGATTTTATGTATGTTGTTAAAAAACCTAACGGTGAAAAAACTTTAAATATAATCGTAGAGACTAAAGATGTGAAAACGGAGAGTACACTTAGGAAAATAGAAACCACCAAGATTAATTGTGCTAAAGCATTTTTTAAACAACTTACAAGTGATGGTTACACAGTGAAATTTGAAGAACAGATAGGAAACAAAAAAATAAAACAGATTATTCAAGATGTAATATCGGCGTAGGTATTTAATAAAGTAATTATGCATTCTATTTTATTAAGCATATTTTTGATGCTTTTGAAAAAGACATTACTTGTATACATAATTTAGAGTATATCTTACTACTTAATTAAACAGGCAATATAACTTGAGGTGTGTTAAGTATTTATTGTTAAATTAAGTGTTATGTTGTACCTTTTTTAAATAATTCTTATTTAAGTTAATAAAATTAATACATACAGAGTTTTAACTGATTTTCTGATACTTGTTCTGGTTGTCATTTTGTTGAAATAAACCCGATGATAGAAAAAATGACAGAAGAAAGCAAATAAGGTATTGAATAAAACAAGAAAATACAAATACTTATTGTTATAAAGTAAAACCTATTTTGAGGAAATTCGTTACCATTATGATAAGTTAGAATTATTGGTAGATGATAATTTATAACCTCTTACAAAATATAGAAAACTACTTTTTACAAGTTAAGTACTAAAAAAACAGAATTTTAAATATTAAATGATATAAAAAAACAGAATTTCTTATAAATACATTTCAAAAAACTAAATTTGTATCGAATAGCAACACAATGAATCAAGAAGTTTCTGAACGATATGCCCTAAGAGGCGTATCAGCATCAAAAGAAGACGTGCATGATGCAATAAAAAATATTGATAAAGGTCTATTTCCAAAAGCCTTTTGTAAAATAGTTCCGGATTATTTAACCAATGACACTGCCTATTGCTTAATTATGCATGCAGATGGTGCCGGAACAAAATCCTCTCTGGCATATATGTACTGGAAAGAAACAGGCGATGTTTCCATTTGGAAAGGAATTGCTCAAGATGCTTTAATTATGAATATCGATGATTTATTGTGTGTAGGAGCCACAGATAACATCATGCTGTCCTCAACCATCGGAAGAAATAAAAATTTAATTCCCGGAGAAGTAATTTCTACAATTATTAACGGAACTGAAGAATTAATTAATGAACTAAAAAAATTTGGAGTAACTATTCATTTTGCGGGAGGTGAAACTGCAGATGTTGGTGATTTGGTAAGAACAATTATTGTAGATTCCACAGTTACCGCCCGAATGAAACGAAAAGATGTTATAGATAACGCAAATATCCGGGCCGGCGATGTTATTGTAGGTTTGACATCGTTTGGGCAGGCTACTTATGAAAAAGAATATAACGGAGGGATGGGAAGTAACGGATTAACTTCCGCCCGGCATGACGTATTTCATAAATATCTTGCAAAAAAATATCCTGAAAGTTTTGACGCTGCCGTTCCTTCAGAATTAGTATATTCCGGGAATGTAAGATTAACCGATAAGGTAGAAAATTTACTTACAGATGCAGGAAAATTAGTGTTATCGCCAACAAGAACATATGCACCAATTATCAAAGAAATTTTATCAAAATACACATCAGATACTATTCATGGAATAGTACATTGTTCAGGCGGAGCACAGACAAAAATTTTACATTTTGTAGATAATCTGCACATTATTAAAGATACTATGTTTACAATGCCCCCGTTATTTAAATTAATCCAGGAACAATCAAAAACAGATTGGAAAGAGATGTATCAAGTGTTTAATTGTGGTCATCGAATGGAATTATATGTATCTCCTGAGGTAGCTGAAGAAGTAATTTCAATTTCTGAATCATTTAATGTAGACGCTCAGATTCTGGGAAAAACAGAAGCTTCAAAAACAAAAAAACTTACCATTAAAAGTGAATTTGGAACATTTGAATATTAAAAAGGATATATAAAAAATCAACCATTTAATGGCTTTACTGTTTAAAGTCAGGAATTAAAATACTGTTTAAAAATTTACTGACTATATTAAGCTGAATTCTCATATTGCATTTATGAATCGAATCCATCTGATATTAACGGTTGCAAAAAACGGGGAGATACCTGAGAAATTATTTCTAATACGTCGCCGGAAAATTTATGGGTAAGCAGAGTAGATTGCTTTAAAGTATAAAAAAGAGAGAGTTAAATGGCTATCGGCAAGATGATTTTATATCGTATGTTTACACTTCTGAAGATTATGGCAAGATATGGAAAAATATAAGTGCTAATATTCCAATATCTCCGGTAAATGTGATAAAAGAAGAAGTATCAAAAGGATTTAATGAAAAGATGCATGATGTATCTTTTGACGATGAAGAGTTGAAAAAAGTTAAATCAAAAAATAAAGATGTTAACTGATGAAATCAAAAATGGAAAAACATATTTGCCTGAAGATAAATACATAATTAAATTAAAGGAGAAAGTCAACCTTTTGAAGTAAAATAAATCAATGGGAATAATTAGAATTAACAATATTGTGATATATGCAAATCATGGCTGTTTAGAGGAGGAAGCAAAAATTGGTTCAGAATATCGGGTAGATATTAAAATTGAAGCAGGGTTAGAGAAATCTGCCGGAACAGATAGGCTTGAGAATACCGTAGACTATGTGCATCTGAATAGAATAGCAAAAGAAGAAATGACTATTAGATCAAAGCTATTAGAGCATGTGGCAAAAAGAATTTTAGATCGAATTTTCGAAGAAATACAATTGGTGCGGGAAGTGGAAGTCAGCGTTTCTAAAATTAACCCTCCCATAGGAGGAAATGTAGGAGAGGTTACAGTAGTTTTATCAGATGAGAGGAAAAGTTAAAAATATTTGATTAAGGCAAATAAAAAGTTTAAATTTGTATCCTTATAAAAGTTATAAGGTGTCGTGGCCGAGTGGCTAGGCAGTGGTCTGCAACACCATCTACAGCGGTTCGAATCCGCTCGACACCTCAAAAAATCTCGATTTTTTTAAGGTTTTTTCTGAAAAAATAAACAAAATAAATAATTGATAATTAGTTACTTTTTTTACTTTAGTTAAAGATTTTTTGAGTTATTATTAAAGTGATTAATAACGGGCTTTTCTAAAAATAAGCAAATTCAGATGTATATTGAAAAGTATTCCTGTACAGAATTTTTGAAAACAACCAGATTATTTAATTTGTTGCTGAAAAACTCATTTGTGCTTCGGTAAAGCAAATTATTTACCATTGTTTTTCCAATTCAATAACCTCCATATTTTTAATTTTTCCGGCACTCAGTTCAAAACGAATCATGGTACGTACCTTATGAAAACCATGTTTCCCTGAGGCACCCGGATTGACATGAAGTAGTTGTAAATTACTATCGAACTGAACTTTTAAAATATGTGAATGACCACAAATAAATAATTTAGGAGGATTTTTTTGTAATTCAGTTCTTATTCGTTGATTATACTTCTTCGGATAACCACCAATATGAGTCATCCAAACGGAAACACCTTCAACTTCAAATTTATTATCTAACGAGAATTCTAACCGGACATCCTTATCGTCAATATTACCATACACTCCCCGTAATGGTTTGTATTTCTTTAAAGTATCGGTAACTTTTAAGGTACCAATATCGCCAGCATGCCAAACTTCATCTGTCTGCTGTACAAATTTTAAAATCTGTGCATCAATATAGCTATGAGTATCTGATAATAATAAAATTTTTTTCACTTGGCGAAAGTACTAATTTTTGTGATTTTGTTTATACACAATGCTATTGTAACGTACAAGAATTTTACAATAGGTATTCTGTTTTTTTTAAGACAAAAAGAAATCATTGAACTAAAAAAATCGTAGTTTAGCTAATTAAAAATGAATTTTAATGACAAGATTTCAAGATTAATGATTTTGATTAGAAATATAAAAATAATCTTTAAAAAAATTAATAAATAACTCACGATAAAACAAAATTATTTTTGCGATACTTTTTAGAACTGGCATATCACGGTAAAAATTATTATGGTTGGCAAATACAGCCTGACGTAATTTCAGTTCAGGAAAAATTGACCATAGCATTAAATACTATTTTGTGTGAAAAGATTTCTATTGTAGGAGCAGGCAGGACAGATACAGGAGTTCATGCTTCACAAACCTACGCACATTTTGATATTAATAAAAAGTTAGACGAGAATTTTACCTATAAGCTAAATGCTCTTTTACCAAATGATATTGTAATATATAACACCATACGGGTAGCTAATAACTCCCATGCCAGATTTGATGTTAATGACAGAAGTTATGAATATAAAATTTGGCTGGGGAGAAATCCTTTTTTACTGGATACCAGTTGGCAATTAAACTATAAAAATATAGATATTGATGCTATGAATAAAGCAGCTCAATTATTGTATGAATACGAAGATTTTAAATGTTTTTCTAAAGTAAAAACAGATGTACACACGTTTAATTGCTTAGTTACAAATGCAATATGGGTTTTAAAAGAAAATAAATTAACATTTCATATTACTGCAAATCGTTTCTTAAGGAATATGGTGCGGGCTATAGCAGGGACATTATTTGATGTAGGATTAAAAAAAATATCAGTAGATGATTTTAGAGCAATAATAGAAAGTAAAAACAGAAGTCAAGCAGGGAGTTCAGTTCCTGCAAAAGGATTATTTTTAACCCGGGTAACATACAATTATATTTAGGCTGTGAGTAAAAACAATACAGGAAATGCATTTGATATCAAGATTTTTGCACGCTTAATGGGTTTTGCAAAAAGATACCGGATACAGTTTTGGATAGCTACTATATCAGCCATACTATTAGCAATATTTGCAGCAGCAAGCCCGGTAATTTTATTAAAAGCAATTGATGATTTTACAACAAATAAAGATGTAACAAAATTATTGTATTTTACTATAATTATGTTTGCAGTACTACTAGTTCAAGTACTGTTGCAATTTACTTTTATATATTACGCAAATTGGGTTGGACAACACATTATCAAAGATCTTCGAACCCTTATTTTTAAAAATATCCTGCAATTTAAAATGTCATACTTCAACAATACATCTGTAGGAAAATTAGTAACAAGAGTAGTTTCTGATATCGAGACGATTGCTAATTTTTTCTCGCAAGGCGTTTTTATGATTGTGAGCGATATTTTAAAAATGCTGGTAGTGATAATAGTCATGCTTATCATTAACTGGAAGCTGGCACTTATCGCATTGACAGTACTCCCTGTTTTAATTTATGCAACCAAGCTATTTCAAATAGCGATTAAAAAAACATTTCAGGAAGTCAGAAATCAAGTGGCTAATTTGAATAGCTTTGTACAAGAACGAGTTACAGGGATGAAAATCGTACAATTATTTAATCGTGAAAAGATTGAATATGAGAATTTTAAAAAGATTAACAATAAGCACAAGAAAGCACATATAAGAACAGTTTGGTATTATTCTATTTTCTTTCCTGTTGCTGAAATTTTATCATCCATAGCCATCGGATTAATTGTTTGGTATGGAGGATTACAAGTGATAGATAATGACGCAATTACGATAGGAGCAATTATAGGATTTGTAAAAATGGCACAAATGCTGTTTAGACCATTACGTCAAATTGCAGATAAGTTCAATCAATTACAAATGGGAATTGTTTCCGGAGAACGCGTTTTTAAAATAATAGACACAGAAAGTTATATCGATAAATCAGGGACACAATTAGCCAATAAATTACAAGGAGATATTCAATTTAATAATGTACGTTTTAGTTATGTAACAGGAGAAGAAGTATTAAAAGGAATTTCTTTTAAAGTAAAAAAAGGACAGACCATAGCGATTGTAGGAGCAACAGGAGCAGGAAAATCGACCATTATTAATTTAATTAGTCGCTTTTATGAAATTGACAGAGGTGAAATTCTAATAGACAAAATCTCTGTGAAAAGCTATGATTTAAACTCACTAAGAAATCAGATTGCCGTAGTATTGCAGGATGTATTCTTATTTTCAGATACCATTTTAAATAACATTACATTGGAAAATGCTGCTGTTTCTCTAGAAGAAGTAAAAAAAGCAGCACAGCAAATAGGAATTCATGATTTCATTGAAAGTTTGCCTAACGGATATTATTACAATGCAGGAGAAAGAGGTGCGATGCTCTCCTCAGGGCAACGACAGCTGATTGCCTTTTTAAGAGCATATGTAAGCAATCCTGGTATTTTAATTTTAGATGAAGCTACTTCCTCTATAGATACAGAATCTGAACAAATGATTCAATTTGCCACAGATAAAATCACAAAAAACAGAACTTCCATTGTAATTGCCCATCGATTAGCAACCATTAAAAAAGCAGATAAAATTATTGTGATGAATAAAGGCTATATTGTAGAACAAGGAAATCATCATGAACTTTTAAATAAAGGAGGATATTACAGAAATTTATACGAAAAACAATTTGAGGCAAAAAGTACTATTCAAAAAAGTATATGAGTTCAGAATATCAGGATTAGATTTATTTAACAGTCTTCTAATCGTATTTTCAAGAATCGCTAAAAGATTAAACGGGAAACTAAATATTCCAGCTAAAAAACTTGAAAGTAATTAGATAAATTATCAACACCCAATCTAAATCTTAACAAATTATGTTATACAACATCAATTACCGGTTTAAAATTAAAATTTAAAAAAGAGTGTCATTCTACTAAAAGTTGTACTTTTGTAATAAGTTATTTTTATTACAAAAAATCACAATTTGTTTATATGGATAAGTTTTCGTTCTTAAATGCAGCCCATGTTGGGTTTATTGCTGAGTTATACCGGCAATATCAAAAAAACCCCGATACTGTAGAACCAAGCTGGAGAAGTTTTTTTCAAGGATATGATTTAGCAAATGAGAATTATTCGTTAACAGAAGAAAAAGAAATTGAAATCCCTGAAGAAGTTCGCAAAGAATTTTTAGTAATTGACTTAATTAACGGATACCGCACCAGAGGTCATTTATTTACTAAAACAAACCCGGTACGTGAGCGTAGAAAGTATATCCCTACACTGGAAACGGATAATTTTGGATTAACCGAACAAGACTTATCAACAGTTTTTAATGCCGGGCAAATTTTAGGAATTGGGCCTCAGACATTATCTGTTATTATACAACACCTGAAAGCTATTTACTGCAATAGTATCGGAGCTGAATATATGTATCTTCGAAACCCTGAAGAAATTAAATGGTGGCAAAATCGGTTAAATCAAAATGATAATCATCCAAATTATAATTTAGAGGAAAAGAAATATATTTTATCTAAGCTAAATCAGGCAGCTACTTTCGAAAGCTTTTTGCAAACAAAATACGTAGGTCAAAAACGATTTTCTGTTGAAGGAGGAGAAACATTAATTCCGGGAATTAGTGTAGCACTTCGTGATGCTGCCGAAAAATACGGAGTAAAAGAATGTGTTTTGGGTATGGCACATCGTGGACGTTTAAATACCTTAGTAAATATCTTTAAAAAACCTGTTCGGGATTTATTTAGTGAATTTGAAGGAAAAGATTTTGAGGATAAATCTATTGACGGAGATGTAAAGTATCATTTAGGTCTGACACTTAGTAAAAAGTATAGAGGGGGACAACAAATGAAAATGAACTTGGTACCCAACCCATCTCACTTAGAAACAGTAGATGCTGTTGCAGAAGGAATTGTAAGAGCTAAAATAGATTTAGATTATGAAGGAGATGATACCAAAATTCTTCCTATTTTAGTACATGGAGATGCTGCAATTGCAGGGCAGGGAATTGTATATGAGGTTGTGCAAATGGCACAATTAAACGGATATAAAACAGGAGGAACTATCCATATTGTAGTAAACAATCAGGTTGGGTTTACCACCAATTATTTGGATGCACGTTCTAGTACGTATTGCACCGATATAGCTAAGGTAACACTATCCCCGGTATTGCATATCAATGCAGACGATGCTGAAGCAGTTTGTCATGCAATGCAAATTGCTGTTGAATATAGAGTTCGCTTCAAAAAAGATGTATTCATAGATTTATTAGGCTATCGTAAATATGGTCATAATGAAGGTGATGAACCCAGTTTTACACAACCTGAATTATATAAAATTATAAAAAAACATAAAAATGCGAAAGAAATTTATGTTGCTAAATTACTGAAAGATAGTACAATAACAAACAACTATGTAAAGCAAATAACCGATGAATTCAAAAATCACTTAGAAATAGAATTTACAGAATCCAGAAAGAAAACGACTTCTAAGATCCAAGACTTTATGCCTAATGTTTGGGATGGATTTACTCGCAGACAATTAGAGGATATGTTAAATCCGGTAGATACTACTTATCCGGTTGAAGCATTAAAAGGTATCGCAAAAGTAATTTCTACTACACCGAAAGGTCGTAAATTTGTTCGCAAGGCAGATCGTATCTTACAAAGTCGTGCAAAAATGGTATTTGAAGACAATGCTTTAGATTGGGGTACAGCAGAAAATATAGCTTATGGTACGTTGCTGGAAGAAGGATTTAATATCCGCATTTCCGGAGAGGATGTAGAAAGAGGCACATTCTCCCACCGTCATGCCATTATGCATGATAAAGAAACTCTTGAAAGAATTAATTTATTAAATACCAATCCGAAAAATAAAGGAAAATTAACCATTTTTAATTCTCACTTATCGGAATACGGAGTGTTAGGTTTCGATTATGGATATGCTATGGCAGCTCCCAATACACTTACCGTTTGGGAAGCTCAGTTTGGAGATTTTGCAAATGGAGCACAAATTGTCTTTGATCAGTATGTCTCCTCAGCAGAAGATAAATGGAAGTTGCAAAATGGTTTAGTAATGTTACTACCTCATGGTTATGAAGGTCAGGGATCTGAACACTCCTCAGCAAGAATAGAACGCTTTTTACAATCATCCTCTACAGATAACTGGACAGTAGCAAATTGTTCTACACCAGCGAATATATACCATATTTTACGTCGCCAAATGAAACGTAATTTTAGAAAACCCTTAGTGGTATTTACTCCTAAAAGTTTATTACGCTTACCGGCAGCAGTAAGTTCTGTTGAAGAATTAGCTAATGGTACTTTCCGGGAAGTAATTGATGACACTGTTGATACGTCTAAGATAAAGAAAATGATATTCTGTACGGGTAAATTTTATTACGATTTATCAGCGGAACGTAAAAAGTTAAACAGAGAGGATGTTGCCTTAATCAGAATAGAACAACTGTTCCCATTACATAGAGAGAAAATTAAAAAAATAATGGATAGATATCCAAATGCAGAACGCTATGTTTGGGCACAGGAAGAACCCAGAAATATGGGAGCCTGGTCATTTATGTCAGAGCGTTTTGAATTAGCTGAGTTAGAATGTACCTCAGAGATCTATAGATCTACACCATCAACTGGTTCCGGTACACGCTTTAAAGAACGTCATAAAGCAATAATTGATAAAGTTTTTCATAAATAAAGACAAAAAATAAATTTCAGAGATAAAAAATAAATACTGATGGTTTTAGAAATGAAAGTCCCTTCTCCGGGAGAATCAATAACAGAAGTAGAAATAGCAACTTGGTTAGTTGAGGATGGAGATTATGTTGAAAAAGACCAACCAATTGCCGAAGTAGATTCTGACAAAGCAACACTGGAGTTACCGGCGGAAGAAAGTGGAATTATCACCTTAAAAGCAGAGGAAGGTGATGCAATAGCAGTAGGTGCTGTTGTTTGTCATATTGATATGAATGCCGGAAAACCCGGAGCAGAAAATACAAAAGAAGAAACCTCAAAAACAGAAGAAAAGAAAGAGGAAACTTCAAAGATTACCTCTGTTAAAGAAACATATGCAACAGGAACAGCATCTCCCGCAGCTAAGAAAATATTAGCAGAAAAAGATATCAAGGCTTCAAATGTAGAAGGAACAGGAAAAGACGGAAGAGTAACCAAAGAGGATGCTGTAAAGGCAATTCCTTCTATGGGAACCCCGGGTATGGGTTCTCGTGGTTCAGAACGTAAGAAACTTTCTATGTTGCGCAGAAAAGTAGCAGAACGCTTAGTATCTGTCAAAAATGAAACTGCGATGTTAACTACATTCAATGAAATTAATATGCAAACTGTTTTCGATTTACGTGAGCAGTATAAGGAAGATTTTAAAGAAAAACATGGAGTTGGTTTAGGGTTTATGAGTTTCTTTACACTAGCTTGTGTACGTGCTTTACAAATGTACCCGGCAGTTAATTCAATGATTGATGGTAAAGAAATGGTGTGCTTCGATTTTCAAGATATTTCAATAGCAGTTTCCGGTCCTAAAGGACTAATGGTTCCGATAATAAGAAATGCTGAAAACTTAACGTTCAGAGGTGTTGAAAACGAAGTAAAACGTTTAGCGATTAAAGCCCGGGAAGGTCAAATTACAGTTGATGAAATGACTGGTGGGACATTTACTATCACTAACGGAGGTGTATTTGGATCGATGCTATCTACACCAATTATCAATCCACCTCAAAGTGCCATTTTAGGAATGCATAATATTGTAAACCGTCCTATAGTTGAAGGTGAACAAGTAGTCATCCGCCCAATTATGTATATAGCTCTTTCTTATGATCACAGGGTTATTGATGGTAAAGAATCTGTTGGTTTCTTAGTAGCTGTTAAAGAGGCTTTAGAAAACCCGGTAGAACTACTAATGAGAGATGATATTAGGAAAGCTTTAGAAATGTAATTCTAAAATACTAAAATAGGAATTTTTAGTTTTTGAAAATTTAGCTTTAAAATCCGGATTCGATTAGTATCTAAAAACTGCCATAATAATAATGTATTGAATACCAATAGATAAAGTCAACTTATTTTTATTTAATGTTTATAATATAAGGCATTCTGGCTTGAACACCTTTTAAATTTTTGAGTTGCTGTATTTGATTAAATAGTTGATAGTTTTCATTGCCTAAGGATTTTTTAAGAATTGCTTCTTTGTGTATTTTTAAGAAAGGATAAAACTTAAGCATATCCTTATAGCCTTTCTTATGACTGGGATAATTTTTAATACGATATGTTTTTATAGCTGCTAATTCAACAGCAGCTTCAATAGCATTTTCTAAACTTCCTAATTCATCAACTAACCCTTTTTCAACAGCTTCCTTACCTGTCCAAACTCTGCCCTGAGCCACTGTATCTACTTGATCAAAAGTCATTTTCCTTCCATTGGCAACTCTGGTAACAAAGGTTTTATAGATTCGTTCTACACCTTCTTTGGTTACATCATAAAATTTTTGGTTCATAGGTTCAAATATGCTATATTGTACACCATTGTTTGTGGAAACCTGTTCAGCGTTAATTCCCATTTTTTCAGATAATTCGTAAGCATTTGGAACAGCACCAAAAACTCCTATAGACCCTGTTATCGTTGTAGGTTCAGCAATAACTAAATCGGCATTACAAGCAATATAATATCCGCCGGAGGCAGCTATATTTCCCATTGATACTACTAATGGTTTTTCTTTTTTGGCGAGCTCCAATTCTCTCCAGATTAACTCGGAAGCTAAAGCACTGCCACCGGGAGAATTCACACGTAAAACAATTGCTTTTATATTTTTATCTTTTACTGCTTTTTTAATGGATTTGTTAATAATTCCCTGCCCTATAATATCTTCATTCCCTTCACCATATAAAATTTGACCTTGCGCATAAATAACGGCAATTTTATCTTTGGCAACAGATAGTTTTTTTCCTTTTCCTGATTTAATATAATCCTGAATAGAAATAACAGCAAATTTTTCATTGACTATGGATTCTATTTTCTTATCATATTCATCTTTGTAAATGATATTGTCAATCAATTTATTTTTTTGAGCTGATTCTGCATTTCTTCCTTGAGAATTGTCTGCAATTTTATTTAACTGGTTAGCTGAAATTTTTCTTGTATTACTTATTTCTGAGATAATTTCAGACCAAACAGATTTTAAAAATGAAGTAATTTGCTCTCTGTTAGCATCACTCATTTTATTGTATAAATAAGGTTCAACAGCACCTTTGTATTTTCCATGTCGAATCACTTCCATTTTTACACCATATTTATCCTCAAAATCTTTATAATATAAAATTTCAGAGGATAACCCTTTAAAGTCAATTTGCCCAGCAGGGTTTAAAAATAAACTATCGGCAACAGAGCTTAAATAGTAGTTTTTTTGCGTATATATATCATTATAAGCATAGACAAATTTCCCTGATTCTTTAAACTCCTCTAATTTTTTTCTGATGGCTTGTGTTTGAGCGTAGCCCGCATTAACAAAAATAGTATTTAAACTAATCCCTTTTATCTTATCATCTGATTGAGCATTATCAATAGCATTTAAAATTTTATTCAATGCTAGTTTTTGATTATCGAACTCTAAAGCTTGTAAAAAAAGATTATTATTTTTAGGCAGATAATCTTTTATTGCTGAGGTTAAGTCTAACTCTAAAACAGAATTCGGCTTTACTATTATGTTTTCTTCTTTTCCTGCCAAGGAAGCAACACCTATAAACAATAGAGAAATTAAAAATAAACTAATAAAGAATCCTAAAATTGAGGCTAATAAATGACGTAAAAATTTCATTTTCTTTTTTATTAAAAATTGTTTACAAATATATAATTTTAAAGTAAGTTACCTAAGTTTCATTCGATATTTCTTCTGTGCGAATTCAAAATAATTAAAGAGTTTAAAATTTACATCATACCCATAATCGATATGAGGGTCATATTCTATAATATTACCATAAATATTAGGATTAAACCTTGAAGGATTATTTACTCTTGAATTCCAAACGGGAACATAAAATCGATTTTGAACCTCCAAATAAGACTGAGAATAAAATTCGTTAGGCTTAGCCACAGAGATTAAATAACTGTTAAAGCCGGAATCTATAATGATAATTTCATATTCTAAGCTATCATTTTTAATAACTACAGGCTCCTCTTCTGAGTTTGAAACATTAATTTTTTTACCAACTGATTTGCAGTTAAAAATTGAAAAAATGAGCAAAAGACAAACTCCCAAATAGTATATTTTTTTCATCATAAAAATTTTTACTTCAATAAATCTGATTGATTGAACAGATGTTCTAATGTGTTTTCAGATTTAGTTTTTCCGGCTTCTAACCATTGCAGGTACTCATTTTTACTTGGAGTATAGCCTATAGGTTTATTTAATATCTGTTTGCCGTCAGCACTTAATAAAACATAATAAGGTTGTGTATTAGTTTTAAAGAATACAGTTTGAAAATGAGACCATTTATGTCCATAGTTGATTAATTTTCTTGCTCCTCCGTTAATTCTGTTCACTATAATTTGATCTTCCTCCGGAAGTTCTTTTTTATCATCAACATATAATGAAATCAGTACATAATCATTTCGTAAAACATTATCAATTTTTGGCAACGACCAGACATGTTCTTCCATTTTACGACAATTAACACAGGCATACCCTGTAAAATCTAACATAACAGGCTTGTTTGCTTTTTCAGCATAAGCTAAACCTTCTTTTAAATCTTTAAAACAAGTTAAATTATTCGGGCAATCATTTGGATATATAAAGCTATATCCTGCCGGAGGTGCAAGTCCACTCAATAATGGTAATGAGAAAAACGTCTTTGTTTTCTTATTAACTCTAAATCCGGTAGCTAAATAAGCAACAAAAGAAATAACCAAAATTCCAAATAGAACTCGGGTAAATCCGGGTTTTTTAAAAGGTAAATCATGAGGAAATTTAATGATACCAAATAGATATAATGCTAAACCTGCAAAAATTAAAATCCAGATAATTAAGAAAGGTTCAATCTTTAAAATATTCCAATGAGCTACCAAATCAGCATTCGATAAAAATTTAAACGCTAATGCCAATTCCAGGAAGCCTAATACTACTTTAACGGTGGTCATCCATCCTCCCGATTTTGGCAATGATTTTAACATGTTTGGAAACATAGCAAACAGTGTAAAAGGGAATCCGAGGGCTAACCCAAAGCCAGCCATTCCGGAAGTTAATTGCCAAGCACCTCCATTTGACGATAAAGACCCTGCTAATAAAGAACCTAAAATGGGTCCCGTACAAGAAAAAGAAACAATTGCTAAGGTTAGTGCCATAAAAAAAACCCCAATAAGCCCGGCAGAATTTTCACCTTGAGTTGTTCTGTTAGTCCAGCTACCAGGTAAAGTAAGTTCATAGAGACCAAAGAATGATCCTGCGAAAAATATAAAAACAATAAAGAAAATAACGTTTAGCCAGACATTGGTAGAAATTTCATTTAAGATATCCGGGTTTATGGAATCCAGTAAATGAAAAGGAATA
This sequence comes from uncultured Tenacibaculum sp., assembly GCA_963666645.2. Classification (GTDB taxonomy): domain Bacteria; phylum Bacteroidota; class Bacteroidia; order Flavobacteriales; family Flavobacteriaceae; genus Polaribacter. Next base: position 137,935 of record CAXXDB010000008.1, on the reverse strand, counting down.
CTCAACAATAGATATACTGTCAGAATAAAGAAGCCATAGAGTAAAGCTTTCGAAATTCCAGAGCCTTTGACACTATCTTTTTTAGTAAAAAAACTTACAGTAAGCGGAATCATAGGAAATACACACGGAGTTAATAATGCGAGTAACCCGCCTAAAAAACCCAGACCAAAAATACTCCATAATGATGACGATTCATTTTTTTGTTTTGTTTTTTTATTATCAATATCAGAGGTTTCTATTGAATTTAAATCTATGGTTGGTTGTTGAATATCCTTTTCTGATATTCCATACAAAATTGTGTTGGCCTCGTCATCACTTAATTCTGCTACATCAGTAATTATTTTAGAGTCATTTATTTTTTCATTATCAGGAGCAAAAAAAGTTAATAATTCTGTTTTTGGAGGTAAACAACGAACATCATCACATACCATGAATTGTACTTCTGCTTCAATTTTAGTTTTGGTAGTTAACAATTTAATCCTTTGTTTAAAGGTGGCTTTTTCAGCAAAAAATTTTATTTGCATTTTAAAAGTGTTGTCAAATTCAGTAATGCTGTTTTCTTCAGAAGTGGAACCAATTAATTCAAAATTATCATTAGGTTTATAAATAAATATTGTCTCTCTTGGTCCTCCTTTGGGTACATTTTGAGAATACAAATGCCAACCCTCATCAATAGTAGCAGTGATTACTAAATTATACTCACTGTTAGATATTTTTTCAACATCAGTCTTCCAGTTTACAGGATTAAAAACCTGAGAAAAACTTAAAGAACTAATTAATGTTACTAACAGAAAAAAAACTTTCTTCATTGATAATTAATTTTATGACTATAAAGACGTAAAAATAACCTTTTTTCATACAAATAATGTTACAACAGTTTTTTTTATTAAATTTATATTATGAAAAAACGTTGTTTTTGGGCAGGAAATGATCCACTATATATAGCATATCATGATCAAGAGTGGGGAGTGGCGGTATATGATGATGACACCTTATTTGAATTTTTAATTTTAGAAACATTTCAGGCAGGGTTAAGTTGGATTATCATTCTGAAAAAGCGAGAGAATTTTAGAAGAGTATTTGATAATTTCGATTATAAAAAAATAGCAAATTATACTGAAGAAAAATGTGAAGAACTGCTGCAAGACAGGGGAATTATTAGAAACAAATTAAAAATAAAAGCAACAATTACCAACGCCAAAGCCTTTATGAAAATACAAAATGAATTTGGTTCATTCTCAAAATATATTTGGGGATTTTGTAATGGAAATCCTATAAAAAACAATTTTGAAAAAATAGAAGATATTCCCGTTACTACAGCACTGTCAGACATAATTTCAAAAGATTTAAAAAAAAGAGGTTTTAAATTTGTAGGATCAACAATAATTTATGCACATATGCAAGCTACAGGAATGGTTAATGACCATACCACAGATTGTTTCAGATATAATGAAGTATAATTTATCAGAAATGAAATAAAACAAAAATTTTACAATTTGAGAAAAAAAGCATTAAAAAAAGTTTTTTATTAGTTAATTACCACTAAACCTTCAGTATAAAAAATTATGACAGAAGAATGATTCATTTTGAATTTATGTAGTTAAAGAAATATCAATGAAATTTTTTGTAGCAATATTTTAAATATCTATGAAAAACAGATTCTTTCGGTAATTCTACAATTAAAAGAAAACAATTGTTTGCATATTTAGGATAAAATAATTTAGAGAAACAGAATTGAATACAGGATTAAAACATGGTTTTTTATTTAAACCATTAGAAAGAATAAATTAGACTTTCCATTGAATGAGCAAATAATGATTATAAGATAATTTTTTAGTAAATTTATAAAATCTTGATTCCTTAACCTAAAAATATAAAACCTGAAAAAATGAATTTAGTACAGCCTGTAAATTTAAAAAAGTGGATTGATGAACATCGTCATCTGTTAAAACCACCTGTAGGAAACAAACAAATTTGGGATAATGGCGAATATATAGTGATGGTGGTCGGAGGTTCCAACAACAGGAAAGATTATCACTATAATGAAACTCCGGAGTTTTTCTACCAGATAGAAGGAAGTATGGTGTTGAAAATTATCAATAATAAAGAGGAAATGGTAGATGTGGAAATTAATGAAGGAGAGATTTATTTACTTCCGGCTAAAGTCCCACACTCACCACAACGTAAAGAAAATACAGTAGGTCTGGTAATCGAATATCCCCGTTCAAAAGGAATGTCAGATGCCCTGGAATGGTATTGTGAAAACTGTGGAAATCTGCTATATAGAGAAAAATTTACCTTAAATAATATCGAAACAGACATGCCTGAAATTTTTGACACATATTATTCAGACAAAAAAAAATGTACCTGTAGTAATTGCGGAACTATAATGGAAGCTCCGAAGAAAATAAAAAATGACAAAAGAAGTTGAAAAGAGCTTTGCAAAACAAGGCTTTAAGGAAACCTTAGATGCTGAAATTGTTCACATCGAGAAAAGAATAGTAAAAGTTCGATGTAAAAAACACAAAAGCTTAACGCAACAGCATGATTTTTTTCATGCAGGAGTTTTAACGAGTTTAATGGATTCAGCTTGTGACTATGCAACATTAACAACGATGCCGGGGTACTATCTGTTGAATTTAAAACAAACTTAATGCGTTCTACAAAAATTGACACTGTTATTGCTATGGGAACAGTACTAAAATCAGGAAAAACATTAGTATTCTGTGAAGCTAAAATTACAGATGAAAAAGAAGAAATTATTTTTGTTACCTTACAGGGAACTATGATTCGCTTAAAAACCAGAAACTAATGAAAGAAAAACTACGTATTAACGGACATTCACACTTGCTCCCTTACCCTGAAGAAATACCACAGTTTATGAAGGACAAAGGAACTTTTTGGGTGGATAAAGATAAAAAATTTATGCTTCAGAAAAACTGGAGACGCCCGGTAACGGATTCCAGTTTCTTTCTAAATGAAAAATTAGAATGGATGGATTATTTTAATATAGATCATGCAGTGGTTTTAAACTTATCACAATTGTATGGAAACGGACTTCGTTTAGAAGAAATGAAACAAGCACTGCGTTTTCAAAATGATTTTAATGCTCGTATTCAGCAAGATTATCCCAATAAATTTACCTGTGGATTTGTAGTACACCCTGGTTTTATAAGAGGTGCCTGCTGGGAAATTGAACGTTGTGTAGAAGAATTAAAAATGAATTTATTGTGCTTACCAACCCATTATATGGATACTATTGGTGCCTGGCGATGTATTTTTGATGAAGAAAACGAATGTATTTTTGAGTTGGTAGATAAATATAATCTGGCAGTTGAAGTTCACCCGTATGATGGAGAAAAATTTATCAAATTAGAAAATACACGCTGGCGTTTTCATTTAATCTGGATGTTGGCACAATGTGCAGATGCGTATCATTTTTTTACATTGAACGGCTATTATGGAAAATATCCTGATATGCGCGTATGCTTTGCACACGGAGGTCAACTGGCACAAATGAATTTAGGAAGAAGAATTCAGGGATTTGACGGTCGACCTGATTTATTTGAAGGGAAGATACACCCGCGGAAAGCTGTAGGGCATAAAAATATTTTCTTTGATACTTTAGTTCACGATACAGGTTCTTTAGAATTATTGATAAAAAATCAAGGAACAAATCAAATATTAATTGGATTAGATGATCCATATCCGTTAGGAGAAATGGAAAGCGATCAACAATCTTCGTATCCGGGAAAAATTCTGGATTTAGGGATTAAAAGAGCTATTATTACAGAATCTCAGAAAGACGAAATGTGGGAAGATAATGTACTGCAATGGTTATTTGGAGATGATAAAATCAAAAAAGAACAATTGATTAATAAAATTTTAGCGTAAAAAAAACTTTAAAATTTTAAAGCTTTTTAATAAATTATTGTTTATTCAGGGGTTTATTGATGTTCAAAGTTTCATTTTAGTCTGAAGAATTCCCTCGACGCTCTGTACCGGGGTTTATCTGAAAAGTTTGAAAAACGGAGAATTTTCATAAGACTTTGGTAAAGTTATTAAAAACCAGAGAATGGAAAAGAATATAAGAAAGTATATTCAAATCAACTGACATTATTTTGATTCTTTCGATGGTCTGTCCCGCGATAGTTCACTAATTTAATAAACAGAAATTGAGAATAGCTTTTAGAAAATAAATCGCAAACTCAGAACAGATAGAAGAGTTTGCGATTTTTGGGTGAAAGACCGGGTTCGAACCGGCGACCTCCGGAACCACAATCCGGTGCTCTAACCAACTGAGCTACAATCACCATTTGTAGCTTACGGGTGCAAATATAGCTTATTTATAAATTTGGTCAAAATATTTTCTATTTTAATTGGCTCAAGTTATCTATACCCACAAATCTTTCTGCGGTAAAACCTTCTGCATATTCAACGCCAATGAGCCGACCTAAGTTTCTAGCTCTGTATTCTATACTTTCTATGAAGGTTTTACTTGTTATTGGTGTTTCCGGTTCTTTATTTTCCGGATTATAAAATTGTGAAGCATATGCCATTACTGCTGCTGTTTTTTTATGGATAAAACCGCTTACATCTACAACAAAATCGGGCTTTATTTCTTTCCATTGTATGTAATGATATACTTGTTGAGGCCTCCATTTTTCTTGTTTTCTTCCCCCTGCTTCAGTTTTTATTTTTTCCAAACCACTCAGGAAACAGGCATCAGAGACTAATGTACTCCCCTTTGGATGATCTATGTGCCGGTCATCAATAGCATTACACAAAACAATTTCAGGCTGGTATTTTCGAATCATTTTTATAATTGCTAATTGATGTTCTTTATCATTGATAAAAAAGCCATCTGAAAATTTCAAATTTTCTCGTATTGTAATTCCTAATATTTCTGTTGCTTTTTTGGCTTCCCGATCTCTTAATGCTACTGAACCCCGGGTTCCCAGCTCTCCCCGTGTTAAATCTACAATTCCTGCTTTTTTTCCAAGCGAGATTTCTTTCGCAATAGTTGCTGCACAGCCTAATTCTACATCATCCGGATGTGCCCCAAAAGCTAATATATCTAATTTCATTTATTTTATCAGTCAACTGATTGTTCAGTAACGGTAATTGTGTCTTTTATTTTAACTACTCATGAATATCTCAAAACGGGTTCTTCCTGTCAGGTGAGTTTCGATTCACACTTAATATCTTTTTTATGAATTAAGATAATAAGTTGTTCTATTCATTATAAATCCTTTACAATTATCATTATGACTGCCTCTAATTTTATTTATAATTTTTTTATATAATCGTTGCAAACTCCTATAGCCGGTGTTTGATAATCTGATTTTAAAATCAATACTTTTATTTAATCATATATTTCAGATAATAAATGCTTTGGGAGTATAAGGTATTTTCATGTTAAAAAATTTGGCACAATTTACTAATAATTTTAATAAATTCGCTGTAATGATTTCAGTAGTTATTATTGGTGGTGGAAATGTAGCATTTCATTTGGCTCATGCTTTTTCAGTATGCAAAAAAATAAGATTAAGACAAATTTATGTCAGGAATATTACCTCTGTTGCTGATTTTCAAGAAAATGTTCCTATTACCGGGACTATCCATTTATTGTCTGATGCTGACGTATATATAATTGCCGTTTCAGATGATGCAATTAGTGAAGTCTCATCTGAACTTTCTTCAGAGAAATTTGTGGTTCACACCTCGGGAAGCGTTGCAATGAACGCATTGAAAAATGAAGGAAAGAAAGGTGTTTTTTACCCTCTTCAGAGTTTTTCAAAAACTAAAGATGTAAACTTTAAAGAGATTCCTGTCTGTTTAGAAGCAGATCATCAGGATGATTTAAAGTTTTTAGAAAACTTAGCAAGTTTAATTTCTAATCAAGTTTTTTATATTAATTCTGAACAACGAAGCAAACTACATGTTGCAGCCGTATTTGTGAATAATTTCGTGAACCACATATACAAAATGGGGAATGATATTTGTGAGGAACATGAGATTCCTTTTGAAGTATTATTTCCTTTAATTAAAGAAACGGCCTCAAAAATTGAATATATTCACCCAAAGAATGCACAGACAGGACCTGCAAAACGTAATGATCAAAAAACTATTAAAAGACATTTAGAGATATTGAATACACAACAAAAAGAAATTTATCAATTAATTACCAAATCAATCCAAGATGGATAGAAGTTATAAGAAATTATTTAATAGCGTAACCACATTTATTTTTGATGTTGATGGAGTTCTTACCAACGGTATGGTTACTGTTTTTCCTGACGGTAATCTTATTAGACAAATGAGCGTTAAAGATGGCTATGCCCTTAAAACTGCCGTGAAATCCGGATATAGAGTTTGTATTATATCCGGAGGAGAAAATGAGGGAGTACGTTCCAGGCTAGAAGGCTTGGGGATTACCGATATTTATTTAGGTGTTCATACAAAAATAGATCAGTATAACGAATTGGTCGATACGTATAATTTAAAACCCGAATCTGTTTTGTATATGGGGGATGACATTCCCGATTTACCTGTGATGCAAAAAGTTGGTGTTCCTTGTTGCCCGAATGATGCCGTTAGCGAATTGCAGGCTATTTCTGTATATATCTCTGATAAAAAAGGCGGGGAAGGGTGTGCAAGAGATGTTATACAGCAAGTAATGCGAGTTCAGGAAAAATGGTCGATAATTTCAATGTGACTTATGATTAAATAATGTTTTGGTTAGTGGGTTTAAAAAATATGTAGATAAGAAAAAAACAAGTTTTTTATTTTCGTAAGACATGTTGATTTATTTTAGTCAGCTTTTGAACATATTTGCCGATAATGTCAAACTCTAAATTAACTATAGAATTAATTTTCAAGTATTTAAAAGTAGTATTTTCAAAAGTATAAGGTATGATGGCGACATTAAATTCATTTTCCCCGGAGTTTATGACAGTTAAACTTACACCATTAACTGTAATAGAGCCTTTTTCTATAGTAATATTTCCTTTTTCAGAATTGTATTGAAATGTAAAGACGGTACTTCCTTCTTCCTCTTTAATGTCTTTACATATTCCGGTCTCATCAATATGACCCTGGACTATGTGACCATCCAACCGACTTCCCGGTTTCATAGCTCTTTCTAAATTAACCTGATCTCCAACAAGCAAGTTACCAATGTTGGTTTTATCTATAGTTTCTTTAATTGCAGTGACAGTATATTCATTTCCGTCAATCGTCACAACTGTCAAACAAACTCCGTTATGTGATACACTTTGGTCTGTCTTTAGCTGATTTGTAATTTTACTTTTTAAAGAAATATGCAGATTCCCCTGTTCTTTTTTTAATTCTGTTACAACACCAAGAGTTTCTATTATACCTGTAAACATTATCTAAAATTTAATTACTTTTGTAAATATCAAAAATACAATACCAGGATTTTAAAATATGAAAAAATCAGATAAAATTATTGTAGGTATTTCAACAGGTGATTTAAACGGAATCGGAATAGAAATTGTTTTAAAAACATTTGAAGATAAGAGAATGCTGGAATTTTGTACTCCCGTTATTTTTGCTTCAAACAAAGTTATTTCCTTTCATAGAAAAGCATTAAATCTAGATAACAGCATTCATGGTATTCAACCTTCAGACAAAATAGTTCACGGGAAACTTAATCTTTTAAATATTTGGAGAGAGGAAGTTAAGATTGAGCTTGGGAGAGTTACTCCTGAGGGAGGAAAATATGCATTAAAATCTTTAACTGAAGCAGTAAACGCTTTAAAAAACAATCAAATAGATGTGTTACTAACAGCACCTGTCAGTAAAGAAAACATTCAATCTAAGGAATTTGATTTCCCCGGTCATACAGAATTTTTAGAAAACGAATTAAAAGGAGAAAGCCTAATGATGTTAATGAATGAAAACTTAAGAATTGGTTTAGTTACCGGTCATATTCCGGTATCAGAAATTTCAAAAACAATAACTCCGGAATTAATCACAAAAAAAGCAGATATAATGTATAAGTCTCTAAAACAAGACTTTAATATTGGTAAACCAAAAATTGCAGTTTTAGGATTAAACCCTCACTGTGGTGATAACGGTGTTATAGGAAAAGAAGAAGATGAGATTATCAGACCTGCTGTCGCGAATATTAAAAAAACAGGAAAAATGATTTTCGGACCCTATGCTGCCGATGGTTTTTTTGGTTCTAAAACGTATGAACAATTTGATGGAGTTTTAGCGATGTATCACGATCAGGGCTTGACTCCGTTTAAAGCTTTGTCATTTGGAAACGGGATTAACTTTACCGCTGGATTAAATAAAATTAGAACCTCTCCGGATCATGGAACCGGGTTTAATATTGCCGGAAAAAACAAAGCTGGTATAACTTCTTTCAAGGAAGCTTTATTTAGTTCTTTGTCAATTTACAGAAACAGAAAGGAAAATATTAAATTAGAGTCTGATGCACTCTAAATTAGAATACGATATTCTTCAGAATTTTTTAATTTATAATACTTGAATTCGATTGCTGTGTGTAAGTTAAGGGAGTAAGTCGCAATACCAAAAAACGGTATCGTATGACCTTACTTTTTCTGAAGTATCTGTATGGCAACTTTGATGATTATCATTATCTAAGGTGTATGATTTTAAGACTTTCTCTCCTACTTCAAATTCAACAGGTTGTTTAAAAACAGGACCTTCAAAAACAAAAGTATGAAATTCGCCATTTTCTCCGCAAGGATCCACATTATCAGGCAGATCGTTTATAAATTGCTCATCTATAATTCTACCTGCAAACTCCTTACCTAACAGTTTTGCATTTACACAAACAGTAATCGCTTTAAAGCCTGAATCTAAAAACTCTTTAAGTAATTTTTCAGTATTTTTTTTCCAAAGGGGATACACTCCTGAAATTCTTACTTCTTTTAATTTTTTATCTCGATAGTTTTTTAAATCTTCCAGAAAAATATCTCCGAATACTGCGTAATCAAGTCCACTGTTCTTAAAAGATATCAATTTTTCTTTCATTTTTTGGTTATAGATTTCCATGGTTACGTGTGCAGGAAAGTATAGTTTTTCAATGGGTAATCCTATATTTTCAATTTGTTTACCTAGTAATTCTTCCCGAAGACCATGCATGGAAACTCTGGAATACTCTTTGTTCATATTTGTTAATAAAGTCTGAACGGAGTATTCTTTTTCCTGAAGAATTTTATACAATGCCAAGGCAGAATCCTTTCCTGAACTCCAATTAAAAAAGGCGTTTTTCATAATTACAAATATGTATAAAAATACTGCTTAATGAAGGCTTTTTAAATTTTATCTATTTTCTCCCTTAATGTAAAAGTACTGATTTTTCTGTTACATTCCCAAGGTTTCATATAAATTAAAGTAACACGTTTCATTGATTTTAAAATCTCAGTATTGATATGTTGCAAAGGAATGTTCGGATAATTACAAATTTTTGATTCATTACACCCGGTACATCTGCCGGAAATGCATAATATAGACGAATCCGTTTGATTCCTTCAATTTTCATCAATTCTTTTAGCAGATTAGTCAGCATACGTTTTTGTAAATATCGAGTCTGTGATAGATTAAATTCTGTGTGATTTCCAGTATTCTTTGTTAGAGTTCTTAAAAAAATCAAAAAAAAGTTAAAATTATTTTTGTAATATAAATAATTTATTTTTTTGTAAGTAATTTATTTTTATATTGACAAAATTACTAACATAAAAAAGTGAACTAATGAAGCAGTGGTCTATTTTTCTATTAGCTTTTATCATTTTGCAAAGTTGTATACAAGATGATATTATCGATGACAGACAAGATGAGGTTTTATCTTTTAATAATTCAGTTAGTGAGTTAACGATAAAAGATACCCATCAATATGAAACAAAATTTACCAATAATGTTGGTAAACTGACAGTCCCCGACATAGATTGGTCGACTTCCGATGAAACTGTAATTTCAGTAGGCAGCCAAGGTTTACTAACTGCTAAATCTATAGGAACAGCGACAATAACCGCAAAGGTAGTTACTAAAGAAGAAAAAATTATTATTAATAAAGAAACTATAGAGGTAAAACCTGCAAAAGAATCTCTTGAAATTACAAATGTAATTCAGGAAATTATTATAAATAATACCCATCAATATACTACCAGATTTATTAATAAGCTAAGAGAAACAGTAAGTGTTACAGTAAACTGGAGTAGTTCTGATAATACTATAATTTCAGTTTCTAATTCAGGGTTGATTACTGCTTTATCCTTAGGAAATGGTGTTACTATAAAAGCTTCTGCTACAGGTAGTGACGGACAAGAAGTATTTTTTGAAGATGAAGTAATGGTTACACCGGTACAGGAAAAATTAAATATTAATAATCCTATCGAAGAAATATATGTGAATACCATGCACCAATATACCATTACTTATACTGATAACACCGGCAGAATACAAACGCCGGAAGTTAGGTGGAGTAGTTCAAATGCAGATACTGTTACTATTGACAGCAATGGTAAAATAACAGCAGTTTCCAGCGGAGAAGCTACAATCATGGCATCCGTTACCAGTTCCTCCGGTACTGTCTTAACAGCAGAGGATGCTATAACGATAAAAAATAATGAATCTATTCAAAAATCCGGTACTATAAAAACGACTAGCAGCTATGCTTTAGAAGGAACTTTTACATTAAAAGAAGTGCCTAATACCAATAATTTAGAATTATCCGTTAATGATGATTACAAAGCATCTACAAGCTTACCTGGTTTATATTTATATCTTACTAATAATACAAGTACAATCAATAATGCTCAGGAAGTAGGTGCGGTACAGGTATTCAGCGGAAGCCATACATATGTTATAGAAAATACTGGAATTAATGACTTTACGCATCTTCTGTATTGGTGTAAACCTTTCAGTGTAAAAGTAGGAGAAGGAGAAATTAAATAATTTAAGAATTTTGAATATGAAAAAACATACTTTATTAATCATCATACTAGTTTTTAGTACAAATTCCTTAGTTGCTCAATGGTCAAAAGGAAACAAAAACGGTTATTATAAATTATCTGTATGGTATTTACAATCAAACCAACATTATACGGATAAAGGAGTTATTGACCCTAACGTTACCAGAACACAATTCAACACAAATATTTATACAGAATATGGGATAGGAAAAAAAACAGATTTAATTGCTTATATTCCTTTCTTTGCCGTTACTTCTCAGAATAATCAGATTTCAGATACTACAGGAGGTTTTATAAGCAAAGGAGAGTCTGTAGAATCCTTTGGAGATGTAGATCTGGGGGTTAATTACAGCTTATATAAAAAAGGAAACTGGGCAGTTTCAGTAAAATTATTATTAGGGTTGCCTACAGGTAATAGTAATGGTGGAAGTGATGGTAGTTTTCAAACAGGTGACGGGGAATTTAATCAGTATTTATCAACATATTCAGGATATAGTACAACGATTGGCGGATTACCATTTTATGCAAAATCATATTTAGGGTATAATAACAGAACCAAGGGTTTCTCTGATGAGTTTCGTACAGGACTAGAAGCAGGAATTAGCTTCTTTAATTCAAAATTATGGGTAATTTCCAGACTCAATGTCGTAAAATCATTAAAAAACGGAACATTAAATGCTGTAAACAGTAATGGAAGTATTTTTGCCAATAATTTAGAATACAGTAGTTTCGGATTAGAAATTGCCTGTTATATTACTAACACTATTGGTGTTTCTGTAAATTTAGATACTGCATTTGAAGGTAAAATCATTGCTGCTAACCCCTCATTTTCTGGTGGAATATTTTTAGATATTAAATAGAATTACCTCCTACCGGAATAGCCAAATTTAAAAGAACTGATGTTTTTATCGGATTTAGAAAAATCTAAAGAAAACAAACACGTTATCTTAGACAGATGATGCTGTAATCTAATTTGAACAGCAAGCTTAATATTTTAGGAACGTTAAATCGATACGGTCTTTTGAGCTAAACATAGATATACCTAAGGAATTTGATTCTACTTTTTTTGAATATGCGTGAAAAATAAGAAGGAGAATTGTCAGAGAAACCTTGTTCTGTTTACTGGAAATGATATTCACGGGGAATTTCACTTTGTGTCTCTTTTTTATTCAAAAGATAAGTGCAGGAAAATTCCTCTTGTTCCAAAAAAGGCTATAGGATCCGTCCATTGACTGGGATTTCGGTTATCAGGTTTAATTTCATTGCTAATAGCAAAGATTCCGCGAATTGAGGGGGAAAATTTAAAATATGGAAGATATAAATCCATCCCGATTCCTATTTCATACATAAAATTACTTGACTCTTGCCTGAATTGACCGGAGAAATTATCATCTTGATTTTTTTCACTACTGGAGAAATTAAAATCAAAAGAAGCTCCTCCTAATACATAGGGGCGTATATTATTTAACCGATTAGTACTAAATTTAAAAATAAGAGGTAAATGAAGATATGTATTCCCGATTTCCCGGATTCTTTCAGCTTCGTTAGTAATATGCTTAAAGCGTAGGGTTTTTGTATTAGAAATAAGTCCCGGTTCAAAACGCAGGTTTACATTTTCATGTAATTTTAAATCACCTACTAAACCTACATTAAAGCCAACGTCGGCTGTAACTTCAACTTCAGCATCAGGAAACGAACTCGTTTTATAGGATACTTTAAATCCGTTGGCATTTAATCCGAGGTAAAACCCGTAATGAATAAAATGTTTATCAAAACTGGGTAAATTTTCAAGACGTTCTTTTTGTGCTGAAATATTAAATACTCCTAATAATAAGAAACCGGAAACAATTTTTTTTTTGAACATATCATTTTGTTGATGTATAAATTGAGGCTGCTCCAAATGTAACAGGTAAATTCTGTACATTCTTAAACCCGTTTTTTGTTAAAATATTATTGAAGATTTCGCCATAAGGAAAAGTGTTTGCACTTTCTGAGAGATAAGAGTAAGCAATTTTATCTTTGGAAAACAGTTTTCCAACAGCAGGGAGTATATAGTTGGTATAAAATCTGTAACCTTGTCTGAAGGGGAATTTAGCCGGATTGGATGTTTCCAGAATAACAAGCTTTCCATTGGTTTTCAGGACTCTTAGAATTTCTGTAAGCCCCTTATCCAAGTTTTCAAAATTACGTACGCCAAAAGATATGGTTACAGCATCAAATGTGTTGTTTTTAAAAGGGATATTTTCACTATTGCCAATTATCATTTCTATTGTATTGTCTAAATTAGCTTTTCTTATTTTTTGCCGACCTATGTTTAACATTCCGGAAGAGATGTCTAATCCTATTATTTTTTCCGGATTTAATTTTGCCATCATTATAGCTAAATCTCCGGTTCCTGTAGCAATATCAAGGATTAATTTCGGATTATTTTCTCCTGTCAGCTGTACTACTTTTTTTCTCCAGCTCATATCTATTCCTAAAGAAATTATCCTGTTTAATCGATCGTAGTTCTTTGAGATATTATCAAACATTTTGGCTATTTGTTCTTTTTTGCCTAATTCAGAATTTTTATAAGGTTTTATTTGGTTATCCATTGATAGCAATTACTTCATTGATTTGGTTGGGTAACATTTCTTTTAACATGGTTTCTATACCATTTTTCAAGGTAATTGCAGAAGAGGGACAACCACTGCAGGCACCTTGTAAAACTACACTCACTTTTTTAGTTTCGGAATTGTAATTTTGAAAAGTAATATTACCGCCATCTGATGCTACCGCAGGTTTAATATATTCATTAAGAATTTCAATAATTTTGATAGAAGTTTCATCTAAATCTTCAGTACTTATTTTGATATTTTCTTTAGTTTGTTCTTCAGGAATTCCGGATATAACTGTTTTTTTATCCTGAAGATAAGTTCTGATAAATGATCGTATTTCCTGGTAAACTTCATTCCATTCAGGAACAACATCAAATTTTGTTACAGAAACATAATTCTCTGAAATAAAAACTTCTTTTACGAAAGGAAAATTAAATAAGGCTTGTGCAAAAGGGGAGTATTTGCCAGCTTCCTCAATGTTTTTTAATTCAAAATCAACTTGTGTTAATGCTTTATTGGTGCCAAACTTCATTACTGAAGGATTTGGAGTTATCTCAGCATATACTTCTATTGCTTCTTTTTTTGAATGATTCTCCTTAACAACAGAATTTCCTGTATTGATGTAATTTTCTATTTGCTCTTTTACTTGATTCTGTACATCAACCCATTCAACAATATCGTAACGCTGAATAGCAATAAAATTAGCGGTTATAAAAACTTTTTTAACAAAGGGTAAATAAAATAATTGCTGAACTAGCAGAGAGTTTCCGGCATCATCAACGTTATTATATTCATAGCTTCCATTTTCAATTATCTTAGTATTGCTGATGAATTTTGCGATAGTACGATTATTTGTACTTTCTATTTGAATATTAACTTTTTTCATAATAAAAATTAAGATTACAAATTTACAGTAAAAACGGTTAATTATTCAGTTTGTTATTCGTGTGTTTGATTTTCTTTTTTTTTAAGATATTTTTTTGATAACGACCTTGTACAATATCTATCACTATCAGAGTTATAATAATGAAATAGAATGTAGTTTTACTCATGGGTTCAACTGAATTATCAAAAAGTTTTAAGTGTGCAATATGACCTCCTTCAGTCAGCAACATAATTCCAACGATGAAAAGGATAAATAATCCTAATACTTCATATATACGATTCTTTTCTAAAAAATCTGAAACTTTGTCAGCTAACCACAGCATTAATAAACCACCTGTAATTATTGCCACAGCCATTATCCAGATTACTTCTGTTAAAGCCATGGCACTTAAAATAGAATCAAAAGAAAACACCAAATTCATAATAATAATCATGGTAATCACTTTCCCTGGTGATTTCTTTTCTTTTTGTTCTATATTACGCCCAACCTTAGCAACACCAATCATATGCCATATTTCTTTAATTGCAGTGTACATGATAAATACACCTCCGCTTAAAACAATTAAACTATGAATATTAAAATGTCCCTCAGCAATTCCATCAAAAGGCAGGTGAAATAAAGGGTTCTGTATATACTTAACTAATGACATTAATGCTACAAGTAAAGCTATACGTAAAGCAATGGCTAATAAAATACCCACTTTTCTGGTATATGCTTGTTTTTCTGCAGGAGCCTTTTTAGATTCTAGTGAGATATACAACAAATTATCAAGACCAAGTACAACCTGTAACAAAATAAGCATCAATAAGGTAACAATATTCTCCGCCATAAAAAAAGTATTTAATCGTTTTCAGGCTAATTTATATGAAATTAATTTAATAGTCGAACTAATTCTCCATATTCTAAAAAGACGAGGTGGATAAGCATAGAACTTACCACCTCGTCAGACCCCTCTTCAATCTTAAATAAATCAATAAAAATTTAAAGCATTTCTTTATTTATCTGAGTAATGATATTATTAATATCGGTATTCATTATTTCTTTTTCTTTCATATAATTATAAAAAACAGAGACGATTGCTTTAGCAACAATTAAATTGTTTCTTTTACCAGAGTAAACTTTTTGTATAGTCTCGAGTGAAAAACTATATCCCTTTTGAGCTAAGTAGTCTTTTACTTTTTCCCGGTATTTGGAAGGTTTAATTTTTTCTAATTTTTTTCGTTGCGTTACCGTTATCATAAAAACTAATATTGTTTTTAAATGAAACCAGTACTTTTTAATTTATATTTGTACGTATTTTGTACTGATTATAATGCAAATATATAAAACAAAATTCTAAAAATAAAGATAAAATTAAATTTTTTTTAGAAAAAAGTTATTTTCCATGAGCGATTTTATTGATGAAACATATGAAAGAGTTGAGCAAATAATAATTCACAATAATATGAATATCAAATCTTTTGAAAATAAAATAAATGTTTCTAACAATTCTGTCGGAACTGCCATACGAAGAAAAGCTTCGTTTAAAAGTAGTGTGTTAAACAAAATACTAAATTCTTTTCCAGACATTAATCCAACCTGGTTATTAACCGGAAAAGGTGAAATGTTGCTAGCTAAAACAAATATATCCGGAGAACCTGAAAGTAAATATGTTAAATCAGATTTAGACTTGCATGTAAAAAAAGTAATAATTGAACTTCTGTCATATGACAATGAAGTGAAAGGATTACTTTTTAGTCAATTCAACACAATACTTAGAAAAATAAAGTAATTATCTCGCCATGTACTGAAATATGACGATAAGTTAAAAAATTGATTTTACATTGCTAATTTATATACTCTTTATTCCCTGAATAATTGGAGGAGGTTTTTTAACAAATTCAAGCCTCTTGCTAACAGATGAATCAGGTA
Source organism: uncultured Tenacibaculum sp. (assembly GCA_963666645.2). Lineage (GTDB taxonomy): Bacteria > Bacteroidota > Bacteroidia > Flavobacteriales > Flavobacteriaceae > Polaribacter. Next base: position 121,571 of record CAXXDB010000008.1, on the reverse strand, counting down.
ATTAATTTTAGATTAGGAAGTTAATTGAATTTAATATATTTGCTTCTGCTAAATATAACAAAATGAAATTTTTAATTAAGTTAATGATGATAAAAGCACTCTCATTTATCATAGTTTCTCATTCTCAGGAAACCCTGCCAATTTATCAGGATTACTTATCTGATAATGTATATTTAATTCACCCTGCTGCTGCGGGTATTGGTGAATGTGGAAAAATTAGGCTAACAGCCAGAAGTCAATGGTTAGGAATAAGCAATGTTCCTGAGTTGCAAACATTAAGTTTTCACGTAAAAATAAAACAAGACTCTAAATCAGCGTATGGTCTTATTCTTTTTAATGATAAAAATGGATTTCATTCTCAAAAAGCCATTCAGGGAACTTATGCCTATCATTTAAATTTAGACAGGAAAAATGTTTTTAATCAATTATCCTTTGGATTGTCTTTTTCAGCAGTTCAAAATGAAGTAAATCAAACTAGTTTTTCCGGAGACCCTGTAGTACAACAAATTATTGATAGTGATTTTTACATTAATGCTGATTTTGGCTTAGCATATCATGTTAGAGGTTTTTCTGGTTATTTAACAATTAAAAATATTTTTTTATCAGCAAAAGATGATTTGAATACTGACTTCTATTCATTGAACTTACGGAACTATATACTTGGTGCCGGATATTTTTTCGGCAATAAAGATAATTTGCAATATGAACCTTCTTTTATGTTTCAGTTTAAAGAACAAACCGGAGAAAAAATAGCTGACATAAACATCAAAATTTATAAGAAAATTAAGAAAACACAGCTATGGACAGGCTTGTCATACAGAAATTCTTTTGACAGTAATACTTTTGAAGAAGCACGATATTTTTCTCCTGTTTTAGGAGTAAATCACAAAAAATTTATGATCTCTTATACTTATACAAAACAATTCGGACAAACTGTGTTTTCTGATGCCGGGTTTCATCAAATTTCGCTGGGATTAAATGTTTTATGTGGTACGAGAAGATTACCAGCATGTCCCAATGTAAATGATCAACTATTTTAAAAGACAATTTCTTGAATAGAGGTATATATAGAGTCTTTTAAAATATCTTCCAGAACACGTTTATCTTTATTGATATAGAATACTTTAGAAATTGATTTACCAGTAGTTGTATTCAAAAGTTTTTTTTGCTCTAATATTTTTTTTACTTGCCTGGCAACAGCTTTGCTCGAATCGATAATTTTTATTGAATTATTTGTGATTTTTTGTATCGCCGGAATCAGATAAGGATAATGAGTACAGCCCAACACGAGGCAATCTATGTTTTTATTGACCATAGGTTGCAGATATTTTCTTAACAGAGTATTCATTTCGTCAGATTCAACTTTTCCGGCCTCAATTAGCTCTACCAAGCCCTCTCCAATTTGTTCTGCAATTTCAATTTTCTTATTAATGGAAGAAGAAGTTTCTTCAAAAAAATCACTTTTTAAAGTACCTTTTGTTGCTAAAATTCCGATGATTTTAGTTTTTGTCTGTACAGAAGCGGATTTAATGGCCGGTTCAATTCCAACAAAAGGAATCGTATAATTTTCACGCAAATATTTTATGGCATTTGTTGTAGCTGTATTACAGGCTATAACAATAATTTTACATTTTCTTTGGATTAAAAACTCTGTATTTTTAATAGATAACTCTAATATTTTTTGTTTTGTTTTTTGTCCGTAAGGAGCATTTAAACTATCAGAAAGATATATAGTATTTTCATTAGGCAAAAGACAACTAATTTCTTTCCAGGTAGAAGTACCGCCCAAACCTGAATCAAAAATGCCTATAGGATGTTTAGTGTTTAAAATCATTATTACTACAAAAATAAAAATCCTGCTTTGTAAAGCAGGATTTTAAATATTATTTATTTCTTTTAATTTGCTCAGAAACCTAGTTTAGATCTAACTATACTATAAATATCCTCTCCTTTTTCGAAAACAATTAACCCTTTTCCCGGAGCAGCATCGAATACATAAGTAATATTTTTTTCAGCAGCTACATCTTTAATGGCTTTTTCAGCTTTTTCTAAAATGGGTCTTGTTTTTTCTTGATATTTTTTATTTATTTCCTGATTCATAGTTTGCTCTGCCTGAGCGATTTTTTGACGATCTTCCTGAACTTCCAGAGCTCTTTTTTGATTTGTTTCCTGAGTTTGACTTTCTCCTTCAGCTTCATATTTTTTTATTTTGGCTTCTAGCTCTTTAAACATACCTTCAATATCAGTCCTGTATGTTTTTTGCAGTTTTTCTAATTCCGCTTTTAATGCTTTAGTTTCAGGCATTTCAGCCAATAATCTATCGGTATTAATATGTGCAGTTTTCTGTCCACTTGCCACTCCAATTAAACCAATCGTAAAAATTGCAACTAATAATAACGTTTTTAAATGTTTCATGTTTATCCTAATTTAAAGTTTTTGTTCTCCTTTTATTCTATTTTACCTTATTTAACTCTTTTGACTTTCTTTCTTTTTCTTCCCTCACTTTTCTTAAAGCTTCTTTTTTTTCTTTTAATAATTGTCTCTTTTCTTCCCGGGCTTTTAACTTAGCCTGTCTTTTGGTTTCAATTTCTTTAAGTTTTGCTTCCCGTTCATTGATTTTATTCTGCTTAAAAGCTTCCTTTTTAGCGTTTCTTTCTTTTATTTCCTCAGATAAACTTTCATCGGTTAAAAGTTTTTTTCGAGCAGCTATTTTATCAACTTTGGCTTGTTTTTTTACATCAATTTTAATGAGCTTTAAAACTAGTGGGCTAATATCGTATTTTTTGTTAGAATACAACATAATTAATTCACCGGATTTATCAAAAACGAAATCATACTTTTTTCTTGAGGCGATAGTTTGTACAGCATTGTAAACCCGGTCTTGTATAGGCTGAATTAATTTTTTTCTTAAAATATACATATCACCATCTGTTCCGAAATAAAGAGATTCCAATTTTCTCAATGCTTCTTGTTTTACTTGTATATCCTCTTCCCTTTCATCTGCTAACTCTTTTGTTAATATAGCTTTTTCGTTAGATAAATCAGTTTTCATCACTTCAATTTGCCGGGCTTCTTTATCTAAATTTGATTTCCATCCAGCAACCTTATCATTTAAAGCATTCTGAGCTTCTATATATTGAGGAATATTCTGTAAAATATAATCCATATCTATATAGGCTATTCGCTGACTTTTTTGTGCAACACTTACACTTATTATAATAAGCGAAAGAATGAGAGTTAGATTTATTTTTTTCATTGTTTTATAGTGAATTCAGAAAAAACTGCGCCAAAAACTAAAACATTGCAAATGTAATATTTTAAAACTGTCTTCCAATAATAAAATGCGTCTGCCAGCCGGATTTTTCTGTGAAACCACGGGCAGGATCAAATCCATGAGCGAAATCAATTCCTAATAATCCGAAAGCAGGCATGAAAATCCGTACCCCGAATCCGGCTGATCGTTTTAATTCAAACGGATTAAATGTACCAAAATTGTCATAGGCATTCCCGGCTTCTAAAAAACCCAGTGTATAAATGGATGCTGTTGGCTTATCAGTTATAGAATATCGTATTTCTAATTGAAATCTATTGTATATGGCTGCACCATCAGAAGAAGAAAGACTATTGTTTTCATAACCTCGTAATCCGATTAGTTCTCTTCCATCTAATTGTCCCTGGGCAATACCGTCTCCACCTGCAAAATAACGCTCTACAGGAGTTAATCCTAATTTACTGTTATAGTATCCTAAATAGCCTAATTCGAAATTAGACATTAATGCTAGTTTTTTAGCTAATGATGTGTACCATTTTCCTTTTGCAGATAGTTTATAATACTCTAACCATTTAAACCGATCAGCTAAAAAATCTTGCTCTTCAGCGAGAGTTAATCCATCAGGCTGATTTGATAAATCTTTATTGTTAATTAATGAGTAGGGCAACGTGGTTTTGGCTCTGATTGAAAATTCAGACCCATAGGTAGGAAATATTAAACTGGGCCCTGCAGAATTACGACTTAACGTAACACTATAGGCTAAATTATTTAAATCTCCATTATTTAAAACCGCATTTGAGGAACCTACTCTGTAAGCAAACTCATTCAAATTAATTCTCTGATAACTTATACTTTGTGATAAAGTGAAAAAATCATCGGGCCACTGTAAACGTTTTCCTAAACCTATGGTAGCACCAAAAATATCTAACTTCTGACTACGATCAACCTCATTTGTCTGAGCATTAAACCTAAACTGATTTGAATAAAAGATTGAGAATGATAATGATTGTGGTTTTTTTCCTCCCAGCCAGGGCTCAGTGAAAGAAAAACTATAGGTACTATTGGTTCTGCTGGCTTGTAGCCGCAACGATAAGCTTTGTCCATCTCCCATCGGCAGAGGATTGTAGGTCTCTTTATTGAGGATATTTCTAATAGAAAAATTGTTAAATGAAAAACCCAGTGTACCAATAAAAGATCCTCCTCCAAAACCTCCTTGTAATTCTATCTGACTTCCTCCTTTTTCAACTACTGAAAATTCAATATCGGCTGTTTTATTTTGATAATCCGGTTGTACATCCGGAGTAACATTCGTGTCAAAAAAACCTAATTGACCAATTTCACGGATAGAACGAATAATATTTTGTCTGCTAAATAAATCCCCTGGTTTTACACGAAGCTCTCTGTATATTACATGATCGTTAGTTCTTTTATTTCCTGCTACTTTAACTTTTCTAATGGTTGCGGGTTCATCTTCTCTAATTCTGATTTCAACGGTAATAGAATCATTCTGAACTTTAGTTTCTACCGGATTGACTGAGGAAAACAAATAACCATTATTGTGATATAAAGTTTGAATATCCTGAGAATCCGGGGTTCCGTCTCCAGAGACTCGTTCTTTTAAAACTTTACCATTATACACATCGCCTTTTTCAATTTTAAGATAATCATGTAAAAAGGTATCATTGTATTTTTGATTGCCTACAAAAATAATATCGCTAAACCTGTATTGTTTACCTTCTTCTAATTCAATCTGAAGGTTAATGGTATTGTCTTCATTCCAGGTAAGCAGATTGCTTAAAATTCTGGCATCTCTATATCCTGATTCGCTATATTTTTCAAGAATATTTTCTAAATCTTCTTTAAAATCGTTTTCTATATATTTAGAGGGTTTCCAGAAACGGCCTAAGAATTTACGTCTTGTTTTTTTCATAACTCCTCTAAGCTTAACGTCATATAAAGCTTTGTTTCCTGAGAAATTTATATTTTTAATCTTAATACGGCTACCTCTGTCAATATGAATAAACATATCAACAGTATTGGTATCAGATGTGTCTTTTTTTGTAGTTAAGGATACTTTTGTTTTTAAGAATCCTTTATCCGTATATTTTTTCCTGAAATAATTTCTTGTAGTAACGGTTAAGTTATCTGTTACTTGAATCCCTTTGGTTAATTCAACTTCTTTTTGAAGATCTCGGGCTTTAGATTTACTAACTCCTGTAATCGTTATATTGTTAAGTTTTGGTAGTTCAACTACATCGAACCTGAGATAAACGGTTTTTTCGTTTATTTTAGATAAATAAACATCAACTTCACTAAATTGTTTACTTTCATATAGTTTTTTAATTGCACTTGTTAGTTTGTCACCGGGAAGTTTAATAGATTGCCCAATAAGTAAACCTGTATATATTTTTATAGTTTCTTCATTAAATTTTTGAAGTCCGGTAACGGTAATTCCTCCAAGGATATAGGGTTTTCCTCTTTCATAATTTATTTTCTCTGCTCTGGTTTTTGCGTCAGGGATAGAATCTTTTGATGATTCCCGGGCATTTGCAATTGTATAAAAAGTAATAAAAAATAAGGTAAAAAATAATCTTTTATACATTGGTGTCAATCTGTTCACTGGTATTTCCAAATCTACGTTCTCTGTTTTGATAGTCGATAATAGCATCGAATAAATGATCTTTTCTGAAGTCAGGCCAAAGTATTTCTGTAAAATACAATTCAGCATAAGCCATTTGCCATAACAAAAAATTGCTAATTCTTTGCTCTCCGCTTGTTCGAATCATTAAATCAACATCGGGCAAATTAAATGTATATAAATGATTATTTATAGTTTTTTCATCAATTTTTTTTTCATCAATTTTATTATTAATAATTTTTTCAAATATATTTTTGATTGCGTTAACAATTTCTTCTCTGCTTCCATAACTCAACGCAAAAGTTAGTGTTATCTTTTTATTGTTGCTTGTTTCTTCTATCACCTCATTTAAAATATTTTGAGCTTTTCCAGGAAGTTGATTAGTAATTCCAATGCTGTTTATTTTAATTCCGCCTTTAAGAAAATAGGGTAACTCTTTTTTAAGTGAATTAATTAAAAGACTCATTAAAGCATCTACTTCCGGTTTTGGTCTGCTCCAGTTTTCGGTAGAAAAAGCATATAAAGTGATAAATTTTGTCCCTATTTCAGAAGCTCCCGTCACAGCTTCCCGAATAGCAGTTAAAGCATTTCTATGTCCGAAAATGCGTTGCATTCCTCTTTTTCTTGCCCAACGACCATTACCATCCATAATTATTGCAATATGGTTTGGAGTATTTTTCAGGTTTATACTTTGTAGTTTTTTATTCATAATTTTTCTGTGTCAGCAAAGCACGCAGGTCTTCCAAATGTACACACTATAGAAAATGCAACAAAGGTATAAAAATCATTGCCATTACCCCCCAAATTTAATGAAGGAATTTTTTCTGTCGAAAAATCTAAATCATCATCAAAAGTTAAGCGAACAGCAGCTTCCAGCCCGAAAGCAAGATGATCGGATATTCTTCCTTTTATACCAACTCCTGCCGGAATGGAATAAGAGAGCTTATTCGTTAATAATATTTCGTTATTGGTTACTATTTTTTCAGGAGTTTTGTAGCTGTAAACAGCAACCTCTGCAAGTATATAAGGCGTAAAGGATTGCTTTTGAATTCTTATATTATAATCAAAGAAGTTAAATTCAATTCCGGCTGCAAGCTCATGCAATGTGTTTGAAAAATTAAATTTTCTTTGCTCTCTGAATGAGTTACCGGAATTAGCATCATTGCCCTTGACGGGTAAGTATGTATAGGTGCCTCTCAAAGCTATTCTGGGACTAAGATTATATTTATATACCAACCCACCTGATAACTTGTTTGGATATATATAATTTGTACTTCCAATATCTCCGATAATGTTGGATCCTCCGGCGAAAAAACCAATTTCGTGAATTTGAGAAAATGAAATACTTGGAATACAAGCTACTAGTAATGTTAATATAGTTTTTATCATTTATAGAAATAGCGGGCAAATATATAGAATTGAATTTGCTTTAAAAAGTTAGTAATTTGTCTTTTTTTGATTAACTTTTTTTTTTAAAAATTATTGTAGAAAAGATGTATTATTAGGAATACTTATTACGTATATCCTTACCCCAAAGAAGTTTTTTACGTAATGTTTTTAAATATGATTGATTTTCCAGCAAAATGGTTTTTACAGTAAAAGGTGCTTTCTTTACTTGCACAATAGTCTCCTGAGATACCGTAGCTATTCTTGAATCTAAAGAAATAAGAAAATCTTTTTCCCGAGCACTAATTTCTAACTGAATATTGGTGGTTTCCGGAACTATAACCGGGCGGGCATTTAAATTATGTGGGGCTATAGGGGTGATTACCAACCCTGAAGAATCCGGTAAAATTACAGGACCTCCACAACTTAAGGAATAACCGGTAGACCCTGTCGGGGTTGATATTATTAGCCCGTCAGCCCAGTAATTTGTTAAATATTCGCCATTTAAATAGGTTTTTATACCTATCATAGAAGTGGTATTTCGTCTGGCGACAGTGACTTCATTCAGTGCAAAATTTAATTCTGAGAGGTCTGAAGTTTCCGGAGTAGTTTGTATTTGTAATAAAGATCGTTCTTGTACAGAATATGTTTCTTCTGTTAAAGACAGCACAGCTTTTTTTATTTCTTTTTTTTGTATCGTAGCTAAAAAACCCAATCGCCCTGTATTGATACCTAATATAGGTATATTCAAATCTCTGATATAGGTAACAGCTCTTAAAATTGTCCCGTCTCCACCTACAGTGAACAATACGTCAAAAGAATCAGACAAGTCATTGAACTGAGAAAAAACAGGATATTTTTTTGATAAAACACCAAGTTGTGCTAACAGGTTACAGAAATCCTTTTCAATGAAGATTACAATATTATGCTTTTCTAAAGATTTAATTAATGTTGTAACCTCTTTCTCAACATTAATTGTATAGGATTGGGCGTATATGGCTACTCTTTTCAATAATTTAGTTTTACTTTATTTAACAGGAATACGGATTACATATCTAAATATTTTTTTAAATAGTTCGCTCTGTCTTTTAACTCTTCCAGATAAGAATCTTCCTCATGCTCTGAAATCACAGTATAATCATACCTCCTGAAAGTTTGAATAATCTTATTAATTTCATCCGAAGATATTTTAATGGTAACTTCTACATTATCAATAAATTCTTTAGAAACATACAATCCCAGTAATTTTGCTTTGTTGCTTTCTGCAATCTGAGAAACCTGACTCATTGAAAAATCTTTTTTAGATTTAGATACAATGAGTGTATCATTATCCTGATGCATAAAGGGACTGTCTGCAAAAACATCTAAAATATCCCGTAACTCATAATATCCTGTATAGTTTTGCTTTTCATCTAAAACAGGAATAATATTACAATCATTCTCTGCGAATAATGTAATAAGCTCTAATAACGAAGTTTTCTTATTTGTATGAAATTGATGCAACAGACAGGTATATTCTCTGATAACGAATTCTTTATCTTCAATAGTTTGAATATCATCCTCTGCAAAACATCCTATAAGTTTACCGTTTTTGACAACAGGAATATGAGTTATTGGTAAATCTTTACACAAGTCCTGAGCACTATAAACAGTATCATCTAAGGTAAGTGCCTTTATTTCTTTCAGGATATAATCATTTACTTTCATTATTACGAATATAGTTTAAAAACTTTTAATACGTTATTTTTGTACCCTATAAAACAGGATAATGACAAAGTTAAGCGTAAATATTAATAAAATTGCCACCTTAAGAAATTCCAGAGGAGGGAATGTTCCTGATTTAATACAAGTGGTAAAAGACGTTCAGGATTTTGGAGCTCATGGTATTACTATTCATCCCAGACCCGATGAACGTCACATTCGCTATCAGGATGCTTATGATTTGAACCCTGTTATTAGCACAGAATATAATATTGAAGGAAATCCGGCTCAGCAATTTATTGATCTAATTCTTGAAGTGAAGCCTGCACAGGTCACTTTAGTGCCAGACGGAGAAAATGTCTTAACATCAAATGCGGGCTGGGATACAATAACACATCAATCATATTTACAGGAAGTTATTTCAGAATTTAAAAATGCAGGAATTAGAACGTCAATTTTTATTGAAACAGATTTAAAGTTAATTGAAGCGGCGGTAAAAACAGGAACGGATAGAATTGAACTATACACAGAAAATTATGCCATTGGATTTGAAAAAGGCAATACGGAAGCCATAAAACCATATACAGAAGCTGCAACTTTAGCTCACGATTTAGGCTTAGGAATTAATGCAGGACATGATTTAAATTTAAAAAATATAAAATTCTTTAAGGAAAATATTCCAAATTTAGCAGAAGTGTCTGTCGGTCATGCACTAATTTGTGAAAGTATTTATTTAGGAATACAGAATGTAGTAAATCTATACATACATCGATTACAATAATGAGTGAAATAATACACAGCAGAATAACAGGAGAGGGGAGTCCATTATTGATTCTTCATGGTTTTTTTGGAATGGGAGATAACTGGAAAAGCTATGCGAATAAATTTGCCGGAGATGGTTTTCAGACTCATTTAACAGACCAAAGAAATCATGGACGTAGTTTTCATTCTGATGATTTTAACTACGAATTATTAGTTGAAGACTTATATACATATATTCGATTTCATAACCTGAAAAAAGTAAATTTAATTGGGCATTCTATGGGAGGAAAAACAGCAATGCTGTTTGCTGCAAAATATCCGGAATTACTCAGTAAACTAGTCGTTGCTGATATTACTCCGAAAGAATATCCTCCACATCATCAAGATATTATTACAGCATTACACTCAATTGACTTCTCAATTCATAACTCAAGAAAATTAATCGATCAGAAACTAAGTGAGTCAATCCCGGAAACAACAGTACGCCAATTTATATTGAAAAATATCTGGCGAAAAACAAAAGAACAATTAGCATTTCGATTTAATTTAAAATCGCTATCAGAAAATTACCCTGAAATTGTAAAAGCATTACCATCTTTTACAATTTTTAAAGGAAGCACATTGTTTTTAAGAGGAGAAAAATCAAGTTATATTTTAAATGAAGACGAACCTCTGATAAAAGCACATTTCCCTGATTCAGAAATCAAAGCCATCGCAGAAGCAGGACATTGGCTACATGCTGAAAACCCAAAAGATTTTTATAAAGAAGTCATACAATTTTTGAAATAAAAACTTTAACCTTACTAAAAAAAGTGAACATTTTTCATTAACAATATAATTTATTGATTATAAATTAAGATTTTAATACATTTGCTTCCCATGGAAAAAATAGCCCACATTTCCGCTGATTATATTGAAAATAACACTTCTTTTGTCGAGCTAACCGATGTCATAAAAGAATCTTTTACTGCTAAAAAAAGCATTGTTCCAATGCGACATCACCATGATTTTCCAAACCCTGAAGTGAATAGTGATTCAACTTTATTATTAATGCCGGCTTGGAATCCCAATAATGATGCAGGTATAAAAATAGTGACTGTAAGCCCCGAAAACAAACAATTCAATTTACCATCAATCCATGGAATTTACATATACCTGGATGCAGTTACTGGAATTCCCAAAGCTACCATAGACGCAAAAAGTTTAACTGCTAAACGCACAGCGGCGGCATCGGCACTAGCCTCTTCTTTTTTATCAAGAGAAAATTCTAACTCATTATTGATGATTGGGACAGGGGTACTTTCAACAAATTTAATTAAAGCACATGCCGCTGTAAGACCTGTTTCTAAAGTGTATGTCTGGGGAAGAAATTATGAAAAAGCACAACATATATGTAATCAATTGAAAAATGAAGACTTCACTTGCATTCCTGTGAAAACCATTGAAGAAAAAATTTCAGAAGTTGACATTATTTCCTGTGCTACATTATCTAAAACTCCGCTTGTTTTTGGGAAACACATACAAGCCGGGCAGCATATAGATTTAGTGGGATCTTATAAAAAAGACATGCGGGAGGCTGATAACACAGCTATCAGTAAATCTTCTGTTTTTGTAGATACTTTTCAGGGAGGATTGAAAGAAAGTGGCGATATCGTGATTCCTTTAAGAGAAGGAATATTAAAAGAAACGGATATTAAAGCCGATTTATTTCAGTTATGCTCAGAACATAAAATCAGAAGAGTATTAAATAATGAAATTACATTGTTTAAATCTGTAGGACATGCTATAGAGGATTTAGCTGCCGCTGGTTATTATTATAAAAAATATTCAAATGCCTGGTAACATTTATCAAAATATATTAACCAAAAGATCTTTTGATATTCCAAAAGAGTGGTTACAAATAAAAACAATTGACATGCATACCGGCGGAGAACCTCTACGGGTGATTATTGATGGTTTTCCTGAGTTAAGAGGAAATTCTGTTTTACAATACAGAAAGTATTGTAAAGAACATTACGACCATTTACGAACAGCACTTATGCTTGAACCTCGCGGACATACAGATATGTATGGTTGTATTTTACTGCCTCCTGATGATGATGATGGAGATTTTGGAATTATTTTTCTACACAATGAAGGGTACTCGACTATGTGCGGACATGCTGTTATTGCTATTTCAACACTGGCTGTTGAAATGGAATGGATTGATGTACAGGAAGGAGACAATTTGCTTAAAATTGACACACCTTGTGGTCGGATTACCTCATATATCAATGTTCAGAATGAAACTATTACCAGAGTACGTTTTCATTGTGTGCCTAGTTTTGTTATTGGGTTAGACAAAACGGTTTCTGTAGAAGGTATAGGTACTGTGACCTATGATCTTGCTTATGGAGGAGCTTTCTATGCGTATGCAGATATTTCTAAAAACAATTTTGATTTTGATTTAAGCCCGTATTCATATCATAAACTAATCACAAAAGGAATGGATATCAAGCATGCAGTTATGAAAGCAGATAAAGAAATTATCCACCCTTTTGAAGAAGATTTGAGTTTTTTATACGGTACTGTTTTTGTTGATAACACCGAGCAAATTTCCGGGGCTGATAGCAGAAATGTATGTATTTTTGCAGAGGGAGAAGTGGATCGATCTCCAACCGGTTCAGGAGTTTCCGGCAGAATGGCAATTCATAAACAAAGAGGAGAGATTGATATTGGAAATTCAATGACTGTAGAGAGTATTACAGGATCCGTATTCAAAGGCTCTGTAGTCGCAGAAGAAAATTATGGCCCTTTTAAAGCCGTAATTCCCCAAGTTGAAGGAAGTGCATATATTACAGGGATTCACACGTTTGTTATTGATTCTGAAGATCCCATGAAAAATGGATTTATCCTGCGTTAATAAATTATTTGATTAATGAGAATTTTACTAATATATTTTTCCTTTTTAATATTATTTCCCTGTTCTGAAGCAGAGGATAGAAAAGAAATTATTTCTATAATGAGGCAACAGGAAAAAGCCTGGTCCAATCATGATTTAGAAGAATTTATGGATGGGTATTGGAAATCCCGTTCGTTAAAATTTTATGGAAGTAATGGACTTACTTATGGATGGGACAAAACATTTGGAAATTATAAAAAAGGGTATCCGACTAAAGAAGACACAGGTACTTTAACCTTTAAAGTGAAAGTATCACTAAAATAGATGATAATGTTTATTATGTAATGAAGGAATATCATTTAACACGACCCGTAGGAAACACTAACGGGGGTATTTATGATTATCAAAAAGATAAATGGTCAATGAAAATTATTGCTGATACTTCTTGTTAAGTATCAAAATACATATATTTCATGACTATATTTAAACGATTTATAGCACGTTAACCCTTTTATGTACTTTTGATGAGATGCTGAGAAAATTAAAAATAGACGGGATTGATAAAATTATCATCAAACGATTAGTTAAAGATGCACGAGTTCCTGTTTTAAGTATTGCCAGAGAGATAGGGATTTCCGGTGCGGCAATTCATCAACGATTGCGAAAATTAGACGAATCCGGTCTGATAAAAGGCTACAAAATGGTTTTAAATCCCGAAACTTTAGGATATACTACCACTGCTTTTGTCGGAGTTTTTTTAGAATCCGCAAGTTTATATTCTTCTGCCGTTAAACGATTAAAAGACATCCCTGAAATAGTGGAAAGTCATTATACAACAGGAAATTATGCTGTTTTTATAAAAATAATGTGTAAAAACAATCGAGACTTAATGCATTTACTCAATAAAGACATACAAACCATAAAAGGAGTATCCGGAACAGAAACATTTATATCTTTGGATCAGCAAATTGACAGACAAATAAAAATTTAATCTTCATTATGAATGAATTTATCCTGTATTTCAAGATTGGTCTATTCCATGTCCTTGATATTAAAGCATACGATCATATTCTTTTCTTAATTGTTTTGGCAGTAGTGTACCAATTTAAACAATGGAAAAAAGTATTGTGGTTAGTTACATTATTTACTATCGGTCACTCAATTACGTTAGCACTTTCTGCATATGGAACTTTAAATGTTGAAGTTGCCTTAGTTGAATTCTTAATCCCGCTAACCATTTTTATTACAGGGTTAATGAATATATTAACTGCCGGAAAATCATCGTTGGGAAAAGAAAATCAAAATTTATTTTTTGCTTTATTTTTTGGATTAATTCATGGATTAGGATTTTCTAATTATTTTAAAATGATGGTTGGAAAAGGCAATGATAAATTAATCCCCCTTCTGGAATTTGCCTTAGGAGTTGAAGCAGCACAAATTATTATTGTACTGTTAATATTATTAGCGGGAGGATTAATTCAGTCTATCTTTGGAGTTAACCGGCGTGACTGGATTTTAGTGACTTCATCAATTGTTATTGGTTTTGCCATACAAATGATGCTGAATCGTGTTTTTTGGTAAATATTATTTTCTTTAACTATTTTTATATTTCCTTATGGCTTTAACAAAAAAAGAACTTAAATATGCCAAGACCTATTTGAAAATGGCTTATGAATGGGCTAAACTATCACATTGTGAACGCAAACAGGTAGGAGCCTTAATAGTAAAAAATAGAATGATTATTTCTGACGGATATAACGGAACTCCCACAGGATTTGAAAATATATGTGAAGATGAACAAGGATACACAAAATGGTATGTACTGCATGCAGAGGCTAATGCAATTCTAAAAATAGCCGCATCTGCACAATCGTGTAAAGAATCTACCTTATATATTACCCTGTCACCATGTCGGCAATGCAGCAAACTAATTCATCAGTCAGGAATAAAAAAAGTAATATATTCTAATAAATACAAAGATGAATCCGGACTAAAATTTTTAGAAAAAGCAGGAGTTGAACTAATTTATTTGCCGGATGAACAAAAATAATTTACCTGTATATTTTGCCGTTGCTTTAGTTTTTGGAATTCTGATTGGATATTTCTTCAATGAAAACTCTGTTACTTTTACTAGATATTCTGTCCATGAGCAAAAAGTCAAACGCTTGATTAATTTTATACAACAACATTATATAGGCGATGTAAACATTGATAAATTATTAGATGGAGCTATTGCAGAAATAGTAACAAAATTAGATCCCCATTCAGTATATATTCCTAAAGAGAACCTTCAGGAAATCACAGAAAATATGCAGGGAAATTTTGTGGGGATAGGAATACAATTTCGAATGATTGAGGATACAATAACTGTAATACATTCTATAAAAGGAGGTCCCGGCATAAAAAAAGGAATTCTACCGGGTGATCGGATTTTAACGGCAAACAATGATACCTTATATGGAAAAAAACTACGAAATAATCAGATTTTAGCGACGTTGAAAGGAAAGCCCGATACCAGGGTAACATTACAAATATATAGAAAATCGAATGACAGCTTGTTTAATACTACTATATATAGGGGAAAAGTAAACATTAAAAGTGTTGATGTGACCTATATGCTGAATGACAGCATAGGATATATTAAACTAAATCGTTTTGCTCAGAATACCTACAAAGAATTCAAAACTTCCCTGGATGAACTGCTGTCGAAAGGAATGACGGATCTGGTATTGGATCTTCGTAAAAATGGAGGAGGCTTTATCCATATTGCCAATAAAATTGTGGATGAATTTTTAGAGAATGACAAACTTATTGTATCTACAAAAGATAACAGAGGTGAAATCATAAAATCTTTTGCAACTGAAAAAGGAAATTTTGAAAAAGGAAACCTCTATGTTTTAATTGATGAAAACTCAGCATCAGCATCTGAAATTGTAGCAGGAGCGTTACAGGATAATGATAAAGGGATTATCATTGGAAGAAGATCTTTTGGAAAAGGACTGGTGCAGGAAGAAATGAGCTTAGGAGATGGTTCTGCAGTTCGTTTAACAACGGCTCATTATTATACACCAACAGGAAGATCAATTCAAAAACCTTATAAAGAAAACAATCCCGCTAAAGCAAGGGATGCAGATAAATTAAAAAATAGCATAAGTGATTATAACCATGAAATTGAAAATCGTTATCGTAATGGAGAACTATTCAGCCGGGACAGTATTAAAACAACAGACAGCTTACAATATATAACACCTAAAGGGAGAATAGTATATGGTGGCGGTGGTATTATACCTGATGTTTTTGTTTCTATAGATACAGCTGCATACTTACCGGCTATATATTTTAATCCATTAAATAGATTTGCTTTTGAATATGTAGATACCCGCAGAAAAGAATTATCTGAACGAACCTTTGATGAATTTGCAGAAAATTTTGATAAAGATCATACCATTTCAAATGCGTTTTTCCGAAAGATACAGGATATAAAAATTCCCTCCGAAACTAAAGATAAATTGAGGAAATTTTTAAAAATGACCATTGCCCGCGAGTTATTTAATGACGAAGGATGGTATAGATTGAATCATTTAGACGATAAAATGATTCAACAGGTTTTTGAGCTGGAACGAAAAAACTAATTCGCTATATTTTAATAGATTCGGCACTGAATTAAAGAATTTTCGGAAAACGATCAGATTGTTTAATTACGATCTTTTTTTAATTATCAATAAACCGGCAAGACACATATTCATCTTCTGTCTTTTCTTTAAAAAAACAACTTATTTATATTTAATCCTCATAAATATCATAAGGCTTATAGCTTTTATTTATAGATACCTGAAAATTAAATTCCTAAAATCAACTTAGCGATAGAGAAGTAGATTAAAATCCCGAAAATATCATTACTGGTTGTAATAAAAGGACCTGTAGCAATGGCGGGATCTATTTCTCTTTTATGCAAAAATAAAGGAATAAAAGTACCGATAAGCCCGGATATTATGATTACAACAATTAAGGAAACGGATACCGCAAATGATTTTTGAAAATCTCCATTATACAAATAAATGAATAAAAATAAAACAATAGCTAAGGCAAGTCCGTTTAAAATTGCCAAAAGCATTTCTTTAATCAATCGTTTATTAATACTTCCTTTTACATCGCCGTTGGCTAATCCTTGTACAATAATTGCAGAAGACTGTACGCCTACATTTCCTGCCATTGCTGCAATTAATGGTGTAAAAAAGAATAATACCGAATTTTCTTTAAAAGAACCTTCAAATTCTCCCATAATTAAAAATGCCCCGATACCTCCTACCAAGCCTAAGAAAAGCCATGGCAGCCGTGCTTTGGTTAACTCTAAAATAGTATCATCTGCTTCAACATCCTGTATAATACCTGCTGCTAACTGATAGTCTTTATCTGCTTCTTCCTTAATAAGATCAACAATATCATCGATGGTAATTCTTCCCGCCAGTATTCCTGATCCATCTACTACGGGAATGGCTTCCAAATCGTATTTACACATTTTATTGGCAACATCTTGGGCATTGTCATACACATTTACATAATCGACTCTGGGAATATATACATCTGCAATTTTAGATTTTGCAGATGCCATTAATAAATCTTTTAAGGAAAGGCGACCTTTTAATTTTCCGCTATCATCTACTACATAGATCGAATGAACACGAGTTACTTCCGTTGCCTGTTCCCGCATTTTAGTTACACAACCTGAAACAGACCAGTTCTCATTTACTTTTACTAATTCTTTGGCCATGAGTCCGCCGGCAGAATTCTCATCAAAACGAAGTAATTCAACAATTTCTTTGGCGTGTTCCTCATCCTCAATTTCCTGTATTACTTCCTGTTTACGATTTTCAGGAAGCTCAGAAACTACATCGGCGGCATCATCGGTATCTAACTCTTCAATTTCTTCAGCAATTTCTTTGACAGATAGCTGTTCTAAAATTTTTTCACGGATATCATCATCAATATCCATTAATACTTTAGAAGTTGTTTCACTATCTAACAGGCGGATGATATAAATCGCTTCATCGAAGCTTAATTTATCTAAAACTTCAGCAATATCGGCGTGATGTACATTAGTGAAAAAATCAGAAAGATCAGTATCTTTTTGATTGGTAATTAAACCGGAAACGTCTTTAAGAAGTTCTTTCGTTATTTCTACCGCCATGATTTGCAATTTTGTTCGTCAATACTATAAATTCCTGCACTGATAATTGTTCTGGACGCATTGCAAATATAGGATCTTCTTTTAAGGTATCCGAAAGGTTTAATGATTTTAAACTACTTCGCAGCATTTTTCTTCGTTGGTTGAATGCAGTTTTAACAATTCTGAAGAATAGTTTTTCATCTGCGGGGAGGATATAATTTTTTTTTCGCCTCATTCGAATGACTCCGGAATCTACTTTTGGGGGAGGCTTAAAAACAGCAGGAGGGACGGTAAATAAATATTCTGTGTCATAAAAAACCTGAGTTAAAACAGATAGTATCCCATATGTTTTGCTTCCTTTTTTTTCAGCGATTCGCCGGGCAACTTCTTTTTGAAACATTCCGGCAAACTCGGGTATGATGTTTCTGTTTTCAATAGCTTTAAAAACTATTTGTGAGGAAATATTATACGGAAAATTTCCTATAATTGCTACTTGATTTCCATTAAACAGCGTTTTTAAGTCTTGTTTTAAAAAATCGCCTTCTATAATATTGAATTTTTCTTTAGAAGTATTTAGTTTAATACGGTCAACAGGGAAAACTTCTTGTAAGTAAGTGACCAATTCTGAATCGATTTCTAATGCTGTGACTTTGAATTTTTTTTCTAATAGATATTTAGTTAGAACACCCGTTCCGGAACCGATTTCCAGCACATTCTCATATCCGGTTTCTGTTAAAGAAGTTACTATTTTTTTCGCGATATTTTCATCTCTTAAAAAATGTTGCCCCAGATGTTTTTTTACTTTTACAGTCATTTTGAGATTATGATTTTTTTAATTGAGAATACGAGGTAATAAAAAAGAAAATCTAAAATAATATATATTCCTGTTTTTCAAGGTTCAGTTCCGTGCTTTAAAGTATAGTATAGTCAAATTAAGAATAATAGATTTATTAATAAAATCATTTTCCTGTTGTTTTATGTAAAACAATTCATTTTAATTACTCGTTACTATGGGGAAAAATTCATTAATAATTTTTAGTTCTGTTCGAAAAGCCCCATTTTATCTGCAAACCTTTTCATGCCTTCTGATCGAAGTTTTTCAGCATCATATCTATAATAACTATCTAAATCTTCTTTTGTTTTTGCAGTATATTGTGTAGAATAGGTAACTCTTCCTGTTTCTTCTTCTACTAAAACCCGAATCATTTTGACACTCATAAATCTACCTGTTGCTAAAACTTCTGAAATATGAGATTGAATCCATGCAGCTATTCGTCATGAACACTCTTTTCTATATTTACAGTTACATTATATATATACATTTTTTTGATTTTATAGATGAAAAAACCGAATTAAAGCGTTGCTAATTAACCAAATAATCTCCTCGTATTTTTCTGAATTTTTTTCGGGCATCAACTAAATAAATACTGGAAGGGTAATCAAAAATTATTTTTTGATAGTATTTCTGAGCTTTGACAGAATCATTTAGCTCATTTGCATACAGTTCTGCTATGTAATAATGAGCATCATCAGCTAGTATTCCTTGTGAATCCATAGTAATAATTTTTTTATAATTAGCAACGGCAGCTTCATATTTTTTTGTTTTTACAAACAGGGAAGCTTGCTTAAATAAAGCTTCATCCTCAATAGACTGGTTTCTGTAGCTGTTAATAAGTGTAGTTAATAAATTGATGGCATCGCTATTTTTATTTTGATAAGTCAATAAACTTGCTTTGGCATACGATGCCAGTCCTGTATCCACATTGTCAACGGGTTCATTATCGGAAATGATAAGAAATAAATCAGCAGCATCATTAGCAATTAACTGACTGGCGGATCCTTTTAAAATTTTCAATTGTGATTTCGCCCATTTAAAATCATTTTTAAAATAGGAAGTTTGTGCAACTTTAAACCGAGCTTGTTGCCCCAGCTCATGGTTTTTAAATCCGGATTGTACCTGAGAAAAATAAATTAATGCTTTATTAAAGATATTTTGATATACTAAAACATCAGCTAGTTTCAGCTTTACCCGGGCTTCCTCGTACTTATTTTCAGAGAACGTGATGGCAGTTTCTAAGATTTTTTTAGCTTCTTCCGGTCGATTTCTTTCAAAAGTTAAATAATCAGCATAGGTAACCTGAATAGAAAAGGTGTTTCTGTTAAGTCCATAAGTATCAAAAACGTTTTTAAATTTTGTATCTGTTTCCGGGTCTTTTACAGCGATGGCAATTTTTAAATTCATCAGAAGTGCATTGAATTTATCTTCAGGAAAATCAGATTCCCTGATAGTAAAATCAAAACACTGCCCGGCAATGATATAGTCTTTATTATAAAAAGCAATTTCACCCAAATCGTAGATTGCAGTCAATTTTTCAGAATCTCTTTGATACAAAGCTTTCCTCTGAATAAAAGCTTTCCCGTAATCTTTTTGAATAATAAATAACCAGCTTAATAAATCATTCCATACGTCTTTAGGATTACTTGCAGATTTACGAAGCAATGCTTTTTTGAAAAGTATGTTATTTTTATTTTCACTATCATCAGTAAGATACCGGGCAGTGAATCTTTTTATGGTATTTAAATATTTGTCATTGTAATCTAAATACTTAATGTATTCGTTAAACATGAGATCAAAGTTTCCTTTTTCCCCGTATATTTGTGCAATTTGAAACTCAAAATGAAAATTTTTATTTGCTTCAGAGGCTTTTTTATAGGCTTTAATGGCTAAATCTAACTTATTATAATCTTTAAATAAATTAGCTATGATAGCTTCATAACCTGAGTTTTTAGTAATCGATTTAATAGCTTTATTGTATAATCTTTTTGCAAGATTAACTTTTTGTTGTCTTTCGTAATTATATCCTGAAATCACATTTAAAAAAACGAGATCCGGGCGTTGCTTTAATCTGTCTGAAAGTAGATTTTCAGCAACATTAAATTGATTTGTTTCCTGATAGCAAGTCACAAGTTTTTGAAGGTATGTGGTATTATAAGGGCTTTTAGTAACTAATTGTTTATATAATTCAGCCGCCTTTTCAAATTCATTATTTCTGAAATAATTTTCCGCTAAAGCAAAATTACCCGATTGTGCTTTAATAAAAAAACTATTAATTAATAAGATAAATAAGTATTTGTGAATTTTCATCAATCAAAAATAAGCAAGATTACTGTTAAAAATAAATTAAAAGAAAGGATTTTTCAGGAATGAGTGAAATATTCTGACATGAACTTTACCTTAGCGTGTATAAATTAAATCACTTTAATCTTGAGTAAGTTTAATGGAACGAACTGATGGATAATATAAAAGAGAATTTATGAGAAAAGAAACAAATTGCCGAACGAGTTGTATGCTTCATTTTAATCAATCAGACCGAAACCACAATAGGGGATTAATACTTCCGGAATTTCTATCCCGCTTTCCGTTTGATAATTCTCTAATATCCCGGCTAAAACTCTGGGTAATGCTAACGAACTGCCATTTAAAGTATGTACCAGCTGATTCTTTCCATTGTTGTTTTTAAAACGTAATTTTAACCGGTTCGCCTGAAATGTTTCAAAATTAGAAACAGAGCTAACCTCTAACCATCGCTGCTGTGCTGCTGAATATAACTCAAAATCAAATGTAAGTGCAGAAGTGAAACCAATATCACCGCCACATAAACGCAATATGCGATAGGGCAATTTTAATTCTCTTAAAATTTCTTTTATATGATCCACCATTCCGCTTAAAGCTCTGTAAGAATTTTCAGGATGCTCCACTCGTACAATTTCTACTTTGTCGAATTGATGTAAACGGTTTAAACCCCGTACATGAATACCATAACTTCCGGCCTCTCGCCGGAAACAAGGAGTATGCCCGGTTAGCATAACGGGTAACTCATTTTCTTGCAATAATATATCACGGTATAAGTTGGTAATGGGAACCTCAGCAGTTGGAATCAGGTATAAATCATTACCCGCCACAGAATACATTTGTCCTTCTTTGTCGGGTAATTGTCCGGTTCCCATTCCTGAGGCTTCATTTACTAAGTGAGGAACTTGCACTTCTTTATATCCTGCACGAATATTTTTATCTAAAAAATAATTAATTAAGGCACGTTGCAAACGAGCTCCTTTTCCTTTATAAACCGGAAATCCTGCACCGGAAATTTTAGCTCCTGAATCAAAATCGATAATATCATACTTATTAGCCAGTTCCCAATGAGGTAATGCCTTATCTCCTAATTCAGGAATAGCTCCTTCCTGAAAAACTTCTTCATTATCTTTCTCATTACCGCCGGTTGCAACAGAGCGGTGAGGTATATTCGGAATTTGATACAGGAGTTCCTGAAGCTTTGCTGAAACTGTCTGCAACTTTTCAGTCAATTGTTTTGACTGCACTTTTAACTGACGGGTTTTTTCTTTTAAAATAGTTGCTTTTTGTGCTTCTCCTGATTTAAAAAGCTGACCAATTTCTCCGGATAGTTTATTTGAGTTCGCTAAAGCAGCATCTAATGAAACCTGAATGGTTCTTCTCATTTCATCAGTTGCTAATATTTTATTAATGAGTTTTTCTGAATTAGCAAAATTTCTCTTTACTAACCCTTCTAAAACAATTTGTTTATTTTCTCTGATAAACTGAACTTGTAACATGGGTTGAAATTTTTAAGCGACAAAGATACGCTTAACATTTAAACAACGATTGATTATAGGCTACTATTGATATACTGTAAAGAAAAATCTTTATCCAGGCTTAACTGTCGTACTAAATCTTCGACAGAATCAAATTTTTTCTCATCCCGTAAAAAATATAAAAGTTCTGCTTTAACGGTTTTACCATATAAATTTCCGGAGTAATTGAAAAAATGAATTTCAATAGTTTGATTTTTTCCATTTATTGTAGGACGGTAACCAATATTCATCATTCCGGGATATTCGATTCCTTCAATGGTTGCCTTTACTATATATACGCCGGATTTAGGGATAAGTTTATATTTCTCTTTTAGATGAATATTAGCAGTAGGGTATCCTATTTTACTTCCTAAATTATTTCCTTTCACCACAATACCTTCTATAGGAAAAGAATATCCCAGATAATTATTAGCAGTTTTAAGATTGCCGCTTTTCAGTGCATCTCTGATTTTTGTAGAACTAACAGCAGCCGTATCGATATCCTGAACAGGAATTTCTTCGACTTCAAAATTGTAAGTATTTGAAAATTCTGAAAGTTGTTTGATATTCCCTTCTCTGTTTTTTCCAAAATGATGATCGTATCCTATAATTAATTTAGAGACTTTTAATTGATTCACTAAAATGCCTCTGACAAAATCAAGAGCGGTTAATCTTGAAAATTCTTTGCTGAAAGGGTGAATGATTAAACAATCTAATTTGGTTTTTTTTAATAAATCAATACGTTCCTGAATGGTATTAATAAGTTTAACGGAAGATTCTTTTTGAAGAACCATTCTCGGATGGGGGAAAAATGTTAGTAGTACCGATTTTTTTCTATTGCTTTCGGCTTGTTCAACCAGATTTTTGATAATTTTTTGATGCCCTTTATGCACACCATCAAAAGCACCTGTGGTAACATAAGTTTCTCGGGTCGGAGTAAAGCCGGAAATTGAATAGACTGTTTCCAAATTCAAATAATAATTTTAGCAAATTTACAAGTAAAAAACCAAGAATAAACATCTGTTAAAAGAATTAAAATCTCTTAAACAAACAATTGGTAACCAAATAGTTATATATAATATAAATATATATAATAAACTGATATTCAAATAATTACATTAGAAAATGAAACAAATCGGTTTATAAAGTATCATAAATAATAAAAAAGTTAAAATACCCCATGAATAAAAAAAGTTGTATTTTGCGACACAGTTAACCAATTATTTATATTATGACGAAAAAGTTATTATTAGTTGTATTGTCACTGACAATCAAATCTTTAATCATTGCACAAACCACCATTACAGGTACGGTAAATGATGCAACTCTCGGCAAACCTCTTCCGGATGCCAATGTTAAAGTTCTCAGAAAAGCATTAGGAACCACTACTGATTTTGATGGAAAATTTATATTAAAAACTACCGATAAACCACCATTTATTATTGAAATTTCTTCATTAGGCTATCAAACAGAAAAAGTCGAGATAACTAAGAATAATCAAATAATTGAAATTTCATTAAAAGAAAATGGCACAGTGCTGGATGAAGTAGTAATCTCTGCTTCCAGAACTCCTGAAAGAATTATGGAATCTCCGGTTACCATTGAAAGGTTTGATTCAAGAGGAATTAAAAACACATCTTCACCTTCTTTTTATGATGGTCTGGAAAATTTAAAAGGAGTAAATATTAATACAAACAGCTTAACCTTTAAGTCTGTAAACACCCGAGGTTTTGCTACATTTGCGAACACCCGTTTTATGCAGTTAGTTGATGGAATGGACAATTCCTCACCGGCATTAAACTTTGCATTAGGAAACCTGTTAGGATTATCAGAATTAGATGTTAAGAGTGTGGAACTGCTTCCGGGAGCATCTTCAGCATTATATGGAGCAAATGCTTTTAACGGAATTATGTTTATGACAAGTAAAAGCCCGTTTGACGATCAGGGAATAAGCTTTGTGTTTAAAACAGGACTAACAAACCAGCAGGCATCAGGAAATAATGAGTTTTACGATGGAAGCCTTCGCATGGCATATACTTTCAGTAATCATTTTGCTGCAAAAGCAACACTCTCTTTCTTAAAGGGAACAGAATGGTTTGCTACAGATTACAGAAATACATTGAATGGAATATATGCTCCGGGAGATAGAAATTCAGATATTAACTATGACGGATTAAATGTATACGGCGATGAAGTTTCCACGAATATCAGAGGGGTTGCTGAAAGTTTAGAAAGTCTTCAATTAATTCCGCCTGGAGCTTCTGCCTTAATACCCGGTGTAAATGTGAGCAGAAACGGCTATCTTGAAAAAGACCTGATGGATTACGATGCAAAAAGTTTAAAATTCGGAGGCGCCCTTCACTATCGCCCCTGGGGAAACGATCGTTTGGAAATTATCTGGAATACTAAATACGGCAGAGGGAACACGATTTATCAGGGTGCTAACCGTTATTATATTAAAGACTTCTTTATGGAACAGCATAAATTAGAATTCCGCGGAAAATATTTCTTCGTAAGAGGATACCTTACCTCTGAAGATGCGGGAAATTCTTATGACACTCGTTTTACAGCAATCAACATCAATAGAAGATGGAAAGATGACCAAACCTGGTTTGGACAATATGTCGGAGGATATTTACAAGCTGTTTTAGAAGGTGAAACAAATGACCGGGCACACATAATTGCAAGAAATACCGCACAAACCGGAGCATTGGAAGCAGGAACCCCGGCTTTTCAAAATGTGCTTAATGAAGTTACTTCTGACCCGGATTTAAATACAGGATCTAAATTTCAGGACAAGTCTCAAATTCGTCATGTCAATGCAAACTTAAACTTGAAGGAATATGTCGATTTTGCTGAAATTCAGGCAGGAGGATCATATAGAGAATATACATTAAACTCACAGGGAACAATTTATACGGATTTTGACGACCCCATTACCTATGACGAATTTGGCTTATATACTCAGCTTCAGAAAAAATTTATGGATGACAGATTAAAATTAACAGGATCTATCCGTTATGACAAAGCTCAGAATTTTGATGGAAATATATCTCCCAGGCTTTCTGTAGCTTATGCAATAGGAAGTGATAAAAATCATAACTTCAGAGCATCTTTCCAGACAGGTTTCAGAAATCCCACAACGCAGGATCAATATATTGGGCTGGATGTCGGAAGAGCTTTCTTAGTAGGATCTGCTCCTGATAATCTGGCAAGATACAACACACCGGTAATTACTTTAAGTGGTAACGGAGCGGCTTTAACAGGGCAGTCAGGTTTATCACTTTCAGGAACACAGGCCTATAATAATGCTTTTTCACTTCAGTCAGTTTTAGAGGGAAACCCTACAGTAGCCGACGTTGGATTAGTTAAACCCGAAACAGTTACTGCTTATGAAGTGGGATACCGTAGTGCAATTCCGGTAAAAGATAATAAATTAAGTATAGATTTAAGCGTTTATTATAACGGATATGAGGATTTTATTGCAAATGAAAACGTAATCGCACCGTTATATGGGAATGTAAATTTATCAGATACTGCTCCAATTGGTCCCGGAGGAGCCCGGGTGCCGCTAGCACTTGCAGCATTGACCAACGGAGATACAGCAGTATTTAATACTTATACAAATACCGAGGCAGATATTAGTGCTTACGGAGCAACAATCGGAATAAATACAAAAATACTTAACGGATTTAATCTTGGATTGAACTATACATTATCCAAATTTGATTTCGATGAAGATTCTGACCCCGACTTTGAAGTGGCATTCAATACTCCGGAGCATAAAATTAAGTTTCAGTTTGGACATACTAACATATTTGAAAACCTTGGATTTAATATAAATGTCAGATGGCAGAATGAATACTTATGGCAATCTACTTTCCATGATGGTGTTATAGACCCTAGAACTGTAATAGATGCACAAATGAACTATAAAATTCCTTCAATAAAATCTGTATTTAAAGCAGGAGGAGTGAACTTAACCGGTCAGGAGTACTTTAGTGCACCGGGTGTTGGTGCCGTAGGGTCACAGTATTATATTTCCTGGACAATTAATAATTAAAAAATTTAAAAATGAAATTTAAGTATAGCTGGTTACCTGTCGCTTTTTTAGGATTAACCACATGTGATGTAAATAATAATTTAGATTCGGTTTCTGAACAGAAAACGGAAGTAATAGCAGTAAATCCAAATGGATTAGATTTTTCAAACTACGTTGCTGTGGGAGCATCTTTCTCTTCCGGATTTACAGACAACGCTCTTTTTATTGCGGCACAGGAAAATTCTTTTCCCAATACATTGTCAAAGAAATTTGCCATGGCAGGAGGAGGAAATTTTACACAACCCCTGATGGCTGATAATGTTGGAGGAATATTGTTTGGGGGTACTCAAATTCAGCAACCAAGATTATTTTTTGATGGAAGTAGCCCCGCTTCATTGAGTGTGTTGGGAGCAGTACCAACTACAGATCTGGCAAACACACTGTCCGGTCAGATGAATAATTATGGCATTCCGGGAGCTAAGAGCTTTCACTTTGTAGCTCCGGGATATGGAAGTATTACTGCAATTCCGTCAGGGCAGGCAAATCCTTATTTTGCACGATTTGCTTCAGGGGCAACAGCAACAATTTTAGGCGATGCCGTAGCAAACCGACCAACATTTTTTACACTTTCTGAAATTGGTGGAAATGATTTGCTCGGATATGCTTTAGCCGGGGGAGACGGTAAAAACCAAAAAGGAAATTCAGATCCTGCTGCGTATGGACCGGATGATATAACGGATCCTGATGTTTTTGCAGATGTTTTTAACAGCATGGTAACCGCATTAACCGCTAACGGGGCTAAAGGAGTTGTTGGTAATTTGCCATATATTACTTCATTACCTCATTTTACCACAGTACCTTATAACCCTCTACCGTTGGATGTTGCCACAGCCGTTGCTGTTAATCAGGGATACCAATTATATAACGAAGGTATTCAACGGGCATTTGTTGCTTTGGTTACCGCAAATGCTGTTTCTCAGGCAGAGGCTGAAGCAGAAATAAAAAAAAGAACAATTGAATTTAATGCAGGTCAGAATCCGGTAGTAATTATTGATGAAGATTTAACGGATTTAGGAGCGTTAAATCCCGCATTTGCTGCTTTACCTCAATACAGACAAACTACTTCAGATGATTTGCTGATATTAACAAGTTCTTCATTTATCGGAACTCCTGCAGATCCGGGGAATCCTTTAAGCATTAACGGGGTTACCGTTCCGCTGGCAGACAGGTGGGTGTTAACACCCTCAGAGCAGACAATTCTTAAAGAAGCTACAGACGCCTTTAATGCTACTATTGAAAGTGTTGCTGACACTAATGATAATCTGGTTCTGGTGGACTTAAAAACAGTATTGGTTGCCGCTTCTGAAACGGGAATTCAATTTGATGATTTTATTTTAAATACAAATTTAGTAACCGGAGGTTTAGTAAGTCTGGATGGTGTACATTTAACTGCGAGAGGATATGCTTTAATGGCGAATGAAATCTTAAAAGCCATGGATAAACCGGTAAGTGAAGGAGGATTTGGAACTAATTTTAGTCAGGCAACAAATGGTTTAGCTAAAGCGAATGATTTTCCAACGAATTACTCACCTGTTTTAAGATAACTTCTTACAAAAGCATCATGTGAAAAAGACTGAAGAATTTCTCAGTCTTTTTTCTTTCCCTTATTTTTATCTCTGTCGATTATATATTTCCTGTACTTTCCGTCTTTATATCTGTAATAGATAAAAAAAGGCATTAAAATAAAAGACATATATAAAACTCCTGACCCCATTACTGTATGGGCTTTAGGGTGAGCAGTACTTAGCATATACCCTCCTGTCGCTATCCATAATAAGAAGATGATAAATAACAGAGTAACTAATTTTTTCATATTTACAGTATTTCATTACAAAAATAAAAAAACTGCTGACTACTAAGCCTAACAGGTTAAAAAAATTGTTATAAAGAAAGATTTTTACTAATACAGTATGTAAAATACGTCATTTTTATTAATACCCACCTTCCGCTTTGATGATATGAAAGCACTGCTATTTTTTAAGCAATACACTAACTTAGTTTCAAATATTTTTTCCAACTAAGAGACAGGGGAGTGGTTGCCTGTCTAAGCAACATTGAGATTTTCCGGGGCGTTTGCAAAGATTTATTTTCATTTAAAACGTTCCCGTAAACAAACAATTCCTCTCTGCAGTTTGCAGAAAGGAATTGTGACTTAATTTAAAAAGAATATTATTTCCTGATTATTCTTTAATAATCTTTCTTGTTTCTTTTGAATTTCCCGATTTCATTTCCACGAAATAAATCCCTTGTGGAAAATGACTCATATCTATAAATAACTTCGTATTCTTTTCTTTAAAATTACTTAAAAGTCTTCCGCGGATATCGTAAATTGATATCTGGTCAAAAGAAAACCTGCTTTTTATCAGTAGCTCGTCAGTTACCGGATTAGGATATATTTCAATATTTTCGGTAAACGCATCATTGTTTACCGATAAAGCCTCAACCGAATGCTCTATAATAAGTTGGGGAGTTGCCTCACCGCTGTCGAAAGAATCAGCTGTTCGTACTCCTGTTCCTGTAATAAAGAATGATAACGAATTAAAAGGTTTCCAGTCTGCCTGATTAACAATTTCCTGAACAATACTCTTTAAATCGGGAGTTTTTTGATTACTACCCGCAGATCCGATGATACCCCATTCTCTTATATTATCCCAATTTACCGAAGCACTCGTTTTTGTTCTGCCTGAAATATTAAAATCGTCAGCAGTAAACCTCGCACTGTTAGCTACTTTCTCTCCCTTAATGACCAGATTGGTAGCTCCTGCACCTGCTTCATCAACTGTAAACTGAAGGTGAGCATTTAAAACAGTACTACCCTGAGGCAAAGCAATGTTATTAAAACGAATCCCTACGGTTTGATTGTTTTGGCTTTGGTATGAATCGAATACTAATTCAAGATCTGTGCTGTTAAGATACATAGACCCGCCCGTTTCTGCTTCTTCAGCGTCATCTTCACTATGATTTACCTCGTATGTTGATGAACCCGTTCTTTCAATTCCTATACAATTACAATCTCCATCCTGAATATCTAAAACGGTAACTGCTTTTCCATCGTCGCAGGGTGTTCCCGTTGCCGGACAGTTGGTGTTTAACGTATAGTTAATCAATAATTCGGGAGCACCACTCTCAGACCCGTCAAAAGAAACTGCTGTTCGTACACCGGAACCTGAAATAAGAAATGACATCGAATTAAAGGGACTCCAATTTTCCTGATCGATAATTTCCTGAACAATTTCCTTTAAATTCGGTGTTTTTTGAGCATCCCCCGCATCTCCGACAATACTCCACTCTTCTACAGCATTCCAAATTACCGAAGCATTCGTTTTCGTTCTGTTTGAAATATTAAAGTCCTCATCAGTAAACCGTATGCTGTTTATCGCTTTTTCACCCTTAATAAGTAAATTGGTTCCTTCTGCACCTGCCTCATCTGCGGTAAATTGAATATGAGCATCTAAAATAAGGGCTCCTTTGGGTAAAAGGATATTATTAAAACGAATCCCCGTGGTTTGGTTATTTTGACTTTCATATGAATCGAAAACCAGTTCAAGATCCGAACTGTTAGTATACATAGTTCCTCCTGTTTCTGCTTCTTCAGCATCATCATCCCCGTGATTTACCCGGTATCTTAAGGAGCCGGTTCTTTTAATTCCCGCACAATTACAATTTCCGTCCTCAATATCGATGGGAGTATTTATATCCCCGTCATCACAGACCGTACCCACGGGATTGCAAGGAGACTGATAGAATAGTTTTAAAACGGGAGCCGTCGAGCCATCCATGGATTCTGCCACACGTTTTCCGTCCCCGGAAATAATAAAGGTCACGGCATTCCCCTCAAGCCATCCCGGCTGAGAAACTATTTCTTCCACAATATTCGTAAGATAAGGAGTTCGCTGTTTAAGACCCGATTCGCCAGTGGTTTCCCATGCCGGAACTTCATTCCAGTCCACAGAACTTCTCGTAAGGGATCTTGATGAAATATCATTCGTTGTAGTTGTAAAAGTACTACTTGTCGCAGACAACTCTCCGTGGATGGTTAAACGAGTATCCTCTGAATGCACATCATTCGCCTCAAACTGAATATACGCTCTGTATAAAGTAGCTCCGTCAGGGATTTGAACATTTTCAAAACGAATCCCTACGAGCTGTTTTCCCCCGTCATCCGTTAATTCCAAATCGCTACTGTCCAAGTTCACCGCCCCGGTCGCTGTTTCCTCCTCGGCATCATCACTGCTGCCGGCCACAGAAATAGTTTTTTCCTGTAATTCCGTTGTAAGTAACCCCTCACAATTACAAAATCCGTCTTCCTCATCATTAACTGTAGCTGCGTTTCCGTCATCACATGAAGTCCCCATCATTTCACATGGATTACTCACCCCTTTGGTAATATTCACAACACTGCCTGTAGAGGGCGAAAAAACATTCAGATTTGCAGGCAACGTAAACGGATCGGTATTACTTCCTTCAGTTACTTCGCTTTCGTTGTTTATATTTACAGTACGTAATTCTATTTTCTGATCATCCACAAAAATCAGTTTAAACTGATTAAATGTCCCTGAATTCCGCGTCCAGTTTTTGTCATCATTATTAGGTCGCAGCGGAGCACCCCAGCAGCCTTCACCCGTGTAAACGGTTCCCTTTAACTCATCCACAACAAAACCTTCATCGTGGCCTGTTTCTGCCGAGGGCCTTACCGGCCAGGTAGTTTTTGACATATGCGAATCGCAGTCCACCACCAGACGCACTTCCTCATCATAAAACAACTGTGCCCAGGCGTCATATTGAGAATTTCCTTCTGATTTTGCTGAAGTATGCGGGCGCATTGGCTTGTGATATTGTGCCATTTTCCAGGTTACCCCTGATGAATTACCAAGATCATTTTGCAACCAGGTAAGCTGATTGCCTAAAACTGAAATTTCAGAATTAAGAGTATATGTACGTATTAAATTATTTCCCCAGGTGGTTGCATAATACGAATTGGTGTCAGGGGTATCAAAGAGATTATAAACAGAAGTTGATGATTCATGATTTCCCCGGGCAGGTATTACCGGAAACATTCTCCCGTCTCCGGCAGTAGTCAGTTGCCAGTCATCAAACCAATCCTGCCACTCGCTGCTGGTATCATCATCAGTCATATCGCCTCCGAAGAAAACAGCATGCGGTTTTAATTTTGCTACCAGTTTATTGGCATTTTGCCTTGGAGTTCTGTTGTTCCGCGAATCTCCTCCTGCTATAAAAAATAACCGACTGTTATCATCAGGAGCCGTTTTAAACCAGAATCGCTGACTGCTTCCTTCACTGTCACGAATTATGAAATAGTACGTTGTATTGGCAGTAAGTCCCGATAATCGTGCAAAACTATTGTTCATCCCTCTGAAATTCGTAGATCTGTCCACTGTTTTAGACAAAGAATATTGAGTATAATCCGTCCCGTGATCGGTAGTATCATAATATACCACAGGGTTTGAACCCGAAATTTGGTTCCAGCCAACGGTAATTGCTGTGGCAGGATTGTCAATTAAAATAAGTCGGTATTTGTCATTATTCGCCCAACTGTAAAAAACAGAGCCGAATATATAAAAAATAGTAAAAAATAATTTTTGTTTCATGTTTGTAAAGTTTTAATCGTATTTATATATTTTGAATGGTTATTATAAATCATAAAAGCTGCCAGAGGAAGAAGCCCGTGCGGCAGTCTGTAAAGAGTCAGATAAGAAAAATTATGAAATGAACTCGCTATAAAACCCGCGTTAAAGCCCGACACTAACCTTGCCAGAGCTGTTAAAAAACCCCAGATAATAATATAGAGATATGCATATCGTACTAATTTTGGTAAAAATAGAAACACCGATGCCATCACATCCAAAAGGCCCGCCATCAATAAAAATTGCCTTGCCCAGGTTTCAGACACACTTAAAATTTTAATTGTCATATCAATAAAATGACCAGGCACATAGATAATTCCTGTCGCAAAAAGACCATGGGGAATAAATGTAAGCACAATTCCCGTTTTTAACCAAAAAAGAACTCTCGGGTTATTTATAAATCCGGCATCTTTAGAAAATAACAATACCAGAGGAGCAGTAAACTGAATCGAAAGCTCAAAAAACTGCAATGGATCATAATTTTTACTTTTCACCAGGCAAATCCCTAAAAGCACCAAGATAAAAATACTTGCCCCGATACTGATTTTCTTTATCCTCACGGCGCGAATTCGTTGCCAGAAAAGACTTACCACAGCACCCGTGAATAAAATAATCGCCGCAAATTTTGTGAAATACTCAATCCGGTAATTCACGGTTTCACTTACAGCATACTCATACCAGGGTATGTTAAAAACGCCTTCCACTATGGGCGACAGTAAACTCTCATCCCATAAAACAGCTCTGAACGGAGCCCCAAAGAAATAGAACTGATACGCCCTCCCTGCAAGCACAAAAAAAGCACATAGCTGAAGCAACTGAAAAGAGGTAACTTTCTTCATCGGACACTAATAATATATTTCATTCCCGTTTTTAATGACAGTAACCGTTTTCTGAAAGACCTTCTGCAGTAAACAGCACAGAAGTAACCCGCACTTAAAAAACAAAACCCTTTGCCCGGAATTCCGGGCAAGGACTTTGCAAGCGGATGCCCCTCATGAAAAAAACATCGCCTGAACATTCTGTTTTGTTTAATCTAAAATAATTTTTTTAGTAACCGTATTCCGCTCTGAGGTAAGCCGTACCACATAAATCCCCGATGCCAGATGATTCAGGGCGATGGTTTTACGGTTTCCTCCGGAAGACACTATCCCGGTACTCATCAGCTCTTCTCCCAAAATAGAAAATACCTGTATCGTTGCACGATCCCGTAC
The DNA here is from genome assembly GCA_963666645.2 of uncultured Tenacibaculum sp. Lineage (GTDB taxonomy): Bacteria > Bacteroidota > Bacteroidia > Flavobacteriales > Flavobacteriaceae > Polaribacter. The sequence goes on along the minus strand of CAXXDB010000008.1, from coordinate 88,157 downwards.
GCCGGAAACAGTAATTTCTTTCGTTGCCGATTTATAGATATTCACCCGATGCGCTTCCGCAAGATCCTCATTGCTCAGGCTTTGAGAAACCGTATGAATATAAAAACGCCCCGACCCCCCTGCATCATTTTGCAAAGTTACGGTATGGCTTCCCCTCGAAAGATTCGTCATCGTGCTGTTTTCTTTATCCTCCAGATAAATCAACCTTCCGTCGGGGAAATTTTCTGAATGCACGGAAAACGTAACATCTCCCGCAGCGGCAATCAGTCCTACCGGGATTATATTGCTGAAATCATCGCCCGGCAGAGTTTGAATACTCAGTTTCTCCCCGCTGCTATTTTCCGGAAGTTCCGTAAAAATTGCAAAATCGGGAGCAACTCCCCCGAAGATACTGCTGTCGTAGCCGTTGTCAAAACCTGTTGTTTTATTTTCTACATAAAACACTCTGGCAGAAGACTTCAGGCTGCCGTTGTTGGCAAATAATTCAAAACTCGTTTTCGGAGCTGTCTTTAAAAAAGTATCTGTTGCCTGGTGACTTTGATTTGACTTGCCATAATCAATTGGTACAATGCCAAGGGGGAAACCATTGAGGGATTCCACAAAAAATCCCTGTGCTGGTGCAATCTCTAAAGGATCTACAACATTGTACGTCAGATATTGTGCTCCGTCCCATACCCAGATAGTTTCCTGATCTAACGAAGAAGTATTGCTTGTGAGAAAGGTGCCGGAATTTAGATACGCTAAAGAAATGTTTCCGATTAAAGAATAAATAGGTTCGGAAGCAGTATTAAGTAAAGCACTACCATAATCTGAACGTGAAATTCCTCTAAATGAAACATCTCCCGGGGTCGCTAATTTTATGGAATATCCTTGACCCATAATTGCCACATTATCGGCCGTCGAGTAGTAAAACCAGTTTGCTACATCTCCTTCATAATGTGCCAAACCAAGATTGGTGCCGCTACCTGTTGCCAGCGGGTGACTTGCGATAAAACTCCTTCTTTCTACACCACTTAGAGGAGTTGAAATCAGATACCAGTCGTTCGTTGGTAAATGTCTTATATAAGTGATGTCTCCGGTAATTGCTGCGTCGTCTCCTGACAGCACAAGGGTTGCCCCGGAGTTTATGATTATTGAGGCCACGGTTACCGCCGTGCTTACGGTTGGGTAGTTGGTAATTCCGGTATTGGGAATCACCACCTGTGAGGTAGTTCCCGGTACAGTGCCGGTATCCCAGTTTCCTGCCGTCGCCCAGTCATTATCGGTTGCTCCGGTCCAAACCACCACGGGGTAGGTATAGTTAATGATCAACTGAGCAGCGCCCTGTCCACTGTCGTGAGATTCCGCTTCCCGCACTCCCGATCCGGTAATAAAGAACGACATCGAATTGAAAGGTCTCCAACCTTCCTGATCAATAATTTCCTGAATAATATCTTTCACATCAGGGCTTCGCTGTGCGGCGGCGGCGTCGCCTGTCGCCCAGTCGGCTACTGCATCCCATGCCACCGAAGCCGTGGTTTTTGTTCTGCTCGAGAGATTACTGTCGTCTTCGGTAAACCGAACGCTGTGGAGTACTTTTTCTCCTTGGATTACCAGGTTGGTCGTTCCGGAGTCGCTGTTGTCTGCGGTAAACTGAATGTAGGCATCTGAAATAGTAGCCCCTGCGGGGATAAGAATGTCATTAAAACGCAGTCCCACGACTTGTTCGTCCGAGCCATCTTCAATCAATTCCAAATCACTGCTGTCCAGGCTTACTGATCCCATATCGGTAGTGGATGTTACTTCCTCGGCATCATCATCATCGTGGTTTACGGAATAGGTTACAGCAGCTGTTTTGGGTACTCCAAGACAGTTACAGTTTCCGTCCTCCAAATCCAGCACGGTGGTAGCGTCTCCGTCGTCACATACCGTTCCGGCGGGGTTACATGAATAGAATAAGCTTAAGACGGGAGCACCGTCGCTCGAGTCATTGGTATCATACGATTCTGCAACCCGCTTTCCGTTCCCGGAGATAATAAAGGTAAGGGGATTGCCTGAATCCCATCCGGATTGTGCCGTAATTTCTTCTATAATAGCTACCAGGGAAGGGCTTCGCTGCCGGATGCCGTCTTCCCCGGTGGAGTTCCAGGCGGGAACGTTGTTCCAAACTGCCGATTCGCTGGTGGTGGTTCTTGATGAAATATCACTGTCCGTGTCTGTAAAGGTGGTACTTGCCGTTGCCATCTCTCCCCGGAAAGTTAAGGAGGTAGCTTCCGAATCGGTTTCATCGACTGTAAACTGAATGTAGGCACTGTGTAATATGCCTCTTGCAGGGATTTGAACGTTCTCAAAACGAAGACCCACAACTTGTTCTTCACCGTCTTCGATGAGTTCCAGGTCGCTACTCGTTACATCCATACTGCCTGAGGATACTTCTTCTTCAGCGTCATCAGTTTCGGCGGCTATGGTAAAGGTTTTTTCCGTGAGTTCTCCACAAACAATGCTCATAGAGTAGTTAGGAAGTGTTGTTGTAGCTACAGAACTCGGAACAGTGCTAAAATCTTCAGGAAATGGATCTCCATAAACTAAAATTCCAGCATAGAGTGTACCTGAACCAGTAAGAAAAATATGACGAGCTGCAGAGTCATAAGCCGCCATGACCCAGTAATCTCCGGCGGGCAGAGAGGTAGGAGGTACAGGTAAGGAAACAAGCCCTTCACCCACCACTCCGGGCGAGGATTCCGCAATCAAATTTCCAGGGGCATTGCTGTCATCCTCATACAAGGCCATTTGAACATTTGCTGATGTATTATTCCCTACGAGATTGAGGGAAGTCAGCGTTCCTCCCTGCGGTACAGTCAGCTTTATTCCACCAGCGATACCAGTATTATAGTCAGATGGTGGTAATGTAGATCCGGTATTGTCCATTTTCCCGATACTGCAATCCGGCGGTACTGGGGGGGGTAGTACTTCCGTAACGGCGAGGACTGTTGCTCCTCTGCTGCCGTGATACCCGTAGGTGGTTGAGGAGCCAATGGCCCAAATAAGGCTAATACTTCCTGTTTCACGGGTAAAGATGTAGTCATTAGAGTCGCCCGTGTTATTGCTTCGGGTTGCTACAATGGTTCGTGCATTTAATGTAACGTTGTTGGAGACCAGGGTCCAGTCCTGACTTGTATCTGCAGGGGGCAGCAGATAGCCGGTTGTACGGGCGTCCACGATTGTTGTTCCGTCGGTACGGAATATATCGGCACCTGAAGACATTGTTGCTCCGCCAAAACCAACTGAAAACCAGACATTTAAGGGGCCTGTGAGTGTTAAGGTGGTGGTGGTTTCGTCTGTTTCGATATTCACACTCAGGTCTCCCTGGAGCATCTGAGTTCCCGTGGAAAATGTTTGTGCGAACATAAGTCCTGAAAGGGTTGAAAATAGTAGAAATAATTTTCTCATAAGGTTATAATTTTATAGATTTAATTTTTAAAGTTGGTAATCTTCTGACCTTTGTCTGAAACTTTTTTTAAGTTATTTTCAAAATAGTTCTGCCGACCGGCAGGAAAAAACTACGTGCAAGATATAGTTTTTTATTTGTACAGCAAGAATAATAGTTTAAAAACTGTTAAAATCCAGGAGTTAATATGATACAAAGAGCAACAAATATGTTAATTTTTTGTTAATAAACAAAATTCCCGAGCCTTTTCATTTTAACATTTCTTTATGGTTTTGTTTTCTTCACCCTCACGGCACGAATTCGTTGCCAGAAAAGACTTACCACAGCACCCGTGAATAAAATAATCGCCGCAAATTTTGTGAAGTACTCAATCCGGTAATTCAGGGTTTCACTTACAGCACAGAAGTAGCCCGCACTTAAAAAACAAAACCCTTTGCCCGGAATTCCGAGCAAGGATTCTGCAAGCGGATGCCCCTCATGAAAAAAACATCGCCTGAACATTCTGTTTTGTTTAATCTAAAATAATTTTTTTAGTAACCGTATTCCGCTCTGAGGTAAGCCGTACCACATAAATCCCCGATGCCAGATGATTCAGGGCGATGGTTTTACGGTTTCCTCCGGAAGACACTACCCCGGTACTCATCAGCTCTTCTCCCAAAATAGAAAATACTTGTATCGTTGCACGATCCCGTACGCCAGAAACAGTAATTTCTTTCGTTGCCGATTTATAGATATTCACTTGGTGTGCTTCCACAATATCCTCATTGCTCAGGCTTTGAGAAACCGTATGAATATAAAAACGCCCCGACCCGTTTGCATTATTTTGCAAAGTTACGGTATGGCTTCCCTTCGAAAGGTTCGTCATCGTGCTGTTTTCTTTATCCTCCAGATAAATCAACTTTCCGTCGGGGAAATTTTCTGAATGCACGGAAAACGTAACATCTCCCGCAGCGGCAATCAGTCCTACCGGGATTATATTGCTGAAATCATCGCCCGGCAGAGTTTGAATACTCAGTTTCTCCCCGCTGCTATTTTCCGGAAGTTCCGTAAAAATTGCAAAATCGGGAGCAACTCCCCCGAAGATACTGCTGTCGTAGCCGTTGTCAAAACCTGTTGTTTTATTTTCTACATAAAACACTCTGGCAGAAGACTTCAGGCTGCCGTTGTTGGCAAATAACTCAAAACTCGTTTTCGGAGCTGTCTTTAAAAAAGTATCTGTTGCCTGATGACTTTGATTTGACCTGACAAAATCAAGTGGTACAACGCCAAGGGGTAACCCATTGAGGGATTCCACAAAAAATCCCTGCGTTGGTGCAATCTCTAAAGGATTTGTAACATTATACGTCAGATATTGTCCTCCGTCCCATACCCAGATAGTTTCCTGAGCTAACGAAGAAGTATTACTTGTGAGAAAGGTGCTGGAATTTGCATACGCTAAAGACAAGTTTCCGACTAAAGAATAAATAGGTTCGGAAGTATTATTAAGTACAGCACTAGTATATGCGAGCCATGCCGTTCCTCTAAATGAAACATCTCCCGGGGTCGCTAATTTTATGGAATATCCCAAAGACATAAATGCATCTGCATCTGCCGCCGAGTAGTAAAGCCAGCTTGTTCCATCTCTTTGGTAACGTCCCAAACCAAGATTGGTACCGCTACCTGTTGCCAGCGGATGATTTGCGATAAAACCCCTTCTTCGTACACCATTTAGAGGAGTTGAAATCAGATACCAGTCGTTCGTTGGTAAATGTCTTATATAAGTGATGTCTCCGGTAATTGCTGCGTCGTCTCCTGACAGCACAAGGGTTGACCCGGAGTTCATGATTATTGAGGCCACGGTTACCGCCGTGCTTACGGTTGGGTAGTTGGTAATCCCGGTATTGGGAATCACCACCTGTGAGGTAGCTCCCGGTACAGTGCCGGTATCCCAGTTTCCTGCCGTCGCCCAGTCATTATCGGTTGCTCCGGTCCAAACCACCACGGGGTAGGTATAGTTAATGATCAACTGAGCAGCACCCTCTCCACTGTCGTGAGATTCCGCTTCCCGCACTCCCGATCCGGTAATAAAGAACGACATCGAATTGAAAGGTCTCCAACCTTCCTGATCAATAATTTCCTGAATAATATCTTTCACATCAGGGCTTCGCTGTGCGGCGGTGGCATCACCTGTTGCCCAGTCGGCTACTGCATTCCATGCCACCGAAGCCGTGGTTTTTGTTCTGCTCGAGAGATTACTGTCGTCTTCGGTAAACCGAACGCTGTGGAGTACTTTTTCTCCTTGGATTACCAGGTTGGTCGTTCCGGAGTCGCTGTTGTCTGCGGTAAACTGAATGTAGGCATCTGAAATAGTAGCCCCTGCGGGGATAAGAATATCATTAAAACGCAGCCCCACGACTTGTTCGTCCGAGCCATCTTCAATCAATTCCAAATCACTGCTGTCCAGGCTTACTGATCCCATATCGGTAGTGGATGTTACTTCCTCGGCATCATCATCATCGTGGTTTACGGAATAGGTTACGGCAGCTGTTTTGGGTACTCCAAGACAGTTACAGTTTCCGTCCTCCAAATCCAGCACGGTGGTAGCGTCTCCGTCGTCACATACCGTTCCGGCGGGGTTACATGAATAGAACAAGCTTAAGACGGGAGCACCGTCGCTCGAGTCATTGGTATCATACGATTCTGCAACCCGCTTTCCGTTCCCGGAGATAATAAAGGTAAGGGGATTTCCTGAATCCCATCCGGATTGTGCCGTAATTTCTTCTATAATACTTACCAGGGAAGGGCTTCGCTGTCGGATGCCGTCTTCTCCGGTGGTGTCCCAGGCGGGAACGTTGTTCCAGACTACCGATTCGCTGGTGGTGGTTCTTGATGAAATATCACTGTCCGTGTCTGTAAAGGTGGTACTTGCCGTTGCCATCTCTCCCCGGAAAGTTAAGGAGGTAGCTTCCGAATCGGTTTCATCGACTGTAAACTGAATGTAGGCACTGTGTAATATGCCTCTTGCAGGGATTTGAACGCTCTCAAACCGAAGACCCACAACTTGTTCTTCACCGTCTTCGATGAGTTCCAGGTCGCTGCTCGTTACATCCATACTGCCTGAGGATACTTCTTCTTCGGCATCATCAGTTTCGGCGGCTATGGTAAAGGTTTTTTCCGTGAGCTCCCCGCAAACAATGCTCATAGAGTAGTTAGGATTTATTCCTGTAGTATTAGGAAAATTCAGAAGAGAGCCAAAAGCTGCAGGCATTGGATCTCCATAAGGTAAAACTCCAAAAGGAAGGGAACCTGAACCAATAATAAAAACATGATCACCTGGAGCTTCATAAAGCGCCATGATCCAGTAATCTCCGGCGGGCAGAGGGGTAGGAGGTACAGGTAAGGAAACAAGCCCTTCACCGATCACTCCGGGCGAGGATTCCACAATCAAATTTCCGGGGTAATTGCTGTTATCATCATACAAGGCCATTCGAACATTTGCTGATGTATTATTCCCTACGAGATTGAGGGAAGTCAGCGTTCCTCCCTGCGGTACAGTCAGCTTTTTTCCAGCAAGGACATCCGAACTAACTAGGTTTAGTGGTAATGTAGATCCGGTATTGTCCATTTTCCCGATACTGCAATCCGGCGGTACTGGGGGGGGTAGTACTTCCGTAACGGCGAGGACTGTTGCTCCTCTGCTGCCGTGATACCCGTAGGTGGTTGAGGAGCCAATGGCCCAAATAAGGCTAATACTTCCTGTTTCACGGGTAAAGATGTAGTCATTAGAGTCGCCCGTGTTATTGCTTCGGGTTGCTACAATGGTTCGTGCATTTAATGTAACGTTGTTGGAGACCAGGGTCCAGTCCTGACTTGTATCTGCAGGGGGCAGCAGATAGCCGGTTGTACGGGCGTCCACGATTGTTGTTCCGTCGGTACGGAATATATCGGCACCTGAAGACATTGTTGCCCCTCCAAACCCAACGGAAAACCAGACATTTGAGGGGCCTGTGAGCGTTAAGGTGGTGGTGGTTTCGTCTGTTTCGATATTCACACTCAGGTCTCCCTGGAGCATCTGAGTTCCCGTGGAAAATGTTTGTGCGAACATAAGTCCTGAAAGGGTTGAAAATAGTAGAAATAATTTTCTCATAAGGTTATAATTTTATAGATTTAATTTTTAAAGTTAGTAATCTTCTGACCTTTGTCTGAAACTTTTTTTAAGTTATTTTCAAAACAGTTCTGCCGACCGACAGGAAAAAACTACGTGCAAGATATAGTTTTTTATTTGTACAGCAAGAATAATAGTTTAAAAACTGTTAAAATCCAGGAGTTAATGTGATACAACGAGCAATAAGTATGTTAATTTTTGTTAATAAAAAAAGATTTCTGAGTCTTTTCATTTTAACATTTCTTTATGGTTTTGTTTGCCCATTTCCTGCGGAGGAGTTTTCACAAAATGGCACAACTATTGATTTAAGTAACGGCAATGAGAATGAAATTGGTAATCAGTTATTTGAAAAAGAGCTTTTTACCGGTGCTGTTCCGTTTGTATGAATGTATATAAAATACCAAAAAAATGTCATATTGACAGCTATTCGGACTATGAGTAAACCAAAAATAATATCTTCGGACGGGCTATCTCTTCAGGATATCTTACACGAAGATTCAGAATTAATACCTTTGCTGACTCCTGAGGATGAGGAGCTTATTAACAAAGAAAAGATCCCGGAGGTATTGCCTGTTCTTCCGTTACGCAATACGGTTTTATTTCCGGGAGTTGTCATCCCGATTACGGCAGGAAGAGACAAATCCATTCAGCTGATAAAAGATGCCGGGAAAGGCAATAAAACGATAGGGGTGGTGGCACAGCGGAATGATGAAGTAGAGGATCCGGGGTACCATGATATTTTTCATACGGGGGTGGTGGCACAAATTCTCAGAGTGTTAAAAATGCCGGACGGAAACACCACGGTTATTATCCGGGGGAAAAAGCGTTTTGAAATTAATGAAATGCTACAGGAAGAACCGTATCTGATGGCAGTAGTTTCGGAAGCTGTCGAAGAACGGGGAGTTGATAATCAAAAAGAATTTGATGCGATTATTGACTCTGTGAGAACCCTTTCTCTGGAAGTGATTAAAGAAAATCCAATGCTGCCTTCAGAGGCTTCGTTTGCGATTAAAAACATCCAGTCGAGCTGGTTTTTAGTGAATTTTATTTCCTCGAATATGGATTTAAGCGTGGATCAGAAGCAGGTATTATTAGAAAAAGATAATCTTAAGGAACGAGCACTTCTGACGCTTAAAAACCTGAACCGGGAGTTGCAAAAGCTACAGTTGCGTAATGATATTCAGTCGAAAACGAGGTCAGACTTAGACAAGCAACAACGGGAGTATTACCTGCACCAGCAACTGAAGACGATTCAAGAAGAGCTGGGCGGAGTTTCCCACGATCAGGAGCTTGAGGAGATGAAAGCGAAAGCGAAAGAGAAAAAATGGTCTGAAGAAGTTGCCCTGACATTTGAAAAAGAACTGAACAGACTGCGGAGGATGAATTCACAAATGGCAGAATATGGAGTGCAGCGAAACTATTTGGAGCTGCTTCTGGAGTTGCCGTGGAAAGTATATTCCCGGGATAATTTTAATCTTAAAAAAGCAGTACGCATCCTGAATCGGGATCATTTTGGGTTGGAAAAAGTAAAAGAACGGATTATTGAACATTTGGCGGTTCTGAAGCTGCGGGGCGATATGAAATCGCCGATTATTTGCTTGTACGGGCCTCCGGGTGTGGGAAAAACATCGCTGGGAAAATCTATTGCAGAAGCTCTGGGAAGAAAATATGTCCGGATGTCTCTGGGAGGGTTGCGTGATGAAGCAGAAATCCGGGGGCATCGGAAGACGTATATAGGGGCAATGCCGGGGCGTTTACTTCAGAATATCAAAAAAGCAGGTACTTCTAACCCTGTGTTTGTGCTGGATGAGATTGACAAGCTGGGGCATCATCATCAGGGAGATCCTTCTTCCGCGATGCTGGAAGTTTTGGATCCCGAGCAGAATACATCTTTTTACGACAACTATCTGGAAGTAGGGTATGATTTGTCGAAGGTATTGTTTATTGCCACGGCGAATACACTCAGTGAGATTCCGGAGGCGTTAAGAGATCGTATGGAGGTAATTCATGTTACGGGCTATACGACTGAGGAAAAGATTGAAATTGCGAAAAAATATTTATTTCCGCGACAATTGAAAAATCACGGAATTACCGGGGCGGATTTAACATTGAAAAAGGCGGGAATTGAAAAAATTATTGAGGGATATACTCGAGAGTCGGGGGTTCGCGGTTTGGAAAAACAATTGGCAAAAATGGTACGCTATGCGGCAAAATCGATTGCAATGGAAACGGACTATACGGTTGCCCCGGAGAATGACGATATAGAGGTTATTCTGGGGCCTGCGAGGCTGGAGCGAGACCGGTATGAAAATAATAATACGGCGGGCGTAGTTACGGGTTTGGCGTGGACACGTGCCGGAGGAGATATTTTATTTATTGAGTCTATTTTATCGAAAGGAAAAGGCCATTTATCGATTACGGGGAATTTGGGTACGGTGATGAAAGAGTCTTCTGCCATTGCGATGAAATATATTAAGTCGAATGCAGAAGATTTCGGGATTTCCTCTGAGATTTTAGCTACTTATGATGTTCATATACATGTTCCCGAGGGAGCGACACCGAAAGACGGGCCGAGTGCGGGGATTACGATGTTAACCTCGCTGGTTTCAGTATTTACACAAAGGAAGGTAAAAAACAGAATCGCGATGACAGGTGAAATTACGTTGCGGGGGAAAGTGTTGCCGGTAGGAGGAATAAAAGAGAAAATATTGGCGGCAAAAAGGGCGAATATTAAAGAGATTATTCTGTGCGTTGATAATAAGAAGGATATAGAGGAGATAAAAAAAGGGTATTTGAGAGGATTAAAATTTCATTATGTGAATGAAATGTGTGAGGTAATTGACATTGCTCTTACAAAACAAAAAGTAAAGAATGCGAAAAAGCTGCTGTAACTGCTATTTCCACTTGATACTGCATCCCGCGGACGGTTTTTGAATTTCAGGGTTCTGTTTTCCCTGAAGGAGAGAGTTGAGTGCATTTCTGAAATCTTTTCCCGTAACGGGTTTCCCGTTGCCGGGGCGGGAATCGTCGAGTTGCCCGTGATATACAGATTTTAACCGGTGATCAAACAGATATAAATCGGGTGTACATGTCGCATTGTATGCTTTGGCAACTTCCTGAGTTTCGTCAAATAAATAGGGAAAAGGGTATGCTGCTTTTTCAGCAGTTATTTTCATTAATTCCGGGCTATCCTGAGGATACTTTTCAATATCGTTGCTACTAATGGCTATACATGATATTCCTTTACTGCGGTATTCAGTGGCAATTTTAACTAATTCTTCATTTATATGTATAACGAAGGGACAATGGTTACAGATGAAAAACAGAGCTACTCCCTTTTTTCCTTTATACTCAGACAGGCTTATTTTTTTGTTGTCAATTGTATTTATTAATTGAAAACCGGGAGCTGATGTGCCTGTTTTAAATTCATTTGATTGTGTGAGTGCCATGTGATTATTTTTTCAGAAGTTTGGTGTATAAATCTAAGGTTTCTTTTACTGTTCTTTTAATGTTGTAGATGTTTTGAATTCTTTCTTTGGCTTTTTCACCCATTTTTTTCCTTAAGGTGTCATTATCGGCGAGTTCAGTAATGGCATTTCCTATAGCTTTATAGTTTTTCAGGGGGACTACAATTCCCGAGGTTTCATCAATTAATTCTGTACAGCCTCCGGCATTGGTCATTATGACAGGTTTTCCAAGGCTCATTGCTTCGCTGATGGCTCTTCCGAAACCTTCGCTGAGGGATGCCTGAACGTATATATGAGCTCCTGCGAGTAAATCAAAGACGTCGTTTCTTTTTCCGAGTATGTGGATTCTTTGAGCTGCGGGGCTTTTATTTTTAATTTTCATTAGATGAGGAGCATCGGTGTTTTCTCCAATCAGGACATAGTGGATTTCTTTTTGAGAGTTTACAAAGGCGGAAGATTTCAAAAAATATTTTGTTCCCTTCACTTTTCTGTGATCTCCGGCAGTGCATACGACAAGAGCGTTTGAAGGAATGCCGATTTTGCTGTAATCAAAGGGAGAAACCGTATTAAACCAGTCAGCGTCGTATCCTTTAAAAATGCGGACTGCTTTTTGTTTGTTTTTTCCGAACAGTTGTTTTTTTATATGGTTATATACAAAATTGCTGTTCCCGATAATTGCATCTATACGGGGGTGTAAATAGGTCAAATAGGCAGCGGGGTCGTGCCAGTGTAAACTTGTCGATCCAAAATATACAACAGTTTTCACCTTAGGGTGTTTTTTTAAGGTAAGCATTCCGTTTCTACAAGTATTACCGGTTATGAAATGAATTAGCTCTATGTTTTTTGCGGTAATTAAATCAGAGAGTTTTTGCTGATATTCTTTGTCTAATTTTTTGGAAGGATAAAGATCATAAAATTCTGCTGTTGCGTCTTTTTCTCTGATATAATTTTTAATTTCATCAGAAAAGTTACCGATTAAGTAAATATTAACCCCTTTTTCTTTCAGCCCCAGGAAAAGAGCTAACTGGGCTATTAAAGTATTCAGGTTTCCGCCGGCACAAGCAAAAAGAGTATTCATGGTTTTGATTTACTAATAAGATTAGTTAAAAAATTGCTTTGCTTCATTCCAAAAAATATTCATTTCAGAGAGGCTCATATCAGAAAATTGTTTTCCGTTTTCTTCGGATTTTTTTTCCAGATATTGAAAGCGTTGTATAAATTTTTTATTGGTTTTTTCGAGAGCATTTTCAGGGTTTACACTGATAAAACGGGCATAGTTAATCATAGAAAAGAGAACATCGCCAAATTCTTTTTCGATAGTTTCCTGATTTCCTTTTGTTATTTCTTCATGGAGTTCAGAAAGTTCTTCCTGCACTTTTTCCCAAACTTGATTTGGTTCTTCCCAGTCAAAACCAATACTTGCAACTTTATCCTGAATTCGGTTTGCTTTTACTAAAGCAGGTAAACTTTTCGGAACTCCTTCCAAAACAGATTTTTTTCCTTCTCTGAGTTTATGTTTTTCCCAGTTTTGTTTTACGTCTTTTTCATTTTCAACGGAAATATCTCCGTATATATGGGGGTGACGCTGTATTAATTTATCAGAAACTGCGTTGGCAACATCAGCAATATCAAATACTTTTTTTTCACTTCCTATTTTCGAATAGAAAATGATGTGGAGAAGTACATCGCCCAATTCATTTTTAAGTTCCTCTGTGTTGTTTTCCAAAATAGCATCACCTAATTCGTAAACTTCCTCTATTGTTAAATGTCTTAAGCTTTGTAAGGTTTGTTTTTTATCCCAGGGGCATTTTTCACGAAGTTCATTCATTATATCCAATAAGCGATTCAGAGCTTCCAGTTGTTGTTCCCGGGTATTCAGCATATTATTTCTGTTCACCGGGGATTTCTTCTTTCTTTTACTAAGCTTCATAACAGAGGGTTTATTTTTTTAAACCGGGAAAGTGCATTTTGTATCCTACGCTTATTTTCCCTTTTGAAATATTTTCCAGTTTTCTCTTAATTAATCTTTTCTTTAGTGAAGAAAGTTTGTCTGTAAACAAAATTCCTTCAGTATGATCATATTCATGCTGAAAGACTCTGGCAGCTAACCCGGTATAGGTTTCGGTATGCTTCTGAAAGTTTTCATCCTGATATTCTGCGGTTATAACAGGCTTTCTCCATACATCTTCTCTAACGTCTGGGACACTTAAACAACCTTCGTTAAAAACCGATTCTTCCCCTTCTTTCTCAATTATTTCAGCATTTATAAAGACCTTATTAAAGCCTTCCAAAAATTTTCTTTCTTCTTCAGGTAAATCATCATCGCCTGCAAAAGGAGAGGTATCGATAAGAAATAACCGGATAGCTTTCCCAATTTGAGGAGCTGCCAATCCAACGCCGTATGCGTTATACATTGTCTCTTTCATGCTGGCGATAAGTTCAATAAGATTCGGATAGTCTTTGTCAATATTTTTTCCAACTTTTCTTAAAACCGGATCGCCGTAAGCAACAATGGGTAAAATCATATATTGTTTTTAATGCAGACAAAAATACAAATAACATTTTTTACTTTACATTATTTATTGTATAAATATGATTGCAGGATTATAGTAGCACTAATTTCATCTGCTAAAGCTTTATTTCTTCGTTGTTTCTTTTTTAAACCGCTATCAATCATTGTTTGAAAAGCCATTTTGGAAGTAAAGCGTTCATCAGTTCTTTGAAAAGGAATGGATGGAATTTCTTTTGTTAATTGCTCTAAAAATGGTTGAATTAAGTGTTCACTTTCACTATCGGAATTATTCATTTGTTTAGGTTTACCAACGATAAAAAGCTCAACATTTTCTTTTGAAACGTAGTCTTTTAAGAACGACAGAAGCTGACTTGTTTCAATGGTTGTTAATCCTGATGCTATAATCTGTAATTCATCGGTAACAGCGATTCCTGTTCGTTTTGCTCCGTAATCCATTGCGAGTATCCGTGCCATTATTCATTGTGCTGTGGAGGCAAAAATACTCATTTTAAACAAGGAATAATTTTCTGTTTAAAAAATAATTTTCCTGCCAATTGTTTTTTGTAAGGTTATATTTGTAAAAAAAATATAACCAAAATGACAGAAATTCGTTCTATAATAGAAAGTGCCTGGGATAACAGAGAATTATTGAAACAGGAAGAAACTACCGCTGCAATAAGAAAGGTTGTGGATTTATTAGATGCAGGTAAATTAAGAGTGGCAGTGCCTGCCAATGACGGATGGGAAGTTAATGAATGGGTAAAAAAGGCGGTTGTGTTATATTTTCCAATTCAAAAAATGGAAACTCTCGGAGCGGGTATTTTTGAATATCATGATAAAATTCCGTTGAAAAGAAATTATCAGGAGAAAGGAATACGAGTTGTACCCAATGCGGTTGCCCGTCACGGAGCCTATATCTCTTCAGGAACTATTTTAATGCCCAGTTATGTGAACATCGGAGCCTATGTAGATGAAGGAACGATGATTGATACCTGGGCAACTGTAGGCTCTTGTGCACAAATAGGAAAAAATGTACACTTATCCGGCGGCACAGGTATTGGAGGAGTTTTAGAGCCATTACAAGCAGCACCTGTAATTATTGAAGACGGGGCATTTGTTGGTTCTCGCTGTATTGTTGTAGAAGGTGTTAGAGTAGGTAAAGAAGCTGTTTTGGGAGCTAATGTTGTATTAACAATGAGTACTAAAATTATTGATGTAACAGGTGATAAACCAGTTGAAATGAAAGGTGTTGTACCTGCCCGTTCGGTTGTGATTCCCGGTAGTTTTACTAAAAAGTTTGCCGCCGGTGAATATCAAGTTTCCTGTGCCTTAATTATCGGGAAGCGTAAAGAAAGCACGAATAAAAAAACATCGTTAAATGATGCATTACGCGAGTATGATGTGGCGGTTTAAAAAAGAACACACAAAACATATTGTGTGCTCTTTTTAACTTAGTATTGTCTACATTGTCAAAAAAATAATTTGAAGAAAGTAACCGCAATTATCCCTACTTTTAATGAGGAAGAAAACATTAAAGATGTAATAGATTCTGTATCTTTTGCAGATGAAATATTGGTAATTGATTCTTTTAGTGCCGATGAAGCCGTAGTTATTATAAGAGGACTATGCTATAATGTAGCACATGATTAGATTTTATTGCCGGATGCTGATGAAAGATTAACTCAAAATTAAAAAAGAAATAAAAAGTAAATTAACAGACGCCTCCTTATAAGTTTTTAAGATTCTTTTGCAATACCAAATTTTGTAGAAGTGATTTTTGAGGTTCTGGTATTTTTTCTAATAGCATTGTTAATTTTCCAGCTTTCTTCATTAGCATACCCTCTGGGATGGTCTAAATGAATAACTATAGCACTGTATCTTATTTGTTTGGTTTTAATTCCGTAGTTAACTAAACGTTCACCCAGCTCTCTGTCTTGTCCGCCATACTGCATACGTTCATCAAAACCGTTAACAGCTACAATATCTTTTTTCCATCCGGAAGCATTATGTCCATTCCAGGTAGGCTTTGTAGGAGTTAAAAAATTTAAGAGCTTGGCTTTTGTTCCTTTAGCTGTTAATTTATTGTTTTTAAAAGACTTTTGCAGCCCGTTTTCAGTTAACCAAGAAATGGAGAAGCAATTGTTATTTTCTATATCTTGTTTAGAAATTAATTCTGAAATACTCATTGGCAGCGTAAAGTAACCGCCAGATAAAAAATACCCTTTTTCTTTATATGTGTTATGAACTTCTACAAAATCTTTTCCGGGAATACAATCTCCGTCAGACATGATAATGTAGGGAGCTTTACAAGCAATAACAGCTTTGTTTAAAATTTGAGATTTCTGAAAACCATTATCCTCATGCCAAAGATGATTAATAGGATATTTTAGTTCTTTTTTTAAACTCTCTATTTCAATTTTTGTGTCTTCTTCAGATCCGTCATCTGCAATAACAATTTCAAAATTTATAAAAGTTTGTTGGTTGTATCCCCATAAAACTTTTTTTAACCATTCAATAGAGTTATACGTACTAATAATTACTGATATGTCTGGAGTTTTCATAAAAAATAAAAAATAATCTTCAAAAATAATGAGGATTATTTTAATAATTCTATTTTTGAGAAATAAACTCGTAAGATGTTTTTAAGAAGAATTTGGGTTTCAGTAATTAAAATGCTTAAGTTTTTACCACAAGCGTATTACGTTAAATATTATTATGAGTATTATAATGGTAAAAGGTTGAATTATGAAAATCCTGTTGAATTTAATCAAAAAATTTCCTGGTATAAGGTATTTTATAAAAATCCGTTGTTAACCAAACTGGCAGATAAATATGCTGTCAGGGAATATGTAAAAGAAAAAATAGGTGAAGAATATTTGAATGAGTGCATAGGTGTTTACAACTCCCCCAACGAAATTAATTGGGATGAATTACCTAATAAATTTGTTGTAAAAGCGGTGCATAGTTGTAATTTTAATTTAATTGTACCCAACAAATCTAAGGTAAACATAAAAAAAGCAAATTTAAGAATGCGAAAATGGCTGATGAAAAATCAGTACTATAGAGGTGGTTTAGAATGGGCTTATAAAAATATAAAACCCAGGTTAATTATTGAACGTTTTATGAGTGATGAACGTACTAATGATTTAATTGATTATAAGTTTTATTGTTTTAATGGAGAGCCTAAGTTTTTAGCAGCC
Organism: uncultured Tenacibaculum sp.; assembly: GCA_963666645.2. Lineage (GTDB taxonomy): Bacteria > Bacteroidota > Bacteroidia > Flavobacteriales > Flavobacteriaceae > Polaribacter. Next base: position 71,407 of record CAXXDB010000008.1, on the reverse strand, counting down.
CAATCAGACAAAAAAGGGAAACATTTTTATGACTTAAACTGGAATGAAAATGCTTTTGGATGGAGAAAAAAATATGAAGGATATATAAATAAGCCGGAACATTTAGAAAAAATGAAAGAGGCAGCTATTAAATTAGCAGACAAATTACCTTTTGTAAGGGTTGATTTATATTATGTTAACAGTAAAGTTATTTTTGGAGAAATGACTTTTTATCCTACGGATGCAAGAGATCCTTTTTATCCAGAGAAATATAATACAATAGCAGGTGATTATTTTACGTTGCCAACTAAAATTATATGAAAGTATTTAAAGAATTACCCAAGTCCGTTTATTATACTTTATCTCTAAGAGCTGCGTCTGCAAAAAAATTAATAAAAAATAAAGAAGTAGTACCTGTCTTAGTTTCGTTAACTTCTATTCCGGAGCGTTTATCTAATTTAGATTTAGTTATAAAAAGTATTTTAAACCAAACTAAGCTACCAAAAAAAATAACGCTTTGGCTTCATAAAGATTTAAAGAATAAATTACCTGAGAGGTTATCGTCTTTGCAGTCTGTTTATTTTGAAATAAAATATTCAAATTTAACATCTTCTCACCGTAAATTAATTCATTCTTTAGCTCAATATCCCAATGAGACCATTATAACTTGTGATGACGATTTGATTTATGGAAAAGATTTAATAGAGAAATTATATAGTGAACACCTGAAATATCCAAAAGATATTATAGGTAACGAAACTACTCAAATTAAACTAGACAAAAACAATAATTATTTACCTTTCTCTGCATGGAAAAAGAAAAGTGTAAAATATAAAATCAACAGGTTATTACCTATTGGTGCATGGGGAATTTTGTACCCTAAAAACAGTATGCCTAAAGAAATTTTTGATGTTGATTTGTTTTTAAAATTAACACCTGAAGCAGATGATTTATGGTTTAAAGGAATGGCACTTATTAATAATGTAATTTCCAGAGAATCTAATAATAAACCTAAAAAACCTATTCCTATTATCGGGACTCAAAAAGTAGCTCTAAAAAAAGAAAATGTGAAAGGAAAGAAAAATGAAATTCAGTGGAATGCGTTATCAAAACATTTTAACTTAAAAGAAATATTATTATCAAAATAGATTATGACCAGCAATAGTTCCTCTAACTTACCGGTTGATGCTGTAATTACTTGGGTGTGGTAATGATTCAATGTATAGAATTTAAAAGCAGTAAAATATGTTAAGATTAAAGGAAAAACCAAAACTTGTTTATTAAAAAAAGAGTATTAGCAGGTATTTTTTAAAAACTATGAAAGCCCTCTTTTTTGGTTAAAATATAAATTAAATACTTTGTGTGCTAAACAAAACAGACTGTTTTTAAATATACAAAGTTCAGATAAGTGTACCGATAAAAAATTAGTGTTTATTTTAAACTGGTTAAATGAAAAATATAAATAGTATGTTTTTAAAAGTTAACAATCATTTAAAAGAAGGAAAAACTATATTGTACCCAACAGATACGGTATGGGGATTGGGTTGTGACGCTACTAATAGAGAAGCTGTAGCTAAAGTATATAAGTTAAAAAACAGAGAAGAATCTAAAAGTTTAATCATATTGATTAATTCTTTAGAAATGTTGGAAGAATATGTGGAGAATATACCTAAAGAAGTTTTATCTATATTAAAAACAAGAACCAACCCAACCACAATTATATATAATAACCCCAAAGGGCTGGCTAAAAATACGATTGCAAATGATAATACAATAGCTATAAGAATTGTCCAAAATGATTTTTGTAAAAAACTAATACATCAATTTGGAAAACCCATAGTTTCAACATCAGCCAATATAAGCGGTGCACCAACTCCAAAATCATTTTCAGAAATAAGTAAACCAATTTTGGAAGGCGTAGATTATATAGTAAATTCGCAACAAGGACAAGCAACAACCAAGTCTTCTACTATTTTAAAGATAGAAGGAAATAAGATAGTTGTTTTACGAGAGTAATTTTATGCAAGAGCAATTTTATAAAGAGGCACTATCTGCCGAAATTTTCAGTTTTATAACCCAAGCGACCGAACAATTACAATTAGAAAGTTATGTAATTGGTGGTTTTGTACGCGATTATATTTTACAAAGAGGTACATCAAAAGATATAGATATAGTTACTGTTGGTAACGGAATTGAGCTGGCTCGAAAAGTGGCTGGTTTATTACCCAATACTCCAAAAGTTCAAGTGTTTAAAACATACGGAACGGCAATGCTTCGTTTTGAAGATATTGAAGTTGAATTTGTTGGAGCCAGAAAAGAATCGTACACAGAAAATAGTCGAAACCCAAAAGTGTCTGCAGGAAGTTTTCAAGAAGATCAAAATAGAAGAGATTTCACCATTAACGCATTGGCATTAAGTTTAAACAGACAATCTTTAGGGAAATTATCAGATCCGTTTAATGGCATTTCGGATTTAGAAAATAAAATTATCAGAACACCCCTAAATCCTGATATCACGTATTCTGATGACCCGCTGCGAATGATGCGTACTGTTCGTTTTGCCACGCAATTAAATTTTTCTGTAGAAAAATTTTCTTTAGAAGCAATTGCGAATAATGTTGAAAGAATTGATATTATTACCGGAGAAAGAATTGTTGATGAATTGCATAAAATTATTGCTTCTCCAAAACCTTCTATAGGTTTCTTATTACTAGAAAAAACAGGGTTACTAAAAAAGATTTTACCAGAATTAATTGCGTTAAGAGGTGTAGAGGAAGTTGAAGGGCAAACACATAAAGATAACTTTTACCATACGTTGAAGGTTGTGGACAATATTTCACACACAAATGATGTTTGGTTGCGATGGGCAGCCTTGTTACACGATATTGGCAAAGCTCCTACAAAGAAATTCGACAAGAAAATTGGCTGGACATTTCATTCACATGAATTTGTAGGATCTAAAATGGTGTATAAACTATTTAAACGCTTAAAAATGCCATTAAATAATAAAATGAAGTTCGTACAAAAAATGGTATTATTAAGCTCACGACCAATTGTATTAGCATCTGAAGTTACAGATTCTGCTGTAAGAAGGTTAATTTTTGACGTAGGTGATGATATCGATAGTTTAATGACATTGTGTGCAGCTGATATTACAACAAAAAACCCAAAAAAGTTTAAACGATACCACAAGAATTTCGAGATTGTACGACAAAAAATAAAAGAAGTAGAAGAACGCGACAGAGTTCGTAATTTTCAACCACCAATTACCGGAGAAGAGATTATGAAAACGCTTGATTTAAAACCCTGCCGGGAAGTGGGTCAGATTAAAGAAGCTATAAAAGAAGCTATCTTAGAAGGTGTAATTCCTAATGAATACCAGGCTTCATATGATTTTATGATAAAAAAGGCAGGTTCTTTAGGGTTAACTGTTAAGGAATAAGTCATCAATTTTTTTAGCACAATTTTTCCAAGAATAGGGCAGGGCAGTAGTTCTAATATCCGTTCTTAAGTTATCTGCTTCTTTTATCAATTCAATAACTTCCTGATATCCGGCATTTATATCGAATAAAAAACCGTTTTCTCCGTGTTGAATAACATCGGGACAAAATCCGGTTTTAGAAACTACAGGAACACAGTTCGACAGCATGGCTTCTAAAACAGGGACAGGACCACCTTCCAAAATTGAAGGAGAAATAAATGTATCAATCATAGCATATAACCCCGGGACTTCACTATAATCCTTGTTGTTATGGTAAGTGAAATTAGTAAGTTTATTTAATTCATCGAATTTGTCAAATTTCTCCCAGTTTTTACCAAACATATGGAAATGCTTTTCAGGCATGTTTTTAATAATTTGATAAGTCAATTCCGGATTTTTACGCTCCCCAAAATTAGAACAAAACCCTACGTCACCTGCATTTCTTTCATGTGTATAAAAGAAGTCAGGATCCGATGCTATATGAAGGACTTCTAATTTTTCAGGGCGTATTCCAATATCCATTAAATCTTGTTTTACCTGATAGTTTAAGCAAATAACTTTATGAGCTAAATTTAAACACCAGGCAATGTGCGTTTTAGAATATGATATGGTATAATGTGTATGTGTAAACATCACAATATTCTTTTTTCTCAATATTTGGGGATTATGACGCATGGCTCTACAGAAGTAATGTGGATAGATAAAGAAATAGCCATCTGCTTCAGGTAAATTTCTCAATTTTGAATGGAAACAGGGAGTAGCGTTTAATGATGAATTTTTAGAAAGATTTCTTACCTTTGTACCAAAGATCCAATTTTTATCAGCCTTTCTGGCAACATACGCTAATTTCTCAATAGTCGATTTTTTATCAATCCTGATAAATTTAGATTTTAAAATAGCGAATACATATTTCCATTTATAGATGATGTTGAAAATTAAGAATTCTTTCATACATGAATATTTTACATAGAAACTAATTTGAAATAATCTCCTCTTGCAGCTAATAGCTCTTCATGTTTTCCTTGTTCAACAATTTTACCTTTGTTAAGAATAACAATATTATCTGCATTTTGTATGGTAGATAGTCTGTGAGCAATTACAATGGATGTACGGCTTTGCATGATGTTTTCTAAAGCAGATTGTACTAATTGTTCAGATTCAGTATCTAAAGCGGAAGTAGCTTCATCTAAAATCATAATAGGCGGATTTTTTAATACTGCTCTGGCGATAGATAAACGTTGTTTTTGACCACCAGAAAGTTTATTTCCGTTATTACCAATATTTGTATCAAATTTTTCAGGTAAATCTTTTATAAATTCATATGCATTTGCGATATGAGATGCCTCTGAAATTTCCTGGTCGGAAGCATTAGGGTTTCCTATTTTGATATTTTCTCTTACAGAATCATAGAATAGAATAGAATCTTGTGTAACAATTCCCATTAAACCTAATAGTGATTTTTTAGAGAGTTGCTTAATGTTAATTCCATCAATTAAAACTTCTCCTTTAGTTACATCATAAAAGCGAGTGATTAGATTTGCTAATGTCGATTTTCCGCTTCCCGATTGTCCGACAAGAGCTACTGAACTTCCTTTTGGAATTATTAAAGAAAAATCTTTTAAAACGTAATCATCCTGATACTTAAACCAAATGTTTTTAAACTCTATTTCATAATCAAAAGTGCTTTTTTCTGCAGCGTCCGGCATATCTTTAAGTTCATCTTCGGTTTCTAAAATATGTAAAATTCTTTCGGCTGCCGCATTTCCTTTTTTAATGGTATAACTTGCTTTAGAAATTGATTTTGCAGGTGTCATAATATTAAAAGCCAGACCAAGAAATCCGAGTAAGGCAGTTCCTTCAATTGATTGATCAATTAAAACTAATTTCCCCCCATACCAAATTAAAACGCAAAAGACCATAATTCCGAGGATTTCACTTACAGGACTTGCCAGTTGGGTTTTAATTTGAACTTTTGTCAGGTGTTTTCTAAAACGCTGTGTAGAAGCCTGAAATTTTGAATTGAAAATACTTTCAGCTGTAAACCCTTTAATAACTCGTAACCCGTTTAATGTTTCATCTAAAACGGATAAGAAAAGACCTTGTTCTTTTTGAACTTTATCAGAGGTTTTTTTTAAATTTTTTCCTATCATATTAATTACAAATCCTGCAACCGGAACAAAAGCAAATACGAAAATAGTTAGTTTTACACTTATTGTAAGCATAAAAATAATGGTTACTATAATCATAATAGGGTCTCTGAAAAATAGCTCAAGAATAGATAAAAAAGAATGATACACTTCAATCACATCATTCCCGATTCTTGCCATAACATCACCTTTTCTTTTTTCTGAAAAATAGGAGATAGGTAAAGAGACTGTTTTCCTGTAAAGATCATCTCTTAAATCTTTTAAGATTCCATTTTTAAGAAATGTAATAAAATAAAACCCTAAATAACTAAATAAGTTTTTTAATATAAATGTTACTATAATTAATCCAATGACAAGCATCAATGTTTTAGAGGTATCTGCTTTTACCATTTCAGATACATAATAACTTAAACTTTGATTTACGTATTCATTAAGTGTTGAAACACTTTTGTAAACCGGTTTTGTCATTTGAACTGCATCAGTATTCCTTTTATCGAATATCACTTGTAATAACGGCATCAGAACAATAAATGATAAGGCCGAAAAAAAGGCATACAGGATATTGAAAAAAATATTTAAAAAGGCATACTTCTTATAAGGTAAAGCATACTTAATTATTTTTCTGAAGTATTCCATTAAACTCCTAATTGTTTTATAATTCTCTGAATTTTCTCATCCAGTTTTTCTTCAACCTCGACAGCATCTTCAATAGCATTTAAAGAACTTTTTACACTAATATAAAATTTTATTTTAGATTCAGTTCCGCTGGGACGACAAGCTACCTTTGTTCCGTTTTCAGTTTCGTAAATTAAAACATTTGATTTTGGAATATGAATATCTGTTTCTTCCCCGGTACTCCTTTTTTTTCTGACAGAAGTTCTGTAATCGTTTACATAGGTGACTGTTTCTCCGTCAATTTCAGAAAGCGGGTTATTGCGTAAATCAATCAACACTTGTTTTATCTGCTCAGCACCCTCTTTTCCTTTCTTTACCAATGAAACTAATTTTTCTTTATAAAAGTGATGTTTTATATAAATTTTTAATAATTCATTGTAAAAAGAACTTCCTGATGCTTTTGCGTTTGCAGCTATTTCACAAGCGAGCAGGGTAGCGGTAACGGCGTCTTTATCCCGTACAAAATCACCCACCATAAATCCGAAACTTTCTTCACCGCCTCCAACAAACTCTAGTTCAGGATAATCTTTAATCATTTTTGCAATCCATTTAAACCCCGTGAGACCAATTTTGGTTTCTACTCCGTAGCTATCAGCAATTTCATTTACTAAATTTGTAGATACAATAGTAGAACCTATGAATTGTTTTCCGGTTAACCGGTTATCTTTTTTCCATTGTTGAATTAAGAAATCAGTCATAACACTCATGGCCTGATTCCCGTTTAACAATTTTATATTTCCGTTTGAATCGCGAACTGCAATTCCCAGCCGGTCACTATCAGGGTCTGCGCCAATGACAATATCAGCATTTACTTGATTTGCTAAATCAATAGCCATTTTTAAAGCCTCCGGTTCCTCGGGGTTTGGAGAAACTGTCGTCGGAAAATCACCATCAGGCACAGCCTGTTCCTCAACAATATGTACTTGCGTATATCCTGCTCTTTTTAAAACTTCCGGTACACACTTAATTGAAGTACCGTGCAGTGAAGTAAAAACAATTTTTAATTTTTTCCTGTTTTTAACATCAAATGTTCCGTTTTCAACAGAAGCTTTCCGGAAAGCTTCATCAATTTCATTTCCTATATAAGAAATCAGCGATTCGTTTTTATTGAAATTAATATCCTCAAAATTTAAAGCATTTACTGCTTCGGTGATTTCCTTATCCTGAGGAGGAACAATTTGCCCGCCGTCAGTCCAGTACACTTTATATCCGTTATATTCCGGGGGATTATGTGATGCCGTCAAGACAATGCCTGCATGACAGTTTAAATGATTTACGGTAAAAGATAATTCCGGAGTAGGGCGTAAGTCTTCAAAAATAAATGTCTGAATGTTGTTTGCTGATAAAATTTCTGCTGCTAACCTTGCAAACTTTTTACTGTTGTGCCTGCAATCGTAAGCTATGACAACTTTTATAGTTTCCCCTGGGTATACTTTATGCAAGTAATTACTTACTCCTTGTGTGGCTTTACCTAATGTATATTTATTAATTCGATTTGTACCGGAGCCCATGACACCACGGATGCCTCCGGTACCAAATTCTACATTTTTATAAAACCGGTCAATTAACTCTTCAGGATTGTTTTTAATGAGTTCAGATATTTCATTTCGGGTTTCAGTATCAAAAGTATCCGATAGCCAAAGTTTTGCTTTATTTAAAATTTCTTCCATAGGAAACTAATAAATATGGTATTATAAATTTAGTTGTTCTTTAATTGTATAATGCTTTTGTAATGTATTATTCTTTGTAATTAATTCTCCTAAAAACCCTGCTAAAAAGAGTAAGGTTCCTAAAATCATTGAAGTTAAAGCGATATAAAACCAGGGGTTTTGAATAATTAAAATGGTTTGAATTTTATAATAAACCCTGTATAATTTCGCGGCTCCGATATAAGAAGCGGAGAGAAAACCAAACAAAAACATAAACGTTCCCCAAAGACCAAAAAAGTGCATGGGACGTTTTCCAAATTTAGATAAAAAAGAGATGGTAATTAAATCTAATAAGCCATTAATAAAACGATTCATACCAAATTTGGTAATTCCGTATTTTCTGGTTTGATGTTTTACTACTTTTTCTCCGATATTCATATATCCCTCATTTTTAACAAGGACAGGAATGTACCGGTGCATTTCTCCGCTTACTTTTATAGCTTTTATGACTTCTTTTTTATAGGCTTTCAACCCACAGTTAAAATCGTGTAATTGCAACCCTGAAGTTTTTCGTGCTGCCCAGTTATATAATTTTGAAGGAATATTTTTTGTTAAAAGATTATCGTAGCGTTTCTTTTTCCAGCCGGAAATCAAATCGAAATTTTTATTGATAATTAAATTGTATAATTCTGGAATTTCTTCCGGGTTGTCCTGCAAATCAGCGTCCATTGTGATAATAACATCACCTTTAGCTTTAGCAAAACCGGCATCAAGAGCCTGAGATTTTCCATAATTTCGTTGAAATCGTATTGCTTTTATTTCAGGGTTATCCGGTGATAATTGCTGAATTACTTTCCAGGAGGTATCTGCACTACCATCGTCTATAAAGATAACTTCGTATAAAAACTGATTGGATTGCATAATTTTTGCAATCCAATAGTATAATTCCTGTAAAGATTCTTCTTCATTTAATAATGGTATTACTACCGATATATCCATATTAACTGTTATCGATTTCAGGAGGTAAAGTTACCATAATATTATTTTTAAAAAGTATCTTCTTCTCTTTTTTGCATAATAGCACTGACAATGGCTGAAATTACAAAGCCAAAAAATAAACTTGCAAGGACAGTGCTTCCGTATAATGATAAATTAAAATATTTATTTGCCATATCTCTTGATATTTCTATTTGCTCGTCAGACATTCCTGCATCAATCCATTTTTGCTCAGCAGCTTCAATCGCTAACTGTTTAAAATCAGGTTCTATAAAATTTGAAAAAATAAGGAGATATAAAATCACAATAATCATACTAATAAGAACAACTCCCACACCTGCTTTAAGGCCTTGTCCCCAGGATAGAAAGCCATTATTAAGGATTTTAATTTTTTTAATCGAAATAATAACAAAAACGATAGTTAATACAATACTTATTATTAAGGTATATATGTCATTTTCTAAATAATTTTCTCCCAAAGCATATTTTATTATACTTGGAAAGAGTGAAATTATACCCAGCGCTAAGCCATAATTTAAAATAATACTCTTACTACTTACTTGATTTTCCATTTGTAATTGATTTTGATTAGTTAAAAATAGGTAAAACATCTAATTAGTATTCAATGATTTAAAAATGTTACAGAAAATACATATAAATTTATTGTTAAAGATTAAAAAAATGATTGTAAATTTGCATCGGCAAGTCCTGTACAACCAGCTCCCTTTGAATCCCCCAGAGCGGGAACGAAGCAAGGGTATCAGGTCGTAGCGGTGTGATACAGATAGCTTGCCATTTTTCTCTTCATCTGTTTCTGGGATGATATTTCTCAACTACTTCCTGTAAATCCGTTTTGTCTAAATGTATGTAAATTTCGGTAGTCGTGATACTTTCATGACCCAGTAATTGTTGTATGGATCTTAAATTTACTCCCTGTTTTAATAAGTAAGTTGCAAAGGAATGTCGCAATGTGTGCGGGCCGATATTTTTTTTGAGATGAGTTTTGGCAGCTAAGTCTTTCAAGATAATAAAAATCATCTGTCTGGTTAATCGTTTGCCTCTTCGGTTTAAAAAAAGAGTATCGACATCTTCTTTAACAGGTGTAATCTCATTTCTGGTATGTTGAATATAAAAATTAATAAATTTCATAGTAGTTTTATGTATAGGAACAAAACGATATTTATTTCCTTTTCCTAATACTTGTATAAACCCTTCTTTAAAAAATAAATTAGAGAGTTGCAGATTTATTAATTCACTAACTCGTAAACCACAACCGTATATAGTTTCTATAATAGCCCGGTTTCTTTCTCCTTGCGGGTGACTTAAATTAATACTCGATATTAGATTCGTTATTTCTTCATCAGATAAAACATCAGGGAAAGGACGAGTTGTTTTAGGGGATTCTATTAAATCTAAAGGATTATCACTACGATATTCTTCAAAAACTAAATAATCAAAAAAACTGCGTAGTCCGGAAATTATTCTTGCCTGTGTTTTTGGATTTACAACTTTTGCGATTTCATAAATGAATTGTTGTATAATAGTATTATCAATTTTAATAGGATTGATATCTATTGTATTTGTATCTAAAAATTTAATGAGTTTAAAAATATCGTTTCCATAGCTGTCTATAGAGTTTTGAGATAGACCTCGTTCTATTTTTAAGTACAATTTATAGTCGTCAATAGCATGTTGCCAAATCATTACTTTTCGTACAAAAATACAAAATTTTACTCCTTTTTTAAAACAAAAAACATAAAAAAGAAGCATTGAATTTGGTAAACACCTATATATTTGTCCTTATAAAAATTAAAATCTTAAATTATGAAAAAGATTATTATTTGTTGCTATAATCGCATTAGGTTTTACTGTTAATGCACAAAGAAATGTAGTTAAGATAAACCCATTAGGATTACTTTTTGACGCTACTGAATTATCTTATGAAAGAGCTTTTGAAATTGGGTTATCGTACTTAAATGTTATAGTAAGCTACAGAAGTTCTCGCTCCATAATTTCTAGTTCTAACACAAGTGCATTTGGAGTAGAAGGAAAATACAAGTTTTACTTTTCTTCTGATAAAGATGCTCCAATAGGTTGGTATGCTGCACCACTTTTAAGTTATTTATTTGCCAGTAGAGATCTTCTTGATTCGGAGAGACGATACAGGTTTTTCTACTGTTTCAGAAGAAGCTTTAGCTGATTTTACCAATGGGTATTTGGTAGTGGAGATTCTGGTTCTTCTTTAGATTTAGCTTTGGGTGGTCAATACGCTTCAGTTTTGGTAGATGGAGGTACACTTGTTAGTATACATGGGTTTTTACCAAGATTAGCCGTTTCTTCAGGTTATGCTTGGTAATTTCATCAAAATATTATTAAAAAGGAAGCAAATTATTGCTTCTTTTTTTGTTCATAGAGATTAAAAATATTTTATCTTTGAGGAAATAAAATTTAAGGAAGTTTAAACACTTCCTTTGTTGATATATAACATGAAAATTATAATTATAAATGGCCCAAATTTAAATTTATTAGGCAAAAGAGAACCTGAAATTTACGGATCAACTACTTTTGAGGAATATTTTGAAATTTTGAAAGAAGAATTTAAAGAGGTCGATTTAACCTATTTTCAAACTAATATAGAAGGTGAATTGTTGAATAAATTACAAGAAGTTGGTTTTGATTATGATGGTATTGTTTTAAATGCTGGTGCATATACACATACCTCTATAGCTCTTGCAGATGCGGCTAAAGGAATCGAAACCCCTGTTATTGAGGTACATATTTCTAATGTACATGCTCGTGAAGAGTTTAGAAATAAAAGTTATTTAGCAAAAAGTGCTAAAGGTGTAATTTGTGGTTTTGGTTTAAAAAGTTACAATTTAGCGATTCAAAGTTTTTTATAGAAAACGGGATTCTCATCGTTTAAGTAAAAATAAATACCTGATAAATAATAATAATAGTAAAGGGAATAAAGGGTATGTGAACTTTTGAATATTGAAAACAGAAAAAAGCAGGATTAAAATAAGCAACCCTGATAATAAAAGTAAATACTTTTTAAACCATCTTTTTGTTTTATTTTTCAATAAGAAAAATGCAATAAAAAAATTAGGTGCAAAAGCCCATAAAAAGTTAAAATTGTAAGGAGCTGTTGAATGATTGGTAAAAAACCACAGAAAAACTATTAATAATCCAACAAGTCCGGTACTGCCAAAAATTAAAAAATCTACAATTTTTGTTCTTGTATTGTTTTTATAATCGAAATAGGTAATACCTGTAACTAGCAGAAATAAGACAGAAAATAGTAAGAACGGATTTACATGATTACTAACAGGTGGTTTTGATTCAAATGAGAGAATATCTTCAGTTTTTTTCACTAAATTAATATGAGTGGTATCTTTTTTTATTTTTGATTCTTCAAATATTAAAAACAAATATTCAGGTAAATACATATATTCCTCAGCAGAAGCTACTTTATCCAGCCTGCTTCCTAAAGCAATATTTATACCAAAGCTTCCCCAAGTATTGGGATGAATTTTTTCATTCATCAAGGCTCTTATTGATTTGGGATTTTTTAAAACAGTATCACTAAGAAAAAGAATATTTCTCACAATCTCCTTAACAATATCGCGGGGCTTGGTAGCACAATTATTAAAAAAAGGATCATAATAATACCTGGCATTTTCCGGTTTAGCATTATTCTCTAAAAAATAAAAAAAGGCGCTTTTCTGTTTTTGAGTTAAATTTAAAACCTGTTGTTTCATCCAACGCCGCTCCTCACCGGCAGATTTTAAAGATAAATGGAAAGGATATCGAATTAATTTATATTTCATAAATCCTTTTATAAAGCTCACATAAAAATCAGAATCGTTAAAATCGAAAATTCCATAATTATATAATAAATCAAGATTCAATACAGGGTCTTTTACCCTGATTGCGGTATGCCCGAACTTTTCATATAAATTATTTCCCGGTCCGGAAGTAACAATGCTAATTTCTGAATATACAGAAAGCTTAACTTGTTGAGAGAACCCTGATAAAGTATAGAACAAAAAGCAGGCAAGAAGTAATTTTCTAATCATAATTTACCGGGAATGACTATAGTCAAATTTCAGAGAAAAAATATTTGAAAATAAAGGAGTACCCATACTGCCAACATTGGTTAGGGCATAATCTATCTGAATTCCTTTAAACTTAAAACCAACGCCAAAATTGGGTTGAACAGAAAGCGACTTACTGCCGTCAAACTGAATGATGTTTTGAAAATTTCCTGCACCTGCTCTTAAAAAAATGAAATTATCATAATCTAACCGGAATCCGAAGGCGGGGGTGATACTTAAAAAAGAAGAAGAAATAACATCATTTGTTTCAGCAAAACGGGTATTTAAATCCACTTCGGCCAGCAGGTTAAAAGAGCGACTTATAGTAAAATATTTTGCTACTCCGACCTGCAGTTTAGGCTTTGTAATTTCTGTGGTTTCCGGTAATCTCTGATTTTGACCGGGAACTGCATTTCTGATTTTTTCAAATTCAGCTTCATTGACGACCCAAGTATTAAATGTGGTTGTAATATCTCTGACCATAGCTCCAAATTTCCATCCTTTTTTTTTAAATTGAATTCCTAAATCGAATCCAAATCCCCATGAGGCAGCAAAATTTCCAATAATTCTGCGAACTATTTTTGCATTCCCTCCAATAGAAAAACTATTGAGTAATGATTTTCTTCCATAACTAAAATTAAAAGCGTAATCGGCAGCAGAAAATAAATTTACCCGGTTAAAATCGATATTGCCCTCGCTATCTATTAGTTCAGTAGTATTTAAAATATCGTCAACTCCAAATCTGATAACTGAAATACCTACAGCACTTTGTTTATCAACGGGCATTGCAAATCCGGCATAGTTATAAGTAGCTATTCCTGCAAAATATGAAGCGTGCATTAATGTTCCCTGATAGTCCTCTACAAAAACTAATCCGGCAGGATTCCAATAAGCAGCATTTACATCACTGGTTGTAGCGACAACCGCCTTACTCATGCCTAAAGAGGCTGCATCTACCCCTATACTCAAAAATTCATTAGAGAAGTTTCTAAACTGAGCCTGAATTCCTGTTGTAAATAAAAGAAAAAGGTAAATGAATTTCGTTTTCAATTGTATATTTTATATGAACAAATATCCTGATTCTTTACTAAATAACAGTAGTTTTTCAGACTTATTGTTTATTACGAACAGATATTTAAGATGTTTTGAATGAAATTAATAATCTGTTTTTCCACCCAACGTGATTTATCATTAAAAGAAGAAATAAAACCTGCATGCCCTCCGTATTTTGGGGTCATCAAGTAAAAATTATCTGAATTCTCTGCTAGTTCATACGGATAACATTCAGAGGACAGAAAAGAGTCGTCTTTTGCATTTATTAATAATGCTTCATGTTTTATACTGCTTAAATAAGGTTTACTGCTTGATTTTTCCCAATAATCTTCCGAGCTTTGAAATCCAAAAACAGGTACGGTATACAACTCTTCAAAATCTTTAAAACAAGAAACTTTTGCTATTCGTTTTTTGTCCGGATTGTATTCAGGGAATTTTTCAGCTTTAATTAAAATTTTCGATTTTAATGTTCTTAAAAACTCTTGCATGTAGATTTTGTTTTTAAATTTATTCAGTTCAGCCTGGGAGCCGGCTAAGTCAACAGGGGCAGAAACAGCAATTCCTCCTTTTACAGTTTCCGGAATTTTATATTCGCCTAAATATTTTAGTACCAGATTTCCTCCTAAACTGAAGCCGCATAAAGTAATATTTTTATAGTTGTACTTTTCGGTTAAATAATGAATAATATAATCAATATCATCAGTTTTTCCGGCATGATATGTTTTTAAAATATTATTATCTGTACCACTGCAACCCCGCAAATTCATGCAAATAACGTCATGCCCTGAATTATGAATATAATTTGTTGCGGACAGCATATAGCCAGATTGTGAACTTCCTTCTAAACCGTGTATCAAAACAACTAAGGAACAGGAATCAGATCTAAGAAAATCCAGATCAATAAAATCATCATCCCGGGTAGCAACTCTTTCTCTTTTATAATTGGGTTTATGCCAAGGATAAAAAAATTTATAAATAGTATTAGCATGCGGGTTTTTAAATAGAAAACCAGGCGTTAGCTGATTGTTAAGTAATGGCATTTTAAAACAATTTAATTTAAGTAGCAGAAATAAGCAATCAATTTTATATTTTCGTAAAAATGATAAAAAATATGAATATAAAAAAACAAATCCCTGTTATCATTACGCTTGGAAATTTACTTTGCGGTACCGTAGCTTTGATTTTGGCAACAACAGGAGATTTTTATTCGACGGCTGTTTTTGCAGGGCTTGGAATTGCTCTGGATTTCTTTGACGGTCTTGTGGCAAGGCTATTACAGGTTGAAGGAGAATTAGGAAAGCAACTGGATAGTTTAGCAGATATGGTTACCAGCGGAGTAGTGCCTGGGATTGTAATGCTACAATTTATGATACATAGTAATTTTTATAATGAATCCGGTTCTTTTTTTCGGGAACCTGCAGGTATGGGATTAAATTTAAACAATGAAATTTCTTATGAATTTATAGGATTACTGCTTACACTTTGTTCAGGTTACCGGTTGGCAAAATTTAATATCGATACCCGACAATATGATAACTTTAGAGGATTCCCCGCTCCGGCGATGAATTTATTTGTACTTTCTTTACCCCTAATTGCTGAATATACTTCAACTTCTTTTATTTTAAATATTATTCATAATAAATTTTTTCTGATAGGAACAACACTGACATTGAGTATACTAATGGTAACAGAACTTCCGCTATTTTCATTAAAATTTAAAACATATTCTTTTAAAGATAACTCTTTAAAATATATACTTTTATTAACCTCTCCGGTGCTGTTAATACTGTTTAAATTTGTAGCAGTTCCGATAATAATTTTATTATATATTCTGTTGTCGCTGTTAAATAATTTTCTGAAAATAAATTAAAAAATGATTATGACGCACATCTGTTTTTTTAATAAGAATTATAATACAAATGTTTAGAATAAATACAGAGATTAACAAGAAGTACAGACAATGAGAGAGTTAACATTGAATTATAGCCGATAAAAAATGAGTGCTTTTATGAAAATTTTCCGGAAATAAAAAATTACGTTGATATTATAACTTAAATACAGAATATGAAATGGTTAAGAATAAGAAAGAGCTTGAAAAAGAGAGTAAAGTAAATGTCAGAAAACGCTTGTAAAATAATAAATTTTATTAAACATTCTGAAATTTCTTCCTCTTTTTTAACTCAAAATCTTTTCCAAGATATACTTTTCGTACGATTTCGTCAGCAGCCAACTCTTCCGGGGTTCCTTCTTTAAGAATGTTTCCGTTGTACATTAAATAAGTCCTGTCTGTAATCGCCAGTGTTTCCTGAACATTATGATCCGTAATTAAAATACCGATATTCTTGTTTTTAAGATGAGCTACAATATTTTGAATATCCTCAACAGCAATAGGATCGACGCCGGCAAAAGGTTCATCCAATAAAATAAATTTGGGATCCGATGCCAGACAACGAGCAATTTCTGTTCTTCTTCGCTCGCCTCCGGAAAGTAAATCTCCGCGATTTTTACGAACATGATCCAAATTAAACTCAACTATAATTTCTTCCAGACGTTGCTTTTGTTGTTCTTTTGTTTTGTTGGTAAATTCTAATACAGATAAAATGTTATCTTCCACAGATAATTTTCTAAACACTGAGGCCTCCTGAGCCAGATAACCAATTCCTTTTTGAGCACGTTTATACATAGCGTCTTCAGTAATTTCTTCGGTATCTAAGAAAATTTTCCCGTTATTAGGTTTTACCATGCCAACAATCATATAAAAAGAAGTAGTTTTTCCGGCACCATTGGGTCCTAAAAGACCAATAATTTCTCCCTGTTTTACCTGTATAGAAATCTCTTTCACTACTTTTCTTCCTCCATAAATCTTTTGAATGTTATCAGCTCTTAAAATCATAAATTAAAGAAAATTTAATATTACTACTTTTAAAATAATAAACAGGTATTGATTGATTGTTAATTTAATTGTTAACGGCTTCTTCCAGAGCTTCCCAAAATTCTACGGCACGACGCAGATGAGGAATAACAATAGTCCCTCCGAC
The DNA here is from genome assembly GCA_963666645.2 of uncultured Tenacibaculum sp. Classification (GTDB taxonomy): domain Bacteria; phylum Bacteroidota; class Bacteroidia; order Flavobacteriales; family Flavobacteriaceae; genus Polaribacter. Next base: position 54,295 of record CAXXDB010000008.1, on the reverse strand, counting down.
TAAGGTAGCGATCGACATGGTTTCCATCATTTCCTCTTTAGTAACTCCGCTTTTATAAGCTGTGTCAAGATGATAGGTAATACAGTCATCACAACGTAATACAGCTGAAGCAACCAGACCCAATAATTCTTTTGTTTTTACAGATAAATGTCCTTCAGAATACGCATGGGCATCTAAATTATAAATTCTTTTAATTACCTTATTATCATAAGTTAGTATTTTTTTGTTCATTATTGAGCGGTACTCATTGAACTTCCGGACTTTGTTTGACATTTTTTTTTTGTTTTTTTAGTACAAATTTTGATATATAAATACCCGTTTCATATAAAAACATGATGGGTACTGCTACAATTACCTGACTTGCAATATCAGGAGGTGTTATAACAGCCGATAAAATTAAAACCAGCACCAGAGCATGCTTCCGGTATTTTCTTAAAAATTCAGGAGTAATTAATCCAGCTTTCGATAAAAAATAAATGACAACGGGTAATTCAAAGAAAATAGCTACTCCTATTAACGTGTTGGTTATTAAACCAATATAAGCTTCCAGTTTAAAATTATTCTGAATGGTATCTCCGATAGAAAAGTTATAGAAAAAATAAACGGACATCGGGATAATTACAAAATAACTGAATAAAATCCCGGAAAAGAACAGCAAAGAGGAAATAAAAATAAATCCTCTTGATTTTTTTCGTTCACCTTCTAACAAACCCGGAGAAATGAACCGCCATATTTCCCAAAGAACGTAAGGAAAGGCAGTAATAAATCCTAAAATTAATGATGACCAGATAGCAGTCATTAATTGCTGTGTCGGATTTAAAGCCTGTAATGTTTGCTTAAATTCAATAGTACAAAAATTACTATCAATTCCTATAAAAGAAAAGGCATTGCAAAAAAAGCGATAGGTTAAGAAATCAGCTTGTAAATGAACCAGTAAAATTTCATTAAAAACAAATTTTATATAAACAAAAATCACAATTGCAATGACAGTTACAGCGATAAAACTTCGTATTAGATGCCATCTTAATTCCTCAAGATGATCTAAAAAAGACATTTCCTTCCTTACCATCTAAAAAATTCCTTCTTTTATTAAATCATGTAAATGAACCACACCCGCATATTTGTTATAATTATCTGAAACTAAAATTTGTGTAATGCTATTAGTCTCCAAAGTCTTTAAAGCCTCTATAGCTGTTGCATTCACATGAATTGTTTTTGGATGACTACTCATAATATCAAGAGCTGTTAATTTACTTATTTCAGTAGTTTTATTCAACATTCTTCTAATGTCTCCGTCAGTAATAATTCCTTTTATTTTATTTTCCGGGCTTACGACAGCAGTCGCACCTAATCTTTTTTCCGATATTTCAACAATAACTTTGGTAATTTCATCGGATAAAAATACTTTCGGTAACTCATTATTTTTTATTAAATCAGAAACTCTTAAATACAAACGCTTTCCCAATGCCCCTCCGGGATGATACTTAGCAAAATCCTGATGAGTGAAGCCCTTTAAATCAAGTAAACAAACTGCCAAAGCATCTCCTAAAACCAACTGCGAAGTGGTACTTGTAGTTGGAGCTAAATTATTAGGATCAGCTTCTCTTTTCACATACGAATTTAAAACAAAATCTGCATTTCTGCCCAAAAAAGAATCCGGATTTCCGGTAATTGCGATTATTTTATTATCTGAATTCCGGATTAACGGAATCAATACCTTTATTTCCGGAGTGTTTCCGCTTTTAGAAATACAGACAACAACATCATCAATTTGTATATTTCCCAAATCACCATGAATAGCATCTGCGGCATGCATAAATATCGCCGGAGTTCCTGTAGAATTAAATGTTGCTGCAATTTTACCAGCAATATTTGCACTTTTACCTATTCCGGTAACAATTACCCGTCCTTTCGAATTTAAGATAAAATTAACCGCTTCAGCAAAAGAATTATCCAAAAAATCAACCAGATCAGCTATACTGTTACTCTGGAGTTCAATAGTTTCTTTTGCCTTGCTTAGTATTAAATCTAAATTTTTCAAATAAAAAAGTTTAATTTTGAAGTGTAAAAATAATAATATTTTACCTACTAAGCTTTCTTTATAAAGAAAATTATAATCACTTTAATTACTTATCTTTGTGTTTGAGTTTGAGTTTTTGAAAAATGAATTTATACGATAATTTAAAAAAGTTCTTTGGTTTCAGTCAGTTTAAAGGGCTTCAGGAAGATGTGGTAAAAAGCATTTTAAACAATCACAACACCTTTGCCATTATGCCTACGGGTGGTGGTAAATCGTTATGTTATCAATTACCCGCATTAATGAAAGAAGGAACAGCCATTGTAGTTTCTCCTCTAATCGCTTTAATGAAAAATCAGGTAGATGTTATCCGAGGTATTTCTGAAGCACAGGGAATTGCACATGTACTTAATTCTTCTTTAAACAGATCTAAAATCAATCAGGTTAAAGAAGATATTGCTGACGGAATTACAAAACTTCTATATGTGGCACCGGAATCACTTATTAAAGAAGAATATGTAGATTTCCTGAAGACACAAAAAATCTCTTTCGTAGCCATAGATGAAGCACACTGCATATCTGAATGGGGGCATGATTTCAGACCGGAATACAGAAATTTAAGGACTATAATTGACCAGATAGATAATATACCCCTTATTGGGCTAACTGCCACCGCTACTCAAAAAGTACAGGAAGACATTCTGAAAACTCTGAGAATGACCAATGCAAACGTTTATAAAGCATCATTCAATCGTTCAAATTTATTTTACGAAGTTCGCTCCAAAACAGGAGAAGTGAAAAAAGACATCATTCGCTTTATCAAACAAAAAGAAGAACAATCCGGAATAGTTTACTGTTTAAGTCGAAAAAAAGTAGAAGAAATAACCAGGGTCTTGCAGGTTAATGGGATAAATGCCTTACCATATCATGCCGGTCTGGATACCAAAACCAGATCCAGCCATCAGGATATGTTCCTGATGGAAGACTGTGATGTAATTGTTGCTACCATTGCATTTGGTATGGGAATCGATAAACCCGATGTACGCTTTGTAATTCATCATGATATTCCAAAAAGCCTGGAAAGTTATTATCAAGAAACAGGAAGAGCCGGCAGAGACGGGGGAGAAGGTCACTGTTTGACATTCTATTCTCATAAAGATATTGAAAAATTAGAAAAGTTTATGGTTAATAAACCTGTTGCAGAACAGGAAATTGGTCATGTGTTGCTACAGGAAGTTGTCGGATATGCCGAAACTTCTATGAACAGACGTAAATACTTATTACATTATTTTGGAGAAGAATTTGACGAAATTAACGGAGAAGGTGCCGATATGGATGATAATATGCGTAATCCTAAGAAAAGACATGAGGCTAAAGATCAGGTGATCACTATTTTAAGTATAGTGAAAAATACGAATGAAATGTATAAAACTAAAGAACTGGTAAATACAATTATTGGTAAAGAAAACGCACTCTTAAAATCTCATAAAACCGCTGAACAACCTTTTTTCGGTATTGGGAAAACGAAAGATCTTAATTATTGGATGGCACTTATTCGTCAGATGTTAATTGCTAACCTCATCAGGAAGAAAATAGAGCAATATGGAGTGATTAAACTTACCGGAGAGGGAAGAAAATTTATAGAAAACCCAACCTCTTTTATGATGACTGAAAACCATGTGTATGAAACTGAGGATGATGGTTCTGTGATAATCAATATCAAATCAGGTAGTATGGAAGCTGACAATAAGCTGATTCCAATGTTAAAAAAATTAAGAAAAAAAGTAGGAAAAAAATTTGGAGTCCCACCGTTTGCAGTGCTTCAGGATCCCTCAATCAACGATATGGCTTTAAAATACCCTGTCACATTGGGAGAACTTTCTAAAGTTCACGGAGTAGGAGAAGGAAAAGCAAAAAGATATGGGGAGGATTTTATAAAAATAATAGCTCAATATGTTGAGGATAATGATATCGTCAGACCCGATGATTTAATCGTTAAAAGTACCGGTGTAAACTCCGGATTAAAGCTGTACATTATTCAAAATACAGATCGTAAACTGCCTTTAGAGGATATATCTAAATCCAAAGGTTTGGAGATGAATGAATTAATAAAAGAAATGGAAACAATTGTATATTCAGGAACTAAATTGAATATCAATTACGCAATTGAAGAGTTACTCGATGAAGAGCAGCAGGAAGAAATATACGACTATTTTATGGAAGCTGAATCGGATAAAATTCAGGAAGCCTTAGATGAGTTTGATGGAGACTATGACGATGATGAATTACGGCTGATGCGAATTAAATTTATAAGCGATATAGCTAATTGACCGAAATAAATAAAACTCTGAATTACAATGAATAATTTTAATTTTTATACCCTTTTATCTTTTTTTAAACATTGTCATAAGCAGATTATTTAATTGATGAATCTATTATTATAATACCCTATGATTTCCTTAAGATTTCAGGAAGAACTCAATTATTCTGCACATAAGTGACAGTGGATGAGGTGTATCGAATGTGACCAATATGAAACGTAGCTACGACTACCATTATGAGAAATATGTTTTTTTGTGCTTCTAATTTTTCAGCCTTATAATAATTTTTACTTATTCTAAACATAAATAAATGAAAATAAATATAAAAAAGAATAGGAGTTAAGAGTATAATATATCAAAAAAAGTATATATTTGCATACGAAAAATGAATGGAAATAAATTAATCTATAAGTCAATAATTATTCTCTCTTATTATAATTTAATTCTGGTAGTACATTTTTTCAGGATTCGGATTTGAGATTTTAATCCGATTTTTTTAAATGAATGTATTTTAATAGATATCTCATGAAAAATATTAATTAATAATGAATCGAGAATTTGACTTATCTGATTTTTTAAAATTAACTCAGGCAGATGGAATTGCGATATTTGATTTTAAAGGAAAACTCTTAGAAGCAAAAAATATCGAAAAAGCAGAAAATTTTTCCGGAATGTCTTCTGTGATTACAAAAATGGCAAAAGAATTCTCTAAAGAGATAGCAATAGGAGATTTAACTCAGTTAATCCTCAAAGCAAATCAGGGAATTTTTGTAATCAATCATTTTAATAAAGATTTTATGGTTGGAATATATTCTAGCGATATAACAAAGACAGGGTTAATTATAATGTCTATGGATAATTTAATAAAAAAAATAAGTAAATAAAACAAAATAGTAACAAGTTAAAAATTTAAAAATGAACGATGTATTAAAAGACTTTATCAAAAATGTAAAAGGCATTCCAGGGTTTATTGCCGTATCTGTAACAGAAATAGAATCGGGTGTAGCTTATGATTCTTTTTCTGCTGATGCCGGTTTTGACCCAAATATAGCCTCTGCATTTAATCTGGAGGTTGTAAAAGCAAAATTGAAAGCTATTGAAGCATTAGGTTTAAAAGAGGAAATTGATGATATCACAATTACCTTAAAAAAACAAGTACACATTATCAACATCGCACCCAGCAGAGCCTACTTTATCTATTTAGCTATTGATTCTGAAAAAGCAAATTTAGGAATTTCAAAATCATTACTAAATAAATATAAAACTGAGATAAATAAAGTATTGTAACTTTTTTAATTATAATACTTAGGTCTTCCCCCTCATTTTATCATAGATTAATAAATATAGATTAAAATTTGCAAATGAATTTAAAAAAATTAAACATTGATGAGAGTTTGAAACTCAAATTAAACTCTTTATTAGAAGAATTTGAGTTTCATAAAAAAAAGAAAAAAATGAGTCATGAGTTAATTCAAAAGAAAATCGTTACTTATGAATCGGAGGAACAAGCTGTAGAAGAAAAAGAGAATATGTGGAGTAAATTTTACAGATTATTTTTTATTACAGAGTACGAAACATAATAATCTTGTACTTAAAACTTAAAAAATCAATTATGATAGTTTTCATAGTTGGTTTTTATTTTTTCTAACTAAATTTCGAAAATAATAGATTTCATATTTTTAGTAGTTTTAATTTTATTAATTCAATTAATCTAAAACGATGCAGTTTGTCCACTAACGGCTGTATACCCTATTCAACCTGATAATTTGACTGAGTCATATTTTAACAGAGTTTAGATTTTGCATCTGCAACAATAAATACTCCAAACAGAGTTAAAGGGGAGATTAGTTACATGATAATCTTTAGTGAATCTATTTCCTGCAATTTTTCCCTATTTTGCAAAAAATATTTTCAGTCAATCCGGAAATTACCTATTTTATCCCCCGGGTGTCAGAATTTTGTTGAGTAACTTAATGTATGCCTATAAATTATCGATGTACTCCAATACATCCATGGCAAATATCATATCAAATGAATTCTCTTTCAAATTTAGTTAGAATATCACCTTCCGTGAATTCAATTTTATTTTTCCTCAGACATCTGCTCCAATGTACCCTATTAAAGACAGGTTTTGGAAAAGTTTGACAGATAAAACACTAAAAAAATAAATCTATTTATCGATCAACTGGAAATCATAAAAAATGAACTTAGTCAATTTACAATTAGAAATTAAATACTACATAAGTTTCTAAAGATATTTAAGAAATGTAACAAATTTTAAAAAGTTGAACCCGTTTCATATTTTGTTTCCTCAAAATTCAGGATAGGATTATATAGAGAATCATTTCTGTAATTCTCTAACTTTCTTTTTGTCCCATCATCATTAAATAAGATTTTAAAAAAGCATTAATTTCTCCATTCATTACAGCATCTATATTTCCTGTTTCATGAGCAGTTCGTACATCTTTTACTAACTTATAAGGGTGCATTACATAATTGCGAATTTGATTTCCCCATTCGGTTTTTAATTTTTTTGCTTCTATATCATCTCTGGCTGCTTGTCTTTTTTGAAGTTCAATTTCGTACAGCTGTGATTTTAACATCTGTAACGCAGTTGTTCTGTTATCGTGCTGTGATCGGGAATTGGAACATTGAACTTGAATTCCCGTTGGTTTGTGAAGTAATTGAACTTTTGTTTCTACTTTATTTACATTTTGTCCGCCGGCACCACCGGATCGTGCTGTTGTAATTTCAATGGTATCAGGATTTATTTCAATTTCAATAGAATCGTCAGCAACCGGGTACACATAAACAGAAGAGAAGGAGGTATGACGCTTCGCATTACTGTCGAAAGGAGAAATTCTTACCAGTCTATGTACGCCATTTTCACCTTTTAGCCAACCAAAAGCATGGTCTCCGTCAAGTTCCAACGTAACTGTTTTTATTCCGGTGGTATCACCGCTTTGGTAATTTAGAGTTTTTACTTTAAAGCCTTGTTTTTCTGCCCACATAGTATACATGCGTGTAAGCATCTCTGTCCAATCACAACTTTCGGTTCCCCCTGCCCCTGCAGTAATTTGCACCACAGCACTTAAGCTGTCTCCTTCCTCAGAAAGCATATTCTTAAACTCAATATTTTCTAAAAAAGCAGATGTTTTCTCATATTGTTCTGCTATTTCTGCCTCCTTAACATCTCCCTCTTTATAAAAATAATATAAGACATGTAAATCATCACTTAAAGAAACAATTTCATTATAATAATCAACCCATTTTTTCTTTAAACGCAAAGACTTCATTAATATCTCTGCCTCTTTAGGATTATTCCAGAAATCAGGGTTAGCAGTTTTTTCTTCCTCATTGGAAATTTCAATTAACTTTTGATCAATTGCTAAGTAATTTTTTAATCTATCAACGCGTTCAGCGATATCTTCCAGCTGTTCGTATGTAATCATAAAGCAAAAATAAGATAAAAAAAAGATTTGATATTTTTATACCTTTTAAAAATAACATTAATTATCTACCATGAAAAAAGCTATATTTTTTTACTATTATTTGGAGTGACACTCCCGGCATTCTCCCAATTTTTTGAAAACCAAAAAGGAATTACAAAATATAACGGATTTATTCCATTTTATTATGATGAAACTACCGATAAGATATTTCTGGAAATTTCTAAAGTCAATATGGAGTTTTTATACGTACATGCATTTTCTGAAGGAATTGGTTCCAATGATATCGGTTTAGACAGGGAGGTGTACCAGCGTCATTCTTTTGTTGAATTGCGAATGATAATTATAAGCCAAAAGTTTACGATCCAAGATGTGATTTCTGGCAAATGAACTATTTAGATTATGCAGCACCCGTAGATGAACTTGTTCAAAAACGATTTATTTATCGCCATCGATTAGCAAAGAAAAATCCAAAAGCAGCAATTAGTGAAGCAAAAGAACCTATTGTATACTACTTAGACAGAGGAGTTCCTGAACCTGTTCGGTTAGCTTTATTAGAAGGAGTAAGATGGTGGAATGAAGCTTTTGAAGCTATAGGATATAAAGATGTACGAGAGAAATTATAAAAGGTCATGTAAGCTTATGGTCGTTACGTATTCGTCAGGATTTTTTAATTGCACAGGCACTACAAGCACCTTATAAGAATAACAATGAAGATGATGCATTTGCTTTAGAAATGGCACTCTTTTCTGAAGCTTATGATAATAAAACAGGAGCATGAGATAAAGTTACAGTAGCGTATGCGTATCAGGATTTTACAGGTAGTGAGAAAAATTCCCTTAATATAATTTTAGAAGAAGCTTTTAAGAAAGAATTACATTTTATTACTGATGCGGATGCCAGATCTGAAGGAAGTACATATGAGTATGCATATTTATGGGATAATGGCAAAAACGCTGCTAATGAATTAAACGTTGTATTGCAAATAAGAAAGAATGCCATTGAGAATTTTTCTGTTGATAATATTAAAATCAACAACCCTATTCTGTTTTAGAAAATGTATTTGTTCCGTTGTATTTTTTTCATCGTTATCAAACCGATGATGCTTCAAAATTGGTAGGAGGTTTAGATTATACGTATGCCGTTAAAGAACAAAAAGAAGTAATTGTTAAAAAGAGTAGATGGAGTCACAGAGCGAAAAGCACTACAATCCTTATTAAAAACAATTGATGTTAATGAAATAGCAATTCCTGAAAGATTATCGAAATTATTTCCACTTAGAGCTTACGGATATGACAGAATAAGAGAAAGTTTTAAAGTAATACAGGAGCTGCTTTTGATCCGCTTGGTGCAGTACAAACAACAACAGAGTTTACATTGAGTTTTTTATTACATCCCGGGCGAATCAACAGATTAATACAACATAAAAATATTAATAATACTCAATTAGGATTAAACGAAATGTTAGATAATAGGTATATTTTTAAAAAACAATTCAGAAATAGCTATTAATAAGGTATTGTAGGAAGTAGTTAGAAAAGAATTTCTGACAGCATTGTTTATGACTTACAATACAAGTATTTACATTCAGAGAAAAGGAATTATCAATGCAAGGTTAGACTCTATTACAAATTATTTAGAAAAAACATTACATCAACAGGGAAAGAGTACATAAAAATGATTGTTGATTTTAAAAAGAATCCGGCTAAATAATAAAAAAGAAAGTACATTAAAAATCCCTGACGGATTTCCGATAGGAATGAATGAAATCTAAAGGTTTAACTATTTTTCAAATTTAATTTTAAGAATTATTTATCATAAATTGTCTGTTTATAACGATATTCGAAAATTTTTATAATGTACATTGCATCATAATAAAGAGACCTACAAAACACCAGATGAAAATGAAAATTAATTTAATAAGCGATACTGTAACAAAGCCCACTTTGGGAATGTTAAAAGCAATGATGAATGCTGAAGTTGGAGATGATGTTTTTAAAGATGATCCGACAGTAAATCATTTACAGAGAAAAACAGCTGATTTATTTAGTATGGAAGAGGCTTTATTTTTCCCTTCAGGAACCATGGCAAATCAGGCAGCAATTAAGTTACATACGGAGCCGGGAGACAGATTATTTTGTGATAAATGGGCACATATCTATAATTATGAAGGAGGAGGAGCTGCTTTTAATTCAGGAGTATCATGTAGGTTGATTGATGGAGACAGAGGAATATTTACAGCAGAACAATTACGATATGAAGCTGAAGGAAGAGCAGATATTCATGTACCTTTTTCAAAGTTAGTATGTATTGAAAATACAACAAATAAGGGAGGAGGTGCTTGCTGGGATTTTGAAGAATTAAAGAGCATAAAAAATGTAGCTGATGAGTTTAATTTAGCCTGTCATTTAGATGGAGCCCGTTTATTTAATGCTTTAACAGAAAAAAATGAATCGACAAAGCAATATGGTAAATTATTTGATACCATTTCTATTTGTCTGTCTAAAGGGTTGGGTGCTCCTGTAGGATCTGTTTTGGCAGGGAGCAGGGAGCATATAGCAAAAGCTTTACGAATCAGAAAATTGTTTGGAGGAGGAATGCGACAAGCAGGATACTTAGCTGCTGCCGGAATTTATGCCTTAGACAATCATGTTGAACGATTGAGGGAAGATCATAAAAAAGCAAAAGAACTTGAATCAGTTTTACAGGAAGTTTCGTATGTTCAAAAAGTAGAACCCGTAGAAACAAACATTGTTATTTTTTATGTGAAAAATCATTTAGAGCCTGCTGTGTTTATTGCTTCAATGAAAGACAGAGGAATTTTATTAACCTCAATGGGAGAAGGTAAAATCAGAATTGTTACTCATTTAGATTATACTGAAGAAATGCATCAGACAGTACTAAAAGAGTTAGCAAGTTTTTAGAAAATACTCGAATTACAGACGAGATAGCTAAAGTATATATATCTTGTTTTCATCGTATAAAAATCATAATCATCTGAAGAATTGTCGTTACTAATTCTGTAATGGTTGCTCTTCCCCCTATAGTTTAGCTAAATCCTTATAATTCTTATAAAGTTTATTTAATAAAATCCCATACAGTAATTGATAAAATAACCAGGAAATTATAAGTAAAATTAACATTAATATTAAAATACCTATAATAATTCCTATGATTTTAGAAGCAGATACATGATTATATCGCTGTTGTAAAACAGCTATTGTAACTACAAAGACGATAATAACCAGATAACTTAAATTTACCAGGATGTAATTGCGTACTGTATTTCTGGTTGTTAAAATCTGGGTCATTAAATTTTTTGTGGTTTGAGTAACGGAAATGTTTTTATAATTAATATAAAATTTACAGAGAAAGTAAATGATTATGATAAAAAGTATAACTTGAGAATAAATCATAAAATTTTTGATTCCTAAACTTTCATATACACTATTACTTTTTTCAAAATCAAAAAACAAATATGATGAACTAAGTATTATAAACTCTAAAACCCCTATTATAAATATCCATCTTACAATTGATGAAGATTTAGATTTCATCATTCTGTAAATATCAACTTTAGATACTTTTTTAACCTCTTCGGGTTGATTGCCCCAAACTTCTTTGTATTTATCTAATACATCCATATAATTTACTTAGGGGTTTAGTATTTTCTTTAGTTTATCTTTTGCTCTGTTCATTTTCACACGGGCATTTACTTCACTAATACCTAATGTACTCGATATTTCTCTATATGATTTGCCTTCTAAATACAAGAAAACAAGTGCTTTATCAATGTCATTCAATTGTTGAATTGCTGTATAGAGGGATTTTAGTTGTTGCTCTTGAATATCATTATATTCCGTAACTTTAATTTTAAAAGCAATATCTGAAATATCTTGAGTTCTAACAGTTTTAGTAGATTTTCTATATAAAGAAATAGCTGTATTTAATGAAACTCTATACAACCAGGTACTAAACTTAGCATCTCCTCTAAACCTGCTGTAGTTTTTCCATACTTGTATGGTAATTTCCTGAAACAAATCATTATGATCGTCTTGATTTGTAGTGTAAATTCTACAAATTTTGTGAACTATGTTCTGATTTATTTCAAAATTATCTAAAAACTTGTCTTCCAGTTTTTTCAGCACAGTTATGGTTGATTAGTTTAATTATAAGTAGCCCTAATATGTAAAATGTTACGTCAATTTATATTAAAATTTTAATTTTCCTTCAGGAATTATTTTTATTTAATAAAAAACAAATAGCGTTGAACAATAACCTCTTAATAATTTGAATTATTTTTTAAAAGTGAATTGAAAGCTCGTTTTACTACTTCCGTGACTGTATAACCTATGGTGACAGGATTAATGGCTTCTTTAATGAGATATATTCTACTCTAAAAAACAAATCATAAATTTATTGCTGTTGGTAAAAAAGTAACGTCTGTTTTTGAAAACTCATATAATTCTACTATAGAAAATACCTCCTTCTATAATTGAATTATTGGATATTTTATAAAAATGTTAAACAAAAATATTTATATTATATTTGCTCAAACTAAGATCATTTAAGCTTGCATAAAAATATTTCTATTATAGGCTCAGGATTCTCATCACTATCAGCATCTTGTTATATGGCAAAAGCAGGGTATAAAGTTGTTGTATATGAGAAGAACAGTACATTGGGAGGAAGAGCAAGGCAATATGAAAATGAGGGCTTCCTATTTGATATAGGACCGACATGGTATTGGATGCCGGATGTGTTTGAAAAATTTTTTGCAGATTTTGATAAAAAACCTTCAGATTATTATGAGCTAAAAAAGCTAGATCCTGCCTACCAAGTTTATTTTGGTATAAACGATAGTATTACAATACCGGGTAACTTTAATCAGATATGTGAAATTTTCGAGGAAGAAGAGAAAGGAAGTTCTGTACATTTAAAGAAGTTTATTAATGCAGCCAAGGAAAATTATGAAATAGCAGTAAAAGACATTGTGTACAGACCGGGAATCTCTCCGCTGGAACTTATAACCCCGCAAACAATAGTACGATCAGGACAATTTTTTTCCACAATAAGAAAACAAGTACGAAAAAAAATTACAAGCAATAGACTTATAAAAATATTAGAATTCCCGGTTTTATTTTTAGGAGCAAAACCGGATAACACCCCTGCATTCTATAGTTTTATGAACTATGCTGATTTTGGTTTAGGCACCTGGCATCCAAAAGGAGGGATGTATAAAGTCATTGAAGGAATAGTAGCATTGGCAGAGGAATTAGGAGTAGAGTTCAGGAATAATGCTGTTGTAAATAAAATAGAAGTTGATAATCATAATGCAATATCCGGAATACTTGTAGATAATGAATATATAGAAACAAACTTAGTTTTAAGCGGAGCCGATTATCACCATACGGAAACATTGCTGGAAGATAATTTGCGCCAATATTCTGAAACCTACTGGAATAGAAAAACATTTGCTCCTTCATCATTATTATTTTATGTAGGATTTGATAAAAAACTAGAAAACATGCACCATCATACATTGTTTTTTGATGCAGATTTTGATATTCATGCTAAAGATATTTACGATACTCCCGACTGGCCAAAAGATCCTTTGTTCTACACTAGCTTTCCGGGTATTACCGATAATTCTTTTGCTCCTGCAGGAAAAGAAGCAGGAACTTTTTTAATTCCGTTAGCCCCGGGAATTAAAGACACAAATGAAATCAGGGAGCAATACTTTGATATTATTATTGAGAGGTTAGAAAAATTAACAAATCAAAAAATAAAAGAAAACATTATCTTTAAGAAGAGCTATTGTGTAAAAAATTTTATCGAAGACTATAACTCATATAAAGGAAATGCTTATGGTTTGGCCAATATACTAACTCAAACAGCGTTTTTAAGACCAAAAATTAAAAGTAGAAAAGTCAAAAACTTATACTTCACAGGACAATTAACGGTTCCGGGGCCAGGTGTACCGCCGTCATTAATTTCGGGTAAAATAGCTTCAGATTTAATTTTAAAAACATCTCTTTTATGAAAAACTTATTCGATGATGTTTCTTACAAGTGTAGTAAAATAGTAACAAATAATTATAGTACATCATTTTCATTAGCAACAAAAATGCTGTCAAAATCTATTCGATTTCATATTTACAATATATATGGATTTGTTCGTTTTGCTGATGAAATAGTTGACAGTTTTCATAATTACGATAAAGAAAAACTGCTGGACAGGTTTGAAGAGGATTACTATATATCTAAAAATTTGAGAATTAGCTTAAATCCAATTATAAATTCATTTGTACACACAGTGCATACATTTGGCATTACTGATAATTTAGTGAACGCTTTTTTGGAAAGTATGAGATTAGATCTAAATAAAACTAAATATAAAACACTCGAGGAGTGTAATGACTATATTTATGGGTCGGCAGATGTGGTAGGTTTAATGTGCCTGAAAGTTTTTGTAAAAGGAGACCATGAAAAATATGAAATCTTAAAAAAATCAGCAATGCGATTAGGATCTGCTTTTCAGAAAGTAAACTTTTTAAGAGATTTAAAAGATGATATAGAGTTGCTAAATCGTTCTTATTTTCCAAATATTAACCTTAAAGAGCTGAATGCAAAATCAAAAGAAGAAATCATAAAAGAAATAGAAGATGATTTTAATTATGCCTATACTAATGGGATTTTAAAATTACCGGCAGAAGCGAAGTTTGGAGTATATATGGCATATCGTTATTATAAAAAACTTTTAAATAAGTTAAAAGCAACACCGTCTTCTAAAATAATGGATACTCGAATTAGGATTTCTAATTCAATGAAGGTAAATTTGTTAGCAAGAAGTTATGTGAAGTATAAATTAAACTTAATTTAATGTTTTCTGCATTAATTACTTTAGGAATATTTACAGTAATGGAAGGGATTACATGGTGTACTCACAGATATGTAATGCATGGTTTTGGTTGGTATTTACATAAAGATCACCATCAGCCCGGGTATCCACATATTTTTGAAAAAAATGATGCATTTTTTGTGGTATTTGCCATCCCAAGCATAGTACTTTTTTTCTTTGGAATACGACCTGAATTAAACTTCCTGTTTTTTATAGGTTTAGGAATTCTTTTTTATGGAATTGCTTATTTTTTAATTCATGATGTTTTAATTCATCGTCGTTTTAAATGGTTCGATAAAACTGAGAACTGGTATTTTAAAGCACTACGAAAAGCCCATAAAATACATCATAAAAAATTAGATAAAGAGGAAGGAGAATGTTTCGGAATGCTGTTCGTACCGTTGAAATATTTTAAACAATATTTAAAGTAGTGATATATCTTTATTTACTCCTTAATTTAAGTTCTCTAAGTATTCCATTGTTATTTTCCTTTCAAAAGAAGATGTACTTTATAAGATTACGGAAAGCAGTTGTATTATCATTGGCTGTCGTTGCTGCCGTTTTTCTGATTTGGGATGCTGTTTTTACAAAAAACGGCGTTTGGGGATTTAATCCGGAGTATCACCTTCCTTTTTTAATACTAGGAATGCCGGTTGAAGAATGGTTATTTTTTTTCTGCATACCCTATGCAAGTATTTTTATTCACTATTCTTTAGAATATTTTAATCCCGGTTTATTAATTTCAGAAAAGAATACAAAAATAATTACGTTAGTACTAATCATTGGATTGCTTCCCGTATTGTTTTTTAATTTAGATAAAGCCTATACCTCAGTTAATTATTCATTTCTTATAGCTTTATTAATAACCGGATTCTTTTTTGGAATAGAATATCTAAGAAGATTTTACATCGCTTTCCTTATTATTTTAATTCCTTTTTTTATTGTAAATGGAATTCTGACGGGTACAGGAATAGAAACTCCAATGGTTTGGTATAATGATAATGAAAATTTAGGAATTCGTTTATTAACCATACCAATAGAGGATATCGGTTATGCATTTACAATGCTGTTTGGAAATGTGTTTTTAATCGAAAAAATTAAAGATAAATTTTAATCCGAATTTATATCATTAAACTTCTCTTTAATTTCTTTTAAACATAAATTATGTATACTTCCTATATGTGTATGCTTTTTAGAGGTATCGGGTTTGTAACTTTTATTTTCAACTTCATTACTTATTTTTAAATAAGCCTCTCTAAACGCCATGCCCTCAGTTACTAAGTTATTAATGCTGTCTACAGTAAATAAATATTTATATTTTTCATCACTTATGTTTACATCTTTAACTATGATTTGCTGAATAGTATAGTTGAAAATATCTATTATATTTTTAGTATTTTCAAAAGCTTTTATTATGCTTTCTTTTAATAACTGAAAATCTCTGTGATACCCGCAGGATAAGTTGCTCGTAATTAATAACAGCTCCGTTTGCAGAGATTGAATTTGATTACTTTTTCCTCTAATTAATTCAAATACATCCGGATTTTTTTTATGAGGCATGATACTGCTTCCTGTGGTTAGCTTATCGGGAAATGAAATAAAATCAAAATTCTGACTCATATACAAGCAGATATCCATAGAAAATTTGCTTAGAGAGCTTGCCAGATTTCCTAAAGAAGTAGCAATTATACGTTCGTTTTTTCCTCGGGTCATTTGAGCCGCAACTACGTTATACTTTAATGTAGCAAAATCAAGCTCCTTCGTGGTAAAATCTCTGTCAACAGGGAAAGAGCTTCCGTAGCCTGCGGCAGACCCCAACGGGTTTTGATTTACAATTTTTAAACTAGTTTTTAATAAATCAACATCATCAATTAAAGTTTCAGCATAAGCTGAAAACCATAAACCGAAAGAAGAGGGCATAGCAATTTGCAGATGTGTATAACCGGGTAATAATTTTTCTTTATGCTGATTAGCTAAATTAATAAGTGTATCAAATAAGGTTTTTACTTTTTTAATAATTACTTTTAACTCATTTTTATAATATAGCTGCAATGCTACTAAAACCTGATCGTTTCTGGATCTTGCCGTATGAACCTTTTTTCCAATGTTCCCTAATTTTTTGGTAAGTTCGAACTCTATTTTTGAATGTACATCTTCAAAATTTTCCTCAATAATAAAATTGTTATTTTCAATTTGTTCCAATAAGTAACTTAATGCTGTTGTTAATTTTTTAGCTTCCTCATCAGAGATTATATTTACTGATGCCAACATTTTTACGTGTGCCTTTGAGGCAATCACATCGTATTTAGCAATGTAAATATCTATTTCTCTATCATTTCCCACAGTAAAATCTTCAATAGCTTTATCTAAACTAAATTCTTTTTTCCAGAGTTTCATAATTATCTTAATCTTTTTAAAAAATCATTTATATCATTGTAAAACTTGTTCTAGTATTTTTATATAAATATCAATTCCTTCTTTAATTTCTTCTATATATATGAATTCATTAGCCGAATGAGAACGAATACTATCTCCCGGACCTAATTTTAAAGACTGACAATCTAAAACAGATTGATCGGATAGGGTAGAGGAGCCATAGATTTTTTTTCCTAAAGCAATACCTGCTTTTACTAGCTCATGGTTTTTATCGATAAATGAAGAGTTTGACCGTAAACTTCTCGAATACATTTTACAAGGAGCTTCTTTAGCCAAAATGGCTGCAATTTCCTGATTGTTATAGTAATCATTTACACGAACATCAACAACTAAAGCTACTTCTGAAGGTACTACATTATGTTGTTTCCCTGCATTAATTTGTGTAACGGTCATCTTTACATCTCCTAAAATTCCGGAGGTTTTTTTAAATTTGAAATTTTTAAACCATTTCAGCACTTCAATTGAGTTATATATTGGGTTATCGCTATTTGGATGTGCTGCATGACCTGGTGTTCCTTCTACTTTAGCATCAAAAACAATTAATCCTTTTTCAGCTATGGCTAATTGCATCTGTGTAGGTTCTCCAATAATAGCTACCTCTATCTCAGGAATAATTGGGAGCATACTGTTTAATCCGTTTGAGCCGCTATTTTCTTCCTCTGCAGATCCCACAAAAACTAAATTGTATTTTAAATTTTCATGATTATAGAAGTAGCTAAATACAGCCAATAATGATACTAAACAACCTCCTGCATCGTTGCTGCCCAATCCGTATAATTTACCATCTTCTGAAATAGCTTTAAAAGGATCTTTAGTGTATGCACTATTAGGATATACAGTATCATGGTGCGAATTTAAAAGTATTGTTGGTTTACGTTCATCAAAGTATTTATTTACAGCCCAAATATTATTTTTAGTTCTTTTATGTTCAATAGAATGAATAGTACACCAATAAGCTAAAACTTCCGCGGTTTTGTCTTCTTCAGATGAAAAAGAAGGAACTTCAATTAATTTTTTAAGCAGATCTATCGCATTACAGGTAAGTTCTTTTTGTGTCATTATCGTTGGAATGTTGTACATTTTACTTTTTGATTAAAAGGCATTTTATTGCTTCCTATCTGTGTACTTGCTACTCCTTTTTGTACAGATTGTAAGCAGTTGTGTATCTTGGGTAACATTCCCTCATTTATACGGTTTTTGTTTTTTAAGTCTTCAAATATTTTTAAATCAATGGTATCGATTACAGAATTTTCATCATTTATGTTTTCTAAAACACCATTTTTTTCAAAACAATAGTATAGTGAAATGGTATAGTTTTTTGCCAGCTCAATAGCCAGCTCAGCGGCAATAGTATCTGCATTTGTGTTGAGTAATTGTCCATTTTCATCATGTGTAATTGCACAAAAAACAGGAGTAATTGAATGTTGTAATAAAATGTTGATGACTTTAGTATTGATCTTCACTATATCTCCCGCAAAACCATAATCAACTTCTTCTACAGGTCTTTTCAGAGCAACTATACTATTTCCGTCTGCTCCTGAAAAACCAACTGCATTATTATTTCGGGCCTGCAACTGAGCGACTATATTTTTATTGATTTTACCTCCGTAAATCATAGTAATGATTTCCAGGGTTTCAGCATCGGTAATTCTTCGTCCGTTGATTATTTTAGAAGGAATTCTCATTTTTTCGGAGAGTTCTGAAGCAGATTTTCCTCCCCCATGCACTAAAATTTTAGGGGATTCAAGCATAGCAAAATCATCCAGAAACTCTTTTAAAAGATAACTACTGTTTATGATACTTCCTCCAATTTTTATAACTTTCAATGCATCCATATTATAAATTTTCAAGAATATTTTTTAAAACTACCTGAGTGGCAAATGTTCTGTTATTAGCCTGATTAATTACTAAAGAGTTTTCAGAATCTAAAACAGCATCCTCTACAACTACATTTCTTCTTACCGGCAAGCAATGCATAAATTTAGCATCGTTTAATTTATCCTGTGTAATCATCCATTTATTATCCTGTATTAAAATTTTACCATAATCAGTATAGGAACTCCAGTTTTTTGCATATACAAAATCAACGTCTTTTAAAGCTTCTTTTTGATTATAATTTACCCGGGTATCTTTCATAATTTCTGAATCTAACTCATATCCCTCCGGATGTGTAATGGTAAAATCTACCGGTGACTGTTGCATCATGGTAACAAAAGAATTAGCAACGGATTGGGGTAATGCTTTAGGATGTGGAACCCAAGACAACACTACTTTAGGGTTTTTTATTTTTGAAAATTCCTTAATGGTTATCGCGTCAGCTAAAGCCTGAAGGGGATGTGCTGTTGAGCTTTCTAAATTTACTATAGGAATATTGGAATAGTTTAAAAAACTATTTATAATAATTTCTGCATAATCCTGAGTTTTATTGGTAAGTGTTGGAAAAGCCCTGACAGCAAGAATGTCTGCATATTGGGCAATAACTTTTGTGGCTTCTTTAATGTGTTCAGAAGCGGTTAAATTCATAATACTTCCATCTTCAAATTCTAAATTCCATGTATTGTTCATCTGAAGACAAATTACATTCATTCCCAGGTTATTAGCTGCTTTTTCTGTGCTTAACCGAGTTCGTAAACTGAGATTAAAAAACAACATTACTAAAGTTTTATTCGTTCCTGAATTTTTATGTTTAAAAGGATTTTCTTTTATTTCGATAGCTTCCTTTATAGTTTGAGATATATTTTGAATATCATTTATTTCGGTATATTTTTTCATCCTGTAATTATTTTTTAACCGTATTTGAAGTGACATCTTCTAATACTTTTGTTAATACATTAATGAACACATTTATATGTTTCTTTTTTATAGTTAACGGAGGCAGAATTCTTAGCAGATTTGGATTTTTGGAACTTCCTGTAAAAATATGATACTTGTAAATCAATTTTTTACGTAGTTCGAAAATAGGAAAATCAAATTCTAATCCAAGCATTAACCCCCGACCTTTAATCTTTTTAATTTGTGGTATTTCAGAAATTTTATCTATAAGGTAAGACGAGACTTCTTTTACATTTTTCAGTAAGTTTTCGTTTTCAATAGTTTCCAAAACAGCTAAAGATGCAGTACAAGCCAGGTAGTTTCCTCCAAAGGTAGTTCCCAATAATCCATGGGAAGCTTTTATTTTAGGGTGAATTAAAATACCTCCGACAGGAAAGCCATTTCCCATTCCTTTAGCCACGGAAATAATGTCGGGTTCTGTTTTATGTTTTTGAAAAGCAAAAAAATCTCCTGTTCTTCCAAAGCCGGATTGTACTTCATCTGCAATAAAAAGGGTGTTATATTTTTTACATAAATTAACTATTTTTTGATAAAACTCAAAAGTAACCTCATCCAAGCCACCAATCCCCTGAATAATTTCAGTAATTACTGCACATACATCTCCTTCAGAAAGGATTTTTATGAGGGCATCAATATTGCCAAATTCAATAAATTCCACTTCCTGCTGTGCGTTTACAGGGGATACTATTTTTGAATTATCCGTAGCCGCTACAGCAGCAGAGGTTCTTCCGTGAAAAGCATTTTTAAAAGCAACAATCTTATGCTTTTTAGTATGAAAAGAAGCTAATTTAATTGCGTTTTCATTAGCTTCAGCTCCGGAATTACATAAGAATAGATTATAGGATTTACAGCCAGACATTCTGCATAATTTTTCAGCTAATTCCTGTTGTAAAAGATTCTGAACTGAGTTGCTGTAAAAACCAATAGTTGCTATTTGATTTTGTAATTTTTTAACATAACCCGGATGCGAATGCCCAATAGAAATAACTGCGTGTCCTCCATATAAATCTAAATATTGAATATTATTTTTATCATATACATAGACATCTTCAGCTTTTACGGGGGTTATATCGAATAACGGATATACATTAAATAAATTCATGGCTGATCTTTTTTGATGATATTAATTTTATTGAAAGATGTAACCTCCCCTGTGTTAAATGAGAACTTAATCTTTTCGCAATTGATTTTCCTAAGTTTCCTGTTCCTGTAACAGCTATTTTCATAATTGTTTTTTAAAAAAAATTAGCTTTAAGTTTTAGTCCTTCAGTTTCTTCAAAATCAAATAATAAATTCATGTTCTGAACTGCTTGTCCAGAAGCACCTTTCAATAAATTATCAATGCAACTTGTAATAAGAAGCTGATGTTTGTGCTTGTGTATATGAAGTAAGCATTTATTAGTGTTTATCACTTGTTTTAAGTACAGAGACCGGCTGCTCACAAATGTAAAAGCCGCATCTTTATAAAATTCGTTAAATATATTAACAGCTTCCTCTTCGGAGCCTTTATATTCTGTATATACTGTTGCAAAAATTCCTCTTGAAAAATTTCCTCTGTTAGGCAGAAAAAAAATATTTTTATTGAAGTTGCTTTGTAATTGATTGATAGTTTGATTGATTTCTCTTAAATGCTGATGTATAAAAGGCTTATAATAAGAAAAATTATTATCTCTCCATGCAAAATGCGTAGTTTTTGATAAACTTTTACCTGCACCGGTAACTCCGGTTACTGCATTTACATGAATGTCTTTATCAATCATGTTATTACTTGCCAGTGGTGCTGTTGCCAGTTGAATTGCAGTAGCAAAACAACCGGGATTTGCAATATAATTTGCATTTTGAATGTGATGTTTATTTATTTCAGGAAGCCCGTAAATAAATTTCTTCTTCCGAAAAAAAGAATTGCCTGATAATCTGAATTCATCGCTTAAATCAATGATTTTAGTTGTTTTTGAAAATGAGTTTTCAGACAGAAACTTTCTCGAATTTCCATGCCCTAAGCATAAAAATACTACATCAATATCCGGATTCACAATATCTGTAAAACTTTGATCAACAGATCCGATTAAATCCTGATGAACGGTATTGACTTTGCTACCCGAGTTAGAAGTACTAAATACAAAGTCGATAGTTGTCTGTTTGTGGTTTAACAAAATTCTAATTAATTCTCCGGCAGTATAACCGGATCCTCCGATAATACCAGCTTTAATCATGACTATTTGTATTTTGAAAGATTTTAATCTGATTTCCATAAATTTTTATAAACCCTTTAACATCCTCAGCAGTCCAGGTAGTATTCATTTCTCCATAGCTTCCAAATTTCGATTGTAATAAATCGTTTTCAGAGTTAACTCCATCTAAGGTAAAATGATAGGGCTTTAGCGTAACAAACACCTCTCCGGTTACCTGCTTTTGACTACTTGTCAGCAGAGCTTCTAAATCTCTCATTACAGGATCTAAATACAATCCTTCATGCAAATGTGTTCCATACCAGTTAGCTATATAATCTTTATGTTGTAATTGCCATTTAGTCAATGTATGTTTTTCTAATAAATAATGTGCTTTTATTAATAACACAGCAGCTGCCGCCTCAAAACCAACTCTCCCTTTAATTCCTAAAACAGTATCTCCTACATGAACATCTCTGCCAATGGCATATTCAGAAGCTGTTCCGTTTAGTTTTTCAATGATTATTCCGGGTGCTTCTTTTTGATTATCTAATGCAACGGGTTCTCCGTTTTTAAAAGTAATTTTAATGGTCATTTCGGCAGTTCTTTTCAACTGAGAGGGGTAAGCCTCTTCCGGTAGTGTCAGATAAGAAGTTAATGTTTGATCACCCCCGATGCTGGTTCCCCATAGTCCTTTATTAATTGAATATTTAGCTTTTTCCCAAACTAAATCAACATCATGATTTTGTAAATATTCAATCTCCTGCTGCCTGCTTAATTTCTGATCTCTAATGGGTGTTATGATTTCAATTTCAGGGGCAAGAGTATTGAAAATTAAGTCAAAACGTACCTGATCATTACCTGCACCGGTACTGCCATGTGCGACATAGGCTGCACCAATATTTTTTGCATATTCAATAATTTCTGTTGCCTGAATAATTCTTTCCGCACTTACTGACAGCGGATAGGTATTATTTTTCAGAACATTTCCGAAAATCAGGTATTTAATTACTTTTTGATAATAGTTAGAAATTGCGTCAATATTTTTATAGGTTTTTACTCCTGACTGAAAGGCTTTTCTTTCAATTGACTTGATCTCTTTCTCTGTAAATCCACCTGTATTGACACTTACCGCATGCACTTCAAAATTTCTATCCCTTGCTAAATGTACTGCACAATATGAAGTATCTAATCCGCCACTATAGGCCAAAACTAATTTTTTCATTCCCTCTCTTTTTTTAAAAATATGTGTTGTTTAATTCTTTTTAACCTTTTAAAAACTTGCTTCTTTATCTTTCTTTTCGCACCATTATTTTTTGGAGCTTCCGGATCATAGAGCATTCCGGTGCATAAGCACATCTTTTGATTTGTTCTTTGTAAAACATCGTAGTTTACGCACGTTTTGCATCCATTCCAAAAAGTTTGATCGGCAGTAAGTTCAGAAAAAGGAACAGGTGTATATCCTAAACTACTATTAAGTTTCATTACTGTTAGTCCTGTTGAAATGCTGAATATCTTGGCATTCGGAAACTTAATCAAGGAATGATCAAAAGCTTTTTGTTTAATTTTTCTTGACAGCCCCAAGCCTCTGTAATCAGGATGTACTATAAGGCCGGAATTGGCAACAAATTTCCCATGACTCCATGATTCTATATAGCAAAAACCGGCAAACTTTTTATTGTCTAATGCAATCACTGCATTCTCCTGTTTCATTTTAGAAATAATGTATTCCGGTTTCCTTTTTGCAATGCCTGTACCTCTTACTTCAGCAGCATTTTCAATGGTTGCACAAATTATTTTTGCATGAACGGAATGTGATATATCAGCAATAATGATTTTCATTATCTTAATGCTCTTTTTGGTTAAATGGGACTATAAAAAACGGAAGAAAGAACCGGACTCACCTGAGTTCTGTAGTGTAAAACAGCCCTTACGGGCGAGGGAAAAAACAACGTTCAGAACAACCTCTGTCTGTTAAGATAGTTAAACTGTAAAATAATAAAGGTTGTTTGTTTGTTTGCATTGTGATATTAAGCAGGATATTCCAAATTTAATTATTCTTTTAAGGATAATAATATACTAAACCCCGGCGGGAGCGGCGTTGTTCCGTAACTTGATTTATCTTACTGCTTACATGCATATAGCAAATGTATAAAAAAAAAGTAACCCGAAGTACTTTTTTCAAGAAAAGACACTTCTTTGCTTTAAATAAAGAGTAGTCTTCGTTCTTTATAAAGAAAATACTTCTTTTATGTTTCTCTTCTAAATTGTACCAAGGGTTATCTTTATACTTATTGAGGGTTTGTTAGTTAAAATACTCATATGTACGTTCCAGAGTGTATCCCGGAAGCTCATTGTAAAACTCTCTTTTTCTAATCCAGTTTCCTTTTTCGTCATAGTCATATATATATGTCTTTTTTTTGCCTGGACTTCCATCTGACTTGTAGTTGCTTACTTCGGTTTTATTTCCTTTTGTATCATAGGTGTAAATAACCTTTTCTTCTAAATTTCCGTTTGAATTGAATCTGTTTGTTTTAGTAATATTTCTCTTCTCATCATATACATAAGCAGTTTTTGAAGATAACTTGCCATCTGAATTATATTTACTCACTTCAGTTCTGTTTTCCTTTTCATCATATACATAAGTTTCCTTCTCGTCCAAGCTCCCGTCTGAATTGTAAAGTTTCCATTCAATCTTGTTTCCTTTCTCATCATATATGTAAATTTCCCTACAGACTAAATTACCGTCTGATCCATACCAGTTTTTTTCAATTCTGTTTCCCTTGTTATCATATTTATAAGCATCTTTAAGGCTTAAACTACCGTCCGGTTTATACCAGTTTTCTTCCGTTTTATTTCCTTTCTCATCATACAGATAGGTTTCCTTTCTTTCTAAACTGCCGTCCGGTTTATACCATTTCTGCTCAGTCTTATTTCCCCTGCTATCATACTTATATGTATAGGTATTACCCGAACTGCCGTCCGGTTTATAGTCGTTCCACTTAATTCTGTTTCCCTTGCGGTCATACTTATAAATCTCTTTCTTGTATAAACTTCTGTCTGAATTGTAAATATTCTTTTCAATTTTATTTCCTTTCTCATCATATTTATATGTAGTCATATAGTATAAACTATCGTTTGACTTATACCATTGCTGCTCAATCTTATTTCCTTTTTTATCATAGGTATATTGGAAATCATATTCTGAATAATACTGCCTTTCCCTTTTCCGTTCTCCTTTTTCCGTTTCTCCGATTCCTTTAGAAGTTTTATACGACTTCTCCGTAACAGTTTTCACCCTACCTTTAAGATTATCTTTTGTCCGGTCAGTTTCTTTCTTTTTCTCAGAACAGCTAAATACCGTTACTGCTACAATAAGAAGTAATGCTAATCTCTTCATATATTCTTTGTTATTAAATAGTCTTATTTATTTCCTGTTTTTCTCCGGTACATGTTTTTGTTTTTCCTTATAGCAAAAACACTTTGATATTACGCTATCAAACTATTTGATACCCTGTTGTCAAACTGCCTGATACCTTATTATCAAAATGTATAATACCCTGCTATCAAACACGTTGACAGCAGGGTATTAAAGAAAACAACAATACATTGTCAAATATTTTTATATTACACTACGGTCAGCGGCTTGTTAAAGATTCCCGTACGCGGGTTTCTAAGTCCTGAGCCACCTCCGTTATATTGGGTAGTAACTTGCAATGTGTATTCTCCCGAACTGAGGGAAGGGAGTATTACAAATAATCTTGCAGGCTTGTTATCTACCAAAGTAATTATTTTATTTTTAGTGCCGTCACCTGAAACAAGAAACACTCCGTTATCAGAGCTTTCTCCTTCTATTTTCAGGAGACTGCCCGTAATTTCCAGCACGCCTCCCGAAGTAATATGCTCGTTAACGCTGTTGCTTACACTGTCTTTTACCTCCAGTATGTGTGGAATAGCTTCAGGCACGGTTATTTTCTCTACCTGTATTTTTGTCGCTGCCTCTTTGAGAATTCTGCCTGCATTCATGTTTACCTTAATTCTGTGCCGTCCTTTATCAAAAGTATCCGTGGCACCGGCAAACACTCCCGTAATAGAAAGATTGGTTTTAAACAAATCCGTATTAATCGTTTCACCACTGGCAGTAATAGTACCCGCTACCTCAAAAAAGTTGTTCAGCACAGCAAGAATGTCAGCACGGGTAATAGTACTTCCTTTCTCCAGCATCTGTGTAATGATGTTCTCCAAATCATTGCTTTTTACATCCTGAGGTCTGGCACTGTAATCATCAGCCTCTGCCGTTAACAAGTTTTCTGTAAGAGAGTATTTCAAACTCATAGTATATCATATTTTCTATAACAACTACAAAGATAATCAATTTTTATAAACCAGAGCATTAATCTTTCTTTTTCAGAATAAAAATAATGAATTTATCTGTTAGTCCTTTTAATTTCTGCTTAGGAGAGGTATTAAAATTAAGCCTGTCCCGGCAGCCACCAATACCCGGTTACAAGACAGCACTAGACGAAAACAGCAAATACCGGCAACAGACTATTTAAATCGGTTGATATAAATACCATACACCCAGGCGTTGCTAATTCATATAAATACAACTCTTTACCTCCGGAGAATTAAATATAAGGACTCTTTAGTACTTTAAATTTCCATTGTTTTGGTTATTTTAAATGTTTTCTTTACATTTACAAACTAAAATAGGGGAGAGAATGGGGTACCTGTGATTCTTCCAGTCTAACAATTAAATTACTTAAACCATGAAACAGTTTTATTTTAAAATTGCTTTAGTTGCCAGCCTGGCTCTGACAACTTATTCGGAAGCTCAAACCTATATTATTAATTCTTCTGACTTACTTGATTGCGGAAGAAGTAATGTATCAGACATCGATCACGCATATGTATGTGCGGGTGCGGGGAATACCGTTAATTTAGGTACTTTCACAGATACAACCACCGGGGGGGGTACTCTTGCCTCAATGAATCTGAAAATTTACAGTGCCTGTAACGGAGAGTATGCAGTTCTTCTTAACGGAGAGTCCCTTGGGGTTACGGGAGTAACTTCCGGAGTCGGATGTAATTGCTCAACCATCGCATCAGATCCGGACATAACCGACAATCATTCAATTTCCTTAACAACAGCTATTATGAATTCTTATGTTGTCGGGGGTGCTAATACGTTATCCGTAAATAATACCAGTAGTACTCTGTTGTGCTTTTATGGTGCAGAAGTTACGGTAACCATAAACAGTACGGCACTGAGTACTGAAGACATTGAACTTAATTCCGTTAAAGTATCTCCCAATCCAACTTCTGATTATATCACCGTTACGGGGTTAAAAGACACTGGGAACTACAAAATATATGACGTATTGGGAACCGAAGTACACAGGGGAACAATTACAGACAAAGGAGAGATTGAAGTTAAGAGTTTTTCAAACGGAGTTTACTTCCTGAAATTTGACAATGAGTACACTGTAAGGTTTATTAAGAAGAACTGATATAAGCAGATAACTTATAAACATACTACTTCACTGCTAAGCTCTTTACCTCCGGAGAATTAAATATAAGGACTCTTTAGTACTTTAAATTTCCATTGTTTTGGTTATTCCAAATGTTTTCTTTACATTTATAAACTAAAATAGGGAAGAGAACAGGTAGCCTGTGATTCTTCCAGTCTAACAATTAAATTACTCAAATTATGAAACAGTTTTACTTTAAAATTTCTTTAATTACCAGTCTGGCTCTGACAACTTATTCGGAAGCACAAACCTATATTATTGATTCTGTCGGTGCTACTTGCTCAGCCAATAATGCATCGGACATCGATCACGGATATGTATGTGCGAGTCCGGGGACTACCGTTGAGTTAGGTACTTTCACAGATACAGCTACCGGGGCGGGAGGGGTTACTCTTGCCTCAATGGATTTGAAAATTTACAGTGCCTGTGACGGAGATTATACAGTTCTTCTTAACGGAGAGCCCCTTGGGGTTACGGGAACAACTTCCGGAGTCGGATGTAATTGCTCAGCTATCGCATCAGATTCGGACATAACCAACAATCTTTCAATTTCCTTAACAACAGATATTATAAATTCTTATGTTATCGGTGGTGTTAATACGTTATCCGTAAATGCTGTCAGTATTGGCCTCGTCAATACTATGTTGTGCTTTTATGGTGCAGAAGTTACGGTAACCCTAAACAATCCGGCACTGAGTACTGAAGACGTTGAACTTAATTCTGTTAAAGTATCTCCCAATCCAACTTCTGATTATATTACCGTTACGGGGTTAAAAGACACCGGGAACTACAAAATGTATGATGTACTCGGAGCCGAAGTACACAAGGGAACAATTACAGACAAAGGAGAGATTGAAGTTAAGAGTTTTTCAAACGGAGTTTACTTCCTGAAATTTGACAATGAGTACACTGTAAGGTTTATTAAGAAGAACTGATATAAGCAGATACTATTTATAAACATACTGTTGCACTGCTAAGCTCTTTACCTCCGGAGAATTATACAGAAAGGCTTTTTAGTACTTTAAATTTCCATTGTTTTGGTTATTTTAAATGTTTTCTTTACATTTACAAGCTAAAATAGGGAAGCGGAATGGGTTACCTGTGATTCTTCCAGTCTAACAATTAAATTACTTAAACCATGAAACAGTTTTATTTTAAAGTTGCTTTAGTTGCCAGTCTGGCTCTGACAACTTATTCAGAAGCACAAACCTATATTCTTGATTCTTCCGGTACATCTAATTGCGGAAGAAGTAATGCATCAGACATCGATCACGCATATGTATGTGCGAATCCGGGGACTACCGTTGATTTAGGTACTTTCACAGATACAACTACCGGGGGGGGGGTACTCTTGCCTCAATGAATCTGAAAATTTACAGTGCCTGTAACGGAGAGTATGAAATTATTCTTAACGGAGAGTCCCTTGGAGTACGGGGAGTAACTTCCGGAGCCGGATGTGATTGCTCAACCATCGCATCAGATTCGGACGTAACCAACAATCATTCAGTTTCCTTAACAACAGCTATTATGAATTCTTATGTTGTCGGTGGTGCTAATACGTTATCCGTAAATGCTATCAGTACTAACGGCGTTTCTGTTTTGTGCTTTTATGGTGCAGAAGTTACGGTAACCATAAACAGTACGGCACTGAGTACTGAAGACATTGAACTTAATTCCGTTAAAGTATCTCCCAATCCAACTTCTGATTATATTACCGTTACGGGGTTAAAAGACACCGGGAACTACAAAATATATGATGTACTCGGAGCCGAAGTACACAAGGGAACAATTACGGACAAAGGGGAGATTGAAGTTAAAGATTTCTCAAACGGAGTTTACTTCCTGAAATTTGATAATGAGTACACTGTAAGGTTTATTAAGAAGAACTGATATAAACAATACTACTTCACTGCTAAGAGCTCTTTACCTCCGGAGGAATTATACAGAAAGGCTTTTTAGTGCTTGAAATTTCCATTGTTTTGGTTATTTTAAATGTTTTCTTTACATTTACAAACTAAAATAAGGAAGCGGAATGGGTTGCCTGTGATTCTTCCGGTTTTTAACAATTAAATTACTTAAACCATGAAACAGTTTTATTTTAAAGTTGCTTTAGTTGCCAGTCTGGCTCTGACAACTTATTCGGAAGCACAAACGTATATTATTAATTCTTCTGACAGATTTGATTGCGGAAGAAGTAATGTATCAGACATCGATCACGAATTTATATGTGTGACCCCGGGGAATACCGTTGATTTAGGTACTTTCACAGATACAACTACCGGGGGGGGTACTCTTGCCTCAATGAATCTGAAAATTTACAGTACCTGCGACGGAGAGTATGCAGTTATTCTTAACGGAGATTCCCTTGGATTACGGGGAGTAACTTCCGGAGCTGCATGTAATTGCTCAACCATCGCGTCAGATCCGAACTCAACCAACAATCATCCAGTTTCCTTAACACCAGCTATTATGAATTCTTATGTTGTCGGGGGTGTTAATACATTATCCGTAAATGCTATCAATGTTGGTACTGGCGGCAATACTGATTTGTGCTTTTATGGTGCAGAAGTTACAGTAACCATAAACAGTACGGCATTGAGTACTGAGGACGTTGAACTTAATTCCGTTAAAGTATCTCCCAATCCAACTTCTGATTATATTACCGTTACGGGGTTAAAAGACACTGGGAACTACAAAATATATGACGTATTGGGAACCGAAATACACAGGGGAGCAATTACGGACAAAGGGGAGATTGAAGTTAAAGATTTCTCAAACGGAGTTTACTTCCTGAAATTTGATAATGAGTATACTGTAAGGTTTATTAAGAAGAACTGATATAAGCAGATACTATTTATAAACATACTGTTGCACTGCTAAGCTCTTTACCTCCGGAGGAATTATACAGAAAGGCTTTTTAATGCTTGAAATTTCCATTGTTTTGGTTATTCCAAATGTTTTCTTTACGTTTGTAATGTAAAATAGGGAAGCGGAATGGGTTACCTGTGATTCTTCCAGTCTAACAATTAAATTACTTAAACCATGAAACAGTTTTATTTTAAAGTTGCTTTAGTTGCCAGCCTGGCTCTGACAACTTATTCAGAAGCACAAACCTATATTCTTGATTCTTCCGGTACATCTAATTGCGGAAGAAGTAATGTATCAGACATCGATCACGAATATGTATGTGCGAATCAGGGAGCTACCGTTGATTTAGGTACTTTCACAGATACAACCACCGGGGGGGGTACTCTTGCCTCAATGAATCTGAAAATTTACAGTGCCTGTGACGGAGAGTATGAAATATTTCTTAATAGTGTTTCCGTTGGAAAAGCTACAACTACCGGTGCAGGATGTAATTGTTCAACCATCGCATCAGACTCGGACATAACCAACAATCATTCAGTTTCCTTAACATCAGCTATTATGAATTCTTATGTTGTCGGGGGTGTTAATACATTATCCATAAATGCTATCACTATCAATGCTGGCAGTGGCATTAATAATCTGTGCTTTTATGGTGCAGAAGTTGCCGTAACCATAAACAGTACGGCACTGAGCACTGAGGACGTTGAACTTAATTCCGTTAAAGTATCTCCCAATCCAACTTCTGATTATATTACCGTTGCAGGGTTAAAAGACACTGGGAACTACAAAATATATGATGTACTCGGAACCGAAGTACACAAGGGAACAATTACAGACAAAGGAGAGATTGAAGTTAAGAGTTTTTCAAACGGAGTTTACTTCCTGAAATTTGATAATGAGTATACCCTGAGGTTTATTAAGAAGAACTGATATAAGCAGATACTATTTATAAACATACTGTTGCACTGCTAAGCTCTTTACCTCCGGAGGAATTATACAGAAAGGCTTTTTAATGCTTGAAATTTCCATTGTTTTGGTTATTTTAAATGTTTTCTTTACATTTACAAACTAAAATAGGGGAGAGAATGGGTTGCCTGTGATTCTTCCGGTTTTTAACAATTAAATTACTTAAACCATGAAACAGTTTTATTTTAAAATTGCTTTAGTTGCCAGTCTGGCTCTGACAACTTATTCGGAAGCACAAACGTATATTATTAATTCTTCTGACAGATTTGATTGCGGAAGAAGTAATGCATCAGACATCGATCACGAATACATATGTGTGTCCCCGGGGAATACTGTTGATTTAGGTACTTTCACAGATACAACTACTGGGGGGGGTACTCTTGCCTCAATGAACCTGAAAATTTACAATGGCTGTGACGGAGAGTATGAAGTTATTCTTAACGGAGACTCTCTTGGAGTACAGGGAGTAACTTCCGGAGCTCGATGTAATTGCTCAACCATCGCATCAGATTCGGATATAACCAACAATCATTCAGTTTCCTTAACATCAGCTATTATGAATTCTTATGTTATCGGTGGTGTTAATACATTATCCGTAAATGCTATCAGTATTGACGGCCTCCATACTGATCTGTGCTTTTATGGTGCAGAAGTTACGGTAACCATAAACAGTACGGCACTGAGTACTGAAGACGTTGAACTTAATTCCGTTAAAGTATCTCCCAATCCAACTTCTGATTATATTACCGTTACAGGGTTAAAAAACACCGGGAACTATAAAATATATGACGTATTGGGAACCGAAGTACACAGGGGAGCAATTACAGACAAAGGAGAGATTGAAGTTAAGAGTTTTTCAAACGGAGTTTACTTCCTGAAATTTGATAATGAGTATACCCTGAGGTTTATTAAGAAGAACTGATATAAACAATACTATTTAATTGATTTTTCACTCTTAAACCCTTACTTTTGTTTGCATAAAAAATAACAATGCCTGCAATACAACAACTTCAGGATTTCACACAACAAGTTCGCCGGGATATTTTACGTATGGTACATGCAGTCAATTCAGGGCATCCCGGTGGCTCATTAGGCTGTGCCGAATTTATTACCTGTTTATATCAGGAAATTATGGAATATTCCACCGATTTTGATATGAATGGTAAAAATGAGGATTTATTTTTCTTATCTAACGGACATATTTCTCCTGTGTACTACAGTGTTTTATCTCGTAGTGGATTCTTTCCTGTTAAAGAGTTGGCTACTTTTAGAAAACTGGGTTCCCGTTTGCAGGGACATCCGGCTACACATGATTATTTGCCGGGAATCAGAATTGCTTCCGGATCTTTAGGGCAAGGGATGAGTGTAGCTATTGGAGCAGCAGAGGCTAAAAAACTGAATAATGATTCAAGATTAGTTTTTTCATTACATGGAGACGGAGAACTGCAGGAAGGACAAATTTGGGAAGCGGTTATGTATGCTGCTGCCAAAAAAACAGATAACCTGATTGCCGCCGTTGATGTGAATGAGAAGCAAATAGATGGTTCTACAAATGAAGTACTGGCTATGGGAAATTTAAAAACTAAATTCCGGGCTTTTGGCTGGAATGTATTAGAAATTAAAGAAGGGAATAATATAGAAGCCGTTTTGAAAGGGTTAAGAAAAGCCAAATCTGAAACGGGTAAAGGAAAACCTGTATGTATTTTATTATATACGGAAATGGGGAACGGAGTTGATTTTATGATGCACACTCATGCCTGGCATGGAAAGGCACCAAGTGACGAGCAATTAGCCTCTGCCTTAAAACAAAATCCTGCAACGTCAGGAGATTACTGAACATATAATTAAATTTCTTTTTTAATTAACCTTAACATTTCAACAGTAACAAATATGTATTTTTATGTTGAAAATTAAGCATTAAATTTTGACTACTATGAAAATAGCTATTGTGTGTTACCCTACTTTTGGAGGTAGTGGAGTAATGGCAACAGAATTAGGAATGGTATTAGCGAATAAGGGACACGAAGTACATTTTATAACATACAATCAACCAGTTCGACTGGATTTTATTTCTCATAACTTGCATTTTCATGAAGTTGCTTTAGAGGAATATCCTCTGTTCGAATACCAGCCTTACGAATTAGCATTATCAACTAAAATGACGGAAGTAGTAAAACAATATGCTTTAGATGTGCTTCATGTGCATTATGCTATTCCACATGCGTATGCAGCATATATGGCAAAAAAAATGTTAAAAAATGAAGGTATAAAGATAAAAGTAGTAACAACCCTGCACGGTACAGATATTACATTGGTTGGCAGCCATCCTTCTTATAAAACGGCAGTAGAGTTTAGTATCAATAAATCGGATGTAGTTACCGCAGTTTCTAATAGCTTAAAAGAGGATACCTTACGATTGTTTAATATTGAAAAAGAAATAAAAGTCGTCTATAATTTTATAGATACTGTTAAATACGAATTGACAGATCATCAGGAATGTATGCGTAGCGCAGTAGCCGGAGAGGGTGAGCGAATCTTGACTCATGTAAGCAACTTTAGACCTGTAAAAAGAGTTTTAGATGTTATAAAAATATTTAATGAAGTACAAAAAAAAATACCTTCTAAGTTATTAATGGCAGGTGACGGTCCGGAGCGTTCAAGAGCAGAAGTATTAGCTAAAGAATTACAAATTTCTGATAAAATTCTATTTTTGGGAAATAGTGATGAAGTGGCAAAATTATTATGCTATTCAGATGTGTTTTTACTACCCTCTAAAACAGAAAGCTTTGGCTTGGCAGCATTAGAAGCCATGGCCGCCAACACCTTAGTAATTTCAACAAATACAGGAGGATTACCTGAAGTAAATATTCATGGAAAAACAGGATTTTTGAGTAACCTGGGAGATATTGAAAGTATGGCAAATAATGTGATATCAATTTTAGAAAACGAAGAACAACTTCTGGAGTTTAAGCGAAATGCGAAACAACATGCCGAGCAATTCTCTATAGAAAAAATAGTTCCCGAATATGAAAAAATTTATCAAATTTGTTTTTAATATATATTTTTTAAGAACCAAGATTTTTTCATAACACTTTGAAAAGGTGTATTTTCAAGAGGCATAATACCCCCGGCTATCTATCAGTAATTGAGCAGGGTAGTACCTAATCTGTGTTAAATATAGTTTTATCTTTTATCATAAATATTTTCACAATTTTTATATTACCCGATTGATTGTCTGTAAAAATTGTTTTGAACAATAGTCTTTTCTAAAGAAGTTTGATAAATGAGTGTTTTTTAGCTTTCCCATAGTACTTGCAACTTGTCTGAGAGCTGTTTTTATACGGTCTCTAAATTCCGGTTCTGACCTTAGTTTTGAAAAAAATCAGAAGGCTCTTTAAAATTGGAAAAAATTCAAACTTTTTGTCGAGGCATTCCATTTTTACGGGAAGTCGTCACACCGCTACCCCTGTTGCTAAAAGTTTATGCTTAAATTCAGGTTCTGTTGATGGATTTAATTTTATATATTTATGCCTTAGAAAAGTTCCTTTTTGATAATTTGACCTGAGTTGGCTCTGCATTTAACGTGAATGTATTCCTCTCAACCATGATTGCATATTTACTTCTTCTTTAATAACAGCTTTTAAATCTTCTGTTTTCACTCTTTTTTGTTTCATAGTATCCCTGTAACGAATGGTAACGGCGTTATCATTTAAAGTATCATGGTCTACAGTAATACAAAAAGGAGTTCCTGCAGCATCCTGACGACGATAACGACGACCTACCGTATCCTTCTCATCATATATGACATTAAAATCCCACTTCAGTTCATTAACAATTTTACGGGCAACTTCAGGCAGTCCGTTTTTTTTTGACCAGTGGTAAAATTGCAGCCTTGGTTGGTGCTAATACTGCAGGTAATTTCAGAACAGTTCTACCAGTATCTCCTTCCAATTCTTCCTCTTTCAGAGCATTAGAAAAAATCGCTAAAAACATACGGTCTAAACCTATTGAGGTTTCTAAAACATACGGTATATAACTTCTGTTTTCTTCGTAATCGAAATAGTGTAATTTTTTCCCGGAATGTTTTTCGTGCTGTTTTAAATCGAAATCAGTTCTGGAATGGATTCCTTCTAATTCTTTAAAACCAAACGGAAATTTGAATTCTATATCTGTGGCAGTATCTGCATAATGTGCCGGGTTTTCATGATTATGAAACCTGTAATTTTCCTGACCCATTCCTAAAGACAAATGCCATTTTAAACGAGTTTCTTTCCAATGTTGATACCATTTTTTTTGAGTTCCCGGTTTTATAAAAAACTGCATTTCCATTTGCTCAAATTCACGCATTCTGAAGATAAACTGCCGGGCAATAATTTCATTTCTGAAGACCTTTCCTGTCTGTGCGATACCAAACGGAATTTTTAGTCTTCCGCTTTTTTGGATATTGAGAAAATTCACAAAAATACCTTGAGCTGTTTCCGGCCGGAGATACACCTGGGTTGAGTTTTCAGCAGAAGCTCCTATTTGTGTTCCAAACATTAAGTTAAATTGCTTTACGTCTGTCCAGTTTTTAGAGCCTGTTACCGGATCGGTAATTTCCAGTTCTTCGATGAGTGCTTTTATATCATCTAAATTTTGCTCTTCCAATAATTTGGCTAACCGGGAAAGGATGGTATTAATTTTTTCCTGATACCTTAATAATCTCGGATTTGTTGCTAAAAATTTCTCTTTATCAAAAAGTTTTCCGGCTCTTTTTGCAGCTTTTTTAACTTCTTTATCAATTTTTGCTTCTATTTTAGCACAATAATCTTCCACTAAAACGTCTGCTCTATAACGGTTTTTAGAATCTTTATTGTCAATCAGAGGATCGTTAAAAGCGTCAACATGACCGGAGGCTTTCCAAATAGTGGGATGCATTAATACAGCGGTATCTATGCCTACTATATTTTCATTCATTTGTACCATTGCTTTCCACCAATATTCTCTGATGTTTTTTTTTAATTCTACTCCATTTTGGCCATAGTCATATACTGCACTTAAACCATCATATATTTCTGAGGATTGAAAAATATACCCGTATTCTTTTGCGTGGGAAACAATTTTCTTAAATGGATTCTCTTGTTTTGCCATGGTGCAAAAATATAATATGGATTCAATTATCACATATTAAAAGAATAAAAAGTGAAGAATATTTGATTACTTCACTTTTTATTCTTCGAGAAAGAAATGGGTTTATCTCAGTTTAATTTCAATTTTTCCAGTAGAAATACCGTTAACATAGGTATTCACAATATGAATTTCTTCATTAATCTCATCTCTGTTAACTAAAATTAAAGAGACTACACCAAGCTGACTGTTGTTTATAGTCAGCAAAAATATTATCGCTAAAAGTTATAGTATTTCCATTTTTAATTTTTTTGCTTTCATCTAAGATTTGAATTAAGATTTCTTTTTTCCCGGCGGAGTTATTGGATTACATTTAATATTTTTGATTCTCTCGTTCTATGAATTGCGGCATTAACTCTGAAACCTCCCAGTAATGAAGTTATTTACGTTTATAATAACTATAAAGATACAGAATCTCTGATTTAAAAAATATACAGTTGTGGAGTAAATTTTACTGAGTTGTTACAATTCTTTCTTAATCAATAGAAGTAATTCGTTTTTTAATACTAAATATCCTTGATTATATACATAAAAATAAGTATTGCCGGTTTTAGTATTATAAACAGACGTAAATACCTGAAAATCGAAGCCTTTGTCGTATAATTTTGTTCTCGATACTTTAGTTTTTCCTTTTGTATTTAATTTTAAGAGTATTTTATAATTTTTTTTAAGTCTGTTATTAATATTACGAATTAAGTTTCTTGTATCCGTATCAACTTTATTGTTATGAGTGTTTCTGCAATAATCAGAACAAAATTTTTTATCAGATCTTCCTTTTAAAGGTTCTTTACATTCTAAACATTTTTTGATTTCCATACTAATTCACAGAATTTTTTATGGTTTTTTAAAGATTATAATAGTATCAAATATATAAAAATAATCGAATGTAACCGAATACAACCATTTACAATCGAAAGTAATTATTTTACAACCGATAGTAGTTTCAGGTAATCTACACCTTTGCATTGCCAGTTCTTTTGAACAGCAAAATATTAACTTTATTAACATATAAAAAAGAATAATATGAATGCACTTAAAAACCGGATACAGTTAATTGGTCATTTAGGAAATAAACCGGAAATCACTGAATTAAATTCAGGCAAAAAATTAGCAAAATTTTCAATTGCAATTAATGAAACGTACAAAGACTCTCAGGGTCAAAAAGTAACAGACACACAAT
This sequence comes from uncultured Tenacibaculum sp., assembly GCA_963666645.2. Classification (GTDB taxonomy): domain Bacteria; phylum Bacteroidota; class Bacteroidia; order Flavobacteriales; family Flavobacteriaceae; genus Polaribacter. The sequence continues at coordinate 16,461 of CAXXDB010000008.1, read as the reverse complement.
GGCATAATATAGTTGCGTGGAATAAGACTGCTGAAATAATTGAAAATTATTTAGATAAGGGTAGCAAAGTTATGATTGAAGGAAAATTAACCTCTAAAACTTACGAAACTAAAGAGGGTAAAAAATGTTATATTACTGAAGTTATCTGTCATGAACTATTAATGCTAGATAATAAATAGAGGGAGAATTGCTAAAGCTACCAGAAAGAAATTTGAAAAGAAAAAAATCAAAAGCTGCTATTATACCATTAGCAGCTTTTTTATTAATTCATTCACTACATATCTTACATCATGGAAAAAAGTTTAAGAAGTATTACGGTATACAGAGATGATTCAAAGTCAGGAGTATTAATAATCTGAACCTAAAAAAAATAAACTATTAAATATTTCATTAAAAGACCTAATTCATCACCCTGTTATTCTGATAGTTCAGTATGGTTTTAATCGGTTTTGTTTTATGAATACTTAAGGATTACACAAAGAGAGGATTTAAATTGTTGATTTGAGAGAAAAGCCCGTCTCTTTGAATTTTATTTATTGAGATTGTATAAACGAACTAAATCAAGGTATAAAAGAAAAAAACTTAAAATGACTTATCATAACAATTATCTTCTGAAAATCTTAGAAAGAAAGAAGGAATTTGCTTTGGTTAACAAATTGAATTAATACTAAAAATCGTCGAAAAAAATGTAAATTTGTAAGCTAAATACTAATTTAAAACATGAAAATATCATATAATTGGCTACAGCAATTTTTGCAATTTGACCAACCTCCTGAAAAAATTGGAGAATTACTAACCGATTTAGGATTAGAGGTAGAAGGAATTGAGCTGAAAGAGAGTATTAAAGGAAGTCTTGAAGGCGTAGTAGTTGGTGAAATATTGACTTGTGAGAAACACCCAAATGCAAATAAGTTGAAAATTACCACAGTAAATTTAGGCAATGAAGCAATAGTGCAAATAGTTTGTGGAGCTCCTAATGTGGCATCCGGACAAAAAGTCGCTGTAGCTACTACAGATACAATTTTATATGATGAAAGCGGAGAAAGTTTTAAAATTAAAAGAAGAAAAATACGAGGAGAAATAAGTCAGGGAATGATTTGTGCAGAAGATGAATTAGGATTAGGATCAAATCATGATGAAATTATGGTTCTTAACAAATCTCTTATACCTGGTACTCCTTGTGCAGAAGTTTTCAGCATAGAAACAGATTATGTATTTGAAATTGGATTAACACCCAACAGAACAGATGCGATGAGTCATTATGGAGTAGCAAGGGATTTAAGAGCTGGTTTATTGCAAAAAAATATTAACCTTGAATTAATTTCTCCATCTGTTTCTGATTTTCATGTCGATGAAAGAAGGTTAAAGATTGATATAGAAGTAGAAGATGACGAGCTAGTTCCCAGATATTGCGGAATTACAATTACTAATGTTGAAGTTAAAGACTCACCTGAATGGATTAAAAATAAACTAAAGGCAATTGGTATAACTCCTAAAAATAATATAGTTGATATAACAAACTATGTGCTTCACGAATTAGGGCAACCTCTACATGCCTTTGACGGGGCAAAAATAAAAGGAAACAAAATTGTTGTTAAAAGATTGGCAGAAAAAACAAAATTCATTACTTTAGATGAAATTGAAAGAGAAGTATACTCAGAAGACATCATGATTTGTGATGCAGAGAACACCCCTTTATGTATTGGTGGAGTTTTTGGCGGATTAAAGTCCAGAGTAACAGAAAGTACGGTCACTATTTTCTTAGAAAGCGCCTGTTTTAACCCTATATCAATTCGTAAAACAGCAAAAAGGCATGGATTAAATACAGATGCATCTTTCCGTTTTGAAAGAGGAGTTGACATTAATCAAACGCAATATGCTTTAAAGAGAGCCGCTTTATTAATAGAACAATATTCAGGAGGCAAAATATCTTCTGACATTATGGATTTCTACCCTCAAAAAGTAAAAAACTTTGAAATATTCTTATCATTTGACAGCGTTTATAGATTAATTGGTCAGGAAATCCCAAAAGAAACTATTAAAAACATCTTAATATCATTAGAGATAAAAATCAATAGTGCTACTGAGGTTGGCTTGGGTTTAGTAATTCCATCTTATCGGACAGATGTTCAAAGAGAAGCTGATATTATTGAAGAGATTTTACGTATTTACGGGTATAATAACATTAAATCTTCACACAAATTAACCACATCAGTTTCATTTGATAATAATATTCAGATTAAAGTTGAGAATATTGTTGCCAATCAATTGGTTTCATTAGGATTTCATGAAACAATGACAAATTCACTTACTAAAGCTGATTATATAGCATTATCAGAAGATTTAAATGAGAATTATAATGTAGAAATACGAAACCCTTTAAGTAATGATTTAAAAGTGATGAGACAGTCGTTACTTTTCAGCGGATTAGAGAGTATTGCATATAATATAAATAGGAAAAATAATTCATTAAAATTTTTTGAATTCGGTAAATCATACCACAGATATAATAAAATATATGAGGAAGACAAACACTTAATGTTGCTTGTTAGCGGAAATAGATTGAAAGATAGTTGGAAAACAACTACGCAATCTTCTGATTTTTTTTATTTAAAAGGATTAATTTTCAGCTTGTTAGCACGGTTAGGAATTTCTAAACTAAAAACAACTCCAATAAAATCTGATATATTTTCTGAAGGGTTGACATTAAATTCAGGGAAAGTAAGGTTAGTTGACTTAGGAGTTGTTAAACAATCAATATTAAAAGAATTTTCTATTAAGCAAGAAGTTTTATCCGCTAATATTCAATGGGATGAAATGATAAATCTATTAAAGAAAAAGAGAATAAAAGTTTCAAATTTACCTAAATTTCCTCCTGTAAAAAGAGATTTAGCCCTATTACTAGATAACAAAATAGAGTTTAAGGAAATCTATAATTTAGCCTTCCAATCAGAAAGAAAATTATTAAAAGAAGTAGACTTATTCGATGTATATCAGGGAAAAAACCTGCCCGAAGGCAAAAAATCGTATGCAGTAAGTTTTGTATTACAAGATGAAAACAAAACATTAAATGACAAGCAGATTGATAAAATAATGCAAAAATTACAACAAACATTTCAAAAGAATGTTGGTGCAGAACTAAGATAATATAAAGACTTTTTTTGGAGTTTTTATACATTAATGCCATCTCGGCGGAGTTGGGAAATCATAAATTAAATATAGCGGTAAAATTTCAGGTTTCAACTTCGTCCGGTCTAATTAACTAAAAATGTACAAATTAATAATCCGTCCAGTATTTTTTCTTTTCGACCCGGAAAAGATTCATCAATTTACATTTTCATTAATAAAATTTATGTCTAAAATCCCTTTTATGGTTGCTGTTTTTAGAAATATGTATCAGGTCAACGATAAAAGATTAGAAAGAAATTTATTTGGATTAACGTTCAAAAACCCGGTTGGTTTAGCTGCCGGTTTTGATAAAAATGCAGTTTTATATAATGAATTAGCAGATTTTGGCTTTGGTTTCATTGAAATTGGAACCATAACTCCTGAAGAACAGACAGGAAATCCAAAAAAAAGATTATTCAGATTGAAAGATGATCAGGGAATTATTAATAGAATGGGGTTTAATAATCAAGGTTTAAAAGCTACTATTGTTCAATTAAAAAAGAACAAAAAAAAAGTTATTATTGGTGGAAATATTGGAAAAAATACAACAACTCAACCAGAAAGTTATACGGCAGACTACAAAAGGTGTTTTGAAGAATTACATCCGTATGTCGATTATTTTGTACTGAATGTAAGTTGTCCAAATGTTTCCAGTGATGCAAAATTAGAGAGTATTGACTATTTAAAAGAAATGGTTACCGAAATTCAGAAGATTAATAATTCAAAATTGACACAAAAACCAATTTTATTAAAAATTTCACCTGATTTAAACAATCATCAATTAGATGAGCTTATTGAATTGATTGCAGATACTAAAACAGATGGAGTTATAGCATCCAATACTTCTGTTGATAGAAAAAAAGGATTAACGGTTTCAGAAAGTCGATTGAAAGAGATAGGAAATGGAGGTTTAAGTGGTCAGCCGATAAAAAATAAAAGTACCCGAATTATAAAATATCTTTCTGATAATTCTAATAAAGCATTTCCAATTATTGGAGCAGGAGGGATACATTCTGAAAAAGATGCTTTAGAAAAAATTGAAGCAGGTGCAGCTTTAATACAAATCTATACAGGATTCATTTATGAGGGGCCTTTGCTGGTAAAAAGAATTAATAAAGCAATTCTAAAGCATTAATTTCTTTTCAAGATGATAGAAACACTCATTTTATTTGCCGTATCAACAGCAGGTTTGGCAATCTCACCTGGTCCGGATAATATTTTTGTATTAACGCAAAGTATTGTAAATGGTAGAAAATATGGGTGGGCTGTTGTTTTTGGTTTAATGACGGGCTGTATTATTCATACAACATTGGTTGCATTTGGAATTTCAGAAGTTATTAAGACCAATCCCGGTGTGTTATTTACTATTAAGATACTGGGTGTAAGTTATTTACTATACTTAGCATATATCGTATATAAAAGTGATGAAAAAATTATTTTATCTACAGATAATATCGAAAAAAAATCTATTTTACAACTCTATAAAACAGGGTTTTGGATGAATGTATTAAACCCAAAAGTTACTGTTTTCTTTTTAGCATTTTTCCCTCAGTTTTTATTCTCTGAAACATTAGCCACAGTATATCAATTCTATGTTTTAGGCGGATTGTTTATTGTGGTTTCTTTCACTATATTCTCTGTCATTGCTATACTGGCAGGAGCTGTTTCTAACATAATAATAAAAAATAAAAAAACAGGGTTTTATTTAAAGTGGCTTCAAATTATCGTTTTTGCAGGAATATCTATTTTTATTTTAAAGTCGTAAATATTATTTGTTATTTAACATAATATTAATTATAGTACAAATGTTGTCATTTGTATTTTGATGAGTGGATTCCATTTGATAGCTATAATGTAGTATTATGTAAAATATCCCAGAAGCTTTCGTTTTCATAAGAATAATTGGTACTTGGGTCATTAAACTATTAAGCGGTTTGCTTCGCAGAGTTTTTTAAAACATTATGTATCTATAATTAGCCATTATGTAAAATAGCCGCTACCAAGCGCTCGATTGTTTTATAAAATCAAATTGCTCTGGCAATTTATTTTACACACAATTATCCATCGCTTGCCAACGCCAAAATAAAAGCTAACCTTTTTACTCATATTAAAAATCGCGTATTCGATAAAATGTACGTAATAAAAAATTTTACGTGATTCTCGTGGATTGCCACAAGAGCATAAATTTTAAGAAAAATAAAATTCTATGCACTTGTTATATGTAGAGCTTCAATTTATCCTTTTTTCTTTCTTTCATTTTCTTTTGTCTTGAAACAAAAGAAACAAAAATTCAAGGCTGCATATAATTTTGGAAACAATTTACGGTTCATTCGCTATATTTTAGGAAACATTGTAACTCATTAACATTGCTTTGAAATCCCTTGTAAAATAGAAACTCTTAAGAATCAGTATTACTAAACCCCTAAAATATGGACGCTCACTTCACCTTATTGTTTTACCAAAATTTTATGAGGCCAAAATAATCATTAAAAAACATTACTTTTTATTAAATTTTATTATATTTGATTAAAATTAATTAAATGACGATTTTTCAAGAAATTCTAACTAAAGAGGGAATTACTAAATCAGAGATTTCAAAAATAGATGGTTTGAATACTACAACTATTCACTATTTGTGCAAAGACCCTAACTATCATAAAAAGAGGAAACCTGTTACAAAGCATAAAGCCCTTCTAGCAATAAATGAATTGGGTGGTAGTAAAAAAAAGTATGATTTAACAGAAATATTTCCAGAAGCATGATATTTACAGATACAGATAAAGAAAATTTAACAGCAGCTGCAAACTCAAAAGAGAGGGTTTCTGGTTACACTCATGATTTTTATAATTATCCTGCTCGCTTCTCTCCTATTATGGCGAGAGAATTCATTGAGCATTTTACAGAGCCTGGAGACCTAATACTTGACCCATTTATGGGTGGAGGAACAACTTTAGTTGAAGCAAAATTACTTGGTCGAGATTCCATTGGTTTTGATATAAGCACATTAGCAGAGTTTTTATCATCAGTTAAGACTAATCCTTTATCATCATCTAGGTTAAAGGTCATCTCAAAATGGATTGAGCACACTACAAATAAAGTTGGTTGTAAATTAGACGTACCGAGACCAGATAAATGGATAGAAAAAGGTTATCAAAGAAATTTATCAAATAATCTAACATGGCCAATAAGAAAAGTATTAGAACAGTACCTTTACTTTTTAAGTTTAGAAAAATTTAGTAAAAAAGAACAAAAATTTGTTAGGTGTATTCTTCTTAAAACTGGACAATGGGCATTAGATTCTACAAAAGAAATTCCATCTATTACAAAATTTAAAAATAAAATATTAGAAAATTTATTAAAAATGAAGAATGGTAGCTTGGATTTCAACGAATCTGTTTCCTCTTCATATTCTAAAACTATTAATGCTCCTGCAAAAGAAATTAAAAATCATAAGCGTCTGTTTAGCAAAAGTCCAAAATTAGTTTTGACATCTCCTCCATATCCTGGAGTGCACGTAGTATACCATAGGTGGCAAATATTTGGGAGAAAAGAAACTCCTGCTCCATTTTGGATTGCAAATAGTTTAGATGGTCATGGATTGACTTATTATGCTATGGGAAATAGACAACAAAAAGGATTAACAGATTATTATTCAAATATTAAAGAATCTTTTGATTCTATATCCAAAGTTTGCGACAAGAATACAATCGTTGCACAGATTATTGCATTTTCTAATATAGAATGGCAATTACCAAAATATTTGGAAACAATGAACGAAGCTGGATTTGAAGAAATAATTATGGATGAAGAGAGAATTTGGAGAGATGTGCCCAACAGAAAATGGTACGCTAACTACAATAAGCAATCTTCTAGTTCTAAAGAAGTGGTTTTATTTCATAAACTAATCAGATAATTGAGTAATTAACTCACTTTTCAAATCTAAATCACCAAACTCTTGAATCATCGGGATTATCATTGGACTCATTGCTCTTGAGAACTCAAATATTTTGTCTTCAATATCCTCATACACTTCTGAATCTTCTTTAGGGTTTTGTTTACTATCGTATATCAATGAGATTCCTAGTAATAACATTCCATATTTATATTGGCTTTCAAGTAATTCTTTGTTCTTAATATTGTCTTTTATTTCATATGACAAATAGATGTTATCCATATTAACAAAAAAGTCAAATACAGTCTCATTTTCTGCATTTGCAGAGTCTTTATTTTTTGTTTTAACTACTTTTAAAGCCGAATATTTATCAAAATGGTGATTATCCCAATCTTTTTCATAAACAGGAGTTATCTCTGGTATTTGAATTCCACCAAGCGAATCTCTATCGTTTCCTTTTTCTTTTCCAGGTGGTTTTATTCGTGGCTTTTTATTTCCCTTTCCTTTTTGTGCTTTTGGATGTACTGTTAATTCAAACTCATTTGAAAATGGTGGGTCAATAATACGTAAAGGGTCTGTAACAACTAATTTAAAGGTGCGTTTATCGCCTACATTGAATTCTGAATTAATATCTAAATTTAATGTAGCAATGCCATTTAATAAATTTAAGCTGTAAGTCGTATTATTAACTTCAGAATAATCACTATCAGTTTTAACTAGTAACTTATATGTACCATGTTTTGTTTTTCTATTAAAATAGTCATTATTTGCATCAGTTTCAAAGAATATTCTTGAGCGAGAATCAATATTTACGCCCTTTTTAAGGGTTTCACCATAGGATAATTTTTTAAACTTGAAAAATTTTGGATATGCGTTCCCTACAAAAGCCTTTTTATCATCTTTGACTTTCTTTGATTTAAATGGATTGGACAATCTATGGCCATTTAAAAATATCCTAGACAAAGCACTTGAATGCTTAAACACATTTGACAAAACTGCTTCGATTGGCTTTGAATCATTTATTTTATCAGATTTTAATTTTCTTTTTCTTTCCTCTTGTATTTCAGAAAGTCCTTGATGATTAGATAAATAATCAATTATTTCTAATATAATTTTATCTCTAAATGGGCCTTTTCTTAAATGGACACGGTCATTTACAAATAGTTTTTCTTGAGCTCTATATGATAATTGACTACAATTTACCATAACCAATAATGAGTTTTTAAGAAAACCCAAACCTACTTTTGCTCTACTAAAAAGCCTATCATCTATCCAACCTTGACTTTGTCCATTTAATGTGAAAATTATTCCCTTATCATTATCTCTATAGGTTTTTGCCTTGTCACCTTTAAATGCATAAACAGTAATTGTTATTTGTTCACCATCTATAACTAATTTAGTTGAAGTTGGATAGCCTTCTTCCAAAGAATTACCTTTATCATCATGTAATCTAACACGTAAACCATTGACTTGATGTTCAAATGAACCAGGTGTACCTTCATATCTACATTCATGTAGCCTAAAAGGCAACCCTAAATCGGGAGCTAGTAAGTCTAATGGTCTCAATAATCCTCCACTACCTTGAACATTTTGTTTGTTTTTTGTTTCGTATTCATAAAGCTTTACTAGAGTTCCCCATTCAGATTCCACAGAATATGGATTATTAAATTGAGCAAAAATTGGTAGAGTATCACTCTCGAAGTTCAATAATTCTCCTTCGTTTGGCTTTATATCTGTACCTAATGGAGCTAAATATTTATAAGTACTTGATGTCTCTTTTCCTTCTGGATTTTCACGTCTAACAATGGTAAAACCCCAGTTATTGGCTAATAATCCTGATTCTTCTTCAAGCAATTTTGGATTTCTTTTACTAACTATTAATTGTAGATTTTCCTTTCCACAATATACTAATGCAGCGGTTCCACCCATGTTCCATTTTCCATGTACAAAACTGATTTTTCTTTTTATTGATTCGCCTAATGATAGAATAGTATTTGGCATTTCCAATGGAGTTTGACCTTCTCCTTTATCAGCAATGTTAATGCAAGGGTATTTATCTGCAGATGGCTTATTTCCTGTAATGTAAACCGATATATTTTTAGCAACTTCTCTTCTTTTTTGCAATGACCATTCTTTAACTTGACCAGCTAGTTCGTTTTCAGAATCATCCTCAAAAAACCTAGCAACAGCTTCCTGCACACCAACAGGAGCCATATCACTTTTTGGGTCAATCCCTCTAGTCAAACACTCATTCATAAGTATTGCATCTCGACTATTGGTGATTTTTTCTACCAACGCTGCTTCAGATTCGTCAGCTTGATTCCCAGCAGCACTATAGTTGTTTTCCTTATCTCCATAGAATCTCCAATATTTAGGTTCATCCCAATATTTATTCTCTTTCAATATATTAATAACATCATCTTCTGTTTCTGCTCTCATTAAGGAAAGACATAGTGCTTTTTCGGTCATATTAATCGATTTTTATATTAAGGTTTAATTCTTTTTTAAGTAAAAAGAGTTGTTTAATAGTCAAATTTGATATGGAATTATCTTCAATATTAAGCTTATTTGCAAGTCTGTTTTTAGTTTTGCTCATTCTATATTTTAATTTTTCCATAAATTCTAAAATTTAAATTCGTTATCTTTTCCTTTGTCAAGCTCTTTAGTAAAAGATTTTATTACATCACTAACTTTTTCCCTTAAAGCTCTTTCCATTTTTTTTATATCGCTTGAATTATATTCATAGTTATTCTTATTTGAGCATTTTTCTAAACTCTCAAGGCCTTTTAAAACTTTTGCGACTCTATTTGTTGCTACACTTTCAAATCTTTTTCTTCTAGGAGATTCTGCCATTTTTATATATAATTAATTTTAATATTAGCAAATATACTACATATTTATTAAAAAACAACTTTATTACACTATATTTGATTAAATGTAGTATTTATTAGTTGTAATGTGAATATAATTTAAGCTTATGTCTTATAATGTTCATTCCACACACATTACGCTTCCCTCCTACGTCGTCGCATAAAAAGTGTTCCATTAGTATTGTAGAAGAAACTTTTGAGAATAAATTTTTTAAAGAAACTGTAGTAAGAACTTTCGCTTTTGCCAAAGCTCAAGTTACATAACGCAGAACATTATAGTACAAATATATCATATTCAGTTTTACTATTGAAATATTATAATTCTATATTATGTAAAATATCCCATAAAGTCTTGCATTCTCGTAAAGGTTTCCGCAAGAGTATAAAATTTAAGAAAAATAAATTTCTATACACTTGCTTTAATTGTGCAATGATTCAACATTTTTAAATATCACATATCTTTTTTTCTTGATAAAAAAAGAAACAAAAAAATCAAGGCTGCATAAAACTTTGGAAACAATCACGGCTCAATCGCTATATTTTAGAAAACATTGTAACTCGTTAAGATTGCTTTGAAATCTCTAGTTTAAATGAAACAATTAAAAACCTTATTACTAAATCCCTAAAATATGGACGCTCATTTCTCCTATTGTTTTAACCAAAATTTTAGAGGCCATTTCATTAACTATAAGCCTTTGCAAAGTATCTGTATAAGGCAATTTTATCTGTATTTGATAATTGAGTTCTTCCTAGAATTTGATGAATTACATCAGGTAAGACGAGATATAAATCCCTTAATGCTGATTGTTCTCCAGTAACAATATGGTAAAAACTAGCCCCATCAATTTCTTTTATTAAAATATTAGATGGTCTATTTGTTTTAGTGGTATTATCTGGAGGAGTAAAAGGTCTATTATACCTTGTACTATTCTTTGGTATTATATTAACAAAATATGCTGTATAACCATTATAAATACTAGCATTTGGCATTACTAAACTTGCTAATTGATCATATACATCAACTTTTTTAGAGCCTGTTACGGTATTATGTTTATTTTTTACTTCAGCTATTATTTGATTTGTTGTTGATCTCAAATCAACTATTTGCCCAGTACCTAGGTTATTCCAATTAGCAACACTTCCTAATATATTTTGATGAAACTCCCCTATTTTGTTTTGTACAGTTTTACCAACTTGCCTTGCTAATTCTGCTTTTCTCCAATCCACACTATCCATAGGATATCCAGACATTTCGAAAATAGCTTGAAATGGGTCAATGACGTTTTTGTGAAACTCTCTTTGTTTTTTAACACGAGCTTGCTGTGCAGCTAATAGTAAACTTTGAGTGTGATTTATAAGATCGGCATCAGATATCCAATTTAGATAAGGGATAAATTAAAAATTTGCACTAATCTAATCATTTATTAATATTTATCAACTGTAAAACTTCAATACCTCTTGTAATGGACTTGGAGGTTAAAAGCAATACTTTTCATAAGTTTTAATTTGAAGATTTTGATTTACTCAATTTTGAGTAATATTCATTTAAAAACTTAATTATTGAATATCCTATTTCTTGTCCTAAATTACAAGGAACTGCATTCCCTATTTGCTTGTATTGCTGAGAAATGGAGCCCATAAACTTCCAGTTATCTGGAAAAGTTTGTATTCTAGCATATTCTCGTACAGTAAATGGTCGCGTTTCTTCGGGATGACATCTTTCTGTTTGTTTTTGTGCAGGACTACAAGTTAAGGTTAAACTAGGTTCATCCCAACCAATTCTGCGAGCAATACCGGTTTTTCCTCCTCCTAAATAAAAGCTTTTTCCCATATATTTTTTTTGAACATCTAATGGTAAATTTCTCCAATACCCTTTTTGAGGAACTAAATCTAATACTTTCTTTTTGTGTTCAGGATATTTTGAACCTTCAGATTTTGGTACATTAGAATCATATAACTCTCCTTTTTTAAGAGCATCAACTAGATTGTAAATTTTATTATGAGGCGTAGGATATTCGTATTTCAAATCAATGTCTTTTCGAACTCCAACTAATATTACACGCTCTCGTTTTTGAGGAACTTTGTAATTAATTGCTTTTAAAACTTGCACAGGCATTACGTTATATCCGATTTCATCTAAAATAGAAATCATCCCCTCTATTGTTTTCCCTTTTTCGTGAGATAATAATCCTTTTACATTTTCCCCAATACAAATAAGTGGATTCACTTCTTTTACTACTCTAGCAAACTCATAAAAAAGAGTTCCTCGTGCATCTTGCAAACCTAATTTTTTTCCTGCATAACTAAATGCTTGACAAGGAAAACCTCCTGTAACAATATCTACTTGATTATTGTATGCAGTAAAATCAAAAGACTTTACATCTCCTTCAAAAACATTCCATTTTGGTCTATTTTCTCTTAAAGTTTGACAAGCCCATTTATCTATTTCATTTAAAGCAACACATTTAATACCTGCTTTTTCTAGACCAACAGCTAAACCTCCAGTGCCTGCAAATAATTCTAAAACTTTAAACTCTTTAATTGGTTCTACAGAATTATCTATTGTATCTTCGTAGTCTATAGATAGTTGTTCTAGGAGTATGTTAATTTGTTCTTTTTTGTAAATCCTATATTGGCTAATAGGCTCTCTTACAGCAGGAAACTTACCTTCTCTATCCCAACGTCTTAAAGTTTCTTTACTCTTTCCCAATATTTGAGATACCTCATTTAACGAATAATACTCTTTTGTAACCATATTGCACAACCTTATACATTGGTTACAAACTTACAATAAAAATTGGAAAATAAAAACGTGTGTTAACAATGTATATTAAAATTTTGTTTCAAGTAAATTATATTGAGGTAATTGTCTTTTGAAAATATTTTTTTTAAACCATTCCACACACATTATGCTTCCCTCCTACGTCGTCGCATAAAAAGTGTTCCATTAACTTTGCAGAAGAAACTTTTAGAATAAATTTTTTAAAGAAAATGTAGTAATAACTTTCGCTTTTAACCAAAGCAAAGTAACATAACGCAGAACATTATAGTACAAATGTTATCATTGGTATTTTATGAGAGGAGTCCATTCGTAAGCTATAATTTTATAGTTATGTAAAATATCCTAGAAACTGTATTTGTTCTCTGTGATATTCAGTACTTGGGTCAATAAACTTTTAAATAATGGACGCTCATTTCACCTATTGTTTTAGCCAAAATTTTATGAGGTCGTCTCAACAGCTTCAAGTTTAGAAACAGATTTTTGGTTTTTAATTTCAATATATTCTGTTATTCCTTTTGACTCTAAATGTAACTTTATTTGACTGGCCAAAATATTTGCCATCTCAACAGGAACAGCGTTACCAATCATTTTATAACCAGCTGTAACGTTATTATAATAAAATTTAAAATCATCAGGAAAAGTCTGTATTCTAGCACATTCTCTAATACTTAAACGTCTATAAAGATGTTCTTTACCAGAAACAAATATTCTTTTATTCTGTTCTATAAATTTCATTTTTGGAGCTTGAGGATGTATTGGAGTATGCCTTCCTCCTGCTTGAATTGTAAATGATTGTTCATCCCAACTTCTAACTCTATTTCGAGACATAAATATTGTAGAAAAATTACCAATCATGTATTCATGATTTAAAATTTCACAATTTTCACCATTAGTATAATTCTTCTCTTGAGCTGGTAAAACATTATCTTTTAAATCTCCAATAGCCTCTTCTAATGTGATTTTTTTTACAAACTTTTTTGGAAACTGAAAATCTATTTTTAAATCTCTCCTAAATCCAATAAAAAATACTCTTTTTCTGTCTTGAGGAACACCATAATCAGAGACATTTAATAGCTCAAAAGATAAATCGTAACCAACTCCAGCATTTTTAAACATATCCTTAATATTATTCAATGCTTCTTTGTGTCTTGGAGAAAGCATTCCAGATACATTTTCTGCAAGAAAGAATAATGGTTGTTTTTCCTCAAGAACTTCAATAAAGTTATAAAACAATTGACCTCTTTTATCTTTAATACCTCTTAATGCTCCAGCTTCACTCCAACTTTGACAAGGTGGACCACCTATGACTCCCATTGGTTTATCAGGAATTTCAGAAATAGAAATATTTCTCATACTTCTTTTATCTAAAACAGTATTTGGATGATTTTTTTCATATGTTTCCCATATCTCTTTATCATATTCATTTGCCCAATTAACGTTAAATCCGGCTCTTTCAAAACCTAAATCAAGTCCACCTGCACCTGCAAAAAAGGAAATTATGTTCATTATTTAATATTGTATTTTATAAACTTTGCATCAATTAGATCAGCAACATTATTTGGGTTTTTAATCTTGATATTTTCCATATTTAAATCTTCATTCGATTCAAGTTCTTCTTTGTCTTCTTTTGGGAATGATTTATATTTTTCAGCAGACATTAAAACTCTCAACTTAAATTTTGATTCTTCATTATCATTAATATAATCAAAAACTTTGTCAGGATTTACTATATGCCACATTCCTCTAATTCTTAAATCAGTAATTCCTAAAGGGTCAACCTTTTTTACTTTACCTAATTCTTTTGTTTCAGTAAATTCTACATCTCCAATTTCTGTTATTCCTTCAGATATTTTATTTTTAACCCTCTCATAAGTCTCTTTGTCAGCAGAATAACAGTCTCCATAAACTAACCATAACCAATTTACAGAATCATCAGTAGTACAGCCAACTGCATAGATAATATCTTTCTCCTTCCAATCTTCACATTCTCTACAAGCTCTAGTTAGCATTGGGCTATCAACAAATAATTTTGCTTTAGGATAAGAGCTATTTAAAGCTAATGCACTTTTTGGACTCTGAATTTTTTTAACTTCAATCGCGTCTCCACCTTTTATCATTAAATCTGGTGGATTATTTTGATTTCCTAGATACGAGAAATGCTTATTATATTCTATTATACTTTCAGCTTCATTCTTTCCTATAGTACCAGCAAAAATGTCTTTTATATAAACCTCTAAAGCATCACCAACACTATTAGCTCTATTCCTACCTTGATAATATGGTTTTATGTCAACAATTGGATTATCGACTAAATTCTTTATGGCTTTTAATATGTTCGTCATGAAAACGAAAATATAGTATTTAATATCTTTTTCTAATTATACTTTTTATTAATTATAAACAATTGATTTAATATTATCATTACACACACATTTCACTTCTCTCTTATCGTCACTTCGTAAAAAGAGTGGTCCAATAGCATTGTAGAAGAAACCTTTTAGAATAATTTTTTTTAAGAAACTTTAGTAACAGCTTTCGCTTTTAACCAAGGCTCAAGTTACATAACGCAGAACATTATAGTACAAATGTTATCATATTCAGTTTTACCATTGAAATCTAGTTTGTAAGCTATAATTCTATAATTGCTTTTTAAGAATTTAAATGCTTTATGGTATTTATTTTTAAACTCAATTTACCATCGCTTGACCACACCAAAAAAAGCTAAACCTTTTCCTTTGTATTATAATTCTCGTATTCGAGGAAAATCCTGCAAGATTTTTTTCTACGACATTCTCGTAAGCTTACCACAAGAGTATAAAATTTTCCCTGGCCCAAATCCACGCTCTAAAATTTCTATACACTTGTTTAACTTGTGCATTTGTTTAAAGCTTTTAAGTGTTTGCATATCTTTTTGTCTTGATACAAAAAGAAATAAAAAAATCAAGGCTGCATAAACCTTTGGAAACAATGTACGGCTCAATCGCTATATTTTAGAAAATATCATAACTCACTAAGATTGTTTTGAACAGCCTTTAAACCTTATTAATATTAAGAATATGTATTGCTAGCCCTCTAAAATATGGACGCTCATTCACCTATTGTTTGTACCAAAGTTTTCTGAGGTCGTTTTCTTTAATTGGAACTTCTATTTAACATAATGTAGTTTTTACTATCTAAAAATTAATACTAAATATATTCAATAGTATTGTACATAAATTAAGAGTAAAAACCTTTTACTTTCATCATATCTATATGCTTTTTTAGATTTTTGTCTCCTTTAAAATGTGGATGTTTCTCCAATTTTTTAAATTCATCAATGACATTTTTAGAAAAACCTTCCTTTTCTGCTATTGAAAAAACTCGTTGCATCTCTTCGGTTCTATATTTAGCTTTTTCTAAAAACTTTTCCCCATTTTTCTCATCTTCATAATAGTCTTGTATTTTAAAATGAATATCTATATTTCCTGATTTACTTAATAACCAATTTTCAGCATTGGATTGTGTTATTGCATTTGTAGTAAATGTGAAATCCTTGTCGTGTATTAATCTATTTATAAGAGTATCTCCATCTTCGTATGTATTTGGATGAATTTCTAAAAAATGATATGAATCTAACGGTAGAGTTATTACTGAATTAACATCAAATAGACCTGCAAATTGATTAGTTTTCATATGTCTGATAGAAACAGGATTATCAGAAGTTATTAAAGGAGCCGTTTTATCTTCAATTTCTATTACGTTAATTACAC